>NZ_JADIKM010000010.1:0-5449 GCF_044904665.1 Dyella ginsengisoli
AGGTGTTGACGAGGTAGAAGATCGATGTAGAATGTGCGGCTCACCCGGGGCGAAATGCTTCGGGGCGATTCGAGAAACGGATCGCAAGTGATTGATCTTTGACAGTGTGCGCAGGTGACTTGTGTGGACGCCTTGCAGTGGACGGAATGACTGTCCAAGCAATGCAAGGGTCCAACATACAAGTCAGCAATGACGTTTTATGTTGGGATCACCCTTCAGAAAGATAGACGTCCAAACCCGCAAGGGAGAGGGTGTCGAAAACTTAAGTGAAGAGTTTGATCCTGGCTCAGATTGAACGCTGGCGGCATGCCTAACACATGCAAGTCGAACGGCAGCACAGCAGTAGCAATACTGTGGGTGGCGAGTGGCGGACGGGTGAGTAATGCATCGGGACCTACCTAGACGTGGGGGATAACGTAGGGAAACTTACGCTAATACCGCATACGTCCTACGGGAGAAAGCAGGGGACCTTCGGGCCTTGCGCGGTTAGACGGACCGATGTTCGATTAGCTTGTTGGTGAGGTAATGGCTCACCAAGGCGACGATCGATAGCTGGTCTGAGAGGATGATCAGCCACACTGGAACTGAGACACGGTCCAGACTCCTACGGGAGGCAGCAGTGGGGAATATTGGACAATGGGCGCAAGCCTGATCCAGCAATGCCGCGTGTGTGAAGAAGGCCTTCGGGTTGTAAAGCACTTTTATCAGGAGCGAAATACTACCGGCTAATACCCGGTGGGGCTGACGGTACCTGAGGAATAAGCACCGGCTAACTTCGTGCCAGCAGCCGCGGTAATACGAAGGGTGCAAGCGTTAATCGGAATTACTGGGCGTAAAGCGTGCGTAGGCGGTTTCTTAAGTCTGCTGTGAAATCCCCGGGCTCAACCTGGGAATGGCAGTGGATACTGGGAAGCTAGAGTGTGTCAGAGGATGGTGGAATTCCCGGTGTAGCGGTGAAATGCGTAGAGATCGGGAGGAACATCAGTGGCGAAGGCGGCCATCTGGGACAACACTGACGCTGAGGCACGAAAGCGTGGGGAGCAAACAGGATTAGATACCCTGGTAGTCCACGCCCTAAACGATGCGAACTGGATGTTGGTCTCAACTCGGAGATCAGTGTCGAAGCTAACGCGTTAAGTTCGCCGCCTGGGGAGTACGGTCGCAAGACTGAAACTCAAAGGAATTGACGGGGGCCCGCACAAGCGGTGGAGTATGTGGTTTAATTCGATGCAACGCGAAGAACCTTACCTGGCCTTGACATGTCCGGAATCCTGCAGAGATGCGGGAGTGCCTTCGGGAATCGGAACACAGGTGCTGCATGGCTGTCGTCAGCTCGTGTCGTGAGATGTTGGGTTAAGTCCCGCAACGAGCGCAACCCTTGTCCTTAGTTGCCAGCACGTAATGGTGGGAACTCTAAGGAGACTGCCGGTGACAAACCGGAGGAAGGTGGGGATGACGTCAAGTCATCATGGCCCTTACGGCCAGGGCTACACACGTACTACAATGGTCGGTACAGAGGGTTGCAATACCGCGAGGTGGAGCCAATCCCAGAAAGCCGATCCCAGTCCGGATCGAAGTCTGCAACTCGACTTCGTGAAGTCGGAATCGCTAGTAATCGCAGATCAGCTATGCTGCGGTGAATACGTTCCCGGGCCTTGTACACACCGCCCGTCACACCATGGGAGTGAGTTGCTCCAGAAGCCGTTAGTCTAACCGCAAGGGGGACGACGACCACGGAGTGGTTCATGACTGGGGTGAAGTCGTAACAAGGTAGCCGTATCGGAAGGTGCGGCTGGATCACCTCCTTTCGAGATAGGCAGCTTTCGCTGCTGCAAGACGTCCACACAAGACACCTGCACATCCGCACGCCACAGGGCGTGTTTGGTCGTTTCGACCGGAAGCTTTATGGGTCTGTAGCTCAGGTGGTTAGAGCGCACCCCTGATAAGGGTGAGGCCGGTGGTTCGAGTCCTCCCAGACCCACCACCAAGCACCTGGGGCCATAGCTCAGCTGGGAGAGCACCTGCTTTGCAAGCAGGGGGTCGTCGGTTCGATCCCGACTGGCTCCACCAGTTTCAAACGGCCTTCCAATGGATGTGTAGCGCACACAAAAGATTTTGAAGCCCACCGGCGTTGAGGCCGGCGTGGTGTTCTTTGAAAACGTAAACGAGTGACAAGCGTTTTGGTTCGAAACCGAACCGAGATGTGTCGTTGAGGCAAATGTAGCGAAACTGTTCTTTGGCATGTCCTGGCAACAGGATGGCCCCGAGGCGACTTGGGGTTATATGGTCAAGCGAACTAAGCGTATACGGTGGATGCCTTGGCAGTCAGAGGCGATGAAGGACGTGGCAGCCTGCGAAAAGTGTCGGGGAGCTGGCAACAAGCTTTGATCCGGCAATGTCCGAATGGGGAAACCCACTCCGCAAGGAGTACTGCATGGTGAATACATAGCCATGCAGGGCGAACCCGGGGAACTGAAATATCTAAGTACCCGGAGGAAAAGAAATCAACCGAGATTCCGTCAGTAGCGACGAGCGAACGCGGAGCAGCCCAAAAGCACACTTTGTTCTAGTCAAACGGTCTGGAAAGGCCGGCCATAGATGGTGATAGCCCAGTCGACGAAAGGGCATTGTGTGTGAAATTGAGTAAGGCGGGGCACGAGAAACCCTGTCTGAACATGGGGGGACCATCCTCCAAGGCTAAATACTCCTGACTGACCGATAGCGAACTAGTACCGTGAGGGAAAGGCGAAAAGAACCCCGGAGAGGGGAGTGAAATAGACCCTGAAACCGTATACGTACAAGCAGTGGAAGCCCGCAAGGGTGACTGCGTACCTTTTGTATAATGGGTCAGCGACTTACTGTCAGTGGCAAGCTTAACCGTATAGGGGAGGCGAAGGGAAACCGAGTCTGAATAGGGCGCATAGTCTCTGGCAGTAGACCCGAAACCGAGTGATCTATCCTTGGCCAGGTTGAAGGTGCGGTAACACGCACTGGAGGACCGAACCCACATCTGTTGCAATAGATGGGGATGAGCTGAGGATAGGAGTGAAAGGCTAAACAAACTCGGAGATAGCTGGTTCTCCTCGAAAGCTATTTAGGTAGCGCCTCGGACGAATCTTCCTGGGGGTAGAGCACTGTTATGGCTAGCGGGTCATCGCGACTTAGCAAACCATGGCAAACTCCGAATACCAGGACAGACTATCCGGGAGACACACGGCGGGTGCTAACGTCCGTCGTGAAAAGGGAAACAACCCAGACCCGCAGCTAAGGTCCCAAAGTCATAGCTAAGTGGAAAACGATGTGGAAAGGCATAGACAGCCAGGAGGTTGGCTTAGAAGCAGCCACCCTTTAAAGAAAGCGTAATAGCTCACTGGTCGAGTCGGTCTGCGCGGAAGATTTAACGGGGCTAAGCTATGCACCGAAGCTCGGGGTGTGCACATTTATGTGTACGCGGTAGAGGAGCGTTCTGTAAGCCTGTGAAGGTGGATTGTAAAGTCTGCTGGAGGTATCAGAAGTGCGAATGCTGACATGAGTAACGATAATGGGGGTGAAAAGCCCCCACGCCGAAAGCCCAAGGTTTCCTCGCGCAACGTTCATCGGCGCAGGGTGAGTCGGCCCCTAAGGCGAGGCAGAAATGCGTAGTCGATGGGAAGCTGGTTAATATTCCAGCACTTTTCTTAAGTGCGATGTGGGGACGGAGAAAGTTAGGTCTACCGGGCGTTGGTTGTCCCGGGGAAAGGCGGTAGGCATGGGTCTTAGGCAAATCCGGGATCCTTTATGCCGAGCACCGAGACGAGTCCTATTGGACGAAGTGACTGATACTACGCTTCCAGGAAAAGCCACTAAGCTTCAGCTTAAGAAAAACCGTACCGTAAACCGACACTGGTAGGCAGGGTGAGAATCCCAAGGCGCTTGAGAGAACTCGGGTGAAGGAACTAGGCAAAATGGCACCGTAACTTCGGGAGAAGGTGCGCCCATCGACGTGGTCACGTGCGTGACTGAGCGTTGATGGGTCGCAGTAACCTGGCCGCTGCGACTGTTTATCAAAAACACAGCACTCTGCAAACACGAAAGTGGACGTATAGGGTGTGACGCCTGCCCGGTGCTGGAAGGTTAATTGATGGGGTCAGCCGCAAGGCGAAGCTCTTGATCGAAGCCCCAGTAAACGGCGGCCGTAACTATAACGGTCCTAAGGTAGCGAAATTCCTTGTCGGGTAAGTTCCGACCTGCACGAATGGCGTAACGACAGCGGCGCTGTCTCCACCCGAGACTCAGTGAAATTGAAATCGCTGTGAAGATGCAGCGTTCCCGCGGCAAGACGGAAAGACCCCGTGAACCTTTACTATAGCTTTACACTGAACGTTGAGTTCTTCTGTGTAGGATAGGTGGGAGGCTTTGAAGCGCAGACGCCAGTTTGCGTGGAGCCATCCTTGAAATACCACCCTGAAGTGCTTGACGTTCTAACCTAGGCCCGTAATCCGGGTCAGGGACCGTGTATGGTGGGTAGTTTGACTGGGGCGGTCTCCTCCCAAAGAGTAACGGAGGAGCACGAAGGTACGCTCAGCGCGGTCGGACATCGCGCACTGTGTGCAAAGGCATAAGCGTGCTTGACTGCGAGATCGACGGATCAAGCAGGTACGAAAGTAGGTCTTAGTGATCCGGTGGTTCTGTATGGAAGGGCCATCGCTCAACGGATAAAAGGTACTCCGGGGATAACAGGCTGATACCGCCCAAGAGTTCATATCGACGGCGGTGTTTGGCACCTCGATGTCGGCTCATCACATCCTGGGGCTGTAGCCGGTCCCAAGGGTATGGCTGTTCGCCATTTAAAGTGGTACGCGAGCTGGGTTCAGAACGTCGTGAGACAGTTCGGTCCCTATCTGTCGTGGGCGTTGGAGATTTGAGGGGGGCTGCTCCTAGTACGAGAGGACCGGAGTGGACGTTCCGCTGGTGTTCGGGTTGTCTCGCCAGAGGCATTGCCCGGTAGCTATGAACGGAAGTGATAACCGCTGAAAGCATCTAAGCGGGAAGCACGCCCCAAGATGAGATCTCCCGAGAGCTCGACTCTCCTTAAGGCACCATCAAGACTAGGTGGTTGATAGGCGCGGTGTGGAAGTGCAGCAATGCATTGAGCTTACGCGTACTAATGAGCCGTGAGGCTTGACCATATAACCCCAAGACGCTTCGCAATACCTCGCGATACATCTCAAATACGTTTCACCCAAATCGCTTGTCACTCGTTTACCCCGATCGTGGGTCTGGCGCTATCAGCGCTGACCCCACTTTTTCCCTGGCGGCTATAGCGCTGTGGTCCCACCCGATCCCATCCCGAACTCGGAAGTGAAACGCAGCTGCGCCGATGGTAGTGTGCATCCGCATGCAAGAGTAGGTCACCGCCAGGGACCTCATACGCAAATCACCCCCTCCTAAAGAGGGGGTTTTTTGTTGC
>NZ_JADIKM010000011.1:0-2154 GCF_044904665.1 Dyella ginsengisoli
GAGGCCGCCTACTGGTGGATGCTCGACTACAACGAGCAACGCCCTCACGAATCACTCGGCGACCTGACGCCCGCCGAGTACCGTCAACAAGCCGCCAGCGGTTCTACTTTTGAAGTGTCTGCTTGACGGGGGAGCTTACGACCCGACCGATGCCCACTGCATGAGCCGACCCGTCCTGATCATCCGCACCGGGCGCGCACCAGAAGCGATCCGTGCCCGGCATGGCGACTTCCCCCACTGGTTCCGGCTCGCCACCGGCGTGGCCCGCGAACGGATCCAGGTGATCGATGTCGCGGCAGGCGAAACCCTGCCCAAAGCGACCGACATCGCAGGCGCATTGATCACCGGCTCTGCGGCGATGGTGACCGAGCGAGCAACCTGGAGCGAGCGCACGGCGGGCTGGATCCGCGACGCGATGGATCACGAGCTCCCGATGTTCGGCGTCTGCTACGGCCACCAGCTCATGGCCCACGCGCTGGGCGGTCGCGTGGACTACCTTCCCGGCGGCCGCGAGATCGGCACGCTGCCAATCGAATGCCTTGCCGGAGCGGCCGACGATCCGCTTCTCGCATCGCTACCCGGGTCGTTCCGCGCACACACCACGCATGAGCAGAGCGTGCTCGAACCTCCGGCAGGTGCGCGGGTGATGGCGCGCTCGGCCCGCGATCCGCATCACCTGCTGCGTTACGGACCACATGCGGTGAGCGTGCAGTTCCATCCTGAGTTCAATGCCGAGGTCATGCGTGCCTACATTCATCGCAAGCGGCATGACGTGAGGCGCGAGGGCGCCGATCCGACCAGCATCTTCCGGGCGGTGGCGCCCACCCCGATGGCGCGGCAGTTGCTGCGCCGGTTCGCGCGTCACCACCGCCTGTCCGATCACGCTGCTCCAGGCGGTCAACGCCGCGAAGATGGCTAGCGCAGCCGGGTGGGCTGCGTTGACGGAGGTACCCTTTGCCCGCCGTCTGTGTCACGAATCGCAATCGCAAGCCAACCCCTGGGGGCGATTCATACGCCTGCGTCGTGAGATGCGACACGCGTGCGTCCTTGAGCTCGTCCCGGAGGCGCTTTTCGGTCAGGTCCACCAGAAACTCTTCGCCGGTTGGCTGGAAGATCCACTCCCCGAGCTCCGCGGATCCCCGCAAGACACTGCCCGCAACGTGGCGCGCATAGAGTTCGCAGCACTTCCCGAGTGCAGGTGTACGACCCCTTAAAGCTTCTTGGCATGCATGATCTCTGCCTACTTCCGCATGCGCCGGACAATCGCATCGCGTGACAGCCCGCCAAACACGACGCCGAAGAGAAAGCCGGCGATGTGCGTCCACCAGACCACAGCCCCGTAACTCGGGCCGGCATAGCTGAAGAGGAACTGCAAAAGCACCCAGATGCCGATCAGCAGATATGCCGGCACCCTCACGAATTCGAAGTACAGACCCAGCGGCAGTACCAATCCAAGCCGTGCGCGCGGAAACAGCGCCATGTAGGTCCCGAGCACGGCCGACACCGCACCACTGCAGCCGATGATTGGGCGCAGGACACCGGCCAGCGAGAGAGCGCCAATCAGGTTCGACACCATGCCGCCCAGCACGAACAGGGCCAGAAAGCGCAACGATCCCATCGAACGCTCCGCCGGCAGACCGAAAATCGCCAGAAACAGCAGGTTGCCCAGCAGATGCGTCCATTCGACATGGATGAACAAGGCAGTGAACAACCGCAGGAGCGCCGGATCCACCAACTGGGGAAGGATCGGCAGATGCATGTCGAAGATATTTGCCGGGATCGTGCCCCACTCCAGCAGCAGAGACACGCGTTGGGGCGCAGGCATCA
Organism: Dyella ginsengisoli; assembly: GCF_044904665.1. Classification (NCBI taxonomy): domain Bacteria; kingdom Pseudomonadati; phylum Pseudomonadota; class Gammaproteobacteria; order Lysobacterales; family Rhodanobacteraceae; genus Dyella; species Dyella ginsengisoli. Next base: position 1,828 of record NZ_JADIKM010000011.1, read on the forward strand.
GCGCCAGGCTGACAAAGACCATCACGCAGAGAGTCACCAGCAGCAGCGTGGCCCACGTGAATCGAGTACGGCGCCGCTGTTCGACGTGGACAAACATGAAAGATCCCGCATTGGCGGAGCAAGTGGCGGGGAGTATTCCACGCCCGATGCGACAAGAAGAGGCAAGCGCCTCATTGGCAGATCGTGGGCAACAAAAAACCCCCTCTTTAGGAGGGGGTGATTTGCGTATGAGGTCCCTGGCGGTGACCTACTCTTGCATGCGGATGCACACTACCATCGGCGCAGCTGCGTTTCACTTCCGAGTTCGGGATGGGATCGGGTGGGACC
>NZ_JADIKM010000012.1:0-1207 GCF_044904665.1 Dyella ginsengisoli
AAGGAGACACCTGATGAAACGTAAGGGCTTGTATTTTCTGATTGCTTTGGCCCTGGGCGGCGTGGGTGCCGTTCACGCGCAGGACGCGGCCCCGGCGCCGGCGGACAGCGCGCCGAGCATGAGCTCGTCGAGCTACGACGACCGCTGGTATATCGCGCCGACCGTTGGTGGTTATTACAACGACACCGATCGCAACACGAACAGCCGTCAGATTTACTACGGTCTGGGCGTGGGTCGTTTCATTTCGCCGAATGCGTCGATCGACATTTTCGCCGACCGCACCAAGCGTGACGTGGACTCGGCAGTGGGTGGCGGCAGCTGGTCGAACAACAGCTTCGGCGTGGCTGCGCGTTTCTACCGCGGCGACTGGAACGCCTGGCGTCCGTACCTGCTGGCCGGCCTGATGGGCAGCAACCACCACAACCGTGGCGACCAGGGCTTCTCGCCGGCCGCCGAGCTGGGCGTGGGCGTGTCCAAGACGATCACGGACAGCTCGGACGTGCGCATCGAGACGGGCTACCGCTACGACTGGGACAACAAGAGCCAGCCGGCACAGGACGGTTACGGTGACTGGTTCCTGGGCTTCAGCATCGTGTCGCGCTTCGGCGCGCCGCCGGCCGCCCCGGCTCCGGAAGCCGCGCCGGCTCCGGCCGCCCCGGATTGCTCGACGCTGGACAGCGACGGCGACCAGGTGAACGACTGCGACGACAAGTGCCCGGCCACGCCGGCTGGCACGATCGTGGGTCCGGACGGTTGCCCGCAGAAGGTGGTGATCGACCTGCGCGGCGTGAACTTCAAGTTCGACTACCCGAAGAAGGGTCACGTGAAGGCTGACGAGATCGGCAAGGCGCTGGCCGAGCCGAGTGCGGACTCGATCGCGATCCTGGACCAGGCGGTGGACACGCTGCAGCGCTACCCGCAGGTGAAGGTGACGGTGGCCGGTTATACCGACTCGAAGGGTACGGATGCGTACAACCAGAGCCTGTCGGAGCGTCGCGCACAGATCGTGTACGACTACCTGACGGCGCACGGGATTGACGCCAGCCGCCTGGAAGGTCCGATCGGCCACGGCGAGAGCGATCCGGTGGACACGAACGACACGGATGCCGGTCGCGCCCGCAACCGTCGCACGGAGCTACAGGTTCAGCAGTAAGAACCCCCGCAGTACCCATGAAGAAGCCCGGCATCTGCCGGGCTTCTTCTTTTT
>NZ_JADIKM010000013.1:0-1474 GCF_044904665.1 Dyella ginsengisoli
TCACGTTCGCGCCGCTCAGCGCGCCGGGCATCACCAGCGAGCCTCCGTTCGCCGCCAGCGTCAGGTCCGCCGTCCCGGTGTCGATGCCCGACGTCGGCAGCGTCAGCGTTCCACCAGCCGTCAGCTCCACCGTGCCGTTGGTACCGCTGCTAAGCGCGGCGATGGTCAGATTGCCGGCATCCACCAGCGACACACCCTGCCCGACCGCGGTTACCGCACCGGCAAAGTGGTTGCCTCCATCAGTCAGCGTGATCGCACCCGTGCCCGCCTGCAGGTTGCCGGTACCGGCCACCTGCAGCCCACCGGTGGATTCAGTAATCGCGCCGCCGTTGCTCGTGGCGGCCAGATTGCCGCCCACGCTGCCGTGGCCCAGGTTCAGCGCCCCGGCGCTGGTCACCGTAAGCGCGCCGGTGGACAGCGTGCCAAGCGACAGTGCGTTCTGGTCGGTGATCTGCGTCGTGCCGCCGGTCAGTTTTACCGTACCGACGAAGTCGTTGCCGGCATCGGTCAGCGTGACTGCGTTGCTGCCGGCATTCACCGTGGTTGTGCCGCTCACCGACAGCGCGCCGCCGCTTTGCGTGATCGCACCGCCGGACGACAGCGACAGCGTGGTGGCCGTGATGTTGTTGGCCAGCGCCAGCGCGGAAGCGGAATTCAGGCTTACCGTCCCGGCCGACAGGCTACCGCTCAGGCTGAGGACGCCTGCGGTGGTGGTAAGGCTGAGCGAGCCCGGGACGCTGAGCGGGCCGGCAACGGCCAGCGCCTGGGCATCGGTCAGCGCCAGGTTGGCGGCGGCGAAGCTGCCCAGCGTGTCCACATGATTGGCGCCCCCCAGCGTCGTACTGCCGGTCGAACTGCCGGCGAGCTGGTCCGCGATGATCACACCGCCAGCGGACTGGGTCAGGTTGCCGGTGACCGTCAGGACCAGATCGTTTCCGCTGGCCGACCCGACGTTGACCGCGCCGGACAGGTTCAATCCGGTGGCGTCGGTGAACGCCAGGCCGCCGCTGCCCGTATTGGTTACCGTGCCGAGGTTGGCGACCAGGTTGTTGCCGGCCAGGCTGGCACCGCCGACCGAGCCGAGGTTCAGCGTGGTCGCGGTGACGATGCCGCTGGTCTGGCTGATCGTGCCGCCGGCGCCCAGCGTCGTGGTGGTCCCGGTGACGTTGCCGGCCAGCATCAGGTTGCCGGTGCTGTCGATCACGGTGCTGGCGCCGCCGTTCACGGGGCCGCTGACCGTCAGTGCCTGAGCGTTGTTGAGACTGAGGCCGCCGGCGATGAAGCTGCCGAGATTGCCGATCAAGTTGGCACCGCTCAGCGTGGTCGCGCCGGTCGAGCTGCCGGTGAGCGTGCCGGCGGTCAGCACACCGCCAGTCTGGCTGATCGCACCGGCGCTGCTGGTCAGCGTCACCGTGCCGGGGCTGGTCAGATTGCTGCCCAGCGTGATCCCGTCGCGGCCGCTCAGCGTCACGTT
>NZ_JADIKM010000014.1:0-883 GCF_044904665.1 Dyella ginsengisoli
GGGCTCTGTTGCAAAAATCGTGAAGCTTGAGCATGCTTGGCGGAGATTGGACGGACGGAACGATGACGGATTTCAAGTGGCGCCATTTCCAGGGTGATGTGATCCTGTGGGCGGTGCGCTGGTATTGTCGCTATCCGATCAGCTATCGCGACCTTGAGGAAATGCTGGCGGAACGCGGCATTTCGGTCGACCATACGACGATCTATCGCTGGGTCCAGTGCTACGCCCCGGAGATGGAGAAGCGGCTGCGCTGGTTCTGGCGGCGTGGCTTTGATCCGAGCTGGCGCCTGGATGAAACCTACGTCAAGGTGCGGGGCAAGTGGACCTACCTGTACCGGGCAGTCGACAAGCGGGGCGACACGATCGATTTCTACCTGTCGCCGACCCGCAGCGCCAAGGCAGCGAAGCGGTTCCTGGGCAAGGCCCTGCGAGGCCTGAAGCACTGGGAAAAGCCTGCCACGCTCAATACCGACAAAGCGCCGAGCTATGGTGCAGCGATCACCGAATTGAAGCGCGAAGGAAAGCTGGACCGGGAGACGGCCCACCGGCAGGTGAAGTATCTCAATAACGTGATCGAGGCCGATCACGGAAAGCTCAAGATACTGATCAAGCCGGTGCGCGGTTTCAAATCGATCCCCACGGCCTATGCCACGATCAAGGGATTCGAAGTCATGCGAGCCCTGCGCAAAGGACAGGCTCGCCCCTGGTGCCTGCAGCCCGGCATCAGGGGCGAGGTGCGCCTTGTGGAGAGAGCTTTTGGCATTGGGCCCTCGGCGCTGACGGAGGCCATGGGCATGCTCAACCACCATTTCGCAGCAGCCGCCTGATCGGCGCAGAGCGACAGCCTACCTCTGACTGCCGCCAATCTTTGCAACAGAGCCCA
>NZ_JADIKM010000015.1:0-825 GCF_044904665.1 Dyella ginsengisoli
CTGGGTGCATTGACCACGACCAGTGGTTCGTTCAGTGCGGCCAGCACGCTGGCCGTGAGCGGCAATTTGTCGGTGACGACGACGTCTGGCGGGATCAGCCAGGGCGGCGCGTTCATCGTGGGCGGCACCTCGTCGTTCGACGCGGGCGCCAATGCGATCACCCTCACCAACGCGGGCAACGACTTCACCGGCGCGGTGAGCCTGACCAACACCGGTGCGAACGACGTGGCGGTGAGCAACGGCTTGAGTCTGCTGACGCTGGGTGCGGTGAATGTGGGCGGCAATCTGTCCGTCAACGGCGGCGGAATCCAGCTCACCAGCAACGTCACGTCCGGCGGTGCGCAGACCTATTACGACGCAGTGACGCTGGGTGCCGACCTCACCCTTGCCACCACCAACAATGGCGCCGTGAGCTTTCTCGGCACGCTGGACAATGCCACCGCCACGGCGCACAACCTGACGGTCACGAGCGGCAGCAGTGCCGTGGCGTTCGGTGATGCGATCGGCGGCGGGACCAACGGCGCTCTCGGCGCATTGACGATCAACACCAGCGGCGTCACCAGCCTGGGAACGGTGGCGGCGGGAAGCGTCACCACGGACGCGGGCGGTGCCACCACGCTGGCCGGCAACGTGAGCACCAGCGGCGCGCAGGCCTACGGTGATGCCGTGACGCTGGGTGCGGACGTGACCCTGGCAAGCAGCGGTGCCGGCGCGATCGGCTTCGGTTCGACGGTGGACGGCGCCCATGCGCTGAGCGTGAACACCGCCGGCACCACCGGCTTTGGCGGCGCCGTGGGTGGCACCACCGCGTTGACCAGCCTGACC
>NZ_JADIKM010000016.1:0-727 GCF_044904665.1 Dyella ginsengisoli
TGACCCTGGCAAGCAGCGGTGCCGGCGCGATCGGCTTCGGTTCGACGGTGGACGGCGCCCATGCGCTGAGCGTGAACACCGCCGGCACCACCGGCTTTGGCGGCGCCGTGGGTGGCACCACCGCGTTGACCAGCCTGACCACGGATGCCGCCGGCAGCACGCAGCTCGGCGGCGTGGTGACCACCAGCGGCAGCCAGAGCTACGGTGACGCGGTCAGCCTCGTCGGCGACAGCACGTTGACCAGCACCGGCGCGGGCGCGATCACTTTCGGCACGACGGTGAACGGCGCGCATGCGTTGAGCCTCGCGACTGCCGGCACCACCAGTTTTGGTGGCGCGGTGGGTGGCACCACGGCGCTGGCCAGCCTGAGCACGGACGCCGGCGGCACGACGCAGCTCGGTGGCAACGTGACGACCAGCGGAGCCCAGACCTACAACGACGCGGTGAACCTGATCGCCAACACCACGCTGACCAGCACCGGCAGCGGGGCGATCGACCTGGCCTCCACCGTGGATGGCGCGTACGCCTTGAACGCAAACACGGGCGGCGCGCTGACGTTGGGCGGTGCAGTAGGCGCGACGACGGCGCTGGGTGCATTGACCACGACCAGTGGTTCGTTCAGTGCGGCCAGCACGCTGGCCGTGAGCGGCAATTTGTCGGTGACGACGACGTCTGGCGGGATCAGCCAGGGCGGCGCGTTCATCGTGGGCGGCACCTCGTCGTTCGA
>NZ_JADIKM010000017.1:0-500 GCF_044904665.1 Dyella ginsengisoli
ACGGCGAGAGCGATCCGGTGGACACGAACGACACGGATGCCGGTCGCGCCCGCAACCGTCGCACGGAGCTACAGGTTCAGCAGTAAGAACCCCCGCAGTACCCATGAAGAAGCCCGGCATCTGCCGGGCTTCTTCTTTTTGGGAATAAGCGGAAAAGCCGCCCGGCTTTCCTGAACAAGGCCTCACCGGGTTGCGGCGGTGCAATGTGAATTGCATTCCACTATTTAACGGTTTTGATACACTTCATCGGGCTTGCGGCAGGAACGCCAAGCGAGGAGCAGCAACGCTCCATTTGTTTGAGTTCTGTTCTGACGCGCGATTTCCGTCTGACGTGGAATGGACGCGAAAACCAATAATCAAAAGGAGACACCTGATGAAACGTAAGGGCTTGTATTTTCTGATTGCTTTGGCCCTGGGCGGCGTGGGTGCCGTTCACGCGCAGGACGCGGCCCCGGCGCCGGCGGACAGCGCGCCGAGCATGAGCTCGTCGAGCTACGACG
>NZ_JADIKM010000018.1:0-673 GCF_044904665.1 Dyella ginsengisoli
TCACGTTCGCGCCGCTCAGCGCGCCGGGCATCACCAGCGAGCCTCCGTTCGCCGCCAGCGTCAGGTCCGCCGTCCCGGTGTCGATGCCCGACGTCGGCAGCGTCAGCGTTCCACCAGCCGTCAGCTCCACCGTGCCGTTGATGCCGCTGCTAAGCGCGGCGATGGTCAGATTGCCGGCATCCACCAGCGACACACCCTGCCCGACCGCGGTTACCGCACCGGCAAAGTGGTTGCCTCCATCAGTCAGCGTGATCGCACCCGTGCCCGCCTGCAGGTTGCCGGTACCGGCCACCTGCAGCCCACCGGTGGATTCAGTAATCGCGCCGCCGTTGCTCGTGGCGGCCAGATTGCCGCCCACGCTGCCGTGGCCCAGGTTCAGCGCCCCGGCGCTGGTCACCGTAAGCGCGCCGGTGGACAGCGTGCCAAGCGACAGTGCGTTCTGGTCGGTGATCTGCGTGGCACCGCCGGTCAGACTCACAACCCCGCCGAAGTCATTCCCGGCGTTGGTGAGGGTGATCGCATTGGCGCCCGCATCGAACGACGAGGTGCCGCCCACGATGAACGCGCCGCCCTGGCTGATCCCGCCAGACGTCGTCGTCACCGACAAATTGCCGCTCACGGCCAGCGTGCTGGCCGCACTGAACGAACCACTGGTCGTGGTCAATGCACCCAG
>NZ_JADIKM010000019.1:0-281 GCF_044904665.1 Dyella ginsengisoli
CCTTCGCGGATCGCGAAGCGCAGGCCTTCGTCCATCGCGATCGGGTGGATCAGGCTCACCACCATCTTCACGTTGTCGCCCGGCATCACCATCTCCACGCCTTCCGGCAGGGTCACGGCACCGGTCACGTCCGTCGTGCGAAAGTAGAACTGCGGGCGGTAGCCCTTGAAGAACGGGGTGTGGCGACCGCCCTCGTCCTTCGACAGCACGTACACCTCGGCCTCGAAGTCCGTGTGCGGGGTGATCGAACCGGGCTTGGCCAGCACCTGGCCGCGCTCCAC
>NZ_JADIKM010000001.1:0-1509441 GCF_044904665.1 Dyella ginsengisoli
CACTGCAAGGCGTCCACACAAGTCACCTGCGCACACTGTCAAAGATCAATCACTTGCGATCCGTTTCTCGAATCGCCCCGAAGCATTTCGCCCCGGGTGAGCCGCACATTCTACATCGATCTTCTACCTCGTCAACACCTCCGCGAAATGTTTTTTCGCTTCGTCGATGTTGCCGAGCGATGACCGGCTGCGGCGGGGGGCGAATAGTAGGCAGCGCCACCCGCCTTGGCAAGCAATTTCTGAAATTTTTTCGCGAAATCGCCTAAGCCACTGTCCGCAAAGGGCACCGCGCTCGGCGGAACCCGAGCGGCTCAGCCGTGCTTGAGCAGCACCCGCGCGAAGCTCCGCTTGCCCACCTGCAGCACGCCTTCGAAGCCGGGCTCGAAGACACGCTGGGCGTCCTCGACTACCACCGCATCGATCTTCACCGCGCGCTCCTTGAGCTTGCGGCCAGCTTCAGAGTTGCTGGGCGTCAGTCCGGCTGCGGTCAGCAACGCTGCAAGTCGCAGTCCTTCAGCAGGCACGGAGATCTCGGTCAGCGGCAGCAGCGAGGTATCGCCCTCACCGCGCACTACCGCATGCCATCCGGCGATCGCCTGGTCGGCCGCGGCCGCATCGTGGAAACGTGCTGCCAGCTCGCGTGCCAGGCGCAGCTTGGCGTCGCGCGGGTTGAGTGCACCGCTCGCGATGTCCGCCTTCATCCGCTCCAGTTCCTGCAGCGAGACCTCGAAGCTGAGCAACTCGAACCAGCGCCACATCAGGTCGTCGCCGATCTTCATCGTCTTGGTGACGATGTCGATGGCCGGCTCGTTGATGCCGATGTAGTTCCCCAGCGACTTGGACATCTTGTTGACGCCGTCGAGTCCCTCCAGCAGCGGCATGGTTAGGACAATCTGAGGCGCCTGGCCGTGGTGCTCCTGCAAGGCGCGACCCATCAGCAGGTTGAACTTCTGGTCGGTGCCGCCGAGCTCGACATCGCACTTCAGCGCCACCGAGTCGTAGCCCTGCACCAGTGGATAGAGGAACTCGTGGATGGCGATCGGCTGCTGCGCCGCGTAGCGCTTGGCAAAATCGTCACGCTCAAGCATGCGGGCCACCGTGTGCTGCGCCGCTAGCTTGATCATGTCGGCGGCACCCATCTGACCGAACCACTCGGAGTTGAAGCGCACCTCGGTGCGCTCCCGATCGAGCACCTTGAACACCTGTGCGGCGTAGGTCTCGGCGTTGGCGAGCACGTCCTCGCGAGTGAGCGGCTTGCGGGTGACATTCTTGCCGGTGGGATCGCCGATCATTCCGGTGAAGTCGCCGATCAGAAAGATCACCTGGTGCCCGAGATCCTGGAACTGGCGCATCTTGTTGAGCAGCACCGTATGGCCGAGGTGCAGGTCCGGGGCGGTGGGATCGAAGCCGGCCTTGATCCGCAGCGGACGACCCGCCTTGAGTCGCTGTTCCAGCTCCTCACGCTTGATGATCTCGTCCGCGCCGCGCGCGATGGTGGCCAGCACCTGCTCCAACTCGTTCATGTATTCCTCGAAATTAGTTGCCTAGACAGCCACTCAGGTGACCGTACGCACACACTCGCGTTAATTGTGAGTTAACGCAAAACCATACGCAAATCATTGATGGAAAAGGCGTTGACGCTGTTTACACGGGGCCGTTATGGTACCTGCCGGTCGTAGGTGTATCAGCGGAGTTACACATTATGGGTGAGGGGTTGCAGATGGCGCACGCGGCGCGCAAGCAGGCTATCCGCCGCAAGGCGCAGCGCAGGCACTCCCACTTTTACGAACGCTGCTCGCACTGGTCGTTCAGCCGGCACGGCGAAGCGGAGCCGATCCGCTGGCATCGCGAGCGCTGGGTGCTGGCCGGCACCGCACTGCTGATCACCCTGCTCTCCGGTTTCATTCTTCCGGCTTGGGCCTCGGCGATGCGCACGCCAACCTCGCCGATGGCGCACACGCTGCTGCCGCTCGCCTTGCCCAAGGCTTCGCCGGTCACCACGCAGTCACCCACGGTCGAAGACTGGCAGCGCGTGCAGGTGCAACCGGGGCAGACACTGTCCGACATCTTCGCCAGCCTGGGTTTGGGCATGTCGGATCTGCAGCGCGTCATGGATTCGGCCGGCAGCGCGACATCCGCCCTGCACAGCATTCGCCCGGGGCAGGAGTTCGACTTCCTGCTGGGACACGACGGCAGCCTGGCCGGGATCCGCTTCGATCGCGATCAGGCCAACCGGGCCATGATCCGCTTCGATGGCGCCACGGCGAAGCTCACGCTGCAGCCGCGCGACATGGACAAGCGTGAGCATGTCGCGCACGGCACGATCGACAGCTCGCTGTATGCCGCCGGTGCCCGCGCCGGCATGAGTGCCGGCATGGTCGGCAAGCTGGCCGACCTGTTCAAGTACGACATCGACTTCGTGCAGGATCTGCGCGTGGGCGACAGTTTCACCGTCATCTATGACGACATCTACCGCGACGGCAGCTACTACACCGAGGGCGACATCGTCGCGGCCGAGTTCGTCAACCAGGGGCATCGCTACACGGCTTATCGCTTCAAGAAGTCCGACGGCAGCGTGGGCTGGTTCAGCGAGGACGGACGGCCCATCCAGAAGTCGTTCCTGCGCATCCCGGTGGACTTCACCCGCATCTCTTCCCAGTTCAGCGCCGGCCGCATGCATCCGATCCTCGGTCGCATGCGCGCCCACAAGGGCGTGGACTACGCCGCCCCCACCGGCACGCCGATCCACGCTGCCGGCGATGGCGTGATCAAATACCGCGGCTGGATGAACGGCTACGGCAACTTCGTGATCATCCAACACAGCGGCACCATCAGCACGGCATATGGCCACATGTCCCGCTATGCCGCGGGCGAGCGCGTGGGCCAGCACGTGCGGCAGGGGCAGGTCATCGGCTACGTCGGCATGACCGGCCTGGCTACCGGCCCCCATCTGCACTACGAGTTCCGCGTGAACGGCGTGCAGCGCAATCCGCAGACCGTGACCTTGCCCAAGCCCGAACCGCTTCCCGCCGTGCAGCTGGCGCAGTTCAAGGCGCAGGTGGTGAGACCGCAGCTGGCCCGACTCAAGCAGCTGGACGAGAACGTCAAGCTGGCGAAGGTCGCAAGCGGCCGGCACAGCGACAACTGATCCCCCGTGCATGAACCCGGATCGCTGTATCTCGGCCTGATCTCCGGCACCAGCGCCGACGGCATCGATGCCGCGCTGGTGTCTTTTGAAGACGACGCCCCGCGTCTGCTCGGCGGCCTGACCCACCCGTGGCCGGACTCGCTGCGCCAGGAGCTGCTCGCCGTGGCACAGGGTGAAATCGCCATTGATCTGGACCGGCTCGGCCGCCTCGATGTCGCCCTCGCCGCCTGTTTCGCTGATGCCGCGCAGCACCTGTTGCTGGAAACCGGCATTCCCGCGCAGGCGGTCGCCGCCATCGGCTCGCACGGCCAGACCATGCGCCACCGCCCCGGTGGCAGCCATCCCTTCACGATGCAACTGGGTGACCCCAGCGTGATCGCCGAACGCTGCGGCATCGACGTGGTGGCCGACTTCCGTCGCGGCGATGTCGCCGCCGGCGGACAGGGTGCGCCGCTGCTGCCGGCCATGCACGCGATGCTGCTGGCGGAGGTCGGGCACAGCCGCGTGGTGCTCAATCTCGGCGGCATCGCCAATGTCACGGTGCTGGCGGCGGATGGCCGGGTTACGGGCTTTGACACGGGGCCGGCGAACGGCCTGATGGACGCCTGGTGCCAACGCCATCTCGGCGAGGCCTACGATCGCGGCGGTGCATTCGCGGCGAGCGGAACCGTCGATCGGGCACTGCTGCAGCGCCTGCTCGACGATGCGTACTTCACCCTGCCGCCGCCCAAGAGCACCGGTCGCGAACACTTCCACCTGGCCTGGCTGGAAACGCGTCTGGCCGGCGACACCACCCGCCCGGCCGACATCCAGGCGACTCTGCTGGAACTCACCGCATGCAGCGTGGCTGATGCCATCGCGCGCCACGCGCCGGACGCGAGCCTGGTACTTGCCTGCGGCGGCGGCGTGCACAATCCGGTGCTGATGGCGCGACTGGCCGCGCTGCTTGCGCCGATGCGCGTGGCCAGCACGGCCGACTACGGCGTGAACCCGGACTATCTCGAGGCCATGGCCTTTGCCTGGCTGGCGCGGCAACGCCTGCGCGGCCTGCCCGGCAACCTGCCCGCGGTCACCGGGGCGCGCGGTCCGCGCGTGCTGGGCGCCATCTATCCCGCTCCGCGCTAGGAACGATCCGCCGGTCGTTCCGGAGCCTCGCCGAAGACATCGTCGGCTGGCGCCAGCAGCTGGCTCGATGGCGCCACCGAAAGCGCCTGCACCGCCTCATGGAAAGCCGCCCGCTCGGCCGCGTCCCAGTGCCCGCTGAGCACCACGGTGTCGGTATCGAGCATGGTCTCGGCAAACGGTTGCGCGCCCTCGGCGAGGCCCAGGCCGTGCTTGAGCGCGTGCAGCACGACGTCATTGATCGACCAGCGTCGATCCTTGGCGAGCGTCTTGATGCGCTCGGCCATGACATTGTCGATATGGCGTACAACGAGATCCGGCATGGGCGCCACTCCAAGTCACGCATGCCCCTGTGGGTGGAATGGTCGCACAAAGGCCTTGCCGTGGACCACGCGCCACCACGCGCGATTGCGACTCAGCGCACGTCGAAACCGCGAGCGCGGAAGCGCGCGCGCACCATCGCGAACAGCAGCACCGCCGGCACGATGCCGAGCACGGTGATCACGAAGAAGCCGCCGTAGCCGGCGGCCATCGCAATGCCTCCGGCAAAGAACCCCAGCACCTTGCCTGGCAGGTTCACCAGCGAACTGAGCAGGGCGTACTGGGTTGCCGTGTGCTCCCGGTTGACCAGCGACGAGAGGAACGCCACGGTTGGCGGCCCCAGCATGCCAAGGGTCAAGTTCTCGCCGGAGATCACCAGCGTCAACATCAGCACGCTGCCCTGATGGCCCATCAGCAGCAGGTAGAGCAGGTTGCTGGCGCCGCACAGCACGATCATCACCGCCAGCGAGCGCCACGCCCCCCAGCGCGCCACCATCGCGCCGCCGATGAACACGCCGACGATGCCGATCCAGATGCCGTAGATCTTGGTGATCGCGCCGATCTGCGTCTTGGTGAAGCCCATGTCGCGATAGAACGGACTCATCACGCCGCCGATGGTGGCCTGTTCGGGAATCTTGAACAGCAGAATGAAGGCCAGCGTCAGCAGCGCGAGCGCGACACCGTAGCGGCGGAAGAAATCGGCGAACGGGTCGATCACGCCCTGGCGCATGGCCTCGGACCAGCGCGCGGGCGCGCGGCGCAGCACCTGCGGCTCGCGCGCGACCAGCGTCATCGCGATCGGCGGCAGCATGCATGCCGCCATGCCGACGTAAATCAACGGCCAACGCAGGTGGTCCGCGGCGATCAGCGCCAGCGCGCCGGCGGTGAGAAGGCCGATGCGGTAGCCCAGCGAATAGGTGGCCACCAGCGCGCCCTGCGCCTCGATCGGGGCGATTTCGATGCGATAGGCATCGATCGCGATGTCCTGGGTGGCGCCGAACAGCGCCACCGCCAGCGTCGCGGCGACGAACGGCGGCAGCCGCGCGGGCGTCAGCCAGGCCATCGCCAGCAGGCCGGCGGTGACCCCGAGCTGAGCGAACAGCAGCCAACCCCGACGCTGTCCCAGACGCATGAAGCCGGGTAGACGCCAGTGATCCAGCAGCGGCGCCCACAGGAATTTGAGCGCATAGGTCATGCCGGCGCTGGCGATCATGGTGATCTCCGACAGCACCACGCCGTGCTCTTTCAGCCAGTACGCCAGCGTGCCAGCCACCAGCAGGAACGGCAGGCCGGAGGAAAAGCCGAACACCGCCATCGTCCATGCGGCCGGCTGGGTGAACGCCTGCCAGATCGAGGGCCGCGGCACTGCGGCGGCCACCGGCTCAGTCGGCATAGTCGACCGTGTAGGGCGCGTGGTCGGAGAAGCGCTGCTCGCGGTAGATTGCGCAATCGCGCAGGCGATCACGCAGCGACGGCGAGACGATCTGGTAGTCGATGCGCCAGCCCACATCGTTCTCGCGGGCACGGCCTCGGTTCGACCACCAGGTGTAGTCCTCGCCCTCGGGCTTCAGCGTGCGGTAGCTGTCCACCCAGCCGCGCTCGACCAGCCCGTTGAGCCAGGCGCGCTCCTCCGGCAGGCAGCCGGAGTTCTTCTGGTTGGACTTCCAGTTCCTGATGTCCTTTTCGCTGCGCACGATGTTCCAGTCGCCGCAGATGACGTACTGGCGGTCGCTCTTCAGCCAGCCGTCGAAGATCGGTTCGATCCACTCCATCGCGCGGAACTTGAACTGCTGGCGCTCCTCGCCCGACGAGCCGGACGGGAAGTACAGCGACACCACCGACAGCTCGCCGAAGCGCGCCTCGATGTAGCGCCCCTCGTTGTCGAACTCGTCCCAGCCCAGCTCGGTGAGCACCGCGTCCGGCTCGCGCTTCGCGTAGATCGCCACACCGCTGTAGCCCTTCTTGCTGGTGGCGTCGCGGTAGAAGCAGTGATGGCCGTCCGGACGGAACATCGGGTCGGTCAGCTGATCCTCCTGCGCCTTGGTCTCCTGCAGGCAGACCACGTCGGCGTGCCGGGTGCGCAGCCAGTCGAACGCGCCCTTGCTGGCGGCCGATCGGATACCGTTGGCGTTGAGGCTGATGATGCGCATGCCATCTCCTGCGGGTCGGGCGCGGGTCAATGCGCCATCATACCAACCGTGTCCGATGCCTCCGCCCTCACCCTGGTTCCCGTCGACCGCGTGCCGCGCCCGGGGCTGCTGGCACTGCGTGTGGCGCCGGAGCAGCAGGGTTTCGTCGGTCGGGTGGTCGACCTGCTCGCCGATGCGCAGAGCCGGCCGAGCGCCGATCCGCTCGCGTTCGTGCTGGGCGATCAGGTGATCGGCCTGTGCTGCATCGAGCGCGAGCCGCGGACGATCGCGCCGATCGCATTTGACGCGCCGGCAGTCGGGCTGCGCGGATTTTTCATCGACGCGCGCTGGCAGCGGCGCGGGCTTGGCCGGCGCGCGCTGTCATTGCTGCTCGATACCCTGAAGCAACGCCATCCGGCCGTGCGGTGGCTGGTGCTCAGCGTGGACGAGGGCAACGCCGCGGCACTCAGGCTGTATCGACAGGCCGGCTTCGTCGAGGGCGCACAGCGCTACCATGGCGGATCGGCCGGTCGGCAACAGTTCCTGCTGCTGCGCCGACTCGATCCGTAACGCCCTTCCCTGACCTCTTGCGAGATTGCCCGTGCACGACTACCAGCGCGACTTCATCGAATTGACCCTGCAGCGCGAGGTGCTGCGCTTCGGCGAATTCACCCTCAAGTCCGGCCGGATCAGCCCGTATTTCTTCAATATGGGTCGGATCGATTCCGGCGCCGCGCTGGCCCAGCTCGGGCGTGCCTACGCCGCCGCGGTGGAGGCCTCGGGCATCGCCGTGGACATGCTGTTCGGCCCCGCCTACAAGGGCATCGCACTGGCGGCTGCCACGGCCATCGCGCTGGCCGACCATCACGGCCGCGACCTGCCCTGGGCCTACAACCGCAAGGAGGCCAAGGATCACGGCGAAGGCGGCAGCCTGGTCGGCGCGCCGCTCAAGGGCCGCGTGCTGATCGTCGACGACGTGATGACCGCCGGCACCGCGGTGCGCGAGTCGCTCGCGCTGATCCGCGCTGCCGGCGCCGAGCCGGCCGGCGTGCTGATCGCGCTGGACCGGCAGGAGCGTGGCCAGGGCGAACGCTCCGCCGCGCAGGAAGTGACGGCCGACTACGGCATCCCGGTGATCGCGATCACCCGGCTGGACGACGTGCTGGCATACGCCGGCGAGCGCCCTGCACTGGCCACCGAGCACGCTCGGCTGCTGGCCTATCGCGAGCGCTACGGTGTCATCGGCTGACGTGCCGTTCAGGCCGGGTCGCCGACCCTGTCACAACGCGAATCGAATACGGTATCGGCGGCGCACGGGGCGCCGCCGCCCGTGGCTATACTCCCGCAAGGAGGGAGTTCATGCGCAAGGCAATCATCATCATCACGGCCATCGGCCTCGGCTTCAGCGGGCTCGTCCAGGCGCGCCAGGCCAGCACGGGCAGCAGCGTCCAGTACCGCTGGCACGATGCGCAGGGTCTGGCGCACTACAGCGACAGCCTGTCGGCCGACGCCATGGCCAACGGCTACGACGTGGTGAACAGCCAGGGCCTGGTGATGCGCCATGTCGACCGCCCGCTCACCCCGGCCGAGCGCGCTGCCGCGAAGAAGCAGGCGGACGAGGCGGCCGTGCGCAAGCGTGAGGAGGAACAGCGCCAGCGCGACGACCAGCAGATGCTGGCGGCCTACCCGGATGAAGCCAGCTTCGTGGCCGCGCAGAACGACGAACTCGGCAGCATCGACCAGCAGGTCTCCACCACCCGGATCAGCCTAGGCACACAGGAAAAGGCGCTGGCCGATCTGCTCGATCGCGCCGGCGAACTGGAACGGGCCAAGCAGCCCGTGCCGAAGTTCCTGTCGGACAAGATCGCCGCCCAGCGCAACGTGGTGGGATCGCAGCGCGCCCTGCTCGATCGGCTGCAGGCGTCCTACGTCAACACGCAGCTGAAGCACGAAGCCCAGCTGCAGCGCTACCGCCAGCTCAAGGCGCAGCTCCAGCAAGCCAACGGCGACACCGCCCAGCCGTAAACGCTGCCGATCAGAACGGCAGCTTCAGCTTCGCATTCACCATGAACAGCTGGTCACGGAATACCTGCTGGATGCGCTTGAGCGCCGTGGGATTGTCGGCATCGAAGCGCAGCACCAGCACCGGCGTGGTGTTGGACGCGCGCACCAGACCCCAGCCGTCGACCCAGTCGGCACGCACGCCATCGATGGTGACCAGCGTGGCGTCGGGGAAACTCGCCTTCTCGCGGAACGCCTGCATGAAGCGCTGGCTTTCGCCCTCGGCCAGCTCGATCTTCAGCTCCGGCGTGGACACGCCCCTCGGGCAGGTGGCGAAGATCTCCTCCGGCGTGCGGCCCTCCAGATCGCCGGCGAGGATCTCCAGCAGGCGCGCGGCCGCGTAGAGACCGTCGTCGAAACCGTACCAGCGCTCCTTGAAAAAGAAGTGCCCGCTCATCTCGCCGGCCAGCTCGGCGCCGGTCTCGCGCATCTTGGCCTTGATCAGCGAATGCCCGGTGCGCCACATCAGCGGGCTGCCGCCGGCGTCGAGGATCTGGCCCTTGAGATGGCCGGTGCATTTGACGTCGTAGATGATCGTGGCGCCGGGCTGGCGGGCCAGCACGTCGCGCGCGAACAGCATCAGCGTGCGGTCGGGATAGACGATCTCGCCCTCCCGCGTCACCACGCCCAGGCGATCGCCGTCACCGTCGAAGGCGAGACCAAGGTCGGCACCGGTCTGCTTCACCGCCAGGATCAGGTCCTGCAGGTTGTCCGGGTCGGACGGATCGGGGTGGTGGTTGGGAAAACTGCCGTCGACGTCGCAGTACAGCGGAATCACCTGGCAGCCGATGCCTTCCAGCACCTGCGGCGCCACCGCGCCGGGAATGCCGTTGCCGCAATCGACCACCACCTTCAGCACGCGCTCGGCCTGCACGTCCGAGGCGATGCGTTCGATGTAATCCGGCAGCACGTCGACACTGCGCAACGCGCCGTGGCCGTCGTCGCGCAGCCCGCCGGAGGTGATGCGGCGGTACAGATCCTGGATGGCGTCCTCGGCCAGCGTCTCGCCGCCGATCACGATCTTGAAGCCGTTGTAGTCGGGCGGGTTGTGGCTGCCGGTG
This sequence comes from Dyella ginsengisoli, assembly GCF_044904665.1. Lineage (NCBI taxonomy): Bacteria > Pseudomonadati > Pseudomonadota > Gammaproteobacteria > Lysobacterales > Rhodanobacteraceae > Dyella > Dyella ginsengisoli. The sequence continues at coordinate 9,843 of NZ_JADIKM010000001.1, forward strand.
ACGGCCACGCCGCAGCCGGTGTTGAAGCGATAGGTCGCGTAATAGACCACCGGCGTGGGCACGGCGCCGATGTCGATCACATCGACGCCGGCCGCGCGCAGGCCCTCGGCCAGTGCGCCGGCCAGCTCCGGACCGGACTGCCGGCCATCGCGCCCCACCACCATCTCGCGCAGGCCCTTTTCGACCATCGCCGCGCCGATCGCCTGACCGAGCCGCCGGGCGACCTGGCGATCCAGGTTCTTGCCCACCACGCCGCGCACGTCATAGGCGCGGAAGATGCCCGGATCGACCGTCACCGGCGGCAGCGCCTCGGGCGCCGGTGGCGGTATCGCCCGCGGCGTCCCCGCCGCCGCGCGTTCGCGCTGGCGCACCACCGCCGGCAGCGGGATATCCACTTCCGACTCGGCGGGCGGTCGTGCCCGGGCCCGCGACGCCATCCGCAGCAGGTAGACGCCGCCCGCCACGCCGAGCAGGCTGAGCAAGGCCGCCAGCGGCCAGACATGCGGCAGGATGATGAAGGCCTCCGGCAGGGCGGCGCCCACGCTGAACGCGCTGTGCGGAATCGCGGCCGCGGTGTCTTCCAGCTGGGCCGACGGCTCGCCGTGCGACAGCAGGCTCAGCGCGCTGCGGTCGTCGCCCTGGCGCAGGTCGAGCCGACCGCTGGCGGGCGAGATCGCATTGAAAGCCTGCTCCAGCGGTGCGAAGGGCATTTCGATCCACGCCCAGGCCACCGGCCGGATGCCGGCCCCCATCGGCATCACGAAAGACAGCCGCCGGTCGCTGCCCACGTAGACGGTCTGCGCCACGGCCGGACCGGTTTCGCCCTGCGCCGCCATCAACTGGGCCGCCTTGGCGTAGCCGAACTGGCGATAGTTGGCGTGCAGCACCTCGTCCATGCCCGGGCTGTAGAACTGCACGTCGAGCACCTGCGGCAGCCTGGCCTTGACGGCGGCGGCGGCGCTCACCGGGTCGGTCAGCACCGCGGCGGGATCGATCGCATCCAGCGCCGTACGCACGGCCTGACGTTGGCGGTCGAGCTCGGCAGCGATGGCGCGCACGGTCTCGTCCTGCGCCTGGTGCACGCGGTCGTTGGCGTGGCCCTCGTCGGCGATCAGCCAGGTCTGCCAGCCTGCGAACAGGCCCAGCAACAGCGCCAGCGTGCCCACGGCCAGCGGCAGCAAACGGCGCCAGTCCGGCGCGACGCGTGCGCCGCTGCTTCCCCAACTCAAGCCCATGCCTGCCCCCGCAGTTCAGTTGATACCGGTCGATCCGAAGCCGCCCTGCCCCCGCTCGGATGGCGCGAATTCCGCCACTACCGTGAGCCTGGGCTTCCCCACCGGCACCAGCAGCAGTTGCGCGATGCGATCACCCACCCCGATCGTGACGTCCGCGTTGCCGCGATTCCAGCACGAAATCATCAGTGGCCCCTGGTAATCGGCGTCGATCACGCCCACCAGGTTGCCCATCACCAGCCCCTGCTTGTGACCCAGGCCCGAGCGCGGAACGATCAGCGCGCACCAGCCGGAATCGCCGATGTGGATGGCGAAGCCGCTGGGCACCAGCGCGGTTTCGCCCGGCGCCAGGGTGATCGGCGCATCGAGCGCGGCGCGCAGGTCCATGCCGGCGCTGCCGCCGGTCGCCGGCTCGGGCAGCGCGATGGTGTCGCCCAGGCGCGGATCGAGAATCTTCAGCTGCACGTCGATCATGCGCGCGCCCGCTGGAAGCGTTCGGCGATGCGGGCCACCAGCTCGCGCGCCAGCTCGGTCTTGCTCGCCCGCGGCAGCTCTTTCGAGCCACCTTCCCAATAGAGCGTGAGCGCGTTTTCGGCGGTCTCGAAACCCAGCCCCTCGCCGACCCGGTTGGCCGCGATCATGTCCAGCTTCTTGCGGCGCAGCTTGTCCTGCGCGTAGGTGGCCACGTCATGCGTCTCGGCCGCGAAGCCGACCAGGAACGGGTGCGTCGGCTGCGCCGACAGCGTGGCGAGGATGTCGGGGTTTTCCGCAAGTGTGAGGGTGAGCTCGGCGCCGGCCTGCTTCTTGAGCTTGCACGGGGCCACCTGCTGCGGACGGTAATCGCCCACCGCCGCCGCCGCGATGTAGATGTCGGCATCGGCAGACGCCTCGATCACGGCAGCATGCATCTGCGCGGCACTGCGCACGTCCACGCGCTCGACCACGCCGGCCGGCGTGGGCAGACTCACCGGGCCGGCCACCAGGATCACGTGCGCACCGGCCAGCGCCGCCGCCTCGGCCACGGCAAAACCCATCTTGCCCGAGCTGCGGTTGCCGATGAAGCGCACCGGATCGATGTCCTCGTAGGTCGGGCCGGCGCTCACCACCACCCGCCGCCCGGCCAGCGCGCCGCCGCCGAACGAGGCGACCAGCGCATCGCGCAATTCCAGCGGTTCGAGCATGCGGCCGGAGCCGATGTCGCCGCAGGCCTGCTCGCCTGCGGCCGGACCCAGCACGGTGACGCCGCGGCCGCGCAAGGTGGCCAGGTTGGCCTGCACCGCCGGATGCGCCCACATCTGCTGGTTCATCGCCGGGGCAACCGAGAGCGGCGCAGCGCTGGCCAGGCACAGCGTGGTCAGCAGGTCGTCGGCCTGGCCATGCGCGAGGCGGGCGAGCACGTCGGCGCTGGCCGGCGCGATCAGGATGCGCTCGGCCCAGCGCGCCAGCTCGATGTGGCCCATCGCCGCCTCGGCCGACTCGTCCCACAGCGACACCCGCACCGATGCACCGGACAGCGCCTGGAAGGTGGTCGGCGTGACGAAATGCGTGGCCCCTTCGGTCATCACCACGCGCACTTCCGCGCCAAGGTCGCGCAGGCGACGGACCAGCTCGCAGGACTTGTAGGCGGCGATGCCGCCCGACACGCCGAGCAGCACGCGACGATGGGCTAGGGACATGTAAGTTCGGCCTGACAAACGGTCGGTGTCGTAGCTTACCGGAATCGCCCCGGCGCACCGCTGCCGGTGCGGCCCACCAGCGACCACGCTGCGGTGATGAGCATCCGTGACTGGCCCGAGGGCGAACGCCCGCGCGAAAAACTGCTGGCACGCGGCAGCGCCGCGCTGTCCGACGCCGAACTGCTGGCCGTGCTGCTGGGCAGCGGTGCGCGCGGCAAGGACGCACTGGCGATGGGACGCGAACTTTTGAGCGACGCCGGCAGCCTGAGCGCCCTGCTGGCGCGGCCGGAACAGGCGATCCGCACGCGTGGACTGGGGCCAGCCAAGCGCGCGCGCATCGCCGCCGCGCTGGAACTGGCCCGCCGCAGCCTGGGCGAGCAGCTGCGCGAGCGTCCCGCGCTGGGCAACCCGCGCGACAGCGGCGACTACCTGCGCGCCCGCCTGCGCGACCTGCCCTACGAGGTGTTCGGCTGTCTGTACCTGGACAACCGCCACCGCGTGCTGGCGTTCGAGGAGCTGTTCCGCGGCACGGTGGACGGCGCCAGCGTGCATCCGCGCGAGGTCGTGCGGGCCTGCCTGCAGCACAACGCCTGCGCGGTGATCTTTGCCCACAACCACCCCAGCGGCGTGGCCGAGCCCAGCGCGGCTGACCGCGCCATCACCCACGAACTGCGCAATGCGCTGCAGCTGGTGGGCGTGCGCGTACTCGATCACCTGGTGATCGGCAGCGGCGAGCCGGTGTCGATGGCCGCGCGCGGTCTGATCTGACCCGCCAAGGCTCGATCCGCAAGGTTCGATCGCCCTGCTTCGATCAGCCCCAATCGGGTCGCCCCGATCCGATCGGCCTGATCCGACCCCGGCACGCGCACGAAAAAAAGCGGCGCAAGCTTGCGCTGCGCCGCTCAAGGCCGTTTTTGGGGAGGGTGGAGAACACGGTATCTCCGGGCGCTGGCCTTCTCCGGGGAGGTAGGTCGGCCAGACACCGGCGCAGTGTGGCGCTGCCGCATGACAGGGCCATGACGCGAGCCCGCCCTGAGCGCTCCTCGGTTGACTTCTCAAAGTTATGCACATTCGGTGCGCTGCATGGGGTTGGCGCGAGCAGCTCATGCCCGGCTCACTGATGGATCGTAACTCATTGCTGTAGATGTAATTTCAATCCATCACCAACGTGAAATGGGCGTTTCCGGCAACGACGCGATGCGTTCGACGAATCTTCCCCACAGAGTTATCCACAGACTTGTTCGTGCGCCGCATCACGCCGGCCGGGCGGGCCGCGCAGCGGGAACGCTCTGTTAGCATTACCGGTCCCATCGCCTTACCCGACCGCACCCACCCGTGAAAGACCAGCTGCGCGCACTGCTGCTGCAGGCTATCCGCACCCTGCAGAACGACTCCCTCCTTCCGGCCGACCTCGCGATCCCGTCTCTGGTGATCGAACATGCGCGCAGCCGCGAGCACGGCGATTTCGCCAGCAACGCGGCGATGCTGCTGGCTAAGTCAGCGCGTGCCAAGCCGCGCGAGCTGGCGGAAAAGCTGGTGGCCGCGCTGCCGGCCAACACGCTGGTGGCGAAGGTGGAGATTGCCGGTCCCGGCTTCATCAATTTCTTCCTCACCGCGGCGAGCTACCACGCCGAAGTGCGGCGCATCTTCGCCGAAGGTGACGGCTACGGCCGCAGCGAGACGGGCGCGGGCAAGGTCGCTGGCGTGGAATTCGTCTCGGCCAATCCGACCGGTCCGCTGCACGTGGGCCACGGCCGCAATGCGGTGCTCGGCGACTGCCTGGCGCGCCTGCTCGCCGCGACCGGCTGGCAGGTCAAGCGCGAGTTCTACTACAACGACGCCGGCGTGCAGATCCACAACCTGGCGATCTCGGTGCAGGCGCGCGCCCGCGGCCTGACCCCGGACGACGCCGGCTGGCCGGAGGACGGCTACCGCGGCGACTACATCGCCGACGTGGCCAAGGCCTATCTCGCCGGCGACAGCGTCGCGGTGGAAGGTCACACCGTGGCCGGCGCGAAGAACCCGGACGACCTGGACGCCATCCGCCAGTTCGCCGTGGCCTGCCTGCGCCACGAGCAGGACCTGGACCTGAAGGCCTTCGGCGTCGGCTTCGACGTGTACTTCCTGGAATCCTCGCTGTACGCCGACGGCAAGGTGGAGGAGACCGTGCGCGAGCTGATCGCCCACGGCCACACCTACGAGGAAGGCGGCGCGCTGTGGCTGCGCTCGACCGACTACGGTGACGACAAGGACCGCGTGATGCGCAAGTCCGACGGCACCTACACCTACTTCGTGCCGGACGTGGCCTACCACCTGAGCAAATGGCAGCGCGGCTACGTCAACGCGGTGACCGTGCTCGGCTCCGACCACCACGGCTCGCTGGCCCGCGTGAAGGCCGGGCTGCAGGCGCTGGACGCCGGTATCCCGCGAGGCTGGCCGAACTACGTGCTGTACCAGATGGTCACCGTGATGCGTGGCGGCGAAGAGGTGAAGCTGTCCAAGCGCGCCGGCAGCTACCTCACCCTGCGCGACCTGATCGAGGAAGTGGGCCGCGACGCCACCCGCTACTTCCTGATCGCGCGCAAGAGCGACTCGCAGCTGGTGTTCGACATCGACCTGGCGCGCTCGCAGTCCAACGACAACCCGGTCTACTACATCCAGTACGCACACGCCCGCGTCTGCTCCGTGCTGCGCCAGGCCGGCGAGAAGGGCCTCACGGTCGATCTCGACCGCGGCCTGCAGCAGCTGGCACGGCTGGACAGCGAGCACGAGCAGATCCTGCTGACCGAACTGGCGAAATATCCGGAGGTGGTCGAGTCGGCCGCCGCCAACCTCGAGCCGCACCTGCTCGCCGGCTGGCTGCGCGAGCTGGCGAACGCCTTCCACACCTACTACAACGCGCACCAGTTCCTGGTCGACGATGCCGACCTGCGCAACGCGCGGCTGGCGCTGTCGGTGGCCACGCGCCAGGTGCTGAAGAACGGTTTGAACCTGCTGGGCCTGGGCGCCCCGGAGAGCATGTAAATGGCAGCACGCAAGGGCAAGGGCCGGCAGGCCGTGCGCAACAAGAGCGGCGGCGTGCCCGGCTGGGCATGGGCGGCGATCGGCATCCTGGTCGGCGTACTGCTGATGGTGGTGCTGATGCGCAAGTCGCTGCTGCCGATGGCGCCGACCGGTCCCCAGCCCAACCCGCAGGCCACCGCCCAGCGCGGCAGCGATCCTGGTGCGGTGGCGCCGGGCAGCGTGGCCAGTGCGCCGAAGAAGCCGCAGTACGACTTCTACTCGCTGCTGTCCGAGCGCGAAGTGCGCATTCCCGACGCGGTGATCAGCGCGCAGGCCAAGGCCGAACAGCAGAAGCAGCAGGCGCGCGAGCAGGCGCTGGCCGCCCAGCAGGCGCAGCAGCAGGCGCAGGTACCGGCGAACGCGCCGGCCGCAGTCAGGGAGAACGTCACCGCGGCACCGGCTTCGGCGCTGCCGACCCCGGCCGCCGGCAGCGGCTATCTGCTGCAGGTCGGTGCGTTCCCCAACGCCGCCGACGCCGAAAGCCTGAAGGCCCGGCTGGCGCTGCAGGGTTTCGTGGCGAATGTGCAATCGGTGAACGTGAGCGGGCAGACCTACCACCGCGTGCGGCTGGGCCCGTTCCGCTCCGCCACCGAGCTGGAATCGACCAAGCAGCGCCTGGCCTCGGCCGGCATCAACGCGATCGCGCTGAAAGAAGGCCGCTGATCTCCACCCCGCCACGAGCCGCATCGACATGCACGCCAAGACTGCCCTGATCACCGGCGCCACCTCCGGCTTCGGTGCCGCCACCGTGGACCGTTTCATCGCCGGCGGCTGGCGCGTGGTCGCCACCGGCCGTCGCGCCGAGCGGCTGCAGAAGCTGGTCGACAAGCACGGCGCCGACCGCGTACACGCGCTGGCCTTCGACATGCGCGACGAGGCCGCGATGCGCGCCGCGATCGCCAGCCTGCCGGCCGAGTTCGCCGGCATCGACCTGCTGGTCAACAACGCCGGCCTGGCGCTGGGCACCGCCCCCGCGCAGCAGGCGGATCTGGCGCAGTGGAAGCAGATGATCGACACCAACGTGACCGCGCTGGTGACGATCACCCACCTGCTGCTGCCCACGCTGATCGAACGGCGCGGCGCGATCGTCAACATCAGCTCGATCGCCGGCACCTACCCGTACAAGGGCGGCAACGTCTACGGCGGCAGCAAGGCCTTCGTCAGCCAGTTCTCGCAGAACCTGCGCACCGACCTGCACGGCACGGGCGTGCGGGTGAGCTCGATCGAGCCGGGCATGGCCGAAACCGAGTTCACCCTGGTGCGCACCGGCGGCAACCAGGCCGCCTCGGACCAGCTCTACGCGGGCGCGCAGCCGATCACCGCCGAGGACATCGCCGAATCGATCTGGTGGATCGCCACGCTGCCGCCGCACCTCAACGTCAACCGGCTGGAAGTGATGCCGGTGAACCAGTCCGCCGCCGGGCTGCAGGTGCATCGCGAAGTCTGATCCCGGCCCCGCGGGCGAGACCCGGTCGGCAGGAGCGCACCCTGTGCGCGATGCCTTTGGTGCATGACGGAGAGCGTTCGCGCAAAGGGTGCGCTGCTACAGGCGGTGCACGTCGTGCGTCACGAACGGATGTTCGCTATCGGGCGCATCCAGCCAATGCGGATGGGCCAGCGTGTGGCGCATGTCGTCCAGGCCGCTGCGCCAATGCTGGCGCATGCTGGCGGCGCTGAACTCGTAGTCCTTGTAATGCCCCTCGTACGGCTTGTCGCGGTAGATCAGGTGCACCAGGTTGGTCAGCGCGCCGGAGGCACGCGCCTCGGCACGTCGATAGGCCGGGTCGCTGCGGCGCTCGGGCGGCACCAGCTCCATCAGGTCGTGCAGCAGACGCTGCTGTTCCAGATCACGCCGCATGTACTCGGTGACCAACCGGGTGCGGCTGGAATACTGGATGTCCTTGCTGCGCGCGGCGACCTGGGCGAGGTCATGCGGCAGCTCGCCCTGCGCGCTCCACAGATCCACCTGGAAGATCAGCGCATCGTGGCACGGGCGGTCCAGCAGCACCTGGTACAGCGGCGTGTTGGAGACCATGCCGCCGTCCCAGTAGTACTCGCCGTCGATCTCCACCGCGGGAAAGCCCGGCGGCAGTGCGCCAGAAGCTATGAAATGCTCGGCGCGCAGCGTCTGCTTCGTATTGTCGAAGTAGGCGAAATTGCCGCTGCGCACGTTGACCGCGCCCACCGACACGCGCATGGCGCGCGCGTCGTTGATGCGATCGAAATCCACCAGCCGCTCCAGCGTGGCGCGCAGCGGCGTGGTGTCGTACCAGCTCGCCGTGCCGGGCCCACTCCGCCATGGTGCGAACGGCGGTGCCGGCAGGCGCGGCAGGAAGAACCCTGCCTGCCCTTCGAACATGGTGCGCAGCGCAGCCATGCCGCTCAGGCCGTTCTGCACGGCCAGCGGCCAGCTGATGCCTTCAAATGGCGGCATGGCCAGCGGCGCAGGCAGGAACGGTGGCTGGCAGATCGCATCCCAGAATGCCCGCAGCTTCGTCACGCGCTCCTCGGGCGAGTTGCCGGCGATAATCGCGGCATTCAGCGCGCCGATCGAGATGCCGGCCACCCAGTGCGGCTGCACGCCGGACTCGGCCAGCGCCTCGACCACCCCGGCCTGGTAGGCGCCCAGCGCGCCGCCGCCCTGCAGCACCATCGCCACGGTGGGATAGGTGCGCTCGACCCGCGCGGCCAGCGTCTCGTCCGTCGACTGTGCCCGTGCATCCATCGGTGACCTCGCCCTGGGTCCGTCGCGGCCACGCACCTGCGCCGCGACGTGTGCCTTACTGCATGTACCAGCCGTGGCTGACCACGATGCTCTGCCCGGTCAGCGCCGCCGACGGGAAGGTCGCCAGATAGAGCGCGGTCTGCGCGATGTCCTCCACCGTGGTGAAGGTGGCATCCACGGTGTCCTTGAGCATTACGTTGCGGATCACCTCGGCCTCGCTGATACCCAGCTCCTTCGCCTGCTCGGGGATCTGCTTTTCCACCAGCGGCGTGCGCACGAAGCCGGGGCAGATCACGTGCGAACGCACGTTGTGCGGCGCGCCCTCTTTCGCCAGCGTGCGGGCCAGGCCGAGCAGGCCGTGCTTGGCGGTGACGTAGGCGGACTTGAGCTTCGAAGCCTCGTGCGAGTGCACCGAGCCCATGTAGATCACGATGCCGCCGCGGTCGCCCTGGTACATGTGCTTGAGCGCCGCCTTGGTGGTGAGGAAGCCACCGTCGAGGTGGATCGCCAGCATCTTCTTCCAGTCGGCGAAGGCGAACTGGTCGATCGGATTGATGATCTGCACCCCGGCGTTGGAAATGAGGATATCCAGCGCGCCGAAGGTGGCCACCACCTTGTCGGTGCCGACATTCACCGCCGCCTCGTCGGTGACGTCCATGGCGATGCCGATCGCCTTGCCGCCCGCGGCGATGATCTCCGCGGCCGTGGCGTCGGCTGCCTGCTGGTTGATGTCGCAGATCGCCACCGCGGCGCCCTGCTTCGCGTACAGCTCGGCGATCGCCTTGCCGAGGCCGCTGGCGGCGCCGGTGATCAGCGCAACCTTGCCGTCGAGATTCGTCATGACTGCTCCTTTTGCATGGGGGTGGGCGTTGCAGGCAGGAGCCCGCTGGCGGGCGATCGCTTTTGGCCTTGATGCAGATCCAGAGCGAAAGGCATCGCCCGCGAGCGGGCTCCTGACGTGTCTTGTCAGTCCGATTCGGGAGCGAGGTAGGTATAGGCGGTAAGGCCGCTGTCGAGCGCGTCGTACAACCCGTCGGCCTGCGCACCGTCGATGCCCGCGGCGGCGATACGCTCGCGGTAGCGCGCGCGCAGCACGGCGAGGTCGTAGCCGACGTAGTCCAGCATCAGGTCGGTGGTATCGCCGCGGCGCTTGTGCGCGAACACGAAGCGATCGCCCTCGGCCCGCACGTTGACCGCGTCGGTATCGCCGAACAGATTGTGGATGTCGCCCAGCGTCTCCTGGTACGCGCCGACCATGAACAGGCCCAGGCAATAGGTTTCGCCGGGCTTGAGCGCATGCAGCGGCAGGCTCACGTCGACGCCTTCGGCGTCGACGTAGTGGTCGATGCGGCCGTCCGAATCGCAGGTGAGGTCGACGATCACGCCGCGGCGGGTCGGCTCTTCATCGAGCCGCGCGATCGGGGTGATCGGGAAGATCTGCTCGATAGCCCAGATGTCCGGCACCGACTCGAACACCGAGAAGTTGACGAAGTACTTGTCGACCAGCTTCTCGTCCAGCTCGTCCAGCGCCTGCCGGTGCGCGCGCTCGGCCGGCAGCAGCCGGGCGCGCACCGCGTTGGCGATGGCGTAGTAGAGCTCGTCCAGCCGCGCGCGATCGGCCAGCGCCAGCTGGCCCAGCGCGTACAGCGACTGGCCTTCAGCCAGATGGTGCTGCGCCTCGTGGTACAGCTCCAGCGGCGGGCGCGCATCCAGCTCGGCATGCACTTCGCGCAGGTGGCGCAGCACCGTCGGCTCGTCCGCGCGCGCCGGCTCGATGATGCCGGCAGGCACGCTCTCCACCTCGCTCACGTCGACCACCAGCACCGCGTGGTGCGCGGTCATCGCGCGGCCCGCCTCGGTGAGGATGTGCGGTGCGCTCAGGCCTTCGGCCACCACCGCCTCGGCCAGCGACTGCACGATGGTCGCCGCGTACTGCTCGATCGAATAATTGATCGAGTTGTGGCTGCGCGAGCGCGAGCCTTCGTAATCCACACCCAGGCCGCCGCCGACGTCGACGATCTCCAGCGGCACACCCATCCGGCTCAACTCGACGAAGTAGCGCGTGGCCTCGCGCATGCCGTTGGCGATGTCGCGAACGTTGGAGATCTGCGAGCCCATGTGGAAGTGCTGCAGCTTCAGCGTGTGCTTGAGACCGGCCGCATCGAGCCGCTCGATCAGGGTCAGCACCTGGCTCGGGGACAGGCCGAACTTGCCTTTGTCGCCGCCGGTGTTCTGCCACTTGCCGGCGCCGATCGAGGCGAGGCGCACGCGCACGCCGAGCAGCGGCTCCACCTCCAGCGCCTTGGCCTCGGCGAACACGTGGTCCAGCTCGGAGAGCTTCTCGATCACGATGTGCACGCGCAGGCCGAGCTTCTTGCCGATCAGCGCCAGGCGGATGTACTCGCGATCCTTGTAGCCGTTGCAGATCACGATGGAGCCGGGCCGGGCCATCGCCAGCACGGCCATCAGCTCGGGCTTGGAACCGGCCTCCAGGCCAAACCCCGTGGTGCCGGCATGCACCAGCTCGCTGACCACGCTGTGCTGCTGGTTCACCTTGATCGGGTAGATGGCCGTATAGCCGCCCGCGTACTGCCACTCGCCGATCGCCTTGGCGAACGCGCCCTGCAACTTGGCCAGACGATCGGCCAGGATGTCGGGAAAGCGCACCAGCAGCGGCAATCGCAGGCCTTCGGCGCGGGCCTGCTTGACGATCTGCGGCAACGACAACGCGGGGCCGGCCGCGCCGCGCGGGCGCATCACGATCTCGCCGGCGTCGCTGACATCGACGTAGCCGTCGCTCCAGTGCGGTACGGCATAGGTGTGGCGGGCAGCGGCGCTGTTCCAGGAACTCGCCATGGACGGTATCTCCTTGTGCAAACGGAACCTGAGGATGCTCTGATCAACCAGGCGCAGGCGTCACCGGCTCTGTTTGTTCGCAGGCCACAGGGGTGACGGCGAAGGCAGACTGGACGTCTGTCGAGTCGGCACACCGAAGGCCTGTGGACAAACAGAGTCGGCCCCAACCAGTTGAATCTTGTAGCGAAGGGGTGATGTTCCAAAGGCTGGCAGGCTGCGCCGCGCGGCTTGGACAGACGGCCAGTCTGCCCGGCGCCCCGCGCCACACCCTGCCAGCCTTTGGAACATCATGCCGCCTACGCCTGGTTGATCAGAGCATCCTTGACGTCGCAGCGGCGAGCCTTGACGAGATGCTCGACGAGAGCGCGAAGCCTGACCGGCCGGAAGCCTCGCACGCCGCGGGGCCGGTAGGGCTTGTCGGAGCTCCTCCGGCCGCGAGGCCGGGGGAGCCGAACGCGCATTGTAACGGCGGCACGTGACCAAAGTGCGCAGGCTACGGCGGGACGTTCACCGTCGAACTGGCTACAATTGTCGGCCTTTGCCGTCCCATTTCCCTTTCAAGCGCCCCTCAGGAACACCCGTCATGTCGCAGCAGCCCAGTTGGTTCACCGAAGCCCACCAGGCGTCCGGCTCCTCCATCGGTTATCGCGTGGAGAAGCTGCTGCACGCGGAGAAGACCCCGTTCCAGACCATCGAGATCTACCAGACCACCGACTGGGGCAACCTGATGGTTATCGACGGTTGCGTGATGCTGACCAGCCGCGACAACTTCCTCTATCACGAGATGATGACCCACCCGGCGCTGTTCACCCACGCGCGCGCCAAGCGCGTGGTGATCATCGGCGGCGGCGACTGCGGCACGCTGCGCGAGGTGCTCAAGCACGAGGAAGTGGAATCGGCCGTGCAGGTGGAGATCGACGAGCGCGTCACTCGCCTGGCCGAGGAATACTTCCCCGAGCTGTGCGACGCCAACCACGATCCGCGCGCGCAACTCCTGTTCATCGACGGCATCAAGTACATGGCCGAGGCCGAACCGGAATCGCTGGACCTGATCATCGTCGACTCGACCGACCCGGTCGGCCCGGCCGAAGGCCTGTTCAACGCCGCCTTCTACGCCAGCTGCCAGAAGGCACTGCGCCACGGCGGCATCCTGGTGCAGCAGTCGGAGTCGCCGATCGCGCATCTGGACCTGATCAAGTCGATGCGCTCGGCGATGCGCACGGCCGGCTTCGCCGCGGTGAAGACGCTGCCGTTCCCGCAGCCGTGCTACCCCACCGGCTGGTGGAGCTGCACCATGGCGCGCAAGGGCGGCGACCTGGCCGGCTTCCGCGAGCGCGGCGCCATCAGCAAGGGCTTCGCCACGCGCTACTACAACGCCGACACGCACAAGGCCGCGCTGGCGCAGCCGGAGTTCATGCGCGAGGCGCTGGGCGAATAAGCCGCCGCGCCCGCGCAATCCACAAAAAAGCCACGGCGTCCGCGTCGTGGCTTTTTTTGTGGGCGCAGCGCTCAGAACAGTTTCTGACGCACCTTCGGCAGCAGCACGATGATCAGCGTCGCCAGCGGCCCGATCAGCAGCGACAGCGCAAACCAGAGCAGGCCGCTGCGATTCTTGCCCTGCGCCAGCCCGGCATTGATCAGCGCCAGCGTGCCCCAGCCGGCGAACCAGGGCACCGCCCCGTCGAGGTGGTTGAACATGTCCACATGCCTCTCCCGTGTTGCGCAGCCCGCGCAAGCGCGGCCAAAGACCATGGATGGTAGCAAGCATGCGCCGCTCGTCCCGCCGCATCGCGCCGCTCGATCAGCCGGGCTTAATGCGCACGCGCTACGCTTGCCGCTTTGCTTGCCACAGGGAGTCATGCGATGCGAGCACGTCACTGGTCCGCACTGGGCCTGGGCCTCGCCCTGGCCGCATCGTCCGCGTCTGCCGCCGAGGCATCCCCGGATGCCGCACGGACCAAGGCGCTGCTGGCCTACCAGCATGATCTGGTGAGCGTGCTGGCGCCTCGCGCCGACGCCATGCCGCTGCTCGGCGCCGCGCTGCTGGCCCGCCCACTGGCGAAGCAGCCCAAGTACAACGATTTCCACACGCTGATCGAGCGCGCCGCGCAGGCCACCGACAGCACCCCGGCCGTGCAGTGGGCGCGCCTCACCGATTGCGATGCCAAGGCCGGCACCTGCCCCAACGCCGACGCCCTGCAGGCGCTCACCGGGACCGCGGCGGACAACGCCGCGGTGTGGCTGATCAAGCTCGGTGCCGACACCGCCAACGACAAGAACGAGGCCGCGCGCGATGACCTGCACCGCGCCGCCACCGCCAAGCTTTACGACGATTACACCGGCACCGCTCTGAAGGCGCTGGCCAGCACCGCCGGCACCCTGCCGGCACCGGCGGACGCGATCGACCCGGCATCGGCCGCCGGCCCGTACGGGGTGCAGGTGGTGCTGGTCTACGGCGTGGCCGGCCTGCTGCCGCAGCCGCAGCCGGGCATGCAGGCGGCCGCACGGATGTGCGCCGAGGGCAAGGACGACGATGCAGTGAAGGCCGACTGCCTGCAGCTGGCCAAGGTGCTCGAGTGGGGCTCCAGCCCGCTGTCGCGCTCGCTCGGCCTGCACCTGCGCGAGACCCTCGCGGACGATCCGGCCGAGCAGGCCGGCGCGCGCACCGAGCGCGCCAACCTGACCTGGCAGGTGCAGAACTTCGCCCGGCTGTCCGACCGTGCGCCGCAGGACAAGGCGCTGGCCCAGCACCTGCTGGCGCTAGCCCGCAACGGCGGTACCGAAATGAGCCTGGTGCTGGCGGCGCTGCGCGATGCCGGCATCCCGGCCGATGCCCCCGGCAGCGCCGCGGCCGGCACCGGCGCAGGCGCCCCGCCGGCGCAATAGGCACCGACCGCGGCGCCGCGATCGTCGCACCCGTGCGCAAAACCCCGACTCCATGGTTCCCCGGGCCGGGTTCTCACAGTAGGCTGTGACCCACCTACCTGCGGGGAATCGGCCGATGCTTACGGTGCTGGTGGCAAGCAGCAAAGGCGGCTGCGGCAAGAGCACGCTGGTGACGCAGATGGCGTCGCACTGGGCCCAGGCCGGCAAGCGCACGGCCATCGTCGACGCCGACCGCCAGCAGTCCAGCTTCCGCTGGGCCGCGCGCCGACCCGACAACGTGCCCGGCGTGCTCGCCCTGGAGGGCGGCCGCAAGGCCCTGCAGAAACTGCCCGCCGATACCGAGCGCACCCTGATCGACACCCCCGCCGGTGTAACCGAACGCGACCTCGAGCCCTATCTCGAAAGCGCCGACGTGCTGCTGGTGCCGGTGCTGCCGTCGAGCTTCGACATGGACGCCACGCTGGCCTTCATCGACGAGCTCGGGCAGATCCCTCGCATCAAGCGCGGCAAGCTGCCGGTGGCGCTGGTCGCCAACCGGCTCAAGCCGTGGACCCACGCCAGCCAGGACGCGGTCGCCCAGCTCGGCGAGCTGTCGCCCTTCCCGATCGCCGGCCAGCTGCGCGACAGCCAGGCCTACGTGCTGCTGGCGGCGCTGGGCAAGGGCATCTTCGATTACCAGTCCGAACAGGTGCGCAGCCATCAGGACGACTGGAAGGCCCTGCTGCGCTGGATCAAGCGCGCCCTCTGAACATCTTCCCAGGCGCCACGGGCGCCGCGTTCCACCAGGAGTCCTGCATGCTTGAACTGATCCTCTTGCGCCACGCCGAGGCCCTCCCCGCCACCGCGGGCGACGACGACCGGCAACGCCGGCTCAGCGGCCACGGCGAACAGGAGGCGCGTGCGGCAGGCAAATGGCTGGCCAGCCACGGCGCGCGGCCGCATCGCGTGCTGTGCTCCCCCGCCGAGCGCGCCCGCGCCACTGCCACCCTCGCGTTGGAAGCACTCGGCGACACGCCCGAGCTGAACCTGGCCGACGAAATCTACGACGCCACCCCGGGCGAACTGCTGGCCCTGCTCGACCAGCACCACGACGTCGGCACAGTGATGCTGGTGGGCCACAACCCGGGCATCGAACGGCTGGTGGCGCTGCTGGTGGAAGGGCGCTCGGACGACTTCCGCGGCATGCCGCCGGGTGGCTTGGCCGTGCTGCACCTCAACGGTGCGCTGGAACCGGGCAACGCGCGACTGGATGCCTTCTGGTCGCCGTGATGCGGGCGGCCTGGCTGCCGCTGCTGTTCGTCGCCCTGCTGGCCATCGCCCCCGCGCGGGGCGCGGACTACCGCATCGATACCTCGCGCTCGCACGCCGAGTTCAACGTGCGCCTGCTGTGGGTGCGCCAGATCAGCGGGCGCTTCACCGATATCCACGGCGAGGTCGACCTCAACGCGCTGCGCGACACCGCGGTAGTGCAGGCCACGGTGAACGTCGACAGCGTGGAGATGCCCTCGGCGCGGCTACGCCGCTGGGTGCTCGATCCGGAATTCTTCGACGTGCGGCGGTTTCCCGAGATCCACTTCGTCTCCGCGCCGCTGGCGGTGCGCTCGCTCGACGCCGGTGGCGAGCTGCCCGGCTGGCTCACCCTGCGTGGCGTGACGCGCCAGGTGCTGTTCCGGCTGGAGCCGGCCAGCTGCACGCTGCAGCGCGACACCCTCTGCCAGATCGAGGTGCGCGGGCAGATCCAGCGCAGCGATTACGGCATGGACGGCCATCACACCGCGATCAGCGACACGGTGAACCTCGGCCTGCTGATCACCCTCGACGAGGCCGCCGACTGAACGGCACGCCGTATCATCGGCGCATGTCGATCCGCTCCATTTTCCCGATCCTGCTGCTGCTCGCACTGACCCTGCAGGGCTGCACCGTGCCGCGCCAGCAGGTGCGCCGCGCCGACGCGATCGTTGCCGCCACCACGTTGCCTTCGCTCGACTGCGATCGCGCCGACCACTGCGCCGCGCCTTCCGCCGTGCTGCAGGCGGCGGATCTCGCGCTTGCCGGCTCCGCCGCCGGCAAGCCGCAGCACGTGGTCACCCTGCTGGCCGACAGCGAGGACGCGCTGGCCGCGCGCATCCACCTGATCCAGGCGGCGCGTCGCTCGATCGACGTGCAGACCTACATCTGGGACCAGGACGACGTGGGCCAGCTGGTGCTCGACCAGCTGGTGCAGGCGGCGCGGCGCGGCGTGCGGGTGCGCATCCTGGCCGACCAGCTGTTCTCCTTCGGCGACGTCGCCCTGCTCGACCGCCTCGCCCGCGCCGATCGCCACCTCACGGTGAAGCTGTACAACCCCACCTTCCACGACGCCGACACCAGCCCGGCGGAGTTCGCCGCCGGCATCGTGTGCTGCTTCATGAAGTTCAACCAGCGCATGCACAACAAGCTGCTGCTGGTGGACGACACCGTCGGCATCACCGGCGGGCGCAACTACCAGGACCGCTACTTCAACTGGGACGGCGACTTCGACTACGTCGACCGCGACGTGATGATCGGCGGGCCGGCCGCGCACGACATGGCCGCCAGCTTTGCGCTGTTCTGGAACCACAAGCGCTCGGTGCCGCTGGAAGCACTGCGCGACGTGAACCGCTACATCCTGGCCCACCCCGCGGCGCCCGGCTGGCCGGCCCCGCAGTTCCGCCGGCCCGCTCGCGTGGCGAAGCTGGAGCGCGAGGCGCAGGATCCGGCGTGGATCCAGGAGCACCTGCTCGATCCGGCCTTCCACACCGGCCAGGTGGAGTTCTTCAGCGACCTGCCGGCCAAGACCGACGCGCCCACCCGCAAGCACGCGCTGGACTTCACTCATCACGTCATGCAGCTGGTGGCCAGCGCAAGGCATGAGGTGCTGCTGCAGACGCCGTACCTGGTGATGAGCCACCGGGCACAGAAGATCTTCAAGTCCATGCACCGGCGCGCCGACCCGCCGCGCATCCGCGTGTCGACCAACTCGCTGGCCTCCACCGACGCGTTCGCGGTGTATGCGATGTCGTACAAGCACCGCAAGCGCTACCTACGCAAGTACGGCTTCGAGATCCAGGAGATGAAACCGCACGCGGCCAGCGCCGAGGAAGACTACGCGCTGGCCAACGACGACCTGCCGCCCGCCGCAGCCGCCACGGCGCGCGCGCGCCGACGCTTTCCCGGCGCCGAGACGCGCGGCCTGTTCGGTAGCCGCGGCAGCAGCAACCGGCCGGCGCCGCTGATCGAGAGTGGCCTGCGCTTCGGCCTGCACGCCAAGTCGATCGTGGTGGACGACAGCTTCGCGATGGTTGGCTCGCACAACTTCGACCCGCGCTCGGACCACTTCAACACCGAGGCCGGCGTGATCGTGCACGACCGCGGCTTCGCCAATGCCGTGCGCACGTCCATCCTGCGCCTCACCGGCCCGCAGAACGCCTGGGTGATCGCACCGCGCAAGCCGGTCGTGCCGGTGCTCACCGACGTCAACCAGATGATCGGCGACCTCTCGGAAAAATTGCCGCTGTTCGACTTCTGGCCGTACCGCTACGCCACCAGCTACGAGATCAAGCCCGGCTGCACGCCGATGACGCCCAGCGATCCGGCGTTCTTCAGCTGCTACGAGCCGGTGGGCGATTTCCCCGGCGTGGCGCTGTCGTTCAAGCTGATCTACACGCGCCTGATCACCGCCTTCGGCTCGGCCGGCAGCGGCATCCTGTAGCCATGCCCCGATCAGTCCGGCGCAGGCACCCCTAACGATCGGCCGCGCCGAAGCGCATCGGCAGCTCGCCGCTGAAGCCCTGCGGGTAACCCGGCGGCACGGCGAAGCGCCAGCCGGCCACCACCGCCCGCGCGTGCGCATCGAGCACGGCGTCGCCGCTGGAGCGCGCCACCGCCGCGTCGAGCACGCGACCGGCGCCATCCACCCGCACCGCCAGCACCACGCTGCCGTCGAGATGCCCCTGCAGGTCGGCATAGCGGGAGGGCAGCGCCGGCATGCTCACCGGCACCAGTTCCGGCGGCGACGGCGGGGTGGCTGCCGCCGCATCGGACGAGGCCTGCGGCCGCTGCACGCCCATCACGCGGGGTGGCGCATGCGCGCGGCCGGCTGGGTCGCGATAGGCATTGGGTGCGGGCGCCACGTGCACGGCGCGCACCGCATGCTTCGGACCGGCCCACTCGTTGGTGCGACCGCTCAGCCATTGCGTGCCAAGCACGCCGATCAGCAGCGCCAGCACGCTCAGCAGGCTGGTGACGCGAAGGCGCGGTGTGATTCGCACGGGGGCGGCATTGGGCGCGGCCGTCTGGACGTCCAGACCGCTCAGCGCTCCAGGATCGCGGTGACGCCCATGCCGCCGGCGGTGCAGATCGAAATCAGCCCGCGGCCCGAGCCCTTCTGTTCGAGCATCTTCGCCAGCGTGGCGAGGATGCGCGCGCCGGTGGCGGCGAACGGATGGCCGGTGGCGAGACTGGAGCCGTGTACGTTGAGCCTGGCCGGGTCGATGCTGCCCAGCGGCGCATCCAGCCCAAGCCGCTGCTTGCAGTAGTCGGCGCTTTCCCACGCCCGCAGCGTGCACAGCACCTGCGCGGCGAAGGCCTCGTGGATCTCGTAGTAGTCGAAGTCCTGCAGGGTCAGGCCCTGGCGCGCCAGCATGCGCGGCACCGCCACGGTGGGCGCCATCAGCAGGCCCTCGCCGCGCACGAAATCCACCGCAGCCACTTCGGCGTCGCGCAGCCACGCCTGCACGGTCAGGCCGCGCGCCGCGGCCCAGCCGTCGCTGGCCAGCAGCACCGCCGCGGCGCCATCGGACAACCCGGTGGAGTTGCCAGCGGTGAGCGTGCCCTGGCCGGAGCTCTTGTCGAACGCCGGCTTCAGCGCGGCGAGCTTCTCCAGCGTGGTGTCCGGGCGCAGGAAGCCGTCGCGCTTGATGCCGCGGAACGGCACGATCAGATCGTCGAAGAAGCCCGCGTCATAGGCGGCGGCGAGCTTGCGGTGGCTCTCCAGCGCGAGCTGGTCCTGCGCCTGCCGCGTGATGTGCCACTCCTTCGCCATCTTCTCGCAGTGCTGGCCCATCGACATGCCGGTGCGCGGCTCGGCCACACCGGGGAACGAGGGCTTGAGTTCGCCCAGTGAGAAGCCGGCGAACGCGGTCTTGAGTTTCTCCATCGGCGTCTTGGCGCGATTCACCGCCAGCAGCCGCTTGCGCAGGCGCTCGCCGTAGACGATCGGCACGTCGCTGGTGGTGTCCGAGCCGGCGGCGATGCCCGCCTCGATCTGCCCGGCGGCGATCTTGTTGGCGACGATGATCGCGTTGTCCAGCGAGGTGCCGCAGGCGCGCGCGGTGGTGATCGCCGGCGTGGTCGGCGCCAGCCCCGAGGAGAGCACCGCCTCGCGTGCCAGGTTCCACTCGAACGAGTGCCGGATCACCGCACCCAGCGCCACCTCGCCCAGCTCCTCGCCGTGCAGCGCGAAGCGTTCCACCAGCGCGCCGAGCACCTTCACCGACATGCCGAAATTGCCGACCTCGGCGTACGCGGTGTTGTTGCGGCAGAAAGGGATCCGCACGCCACCGATCACGCCGACGCGCCGCTGCGAGTTTTCCATGGGCTCAAAACATCCGGGCGAGTATTGAGCCTGCAAGGCTAACCCGCGCTGCCGCCCCGGGAAAGCCCGCCAGGCCGCCATCCGTGCGGTGCGGTTCAGCGCCGCGAGCCCGGGCCACGGCGATCGCGCTGATAAACTGCGCGATCCCCCTCCACCCCGGACATTCCCCTTGGACAGCTCGCCCCTGCTCGCCCTGCCCGTGGTGCTCGCGATCGAGAGCGGCGCCGGCGACGCGTCCCGTCGCAGCACGCTCACCCGCGACGAAGCGGCCGAGTTGGCTGCACACATCGCCGCCGACCTGCAGGCACTGGTACCAGCCGCCACCGACGCGCGCCTCGCCGTGGCCGGCGCACTGTTCGACGCGGTGGAGCTGCTGCGCCCGGGCTTCCCGGTGTGGGCCACGCTGGACGAGCTGGCGCGCCGCGTGCCGCGCGGCCATCTGGAGAACGTGGTGGCCTTCGGCACCCACGAAGGTCGCATGCCCGCGCAGCCGCTGGAGCCGGAAGCCGCCTACGCCGACGGCCCGATGCGCCTGCTGCCGATCACCCTGCTAGCGCCCGAACCGCTCGCCACCACGCTGACCGAGCAGCTCGAGCTGGACCTGGTGGGCCGCGGCGAAGCGGGCCAGCGCACCGCCGACTGGCTGATTCGCACACTCGGCGTGCCGCTGGAACACGTGCGCTACCTCAGCCGCAACGACCTGCTCGCGCTCACCTGCGTGCAGTACGAACACGTCAATCTCGCGCCACTGTGGAACCTGCTGGAAACCGCCCTACTCACGCCGTACCGCGAGGAAGCCACGCTCAGCGCCCGTGGCTTGCCACTGCGCTACGTCGAGGGCGCGGTGCTGGTGCAGTCGCCGGCGCAATGGCTGGCCGAGAGCCACGACGCGGATCGCGCGCACGCCTTCGCCGGCATCGTGTTCGAGCTGCGCCAGTACGCCGCCCTGCTCGACGCCCACGCGCTGCCGCTGCGCCTGGCCACGGCCGGCGGCGTCGGCGCGCAAGCGCGCGACGGCTACCTGCTGGAAACCTTCGGCGCGGCCGATGCCGCCTACGAACCGCCGGTGCTGGTGGCGCACGAAGCTCCCGGCCTGGGCGTGGTCGCGGTGACCGCCGCGCAGCGCGGCGACGGCGGTCACGCCCGCGTGCTGGCGCACGGCTATCCACTGCAGCCGCGCGCGCTGGGTGCGCTGGTCAGCGCGCTGGCCGAGCAGTTCGGCATCGCGCCCGACCTGCACGCACTCGGCCGCATCCAGCTCGACGCCGACGGCCGCCTCGGCGCGCCGGACACGCCGCTGCACTGAGTCGGCGCGCCGGACCCGATCGCGCCAGGCTCAGTCGATCGGCTGCAGATCGCCCACCACGGTGGGCCACAGCTCCGACACCGTGGGATGGATCGGCACCGCCCAGCGCAGCGCGTCGAACGGCTGGTCGGCACTCATCAGGTCGAGCACACCGTGGATCGCCTCGTCGCCGCTCACGCCGAGAATCGCCGCACCGAGCACGCGCCGCGTTTGGGCATCGGCCACCAGCTTCATGAAGCCCTGCGTCTGGCTGCGCTCCACGGCGCGGCCGACCCGCGTCATCGGTCGCTTAGACACCAGCAGCGGTCGGCCGCTGGCGCGCGCCTGCGCCTCGGTCAGGCCGACGCGGCCCAGCGGCGGATCGATGTACAGCGCGTAGCCCGGCACCCGCTGCGACAGCGTGCGGTGGTCGCCGTCGAGCAGGTTGGCGGCGATGATCTCGAAATCGTTGTACGCGGTGTGGGTGAACGCGCCGCGGCCGTTGCAGTCGCCCATCGCCCAGATCCCCGGCACGCTGGTGGCGAGGGTGTCGTCGACGGTGATGTAGCCACGCTCATCGGTGGCCACGCCGGCGCGGTCCAGGCCCAGGTCATCGGTGTTCGGCCGGCGGCCCATCGCCAGCAGCACGTGGCTGGCCACCACCTCGGGCGCGCCGTCAGTGCAGTCCACCTTCACCGCCACGCCGTCGGCGTGCGGCGCAAAGGCGATGCACTCGGCGCCGGTGCGCACGGCGATGCCTTCGGCCTCGAGGATCTCGCGAATCGCCTGCGAGACGTCCTCGTCCTCGCGGGCGATCAGCCGCGATTGCCGCTCGATCACCGTCACCTGCGCGCCGAAGCGGCGGAATATCTGCGCGAACTCCAGCCCGATGTAACTGCCGCCGACCACGGCCAGATGGCGCGGCAGCGTGTCCAGCTGCAGGATCGAGGTGTTGGTGAGGTAGTCGATGCCGTCCACGCCGGGCAAGTCCGGCACCGCGGCGCGCCCGCCGACGTTGAGGAAGATGCGCGGCGCGCGGATCGTCATCTCGCCCACCTGCAGCGTGTCCGCCGTCACGAAGCGCGCGTGCCCGCGCAGCACGGTGAGCTGCTCCATGCCGTGCAGCCAGCGCTCGACGTTGCGCCGCGCGTTCATCGTCACCGTATGCGCGCGCGCCATCACCTTGGGGAAATCCACCGTGACCTCGCCGCCCACCTGCACGCCGTAGTCGGCGCCGCGCCGCGCCAGATGTGCCACCTCGGCGCTGGCCACCAGCGCCTTGGTCGGCATGCAGCCGGTGTTGACGCAGGTGCCGCCGAACAGGTGCCGCTCGACCAGCGCCACCCGCATGCCTGCCTTGGTGAGGCGCCCGGCCAGCGCCGGACCGGCCTGGCCCGCGCCGACGATGATGGCGTCGTAGGCCGCACTCATGGCAGCAGCGCCATGATCGCGATGCCGCCACCGATGGCGACGATGTCTTCCAGCAGCGCCGCGGGACGATCACGCCCGAACGCCGCAGCCAGCCGCGCCCGTGCCGCCGCGCCTCCCAGCGTGCCGAGCACCGCACCGATCGCGCCGGCCAATGCACCCGTCCAGGGCTGACCGCCGCTCAGGCCCACCGCCGCGCCGCAGAAACCGCCCGCCACGATGCGCGTGCCGAACTGCACCGGCACGGTGCGGCTGGGCGTGTTCGGCAACTGGTCGGTGATCAGTTCACCGACGGCGAGCAGCGAGACGATCCACGGCGTGAAGCGCCAGCCGAGGAAGGCCAGCGGCGTGCCCTGCAGCGGCAACACGCCCAGCTGGGCGGCCCAGCTGACCACGGCCGGCGCGGTCATCGCGCGCAGGCCGGCGACGATGCCAATGAGCAGGGCGGCGAACAGCACGATCATGGCGAGGCTCCTTGAATGACGTGGACGGTGCCATGCAGGTTCGTCGACTGGCGTCGGGCCGTCTTGCACGATTGCGCCGTTTTACGCCCTTTCCGCCGTCGCGGTCACCGCGCTCGCCGCGGCACGCGTCAGCCGCCGCGATCCAGCGCCTGCTCGTACATGAAGTAGTGACAGCGCTCCATGCCGAGGCCGGCATAGGTGGCCTGGGCGCGCTCGTTCTCGGTTTCGACATACAGGCGAAGGCCTACCGCACCGGCCGCGCGGGCGCGACGCGCCACGTCTGCGTACATCGCGCGAAACACGCCGCCGCGGCGCGCGGACTCGGCCACGTACACGCTCTGGATCCACCAGAAGTCGCCGCAGCGCCAGTCGCTCCACTCGTAGGTCACCATCAGGCAGCCGGCAGGTTTGCCGTCCAGTTCGGCGACGAGGTAGAAGCCGCGGCGCGGTTCGTCGAACACCGCCGCCATGCCGCGCGTGAGCACGTCCATGTCGAGCCGCTTGTGCTCGGTTTCCCACGCCATGGCGGCGTTCCATTGCACCAGCTGTGGCAGGTCTTCGCGGCGGGCGTCGCGGACGGTCACGGTCATGCGGAAGTCTCCAGAGATCAGGTCTTGTTGGGCCGGCGCGTGCGCGAGGCACCGAGCTTGCGGGTGAGCGTGTTGCGGCCCACGCCCAGCGCGGCGGCGGCGTGCTGGCGGTGATTGTCGTGGGCGCGCAGCGCGGCCTGCATCAGGGTGTGGTCCAGCGCCTCGCGGGCGCGGGCGTGGATATCCGCCTCGCCGCGCGCCAGCGCCTGCTCGGCCCAGTCGCGCAGGGCATGCGTCCAGTCGTCGCCGCCGGCGCCGGGCGCGGCGGTGCCGAGATCACCGGGCAGGATCTCCGCGCCCGGCGCGATCACCGCGAGGCGCCGACACAGGTTCTCCAGCTCGCGCACGTTGCCCGGAAAGTCGCGCTGGGCGATCGCCTTCAATGCAGCCTTGGAGAAGCGCTTGGGCGGCAGCTTCAGCTCCACCGCGGCCGCGGCGAGGAAATGCTCGGCCAGCTTCGGGATATCGCTGCGACGCTGGCGCAGCGGCGGCAGCTCGATGCGCACCACGTCCAGGCGATGCAGCAGGTCGGCACGGAACTGGCCGCTGGCCACGCGCGCGGCCAGGTCCTGGTGCGTGGCGGCAACGATGCGCACATCGCCGCGCATCAGCTCGCGCCCGCCCACACGGTAGAACTCGCCGCCGGCCAGCACGCGCAGCAGGCGCGTCTGCAGTGCCAGCGGCATGTCTCCGATCTCGTCGAGGAACAGTGTGCCGCCCTCGGCCTGCTCGAAGCGGCCGGCGTGACGGCGGGTGGCGCCGGTGAACGCGCCGGCCTCGTGGCCGAACAGCTCGCTCTCCAGCAGCTCCGACGGGATCGCCGCCGTGTTGAGCGCCACGAACGGCTTGCCGCGCCGCGCGCTTTCCTCATGCAGCGCGCGCGCCACCAGCTCCTTGCCGGTGCCGGTCTCGCCGGTGATCAGCACGCTGAGGTCGCTGGCGGCGACGCGGCCGATCAGCCGGAACACCTCGCGCATCGCGCTGCTCTCGCCGAACAGGGTGGGATGGCTGGCGACCGCCTTGGGCGCAGGCGGCGGCGCCACGTCGGCCAGCGCGCGTTCCACCGCGGCCACCGCCTGATCGAGATCGAACGGCTTGGCCAGGTAATCCGCGGCGCCGTGACGGTACGCCGCCGCCGCGGTGGCGACATCCGTGTAGGCGCTCATCACGATCACCGGACCGATGCCCTGCGCCTTGAGTTCTTCAAGCAGGGCCAGGCCGTCCTCGCCGGGCATGCGCACGTCGGTGAGCAGCAGCGCGGGGCGCGCGGTCTTCAGCGCGGCGCGCACGCTGGCCACGTCGCCGAACTCGCGCACGGCGTGGCCGGCATCGCGCAACGCCTCGGCCAGCACGAAGCGCACGCCGCGGTCGTCGTCGATCACCCAGACGTCGCGGGAGGCGGAGGCATCAGTCATCGGTCGGTCCCGTGGTTGCATCAGTCGGCGCGCGCTGCGGCGGCGGCAGCGGCAGGTAGAGCGAAAACACGGTTTCACCGGGTCGTCCCTGCCAGCGCAGTTCGCCGCCGTGCTCGTGGGCGATCTCGCGCGACAGCGCCAGGCCGAGGCCCGTGCCGTCCGGCCGCCCGGACACCAGCGGCTGGAACAGCGTGTCGCGCAGCGCGGGCGGCACCCCGGCGCCGTCGTCGATCACGTCCACCCGAAGCGCGCTGCGCAGCATCCGCTCGCCGAGGCGCACACCGTGCTCGGCGCGGGTGCGCAAAGTCAGCGTGCGCGCGCCGGCCTCGCGCGCGTTGCGCGCCAGGTTCAGCAGCACCTGCAGCAGGCGGTCGGCGTCGGCGGGGAAGTCCGGCAGGCTGGGGTCGTAGTCGTGGCGCAGCGCGAGCGGCGCGGGCTCGGCCTCCAGCAGATCTTCCAGCCGTTCCAGCAGGTGATGGATGTTCACCGGCGCCAACCGCGGCGCGCCGTCGTGATGCAGCAGGCGATTGGCCAGGGTGGCAAGGCGGTCGGCCTCGGCGATCACCATGCCGGCCAGCGCCTTCAGGTCCTCGTCGTCCAACCGCCGCTGCAGCAGCTGCGCCGCACCGCGCAGCCCGGCCAGCGGGTTCTTCACCTCGTGCGCGAAGCCGCGCAGCGTCGCCGACAGCGGCGAGGCCGCCGCGGCCGACTCGGCCAGCGCGTGCACTTCCAGCAGCAGTTGCCCGTCGAACGGCTGCAGGCTCAGGTCCGCCTGCCACTCGGTGCCGCGCTGGGTGGTCATCGCCACACCGCGCAACTGCAGCGCCCGCTCCTCGTCCAGCGCCCGCCGCGCCTGCGCCAGCACCGCCGCCTCGTCGGCGAACATCAGCGCCGCCGGCTGCCCGACCAGGCTGCGCGTCCCCAGCGCCAACCGCTCGGCCAGCGCCGGATTCAGCCACGTCACGCGCAGCTCGGCGTCGACCAGGGCCAGCCCGGTCGCCATCTGCTCCGCCAACGGGCGCCAGGATGCGTTGCTCATTGCACCATCATGGGGAACGCATCGGGCTGGTGCAATGCGTGGTGTCGGAGGGCCTTACCGCTTTGCCAAGCTGGCCAGCGAGTTCTTCCAGTAGCCGCTCCCTTTGATGTCCACGCTGGACCCGCAAGCCGCGACATTGCCGCACTGGCTTCTGCAGGTCCTCGTTGGTGGTCTTGCCCCACACGGGCGCTGTACCCGTTCGGCGATAGTAGTGAGAGTCGCCCGCTCATCGCTCGAGAGGGTCTGCCATCTCTCTGGTTTTTATCGTGACCTGACTTAGGTGGGGCGTAGGTTGTTTGGCTCTGATCGACCCGCTCTGTGGAGGTGGCGACATCCTTTTTTACGCACCTACGAGCAAGGTTTGTATCTCATGGCATGAGATTACCTAAACAATTGATAGTCAAAGGAGAAGTTTTATTGACAACACTGTCGCCCGGCAGTACGGTTCTTTCCAACCTGAACGAGCATTTCGTCCAAGATGTTGTGTGTGACAGCTAGGTCAGGGTCAATGGGTTGTGGTTGTCAGATGCTTTAGGTTGCCGGCCTGCGATGGAAAAGTGTCTGGTAGCCTCGACCTGAACGAAAAACCCCCGCCGTTGCGGGCGGGGGTTGTTCTTTTACAACTCAGACGATTTACCCGACTGGGCAAGGTGCGTTGGCGCGCTCCAAACCTGTGCCGGGATACCGGGTAGCGGACACTGGAACATCCGACTATCACCGAGCAAGAGCTTTGTCAACCCCTTCGAGCGCTGACGCGAGGATTAATTCATATCCTGCGTCAGCTGTCAAAGACCTTGCTCACAAACGGTGCGTTCCTCTTTTACGAGGACTTCGTATGACCTTGAGCAGGCCAGTGCCCGTTCGTGCATACGTCCGTCGCCGTTTCGGCCGGACCGAGCACGTGCGCAAGCACTTCCGTTCATATCCACGGCGTTGACCGTATACACAGCGGACTTGGGATCGGGGCTGGGACGCCAGCCCCAAGCGAAAGGTTATAGAGGTGCTCGTTCATCGAGAACATCTCATGAAGCGCATCTTGAAACTTGAAAGGCACCTTCCGGAGTTCGAGGACGGTGAGTTGGTTCGTGCCGTCATGGACATGGAGGATATAAGCAGCGAGCTGCTCAAGCGGTTTGGGTTCGTTGAGCCGTTCGACGTCGGCCAAGTAGTGCTACCCAGCGTTCATCTGGGTCCCGCTGCGCGACGGAACGCGAGCGGGTATGAAGTTGTACACCGCGATCAGCCGATGCAAGAAATGACACGGCTGCAATCTTGGAAGCGCATGGAATGGCATGGTCGCGACAAGATTGAAGTTGAAGACTTCATTCAGCGAACTTACCGGCGCTATCCACGCACTTACGTTGCCGGCGAAGGAGTGGAGTTCACGATCATGGCGAGGCCCGATGGGTCCAAGGTGATCGCCTCTCCCCCCTACCACCCCACCGAGGATGCGGATTCACTACTCATGGCCGCAAACCTAGTCATTGAGGGCTTTGCGGGAGTGGAGTTCGTTCGCGCCGAACTGTTGCCGCCACTACGTGTTCCAGTCAAGCGACTGAATTGGGAAATCTTCCCGCAGGGTCGCGTGCCTTGGGACCAGGTCAAGAAGGAAGTTGACCGGGTGACTGAAAGGGCGCCCGCATCGGTGAAGCCTGTAATCCGTGCGCGCGTAGATGCAGTTCAGCAGTACGGACCGGACTTTGCGGCGATTGGGCGCGCTGGATTCGATGGGTACTGGGTGTTCGGCTTCACCAACCACGGCTTATACGTGCTCGAGAGCCGGATGCTAGACAACGCCACATATGTGCTGGATGCCGATTGGCAAGTTGTCTCTCAGTTGACGAAGGCAGAAGTCATCAACAGCGATCTAGCAGTTGCCCGCTTGATCCATGATGGCAGCTGGGCAGAAAAGCTCGACCGTGTGTTACGCCACGTGCTGTCTACCAAGGCGGCGTAACCAAGAGCCCCGGCGTGATGCCGGGGCTTTTTTTTTGGTGAAGCATCCCAGCAAAAGGAAGCCTTCGAAGCCTTCTCGCAAGAAAGAAAGCTAGGGGTCAGGTTCGCCTTTAGCAGATAGAAAAAGCGTCCCGACCCGGGTTTTCTCAAACGCCAACTGCGGGGAGCTTCAGTGACAGATCAACCGTGATCGAAGGAGGACCGCAGCACCGGCCCAGCACCTTCGGTATAGCTGCCATCGTCAGCGAGCGCATCGGCCGTGGCCAGGCTGGGCTTGTCGACCCACGGTGCCGGTGTGTACGGACCGGGCACATAGGTGCGCCACACGCGCTCGACCGGGGCAGCGCCGGACTCGTTGAGGGTGTAGACGATGGGCACGTGCACGGTCCAGCTGTCCTGACCAGCGAGCTTGCCGGTGGCGGGCACTCGGTAGGTCCAGCGGCGGGCGGCGTCGAGTGACGCCTTGGCCATCAGTTGGCGGTATTTCTGGAGCACACCGTCCGGCCCGGTGTTCTCCAGATTGACCTGCTCGGCCATGGCGTCGGTGACGTGGCCGTCGCGGTCGACGTGCAGCGCCAGGTAAACCGCCCCCTGCACGCGGGCCTTGATCGCCGCGGGCGGATAGTGCGGAGCGATCTTCTTCTGGTTTTCGCTGTACAGATCGTCGGGGGTATCCGCGTTATCGCTGCCGAATGTGGCGCCCTTGATGCGCGCGGTGAAGTTGCCGTCCGCGTTCTTCGTGAGGATCACCCGTACGTGCATGCTCGCCTTGGCGACGACCGGCTGACCGTCGCGCAGTACCGGATCGAAGCGCCACGTCAGTGCCACCTTGCGCACCAGATCGGCGATGGGTTGGCCGTACTTTTCCGGATGCTCCACGGTGGCGAGCTGCACCGCGCCGTCCTGGGCCAGCACGATGGTGCCGTCGACCACGGCCGAGGTTTCCAGATTCTTGGTGGGGCCGGCATGGACGGCTGCCGCGGTTAGGGCGAGCAGTGCGCCGAGCATGAGTTTCTTCATGGGTGCCTTCCTTGGTGGGTGGGTTGCGTTCGTGAGCGCGAGGCGGGCCTCGCTTGTTGCTGATCCTGTTCGTCCCGCAATGTCGAGCGCGGGCCACCGAGCTGTCAACAATGAGCGCCGGAGCTTCCTTGCTGACGGTTCTCCCGCTCCGATGCGTCCCGGCGAGACGTCTCACGCGGTGAGATTCGTCACCGCTCTACTGCGATGCCCGCCTATGCGAGCCACGCCATGAACGCCCTGATCGATCCGGCCCACCGCGCCGACGAGGCTGCCGCCGATGAACTGGTGCTGCGCGGTCCCGCCGACGGCGGCGCGCTGGCGGCGCGCCTGGCCAAACGCTACGCGGGCCGGGTGACCGGCTCGTTCGTGGTGCCGGGGCGCGAAGGCACTTACGAGCCGCTGCCGAAGGATCTGCCGCCGGCGCTGGCGAACGCGCTGCGCGCCCGAGGCATCACCCAGCTCTACAGGCACCAGGGCGAGGCGTGGGCGGCGGCGCAGGCGGGGGCGCACGTGGCGGTGGTGACACCGACGGCGTCGGGCAAGTCGCTGTGCTACACGCTGCCGGTGGTGGCCGCGGCGATGCAAGGCCAGGCCAAGGCGCTGTACCTGTTTCCCACCAAGGCGCTAGCGCAGGACCAGGTGGCCGAGCTGCTGGAGCTCAACCGTGCCGGCGAGCTGGGGGTGAAGGCGTTCACCTTCGACGGCGACACGCCGGGCGACGCGCGGCAGGCGATCCGCCTGCACGGCGACATCGTGGTGAGCAATCCGGACATGCTGCACCAGGCGATCCTGCCGCATCACACCAAATGGGCGCAGTTCTTCGAGAACCTGCGCTACGTGGTGATCGACGAGGTGCACAGCTACCGCGGCGTGTTCGGCTCGCACGTGGCCAACGTGATCCGCCGGCTCAAGCGGATCTGCGCGTTCTACGGCGTGCGCCCGCAGTTCATCCTGTGCTCGGCGACCATCGGCAACCCGCAGCAGCACGCCGAGGCGCTGATCGAGGCGCCGGTGCATGCGATCACCGAATCGGGCGCGCCATCGGGCGACCGCCACGTGCTGCTGTGGAATCCGCCGGTGGTGAACCCTGATCTGGGCCTGCGCGCCTCGGCGCGTTCGCAGAGCAACCGCATTGCGCGGTTGGCGATCAAGGCGGGGCTGAAGACGCTGGTTTTCGCGCAGAGCCGCAGCATGGTGGAGGTGCTCACCAAGTATCTGAAGGACGTGTTCGACCACGATCCGCGCAAGCCGCCGCGCATCCGCGCCTACCGCGGCGGCTACCTGCCGACCGAGCGACGCGAGGCCGAGCGGGCGATGCGCACGGGCAGCATCGACGGCATCGTCAGCACCTCCGCGCTGGAGCTGGGCGTGGACATCGGCGCACTGGATGCCGTGGTGCTCAACGGCTACCCCGGCTCGGTGGCGGCGACCTGGCAGCGCTTCGGCCGCGCCGGTCGTCGGCAGCAATCCGCGCTGGGCGTGCTGGTGGCCAGTTCCGATCCGCTGGATCAATATCTGGTGCGCCATCCGGAATTCTTCCAGGGCGCGCCGCCGGAGCATGCGCGCATCGCGCCGGACCAGCCGCTGATCCTGCTTGACCACATCCGCTGCGCCGCGTTCGAGCTGGCGTTCGTCGGCCACGAAGTGTTCGGCAACGAGGTTTCCACGCCGTGGCTGGAGGTGCTGGGCGAGGAAGGCGTGCTGCACCGCGAGGGCGATCGCTGGGAATGGATCGCTGACAGCTACCCCGCCAACGCGGTGTCGCTGCGCTCGGTGGCCGACGGCAACTTCGTGGTGGTGGACCGCACCGGCGGACGCCAGACCATCCTCGCCGAGGTGGACTATTCCGCCGCCGCGCTCACCCTGTACGAAGGCGCGATCCACATGATCCAGGCCACGCCCTACCAGGTGGAGCGGCTGGACTGGGACGGCCGCAAGGCCTACGTCACGCGCACCCACGTCGACTACTACACCGACGCCATCGACTACACCAAGCTCAAGGTGCTGGACGCCTTCGGCAGCGCGCCGGCCGGCCGCGGCCAGGCGCACCACGGCGAGGTGCACGTGGTGCGCCGCGTGGCCGGCTACAAGAAGATCCGCTACTACACGCACGAGAACATCGGCTACGGCCCGGTGAACCTGCCCGACCAGGAGCTGCACACCACTGCGGTGTGGTGGCAGCTCACCCAGCGCGCGCTGGAGCAGGCGCTCGACCAGCGCCAGCAGGCGCTGGATGGCTTTCTCGGTGCGGCGTACGCGCTGCACATCGTCGCCACCGTGGCGGTGATGGCCGAAGCGCG
This sequence comes from Dyella ginsengisoli, assembly GCF_044904665.1. Taxonomy (NCBI): domain Bacteria; kingdom Pseudomonadati; phylum Pseudomonadota; class Gammaproteobacteria; order Lysobacterales; family Rhodanobacteraceae; genus Dyella; species Dyella ginsengisoli. The sequence goes on from NZ_JADIKM010000001.1 coordinate 41,392, forward strand.
CGACCTGCAGAAGTCCGTCGGCAGCGGCGACGGCGCGTGGTTCGTCAGCAGCGACGCCAGCGGCCGCGGCCAGCTGCGCGGCGCCGACGGCCAGCCCACCGCGCTCAGCCCCGATGCGCCCTTCACGCCCACGGTCTATCTGTACGACGCGTTCCCCGGCGGCGTGGGGCTGAGCGCGCCGCTGTTCGAGCGGCGCGAGGATCTGGTGGCGCTGGCGCAGTCGCTGGTGGAGCGTTGCGACTGCAGCCACGGCTGTCCCGCATGCGTGGGGCCGATCCTCGCCGCCGACGAGTCGGCCGCCCACTCGCCCAAGGCGCTGGCGGCGCGCGTGCTCGCCCTGCTGGCCAGCCTGTGAGCGCGCTGCGCGACCGCCTGCGCGGGCTACGCGCGCAGGCCGGCTTGCCTACGCCCGCTGCCGCGGCGCCGCCGGCGATGCGAAGCGCCGAGGAGCTGCGCCAGTTGCTGGGCGTGCGCGTGCGTGCGTCAGCGCGATCCGCGCCCTTCCCCGCGCGCGACCGCGCGCTGTTTGGCGAAGAGATCGCGCCGGGCCTGCGCTACACCGAAGAGCACGCCGAGTGGCCCGAACCGCCCGCGCCCATTGACACCCGCTTCGCCCGCCGCGAGGACACCATCGACCCGGCGCGCCTGCTGCACTTCGACACCGAGACCACCGGCCTGGCCGGCGGCACCGGCACCCGCGCCTTCATGATCGGCGCGGCCGACTGGCACGGCGGCGGGCTGCGCCTGCGCCAGCTCACCATCACCACGATGGCCGCCGAGCCGGCGATGCTGCGCACCTTCGCCCACTGGCTCGACCCGCAGCGCGTGCTCGTGAGCTACAACGGCAAGTGCTACGACGCGCCGCTACTGGCCACGCGCTACCGCCTCGCCCGGCTGGCCAATCCGCTGGCCGGGCTCGACCACCTGGACCTGCTGCATCCGGTGCGCCGCCACTGGAAAGGCCAGTGGGAAAACTGCCGCCTCGCCACGGCCGAACTCCAGCTGCTGGGCGTGCTGCGCGAAGACGACCTGCCCGGATCGGAAGCGCCGGCCGCATGGCTCACCTACCTGCGCGGCGGCCCGGCGACCAACCTGCGCCGCGTCGCCGCGCACAACGCGCAGGATCTGAAGAGCCTGGCCGGCGTGCTGCTGCGGCTGTCGGCGCTGGGCGCTGACTCATGCGCCATGGCGAACAAGGACCGGGAATCCTGAGGCCGTCATTTCCGCGGCTGTCAACAGGCGAGCGCCAGATCATTCATTGCTTCATGAAGCCAATGGATCCCCGCTTTCGCGGGGATGACGAGCAGAAATGGTTCTCCGTTTGACCAGACGTTCTCCTGTCGATAACGCTGCGGGGATGACGAGCAAAAAGAGCAGCGGACTGTTCGCTAGAAAGATCTCATCTTGTTGAATGTATTGTTGCCAGGCGCTCAGTCGATCGCCTGATCCTTTACCGGGGACGGTGCCGGCGGCCCAGCACGCTGGCCAGCAGGGCGAGCAGGGCGAGCAACGCGATGACGCCGTAGAGCAGCGTTTCGCCGCGCGCCGCTGCGCCGTCCGGGCGGTCGCTGCCCAGCAGGAAAACCAGCGCCCGACCGCCCGACGCGTCGACCGGCAGCACCCAGCCCGGCTGCTCGCGATCGGTGCCCGGCACGCCGAGCGCGCGGCCGTTCGGCGGCAGCGCGTCATTCGGCGGCAGCGTGCCGGCCAGCTCGGGCAGCGACTGCACCGCCCATCCCGGCAGCGTGTGCTGCGTGGCCATCACGAAGCCGGCGCCGCCGGACACCACCACGGCGGCGGGCACGCCGGTGTGGCGCGCCACGAGGGCCGGATACGACTCGCCGACCGTCTGCACCGCCACCAGCGCGCCCTGCACGATGCCGCCGCGCAGCAGCGGGTGCACGCTGACCCACAGCAGCTTGCCGTCGAACACCCACGCGCCCTGGCTGGGCTTGCCCGAGGCCAGCGCGGTGGTGACCAGCGGATCGCGCTGGATCGAGGCCTTGTCCTTCAGCAGCACGCCGTCGAGCGCGGCGGGCATACCCTGCGCGTCGAGCACCATCGCCACGTCGTAACCGTGCCGGCGTGCGTTGAGCAGGTCGCTGATCGAGGCGCGGTCGATGCCGCCGCCCAGAGCCGCATTGGGCTGCAGCGACTGCACCACGTAGTCGACGAAGGCCGGATCCTGCGCCAGCGCCTCGGCGTGCAGCGAGAGCACCTGCAGCGCCGCGGCCTGCGCATCGTGCGCCACGGTCACGGCCCGTTGCATCCGCTCCATGGACTGCGCCTGTGCAGTCTGCGCTGCCTGCCAGTGCACGGCGTATGCGGCGCCTGCGGCCAGTAACACGATCAACAACGGCCGCACGATGCGCGTGATCACGGCGCGCTCCCCACGTCGATCTCGGTAAGCACGCGCGGACGCACCGCCTGCACGCTGACGCTCACCTCGCCGCTGGCCGGCAGCGTGATCGCCTTGACGCCCAGCGCGCCGCGCGGGTTCCAGAAGTAGAGTTTGCCCGCGCCGGCGGGCAGCCCGCGAAGCACGAAGCGGCCGTCCGCGCCGACCTTGGCCGCATAGGCGCTGGGCACCACCAGCACGTCGGTCTCCATCGAGCGGTGCACGTTGCAGCTCACCAGCACCACGCCGGCGCGGTTGAGCACCCGGTCGGCGCTCTGCCCCGGCGCCTGGTAGCCGAGATCGAAGCTGCTGCCCGGCGTTACCGAAAACACGTTGTGGCGCACCTCGTCCTGGTTGACGAAGCGCACCGTGCTGCCGATCGGCACCGCCATCGCCGCCGGTTTGAAGTCGCGATTGAGCGTGTAGATGTTGAAGCGCCCCGCGCGCGGACGCGGCGCACCGGACGCGGGCACGTAGTACACGACGCTGTCGACCAGCTCGCCCGGCACCAGCGCCTGGCCGCGGCCCGCAGTGAGGGTGAGGCGACCGCGCAACTCCAGCGCGGCGTCGCTCGCGGCGGCAGCGGGGTTGGGCGACAGCACGGCGGTCTTTGACGGCGCGCGCGCGGCGACCGCAACCGGCTTGCGCGTCTCGGGCGGTGCCGCAGGCTCGGGAAGTGACGGCGCCGCCGCCGCCGGAACGGTCGCCACGGTGGGCGCAGCGGCAGCAGTCGGAGCGGCGTGAGGCGCAGCGGACGGTGCGGGCGACGGCGTAGTCGCCCGTGACTCAGGCGTTTGCACCGTTGGAACCGGCGGCGGCGCGACCGGCGCGCGTACCGGGGCGCACGCAGCGAGGGCCGCGAGCGCACCCAGCAGGCACGAGCGATGAAAGTTCATGAGTTGTCCCCTGTTCCTGCGCCCGCAGGCGCCTTGAAAACCATGCATCGCGGACGAGGTACGAACGCCGCGTCCGCGATGCGCAGTGCGTTACTTGGTGACCACTTCGCGATGCATCGGCGCGAGCTTGCCGAGCAGCTTGTTCTGCGAGCGGAACGGAATGTTGTGCTTGTTCATCGCCAGCTGCAGGTCTTCCACCAGCGCGTAGAAGCCGGCGCGGTCGATGCCGAGGTTGCGATGCGCCTGCACCATGTCCTTGCCGGTGTAGGTGCACGGACCGTCCAGGATCACGCAGAACTGGTCGACCAGTTCGGCCTTGATGTGCGCCTGGTCGGCGTTCTCGAAGTACGGGCGGGTGCGCGCATCGGCCAGCAGGTTGGTCATGAAGTCGTCCATCAGGCTGACCAGCCCGGCCTTGCCGCCGAAGTCGTCGAACACCGGCTTGAGCGAAGCGTCGCGCGGGGCCGGGTTGGGCGCGCCGGTGGGCGTGGTCATCGCATCCTGGGCGAATGCGGCGGAGCTGGCGGACATCAGGCCCAGGCCCAGCGCCAGCAGGTAGTGAGTCATTTTCGACATGGTGTGATCCTCGATCCGAAAGGGATGATCAGAAGCCGACCTGCACCGAGGCGTAGAGGCCGCGCTGCTTGTCCTTGATGACGATGTTGCCGAGGTCGGCGTAGGCCACCGTCAGCGACACGTGCTTGGTCGGCGCCCAGGCGATGAACAGATCGGCCCAGTCGTCTTCCTTGGCGATGCCGAGGTTGTTCGGCTTCTGCCGGTACTCCGCGCCGATCGCCACGTTGCGGCTGAGCAGGTAGGCCACCGAGCCCTCGAACATCGGCTGGTAGCTGTTGCGCTTGTCGCCGCCGAAACCGAGGATGCCGGTCTGGTTGGCCTTGGTGAGGCGTACCGTGGCGTTGAGCAGCACGCTCTGCGAAAGAATCAGCTTGGTGGCGCTGATGTAGTAGTCGGTGCCCTGCGAGCGCTTGGCGCCGACGAATTTCACCACCGCGTCCTGATCGTTCTTCTTGTACTGCGCACCGATCGACACCTGCGGCAGCCAGCTGTCCTGCTCGAGCACGGCGTCGCCGAACAGGCGCACCTTCACGCCCACCACGGTCTGCTTGAAGGTGAAGCCGCGGCCCAGGCCCAGCGCGGCACCCACGTCCTCGGTGTTGAAGCGCTGCTGCGCCACCGACAGCTCGACGCGATCGTAGAAACCGACCGCCGCGCCGACGTCGTTGAGGTGGTAGTCCTGCACGTTGACGCGGGTGGCGAACGCGGTGGCGCCGATCTCGTCACGCGTGCCGTAGCCGGCGATCACTGCCCACGGCGTGAGGCCGCCACCGGCCGCGCCTTCGATCTGCGACACGCCGCCGGTGAGCAGCAATCGGTTGCTGGTGGTCGGCGCGTCGGCCGCGGCCACCAGGGTCGAACTCAATCCCAGGGCAACACTCATCCCTCCGAGCAGCATGGCCCGGAACCTACGTTGGCTGAACATGGAACACTCCCTCTTTGGGTGACGCCTTGCGCGTCAGTGCATGAGTAGTACGCGGGGTTCGGACGTCCGGATGCACGGACGTCCGAAAAGCTTGATCAGGGTGCGATGCGCGCGACGTGCCAGCGGCCGTTGACGCCATCACCGCTGGCCTGGCCGGGAGTGACGTCGGCGACGTAGCCGTACAGCGGATGGCCGTGCACCGCCCACTGGCGGCTGCCGTCCTCGCGCGCGGCCAGATCGAGCGGTTCGTGGGCCACTGCGCCGGCGGTGGCCATCGCCGGCGGCCACACCTTGGCGCACGGACCGCTGCATACGCTGCGGCCAGGCGCATCCGGATCGTAGGTATACAAGGTCATGCCGGCTGCATCGTGCAGGATGCCCTGCGCGTCGGCGACCGGGACCGACTGCGCGTGCATGAGTGGGCTGGCCAATGCCAGGGCGAGGCCCATGCAAAGGCCGGGCAGATAGCGATGGGGCGTCATGCTGCGTGCTCCTTCCAGACAGGCCGATTGCCTGCGTGGATCGCTACGGGCTGCGGCGGCGCGGGGATGCGGCGACGTTCACGCGCAGTGCCTAGCGCGTGACGTGCCGCGCATTCCGCGTGCCGGCGACAGGGGGATGGCAACCGCGGACCGCCGCGTCATGATCCTGCCGTTGCTTGCCGAGGCGCGCTGCTGCCGCAAGATGCGACGCGACAACAGCAGTGCCGCGTGCATCCTTCGCGATCCGTCACCGCGAGCGCGACGAATCCTCCCCGCGCGCTTGCACCGTTTGCGACACTGTGTCGATTCCACTGACGGAGTGAGCGAGATGAGCGAGGCGCGCGTGATCGTGTTTGGCGAAGCCCTGGTGGATGCGTTTACCGACGGCCCCGTGCCCGGTGGCGCGCCGTTCAACGTGGCCTGCCATCTCGCCGCGCTCGGTTTGTCTCCGCTGATGCTCACGCGGCTGGGCGATGACGATGCCGGCCGTGCGCTGCGTGCGGCGGCTGGCCGCAGCGGGTTGTCGCTGCAGTACGCCCAGATGGACGCGCGGACCGCCCGCGTGCTGGTGCACGAACGCGATGGCGGCCACGCGTTCGAGATTCCACCGGATCAGGCCTTCGACCGCATCGACGCGGTGCAGGCCGTCGCCGCCGTGCGGGCGCTCGGCGCGGACACGCCGTGGCTGTACTTCGGCACGTTGGCGCTGCGTTCGCCGGTGTCGCGCGCAGCGCTGACGGCGGTGCGCCAGGCCACGCCGCATCGCGCCTTCGTCGACCTCAACTGGCGCGAGGCCGGGCCTTCGCCCGAGGTGATCCTCGAGCTGCTGCACGACGTGCACGTGCTCAAGCTCAGCGACACGGAATTGGCGCAGCTGCTCGACTGGCTCGGCCTCGCACCGATGCACGGCGTGCCCACGCTCGACGATGCGCACGCCTCGATGGCCGCCCTGTGCGCGCGCACCGGCGCACGCCACGTGCTGGTCAGCCACGGCGCCGACGGCGCGGCCGCGTGGAGCGCCGACGGCCGCTGCGTGGCGCGGGTCGCTGCCCCGCCGTTGCCGCAGCTGGTCGACACGGTGGGCGCCGGGGACGCCTTCAGCGCGATGATGCTGGCCGGACTCGCGCTGGGTCATCCGCTGGCATGCATGGTCGGCCAGTCGGTGGCCTTCGCCAGCCAGAGCTGCGGCTGGCGTGGCGCCCTGCCCGTCGATGGCGCGTTGTACCTGCCCTGGCGCAAGGCGCTGGAGCAAGCCGTGGCGACGGCGATCCCCCGAGGTCGCTGACGTTCCAGCGCGGGCGTGCGTGACGCGCGCTCCTCGTCCACGAAAAAGGGGAGCCTTGCGGCTCCCTTTTTGTTTGCAGCGGATCGGACCGAACGTCAGATCGCGTAGTACATCTGGAACTCCAGCGGGTGGGTGCTGGCGCGGTAGCGGGTAACTTCCTGCATCTTCAGCTCGATGTAGGCATCGATGAAGTCGTCGGTGAACACGCCACCGGCCTTGAGGAACTCGCGATCCTTGTCCAGCGCCTCGAGCGCGCCATCGAGGCTGGAGCACACCTGCGGGATGTTCTTCTCCTCTTCCGGCGGCAGGTCGTACAGGTCCTTGTCCGACGGCGCGCCCGGGTCGATCTTGTTGATGATGCCGTCCAGGCCGGCCATCATCAGTGCAGTGAAGGTGAGGTAGCCCGACTGCAGCGGATCGGGGAAGCGCACCTCGATGCGGCGACCCTTGGGGCTCGACACGTACGGAATGCGGCAGCTCGCCGAGCGGTTGCGCGCCGAGTAGGCCAGCATCACCGGCGCCTCGAAGCCCGGCACCAGGCGCTTGTAGCTGTTGGTGCCGGAGTTGGCGAACGCGTTGATCGCCTTGGCGTGCTTGAAGATGCCGCCGATGTACCACAGCGCGGTCTGGCTCAGGCCGCCGTAGAGATCGCCCGCGAACAGGTTCTCGCCACCCTTGGACAGCGACTGGTGCACGTGCATGCCGCTGCCGTTGTCGCCGACGATCGGCTTGGGCATGAAGGTGACGGTCTTGCCGTTCTGGTGGGCGACGTTCTTCACCACGTACTTCATGGTGATCAGCTCGTCGGCCTTCTTCACCAGCGTGTTGAACTTGACGCCGATCTCGCACTGGCCGGCGTTGGCCACTTCGTGGTGGTGCACTTCGACCACCTGGCCGAGCGACTCCAGCACCTTGCACATGTCCGCGCGCAGGTCGCCCAGCGTGTCGACCGGGCTGACCGGGAAGTAGCCGCCCTTCACGCCCGGACGGTGGCCGGTGTTGTCACCGTCGTACTTGTAGCGCGAGCTCCAGGCCGCCTCTTCGGAGGCGATCTCGTAGAACACGCGGCCCATGTCGTTCTGCCAGCGCACCGAGTCGAAGATGAAGAACTCCGGCTCCGGGCCGAAGAACGCGGTGTCGGCGATGCCGGTGGACTTCAGGAACGCCTCGCCGCGCTTGGCGATCGAGCGCGGGTCGCGGCCGTAGGCCTGCATCGTCGACGGCTCCAGCACGTCGCAGTGGAGCACCATCTGCGTGTGCGAGCTGAACGGGTCGAGGTAGGCGGTATCCGGATCGGGCATCAGCACCATGTCCGACTCGTTGATGCCCTTCCAGCCCGAGATCGACGAGCCGTCGAACATCTTGCCGTCTTCGAAGGTGCTCTCGTCGATGGCGTGGACGGGGAAGGTGACGTGATGCTGCTTGCCCAGCATGTCGACGAAGCGGAGGTCGACGAACTCGACGTCATGCTCCTGGATCAGGTCAAGCACTTTGGCAACGGACATGGAAAAACCTCGGGTGGGATTGGCTGATCGGTTTTAGCAAGCGCCATGCCACGGCGGCGGACGGCGCTAGAGCGGCCTGGAACAAGGACAGACGGCGCCTTGCCGGGCGCCATCCGCATCATACATGGGCAAGAAAGTGCACGCGTTGCACCAAAAAAGAGCATGCCCGCCTCGGGGCGACGGGCATGCCGAGCTCAGCTTTCGTACGCGCTCTCGCCGTGCGAGGTGATGTCCAGGCCCTCGCGCTCGGCCTCGGCCGGCACCCGCAGCCCGAAGATCAGCTTCACGACCAGATACACGATCACCGAGACCACGCCGCTCCACGCCAGCGTGATGCCGACCCCCAGCGCCTGCACGCCCAGCTGCTGGACGATGGTGCTGTTGCCACTGCCGAATCCGGTACCGCCGAGCGCCGGTGCGCTGAACACGCCGGTAAGCAGGGCGCCGAGGATGCCGCCGATGCCGTGCACGCCGAACACGTCCAGCGCATCGTCCGCGCGCAGCAGCTTCTTCAACCCGGTGACGCCCCACACGCAGGCCACGCTGGCCAGCGCGCCGATCACCAGCGAACCCATCGGACCCACCGTGCCGCACGCCGGGGTGATCGCCACCAGTCCGGCCACCGCGCCGGAGGCACCACCCACCATCGAGGGCTTGCCCTTGGTCACCGCCTCCAGCAGCAGCCACGCCAGCACCGCCGCAGCGGTGGCCAGCAGGGTATTGATGAAGGCCAGGCCCGCGCCCGCGTTCGCCTCGAGGTTGGAGCCGGCGTTGAAGCCGAACCAGCCCACCCACAGGATTGCCGCACCGATCATGGTGAAGGTGACGTTGTGCGGCTTCATCGACTCGCGGCCCAGGCCCAGGCGCGGGCCGACCATGTACGCACCGACCAGGCCGGCGATACCTGCGTTGATGTGCACCACCGTGCCGCCGGCGAAGTCCAGCGCGCCCTTGGCGAACAAAAAGCCGTCCGGCCCATACCAGACCATGTGCGCGATCGGCAGATAGGCAAAGGTGAACCACAGGGCAGTGAAGGCGAGCACGGCGCGAAAGCGCATGCGCTCGGCGAACGAGCCCACGATCAGCGCACCGGTGATGCCGGCGAAGGTGGACTGGAACACCACGAACACGTATTCGGGCAGTGACACGCCGGCGGTGAAGGTGGCCGCCAGGCTGTCCTTGGTGACGCCCTTCAAGAACAGTTTGTCCAGGTTGCCGATGAAGGCGTTGCCGCCGTTGAACGCCAGGCTGTAGCCGTAGATCACCCACAGCACCAGGATCATCGAGAACACCGTCATCACCTGCATCAGCACCGACAGCACGTTCTTCGAACGCACCAGGCCGCCGTAGAACAGGGCCAGGCCGGGCACCGTCATCAGCAGCACCAGCAGGGTGGAGGTGAGCATCCAGGCCACGTCGCCCTTGTCCACCACTGGCGCGGCGTCGGCCGCATGGGAGGCCGGCGACAGCGCCATCAGGCACAGCAACATCAGGGTCAGCACCCACGCGGGCAGCGCGCGCGCGGAGCGGGAAAGCACGATCTCTTTCATGGAAAAACCTCGCGGGCGGAGTCAGAGGGCGTCGGCGTCGAGTTCGCCGGTGCGGATGCGGATGACCTGGTCGACCGGGCTGACGAAGATCTTGCCGTCGCCCACGCTGCCGGTCTTGGCGGACTGCTGGATCGCTTCCAGCACGCCGTCGAGCTGGTCATCCGTGACGACCACTTCCACTTTCAGCTTGGGCAGGAAGTCCACCACGTACTCCGCGCCGCGATACAGCTCGGTGTGGCCCTTCTGCCGGCCGAAGCCGCGCACCTCGCTTACCGTGATGCCGCTGACGCCCGCTGCGGCGAGCGCATCGCGCACCTCGTCGAGCTTGTACGGCCGGATGATGCAACTGATCAATTTCATGCCTGTCTCCCCTTCATGCTGGTTTCCCCGTCATGCCTGTCTCGACGCGGGCGGTGGCACCACGGCCACCCCCGCGCGATGTCCATCAGAACGCCTTGCTGAGCGTGAGAATGCCGGTGGCGCGCCCGATGTAATGGCCGTCGGCGTTGGTGTAGACGCTGCGCGAGGCATTGGTGTCGTAGTAGCCCAGCGACACCGAGTAGCCGTGGTCGAAGGCCTTGGTCACACCCACCTTCCAGTCGCTGTAGGAGGCCCCCGCGACGTGCTTGACGTGCTGGTGGCCGACGTGGGTGTTGAGCGTCCAGCCCGGGCTGAACTCCACGTTGTAGGAGAGATCGACGTAGCCGGAGTGCTTGCTGTCGTAGAAGCCGAACAGGTTGGTGAACGCATGCGAGTACTTCAGCGTCACCCCCTTGTAGCCCAGCGAGCCGTAGACCTCGGTGGTGTACGGCCGGGTGAAGCCCGCCGGATAGCTGCCCGGGTAGTAGTACTCGTAGATGCCGACGTCGTAGCTGACACCGCTGCCGAAGCTGCCGCGGTAGCCGGTGTAGAAATCCAGCTCCACGCTGGAGGAGATATGCGCCGCATCGGTGGAGGCATCGGACAGCCAGCTGATGTTGCTGCCCCATGCGCCGACGTACCAGCCGCTGGCGTGGTCGTATTCGATGCCCGGCTGCACCGCCGGTTTCCAGTTGGTCTGCGACAGGCCCCGAAACAGGTAGTCGTTGACCACCGCCACGCTGCCGACCACCGCGCTGGCCGGCGCATCGTCCGCCATTGCCTGAGTAGCCGCACTGCCCACCAGCACGGCCATGCCACACACCATTCCCCGCATGCATCGTTTCATCACAACCCTCCCGCGCCAGAATGAACGTGCCACGTATGGACGTCTGGACGTCCATTCATGACACGCGTGAATCAAGCGATCACCCGCGCCGGCATGGGCGCAGCCGGGTCCGTCATCGCCGCGCCGGAGCGCGCGATGGACATGCGGGTGTGAAGCGGTGGAGCCGACCGCGAGCGACCGACGCAGAGGAGGCGGACCGCGCGCAAGGCGGGTCGCATGGCAAGGCCGGGCGACGGAGGGAAGGAACCACGGTGGCTCGCGGTGCCGCGCGCCTGCCTGGGCCTGATCCCCCGATCAGTCGATCCGCCGGTGCCACGGGCGCGAGATGGACGCTGCCGCGAAGCGCGGATCGAAATCCTTGCCGCACTTCGATCCTGCCTTATGCATTGTTGCGTTGCAATATGGTGACGCGCACGTGCTTATCACATTTCGTTACATGTGCACCGCGTCGCAACATGACTGTGCGGGGGAGCGGGCCGACCGCAGGGTGGCGGCAAAAAGTCCCAGCACCGCCCCGACCCCGCCGCCTTTCCCCAGCGCCAGCCCGTATGCTGTCGCCCCTTCCGGCGACCGCGGTGGTCGCGCTCACCCCAGGGTCTGCATCACGTGATCGATCTGCTCCGCGTCATCCTGCTCGGCATCATCGAGGGCATCACCGAGTTCCTTCCGATCTCCAGCACCGGCCACCTGTTGATTGCCGAAAAGCTCGGCCTCGGTGTGCGCTCGGACCTGTTCAATGTGGGCATCCAGGCCGGCGCGATCCTCGCCGTCACGCTGATCTACTGGAAGCGCATCTGGCAGCTGCTTACCCAGTGGCGCGATCCGGCCAGCCGCGACTACCTGGCCAAGCTGGTGGTGGCCTTCCTGATCACCGCGGTGCTGGGGCTGATCGCGGTGAAGATGGGCTTCAAGCTGCCCGAGACGGTGACCCCGGTGGCGTGGGCGCTGGTGATCGGCGGCGTGTGGATGCTCGGCGCCGAGCAGCTGGCCGCACTGCGCCCGCCGCGCACCGCGATCACCTGGCCGGTGGCGATCCTGGTCGGCATCGCGCAGATGGTGGCCGGCATCTTCCCCGGCACCTCGCGCTCGTCGGCCACCATCTTCACCGCCCTGCTCGCCGGTACCGGCGATCGCGCCGCGGCGACCGAGTTCGCCTTCCTGGTCGGCATCCCCACCATGTATGCGGCCACCGGCTACGAGCTGTTGAAGGTGCTCAAGAACGGCGGCGCAGCGCACGAGGACTGGACCGCGCTCGGCGTCGGCTTCGTGGTGTCGGCGGTGGTCGCCTTCGCGGCGGTGAAGTGGCTGCTCGGCTACATCCGCAGCCATCGCTTCACCGCCTTCTCGATCTATCGCATCGCGCTGGGCATCGCCTTGCTGGTGCTGATGCCGGCGGGCGGCTGAGCCACGGCAACCGGCCCGTCAAGCCCGTGGCGCGACGGCTCGATCGGCGCCACCACCGGTATCGACGGACGCTTTAGCACGTCCGGTTCGTTCAACGCATCGAACAACTCGCGCACCCAGCCGATGAAGGCGCGCACGCGCGCCGACAGGTGGCGCTTCTGCGGGTAGACGATCCACACCGGCTTGCCGGTGGAGCGCACGTCGGTCATCACCAGCTGCAGCAGGCCCTTGCTCAACAGGCACGAGGCCAGCAGGTGCGGCGCCTGGGTGATGCCCAGCCCCTCGCTCACCGCTTGGATCACCGACCCGCCGTCGTTAATCAGCAGGTGCGCGTCGACGTCCACCTCGATCTGCCCGCCGGGCACGTCGAACTGCCACTGCCGCGGCTTGCCGTTGGGGTAGACGTAGTTGATGCAGCGATGGCGCTTGAGATCGTCGATGCCGGTGGGTGCGCCGTGGCGCTCGAGGTATTCCGGCGAGGCGAGCACCACGTTGCGCAGGTAGCCGATCTTGTGCGCGATGTGGCTGGAATCCTCCAGCTGGCCGACGCGGATCGCGCAGTCGATGCCCTCGCCGTTGAGGTCGCCGGGCTGGTCGCTCATCAGCAGCTCCAGCCGGATACCCGGATAGCGCTTCTCGAATTCGGCCAGGCGCGGAATCAGCGCGGCGCGTCCCACCCCGAGCGACAACCCCACCCGCAACTTGCCCACCGGCTCGCGACTGGCCTCGCCCAGCGCTTCGGTCGCCTCGTTGAGATCGGCCAGGATTTCCTTGCAGCGGGCGTGGAAGGCGGCGCCGTCCTCGGTCAGCCGCAGCGAACGGGTGGAACGGAACAGCAGGCGCGCCCCGAGCCGGGATTCCAGTCGTGAAACGGCCCGACTGACCCCTGACGGGGTCATGCCCAGCTGCACGGCGGCGGCGGCGAAGCTGTTCGCCTCCACCACGCGAACGAAGACGGAAATGGCGGAAAAGTCTTCCATAGGGGCGTTCCTCGGGCGATTGGTGACTGCCAGTCATGATGGCATTGCACGAAAAGGCGGTTTTCTATACCGGTCAGTATACCTATTCTCCCGGGCCTCGCCGAACACCCCCCGGTTCGGCGCACGTTGCTCTAGGGAGCCTGTCATGCAGAAACGCTGGATTTTCATCGCCCTCGCCGTGGCGCTCGCCGCCGGTAGCTGGGTCGTCCTGGACCATCACGCCGGCAGCCAGGCGCAGGCCGCGCCGCCACCGCCCGCTGTCACCGTGGCACAGACGCTGGTGCGTCCGGTCAGCGACGCCGCCCAGTTCACCGGACACCTGCAGGCAGTGGACACGGTGCAGGTCCATCCGCGGGTCAGCGGCTACGTCGACTCGGTGCAGTTCAAGGAAGGCGCGCTGGTGCGCAAGGGCCAGCTGCTTTTCCGCATCGATCCGCGCCCCTACCAGGCCGAGGTCGACCGGCTGCAGGCGAACCTGGCGCAGGCCCGTGCCGAGGCGAAACTGGCCACGGCCAACGCCGAACGCGGTGCGCGGCTGGTCGCCCAGCACGCGATCTCGCGCGAGGAGGCCGACCGCCTCGACACCGCAGCCGCCAGCGCCCGCTCGCAGATCGCCGCCACCGCGGCCGCACTGGAATCGGCGCAGCTCAACCGCGGATTCACCGAGGTGCGCGCCCCGATCGATGGCCGCGTCGGCAACGCGCTGATCACCGCCGGCAACCTGGTGACGCCGACCGACGTGCTGACCAGCGTCGTCAGCGTGAATCCCGTGTACGCCTATTTCGACGTCGACGAGCACAGCTACCTCAACCTCGATCGCCTGCGCCGCGAGCACCATGCGGCACCCCAGGTGACGATGGCGCTGGCCGACGAGTCGGGCTTCCCGCACCGCGGCAGCATCGACTTCGTCGACAACCAGCTCAGCACCGGCAGCGGCACGATCCGCCTGCGCGCGGTGTTCGACAACGCCGACGGCCGCTACACGCCGGGCCTGTACGTGCGCCTGCAGCTGCGCACCGACAGTGCCACGCCGCGCGCATTGATCGACGACCGCGCCGTCGGCACCGACCTCGGCAACAAGTTCGTCTACGTACTCGACAAGGACCAGAAGGTCGCCTACCGCAAGGTCACCACGGGTCCGCTGCTGGACGGCCTGCGGGTGATCGAGGACGGCCTCGACGCCGGCGACGTGGTGGTGGTGAACGGCCTGCAGCATGTGCGGCCGGGCATGCAGGTCAATCCCACGCGCGTGGCGATGGAAACCCGCAGCCTCGACCCGGATACCCAACTCGCCCGCGGCGGCGGCAATCCCCGCCAGGGCCAGGCGCTGACCAGCGCCCAGGACTAACGCTCATGAAACTTGCGCAATATTTCGTGGATCGACCGATCCTCGCCGGCGTGCTGTCGGTGCTGATCCTGATCGCCGGTGCGATCTCGCTGTTCCAGCTGCCGATCGGCGAGTACCCGGAAGTGGTGCCGCCCACCGTGGTGGTGCGCGCCAGCTATCCCGGCGCCAACCCGAAGGTGATCGCCGAGACGGTGGCCACGCCGCTGGAAACCCAGATCAACGGTGTCGAGGGCATGCTCTACACCGCCTCGCAGGCCACCAGCGACGGCGCCATGACGCTGACCGTGACCTTCGCGCTGGGCACCAACCTCGATGACGCCCAGGTGCAGGTGCAGAACCGCGTGGCGCAAGCCCTGCCGCGCCTGCCCGAGGAAGTGCAGCGGCTCGGCGTGACCACCCAGAAGAGCTCGCCCGACCTGACCATGGTGGTGCACCTGATCTCGCCGGATCAGCGCTACGACATGCTGTACCTGTCGAACTACGCGCGATTGCACATCAAGGATCAGCTGGCCCGCCTGGACGGCGTCGGCGACGTGCAGGTGTTCGGCGCCGGCGAGTACAGCATGCGGGTGTGGATGAATCCGGACCGCATGGCGCAGCGCGGCCTGACCACCGGCGACGTCGCCCGCGCGATCCGCGAGCAGAACGTGGAGGTGGCCGCCGGCGCGCTGAATGCGCCGCCCGGCCGCGGCAACGCCGCGTTCCAGCTCAACATCAACACGCGTGGCCGGCTGATCAGCGAGGACGACTTCCTCAACATCGTGGTGCGCACCGACAAGAACGGTGCGGTGACCCACCTGCGCGACGTGGCGCGGGTCGAGCTCGGCTCCAACAACTACGCGCTGCGCAGCCTGCTGGACAACAAGCCGGCGGTGGCGCTGCCGATCTTCGCCCGCCCCGGCTCCAACGCGATCCAGATCTCCAACGAAGTCCGCACGCTGATGAAGCAGCTCAAGCAGGACTTCCCGCAGGGCGTCGACTACCGCATCGTCTACGACCCCACCGTGTTCGTGCGCGGCTCGATCGAGGCGGTGGTGCACACGCTGTTCGAGGCGATCGCGCTGGTGGTGCTGGTGGTGATCCTGTTCCTGCAGACCTGGCGCGCATCGGTCATCCCGCTGGTGGCGGTGCCGGTGTCGCTGGTGGGCACGTTCGCGGTGATGCACATCGCCGGCTTCTCGCTCAACGCCTTGAGCCTGTTCGGCCTGGTGCTGGCGATCGGCATCGTGGTGGACGACGCGATCGTGGTGGTGGAGAACGTGGAGCGGCACATCGAGCACGGCATGACGCCGCGTGACGCCACCCGTCAGGCGATGAAGGAAGTGACCGGACCGATCGTGGCCACGGCGCTGGTGCTGTGCGCGGTGTTCGTGCCGGCAGCGTTCATCAGCGGCCTCACCGGCGAGTTCTATCGCCAGTTCGCGCTGACCATCGCGATCTCCACGGTGATCTCGGCGTTCAACTCGCTGACCCTGAGCCCGGCGCTGTCCGCGCTGCTGCTGCAGGATCGCAATGCGCCGAAGGACCGCATGAGCCTGGCGATCGACCGCGGCTTCGGCTGGCTGTTCCGCCCGTTCAATCGCTTCTTCGTGCGCAGCGCCAACGGCTACGTGGGCGGCGTGAAGCGGGTGCTGGGCAAGGGCTCGATCGCGCTGGTGGTCTACGGTGGCTTGGTGCTGCTGGGGCTGTTCGGTTTCGCCAAGGTGCCGACTGGCTTCGTGCCGCCGCAGGACAAGCAGTACCTAGTGTCGTTCGCGCAGCTGCCCGATGCCGCCTCGCTGGATCGCTCCGAGGACGTGATCCGCCGCATGAGCGACATCGCGCTGAAGCAGCCGGGCGTGGAGAACGCGGTGGCGTTCCCGGGCCTGTCGATCAACGGCTTCACCAACTCGACCAACTCCGGCATCGTGTTCGTCACGCTGAAGCCGTTCGAGGAGCGGCGTGATCCGTCGTTGTCGGCCGGTGCGATTGCCGGCGCGCTGAACCAGAAATTCGCCGCGATCCAGGACGCCTACATCGCGATCTTCCCACCGCCGCCGGTGCAGGGGCTGGGCACGATCGGCGGCTTCCGCCTGCAGGTGGAAGACCGCAGCGACCAGGGCTACCAGGAGCTGTACAAGCAGACGCAGAACCTGATCGCGGCGAGCCAGAAGGAACCGGCGCTGGCCGGGCTGTTCTCCAGCTACCAGGTGAGCGTGCCGCAGATCGACGCCGAAGTGGACCGCGAGAAGGCCAAGGCCGAAGGCGTGGACCTGGCCGACGTCTACCAGACCATGCAGGCGTATCTCGGCTCGCTGTACGTCAACGACTTCAACCGCTTCGGGCGCACCTACCAGGTGAACCTGTCGGCCGAGCCGGGCTTCCGCCGCGAACCGCAGGACATCACCCAGTTGAAGACCCGCAACGCCGCCGGCCAGATGGTGCCGCTGGGTTCGTTCGTCACCGTCAGCCAGACCGTCGGCCCCGAGCGGGTGATGCACTACAACGGCTACCCGACCGCGGAGATCAACGGCGGCCCGGCGCCGGGCTACAGCTCGGGCCAGGCGCAGGCGGCGATCGAGCAGCTGGCCCACAAGACCCTGCCCAACGGCATGACGTTCGAGTGGACCGAGCTGACCTACCAGCAGATCCTCGCCGGCAATACCGCCGGGCTGGTGTTCCCGCTGTGCGTGCTGCTGGTGTTCCTGGTGCTGGCCTCGCTGTACGAAAGCGTGACGCTGCCGCTGGCAGTGATCCTGATCGTGCCGATGGTGCTGCTGTCCGCGATCGCCGGCGTGTGGCTGTCGGGTGGCGACAACAACATCTTCACCCAGATCGGCCTGATCGTGCTGGTGGGCCTGGCGTGCAAGAACGCGATCCTGATCGTCGAGTTCGCCCGCGAAGCGCAGATCCTGGAAGGGCTGGACCGTGTGCAGGCGGTGCTGGAGGCGGCGCGGCTGCGACTGCGTCCGATCCTGATGACCTCGTTCGCTTTCATCATGGGCGTGGTGCCGCTGGTGCTGTCGCACGGCGCCGGCGCGGAGATGCGTCACGCGATGGGCGTGGCGGTGTTCTCCGGCATGCTCGGCGTCACCTTCTTCGGCCTGGCGTTCACGCCGCTGTTCTACGTGTTGATCCGCGGCTGGAGCGAGCGCAGCGCCGAGCGTCGCGCCGCTCGCAAGGCCACCCGTGCCGCGCAGCTGCCGGCGCCGGCTTTCGAGGAGCATTGAGATGAATCACCTGATCCATTGGAGCGCGCTCGCCGGCGCCCTGCTGCTGGCCGGCTGCATCAGCGTGGGGCCGGACTACCACCGCCCCGCCGAGAAACCCGTGACGCTGCAGGGCGTCGACGCCACGCAGCAGTCGAACGCCGCGTTCCAGGCCGCGTGGTGGAAGCAGTTCAACGATCCCACGCTGGACACGTTGATCACCCGGGCGGCGAAGAACAGTCCGGACCTGCAGATCGCGCTGGCCCGGCTGAAGCAGTCACGCGCCCTGCTCGGCGGCGCCGAGTCGCAGCAGTGGCCGGACATCGAGACGCAGGCCGGCACCACCCGCAGCCGGCAGCAGCAGCCCGGCTTCAGCGATCGGCGCAGCACCGTCACCAGCTACCAGGCCGGCTTCGATGCCAGCTGGGAGCTGGACCTGTTCGGCGGCGTACGCCGCTCGGTGGAGGCCGCGCGCGCCGACAGCGAGGCCGGCGAGGCGGCGCTGCAGGACGCGCAGATCAGCCTGTTCGCCGAGGTCGCCCGTTACTACTTCGACCTGCGCGGCACCCAGCTGCGGCAGGACATCGCCACGCGCGACATCGCCAACCAGCAGGCCGCGCTGAAGCTGATCGCCAGCCGCGCCGAGATCGGCACCGGTTCGGATCAGGACGTGGCCAGCGCCCGCGCCCGGCTCGCCGCGGTGCAGGCGCAGCTGCCGCTGCTGGCCACCCGGGCCAGCGCGGACCAGTTCCACCTCGCCGTGCTGCTGGGCGAACGCCCCGGCGCGCTGGACGTCGATCTCTCGGCGCAGGGCTTCACCCCGATCGACGTGACGCTGCCGATCGGTCACGCCGACGACGTGCTGGCACGCCGGCCGGACATCCGCGTGGCCGAGCGCGAACTCGCCGCCGCGAACGCGCGCATCGGTGTGGCCAAGGCGGACTGGTTTCCGCACGTGTCGCTGGGCGGCTTTGTCGGCTTCCTCGCCGGACGCAGCAACGACTTCGGCAGTCCGGCCACGCGTGCGTGGTCGATCGCTCCCAGCATCAGCTGGTCCGGCCTCAACGTGCAGCGCGTGCGCTCGGGCGTGAAGGCCAGCGAGGCACGCGCCGACGAGGCCCGGGCGAACTACCAGCGCACCGTGCTGCGCGCGCTGGAAGACGTCGACAACGCGCTGGTCGGTTTCAACCAGCAGCGCGAGCGCGTGCAACGGCTGGTCGAACAGGCGCAGCAGAGCGAACGGGCGGCCACGCTGGCGAAGATCCGTTACGACGCCGGTGCCACCGACTACCTGGAACTGCTGGATGCGCAACGCACCCAGCTCGCCGCCGAGGACCAGCTGGCCGAGGCCGAAGCCGGCATCAACCTGCAGGCGATCGCGTTGTACAAGGCGCTCGGCGGCGGCTGGCAGGCCTGCGGCGACGCGCAGTGCAGCGCGGTGGCCGCACGCTGAGCGCGAGGCGACCGGGCGGAAATCTCCGCCGGGTCTGTCACTTCGTGGGAACCGCGCTGTGCTGGGAGTACAGCGCGCGCCAGTGGCCGTCGACGTAGACGAAAATGTCCGAGGAGCGCACCACGCCCGGCGTGGCGGCATCGCCGGCCTGGAACGACAGCACCGCCGTATCGCCCTGGATCACCACCGACGGATGCGAGGGATGCGTCTTGCGCCACGCCTCCACCTGACGCCGGGCCTGGTCCGACCCACGGTTCTTCGCCGCGTGCGCCAGGATTGCAGCACGCGGATGCACCGAGCCGTCCGGGCTCACCGAGCGGTAACTCGGCAGCAGCAGCTGTGCCAGATACGCCGTGTCGCCGCTCACCTCCGCCTGCAGCCAGTGATCGTCGGTGGCGATCACTGCCGCCGCGTCGTGCGTCGTTTCGTCCATGGTCGACGGGGCCGCCATCGTGCCGCTGCCGAACATCGAAAGTGCGACGAAGCACGCCGCGCACCAGACCACACGTTGCGATTTCCGCATGTCCGACTCCCGTTCCGCGGCCCATCGCCGCCGCAACAGGCTGCGGCTGTGTCGTCGATGGACGCTACGCGGACCTGACGAGCACGACGAACGACGTGACCAACGTCCGCCACTGCGTGATGAGCGGCCGACCACGGCCGCCCGCATCCATCGGGATCG
This sequence comes from Dyella ginsengisoli, assembly GCF_044904665.1. Lineage (NCBI taxonomy): Bacteria > Pseudomonadati > Pseudomonadota > Gammaproteobacteria > Lysobacterales > Rhodanobacteraceae > Dyella > Dyella ginsengisoli. The sequence goes on from NZ_JADIKM010000001.1 coordinate 61,271, forward strand.
AGTAGGACACCGCTCGTCCCCCGCAGCACACCGCTCGTCACGTAATCGGCGACAGACTCTGGGGACAGCGTCAGCTTCATCGGACCCATCACCCTGCCGCACCCCGTGCCGGCGATGCCGAGGATCGATCCGATGCGCCATGCCGCCCTGCGTGCCCTGTTCGTGACCGCTGGCCTGTCGAGCGGCGTGGTGTGGGCGGCGGCAGTCGCCGCCGCGACAGACAGCACCCCCACCGTCTTCGCCCCCGGTGTGATCACCGGAAACGCCGACGACGGTGCCGCAGCGTTCACGCCAGACGGCAACACCGTGATCTTCATGCGCGGCACCGACAGCTTCACGTTGATGGAATCGCATCGCGTGCAGGAGCGCTGGACCACGCCGACGCCCGCGGCGTTCTCCGGCCGCTGGCGCGACCTCGACCCGACGATGGCGCCGGACGGGTCCTTTCTCGTGTTTGCCTCCAACCGCCCCGCCAAAGCCGATGGCCCACCGATCGACGCGGTAAGCGGCGGCAAGCGCTATCGCGGCCTCGGCATGAACCTCTGGCGGGTCGACCGCCACGGCGACTCGTGGGGAACGCCAATCCGGCTATCCGACACGATCAACACCTGCGCGCGGACTTTCGCACCCAGCATCGCCGCCGACGGCAGCATCTACTTCATCGGCTGCGATCCATCCGGGGACGCAGTGCGACTGCTCCACGCGCCGTACCGCAACGGACATTACGGGGTGCCGTTCGCTGTCCCGCTTGGCGACGGCAAGCTGATCGTGCGCGATCCCGCCATTGCGCCGGACCGGAGCTTCCTGGTGGTCAGCGTGAAACCCGTCGGCAGCCACCAGCCCCTCCGGCTCGCGATCAGCTTCCACTCCGCGGCCGGCTGGAGCATGCCGCAGGATCTCGGCGACGCCGTCAACGGCGGCAAGCACAGCATGGGCGCGCAGCTGGGGCCGGACCATCGCACGCTGTACTACTACAGCGACCGCCGGCTCGCGCCGTCCGACCCGCGCGCCGCCGCGACGTGGAACAACGGCGACGACCACATCTGGCAGGTGTCGCTCACGCCCTGGCTGGATGCCCATGCCCGGCTCGCGCACGCGCGTTGACCGTCCGGCACATCCATCCGGTCGCGAGCGGCGGCACACTGTCGCGATGAATACCGCCATCGAGACTGCCACTGCGCGCGCCGATGTCGCGCCGCCCCGCACCGCCCGCGCGTGGGCGCTGGCGTGGGCGTTCTGGACACTGCTGGCGCTGTCCTACGGGCTGGCCGGCGGGCTGTCCTCGCTAAGCGAGGGTCACGCACCGGCGTGGTCGCGCGCCTTCGGCTGGAACGCGACGGACTTCTACCTGTGGATGCTGCTCACGCCGCTGATCGGCCGGCTCGGCCGTGCCACGGCGACGGGCGGATGGAAGCGCCTGCTCGCCGTGCACGCTCCGGCCAGCCTCGCCGTCACGCTGGGGCAGACGCTGCTGCAGCTGGCCGTTTTCTGGTTGGTCTTCGGCCCGGGCCACATGCCGGTGCAGACGCTCGGTGGCTTCGTCACGATGGAGTTCGCCTACAAGTTCCAGCAGGGACTGGTGTGCTACTGGGTGATCCTGGCGGTGCTGCGCGGCATGGAGTCGCGACGACGGCTGCGCGACGAACGCCTGCGCAGCGCGGCGCTGGAAACCCAGCTGGTGCAGTCGCAGCTGCAGGCGCTGCGCATGCAGCTGCAGCCGCATTTCCTGTTCAACACGCTCAACGCGATATCCGCGCTGGCGCTGTCCGATCCGGCGCAGGCGCGACTGATGATCGCGCGGCTGGCCGACTTCCTGCGCCTGACCCTGGAGGAGCGGCATGCGCAGCAGGTGCCGCTGGCGCGCGAGCTGCAGTTCCTGGAGTACTACCTGGCGATCCAGCAGGTGCGCTTCCAGGATCGCCTCGGGGTGGAGTGGGACGTGCACGAGGACACCCGCGAGGCCGCGGTGCCGCACCTGATCCTGCAACCGCTGGTGGAGAACGCGCTGCGCCACGGCCTGCTGGCCAAGGCCGAGTTCGGCCGCCTGCGCATCGCCGCGCAGCGCGTGGGCGGCGAGCTGCATCTTGCGGTGGATGACGACGGCCTTGGCCTGCCGCCCGGCGGCGCGACCGAGGGCATCGGCCTGGGCAACACGCGGGCGCGCCTGCGCATGCTGTTCGGCGATAGCGCCCGACTCGAGCTGCGCTCCCGGCCGGATGGCGGCACCCGTGCCGAGGTCCGCCTGCCGTTCGTGGCGGGTGCCGCATGAGCGCCGTGCGCCTGCGCGCCCTGCTGGTCGACGACGAGATCCTCGCCCGGCTCGCCGTGCGCCAGGCGCTGGCCGCGCACGAGGACGTGGAGGTCGTGGGCGAATGCGGCAACGCCGCTGAAGCGATGCAGGCAGTGCAGGCGTTGCGGCCGGATCTGTTGTTCCTGGACATCCAGATGCCGGGCCTGGACGGCTTCGGCCTGCTCGAGCACCTGGCGGGCCAGCACGCACCGATGGTGGTGTTCACCACCGCCTTCGCCGAGCACGCGCTGCAGGCTTTCGATGCCGCGGCGCTGGACTACCTGCTCAAGCCGTTCGACCAGGTCCGCTTCGGCCAGGCCATGGCGCGCGTGCGGCATCACTGGCAGGGCCTGCAGGCGGGCGTCGCGTCCGTCGCCGAAAGCGACGCAGAGCACGCGCAGCGCATCAGCGTGCGGCGTGGCGAGCACTTGTGCGTGATCGCCACCGCGGACATCGACTGGATCGGCGCGGACGGCAACTACGTGCAGATCCATGCCGGCGGCACGCGCTATCTACATCGCGAGCCGTTGCAGCACCTGCTCGGCAGGCTCGATCCGGCACGCTTCCTGCGTATCCACCGCGGCGTGGCAGTGAACGTCGAGCGAATCGCCGAAGTGCATCCGCTGTTCCAGGGCAACGCCGAAGTGGTGCTGCGCGACGGCACGCGGCTCGGCCTCAGCCGGCGCTTCCGAACCGCGGCGGCCGCCGCGCTGGGACTGGGCTGAGGCGCCCGCCCGGCCACGACGACCGTTCGTCACACGAAGACTGCCGTCCGTCCCGCAAGCGATGCGGCGGATACACGCGCGTCACAGGCTCTGCGTCGGGCGATCCCGCCCGTCGATCACGAGCAGCCATGTCCGCCACGCCTTCGCGCCTTGCCACCTTTCTCGCTCCCCTGCTGCTGACCGCCACCGTGCATGCCGGCAAACTGGTCGGGCCCGGCACGATCTCCACCAGCCTGCAGGAGACCTCGGTCGCGCTGACGCCGGACGGCAATACGCTGTACTTCATGCGTTCGGATTTCAGCGAGTCTGACGACACCATTTTGGTGTCGCATCGCCGCGACGGCCGCTGGAGCGCACCGGAAGTGGCGTCGTTCTCCGGCCGCTGGCACGACTCCGAGCCGACCCTGTCGCCGGACGGGCAACGGCTGTACTTCGTCTCCAACCGCCCGCCGCGCGGGGGCGCGGCCCCGGTCACCGCATCGATGGGCGGCCACAGCTTCGCCGGCACCAATCTCTGGTATGTGGCCCGCCGGGCCGATGGCCGCTGGAGCGAGCCGGCGCACGTGGACGGCGCGCTCAATGACGGCGCGATGATCTACAACCCCTCGGTCGCCGCCAGCGGCGATATCTACTTTTCCGCACACCGCCCGGATTCCGGCGCCGCCTACCAGATCTACGTGGTGCACCCGCGCGGCGAAGGTTATTCGGTGCCCGAGCGCGTCGAGCTCGGCGACGTCGCGCGCAACCGGATGGACCCGGCGATCGATCCGCGCGGACGCTTCCTCGTCTACGCCGGCAACGAGGGCGACGCACTGGGCCGCGCCGATCTTTACATCGCGTTCCGCCAGCCGGACGGTCGCTGGAGCAAGCCCGAGCGACTGCCGGGCGAGATCAACAGCGAGGCACTGGAGAACGCGCCATCGCTCGGCCCGCACCTCGGCGAGCTGTATGTCGCCAGCAACCGGCGCGATCCGGTGAGCTTCCCCAAGCCGGCCGACGACATGGCCTCGCTGCAACGCCGCCTGGAAGGTCCGCTCAACGGCTCGCGCAACCTGTGGCGCTTCGACATCGCCGGCGTGCTGCACGCGCACGGCATCGAGCGCTGATTCCCACCTGCTGACGGAAACCCTGCCATGCACCTGAAGAGCATCCTGTCCCTGCTCGCGCTGACGCTGCCGGCGGCAGCTTCAGCGGCTCCGACAACCGCACTGACGCCGGCATTCGCCCGCGGCGCCACCTTCGGCACGATGTTCTCGCGCGCCACCGACGTGCGCGTGCCGGGCTTCGACGAAGCCGTGCGCCGGGTCAGCGGCACGGCCGTGTATGCCGTGACCGACGTGGCCACAGCGCGCCCGCGCCTGCGCATCGACTTCCGCTACGACGGCCGGCCCGAAGGCAGCGGCATCGTGGAATTGCGCGATGCCGGCGCCACCAACTGCTTCAACGGCGCCTGCACGCCGAACACCGACGCCAGCGGCCTTACCTACAACCCGCGCCTGTGGGGCAAGCCGCCCCCCGCGTTGCGGGTGGGCCAGCGCTGGACAGTGGACATCGCCGACCCGTGGGAGCTGGGCCCGGCCGGCCGGCAGACAGTCACCGTCACCGCTTACGACCCGCTCAGTCGCACGGTGACCCTGCAGCGTGAAGGCAGCGGCGACGGCAGCTGGCTCGGCCAGCCGGCGACGCTCGCACTGAGCCGCGACGGCAAGGTGGAGACGGTGAACTATCGCCCTGGCCGCACGCGCTGGTACGGCGTGACGACCTTCCGCGACGGCATCGTGCTCAGCGACGAGTTGATGAGCGAGCGACCGGTAACCGTGTCTCTGCCCGATGGCAGGCAGATCGACGGTACGGAGCGCCAATACATCCTGCTCGATGCGACACCGATGCGGCGTCGCGTGGCCGCTGCGGCGCCTTGAGCAAGCAACCCGGCTAGCGCTGCACCATCAGCGCGAACCACTGCCAGCCGCGCACGCGCTCGGCGATCAGCTTGGCGCTGGTCAGCATCGGCACGGCGAGCAATGCGCCGGGGATGCCCCACAGGAAGCCCCACAGCAGCAGCCAGATCAGGATCGCCACCGGGCTCACCCGCATGCGCCGGCCCAGGATCATCGGCGTGATCATGTTGCCTTCCACCACCGTGATGCAGGCGAACAGCACCGCCGGCAGCACTGCCTGGCCGAGCTCGCGGAAGTTGATCAGGCCCACCAGCAGCAGGATGGTGGTGGTGGTGATGGCGCCGACGTAGGGAATGAAGTTGGCGATCATCGCGATGCTGCCCCACAGCAGCGGATCGGGCACGTGCAGCAGCCACAGCATGCCGGCGGTCAGCGTGCCCAGCGTCATGTTGATCAGCGCAGTGGTGAGGATGTAGTGCGACACCTCGGTCTGGATGCTGCGCACGATCGCCACGGCGTGCTTCTTGTGGCGGAAGTTCGGCACGATCTCCACCAGCCGCCGCAACAGGTCGTCGCCGTAGATCAGGAAGAAGAACACCAGCAGCACCACGGTGAGCACGGCGGCGAGCACCTTGGGCGCGGCGGCCAGCACGTCCCAGGCGGTGATCGCCACCGCCGCCTGGCGCGGAGGCTGCACCCGCACGGCGGCCTGGCCAGCGACCAGGCTCTGGGTGGCGCGACTGGCCGCTTCCAGCGGCTGGGTGATGCCCTTGAGCTTGGGCACGAAATTGCGCAGCGCGGCCGGCGCATCGTGGAACCAGCCCAGCGCCGGCTGCGCCAGTGCGGCGGCGCCCGCGCCGATGCCAGCCATCAAGCCCAGCATCAGCACGCTGGCGCTGAACCAGCGCGGCAGCCGCAGGCGCGTGCCCAGCGCCACGATCGGGTTGAGTGCCACGCCCAGGAACGCCGCCAGCACCAGCGGGATCAGCATCACCTTGATCAGGGTGATGGTGTACAGCACCGCCAGCAGCAGCAGCGTGCTCAGCACGAAGCGGATCGTCTTGATGTTTCGCCGCATGCCGCGCGCGGTGGGCAAGCCGCTGCGCGCGGGCGGCGGCAAGACATCGGAACCGATCGGCAGCACGTCCGACTCGGGCGCCGATGGCGATGGCGTCTCGTCAGTTTTGACGGCTTGTTCCGGCAGCGGGTCGAGCGTACTCATGCAGCGTCCGCGGACTCCGCCGACGCCTCGCCGCCGAACGGGCCGAAGCCGCTGTCGGCGAACAGGCGCACGCCGTAGCCGACCAGCTCCAACACACCGCCGCTGAGCAGGCCGCTGACCCCCGGCACGCGCAGCGGATGGAAATCCATCTGCGCCATCGCCACGCCCGCGCCGGCAGCCACGCCGACGCTGGTGAGCGGATAGGTGCGCACGCGCTCGATCAAGGCCGCGGCCGGCACGCCGACGCCGGCGCGCGCCGCGCGCACGTCGGCCTGGGCGAGACGAACCTGGGCAAGCTGGCGGCTGATCTTCATGGCGAGGCGTTCCGGGTCGGGTCGACCGCCGCGGCGGGGGCCGCGCCGTCGGCAAGGCGGGCGGTGTCGGCGGCATCGCGCATCATCGCACCGAACTCGCCGCGCGTCGCCGGCAGGCTGAGCCAGTGCAATCCGCGCCGGAACAGCACGATCGCCACCACCAGCAACACGCCCTGCAGCAGCGCCAGCACAGCCAGCGCCCACAGCCACGAACCCAACCACTTGGCCAGCGCCACGCCGATCAGCGCCAGCACGGTGAGCCCGAAGCCCACGCCGACCACGGTGGCGGCCAGCGCCACGGCGAACAGCAGCGATACGGCGCCGCGCGCCAGCGACAGCTCGGCGCGGAACAGCCGCCACTGGGCACCGAACAAATGCTTGAGCGCCCCACCGAGCTGGCGCAGTTCGTCCAGCAGACGCGACGACGCGGCGCCCGGAGCCGCCGCGTCGTCTGCCGGCTGCTCGCGCGGCGTGTCATCCATGGTGCATGTCCAGGCTCAGACTGGCGGACCTCAACGACGCAGCAGCCGACCGAGCAGCCAGCCGGCACCCAGCGCGATGGCCACCGACTGCAGCGGCTTCTCGCGCACGTAGTCGCGGGCCTGGTCCATCCAGTTCTCGGCGCGATCGATCGCCTGGTCGTAGACCTCGCGGCCGCGTTCGCTGTACTCGCTGGCCTTCTCGGTGGTGCGCGTGGCCGCGCCGGCGACCTTGTCGGTGGCGCGGTGCAGGCCTTCCTCGACGCGATCGGCGGCGCGATCGACCACCTCCTTGGTGCCGGCGACGGCATGCGAGGTGGCCTGCTTGACGCGCTCGGCGCTTTGCTCGATGCGCTCGGCGGCGCTGCGCTCCGCGGCGGCGCGCTCGGCCGTGGCGCGCTCGGCGGTGGTGCGATCAACCGGCGAGTTGCCGGAAATGTCGACGGGGTTGTTCATCTCGATACTCCACTGATAGACGGGGCGGGACGGAAACCGGCCGCAGCGGCCGGCGGGACGCTACTTGGCGGCGCGACGGAAGAACGCGATGACCGCGAGCACCAGGAAAACCACGAACAGGATCTTCGCGATACCTGCCGCGGTACCGGCGATGCCGCCAAAACCGAACACGGCGGCAATGATGGCGATGACCAGGAAAACCAGAGCGTAATGCAGCATGGCGGTGTCCTCGTGGGGAACGGTGCAACCGGCAAGCGGGCTTGCCGACACTTTTTCATTCACCCACACCCGGCGCCTTGCCCGCGTGAAGGCCCGCGCGGCCGCCGATTCCGGCGATGATCCGCCGCAGGCCGCCACGCGGACCGCCTTCAAGGCGCGCTGTAGGTCACGCGGTAGACCGCGCCGGCCAGATCGTCGCTGACCAGCAGGCTGCCGTCGGGCAGCATCTGCACGTCGGCCGGTCGGCCCCACACCTTTTCGTCCTGCATGAAGCCGGTGATCAGCGGCTCGTAGGACAGCACCTTGCTGCCCTTGAGGCGCACCGTCATCACGCGGTAGCCCGATTTCTTGGTGCGGTTCCACGAGCCGTGTTCGGCGATGATCGCCGCGCCATGGTACGGCGCCGGAAACTGCTTGCCGGTGTAGAAGCGCATGCCCAGGGAGGCGACATGCGGACCGAGCTTGAGCGCCGGTGGCGTGTAGTCGGCACAGCGCTTGCCCTGGCCGAACTGCGGATCGAGCGTGTCGCCCTGGTGGCAGTACGGAAAGCCGAAATGCTGGCCGCTGCGGGTGACTTCGTTGAGCGTGTCGCTGGGCATGTCGTCGCCCATCAGGTCACGGCCGTTGGAGGTGAACCACAAGCGGTCGGTGCCGGGCTGCCAGTCGAAGCCGACCGAGTTGCGGATGCCGTAGGCGACGTCTTCCAGGCCGCTGCCGTCCGCGTTCATGCGGGTGATCTTGGCGTACGCCTTGCCGCGGTCGCAGACGTTGCACGGCGCGCCGATCGGCACGTAGAGCTTGCCGTCCGGGCCGAAGGCGATGAACTTCCAGCCGTGGTGCGTCTCGGTGGGGAACGAGCCGTTCACCACCTCGGGCGCGGGCGGATCGTCGAGGTGGTTCTCGATGTCGCGCAGCACGAGGATCCTGCTCACCGCCGACACGTACAGGTCGCCGTTTCTGAAGGCCACGCCGACCGGCAGCTGCAGGCCGCTGGCGATCACCCGCACCCGCTCGGCCACGCCGTCGCCGTTGGCGTCGGTGAGCGCATAGACCTTGTCGGCGTCGTTGGAGCCGACGAACACGGTGCCCTTGGCGCCCACCGCCAGCTCGCGCGCATTGGGCACCTGGTCCGAATACACGGCGATGTGGAAGCCTTTGGGCAGGGTCAGCTTGTCCAGCTGCGGCGCGGCCGCCAAGGGCAGCGCCACGAACATCAGAACGGCGGCGATCATGCGCATCGTGGCACTCCTCGGCAGGGGAACAGATGCCCAACATAACGCGCCAACGCCCAATCGTGCAGCCGCCGATGCCTGCGGTCGGGGACGAGTGCGAGTCTCCCCGGTAACTCGGCCAGTGGCGGCACGAGGAGGTCCGCACGCGGGCGTCACCTGGCGACTGACACCCTGCACGCTCTGCGTGCGCAGGGGCCATCCGCCCCGCGCCAGCTACCCGCACCATCTTTAGGACACCCACCGACATGGCCGCAGCACGAACCTGGAAACGTCGCACGGGGTGGATCGCGGCAGGCGCCGTGGGCGCGGCCGCGCTCGGCGTGGTGCTGCTCAACCTGTGGCCGCAGGAGAAGCAGCTGGAGCGGCGCATCGGCCCGGTCAGCCCGGTGCAGAGCGCGCAGTTCCGCCGCGAGGCGGGAACCATGCTGGGACCGGCCATCGTGGACGGCAACGCGGTGGCCGACTACCAGAACGGCGCGGAGATCTTTCCCGCGATGCTGGCGGCAATCCGCGCCGCGCAGCACAGCGTCAACCTGGAAACCTACATCTACTGGTCGGGCGATATTTCGCGGGACTTCATCGCCGCACTCACCGAGCGCGCCCGCGCGGGCGTGAAGGTGCGGGTGCTGGCCGACTGGGCCGGCTCCACCCGCATGAAACAGTCGGCGATCGATGCGCTGCGCGCCGGCGGCGTGCAGTTCGAGTATTTCCATCCGCTCGCCTGGTACACGCTGGACCGGGTCAACAACCGCACGCACCGCAAACTGCTGATCGTCGACGGCCGCGTGGCGTTCACCGGCGGTGTGGGCATCGCCGATGCGTGGAATGGCCACGCCGACGACCCGGAGCATTGGCGCGACATGCAGTTCCGCGTCGAGGGCCCGGCTGCGCAGCAGATGCAGGCGATCTTCGAGGACAACTGGCTCACCGCCACCGGCGAGGTGTTGCTGGGACCGGACTACTACCCGCAGGTCGCCGCCGCCGGCACGCTGGCGGTGCAGGCCTTCGCCAGCTCGCCGAACGGCGGCAGCGAGAACATGCAGCTGATGTACCTGCTGGCGATCAACGGCGCGCGGCAGAGCATCGATCTGGAAGCCGCGTACTTCGTTCCGGACGAACTGACCCTGCGCGCGCTGCGCGGCGCCCTCGAGCGGGGCGTGGCGATCCGGCTGCTGGTGCCAGGGCCGCACGTCGACAGCCACGTGGTGAGCGGTGCCTCGCAGGCGCGCTGGGGCGCGATGCTGCAGGCCGGCGCGCGCATGTACCGCTGGCAGCCCTCGCTGCTGCACAACAAGCTGATGGTGGTGGACGGCTATCTCACGATGGCCGGCTCGGCCAACTTCGACAATCGCTCGTTCCAGCTCAACGACGAAGCCAACATCAACGTCTACGACCGCGCCTTCGCCGCGCACATGACCGACGTGATCAACGCGGACATCGCCAAGGCCACGCCGCTGACCCACGCGCAGTGGCAGCGCCGACCGTGGCGCCAGCGCGTGCTGGACTGGCTCGCGCTGCAGACCGCATCGCAGCTCTAGGGCTGCGTCGCTCGGCGCCGATCAGGCGAGCACCGGCGCGCAGTCAGCGCTTGCGCAGCCGCCGGGCGTTGGCGGTGGCGCGGCGGTGGAACGGCGCCAGCGCCGCTTCGCCCATGGCCACCGACGCGCGCATCGCCGCGCTGGCGGTGGGAGCGGAGGACGGCATGCGTCCGAACCCCAGCACGGCCATCGTCTGCGCGTTGACGAACGCCATCCACCGCATCGCCGACGTCTGCGCCAGCGCGACCGCCTGCGCCGTCACGGCCTGGGCCGACTCGCCGGTGGCGCTGACTTTCTCGTCGACCATGCGGCGCATCTCGCGCTGGTCGGCGCGGCTCGGGCTGGCGCCCATGGCGGCCATGCGACGCGTGCGCTCGGCAATTACCGCGCCGGAAGCCAGCCAGGTATCCGCCGAACGGCCGGCCAACCCCATCCACGGTGCAAGCGGCATGCCCCAGAACAGGGACGGAAAACGTGTCGGACGGGACATGGCGGAACTCCGGGAGCGGGTCGCCAGCTATGACCCACGGGCGGTGATGCCGCGGTGATCAGGTGAGCGCCGCTTCCACCCGATCGGCCGCGGCCACGGCGCCATCGCCTGCCAACGATGCGGCCAGCGCACGGGCGCGGGCGCGGCAGGCCGGATCGTGCAGCTGCGTCAGCAAACCCGCGGCGCGATCGGCGCGATAACGCGTTGCCGGCAGGCTTTGCGCCACGCCGAGGCGTGCCAGCCGCGCCGCGTTGTCCGGCTGATCGAAGCCGTGCGGCACCACCAGCATGGGCACCCCGGCGCACAGCGCTTCGGCGCTGGTGCCGATGCCGCCGTGGTGCACCACCACCGAGGCACGAGGAAACAGCTGCGCGTGCGGCGCGTAATCGACGCAATGGACGCTGGCCGGCAGCTCACCCGGCAGGGTGGCGCGCATCGCTGCCGACCCCGTGCACAGCACCGCTCGCCGGCCCAGCGAGCGCGCGGCCTGCAGGCTTTCGCGCAGGAACGCCGCGTTCGCATGCACCGCGGTGGAGCCGAGCGAGAACACCAGCGGCGGCGCTCCGGCGTCGAGGAATTCCGCCAGCGCCGGCGGCAGATTCACCGGCTGCGCATAGCGGGCGAAGCCGCACAGGTGGACGTTCTGCGGCCAGTCCGGCTGCGGCGCGCCGAACAGCGCCGGAAACAGCGCCAGCACGCCGCGCGGCGCGTGCTGGCCGCGATGGAACGGATCGCCCAGCGGCGACTGCGCGGGCAACCCCAGCTCGCGCCGAAACGCCCGCACCGGCGCCGTCCAGCCGTGCGTGACCCGGCGAGCCAGCCACTGCAGCACGCGGCCGCGGGTGGGCGAATGGCGCACCAGCGCATCGACCATACCGATGCCGGTCACCGGCATGTCGTACGCCGACAGGAAGCTGGCCGGCGCCAGCACCGCCGACAGCCAGCGCAAGCGCCCGGCCGCCTCACCCGTCTCGCCCAGAATCTGCCCGGCGAAAGCCAGCGTGCTGGTGATCAGCAGGTCGGCGCCGGCGCAGACGGGCGCGAGTTTCTGGTAGCTGGCGCGCACGTCCGCCGCAGCGAAGTCGCGCACCACGAACGCCGGTCCACGCCACGGGTGGAACGCCTTGGCGGTGAACGCGGCGCGGTCGTCCGGTTCGGGCATGCCACTGGCGTCGGCGAAGTGCATCCCCGCCTGCTCCACCGCGCCGCTGTGCACTTCATGCGTAGCCACGGTAACCCGATGCCCCCGCCGCGCCAGCACCCGGCCAACCGCCAGAAACGGAAACAGGTCGCCGAGCGATCCCACGGTAGCGATGACGATATGCATGGACGTCGATTAGACATGTTTTGTCTGGCGACACCCAGCATCGGCCCGCGCACTACCCGAGCGCGAACACGCGTGCGGCGGCACGCGCAGCGATCCACGGCGCCGATCCGACTGCGCCCTCGGCGGGTCTGGACGGCGTCTCTCTCCATGTCGGCGACGGATGCAACGATGGCGCCGCGCACGCACAATGCACTACCTACCGGAGTTGCCCCGTGTCCTCGATGCCCCCGTTCCACCTCGCCTTCCCGGTCACCTCGCTGGCCAGCGCGCGCGCCTTCTACGGCGAACTGCTGGGCTGTCCGGAAGGGCGCAGCAGCGCGGACTGGGTGGACTTCGATTTCCACGGCCATCAGATCGTCGCCCACCTCGCGCCGGAGGAAGTGCGTGCCGCAGTCGCGCACGACGTGGACGGCGACGCGGTGCCGGTGCGCCACTTCGGCCTGGTGCTGCCGATGGACGCTTGGCAGGTGCTGGCCGATCGCCTGCGCTTGGCCGGGGTCCGTTTCGTCATCGAGCCGCACGTACGCTTCGTCGGCCAGCCGGGCGAGCAGGCCACGATGTTCCTGCGCGACCCGTGCGGCAACGCGCTGGAGTTCAAGGCCTTCGCCGACCCCTCGCGACTGTTCGCGAAGTAGGCAGCGATGGAGCCGGAAGATCTCAAGCGGCTGGTCACCGTGCGCATGCCCTACGGCAAGTACGAGGGGCGGCTGATCGGCGACCTGCCCGGCGCCTACCTGGCATGGTTCGCGCGCAAGGGCTTTCCGCCGGGGCAGCTCGGCCGGCTGCTGGCGCTGTCGCTGGAGCTGGACCACAACGGCCTGCGCGGCCTGCTCGATCCGCTGCGCTGACGCGGCACGCGCGGTGCCAGGGCGCAGCGCGTATGCTTCTCGACCCGCCGCGCGCGGGCCGGTCCGATCCCTTCCGCTGGTGCACGATTCCATGGACTCCCTGTCGTCGCGATTCGATGCGGCTGCCGATGCGCTCGCCACGGCCGGCTGGTGCGTGCTACCGCGGCTGCTGCCGGAGGAGACCACCGCCGCGCTGGCCGAGGAGTGCGCCGCGATGCACGCGGCGCATCGCATGACACCGGCTCGCGTGGGCGGCGACCGCACCGCCACGCCGCTGCGTGGCGACCACACGCGCTGGTTCGAGATGAACGCACTGAGCGAAGCGCAGCGGCCGTTCGTCGAGGCGCTCGAGGCGCTGCGGCACACGCTCAACCGCAGCCTCATGCTCGGCCTGGTGGAAAGCGAGGCGCACTACGCCGTGTATGCACCCGGCACGCGCTATGCGCGCCATCTCGATCGCCTGCGCCACAGCGATGCGCGGGTGGTATCTGCGGTGTACTACCTCAACGAGGCGTGGGATCCAGACGACGGCGGCGCGCTGCGCCTGTTCCTGGACGAGGGCCGCACCCACGACGTGATGCCACAGGCCGGCACGCTGGTGCTGTTCCTGTCCGACCGCTTCGAGCACGAGGTGCTGCCGGCCACGCGCGAGCGCATGAGCATCGCCTGCTGGATGCGCCGGCGCGAGCTCGGCGTGCTTCCCTGAGGATCAGCGCGCGTCGGCGATCGCGTTGAAACGCGCGGCGATGTAGTCGTCGGTGAAGCTGGTCATGTCCAAGCCGCGGATGAAGCCGCAGTGGCCGCCGTAGCGGGCGATGTCCAGCTCGATGTTGGGCGGCAGGCGCAGCTGCTCGAACGCGTTCACCGGGATCACCGGATCGTCGCGCGAGGTCATGATGGTGGCGGGAATCTGCATCGCCCGCAGCGCGTCGCCGGCCACCGAATAGCCGTCCAGATACGCTTCGAGCGAATCGAAATCGGTATGCCGCAGCACCAGCGCCTCGGTGAGGCCGCGCAGGTTCTGCTTCAGCTCGGCCAGCTCGAAATAGGTGTGCTGCGGAAACGCCGCCTGCTTGGTCCGCAGCGAGTGGCGCCACTTCTGCATGAAGTAGGCCTGGTAGAACCACGGCGCCTGCTTCTCCAGCGAGAACAGGCCTTCGGCCGGATCGATGATCGGGCAGATCGCCAGCGTGTAGGCCAGCGGAATACCGTGCTGCGGCGCCATCAGCCCGGCGCGCAGGGCGAAGTTGCCGCCCAGCGAAAATCCGGCGAGCGCCATCGGTCGGGTCGGCCAGCGCTCGGCGATCTCGGCCAGCGCATGCACCACTTCGTCGATGCGGCAGGAGTGGAACAGCGCTTCGTTGAGGTGATGGCTGTCGCCGTGGTCGCGGAAATTGAGCCGGAACACGTCCCAGCCCTCGGCCAGCAGCCGGCTGCCGGTCTGCAGCACATAGGTGGAGTCGAGGCTGCCCTCCCAGCCGTGGAACAGCACCGCCAGCCCGCGCGAGGGGGCACCGGTGCGCTGGGCGGTATACGCGCCGCTGAGCCGCACGTCCGCCCCGCCACTCACCATCACGGGTTCGGCGCCCTCGAGCACGGTGCGCGCGGCTTTCGGCAACAGCAGGCGACGCACACCGCTGGAGGAGAGCATGGTCTGGATGTGGCCGCTGCGCAGGGGCCACGGCGGCTGGAAGTCGCGTCCTTGCGGCAGGGTCATGCGGTGGCCTGGTCCGGTACGGCGTCTTCCAGCGCGGCGGCGATGCGCTCGCGCGACAGTTCCGCCATGCGCCGGCGCGCGTCGGGCGTGGACGGCACCGGGTCGAGGAAGTGCACCTCGGCATCCAGCGGCGCGCTGCCGAGCAGGCGCAGGAAGTTGCCCATGAAGCTCTCGTGCTCGCGGAAGCCGGCGTCGATCACGCGACGCCCGTGGCGGGCGAAGCGCAGCGCCACCGGCTGCACCGGCACGTTCGCGTCGAGCGCAGCCTGGAAAATGCGCGCGTGGAACACCTTGAGCACGCCGTTGTAGCCGCTGCCGCCCTCGGGAAACACCGCCACCGAACGGCCGCCGCGCAGGCGCTCCACCATCACCGCCATCACCGAGGCCAGCGAGTGGTTGGAACCGCGACGATGGAAGATGGTGCCGCCGGTGGCGGCCATCCAGCCCACCAGCGGCCATCGCGCGATCTCGGCCTTGGCCACGAAGCAGGCCGCGCGCTGGCTGTGCAGCAGTTCGATGTCGATCCACGAGGTGTGGTTGGCGACGAACAGCACCGGGTCGGGCAGCGGCCGGCCGATCAGCACCGAGCGCAGGCCGAAGATGCGCATCAGCATGCGCGACCACCAGTTGATCATGCGGTGGGCGAACGGCGCGCGGCCGTTCTTCATCACGCGGTGCTGGTTCCAGCTGAGGATCAGCGAGCACAGCAGCACGCCCAGCACGATGTGCCCCAGCAGCAGCGGCACGCGCCACAGGTAGCGGATCGGCTGCCAGGGCGCGCGTTCGGGGGCGGTGACGGTGTCCATGCTCATCAGCCGGTTAGTTTAGCGTTAGTTTCCCGCAACGACATGCGGCGCATGCCAGGGACGGCCGCACCGGTTCAGCCGGACAGCTGGCCCAGCGGCAGCGAGGGCGAGCGCTTCACCGTGCGCAGCACGAAGCTGGAATTGACGTCGGCCACGCCCGAGGCGTTGAGCAGGCGGTCGAGCAGGAAGCGGGAGAAGTGCTCAAGGTCGGCTACGTAGACGTGCATCAGGTAATCCATGTCGCCGGTGAGCGCATGACAGGCCACGACTTCTTCCCACTCGCCCACGTGCGCCACGAAGCGCTCGATCGCCGAGGCTTCGTGCTTGGCCAGCTGCACGCGCACGAAGGCCTGCAGCCCCAGCCCCACCGCCTGCGGATCGACCTGCGCGGCGTAACCGCTGATCACCCCCTCGGCCTCCAGTCGCTGCACCCGGCGCAGGCAGGCCGACGGCGACAGGCTGACCCGCTCGGCCAGCTCGGCGTTGGTGATGCGGCCGTGCGCCTGCAGTTCGGCGAGCAAGCGCAGGTCGGTGCGGTCAAGGGAAGGCATGCACGATCCTTCGGTATTTTTTGCGATTATGTACCGAATATTGCACTGAAAGTCCGGTATTCAGCAACAAAACAAGCTTCGTGCGCACGCTTGGCCGTATGCTCATGGGCCACGCTCGCCGCTTTCGGAGACTACGCCATGGACCATGCCGCACCCCGCAAAGTCGAGCACCAGCAGACCGATCGCGGCTACGTGCCGGTGTATGCCACCGGTGTGGTCGAGCAGCCGTGGGACAGCTACAGCGCCACCGACCACGAGGTGTGGAACACGCTGTATGCACGCCAGTGCGAGCTGCTGCCCGGCCGCGCCTGCCAGGAATTCCTCGATGGCCTGGCGCGCTTCGGCATGGGCGAAAATGGCATTCCGAAGTTTTCCGAACTCAATGAAGTGCTGACCGCCGCCACCGGTTGGCAGATCGTGGCGGTGGAAGGGCTGCTGCCGGACGAGGTGTTCTTCGACCATCTGGCCAATCGCCGCTTTCCGGTGAGCTGGTGGATCCGCAAGCCCGACCAACTCGACTACCTGAGCGAGCCGGACCTGTTCCACGACCTGTTCGGCCACGTGCCGCTGCTGCTCAACCCGGTGTTCGCCGACTACATGCAGGCCTACGGCCGCGGTGGCATGAAGGCGTTCGCGATCGGCCCCGAGGCGCTGATGAACCTCACGCGGCTGTACTGGTACACGGTGGAGTTCGGCCTGATCGATACGCCGGACGGCCTGCGCATCTACGGCGCCGGCATCGTCAGCTCCAAGGGCGAGTCGATCTATTGCCTGGATTCGGAAGCGCCCAACCGCATCGGCTTCGACCTGGAGCGCGTGATGAGCACGCGCTACCGCATCGACACCTACCAGCAGACCTACTTCGTGATCGACAGCTTCAAGCAGCTGTTCGAGGCGACCACGCCGGACTTCACCCCGATCTACGCGCGCCTCGCGACGCGGACGCCGCACGCCGCGGGCGACGTGCTGGAGGCCAGCGACCGCGTGTTCAACTACGGCACCCGCGAGGGCTGGGCGACCAACGCCGATACCTGACACGCAGCAAAGCAGGAGCTCACCCTGTGAGCGACCTGCCTTTTCCCACCAATGCCGCCTGTCGCTCACAGGGTGAGTGGCCGCGGCGGCGCGGGATCTACTTCTTCAGAGCGTCCAGCCACGGCTTCGCGATGCCGACCCACAGGGCGTAGCCGCGGCGGTTCATGTGCAGGCCGTCCTCGCGGAACCACTTCGGGTCCGGCTGGCCATCGCGGCCGAGCATCGGCGTGAACACGTCCAGATAGCTCACGCCTTTCTGCCTCGCGGCCCACGCCCGGATCTCGCTGTTCGCCGCGCGGATCTGCGGCAGCAGCGACTGCCGTGCCACGCTCGGCTTGATCGCGAGAAAGGCGATCGGCACGTCCGGATCGACCGCGCGGGCGGTGCGCACGAAGGCCTGGAAATCTTCCAGAACGTGCTGCGGACTGTCGCCGTCGGCGATGTCGTTGTCGCCCGCATACATCACGATGGCGCGCGGCCGGTAGGGCACCACGATGCGGTCGGCGAAATGCGTGGCGTCATCGATCTCCGAGCCGCCGAAGCCGCGGTTGATCGTGCGCAGCTCGGGGAAATCGCCGGCCAGGGTGGTCCACAAGCGGATCGACGAGCTGCCGATGAACAGCACCGCGCCCGGCGGCGGCGGTTGCGCGCGATCGGCCGCCTCGAACGCGGCGATCTCGCCGCGCCACTGCGCATGGTCGTTCTCGGCATTGTGGTTACGGGCCACGCCCAGCACGGGCAGAAGCCAGAGCATGGTCAGCAGCATCCAGCGATTCATCGCGTTCTCGTCTCCGTGTTCACAAGCCTCGAACCCTAGCGCGGACGCGGCAGCTCCGACACCCGTAACACCATCGCGATGCGCGCGCCGTCCCAGCGGTAGATCAGGTGCTCGGTCTGCACGCACGGCGCCAGCAGATCGGGATAGAACACCGCCGCGCACTCGCCGCCGGCATGCCGCACGCTGTCGTAGACGATGCCGTTGGAGTCGGCCGCGCGCAGCTGTCGCGCCAGCGGCGCGCTGGCCGCATAGCTGTGCGGATCGTGCGCCGTCGGCCAGCCGCCGCGCAGGTCGTGCAGTCGGCCGCTGATGCTGGTGCGATAGCAGCGCATGGCGATGTCGCACGGCGGCTCGGCGGTGGCGGCAAGAAAGCGCTCGCGGTGGTAAACGGTTTCCTCCACCGCTGTGGTCACGCTGTGCGCCGCGTAGAACACGCCCCAGCTGCCATCGGAGAAGCGGCTGCCCTCGGGGTTGAGATGAGTGAACGCGGCCATCACCGGCGTGGTGCCGGGACCACTGATGCGACGCGCCTTCGGCACCAGCTTCAGCGCATCCGCTTCCTCGCGCAGGCGCGGATTGGTCAGCGCCTCGATCGCGAACACCGCGTCCAGGTCCGCCGGATCGGCGATGCGGTCGAATACGCCCACTGGTGGAAACCGGCTCGGCACGATGCGGTAGGCGTGGCTCCAGCGGATGCGCTTGATCGGGGGCGGGGCATTGGACACGGTGGCGTCGACAGTCAGCGTTTGGCGGCGCAGCCGCGGAACCGGCGTGCTCCCCGGTGCGCGCGCCGATGGAATGAGGGCGTATCAGCCATCGCAGTGTCCGTGCGCGGCGTCTCGTCGAACGCGACCGGCGACACGTCGCGGCTCAGCCGCGCTGCGCGTCGAGGTACTGGCGCACCACGAACAGGTCCGCCACGTTGCCCGACAGCATGCGCTCCAACGCCGAGTGTCCGCCGAACAGCGCGGCCTGGTTCGGCTTGCGCAACCACGCATCGGCCTGCGCCGGATCGGGAAACAGGATCTGCAACGCCTTGAAGATGCCCAGCAGGTAGCTGATGCGCTCGATCACGTCGCGACCGGGCGCCCCGTCCTGCTCGCGCTTCCACTTGTAGAACGTGGACTCCGGCGGATCGCCCAGCAGCTTGCGCTGCTCCGCCACGCGCAGCTGCCACGCCTCGGCCAGCCGGAAAAAGCTGCGCAGCGCCGGGCCACCGAGGTCGGGGGCGGGCGTCGTTTCAGTTCGCGCCTGAGCCTGCATGCATTACTCCATAGATGAAGCTTTTGCTAACCTTACTTCATTTATAGAGCAAATGCGCGCACCACCGATCCCGTCACAGAAATGCACGGACTGACAGCGTGTCGGGACATTTTCGGATTGTGCTGAGCCGCTGCGCCTGTCTAGCATCGGGCTCTCGCGGAGCCAGTGAACTGGCGCAACGCCAAGGAGCACGCCATGCAAGGAGCCAGCCGGTGCACACTCATATCGTCCTGCCATCGCAAACGCCCGCGACCACAGCAACACGGGACAGCGAAGGCGGGATCATCTCCCTTGCCGACCTGCCGCTGGCACTTGGCATGAACGGCCAACGGCCCTCGCCCAGCCTGCACCGCGCCCTGGCGGTGTGCCTCTCTATGCTTCCTCTCACCGGTTGCACCCACGCCATGTCCAGCACGCCCGTCGCACAGCACACGGTCAACGGCAATCTGCTGCCGTTGCGCTTCCTTCGTCATAGCTTCGAGGCCAAGGCATACAACACGGTCAAATGCAGCGTGCTGTATGACAACCATGAATTCACGCCGTTCGCGACCGACGCGCCTACCGACCGACCGCCATCCCCCGACTATCGAGACGATTGGAACTATGCGTTCTATCTCGGGGTACGCAACTTTCCCGGACCAGCAACGGTGAGCTGGACTTCGCTAGACGGAACTAGTCACACCGCCACCATCGATCTCGCCCAGATCTTCAAGGACGAGCGGGTACTCACCAAAGTTCCCGACGACGAGTTCGTTCCGAACATGTACCCGCAAGGACTCTTCCTCGACCCCAGTATTTATCTCGAGGTCAATGACCGCACGATCAGTGTCTACATGAGAGCCCTCATACCCACTCAGCATCGACAAGTGCCGGACAACGAATACAGCGACGCTCGTGATGATGTGATCCTCGCTTGGACACACACTTACTGATTGGAGGGCTATGGAATGGCCGAGAACCACAATCTGGAGCCAGATGGCATCCTCTCAGATGGCGTGACGCACTATCCGGCGGACAAGGATCGCCTAGGCATTTACTCGCAGGATCGTGAGCTTCTGGCTTCTTTCCAGATGCCGGTGCTCAACCACGCAGACAATCCCCACGAACATCTCTTTGTGGCAGGTTTTGATGGTACTGGTAACGACGCGATCAGTGATCCGCAACACCAGACCAACGTGGCGAAAATCGCTCATCGGATCGAAGCGGCGAACGACGCCGGAGACCATCGTATTGCGGCCGGGTACATCGCCGGGGCCGGCACTCAAGCCAATCCGATCAAGCGAACTCTGGACGGTATGGATGGCTATACCGCGGAGGAGCGCGCTGAAACGATGTACAAGCAATTCATTGAACAGGCTTACGCATGGCGAAAGGCTGATCCGCAGACTCAGATTTCCCTCGCGGACATCGGGTTCAGCCGAGGCGGCGACGAAGCCGCGATCTTCGCGCGACTCGTCCATGAGCGTGGTATTCAAGACCCACGCGGAGCGAGTTATACCTACACCGCCGACGGATTAGTGAGGCACGCCGAGTACTCCAGGCCGCCGTTGGTGGCGCCAGGCCAGGTGGCTCAGGCAGTGGCGCTGTTCGATCCAGTGGGTACCGGCAATGAAGTCCGGAACGATGATCGAAGGCTTCCGCCCTCGGTGATCTCGGGAATCCAACTGTTGGCGATGGATGAAAAACGCAGCCTGTTCAAATCCGACCACATCATCGATCCGGGCATCAGTGCCGATGGCCGGTTCGCTGGGATCTACGTTCCCGGCGCGCACTCGGACGTGGGTGGAAGTTATCACCGCGACGGGCTGTCGACGCGCGCGGGCAACATGGTGATCGATTACCTCAACCGCCTCAGTGACAAGCCGTTTCTGCAGAAGAGCATCGAACCGGAGGACCCAAGGCTGAACGTGGTGCATCGCTCCGAAGAGGGCATGTTCATCTATCGAATCACCGGCAAGGTAAACCGCCTGGAGCCGGAGGGTTACAACGAGCTCCTGGTGCCTCGGCGCGACATAGGTAGGGTCCCCGACCCCTACAGCGCCGAGCCGGTGGATGAGGCCGTGCGAGCACGTTATGAGCTTCAGCCTTTGTACGGAAGCGCGGTGCCTGCCGAGGGCAGGTCCAGCCGGAATGCCCACGAGCACGCCTTATCCATGCAGGTCGACCGCATGCTCGCGGCGGCGCGAAACGGCGACTGGGACAGCTTCACCCGCGATACCCAGGCACTGGCCGCCATGGACGCGGGACGCGATCTGCGCACACAGGCCGGCGCGACGGTCGATGCGCTGGAGCAGTCGGCGATGCGTCAGTCCATGCAGCAGGCGTCTGCGCCCGTCATGGAACCACGCGGGCCGGTGCGTTGAGACGAACGGACTGACCCAGGAGCAACACGACATGGATGAGCAGCAACTCACCGCCCTGATCGGCAAGAGCGCCGCGCTGATGGAACAGTTCGACCGGCGCTGCGGGGACATAGATGGTCGCCTGCAGGCGCTGGCGGCGGAGCTGGAGCGGGTCACCCGGCAGGTGCCGGCGATCGTGCGGCAGTCGGCCGACGGCTCGCTGGCTAGCCTGCCCGCACTGGTGATGGACAAGATGGGCAGCGGGCTGGAGCGCCCGGTGCACGATTACCAGCAGCGCGTGCGCACGGCCGGCACCGAAATCGAAGGCGCAGCACTGCGGCTGTCCGGTCAGATCGGCCGGCTGGAGCGGCTGCACCGCCTGCTGCTGTGGAAAACGGTTGGCGCGGTGGCGGCCTCCCTCGCGCTGCTGCTGGCCGGCGGCGCCTGGCTCTCGATGCACTACGCCAGCGTGATCCGCGACAACCAGCTCTCTGCCGAACTGCTGCGTGCCTACAACGGCGCGGACGTCACGCTGTGCGACCACAGCCGGCTGTGCGCCAATGTCGACACGGCCGGCCGCCGCTATGGCGAGCGCGGCCAGTACGTGCCGGTGGCGCCGCGCTGAGGCGCAGTAAGTTGCCCCGGGGTGAGACTGCGCCCACCCTCGCGTGGCAAGCGCGTCCCACGCCGCGCTGTCGCCGTCAAACGATCCTCACCGAAAAGGACAATCAGTTCGGCGCCTTGGATGGCGGGCAGTCGCCAAAATCCGGCTCCGGCCCGCCGTCGGCGATGAAGCGGTCGATGCGCTGCTCCAGCACCGGCAACGGCACCGAGCCGAGCTGCAGCACGGTGTCGTGGAAGGCGCGCAGGTCGAACTTGTCACCCAGCGCCTGCTCGGCCTTGCGGCGCAATTCGAGGATTTTCAGGTAGCCGATCTCGTAGGACAGCGCCTGCCCCGGCCAGCTGATGTAGCGGTCGACCTCGTTGGCGATCTCGCGATCAGACAGCGCGGTGTTCTGCGTCAGGTAGTCGATCGCCTGCTGGCGGGTCCAGCCGTCGTGGTGGATGCCGGTATCCACCACCAGCCGTGCCGCGCGCCACATCTGGTAGGTGAGGTAGCCGAAGCGCTCGTAGGGCGTGCTGTAGATGCCCATCTCGTTGCCGAGGTATTCGGAATACAGGCCCCAGCCCTCGCCGTAGGCGGAGATGTAGCTGTCGCGGCGGAACGCCGGCTGTCCGCGCTGCTCGGCGGCCAGCGCCAGCTGCAGCGCGTGGCCGGGCGCCGATTCGTGCAGGGTCAGCGCCGGCATGTTGTACAGCGGGCGCGAGGCCAGGTCGTAGGTGTTGACGAGGTAGGCGTCGGCGCCGCCGCGGCCGGAGGTGTAGTACGGCGCGATGTCCGCCGGCACCGGCACGATGGCGAAGCGCTGGCGCGGCAGCCGGCCGAAGAATTTGCCGAGCTGGCCATCCACCCGCTTGGCCACCCACGCCGTGCGCATCAGCAGTTCGTCCGGCGTCTTGGCGTAGAACTGCGGGTCGGTGCGCAGGAAGTGCAGGAACGCGGGGAAGCTGCCCTTGAAGCCGGTTTCCTGCATCGTCTGCAGCATCTGCGCGTGGATCTTCGCCACCTGCTCCAGGCCCACCTGGTGCACCGCCTGCGGATCGAGGTCGAGCGTGGTGTATTCACGGATCTGCTGGCGGTAGAACGCCTTGCCGTCCGGCAGCGCCTCGGCGGCCAGCGTGGTGCGCGCCCGTGGCACGTATTCGTTGCGGAAGAAGTCGAGCAGGCGCTGGTAGGCCGGAATCACGTCGTCGCGCACGCGCCGCAGCGCCTCGCCCTGCAGTGACTGCACCTGGTCCTGGCTGAAGCTGTCGGGCAGGTGCTTGAACGGCGCGTAGAAGCTGCTTTCGGTGGGATCGACGAGCTGCGCCACCGCAGCGATCGACACGTCGCGCCCGTCCAGCACTGCCCGCGGCACGCTGAAGCCGCGCTCAAGGCCCTCGCGCATGTTGGCGATCTGCTGGTCGAAATACGCGGGGATCTGGCCGAGGCGGTCGAGATAGCGCTGGTAGTCGGCGGCGTTGCGCAGCTGGTCGCCGTGCAACTCGTAGCCGATGTCGCCCCAGAACGAGGAGTCGCTGTTGAACGGCATCTGCCAGGTCTTGAACTGCTGGGCAGCTAGCAGGTTGGCGATCTGCGCGCGGTACACCGCGTAGTTCACCCGCGCCCCCGGCGAGAGCGCGGACACGTCGACATCGTCGAGCTGGCGCAGCACCTGCTTCCACTTGTCCAGCCGCGCCTGCTGCGAGGCGGCGTCTACCGTGTCGAGACGGCCCTCGCCCGGCTGCGTCTCGCCTGAGCTGCTGATGCCGCTCTGCCCGGTGCGCCAGGCCCACTCCTGCGAGTAAATGGCACGGAAGCGCGCATCGGCGTCAGCGGCAGATGCAGCAGTGGAAGCGCTGGAGGTCAGGCCCAGGACGACGGCCAGCAGGCCGCCCAGCAGGTGCTTCATCGACACGGTTCCTCCGCAAGATCAGTCGGGGATCTTCGCAGAGATTGCGCGCAATGCCAGCGTCAATCCATGCCCGCGTAGTAAGAGCGCATGGCCGCGAGGTAGGCGTCGAGGTTGTTCGCCGGCCGCTCGATGAAATGCTCGCCGGTGTCGGCGACGGCGTCGATGCGGTCCGGGCGGAAATTGCGGAAGTCCGTGCGCAGCCGGCACCAGGTGCCGAGGGTCCAGGCGCCGCCCCAGAACGCCAGGCACAGCGGCTCGATTTCCCGCTCGCTGGCGCGGCCGGCCTCGTCGCGATAGGTGAGGCGCAGCACGCGCTTGTCCTCGATCGCCGCGTGCAACTGGTCGATGCGGGCGGCGAACGCGGCCTGGTGCGCGTCGCGCCACACCGGCGCGTAGATGCGCGTGCGCGAGGACCGCTCGCGCAACTCCGGCGGCAGCACCGCCTCGATCTTCATCAGCGCGGCCTGCGCCCCGGCGGCTAGCCGGTCGCCGGCAAACGCGCGCACGAAACGCGTGCCGACCACCAGCGATTCGAGCTCGTCGGCGGTGAACATCAGCGGCGGGATGTCCGCACCCTTGCGCAGCACGTAGCCGACGCCAGCCTCGCCCTCGATCGGCACGCCGGACAGCTGCAGGTCGGCCACGTCGCGGTAGACGGTGCGTAGCGAGACGCCCAGCGTGGCCGCGAGCGAGCGCGCCTGCAGCGCGGTGCGGCGACCACGCAGGGCGTGGATGATGAGGAACAGGCGATCGGCTCGGCGCATCCGCGCATGATGCCGGCAGACCCGTCGCGGCGCCTGCGACACAGGTCATGCCGGTGCGCCGGCGCCTTCGGAAGGGCATCCGGCCGCGGGCGCAGCGGCGGCCGGATGCCCATCGGCTCAGGCCGACTGCTGCGCAGCGAACGCCGCGTCCTTCGCCATCGCGCGCTGCATCGCCGGGCGCGCCAGCACGCGGTCGATGTAGCCGCGGATCACTGGCAGCTCCGGCACCAGCTGGAACTTCGTGGTCCAGTTCAGCGCTGTACCCCACAGCACGTCCGCGGCGGTGAAGCGCTCGCCGAACAAATACGGGCCTTGCGCGAGCTGCGCGGTGAGCGCATCGAGCATCTGCTCCCAGGTGCCGTACGGGCAGGTCGAGGCCGGCGCCGGCTCGCGCTTCATCGCGCGATCGACGATGGCCGGCTCGAAGCACGAGCCGTAGAACACCAGCCAGCGCAGGTACGGCCCGCGCAGCGGATCGCCGATCGCCGGGGCGAGCCCCTTGTCGGCGTACAGGTCCGCCAGGTAGATGAACACCGCCGGCTGCTCGGCGACCAGCGCGCCGTCGTGGACGATCGCCGGCACCTTGCCCATCGGGTTGATCGCCAGGTATTCCGGCGCACGCTGGGTGCCGGCCTTCAGGCTGAGCAGCTGCAGGTCGTAGTCGACGCCCAGCTCCTCGAACAGGGCGAGCGTGCCGCCGGCGCGGGTCTGCGGAGCGTAGAAGAAGGTGACGCGGGGCGCAGCGATCATCGGTCGTTCCCTCGTTGGATGGTGCGGAAAAAAGATGGTTTCACGCGGCGGCGAAGCCGCCCGATACGTCCCTCAGCGCCGCCGTGGACGCGACACCGCGCAGCAGCGAGCGTGGCGTGGGGGTGAGCTGCAGATACTGCGGTGGACCGTCCAGGCTGTCCTGCCAGCGGGCGATCGCCGCGGCGGTGGCCGGATCGGCCTCGATCGCGCGCTGCCAGCGCAGATGCTGCGCCGCATCCTCGAAGCTGGCGAACCACACGAACACCGGCTCGCCTTCGCGCACCGGCAGGCGCGGGAAGTCGTTGCGTGCCGGCTCGGTCACCCAGCTGCCCAGCAACCGGGCACCGTGGGCCTCCAGTCGCGGGCGCAACCGGCTCTCGAACGACTGCGCCACCGCGCGGGCGCTGCCCGAACGCAACGGGCACACCATCGCCACCACCCGGCCGGGCGCTGCCGCTGCGCCCGATGCCGGTCGCACCAGGCCACGCAGGTCGAACGGCTGCAGCGGCCGCAGCAGCAGTACGTCGTCCGAATCGATCATGGTGGCGTTGGCCTCGTCCCGATGTGCACGCCACACGGGGCCGTCGTAGAACGCGGCCAGCGCGCGGGTGCGTGCGGCCATGTCGGCAAAGCCGCGCAGCCAGACGAAGCGGTCGGCATCGTCGGCGTCGGCAAACTGCCCGGGCAGCACGATGCCCAGCGCTTCTTGCGACTCGATGAAGGCACGTTCGAACAGGCTCACCAGCCGCTCGCGCTGCCCGGGCCGCAATGTGTACTGGCGCAGTTCGAGCACACCGATGACCTGGGCCGCAGGAGCGCTCACGGTTTGCCCCGGCCGCGCCGCGGCAGCACCAGCGCCACCCAGGCCAGCAGGCTCAGCCGTGCCGGCTTCCGTGCCTTGTCAACCGGCGGGGAGGCCGGCCGACCGACGCCCTCGACCAGGGTGCCACGCAGGTACAGCGGCCGGTAGGCGCGCACGAGACGATCGAAACGGGCGCTCAAGCGGCCACCTCAGCCAGCGGCGCGCCCACGCACCACGACGGCAACTGGGCGTGCTTGAACAGGCGGAACCAGTCTTCGCGATCGGCGGGGCTGTAAAGGTCGAGCGTGCGGATCACCTCGCGGGCGAACTCCACGCTGCCCAGGTGGCTGGCGGTGATCACGCCGCCGTCGTTGGCCGCCAGCACCTCGGCGTCGTACTGGTCTTCGCCGGCATAGCCGGGCACGGCGTCCAGCTGGCCGGCCCAGTTGCCGGTATGGCGCACGCCGTCGAGCAGGCCGGCGCGCGCCAGCGGCACCACGCCGGTGTCGATGCCCGCCACGGTGGCGCCGGCGGCATGCGCCTCGCGCAGCCGCTCCACCGCCATCGCGCCTTCGCCGCGCAACCACAGGTGGCCGCCGGGCACGATGAGCAACACCGCGCGGTCCGGCGCCAGCTCGGTCAGCGCGCCGTCCGGCTGCACCGTGAGCCCGCCCATCGAGACCACCGGCGCGCGGCTGAAGCCGAGCGTGCGCACCTGCCAGTCGCCGGGACGGCGCACCTCGCACAGCGCCAGCGCCGCCTGCCAGTCGGCGAATCCGTCAAACACCAGAACGTAAACCGTATCGCGCATGGGGATGCCCTCCGTGGATGGAGTGCAAGCATCGCTCGGCCCTGCTGCCAACGTGATGTCAGCAGGGTGGCACGGCGGGGGCCGCGTCAACCCGGATCAGGCGCCGGGTATTTCCACGACCGATTGCGACAGCGTCCGCCCCTGGTCGGTGCGGGCCCGCAGGCGATAGCGGCCCGGCCGCAGATACAGCTTGGTGCTGCTGGTCGGCTTCAGGAAGGCGAAGATGTCGGCCGGCGTGGCCTGGTCCGACTCGCCGATGTAGTGCGCATCGACCACACACGGGATCTGCTCGCGGCACAGCCGGGTGTCGATCGAGTACGGCCGGCGCTGGCCGTCCAGGCTGAGCCAGGCCGGACGCTGCATGTCGTTGAAGGCGACGAAGGCCTGAGTGGCCATCTGCACGCCGTTGCTCAGGACGCGGTATCGGCCGTGCACGGGGTCGTCCACTTCCTCCGCTCCCAGTGCCTTGAGCGTGAGCGAGCGCGGCGAGATCACGCTGATGTCGTAGAGCTTCGGCGCCGCCGACCAGGGGCGCCCGCTGGCCTTGTCGACCAGGACCTCGGGGTCGTCGGATGGAAAGCGGGCCGTCAGCTGGTGGTAGTCGTCATCAGCGTTCCATTCCGCCTCGAGGAACTGCGCCTGGTCGATCGACAGCGGGTCGAGTCCGGTCAGCCGCGCCAGGGTCATGGCCATCGGCCGCGCTCGACCGAGCCGGCCGACCGCCTTGTCGACGTGGGCATAGCCTGCCGCCACCACGAGGCGGGCCTCGGGGTTCTTGGCGAACACGCGGTCGTAGAGGTTCCGTGCCTGCCCCGTTTCGCGCGCCTCTGTGTTGCCGCCTGCCGCATCGGCGTCGTAGGACACCAGCACGAAGCCGAGCCGCAGGCCCGCGCGCACGATCTCGCCGTACAGCGGCTCCTGCAGGTACTCGGTGCCGCTGCTGCGCACCGGATAGCCGCGCTTGGTGAGGTCCGGATCGTCGCCCAGCGCCTCGATCGCCAGGTGGGTGAAGCCCAGCGCCCGCAGGCGCGGCAGCAGCTGCAGGGTGAGCGCACGGGACTGCGCGTTGTGGTGCACCTCGTTCACCATGACGATGCGCCGGCCCACGGCCTGCCGGGCGATCACGTCCAGCGCGGACTCGGCCCGCCAGTCGCGCGGATCGGGAAGTTCCAGCCCCGGCACCGGGTCCATCTTCAGCGGGAACACCAGCACCGCGCGGCTGTACTGGCCTAGCTCGGCGAGCGCAAAGGCGCTCATCTGCGCGGCGAGGCCCTGGTTCGCGGGGGAGAGCTGCGGGTTGAGCTTCTGCAGGTACAGGTAACGATCCAGCGGATCCGGGCGCTCGCTGAGCGCGTGAAACATGCGGACCGCCGCTTGGTCGTACGACTGCGCGCTGGCGGACGCGGCAGCCAGCAGCATCGCACTGCAGAATAAGGCGCGAAGGTATCTGGTGGACATTGCATCGACCGGGGTTGAGGACGCTGATGGCAGTGTGCGCGCGACGGGCGCTCCCCACAAATGTCCCGAAAGACCCGGTTACCCCCTGCACCCCGGCGTGCCCGATCGGCCGCGCGGCTGGCGCGTCCCGGACGCGCACGGGACAATACCGCTCCTTTTGTGCCACGGAGATGCCATGAAGCCCGTCTCGCTGATCCAGTTCCTGATCGAGGAACGTCGCGCCGGCCACATCAACGCCGAGCTGTCGCTGCTGATCGAAGTGGTGGCGCGGGCCTGCAAGCGCATCAGCGTGGCGACCAACAAGGGCGCGCTCGGCGGCGTGCTGGGCATGGCCGCGGGCGAAGGCGATGCGGCCAGCATCAACATCCAGGGCGAGGCGCAGAAGAAGCTGGACGTGATCTCCAACGAGATCCTGCTCGAAGCCAACGCCTGGGGCGGCCACCTGGCAGCGTGCGCATCGGAGGAGATGGAAGACCCGCAGCAGATCCCGGACATGTATCCGAAGGGCAACCATCTGCTGCTGTTCGATCCGCTGGACGGCAGCTCCAACATCGACGTCAACATCTCTGTCGGCACCATCTTCTCGGTGCTGCGCTGCCCGGACCACGTGACCGAGCCGAAGGTGGAGCACTTCCTCCAGCCGGGTACCGAGCAGGTGGCGGCAGGTTATGTGGTGTATGGCCCCGCCACGGTGCTGGTGCTGACTTTCGGCCACGGCACCCACGAGTTCACGCTGGACCGCGAGGTCGGCAGCTTCGTGCTGAGCCGGCGCGGCATCCGCATCCCCGAGGAAACCGCCGAGTTTGCCATCAACATGTCCAACCAGCGCCACTGGGAAGCGCCGATGCAGCGCTACGTGGGCGAGCTGCTGGCCGGCACCGAAGGCCCGCGCGGCAAGGATTTCAACATGCGCTGGGTCGCCTCGATGGTGGCCGACGTGCATCGCATCATCACCCGCGGCGGGGTGTTCTTCTATCCGCTGGACGCCAAGATCCAGGCCAAGGGCGGCAAGCTGCGGCTGATGTACGAGGCCAACCCGATGGCCTTCATCGTGGAGCAGGCCGGCGGCGCGGCCACTACCGGGCGCGCGCGCATCCTCGAACTCCAGCCCACCGCCCTGCACCAGCGCGTGCCCGTGTTCCTCGGCTCACGCAAGGAAGTGGAGACGGCCACGCATTACCACGTGGAAGCGGACGGCGCGCGCGCCTGAGCGCGCCGCCCAACGGCGACTGAAGGCCGCCACGCACGGCACCGCACGGCGCCATGCGTGCACCGTAGACTCGCGCGCTTTGCCACCGATGCGGCCCCGATGAGCCTTCGCCGACTGCTGCCCCCGCTGCTTGCCACGCTGCTGCTCGCCGCGTGCGCACCGGCGGTGCGGCCTCCGCCCACTCCCGCACACGTTCCGCTGCCGCCGCCGCGCATCGGCCTGGCGCTGGGCGGTGGTGCGGCGAAGGGCTTCGCGCACATCGGCGTGATCAAGATGCTCGAAGCCAACGGCATCCGGGTCGACGTGGTGGCCGGCACCAGCGCCGGCAGCGTGGTAGGCGCGCTGTACGCCGGCGGCATGGACGGCTTTGCGCTGCAGCAGGACGCGCTCGCACTGGACGAGTCCAGCCTGCGTGACGTGCGGCTGTTTTCCGGTGGTCTGGTGCGCGGCCAGGCGCTGCAGGATTACATCAACACCCAGCTGGACCACACGCCGATCGAGCGACTGAAGAAGCCCTTCGCCGCGGTGGCCACCGAGCTGGAAAACGGTCAGCGCACCGTGTTCACCCGCGGCAATACCGGAGAGGCGGTGCGCGCCTCGTGCAGCATTCCCGGCGTGTTCGAGCCCACCGCGATCGGCCTGCGGCACTACGTCGACGGCGGCGTCACCAGCCCGGTGCCGGTGGACGCGGCGCGCCAGCTCGGCGCCGACGTGGTGATCGCGGTAGACATCTCCAGCAAGGCCGACGGGCGCAATCCCGAAGGCCTGGTCGACATCGTCAACCAGTCGATCAGCATCATGGGCCAGACGCTGGGCGCGCAGGAGCTGGCGCGCGCCGACGTGGTGATCCGCCCGCAGGTCGCCGGCATCGGCGCGACCGACTTCGCGCAGAAGCAGCAGGCGATCCTGGAAGGCGAAAAGGCGGCGCTGGCCGCCTTGCCGGCGATCCGTGCGCGACTGGCCGCCGCCCGACAGGCACGGACGATCGCGACACCTGCCCGCTGAGCGGCGCGGTGGCTTGCAGCACTTGGAGCGTGCGCCCGCACGCTGCTAGCGTCAGCGGGCTGATCCGCACCCCGAGAGTGACCATGATTCGATCCTTCCTTCGCCTGCCGCTGGCATTGCTCGCTGGCGCGCTTGCCCCGGCCGTGCTGGCGGGCACCGCCCCGGTCGATCCGCGCATCGACCACCTGCTCACCGAGCTGGGCAAGGTGCGCGACATCCACGCCGTGCAGCTCTCGCCCGACGGCGTGCAGCTGGCGTGGGTGGTCGACACCGCCGGCAAGCCGGCGATCATGCTGGCCGGGGCCGACGGCCGCGGCGCGCACCGCCTCAACACGCGCGATAAGCCCGGCCGCTGCAGCGAGACCGATATCGCCTGGGCGCCGGACTCGCACCACCTGGCCTTCCTCACCGATTGCCCCAGCGTCGGCGCCAAGCCGGGCCAGAAGGATCTGGTGCTGGCCGATCCCGCCGGCAAGGCGGTGCCCAAGCGGCTGGCCGCGCTGCACGGCTACGCGCACGATCTGGCGTGGTCCGCCGACGGCCGGCGTCTCGCCTTCCTCTATGTCGAAGGCGCCACCCGGGCGGCCAGCGCGGTCGCTGCGGCCAAGCCGGCCGCCGGCGAGATCGGCGTGGATGGACTGGAAGTGCAGCGCGTCGCCACGGTGCCGGCCGCGGGCGGCACCGTGCAGATGCTCACGCCGGCACCGAGCTACGTATACGAGTTCAGCTGGTCGCCGGACAGCCGGCAGATCGCCTATGTCGCCGCCCCCGCGCCAGGCGACAACAACTGGTGGATCGCCAAGCTCTACGCACAGGACGCGAACGCCGACGCCACGCCGCACGAGCTGGTCGACACGCGCACCGTCGACAGCCCGCTGCACGGCCTGCAGATGGCACTGCCGCGCTGGTCGCCGGACGGCACGCGCATCGTCTTCATCGGCGGCCTGATGAGCGACCAGGGCGCCACCGGCGGCGATCTCTATGCCGTGCCCTCCAGAGGCGGCGCAGTCACCGCGCTGACCCCGGGCATCAAGGTCACCCCGGTGTGGTTCGCCTGGACCGGCGCCAATCGCCTGCTGGTGGCGCAGATCCGCAACGGCCGCAGCGAGGTGGCGCCCTACGCGATCGATGCCGCGCACGCCACCGCGCAAGCGCCGCTGTTCACCGCCGCCGCCAGTCTCGGCGACGGCAGTGCGGCGATGGGGCTGTCGCTGTCGGCCGATCACTCGACGGTCGCCTTTGCGCAGAGCTCCTACGCGCAGGCGCCAGAGGTGCATGCCGGTGCGCTGGGCACCACCGCGCCGCCGGCGGTCACCGCGATCAACGCGGCGCTGAAGCCCTCGTGGGGTGCGGCCGAATCGGTCGAGTGGGACAACGAAGGCCGCCACGTGCAGGGCTGGCTGCTGTACCCGGCGAACTACGACAAGTCCCGCACCTACCCGATGATCGTGATGGTGCACGGCGGACCGGCCAGTGCCGTGCTGCCGCGCTGGCCGTCGGTGGGCTTCGGCGGCGTGCCGTTCTCGCCGCTGGGCTATTTCGTGTTCATGCCCAACCCGCGCGGCAGCTACGGCCAGGGCGAGGATTACGTGCAGGCCAACCGCAAGGACTTCGGCCATGGCGACCTGCGCGACATCCTCGCCGGCGTCGACACCATCGAGAAGAACCTGCCGGTGGACGACCAGCGCCTGGGCCTCACCGGATGGAGCTATGGCGGCTTCATGAGCATGTTCGCGCCCACGCAGACCCAGCGCTTCCGCGCCGTGGTGGCCGGCGCCGGCATCGCCAACTGGCAGAGCTACTACGGCCAGAACCTGATCGACCAGTGGATGACGCCGTTCTTCGGCGCCTCGGTGTACGACGACCCGGCGGTGTACGCCAAGAGCTCGGCGATCAACTTCATCAAGCAGGTGAAGACGCCGATGCTGATCGTGGTCGGCGACCGCGATGCCGAATGTCCGGCGCCGCAGTCGTTCGAGATGTGGCACGCGCTGCGCGCCCAGGGCGTGCCGACCTCGCTGGTGGTCTACCCCAACGAGGGCCATCACTTCGTCGATCCCGCGCACCAGCGCGACGTGCTGCAGCGTGCGCTGCTGTGGTTCGGCAAGTACCTCCCCGCGGGCGGCTGATACACGCCAGCCGCCGGAACAAACAAGCCGGACCAGACAAAAAGGGCGAGTCGTGAGACTCGCCCTTTTTGCTGCCCGCCGGCGCGGCTCAGGACTCCGGCGGATCACGCCGGCGCGTGGCCTTCACCGCGCCCAGGATGCCCAGACCCAGCAACACCACCACTCCGGCCGCCAGCCAGTGCGGCGGCGTGTGCAGCATCCAGGCCACATAAGCCAGACCGCCGATCACCAGCAGCATGCCAATCAGATAAATCGCGAACGAGGACATCGGGCACCTCCGCTTGAACCTAAGGGACCGCGCGCGGCACTCAGGCCGTCACCCAGCGCGCAAGCAGACCTTCGTGCCGGTCGGCGCCGCGTGAAGCCCCTCCGCATGCATTCAGCAACGCGGCGTTTCGGCGACACCGTGCCTCAGAACAACTGACCCTGCGGCGACGGCTTGCGTGGGGCTACGAAACGCGAGGTGTCCAGCTGCAGATCGCGCGCGCGACCGAAACCGTGTTTGCGGCAGGCGATCTCGAAGCGACGCTTGAGCAGATCGGCGAACACGCCCTGGCCGCGCATGCGGGTGCGGAAGTCGCTGTCGTAGTCGCGCCCGCCGTTCATCTGCTGGATCAGGCTCATCACGTGGGCGGCGCGATCGGGTACGTGCAGGGCGAGCCATTCGCGGAACAGGGCTTTCAGCTCGTGCGGCAGGCGCACCACGGTGTAGCCTGCGCAGCGCGCGCCGGCATCGGCAGCGCGTTCGAGCACCGCTTCCATGTCGCGGTCGTTGAGTGCGGGGATGATCGGCGCCACCAGCACGCCGACCGGCACGCCGGCATCGGCCAGCGCGCGGATCGCTTCGATGCGCCGGTGCGGCGCGCTGGCTCGCGGCTCGAGTTTTGCGGCGAGGCGGTTGTCCAGCGAGTTGACCGAGACGAATACCTGCACGAGGTTGGCCTTGGCCATCGGCGCAAGCAGGTCGAGATCGCGCTCCACCAGCGCGTTCTTGGTGACCAGGGTGCACGGGTGGCCGCATTCGGCCAGCAGCTCCAGCGCGGCGCGGGTCAGGCGCCAGCGCTTCTCGATCGGCTGGTAGGGATCGGTGTTGCTGCCGATGTTGATCGGCTCGACGCGATAGCCGGGGCGCGAGAGCTCGTGGCGCAGCACCTCGACGAGATTGCCCTTGGCGCGCAGCTTCGTCTCGAAATCCAGACCCGGCGACAGGTTGAGGTAACTGTGCGAAGGCCGTGCAAAGCAGTAGATGCAGCCGTGCTCGCAGCCGCGGTAGGGGTTCATCGCCTGGTTGAAATGGATGTCCGGCGAATCGTTGCGGGTGATCACGCTGCGCGCGCGCTCGTCGGTGACTTCGGTGCGCGGGCGGGGTGCGTCTTCGTCGAGCAGGGCGCTCTGCCAGCCGTCGTCCTCGGCGTGGTGGCGGATCGACTCGAAGCGCCCCTCGGGGTTGGAAGCCGCACCGCGGCCCTTGAAGGCGCGGGGGGCGAAAGGGTCGGACGGTACGGACATGCCGATCAGCGTACCGGGCCGCCATCTCAGTGGACGCGACATGCCGGCAGAGGAAAACACGGAGGCACGGGACATGACGCGCATCACGCGCATGCCCATCCCGCGCGTTGCGGCGGCGGTTTATGATCGGACGCGCCGCTGCTCGGAGCGGTGATCCCATGGCGAGATACGCATGCGCTGGCTGATGCTGACCGGAACCGTGCTGGCTTTCGTGCTGTGCTTCACGCGGCACAGCGGCGGCGCGATGGCGATATGGCTGCTGATCGGGTTGTTCGGCCTGCTGGCCACCGGGCTGGCGTTTGCGCAGGCGCGGATCGCCTCCGGTGCGCGCGACGAATCACTCTCCGATTACGAGCTGAAGCGACTGCGCGAGGGCAAGCCGCCGCTGGAGCGTTGAGCCGGGCCGCCACGTTCCGCGCATGAAAAAACCACGCCTCGCGGCGTGGTTTTTTCGTTTGCGACGCTCCCGATGCGGTGTCGCCAGCGGCAGCCGCCGCCGTCGACGGATCGCGATCAGAAGTTGTACTTCGCGCTGAGTGACACCTGGCTGCCCTTGGTGCTGGTGGTGGCACTGGTGTTCGCCGCCGAAGTCGTGTCGAGCTTGGAATACAGGTATTCCGCACCGAGCTCGTAGGCACCGGAGGTATAGATCAGGTTGACCGCCGCCTGGTTGTTCTTCAGGCGACCCACCGACCCGCGGCCCAGCCACTCCACCACGTCCCTGCGCTTGGGCTTGCTGGAGGCGTAGAACACGTTGGCGCTCCAGTTCGGGGTGAACTTGTAGCCGGCCTGCAGGTAGCCGCCGGTTTCCTGGATGTCGCCGAACTGGATCAGGCCGCCGAACACCTGGCCCAGGCCCTTGCCGCTGTAGATGTTGCCCTTGAACATCCAGTTGCCCGGATGCCAGTTGCCGCCGACCTCGAAGCCCTGGCTATTGATGGTGGTGGCGATCGGCACGGCACCGGTGCCGTCCACGCCGCGCAGGTCGATCTGCGCGTAGTGCGCCACGAAGTAGGCCAGCCAGTCCTTGTCCTGCACGTGCAGGCGGGCCTGCAGCTGCGGGCGGAACCCGGCGTTGCCGGCGGTCAGGTAGTTGATGTTGTCGCCCGGGCCGCTCCAGTTGCCGTTGAAGCCGCCGAGGTCAAGCCGCCACTTCGGGCCATCGGCACCGTGATTGAGGTCCTGCATCCACACCACGCCGGGAAAGCGCCAGCCGATCATGCCGGTGCCGTAGCCGAGCGGGAATGCGATATGCGTGACCGAGGCCGGCACGTTGTCGAGCGGGAACAACAGATCCCACTGCTGACCGATGCGCACCGTGCTGCCGGAGGAGACGTTCTTCAGGTCCATGTAGGCCTGACGCAGGCGCGGGGTCGGCTGCGACACCGAATACGCCCCGGTGCCGTTGAAGCCACCGAAGAAGTCCATCTCGATGCGGCCGCCGCCGGACCAGTTGTCGTTGAACTTGGCGCCGGCGAAGTCGAGCCAGAAGCGGGTGTTGCGGATGTCGACGCCCGTATTGCGGCCGTGCGTGCCCACGTTCGGGAATTCGGCGTTCTGGCCGTTGCCGAAGGTGAAGGCCTTGTCCTGCGAGAAGGCGGTGGCGTTGACGAAGCCGTGCAGGGCCACCGTCACGCCCGGCGCGCTGCTGAACACGGGCGCGGCGGCCGGCGCCGGAGCCGGCGCGGCGGCGACCTTCTCGATCTGCTGCTGCTGCGCCTGCTGGTTGCCGGCGATCTGCTGGAGGCTGTCGCGCAGGGCCTGCAGTTCCTTCTGCTGCTGGTCGAGCTGGTCCTGCTGCTTCTGGATCAGCGCCTGCAGCGCCTTGACGTCGGTCTGCTTGGTGGCTGCAAACGACGGGCCGGCGATGGCCAGACCCAGCGCTGCCGCAACGGCGAAGAACATAGGGTTTCGTTTCATGGCTTTTTCCCCGTTTGAAAAGACCGTCGACAGCGAGGCCGCGCAGCGTCTGCAACAACCCCGAAACCATCGTTCGGATATGGCAAAAAGATTACAAGAACGTTAAAGCACGTTGATAGCGGTTTTTCCGCTTTCGCACTAAGACTTTGGTCGCCCATGCACAGGGCGAATCGCCCCCTGCAGCGCAATGCGGCAGGGGGCGAAGGGAGCATCGATCAAGCGTCAGGCGTGGATGTCGACATCCTTGGTTTCGCGCACGAACAGCGCGCCGATCACCACCGTCATCGCGGCGATCACGATGGGGTACCACAGGCCAGCATAGAAATCGCCGGTGGCCGCCACGATGCCGAACGACACCGAGGGCAGGAAGCCGCCGAACCAGCCGTTGCCGATGTGGTACGGCAGGCTCATCGAGGTGTAGCGGATGCGGGTGGGGAACATCTCCACCAGCCAGGCGGCGATCGGGCCATAGACCATGGTCACGTAGATCACCAGCAGCCACAGCAACAGCAACACCATCGGCTTGTTGATCATCGCCGGATCAGCCTTGACCGGGTAGCCAGCGGCGTTTACTGCCGCACCTACAGCCTCGCCGAACGCCTTGTTCTGCGCCGCGAAGTCGGCCTTGGCCAGCGTGGTGCCGTCGAACGAGCTGAAGTCCTTGCCTCCGACCGACACCACCGCCACCGTGCCCGGCGCCGCCGAGATGTTCTCGTACGGCACGCCGCGCTTGGTCAGGAAGCTCTTGGCCACGTCGCAGGAACTGGTGAACACCTTCTTGCCGATCAGGTCGACCTGCACGTGGCAGTCCTTCGGATCAGCGGTGACGCGGATCGGCGCGGACACGCTGGCCGCCTCGATCGCCGGATTGCCGTAGTGGGTGAGCGCCTTGAAGATCGGGAAGTAGGTGAGCGCCGCCAGCAGGCAGCCGGCCAGCACGATCGGCTTGCGGCCGACCTTGTCCGACAGCGCACCGAACACCACGAAGAACGGCGTGCCCAGCAGCAGTGCGCCGGCAATCAGCAACTGCGTTGTCATGGCGTCGATCTTCAGCGTCGAGCCGAGGAAGTACATCGCGTAGAACTGGCCGCAGTACCACACCACGGCCTGGCCGGCGGTGGCGCCGAGCAGGGCCAGGATCACGATCTTGAGGTTGCCCCAGCGCGCAAACGATTCGGTCAGCGGCGCGGTGGAATGCTTGCCCTCTTCCTTCATCTGCTTGAACACCGGCGACTCGGCCAGCTGGAGGCGGATGTACACCGACACGGCCAGCAGCACCGAGGACAGCAGGAACGGAATACGCCAGCCCCAGGTGTCGAACTTGGGACCCAGCATCACCTTGCAGCCCAGGATGATCAGCAGCGACAGGAACAGGCCGAAGGTCGCGGTGATCTGGATGAAGCTGGTGTACAGGCCGCGCTTGCCGTGGGGCGCGTGCTCGGCCACGTAGGTGGCCGCACCGCCGTACTCGCCGCCGAGGGCCAGACCCTGCAGCAGGCGCAACGCGATCAGGATCACCGGTGCGGCGACGCCGATCTGCTCGTAGCCCGGCAGCACGCCGACCAGGAAGGTCGACAGACCCATGATCAGGATGGTGACGAGGAATGTGTACTTGCGTCCCACCAGGTCGCCGATGCGGCCGAACACGATGGCGCCGAACGGACGCACCGCGAAGCCGGCGGCAAACGCCAGCAGGGCGAACACCAGCTGGCTGGCCTCGTTGAGGCCGGAGAAGAACTGCTTGCCAATGATGACGGCGAGCGAGCCGTAAAGGTAAAAGTCGTACCACTCGAAGACGGTGCCCAGGCTGGATGCAAAAATCACCCGCTTGTGGCTGACGTCGAGTGCGCTTGTCGCATCGATGCCGGTGGTGGCCATGCTCTACTCCCCTCAAGGTTGGAACGCTCCGCGCTGAGCGGAGGTGGTGCCGCGTCGCCGCGGCAGGATTCCTCGGGCAGGCCGCCCCCGGCCTGGCATCCCGCGGTGTCGATCAGGCCCGATACGCTCGCGCGCCGCGCCCGTCACAGATCACGACTCGGGCCATCGCCGTCGCGCCGCACAACAGACCCCACTGCATGCGCCAAGACGCAACGATGGCGTCCCGAGCATGGTGATATTGCGTTGCGCGCATCTATACGGCTTTGGTCGAGAATCGACCAAAGTCGAAGCGCGCCGCGCACGATGCGCTTACACCGGCGCGGCTACACTCGAACGGCACATAACAAGGCGGTTGCGCTGGACGCGCCGCTGCGATCCGTTACCGAGGAGCCCGCCATGTCCAAGCTGTATCCGGTCAAGCCCGAATTCGCCGCCCGCGCCCGCGTGAGTCGCGAGGATTACCACCGGCTGTACGCCGAGTCGGTGAGCGATCCGGCGGCGTTCTGGGGACGCATCGGCCGGCGCGTGGACTGGGTGAAGGCGCCGACGCAGATCAAGAACACCTCGTTCGATCCGGCCGACCTGCACATCCGCTGGTACGAGGACGGCCAGCTGAACGTCTCGGCCAACTGCCTGGACCGCCATCTCGCCGAGCGCGGCGACAAGACCGCGATCATCTTCGAGGGCGACGACCCCGCCGACTCGCGCCACATCAGCTACCGCGAGCTGCATGCCGAAGTGTGCAAGTTCGCCAACACGCTCAAGCATCTCGGGGTGCAGAAGGGCGACCGCGTGGCGATCTATCTGCCGATGATCCCCGAGGCGGCGATGGCGATGCTCGCCTGCGCGCGCATCGGCGCGGTGCACTCGGTGGTGTTCGGCGGTTTCTCGCCCGACTCGCTGGCCGGGCGCATCGCCGACTCCGAGTGCAAGGTGGTGGTGACCGCCGACGAAGGCGTGCGCGGCGGCAAGAAAATCGCGCTGAAGGCCAACGTGGACGCCGCGCTGGAGCGTCCCGGCACCAACAGCGTGGAGACCGTGGTGGTGGTGCGTCGCACCGGCGCCGCGGTGCCGATGCAGTCGCCCCGCGACCGCTACTGGCACAACCTGATGGAAGGCCAGAGCACGGACTGCGCGCCCGAGCCCGTCGACGCCGAGCATCCGCTGTTCATCCTCTACACCTCCGGCTCCACCGGCAAGCCCAAGGGCGTGCTGCACACCTCCGGCGGCTATCTGGTGTACGCCAGCTACACCCACGAGCTGGTGTTCGACCTGCGCGAGGACGACGTGTACTGGTGCACCGCCGACGTGGGCTGGGTCACCGGCCACAGTTACGTGGTGTACGGCCCGCTGGCCAACGGCGCCACCACGGTGATGTTCGACGGCGTGCCGAACTACCCCGACTACCGCCGTTTCTGGCAGGTGATCGACAAGCACAAGGTCAGCCTGTTCTACACCGCGCCCACCGCGATCCGCGCCCTGATGCGCGAGGGCGAGGGCCCGGTGAAGGCGTGTTCGCGCGCCAGCCTGCGCGTGCTCGGTTCGGTCGGCGAGCCAATCAATCCGGAGGCGTGGGAGTGGTACTACCGCGTCGTCGGCGACGAGCGCTGCCCGATCGTCGACACCTGGTGGCAGACCGAGACCGGCGGCATCCTGATCACGCCGCTGCCCGGCGCCATCGACGCCAAGCCCGGCTCGGCCACCCTGCCCTTCTTCGGCGTGAAGCCGGCCATCGTCGATGCCAACGGCGAGGTGCAGCAGGGCGCGTGCGAGGGCAACCTGCTGATCACCGACTCGTGGCCCGGCCAGATGCGCACCGTGTACGGCGACCACCAGCGCTTCATCGAGACCTACTTCAGTGCGTATCCGGGCAACTATTTCACCGGCGACGGCGTGCGCCGCGACGAGGACGGCTACTACTGGATCACCGGCCGCGTCGACGACGTGATCAACGTCTCCGGCCACCGCATCGGCACCGCCGAGGTGGAGAGCGCGCTGGTGGCGCACCCGAAGGTCGCCGAGGCGGCCGTGGTCGGTTGCCCGCACGAGATCAAGGGCCAAGGCATTTATGCCTACGTCACCCTGGTGGCCGGCGAGACCGGCTCGGACGAGTTGCGCAAGGAACTGGTGGCGTGGGTGCGCAAGGAGATCGGACCGATCGCCACGCCGGACTATCTGCAGTGGGCACCGGGCCTGCCGAAGACGCGCTCGGGAAAGATCATGCGCCGCATCCTGCGCAAGATCGGCGAGAACGCACCCGACCAGCTCGGCGACATTTCCACGCTGGCCGATCCGGGCGTGGTGAAGAACCTCGTCGACGAGCGGCTGATCAAATGACCCCTGTGGGAGCGCACCCCGTGCGCGATCTGCCGTGGCAAGCTGGGCAAAGAGCCTTCGCGCACAGGGTGCGCTCCTATACCGATTATTTATGCCCGACGTCCTGATCGCCGACGATCATCCACTGTTCCGCGATGCCCTGCGCCGCGCGGTGATCACCGCACTGCCCGACGCGCAGACGCACTGCGCCGACAGCGTGCACGCCCTGCTCGGCCTGATCGAGCAATACCCGGAAGCCGATCTGCTGCTGCTGGACCTGCACATGCCCGGTGCCCGCGGCTACTCGGCATTGGCGCACATCCGCGGCCAGTACCCCGGCCTGCCGACCATCGTGGTGTCCGGCCACGAGGAGGCGCAGGTGGCGCGGCGCGCGCTGGCGCACGGCGCGTCCGGCTACATCCCCAAGTCCACGCCGGGCGACGAGATCGTCAAGGCGATCCATGCGGTGCTCGAAGGCGACACCTGGCTGCCGCACCAGTTGGTGGGCGGCGAGATCGCGCTGAAGAACGACGAAGCGGACATTGCCGCGCGCGTCGCCTCGCTCACGCCGCAGCAGTTCCGCGTGCTGACGATGATTGCCGAGGGCCAGCTCAACAAGCAGATCGCGTGGGACCTCGGCGTCTCCGAGGCGACGGTGAAGGCGCACATGACCGCGATCATGCGCAAGCTCGGCGTCAACAATCGCACCCAGGTGGCGCTGGCCGCCAGCCAGCTGGCGGTGGACCCCGGTGCGATGCAGCCGCTGCCGGACGACGAGTCCGAATAGCCCGCTTCAACCGTTGCTCGCCTGCTTGCGCAGCAGCGCGCCCAGCAACGCGCGCAGGGCGGCGGGTCGCACCGGCTTGTGCAGCAGCGGATAGCCCAGCTCGCGCGCGCGCTGCTTCAGCTCGCTGCTGCCGTCGGCGGTGATCATCGCCACCGGCGGCAGCGTGCCCAGCCGCATGCGCAGGTGCTGCAACGCCTGCAGGCCGTCGATGCTGTCGGCGAGGTGGTAGTCGGCCAGCAGCAGGTCGATGCCGCCGCCGCGCAGTTGCGCCTCGGCCTGCGCCACGTCCTCGGCCAGCCGGCAATCCACGCCCCAGCGCTTGAGCAGGGCCTGCATGCCGTCAAGGATGGTCGGATCGTTGTCCAGGCACAGCACGGTGAGCGCGAGCTGCTCACCGGTCGGCAGCCGCGGCGCCACTGCCGGACGTCGCGGCACCGCCGCCACGCGCGGCACCACGCAGGCAAAGCAGCTGCCCTTGGCCACGCGCGAGGCGAGTTCCAGCCGGTGGCCCATGATCGCCGAGATGCGGTCGCAGATCGACAGGCCCAGGCCCAGGCCCTTCTCGCCCCACGGCGAGGGGCGCTGCAGCCGCTGGAACTCGTCGAAGATGTTGGCGCGCTGCTCTGGCGCGATGCCGGGGCCGGTATCCCACACCTGGATGCGCACTTCGCCGCCGTGACGGCGCGCGCCGAGCAGCACGCCGCCGGCGCGGGTGTAGCGCAGCGCGTTGGAAAGGAAGTTCTGCAGGATGCGCCGCAACAGCTGCGGATCGCTGCGGATCGACAGGTTGGTGGGCACCACGCTCAGGCGCAGTCCGCGCTGCTCGGCGACCACCGCGAACTGCGCCTTCAACGAATCGAACAGATCGGCCAGCGCGAAATCGCTGTACTCGGGCTGGTAGCGGCCGGCATCGAGGCGGGAGACATCGAGCAGCGCGTCGAGCAGGTCTTCGGCCGCGCGGAACGAGGCATCGATGCGCTCGGCCAGGCGGCTGGATTCCTCATCGAGCGCCGGCTGCTGGCGCAGCGCCGAGGTGAACAGGCGCGCGGCGTTGAGCGGCTGCAGCAGGTCGTGGCTGGCGGCGGCGAGGAAGCGGGTCTTGGACACCATCGCCGACTCGGCCTCGCGCTGCGCACGGGCGGTGGCGTCGAGCGCTTCGCTCAGTTCGGCGGTGCGCTGCTCCACGCGCTGTTCGAGGTATTCGTTCGCCTCACGCAGCGCCAGCTCGGCGTGCTTGTACGCGGTGACGTCGGTATAGGTGGTGACGTA
Source organism: Dyella ginsengisoli (assembly GCF_044904665.1). Lineage (NCBI taxonomy): Bacteria > Pseudomonadati > Pseudomonadota > Gammaproteobacteria > Lysobacterales > Rhodanobacteraceae > Dyella > Dyella ginsengisoli. Next base: position 103,925 of record NZ_JADIKM010000001.1, read on the forward strand.
GCCGCCGCCCGGCAGCGGGCGGCCGCGCATCTCGATCACCGTGCCGTCGGGGCGCACGCGCTGGAACAGGTGCGGCGTGCCGGCGCGCAGGTGGCCGATGCGCTTGGCGACGTGCGCCTCGACTTCGCCCGGACCGCATTCGCCGTGCTCGGCGTTCCAGCGGATCAGGTCGGCCACCGGCACGCCGATGTAGACCATGCCGTCGGGGTAGTCGAACAGTTCGAGGTAGCGCCGGTTCCAGGTGACCAGGCGCATGCGCGCGTCGACCACGCTGATGCCCTGCGAGACGTTCTCCAGCGTGGTGGACAGCAGTTCGCGGTTGAAGCGCAGTTCCTGCGAAGCCTCGTCCATCAGCGCCATCGCCTCGGCGATGTCCAACCCGGAACCGGACAGCGCGCCCATCAGGATGCGCCGCGCACTGGCCGCGCCCACCGCGCCGGCGAGCAGGCGCTCGGTGTACTGGATCAGGGCGCGGTCGGCCGCTTCGCTCGGATCGAGCGCCTTGCCCAGGCGCAGGCCGTATTCGGCGAACGCACGCTGCGAGCTGCGCTCACCCACGATGCGCCCGGCAATGGTGAGCAGGTCGCCCACGGCAACGCGGCCGCGCCAGTCGCCCGCGTTGCTGCTGCTGGCGATGTACGGGTCGACGAACATCGCCGCATGGATGCGCTCGGCCAGCGTGGGGCGGAAACGCAACGAGATGAAGATCAGGCACGCCACGTTGACCAGCAGCGACCAGAACGTGCTGTGCATCACCGGGTCCCAGCCGCTGAGGTGGAACAGCGCCTGCGGGCGCAGCCACTCGATGTCGAACGGCCCGTCTTTCAACCATGCAGCGCTGCGGTCGATCGCCGGCAGCAGCAGGGTGTAGATCCACACCGCGAAGCCGGCGAGCAGGCCGATCGCCACGCCAGCCTGGCTGGCGCCGCGCCAGTACAGCGCGGCGATGATCGCCGGCGCGAACTGCGCCACGGCGGCAAAGGCGAGCAGGCCGGTCGCCGCGAGGTTGGCGTTGTCGGCGACGATCCGGTAGTAGCCGTAGGCGAGCAGCACCAGCACTACGATCGCCACACGACGGATGCGCAACAGCAGCAGCGACAGATCCTGCCGCTGTTCCAGATGCAGGCGCCGGATGCGCAGCAGCGCCGGCATCACCAGGTCGTTGCTGATCATGGTGGACAGCGCGACGGTGGACACGATCACCATGCCGGTCGCCGCTGAGAAGCCGCCGAGGAAGGCGATCAGCGCAACGCCGCGATCGCCATGGGCCAGCGGCAGGTTGAGCACCCAGGCATCGGCCAGCCCGCCACGCACCGCCGGCAGGTTCATGCCGGCCGCCACGATCGGCAGCACGCCCACGCTGATCAGCAGCATGTATAGCGGAAACATCCAGCGGGCACGGCGCAGGTCGCGCGGGTCCTCGCATTCCACCACGCCGATCTGGAACTGCCGCGGCAGGCAGAACATCGCGCAGAACGCGAGCAGGGTCTGCGCCAGGAAGCCCGGCGACTGGCCGTGGGTGAGCGGGGTCTGCGGAAGCCTGAGCAGTTCCTCCAGGCCCGGGCCGCGCCACAGCGCGTAGACGCCCAGGCCGAGAAAGGCCAGCAGCTTGATGACCGATTCCAGCGCGATCGCCAGCATCATGCCGTGGTGATGCTCGCTCGCATCGATGCTGCGCGTGCCGAACAGGATCGCAAACGCCGCCAGCAGCAGCGCGCACCACAGCGCGCTGTCCGTGGACGGCACGATCGCGTTGGGGCCGGTGTCCGACAGCACGTCCAGCGACATCGCCATCGCCTTGAACTGCAACGCCAGGTACGGAACCACCGCGGTTACCGCGATCAAGGCGACCAGTGCGGCCAGACCGTGCGACTTGCCGAAACGTGCGCCAATGAAGTCGGCGATGGTGGTGATGTTGCGCTGGCCGGCCACCGTCACCAGGCGTGTCATCAGCCCGAAGCCGAGGATGAAGAGCAGCGCGGGGCCGAGGTAGATCGGCAGGTAGGCGAGGCCGTCGCGCGCGGCGGTACCGACCGCCCCATAGAAAGTCCACGACGAGCAATACACCGCCAGTGCCAGGCTGTAGACCACCGGGCGCAGGCGCGTCTTGCTCGGATACAGCGGCTGGCGATCACCCTTCCAGGCGACCGCGAACAGCACGCCCACATACAGCGCTGCAACCAGCAGCAGCAGCCATCCAGAGATCACGTTCAGCCCTCGCCCGATGCGTGCGCTTCCATCGCGCGAAACCCAGGTTCTTGTGCGGACAGCCATCGCGACGGCACCATGCCGGGATGTCCGATTGCCTGCCGCCAACCGTCCTCAAACTAGCAGAGGGCCTGTGCGATGACGAGATTCACATCTGGGCGCTGCCCTACGACCGCGCCGCAGGACGCCTCCCGGTGCGCCGGCTGCTTGCCGGCTATCTCGATAGCGTGGTGGACGACGTCGTGCTCACGGATGCGCCGCACGGTCGCCCCGAACTCGGTGGCACGCATGGCGGCCGACTACGCTTCAACTGGTCGCACAGCGGCGATCGCGCGCTGGTGGCGATCGCGCGTTCGGTCCAACCCGGCATCGACCTCGAACATCGCGCGCGACGCGGCGCACGCGATGTCCTGGCACTGGCGCAGCGATTCTTTGCCCCGCAAGAGGTGCAGGCGCTGGCTGCACTGCCGGCGGAAGAGCGTTCGTCTGCGTTTCTGCAGCTGTGGACCGTCAAGGAAGCGGTGCTGAAAGCCCAGGGGCGCGGACTCGCGTACGGCCTGCATCGGGTGGTGGTCGACTTGTGGGAGTCCGGACCGGTGCTGGTGCGTTTCGACGATGAGCCAACGACTCCGTGGCACGTGCAAGCGCTGTCGCTCGATCCTGCTTGGGTGGCGGCCGTGGCCTGGTGCGGACCGTCCATGCACGTGCGCTGGTGCGGCGAGCCGCACTGATCCACCGCCCTCGCGTTGGCGTACTCTTGGCATCCGCCGCGGCCACGCTGCCGACGCGCGGGCTTCTCCGTGACTGATGGTTCGCGTCCCATGACTCTGCTCAGCGTCAATCTCAACAAGATCGCCGTGCTGCGCAATTCGCGCGGCGGCGACGAACCCTCGCTCGCCCGCGCGGCCCATACCTGCATCGAGGCCGGGTGCGGCGGCATCACCGTGCATCCGCGGCCCGACCAGCGCCACATCCGGCCCGACGACGTGCGCGTGCTGGCGCAGCTGCTGCGCGGCCGGGTCGAATACAACCTCGAGGGCAATCCATTTGCGCCGCCACGCGGCGACTATCCGGGACTGCTCGCACTGGCGCAGGAGGTGCGGCCCACCCAGATCACCCTGGTGCCCGATGGTGACGGTCAGCTCACATCCGATCACGGCTTCGATCTGGTTCGTGATGCAGAACGGTTGGCGCCGCTGGTGGCCGCATTCCGGGAACTGGGTTGTCGCGTGAGCCTGTTCGTCGATGCCGGCACCGTGCAGTTCGAGCCGGCGGTGCGCATCGGCGCCCAGCGCATCGAGATATATACCGGCCCTTACGCGCATGCGTTCGCCAGCGGGCACGTGGACAGCGAGCTGGCCCGTTGCGTGGAGACCGCCCGGCGGGCACAGCAGGCGGGACTGGCCGTGAATGCCGGACACGATCTGAGCCAGGCGAATCTGGGCACCTTCAAGGCAGCGATCCCCGGCCTGGCCGAGGTGTCCATCGGTCACGCATTGATCGGCGAGGCGCTATACGACGGGCTTGCGACCACGGTCAGGCGCTACCGGCAGATCCTGGACTGACGGCTCTGGACTGACGGCCCTCGCATCGCGATGCGGGCCGACTTCCGCGAGACCCCAAAAGAAAACCCCCGCGCAGGCGGGGGTTTTCGTTGCTGCTTGCGAACTTCTGCCGTAGCGGTTTACTGCTCGGTAAATCCGATCTTGGTCAGGCCGTAGCTCTTCGCATCCGCCAGCGCACGGGCTACATACTCGTAGGCCACTGCATCGTCGGCGTTGATCTGGATCTCCGGCTGATTGGTCTGCTGCGCGATCACCGCCATCTGGGCCCGCATGCCATTCTCGTCGACCGGCACGTTGTTCCAGTAGAGCGAACCGGACGCGTCAATCTTCAAGCTGATCGGATCCAGATGATCGGTATCCGGCGGCGGGTTGTTGGTCGGCTGCGGCAGATCGATCTTCACGTCATGCGTCACGATGGGCGCCGTCAGCATGAAGATGATCAGCAGCACCAGCATCACGTCCACCAGCGGCGTGACGTTGATGTCGGCCATCGGACCCTTGCCGCTTCCAGTACTGAAAGCCATGGTCGTTACTCCTTGCCCGTCGTGATGAAGCCGACGTGGACCATGCCCTGGCCCTTTGCATCGGAGAGGATCTTCTTCACGACCCTGTACTCGGTCGTCTTGTCGGCGCGGATCTGCAACTCAGGCTGCGGCGACTTGGAAGCCGCCACGGCCAGGGCCGCCTTCAGCTGGTTCTCGTCGACTTCCCGGTCGTCCAGATACATTGCGCCGTCGGGCGTCACGGCCAGGTCCATCGGCTCGATGTGCTTGTCGTCGGTCGCCTTCGGATTGGCCGTGGGTAGCTTCACGTCAATCCTATGGCTGGCCAGCGGTGCCGTGATCATGAAGATAATCAGCAGCACCAGCATCACGTCCACGAGGGGCGTGACGTTGATTTCCGACATCGGACCGCCGGAACTTCCACCGGTGCTCATTGCCATGGGTCAGGCCCTCACTTGCCTTCGACGCGGGCGCCGGTGGCGAAGAAGTCGTGCAGGTCGTGCGCGAACTCGTCGAACTGCGCGTAGGTGAGGCGGTTGGCGCGGTTGAAGAAGTTGTACGCAAGCACGGCCGGGATCGCGGTGAACAGACCGATCGCGGTCATGATCAGCGCCTCACCCACCGGACCGGCCACGGCCGTCATCGAGGCGTTGCCCGCCGCGGCGATGCCGATCAGGGCGTTGTAGATGCCCCACACCGTACCGAGCAGACCCACGAACGGTGCGGACGAGCCGACCGTGGCGAGCAGGGTCAGGCCGCCTTCGAGGCGCAGGCTCTCGCGAGCCACGGCCTGGCGAAGTGCGCGGTCGATGAACTCCGAGCGGCTGAGAGTCTGGGCCAGACCGTTGCCGGCGGCGCCCGCCTGCTGGTGGTGGGCCACTGCCGAAGCGGCATCGAGCGCGATTTTCGAGAACGGTTCGCCCTTGGGCTGCGCTTCGAGCTCGCGGATCGCTTCCTGCGTCGAGGTGGTGTTCCAGAAGCCGTCGATCACCTTGTCGGCGCGCGAGCGAACCATCGCATTGCGGATGGCGTTGGCCACGATGAAGTACCACGACGACACCGACATGATCACGAGCGTGACCAGCACGATCCAGCCGATCGGGTCGAGGTTGTGGATGAGGTCGCCGAAGCCCATCTGCTTCATGGCTTCGGAGTTGGTCAGTGGTGCAGAGGTCTGTTGGAACATAACGCTACCCTTGGGAAGTCAAGCGTGAACTGTAACTGTAATGGGGATTACAGCTGATTGAGGTTGAAATTGACCGGGACGCGGGCATAGCCCTCCACCTTCTGACCATTGCGGATCGTCGGGTTGAAGCGCCAACGACGGGCTGCGTCCATCGCAGCACGATCGAGTTCGCGGTAGCCGCTGGAGACATCCACCTTGATGTCCTTCACCGAGCCGTCGACAGCCACGAGGATCAGCAGCGTGACCGTACCCTCATGCCGCTGGCGGATCGCCTGTGGCGGGTAGCGCGGCTGCATGCGGCTGTTGTAGCTCAGATCCTGGCTGGCCGTGATGTCCGACGGCGGAGCCGGCGGAGCAGGAGGCGCAGGAGGAACCGGCGGCGCAGGATTGTTCGTCGCCTCATCCACGGCCGGCGGCGGAGCCGGCGGCGGCGGGGTGGGCGGCGGTGTCTTCATCTGGATGATTTTCGGCGGCGGCTGCTTGGGCGGCTCCGGCGGCGGCGGCGGCGGCGGCGGCGGCGGCGGCGGCGGCTCGATGAAGTTCACCTGGACGACGCGATCCTTCTCTTTCTGCGCCTGCTTGGGCGGAGCCATCGGCGCCACCAGCATGAGGAACGCGAAGGAATGCAGCGCGATGGCAGCTGCCAACGCCCAGGTGCGCCTCCAATTGAACGACTTGTTGTCGAATTCTTCGTTGCGTGAGGCCATCTGTCACTATCTTGAAGCTAGTCGATCGGTGGGCGTTTGCCGCAGCGCGTTAGCCGAAATTCGTGCATCGAAGCGACGAATGACAGCTTGTTTTTCGCGCGCGGAAAGATTTCAACGGTACATCAGCACAAGGCTTTTGTATAGCTCCCGGACACCGGGTTTGGACGTCCATTTGCGCCCGGGAACAAGACCTTGGCGTTACTTGGCTCCAGCCTTCTTCAACCAGTCCTTGGCCTTGGCAGCAGTTTCCGGATCCTGCGCTGCCTGCTTCATGGCGGCAATGGCTCCCGCCTTGTTCTTGAGGCCACGCTCGGTCTCGGCGAGGAGCATATAGGCCGAGCCTTTGTGCTTGACGCCCTTGTCGATGCCCTGCTTGATCAGGGGGCGGGCCTCACTGTACTTGCTCTGGCTCAACAGCAGCTGGCCAGCGCGGATCGACGCTTCACCATCCGTGGCCATCGGGATCGCCTTCTTGTAGGCGTCAATGGCCTTGCTTTCGGAGCCGGCCATGTAATTGGCGTCGCCGAGCAATTTGTAGTTGTCGTACGTGGCCGGAATGATGCCCTTGGCCAAGCCGTCGTCGATCGTCTGCGCCGCCTTGACGGCGTTCGGCTTCGGGTCGGTCTCGGTCTGACCGGTGACCAGATACAACTTGGCAAGATTGATGTAGTCCTTGTCAGACTTCAGCGCGCCTTGGGCTTTGGCCTTCTCCATCAGCGCGATGGCTTCGGGATACTTCTGGGCCTGCATCATGACCGCGACGGCGTTGTTCAGCGCGGTGGCGTCGTTCGGATTGGCTGCAAGCTGCTGTTCGGCCAACTGAGCCGCCTGGTCGCTCTGGCCCGACTCCGCGTAGCTGGCCATCAGGATCTGGTTCCAGCTGCCCTGCGGCTTGTCGGTCATCGACAGCGCCTGCTTCATGGCGGCGATCGCCTCGGGATACTTCTGCAGGCGGTAATACGCGTTGCCTTCAAGGGCATGCGATTCGGCGGTGTCTTTCTTGCCTTCGCTGCGCCACTTGGCGATCGTGTCGACCGCGGCCTGATATTGCTCGTCGGCGAGCTGGAATTGCGCCAGCTCGTACTCGAGCTGGAAGTAGGTGTCATTCGGCAGGACGCCGTTCTGGAGCGCCTTGCTGAGAAGATCAATCGCGCCCTTGAGGTCGCCGGCGTTGTACTTGACGTTCGCCATGCCCTGGAGCGCCAAGGCCTGGGCGTATTTGCTCTTGCTGCCGTCGATAATGGGCTGCAGGATCTGCGATGCCTTCGCCGCATCCCCCGCGTTGACGGCATCCAGGCCTTCGTTCAGCGCCTTCTGATCCTTGGCACTGGTCAGATCGAGCTTCGGTTCCTTGCGGGTCGCGTTGGGATACAGCGACTCCTTCTTTTCCTTGTCGGCATGCGCATGCGCGACGGTCGGCGCGGCAGCGACGGAAAAGGCAAGGGCGGCACCTGCCAGCAACTTGAACAGGGGGGCATGCTTCATGGCTGTCCTCGTGTCGGGTTTACGCACGTACTGGCGTAAGGGGATCGCCAAGACTAACGGCACATGCAATCGATAACAAGACGCGACGCCGCATCATGTCTTTATAAAAATCAAACATTTAGCATGCGCCCGCGTATCGAACCAGGGGCGCCGGCAAATGCATGAAATTACGGCGGCGCCATCGCGGATGGACACCGCCCGGACTGGACTGGTCGATCGAGAACGACCGGTTGGATCAGATGTCGAGGTTGGCGACCTTGAGTGCATTCGCCTCTATGAATTCGCGACGCGGCTCCACCGCTTCACCCATCAGCATCGAGAACATCTGGTCGGCGGCGAAGGCGTCCTCGATACCGACCTGCAGCATGCGGCGGGTCTCCGGGTTCACCGTGGTTTCCCACAGCTGTTCGGGGTTCATTTCGCCCAGACCCTTGAAGCGCTGAATCGTGCGCCCCTTCTTGGCTTCATCCAGCAACCAGCCCCGCACCTCGGCAAAGCTGCCCACGCCCCGCGAAGCATTGCCGCGGCGGATCACTGCATCAGGCTGGATCAGGCCGGACAACTGCCGGCTGACGTTGAGGATGGGGCGGAACTCGCCGCCGCCGAAGAACGGCTGCGGCAGCAACCAGGTGTGGCTGAGGCCGTGCTGCTCGCGTACGACTTCAATCGCCGCCGGCTGCTCCCCTGAGGCCGGGCGGAAGGCCATGCGATAGCGCGGCTTGCCCAGCCCACTGGCGGCCAGACGACGGGTGGCGGCGTCCAGCCAGCCTTGCATGGCGCTGGCGTCGCTCCAGAAGGCGGGGTCCATCGGCGCGTGTTCGAGCAAAGCGGTGAACACGGCGCTGTCGAAGCGATGACTGAGCCGGGCGATCTGGTCCAGCGCGCCCTGGTAGTCGCGCAAGAGCTTTTCCAGCGCTTCCCCGGTGATGGCCGGAACGCCTGGGCTGTACGCCAACTCTGCGTTGTCCACCGCATTGGAGATCAGGTAATCGTTGAGGGCCGCATCGTCCTTCAGGTACATCTCCTGCTTGCCCTGCTTGAGCTTGTACAGCGGCGGCAGGCCGATGTAGACGTGACCGCGCTCGATCAGCTCCGGCATCTGCCGGTAGAAGAAGGTCAGCAGCAGGGTGCGGATGTGCGAACCGTCCACGTCCGCGTCGGTCATGATGATGATGTGGTGGTAGCGCAGCTTGTCCGGGTTGTAATCCTCCTTGCCGATACCGGTGCCAAGCGCGGTGATCAGCGTACCCACCTCGGCAGACGACAGCATCTTGTCGAAGCGCGCCTTTTCCACGTTGAGGATCTTGCCCTTGAGCGGCAGCACCGCCTGGGTCTTGCGGTTGCGTCCCTGCTTGGCCGAACCACCTGCCGAGTCACCCTCGACCAGGAACAGTTCGCACAGGGCTGGATCCTTTTCCTGGCAGTCGGCCAGCTTGCCCGGCAGGCCGGCGATATCGAGCGCGCCCTTGCGACGAGTCATCTCGCGCGCCTTGCGCGCCGCCTCGCGGGCGCGGGCAGCATCCACGACCTTCGAGGCGATCGCCTTGGACTCGTTCGGGTGCTCCAGCAGGAACTCGCCCAGCTTCTCGTTGACCGCCTGCTCCACCGCTGTCTTCACCTCGGAAGACACCAGCTTGTCCTTGGTCTGGGAAGAGAACTTGGGGTCCGGCACCTTGACCGACAGCACCGCGATCAGACCTTCGCGCATGTCGTCGCCGGATAGCGCCACCTTGGCGTTCTTGGCCAGACCTTCCTTCTCGATGTAGTTCTGCAGCGAGCGCGTCAGCGCAGCACGGAAGCCGGTGAGATGGGTTCCGCCGTCGCGCTGCGGAATATTGTTGGTGAAGCAGAACATCGTTTCCTGATAGGAATCGGTCCACTGCATCGCCAGCTCCACCACGATGCCATCGGTTTCCGACTCCGATTTCAGGCTGATCACGTGTGGATGCAGCGGTGTTTTCAGCTGGGCGAGATGACGCACGAACGACGCAATGCCGCCTTCGTAGGCAAAGCGGTCCTGCCGACCTTCCCCGCGCTCATCCTTCAGGTCGATGGTGACGCCCGAATTGAGGAAGGCCAGTTCGCGCAGGCGCTTGGCCAGGATGTCGTAATGGAACTCGATGTGGGTGAAGGTCTCGGGGCTCGGAATGAAGCGCACCCGAGTGCCGCGCTGGGTGGTGTCGCCGACCACCTTGATCGGGTACACAGGCTCGCCCAGGGCGTATTCCTGCAGGTGTTCCTTGCCGTCGCGCCAGATCGTCAGCCACAAGTGGGAGCTGAGCGCATTGACCACCGAAACGCCCACGCCGTGCAGGCCGCCGGAGACCTTGTACGAATTGGCGTCGAACTTGCCGCCGGCGTGCAGCACGGTCATCACCACCTCGGCGGTGGAGCGGCCCTCCTCCGGGTGCGTGTCGACCGGGATACCGCGTCCGTTGTCGCTGACGCTGACCGAGCCGTCGTCATGGATCGTCACCTCGACGTGGTCGCAATACCCCGCGAGCGCTTCGTCGATCGAGTTGTCCACGACTTCGAACACCATGTGGTGCAGGCCGGTACCGTCATCGGTATCGCCGATGTACATGCCCGGGCGCTTGCGCACCGCTTCGAGGCCTTTGAGTACCTTGATGTTGCTCGAATCGTAGGTCGTATTCATGCAGTGACTGATCTCCGGCGCCGGGAACCCGTCCGGCATGGCGCCATGAAGGGCCGGCTAGGGTCTAACCGACGAATTATAGCAGGGGGCTCACCCTACCCTGTTCCACGTGGAACAGCAGGGCATCGGAACGAAGACTGGGCGGGCAATCGGTTCCGCTGATAAGGATTTGAGCGTGCGCGTCTCGGAGCTGACCCACGAGCCCGGCCTGGTGTATTTGATCCAGTTCAGACGCCAGATCATCAATACACACAATCGGCCATTCCCCGGCATGTTGCGCAAAGAGCTCGGCCTGGGCCAACAGGCAGGCCACCGCCGTCAGCTTCTCTTGGCCTCGGGAGAGATGTTCGCGCAAGGGCGCGTATTCGTAACTTACTGTCCAATCCGCGCGGTGGGGGCCTTGGGTGGTGTGCCCACGGCCCATGTCCCGGTAACGTTGGGCGGCGAGCGTTTCGCCAAGTGACCATTCATCGCCCCACCCTTGCCGGTACCGCAGCGCCACACTTCCGAGCTCAGGAACCAGTTGGGCAACGTATTTCGTGACCAGCACCAGCAATTGATCGAGATAGTGCTTGCGCCAGACCGTGATGGCCTGTGCGGTGTCGTCCAGTTCCCGCTCCCATGGGAGATAGAGACTGCCCGCGGTTTCCCCGGCGCGGAGCAAGCTGTTCCGCTGTTTGAGCGCACGCTGGTAGCGGCGCCACAGGTCGAGGAAATCGTGTTCCACGTGGAACACGCCCCAGTCGAGAAACCGTCGCCGCTCTTCGGCACCGGCAGCGATCAGGGCATGCGACCCTGGATCAAAGCTCACCACGGCACATTCGCTGACCAGTTGCGAAATCGGCGCGCTCTGCCCATCCAGCCGAGCCTGCCAGCGCTGGCCTTCCCTGCCTAATCCGACGCGGCGACGTTGCCCGTCGTCCCGCACCAGTTCCGCATAAATCGTCAGTGCACTGGCACCGCGCTGGAGCAGGGCATCCCTGGCGCCGGCACGAAAAGATCGTCCATGCGACAACAGGAACACCGCTTCGAGCAAGCTGGTTTTCCCCGCTCCGTTGGCACCGATGAAGACATTCATCCCGGGAGCAGGCTCCACGGTTACGTCGTCCAGGCAGCGTAGTGCCTGGATCGATAACTTCTCGACTCTCATGAAGCCACCACAAAAGAACAACGCCGGAGCGTCTGGTGACGGCTCCGGCGTTGGGTGACTCCGCGGGCTCGGACAGAAAAGCTCACGAGCCTCGGTGTCAGAGGCGCAACGGCATGATCACGTGCCGAGACTGGTCGTTGTCGTCCTCCTGCACCAGGCAGCTGGACTGCGCATCGCGCAAGTTCAGGCGTGCCCGTTCGCCACGCAGCGCGGCCAGCGCGTCAAGCAGATAACCGACGTTGAAGCCGACCGCGAGATCGGACACCGACGTGTCGGCCTCGACCTCTTCGACCGCTTCCTCCTGCTCGGGATTGTGCGCCACGATGCGCAGCTTGCCCGGGGACAGCTCCAGCTTCACGCCGCGGTACTTCTCATTGGAAAGGATCGCCGCGCGCTGCAATGCGCCGCGCAGCACCTCGCGGTCCAGCGTGGCCCGCTTGTCCGCCCCGAGCGGAATCACCGCTTCGTAATCCGGAAACCGGCCATCGATCAACTTGGAGGTGAACACCACGTCGCCGCGACGCACGCGCAGATGGTTCCTGCCGAACTCCAGTTCGACTGTGCCATCGCCGGTTTCGAACAGGCCGATCAGCTCGTTTACACCCTTGCGGGGGATGATGATCTGGCGGCGGCTCGACACCGAGCTTTCCAGCTGGGTCTCCTTCAACGCCAGGCGATGACCGTCGGTCGCCACGCAACGCAGCGTGTGCTCCTGCAGGTCGAGCAGCATGCCGTTGAGGTAATAGCGCACATCCTGGTTTGCCATGGCGAACGCGGTGCGCTCCATCAGGTCGCGCAGCACTTCCTCGGGCAGGCTGACCTTTTCGACCAGCTCGATCTCGTCGATGGTCGGGAACTCGGAGGCGGGCAAGGTGGCCAGCGTGAAACGACTGCGCCCCGCATTCAATGCCACGCGGTCGCCGTTGAGCTTCAACTCGATCTGCGCGCCATCGGGCAAAGCCCGGACGATGTCGAACAACTTGCGCGCAGGAATCGTTACTTCGCCATCGGCCAGCTTATCGGCCGGCGTGCTCGCGACCATCTCGACTTCGAGATCGGTACCGGTCATGGAGACGCGGCCGTCAGCGACCCTCACCAGGAGATTGGCCAGCACGGGCAAGGTCTGGCGTCGCTCGACGACACCCACGACCTGCTGGAGCGGCTTGAGCAGCGCTTCTCGTTGAATGCTGAATTGCATGAATGGGCGTCCCCTACACTGCTTTTCTGTTTTTAAAAGAAGGCTAGCGGTTGTTGTAGAGGCGGTGCACAAGCCTCTTTTCTACCATTTAACCTTTCGTATCAATGCTTTGCGCGTTTTCTTGGCTGTGCCTGGCGCACTGGGCTGACTGTGCGTCAATTGTGGATAAATTTTGGTGCCAAAGCATCCCCCTCTTATCCACAGCTTCCAACTGCGCTTATCAAGAACTTGTGGTGCGAATGCGCTACGGACTCAACCGGTAAGGGTCCGGATCAGCTGTTCCCAGTCCTGGCGCATGCGAGCATCGGTCTCGCTGAGCTTCTTGATGGTGCGGCAGGCGTGCAGCACCGTAGTGTGGTCGCGCCCCCCGAAGGCCTCGCCGATCTCCGGCAGGCTGTGTTCGGTCAGCTCCTTGGACAACGCCATCGCCATCTGTCGGGGCCGGGCCAGCGAGCGCACGCGCCGCTTCGACAGCAGGTCCTGCAGGCGCACGTTGAAATATTCGCCCACGATCTTCTGGATGTTGGGAATCGTCACAGCCTGCGCATGGGTGGCCAGCAGGTCGCGCAGCGTCTCCTCGGCGAAGTCGGTGGTGATCGGCCGGCGGAAGAAGTTCGCCTTGGCCGCCAGCGTGTTGAGCGCACCCTCGAGATCGCGCACGTTGGAACGGATGCGCTTGGCCAGCAGCATCGCCACGCTCTCGCTCACGTCCACGCCCTTGTCGTGCGCCTTGGACAACAGGATCGCCGCGCGGGTCTCGAAATCCGGCGGCTCGATCGCCACCGACAGGCCCCAGCCCAGGCGCGACTTCAGCCGCGGCTCCAGCTTGTCCACTTCCTTCGGATAGCGGTCGCAGGTGAGGATGATCTGCTGCTTGGATTCGAACAACGCGTTGAAGGTATGGAAGAACTCCTCCTGCGTGGTGTCCTTGCCGGCAAAGAACTGGATGTCGTCGATCAGCAGCGCGTCGACCGAGCGGAAGCGCTGCTTGAACTGGTCCATGCTCTTGGCGCGCAGTGCCTCGATCATCGAGCCGACGAACTGTTCCGAGCGCAGGTACAGCACCTTGAAGTCCGGATTGCGCTCGCGCATCAGGTTGCCGGCGGCGTGCATCAGGTGGGTCTTGCCCAGGCCGGTGCCGCCGTAAAGCAGCAACGGGTTGTAGGCGCGCCCGGGATTGGTCGCCACCTGCATCGCCGCCGCCTTGCCCAGCTGGTTGGACTTGCCCTCGACGAAAGTTTCGAAGGTGTAATGCGGATCGAGGTTGTGGCTGAAGTTCGCGGCGGCCTGTGCGGGAGCGGCGCCACCAGCCGCCGGCCGTGCCGCCGAGGGTGCGCTTGCAGGTCGGTTCGGGGCCGGGCGCGGCGCGCTCGAACCCACCTCCAGCCGCACCGTGAGGGCATGCCCGGTCAGCTGCAGCAGCACGCTCTCGATCAGCGGGAGATAGCGGTCGCGAACCGTATCCAGCGTATAGGGATTGGGCGCAAACAGCTGCAGCCCCGTGTTCTCATCACGGGCCTGCAGGGGCATCAACCAGGTGTGCAATTCCTCGGCGCCAAGCTCGCCGTCCAGACGCTCCAGACAGCGCCGCCAAAGATCACTCATGAATGCTTTTCAACCACGGCTGGGGCGCTTTCGCGCGGGGTGGGCCGGCAAGTCTAGCAGTACCGTCCACCGGGTTTGGCACCTTTATCCACACCCCTGTCCACAGGTGGATTGCCGCCTCGCGGCCGCAACAATTGACAGCGGACCGCTCCGTTCCGCATACTTTTCAACCTTTTTCTCAACTTACTCAGGAGGAAGCCATGAAGCGGACCTTCCAGCCCAGCAAGCTCAAGCGCGCCCGCACCCACGGCTTTCGTGCCCGCATGGCCACGGCCGACGGTCGCAAGATCCTCAACGCGCGCCGCGCCAAGGGTCGCAAGCGCCTGATCCCGTAAGCGGCGCGCAGATCATGCGTGCCACCGGCTTGCCGCGCGAGGCGCGGCTGTGCCGCGCCGGTGACTTCGCCGCCTTGCGTCAAGCCAGCGGCCGCTTCGGCGGCCGCTGTTTTTCTGTGCGCTATCGCCAGAACGAGCTGGGCCACGCCCGCATGGGTCTGGCCATCTCCAAGCGCGTGTCCAAGCGCGCCGTCGAGCGCAACCGCATCAAGCGGTTGGCGCGCGAGTCGTTTCGACGCATTCGCCACGACCTGCCCGCCGTCGATCTGGTGCTGATGGCTCGCGAACAGGCTGCCGGCCTGCCCGGTGCGGAGCTGCTCGCCGAGCTCGATGCCCTGTGGCGCAAGCTTGCGCCGTTGAAGCGCGATCCCTCCGCCGGCACAATCGAGCGTTGACCTTCTTCTTTCTCGTCCTTTCGCTGCGCGTCGGCGCGGTGACCACCGGATCTGCCCCGCGATGAATCAAACGCGCACCTTCCTCCTTTTCGCCCTGGTTGCCGTGGCGTACCTGTTGTGGAACGCCTGGGAGAAAGACTACGGTCCGCAGCCGCCGGTGCCGGCCGCCGCGGCCGTTGCCGGCGCCACGTCCACGGCAGCGGATACCAGCGTGCCGGGCGCCAGCGCGCCGGCGCCGGCCATTCCGTCAAGTGCGGCTGGCGCCCCCCAGCCCGGCCAGCTGATCAGCGTGACCACCGATGTGCTGCGCCTGACCATCGACACGCGCGGCGGGAGCCTGGTGCGCTCGGAGCTGCTGAACTACCCGGTGACGCCGCGCACCAGGAAGAACCCGAATCCCGCGCCGATCCGCCTGCTCGACGACAGCGCCACGCACTTCTTCGCCGCGCAGGACGGCCTGATCAGCGCCACCGGCGCCGCGCCCGACCACCGCGCGCTGTTCCAGGCCGGCGCCACCAGCTACACGCTCGACAAGGGCCAGGACGCGCTGAACGTCGACCTCAGCTGGACCGACCCGTCCGGCGTGCGCGTGACCAAGCGCTACACCGTGCATCGCGGCAGCTATGTGGTGGACCTCTCGCAGCAGATCGACAACGGCAGCGCCAAGCCGTGGACCGGCAACGCCTACCGCCAGCTGCAGCGCGTGGTGCCGCCGCCGCCGGTGCACAACAATTTCCTGGAGAAGTTCTCCGACCAGTCGCGCTACAGCTTCTTCGGCGTGGCCTGGTACAGCCCGGAAAAGAAATTCGACAAACTGCCCTTCGACAAATTCGAGAAGGAGCCGCTGAACCTCGCCATCACCGGCGGCTGGACTGCGATGGAGCAGCACTATTTCGTCACCGCGTGGCTGCCGCCGGCGAACGAGGCGGACACTTTCTCCACCGCCGTGATCAAGGACCAGGACGGCCCGCGTTACCTGATCCGCGACATGGGCCCGGCCATCACCGTGGCGCCTGGCCAGCTGGGGACCACGACGGCGCGGCTCTACGTGGGACCGAAGCTGCGCGAGCAGCTGGCCGCCATCGCGCCGGGGCTGGAGCTCACGCTCGACTACGGCATGTTCTCGATCGTCGCCAGCCCGCTGCACTGGATCCTCAACCAGCTGCACAAGTTCTCCGGCAACTGGGGCTTCGCGATCATCCTGCTGGTGCTGCTGATCAACGTGGCGATCTACAAGCTCAGCGAGGCGCAGTACGTCTCCGCCGCGCGCATGCGCAAGCTCAAGCCGCGGATGGACGCGCTCAAGGAGCGCTACGGCGACGACAAGCAGAAGATGCAGCAGGCGATGATGGAGCTGTACAAGAAGGAGAAGATCAACCCGGTCGCCGGCTGCCTGCCGGTGCTGATCACGATCCCGATCTTCTTCGCCCTGTACACCGTGCTGCGCGAGAGCGTCGAGCTGCGCCAGGCACCGTTCATCGGCTGGATCCACGACCTGTCGGCCGCCGATCCCTACTTCGTGCTGCCGGCGCTCTATGTGCTGGTGATGCTGGCCACGCAGTGGATGATGCCGCAGCAGCCGGGGATGGACCCCACCCAGGCGAAGATGATGAAGTTCATGCCGCTGATGTTCGCGGTGATGTTCGCCTTCTTCCCGGCCGGCCTGGTGGTCTACTACATCGTCAACGGCCTGTGCCGCCTGGCCCAGCAGTGGTGGGTGACCCGCCGCATCGATCGCGCCGAGGCCGCCAAGGGCCAGGCGATCGCCAAGAGCTGATCGACACGTGCGCCCGCCGCCCCCGGTGGCGGGCTGCCAGGGAGTGATGACGCGTGAGTGATGCCGCGCCCGTCGACACCATCGCCGCCATCGCCACCGCTGCCGGTGCGGCCGGGGTCGGCGTGGTGCGCATCTCGGGTCCGGCCGTCCCGGCGATCGCGCGCAAGCTGCTCGGCCGCGCGCCGTTGCCGCGCCACGCGCACTTCCTGGCCTGGCGCGATCGCGCCGGCGAACTGATCGATCGCGGCCTGCTGCTGCACTTCCCCGCGCCGGCGTCCTACACCGGCGAACACGTGCTCGAACTGCAGGGCCACGGCAGCCCGGTGCTGCTCGATGCGCTGCTGCAGCGCGTGTGCGAACTGGGCGCGCGGCTGGCTCGGCCGGGCGAGTTCACCGAACGCGCCTTCCTCAACGGCAAGCTGGACCTGGCCCAGGCCGAGGCGGTCGCCGACCTGATCGCGGCGCGCTCGCAGGTGGCGGCGCGCGCCGCGCTGCAGTCGATGGAAGGCGTGTTTTCCCGCCGCGTGCAGCACCTGCTCGATGCGCTCATCGCGCTGCGCGTGCACATCGAGGCGGCGATCGATTTTCCCGAGGAGGAAATTGACTTCCTTGCCGATCCCGCCATCGCCCAACAGATGCACGCCTTGTGCGACGAGCATGCCCGTCTGCTGCAGGAAGCCGAGCGCGGCGTGCGCCTGAGCGACGGTTTGCGCGTGGCAATCATCGGCCGGCCGAATGCGGGCAAGTCCAGCCTGCTCAACGCGCTGGCCGGCCGCGATCGCGCCATCGTCACGCCGATCGCCGGCACCACGCGCGACGTGCTGCGCGAGAGCGTGCAACTCGACGGCGTCACGCTGGAGCTGGCCGACACCGCGGGCCTGCGCGATACCGATGACGAAGTCGAGCGCGAAGGCGTGCGCCGCGCGCAGCAGGAGCTGGCGCAGGCCGACGTGGCGTTGCTGGTGACCGAGCAGGCGCACCGGTTGGAGGACCAGACCCTGCTGTCGTCGCTGCCACCCGAGGTAAACCGTCTCGTGGTGATCAACAAGATCGACCGCGACGGTCGGCCTCCCGTCGATCCCACGAAAGACGACACCACACTGTGGCTCTCCGCCCGCAACGGCGAGGGCCTTGATGCCCTGCGCATGCGGTTGCGCGAGCTGGCCGCGGCCGGTGCCGGCGAAGGTGCCTTCAGCGCGCGGCGGCGGCACGTGCTGGCGCTGCGGCGGGTCGGCGAGCATCTGGATCAAGCCGCAGCCGTGCTGGCCGCGACCCGCGCCGGCGAACTCGCTGCCGAGGAGCTGCGTCAGGCCCAGCACGCGCTGGGCGAGATCACCGGCGCCTACACCAGCGACGACCTGCTCGGCGCGATCTTCGGCTCGTTCTGCATTGGCAAGTGATCAGGGCGCCCGCGCGAGCAGCGCATCGACATCGGCGGCACGCGGCATACCGCCCTGCGCGCCGAGTTGGGTCACCGACAGCGCGGCCGCGGCGCAGGCCTTGCGCACCGCCTGCGCCAAACCTTCGCGCAGATAGACCGCCAGCGCGCCGTTGAAGGTGTCGCCGGCTCCCGTGGTGTCGATCACGGTGACCTGGAAGCCCGGCTGGTGCTGCGCCTCGGCATGCTCGCGATACCACGCACCCTCGTCGCCGCGGGTCAGCACCACCGGACACGGTGCACGTTCCATCAGTGCGCGGAAATCCTCGTCCGCCGCACCGCCAAGCACGGTGGCCAGCTCGTGCTGGTTCGGGGTGAGGTAGCTGACCAGCGCCAGCCATGCGTGCGGCAGTCGCTGTGCCGGGGCGGGGTTGAGGATCACCGGCACGCCCAGCCGATGGCCCAGCCGCACCGTGGCCTCCACCGACTCCAGCGGAATTTCCATCTGCACCAGCACCGCATCGGCGCGCTCGATCAGGGGGCGCGCCGCTTCCACCTGCGCCGGCGTGACGTGCGCATTGGCTGCGGGTACCACGATGATCTGGTTGTCGCCCTCGGCCACGGTGATCGAGGCGGTGCCGCTGCCGACATCGTCCCGGGTCGCCACGTGGGCGAGATCGATACCTTCGGCCGCCAGCCCGCGCTTCAGCTCGGCACCGAAGGCGTCGTTGCCGACGGCGCCGACCAGCGCCACCTCGGCGCCCAGTCGCGCTGCGGCCACGGCCTGGTTGGCACCCTTGCCACCGGGCACGGTGAGGAAGCGCTCGCCGAGCAAGGTCTCGCCCGCGCCCGGAAAACGCGGCGCCACGGTGACCAGGTCCATGTTGATGCTGCCGACGACGACGATGCGGGCCATGCCGCCTCCCGAAGAATGCGTGGGCCGAGGAGCATACGCGATGCATCTTCGCTGGGCCGCCTCGATCCACGCTGTCGGTCCCGCCGACGCAAGCCGATGGGGCCACGGCAGGTACGCGTCATGGCGGGGATTTCGAATGAAGAAGGAGCGCATCGACGACAGCTGTACCTGGCCCCGCGTGCGATGTGCGTGCTGGCCGGGAGCGCCCAACAAAAAGCCCACCGTTGAGGTGGGCTCTTCGATCGAACGATCGGGGTGCGCTGCCTATTGCGCGCGTCCCACGCCCGAGTCGCCCTGCTCCAGCGGCGGCGGCGTACCGGCCACGGCCAGCAGCGACTGCGCGTAGCCGTCTTCCAGGCTGATGGTGGACACCTCATCCCACGAGAAGAACGACGCCTCGCGCAGCCATTCGGCGTCGGGCGTGATCTCCTGCATGTTGAAGCCGTCCTCTTCCACGCCGAGCAGGCGCCCGACGTAGCAGACCTCGGCTTCTTCCTCGCTGTCCACGTGCACGCCGATCACCGGCGCGAGCTGGCCGGCCGCCTGCACCACTTCGCGGATGCCGTCCAGCGGGAAGCCGCGCGGCACCCGCGGCAGGATGCCCTTCAGCGCCAGCGCCTTCTCCATGAAGACGTGGTGCGTGTCGGGGGCTTCCAGTTCGGTGATATCGCGGTGCCGCATGATGTACATGCCGTCGTAGGTGACGGCGTCGCCGATCACCCACAGCAAGAAAAACTCCCGCCCGACGCCGCCCACGTAACCGCAGAAGCTGCCGTGCTCCAGCTCGCCGCGCCACAACCGGATCAGCTGATGCTTCTGCTGCGCTTCGCGCAACTGGGCACGCTGGCCGGTGATTTTCAGTTCGATGACCTTGCCCATGGCGCTTATTTTATCAGACGGGGTCCGCCGGCTTGTTTAGAGGATGTAGCGGCTCAGATCCTGGTCCTGCACCAGTTCGCCCAGCGTTTTATCTACAAATTCGCCGTCGATCAGGTATTTTTCGCCGCTTTTATCCGCGGCCTCGTATGAAATGCCTTCCAGCAGGCGTTCCATCACGGTGTGCAGGCGGCGCGCGCCGATGTTCTCGGTGCGCTCGTTGACCTGGAACGCCACCTCGGCCAGCCGGTCGATGCCGGACTCGGTGAATTCGATGGTCACGCCCTCGGTGGCGAGCAGGGCGACGTACTGCTTGGTCAGCGCGTTGTTCGGCTCGCGCAGGATGCGCTTGAAGTCGTCCACGCTCAGCGCCGACAGCTCCACCCGGATCGGCAGGCGGCCCTGCAGCTCCGGGATCAGGTCCGACGGGCGCGCCAGCGAGAACGCGCCCGAAGCGATGAACAGCATGTGGTCGGTCTTGATCGGTCCGTACTTGGTCGACACGGTGGAGCCTTCCACCAGCGGCAGCAGGTCGCGCTGCACGCCTTCGCGGCTGATCCCGGCGTGGCCGTGGTCGGCGCGCTGGGCCACCTTGTCGATCTCGTCGATGAAGACGATGCCGTGCTGCTCGGCGGCGAACACCGCCTGGCTGCGCACCTCCTCGTCGTTGAGCAGCTTGCCGGCCTCCTCGTCGATCAGCAGCGGGCGCGCCGCCTTGATCGGCAGCTTGCGCGTCTGCGTCTTGCCGCCGCCGAGGTTCTGGAACATCTGGCGCAGCTGGGCGCCCATCTCCTCCATGCCGGGCGGCGACATGATCTCCACGCCCACGTTCATCGCCGTCTCCAGCTCGATCTCGCGCTCGTCCAGCGCGCCCTCGCGCAACTGCTTGCGCAGCTTCTGGCGGGTATCGCTGTCGCTCGTCGGCGCCGGATCGTGGCTCCAGTCGGCCGGCGCCTGCCGGCGTGGCAGCAGGGCGTCGAGGATGCGGTCCTCGGCGCGATCCTCGGCCTGCGTGCGCACGCGCTTGACTGCCTGCTCGCGGGTCAGCTTGTAGGCCACGTCGGCGAGGTCGCGGATGATCGATTCGACGTCCTTGCCGACGTAGCCGACCTCGGTGAACTTGGTTGCCTCCACCTTCACGAACGGCGCGTTGGCGAGCGTGGCCAGGCGACGGGCGATCTCGGTCTTGCCCACGCCGGTGGGGCCGATCATCAGGATGTTCTTGGGTGTCACCTCGTTGCGCAGCGCCGGCTCCAGCTGCATGCGCCGCCAGCGGCTGCGCAGCGCCACGGCGACGGCCCGCTTGGCGTCGTGCTGGCCGATGATGTAACGGTCGAGTTCGTTGACGATTTCGCGTGGGGTCAGTTCGGACATGGATCTCACCGGCAGAGTCGGATGGGCCGTGCGTCATCCCGGCGATCGCCGGGACCCAGTACCTTCGACAGCCGAAGGCCCTGGCTTC
Organism: Dyella ginsengisoli; assembly: GCF_044904665.1. Lineage (NCBI taxonomy): Bacteria > Pseudomonadati > Pseudomonadota > Gammaproteobacteria > Lysobacterales > Rhodanobacteraceae > Dyella > Dyella ginsengisoli. The sequence continues at coordinate 125,327 of NZ_JADIKM010000001.1, forward strand.
CGGCCCTGCCGGAATGACGCTCGAAGAGCGCGGGCGCGATGCGCCTACAGCTCCTCGATCGTGGTGTTGTGGTTGGTGTAGATGCAGATGTCGCCAGCGATCTTCAGCGCCTTCTCGACGATGCTGCGCGCATCGAGGTCCGAGTTTTCCAGCAACGCCATCGCGGCGGACTGCGCATACGGGCCACCGGAACCGATCGCGATCAGGCCGTGCTCGGGTTCGAGCACGTCGCCGTTGCCGGAGATCAGCAGCGAGGCGTCCTTGTCGGCCACCGCGAGCATCGCCTCGAGCTTTCCGTAGCGGCGGTCGGTACGCCAGTCCTTGGCCATCTCCACCGCCGCGCGGGTGAGATTGCCGCCGTGCTTGTCCAGCTTCTGCTCGAACAGTTCGAACAGCGTGAACGCATCGGCGGTAGCACCGGCGAAGCCGGCCAGCACGTCGCCCTTGCCGAGGCGACGGATCTTGCGCGCGTTGGCCTTCATCACCGTGTTGCCCAGGGTGACCTGGCCGTCGCCGCCGATCACGACCTTGCCGTGGCGGCGCACCGAGACGATGGTGGTGGCGTGGAACGATTCCATGGGGATTCCGCTCAGGGGCACGAACCGCCTGAGTGGGGTTGCGCGGCAGCGATTGCAAGCGCGCGACGGGCGCCGCGCGTGAGCTCAGCGCAGTGCGGCGGCCGTCGTAGGCAGCGCGCCGAGGAAGGCGATCGCCGCCCCGGCCGCGACGGTCGGCGCGGCGTTGTCGTCCACCGCCACGGCCGCATCGTGCGGGCCATACGGCCGGTAGCGCGCGAGGTTGGGTCGGGTGAACAGGCCCAGCGTGGGCGTGCCGGTAGCGCAGGCCAGGTGCATCACGCCGCAGTCGGCGCTGATGTAGGCGTCACAGGCAGCGATCAGTGCCGCCATGCGGCGCACGTCGCTGGAATAGAACGCGGGGAAGCGGCCGTCGAGCTGCGATTTTCCATCCGCCGCCACCATCTCGATCACCCGCAGGGCCGGGTCGTGCGCGGCCAGCGTTTCGATGAATTCCTGCCACCAGCGACCGGGCAACCGTTTGCTGCCGGTGGCGTTGGGAAAGATCGCCACCACCCGCGCGCGTCGCGGCGCGTCGGCCGGGGTGCCGAGCAGGTCGGCCAGCGTCGCCGCGCCGTCGCGGCACTCGTTCTCGCGCAGCGGGATGCGCAGGCGCGGCGGGGCGATCGCCGCCCCTTCCGGTACACCCAGCGCACAGCGCAATGCATGCACCGCATCCAGCGCGAAATGTCCGCACGACCGCGCCCAGGCGTCGCGCCAGGCGGGGTCTGCCCGCTCCAGTTCGCGCGCGCCAGCCGGCGGCGCGAGCCACTGCCGCGCACCGCTCCACTGCGTCAGCCAGCGGCCCGAGCGGGAGCCGCGCACGCAGTCGATCGCCAGGTCGTAGCGGCTGTTCCGCAGGTTGTGCAGCAGGCGCAGCAGGCGCAGCGGATGATGGCCGGGGCGGCGCGTCAGCTGATGGATGCGGCGCACCTGGCGGAAGCCGGCGAACACCTCGCCGGCCGCTTCGCAGCCGGTCACCACGTCCACTTCGGCGCCGGGGAAATGCCGTTCCAGTTCGCTCAGCAATGCGGTGATCAGCAAGGTGTTGCCCAGCCGGTGGTTCGGCCTGAGCACCAGGATGCGGTGCACGCCACGCGCCGACAGCCCGCCGATCGTCGTCACCCGACCGTCCACCGTCGCGTGCGGCAACGCCAATGCGCCGGGCGTGGTGAGCATGCTTTGTGGTGAAACGGGCGCTGCCATGGAATTGCCGTACGGACTGCGGAGTGCGCCGAGTCTGGGCGGGGCCGGCTTTCATGCCGCTTACGCCGTGCTCCGTGCGGCGATTCGCCGCCGGCGCCCAGCCGCCTCGCGCCCGGTCGCGGCTACTTGCGTCGCGCGCGCGGATGGGCCGCGTCGTACACCTTCGCCAGGTGCTGGAAATCCAGGTGGGTGTAGATCTGCGTGGTGGCGATGTCGGCGTGACCGAGCAGTTCCTGCACGGCGCGCAGGTCGCCGGAGGATTCCAGCATGTGGCTGGCGAAGGTGTGTCGCAAAAGGTGCGGATGGATGCGCTTGGCGCTGCCGTGTGCCAGTGCCAGCGTCTTCAGGCGCGCCTGCACGGTGCGCGGGCTGATCGATGCACCGCCGCGGCCGCGAAACACCGGGCTCTGCGGTGCCATGCCTTCGGCCACGCCCAGCGCGCGCAGGGCGTTCACCGCGTGGCGGCCCACCGGCACGATGCGGGTCTTGCTGCCCTTGCCCAGCACGCGCACCTCGCCGCCGTCCAGATCCAGGTCCTGCCAGTGCAGCCCGGTGAGTTCGGACAGGCGCAGCCCGGATGAATAGAACAGCTCCAGCATGGCCCGATCGCGCACGGCCAGGGCGCCCTCGCCGCCGCCTTCGATGAGGCTGGCCGCCTCGTCGACGTCCAGCACCTGCGGCAGCTTGCGATGCACCTTCGGCCCGCGCACGCCGAGCGCGGGATCGTGCGTCAGCAAGCCTTCGCGGCTCAGGTGGCGGAACAGGCTGCGGCAGGACGACAGCAGGCGCTGCAGGCTCTTCGGCGCCAGCCCGGCGCGGTGTTCGGCAGCGATGAAGCGACGCAGGTGATGCGGGTCCAGCGCTTCGAAGCCGGCCAGCTGCTGCGCCTGCATGTAGCGCAGCAGCTTGTCCAGGTCGCGGCGGTAACCGGCCAGCGTGTGCGGCGAGGCCTGCCGTTCGCTGCCCAGTCGGGTCAGCCAGGCGTCGAGCTGTGCCTGCGCGTTGTCCGGCGTGGCAGCGGCCACGGCCGTTCGCTCAGCCGACGTCGCGCGCGCGCATCAGCGCGGCGGTGATGGTGGCGGCGATCATCTTCAGGAACAGCGTGCCCATGCCGGGCTGGAAGTGGTCCGCGTCGCTGGAGCCGATCGCCAGCAGGCCGAGTTCGCCCAGCGGCATCACCGCGGCCGAGCGCACCGCGGCCGCGTGCATGCCGAACAAACGCTGCAGCCGCTCGGCAGACAGGCGTCCGGCGATCGGCTCGTGATGGGCGAGGAAATCGGCGAACTCCGGCAGCCCCGTTCGGCCGTCCGGCACCTGCAGCAGCCAGTCGGCCGGGGGCAGCGTGGCCGGTCCGAACAGCACCAGCCGCACTTGCTCGGTGTGGAAGTCGGCGCTGAGCTTGGCGATCACGCTGCGCGCGGTGACCTCCGGCGTGTTCGCGCGCAGCAGCGCCACGGTGAGCTCGTGCACGCGCTTCATCAGCCGCTCGTTCTCGGCGGCGATGGCGATGAGTTCGGCCAGCCGGGTCTCCAGATCGGCGTTCTTGTCGCGCAGGCTCTGCAGCTGGTACACCGCCAGCGAGGCCGCGGCGCCCTGTTCGCGCGGCATCGTCAGCTGCGCGGCGAGCTCGGGGTAGTCGGCCAGGAAGGCGGGGTGCCGACGCAGGTAGGCCGCCACCTGCTCGGGCTGCAGCGTCTGCTCGGTCGCGGTGTCGGTCATGCGGGCGGATCCTTCAACACGTCGGGCCGCCAGGACGGCGGCACCGGCCGAGTGTGCGGCCTGCGCGCGCTTACATCAACGCCGGCTCAGCCCAGCCACTCGCCCTCGAACACGAACGCCGCCGGGCCGCGCATCCACAAGGTCTGGCCGGCGCCCGGCCAGCGGATTTCCAGCGTGCCGCCAGGCAGGTCCACCCGCACGCGCTCATCCACCGCGTCGCGCCGTCGCAGCACTGCCATCGCGGCGCAAGCGCCGGTGCCGCAGGCCAGCGTCCAGCCGGCGCCGCGCTCGTGTACGCGCAGGCGCAGATGGTCGCGCGCCAGCAGCTCGACGAAGCCGGCATTGGCGCCCTGCGGAAAGCGTGCGTGCGCGGTCAGTGCCGGTCCCAGCGTGGCCAGCGCCGGCGCGTCAGCCGAGGGGACCTCCACCACCGCGTGCGGATTGCCCATCGACACCGCGCCGATCTGCAGCGGGTGTCCGTCGACCTCGATCGCGTAGACCTCGGCTTGCGCCTCGGCGATGAACGGCACGCGCGCCGGGTCGAACACCGGCTCGCCCATGTCCACGGTCACCTCGCCGCCTTCCTCCAGCCGCACCGCAACCGGGCCGGACGGGCTTTCCAGCCGCACCAACGCGCCCACCGCCAGCGCGCCGGCCCGATGCAGCCATGCCGCCACGCAGCGGGCACCGTTGCCGCACTGCCCCGATGGCGATCCGTCGGCGTTCCAGATGCCGTAATAGAACGCACACGACGGATCGCGCGGCGGTTCGATCGAGAGCAGCTGGTCGAAGCCGATGCCGGTGCGTCGATCGGCCATGGCGCGGATCGTCGCGGCATCCAGGGCCAGCGGCGCGGCGCGACCATCGACCACGACGAAGTCGTTGCCGATGCCGTGCATCTTGCTGAAGCGCTGTGTCACGGCGGAACGCGGCTTACGGCTGGACCGACGGCGCCGCGGCGGTCGCTGCCGGTGCCGGCGCGCTGGCTGGCGCGGCCGGTGCCTGCGGCTGGGCCGCCGGCAGCACCAGCGGGCCCTTGTTGCCGCAGCCGGCGAGCGCGGCACAGGCGATGGAAACGATCAGCATCACGGCAAGCAGGCGGCGCATGGCGAGGTCCTCGTCGAACAGGCGGCGAGTATAGCCGCCGACCTCCCGCGCCGATGAGGCGCTAGCGTCCTGCCGCGCTCGCCGCCGGCGCGGGATGCCCGGGCTGCAGCGCACCGATCGTCACCGTGCCTTGGTACTGCGCGTCGCGTGTCTGGAAGTACAGCTTCGGATCCCACTGCTCCTCGGCATACATGTCGCTGCTGCCGCAGCCCGCCCCGCGCAGACCCACCTTGGCGGCGCGCAGGCAGCCGGCGCCGGCCGTGCCCGAGGGTCCGACCGCCACGTGGTCGACGCCGGAATCGAACCCGGTGTGCGAGCCGGTGATCTGGCTGCGGTAGTAGCGCAGCTCGGCGATCATCCGCGGCTTGGCATGCGCGTCGTCGTAGGTCGCCGCCAGCGTGTCGCGCTCCGCGATGGCCTGCGTGCGCTGTGTCTGCGAAAGCGTGTTCCAGATGCCATCGCGCGTCGCCGCGAAGCGCGGATAGCCGCGCTCGGCCGAGAGCGCCGTCCACGCCCACGCTTTCACCGGATCGCGCTTGACGCCCTGGCCCTGCAGGTACATCAGGCCAATGCTGAGCTGGGACACCTTGTCCGCGTAACGCGCCCCGATGGTGAACAGTCGCATCGCCTTCGCGTAGTCGCCGCTCGCATACGCGGCCATGCCCTGGTACTGGCCGAACTGGTCAGGATGGCCCCAGGTGCTGGCGTCGCGCATGCCGTCGATGAGGGCGCGCACGTCGCGGTCTTCCGGTCCGCCGACGGGCGCGGCCTGCGCGTGCAGCGAGGTGGCACCCATGAGGGCGAGCGCGCCGGCCAGGGCAAGAACGAGGGAGCGATGCATGGCGAACCTCCTTGGTCGCGTGGAGCATCGGCTAACCTTACGCGGCGTTACGTCCCGTCGTCCCCTGCCGCCCGTCATGCGGCCATCTGTCCGGAGAACCCCGTGAACTGGGAGCATCTGCTTGCCCTGCCCGCCACCGTGATCCTGCTGGGCGCGGGCGTATTGGTGCTGGTTGCGCTGGTCACCGCGGCCGGCGGCCGGCGGCACTGGCGTGAGCGGCGGCGCGTGCGTGGCTCGCTGTCGGCGTTACTGGCCGTGATCTGGCTGCTGCTGGCGGTGCTGTCAGCGGGGCTGGGCCTGAGCCTGCGCGGCTACCGTCGGCTGGCCAGCGAGATGCCGGTGGTGACGGTGGATGCGCGCATCCTCTCGCCGCAGCGCTGGGCGCTCACGCTGACCTGGCCCGACGGCAGTACGCGGTCGGTCGCGCTGGCCGGTGACGCGTTTCGCATCGAGGCGATCGTGCTGAAGTGGAAGCTGCCCACGCTGCTTGCCGGCGTGCCGCCGCTGTACCGGCTCGACCGACTGGACGGGCGCTACGACGATCCCGCGCAGGAAAGCGAAGCGCCGCGCACCGTGATCGATTTCCGCGAGGCCGGCGGCTGGGATCTGCTCGCGCTGCGTCAGCACTACCCGACGTGGCTGCCCTCGGTGGACACGGTGTACGGCAGCGGTGCCTTCCTGCCGCTGGTCGACCAGGGGCATTACACGGTGAGCCTGATGCGCACCGGCGCACTGGTCGCGCGCCCCGACGAGGCCACCGCGCAGCGCTTGGACGAAGCGCTGCGCTGACGACGGCTCAGTCGAGCCGCTTGCCGTAACGCCAGGCGTCGGCACCGTCTTCATAGAAGCGCTCCAGGCGGCCCAGCCGGCGATAACCGAGGCGCTCGTACAGGCGGATCGCGCTGGCGTTGTCGAGGCGCACTTCCAGCCGCAGTTCGCGGCAGCCGCGCTGGCGCGCTGCCTGTTCCACCGTGGCCAGCAGCGCCGAGCCCACACCCTTGCCGCGTGCCTCCGGCCGGCTGGCCAGCGAATACAGCCGTGCGACGCGGCTGCCCTTGCGATAGAACACCACCGCGGTGCCGAGAAAGCGCCGGTGATTGGCGCTGGCCACCAGCACGCTGGCGCTGTCGCTGTCGAGATGGCGGCGGTACTGCGCCCGGCTCATGCGGTCGCTGTCGAAGGTGGCGTCTTCCAGGGCGACCAGGTCGTCGAGGTCGGACAGCTCGGCACGACGCACGCGCACCGCCGCGGTGGCGGGTGCGTGCGCAACGGATGAGGCGGCGGTGTGGGTGGCTTTCAGGGCGGTGGATTCCGGCGGCAGGGGCGGGCGGAGCATGCGACGCCGGGTGGCCGGCGGGCGTGACGAGCGCGGCACTGTAGTGCAGCGCCCGGCCCGGTGCACCTCTGGCCTGGACTTGCGCCGGCGCGGTTTACTCGCGCTTCAGTGCCGCCGCTTGTGCACCGCAACGGCTATGCGACACTGCGCGCCTTGCGCCGCGCCACCTCCGTGAGTTCCTGCGACGACGCACTCCTCTTGCGCGCATCGAAGGTGTCATGACCCGTCTGGTCATCGTTGTCGAAAAGGCCTCCGACTGGGGCTCCTACTATCCCTCCGTCGACGTGATGAGCGCGATGGACTACCTGCGCGAGCCGATCGGCAACGACGACGAGCGCACCCACGTCATCAACCTGTGCCGCAGCTACAAGTACCTGGGCACCGGCTATTACGTGTCGCTGCTGGCCGAGGCGCGCGGGCACCGCGTGATGCCCTCGGTGCGCACCATCAACGACCTGCGTCGTCGCTCGCTGTACGGCCTGGACATCGACGACCTCAACCAGAAGCTCACCCACTTCCTGCCGGCCGGCGGCCGCGACACCACCGACTTCGGCATCCTGGTGTACTTCGGCGAGACCGCCTACCCGGCGCTGCAGGACCTCACGCACCAGGTGTTCGAGATGTTTCCCTGCCCGCTGCTGCGCATCGAGTTCGAGCGCGAGCGCGTGTGGCAAGTCGCCTCGATCAAGCCGGTCGGCCTGCACACGCTGGATGACGCGCAGGAAGACGCCTTCGCCGCCGAGCTGGATCGCTTCTCCAAGAAGCTCTGGCGCAAGCCGCGCGCGCGCAAGCGCTACCGCTACGACATCGCGATGCTGGTCGACCCGAACGAGCAGATGCCGCCGTCGAACAAGAAGGCGCTGAAGTCCTTCGTCGAGGCGGGCAAGGAGCTCGGCATCGAGGTCGATCCGATCGGCAAGAACGACTACCAGCGGCTGGCCGAGTACGACGGCCTGTTCATCCGCGAGACCACCGCCAGCGACAACCACACCTACCGCTTCGCCCACCGGGCGGAGAAGGAAGGCATGGTGGTGATCGACGACCCGGCCTCGATCCTGCGTTGCACCAACAAGATCTTCCTCAACGACCTGATGGTCTCGCGCAAGCTCGCCGTGCCGCGCACGGAGATCCTCTACCGCGAGAACACCAAGAGTCTGAAGGAAGTCGGCGAGAAGCTCGGCTTCCCGATCGTGCTCAAGATTCCCGACGGCTCGTTCTCGCGCGGCGTGGTCAAGGTGGAGAATGCCGCCGCGCTGGAGAAGGCGGCCGGCGAGCTGTTCCAGCACAGCGCGCTGCTGCTGGCGCAGGAATTTCTCTACACCGAGTTCGACTGGCGCATCGGCGTGCTCAACCGCGAGCCGCTGTACGCATGCAAGTACTACATGTCGCGCGGCCACTGGCAGATCTACAACCACGGCGCCAAGGGCACGGCCAAGTCCGGCGGCTTCGAGACGATTCCGGTGCGCGATGCCCCGAGCGACGTGGTGAAGCTCGCATTGAAGGCCACCAACGCGGTCGGCGACGGCCTGTACGGCGTGGACCTCAAGCAGGTCCACGGCAAGCCGGTGGTGATCGAGGTGAACGACAACCCGTCGATCGACGCCGGCGTGGAAGATGTCTACCTCGGCGAGGACCTGTACCTGCGCGTGATGCAGGAGTTCCTGCGCCGGATGGAACACAAGCGGCTCGGCATCGGCCGCTGAGTCCGCTCAGCCGTCGAGCGTGGGCGCGGCGCAGCGTTCGCGCAGCATCGCGGCCACCCGCTCCGCATCGAGCGGACGTCCGAACAGGAAACCCTGGCCGGTGTCGCAGCCGGCCCGCTGCAGCCAGCGCGCCTGCTCCTCGGTCTCCACGCCTTCGGCGATGGTGTGCAGGCGCAGCTTGCGCGCCAGCGCGATGATCGCCTCGGCGATCTCGCGATCATGGTGCGAGCGGCGCGCGCCGTGCACGAACGACTGGTCGATCTTGATCGCCCGCGCCGGCAGCTGGCGCAGGTGGCTGAGGCTGGAGAAGCCGGTGCCGAAGTCGTCGATGGCGATGCGAAAGCCCAGCGTGTCCAGCGTGCGCAGCTGGCCCAGCGTGGTGTGCACGTCGGTCATCGCGGCCGTCTCGGTGATCTCGAACTCGATCGCGTCGCGATCCAGCCCCGCCTCGCCCAGCGTGCGCAGCAGCGACGGCACGAACTGCGCGCCCTGCACCTCCTGCATCGACAGGTTGATCGCCACCGGCACCAGCGGCAGTCCCTGCGCGCGCCACTGGGCGATCTGCCCGGCCACCTCGCGCACCACCGTCTCGCCGAGCCGGGCGATCAGCCCGCAATCCTCGGCCAGCGGGATGAACACCGACGGCGGCAGCGCGCCCCGGGTGGGATGCGCCCAGCGCGCCAGCGCCTCCAGACCCACCAGTTCGCGCGTGCGCAGGTCTACCTTCGGCTGGTAGCAGACGCGAATCTCGCCGCGGCCCAGCCCTTCGCGCAACTCGGTGGACAGCGCCAGCCGCTCGCTGGCCTGCTCGATCATCCTCGGCTCGTAGAAACAGAAGCCGGCCTTGCCGCGCTGCTTGGCCGCGTACATCGCGATGTCGGCGTGGCGCAGCAGTTCGGCCGGGTCGTCGCCGTCGCCGGGGAACATCGCCACGCCGATGCTGGGGGTGGCGGTCACCTTCTGCCCGGCCACCAGCACCGGCGCGCTGACCCGGGCGAGGATCTTGTCGCAGATCGCACTCAGGTTGCCGCGGCTGCGGTAGCGCTCCAGCACCACCACGAATTCGTCGCCGCCGAAGCGCGCCACGGTGTCGCGCGGGCGCACGCTGTCGCGCAGCGCGTCGGCCACGCAGCGCAGGAACGCGTCGCCGGCCTCGTGGCCGAGCGTGTCGTTGATCGACTTGAAACCGTCCAGGTCGATGAACATCACCGCGACCTCGAACGCCTCGCGACGCGCGTTCGGCAGCAGCTCCTGCAGCTGGGCCAGCACCTTAGCGCGGTTGGGCAGCGCGGTGAGCACGTCGTGGAACGCCTGGTGCACCAGCGCCTGGCGCGCGGCCTCCAGCTCGCCGCGGATCTGCGCCGCCTGGCGTGCCAGCTCGCGCTGCGCGCGCAGCACCACCGCAGCCAGCAGCAGGACCAGGGCGGAAATCACGAAGGCCGCCGCGGCCGGCGCCGTCGCGACGTTTCTGCCGAGTAGCTGCGCCGCCGCGGCATCGCGCGCCATCGCCACGCCCACGCAAGGCACCGCGACCACGGTCAGGCCCAGCACGGCGGCCGACAACCACGCGCGCCAGCGCGTCGGCACCTGCCCGCGCAGCGCGAGCGCCAGCCAGGCGCCGACGATCGCGCAGAGCAGCATGCTGGCGAGGTCGGGGATGATCGCGCCGCCGTCCAGCGACAGGTCCAGCCGGCTGGCGAACGCCAGGCCGCCGCCGAGCGTGATGCCGGCCAGTGCGGTCGCCAGCGCGGGCCGCCGCGGACGTTCCATCAGCCAGAGCGCGGCCGCGGTGGCCAGCCAGGTGGTGCCGAAGGCGGCCGCGTCGCGCAAGCCGTCCAGTCCGCTGGAGGCCGCCAAGCCGAGCTGCCGCGTCGCCCACACGCCGACCGCCAGCACCGCCGCGCCGAAGCCCAGCCACAGCGCCGGCACGGCGCCGCGCGTGCGGGTGACGCGGCCGATCACGTCCAGCGCCAGGTAGGCATGCAAGGTGGCGAGCGCGCTCAGCAGCGCGAGCAACCAGAGGTTGTCAGGGTGTGCCATGCGGCCCCGTGCAAAGGCCTGCTGCCGCGAGGGGCGAGGCACTGGAAGACGATCAGGAACAGCGCCACTTTTAGCACAGATGCCGCCGTCCGCCGCGTGCGGTACGGCCTGCGGCGGACGGTCGATCGCTCAGCCGGCGCGCAGGCGCAGGCCGAGCAGGGCGCTGACTGGTGCCAGTACCAGCCAGAACGTCGGCGACCAGCCCGACTCCAGGGTATGCGCGGGCACCGGCGTCAGCGCCAGCGCGAACAGCCCCACGCCCAGCCAGCACAGGCCGATGGCGGCGACCCACTGGGTGAACGGCGAGGCGTGGGCGAGCGGGAACGACGGCAGCGAACGACGGGACATGGCGAGCTCCGGCAACGGGCGTGAGTGCAGGCGCCGAGCTTCCGCGGCCCGCGTCTCAGCGGCTGCGATGGCCCGCGACGGCGGCTTTCACGGCGCGGACTGCATCATTCCGCGCGGCCGCTCCGTACCCGTGGGTACCCGCCCGTCGTTGCCCTCGAGGACCCGCCATGAAACCCCGCTTCACCGCCCTGCTCACCCTGCTCGTCGTCGCCCTGCTCGGCGGCTGCGCCAGCCAGCCGCCGCTGCGCCAGGCGAAAGACGTCGACCTCGCCCGCTACATGGGCACCTGGTACGTGATCGGTCACGTGCCGTACTTTGCCGAAAAGGGCGACGTGGCCACCGCCGACGAGTACCGCCTCAAGCCTGACGGCGACATCGCGGTCACCTACCACTACCGCAAGGGCTTCGATGCACCGGAGAAGACCTGGGCCGGCAAGGCCTGGCTGCCCGATCCGGCCGACACCGCGCACTGGAAGGTGCAGCTGGTGTGGCCGTTGCGCTCGGACTACGTGATCGTGGACCTCGCGCCCGACTACCGCTCGGTGCTGATCGGCCTGCCCTCGCGCAAGCTCATGTGGATCATGGCGCGCGAGCGCCAGCTGCCCGCCGCCGAGTACCAGAGGCTGCTCGCCGTGGCCAAGGCCGAGGGCTTTCCGGTCGACCAGGTGCGCAAGGTGCCGCAGCGGTGTGAAGACCTCGGCCAGGCGGGCTTCGAGCAGCCCTGATTCCGGGCGGAGCGGCGCCACGGCGCGGGTAGAATGTGCGGTCATCCACCAGCAGGAACCGCGTCATGACCGACCGCCGCTACGCCGTGTTTGGCCATCCGATCGGCCACTCGCAGTCGCCGCGCATCCACCGCGCGTTCGGCGAGCAATTCGGCCTGGCGGTGGACTACCGCGCCATCGACGCCGCGCCGGCGGATTTCCCCGAGGCGGTGCGCGATTTCTTCGCCGACGCCGGCCATGGCGCCAACGTCACGCTGCCGCACAAGGCCGCGGCGTTGGCACTGGCCGACACCGCCAGCGAGGCGGCCCACCGCGCCGGCACCGCCAACGTGCTGACCCGGCTGGACGACGGCCGTCTCGCCGCGCACAACACCGACGGCGCCGGCCTGGTGCGCGACCTCACCGAGCGCCACCGCGTCGACCTGCGCGGCCACGACGCGCTGCTGCTCGGTGCAGGCGGCGCGGCGCGCGGCGTGGCTTGGTCGCTGCTGGACGCCGGCGTGCAGAGTCTCACCATCGTCAACCGCAGTCCCGGCCCGGCCGACGCGCTGGCCGACGCCATCGGCGAGCCCGAGCGCGTGCACACGCGCTACTGGAGCGACCTGGCGGACATCGGCAGCTACAACCTGATCCTCAACGCCACCTCGGCCGGCGTGCTCGGCGCCGCGCTCGAGCTGCCCGGCGCCATCGTCGGCAGCCGCGCGCTCTGCTACGACCTCAGCTACGGCCAGGCCGCGATCGCCTTCCTCGCCTGGGCGCAGAGCGCCGGCGCGCTGTTCGCCTTCGACGGCCTGGGCATGCTGGTGGAGACCGCCGCCGACGCCTTCGAGCTGTGGCACGGCCGACGACCGGACACCGATCCGGTGTACGCCGCGCTGCGCGGCTGAGGCGCGCGCCGATGGACTGCCGCGTCGGCTGCGGCGCCTGCTGCATCGCCCCGTCGATCAGCACGCCGATTCCCGGCATGCCGCACGGCAAGCCCGCCGGCGTGCGCTGCGTGCAGCTGGATGACGCCAACCGCTGCCGCCTGTTCGGCCAGCCCGATCGCCCCGCGGTGTGCGCCAGCCTGCGTCCGGAGCCGGCGATGTGCGGCACCGACCGCGCGCACGCGCTGGCCTGGCTTGGTGCGCTGGAGGCGGCCACCCGCTGAGCGCACTGCGACGCCACGCGAGCGCAACATCGGCTCATTAGTCTGGCGCGCCGCCGGCGGCTGGCCGGTGCTTCGATGTCGTGCCCATGCTCCCCGAGTCCCGCCCGTTCCCGCGCGCGCGTCAGCGCGGCGACTTCCGCGTCGCCCTCGCGATCACGCTGATCCTGCTCGCCTGCGGCGGCGCCCTGACCTGGGCGTGGTGGCAGCGCACGCGTGCCGAGGACGTCGCCACCAAACCGGCGACCACCGGTTCGATCGTCCGCGCCGATGCGCCGCCCACCGCGCCACGCTCCGTCGAGCAGCTGCTGGGCGAAGCGCGCGCCGCGGTCGCCGCGCAGCAGCTGGTGGCGCCGACCGGGCAGAGCGCGTTCGAGCGCTACCTCGCGGTGCTCGCGCAGCAGCCGTCCAACAGCGTCGCCAGCGACGCGCTGCGCGAACTGTTCCCGTTCGCCGCCGAACAGGTCGGCGCCACCATCCGCGCCGGGCAGCTCGACGAGGCGCAGCGCCAGCTCGACCTGCTCGCCCGCGCCGATCCGGCGAACTACACGCTGACCCTGCTGCGCGGCCAGCTTGCCGATCAGCACCAGCGCGCGCTCGCCGCCGCGGCCGTCGCGGCCGCGCCAGCGCAGGCTCCGGCAAGGACGCCGGCGAGCCGCGAACCGGTGGCCGCCGCCGCGCCCGCGCCCGCGCCCGCGCCGGAGCAGGCGCCGGCCGCGGCTCCGCTCGTTGCGGCGGCGGTAGCCGCCCCGCCCGCGGCGACATCCGCACCCGCACCCGCGCCGAGCGTGCCCGCCACCGCGCCGGTGCTGCAGCGCCGGGTCGAGCCGTACTACCCGCAGGAGGCGCGGCGCAGCCGTCGCGAAGGCTGGGTGCAAGTGCAGTTCACCGTGCAGCCGGACGGGCACGTGGACGCGGTCAAGGTGCTGCAGTCCAAGCCGGGCAGCGTGTTCGACCTGGCCGCCACCACGGCCGTGCAGCGCTGGGTGTTCGCGCCGGCCACGCGCAACGGCCAGCCGGTGGCGGTGAGCCTGCGCCAGCGGCTGGACTTCCGCCTGTAACCGGATCGCGCCTGGCGTCACCGGCCTGACACGCGCGCCGGTCACCATGCGCGGCCCGTCCCCGCGCGTTTTATCGAGTAGCCCCCATGCGTCTGCCCGATCCGTCCCTGCGCCGTCCGCTCCGTTGGTCGATCGCCACGCTCAGCCTGCTCGTCGGCCTCGCCGGTTGCAGCCGCCACGAGGCCGCCACGCCCGACGCGTCCACGGGTGGCGATCAGGACGGCGTGGGCATCCTGCTCAACCTCGCCGACCAGGCGCTGGCCGAGCATCGGCTGGTGGCGCCGGCCGGTGCCAACGCGTACGAGTTCTATCTCAGCGTGCTGGAGCTCGATCCCGCCAATGCGGTGGCGCGCCAGCACCTGGGCGAGCAGATGCCCGACGCGATGGCCGCGGTGGAACAGGCAATCAACGCGCGCCAGCTCGACGAGGCCGAACGCGAATTGCGCCTGCTGCGCGAGGCGGACAGCGACAACTTCACGTTGTCGCTACTGGCCGGCAAGCTCGACGCACAGCGCATGATCGTGGTGCGCGAGGACGAGGCGCGCGCTGCCGCGATTCGGGCGAAGGCGGAAGCCGCCGAGGAAGCCGCGGCCGCCCGCTGAACAACGCCTCAGCGCAGCAGCGGACCGACACGCTGCTCCAGCAGCGCCACCAGTTCGGGCTGCATGAACGCGTAGCGGTCGGGAATGTCGATGCTGACCACGCGCTTGCCGCCGAGCCGGGAGCCGAAGCGTTGGCGCAGTCGCCTGGCATGGCGCGCCTCCATCACTACCACGAGATCGGCCCAGTCCAGCTGGGCGGGATCGAGCGGTGTCTCCGCGTCGTCGGCCAGGCCGGCCGAGTCGACTTCCAGCCCGGGCCAGGCGGCGAATACAGCCGCCGCCGTGGGACTGCGCAAGCGGTGCCGGCTGCACAGGAACAGCACGCGCCGGGGCGTCATCCAGCCTCGGCCAGGTAGCCGTCCTTGATCCGCACGTAGTGGTCGGCGGAGTAGTGCATCTGCTCGACCTGCCGGTCGCTCAGCAGGCGTACGCACCTGGCCGGGTTGCCCAGCCACAGCTCCCGCTCGCCGACCACCTTGCCCGGCGGGATCAGGCTGCCGGCGCCGACGAAGCCGTACTTCCTCACCACCGCGCCGTCGAGCACGGTGGCGTGCATGCCGATCAGGCAGTAGTCCTCGATGGTGCAGGCGTGGATCACCGCGCCGTGGCCGACCGTGACGCCCTCGCCAATCACCGTGGGAAAGCCGCCCGGCGAGTACGGGCCGTCGTGGGTGACGTGCACCACGGCGCCGTCCTGCACGTTGCTGCGCGCGCCCACGCGGATGAAGTGCACGTCGCCGCGCAGCACCGCGCCGGGCCAGATCGAGACGTCGTCAGCCAGCTCGACGCGGCCGATCACCGTGGCTGCCGCATCGACGTAGACGCGCTGGCCGAGCGCGGGGGTGTGGCCCTGGTAGGTGCGGATGCTCATGCGGCCATTCTAGGAGCGAGGAGTGAGTGAAGAGGAGTGAGGAGTGAGAGAGAGCAAGAGCGTCCGGGGATGCCCGGACACGCCGCGTTGAGTAGCGAGAGAGATGGCGGCCTCCGCACAGGTGGCGCCGCCCGCAGCGGCCCTCCTCTCACTCCTCACTCCTCTCCACTCCACTCACTCCTCGCTCCTTCTCCAGCATCTCGACCGTCGCCCGATATCCGGCCTCGATCGCTCGCCGCCAGTCCTTCCAGTCGAGCACGCCGACGTGGTCGAGCGATGGGGTCACCAGCCGATGGGCCAGCGCGCGGCGTTCC
The DNA here is from genome assembly GCF_044904665.1 of Dyella ginsengisoli. Classification (NCBI taxonomy): domain Bacteria; kingdom Pseudomonadati; phylum Pseudomonadota; class Gammaproteobacteria; order Lysobacterales; family Rhodanobacteraceae; genus Dyella; species Dyella ginsengisoli. The sequence continues at coordinate 140,922 of NZ_JADIKM010000001.1, forward strand.
AGCGCGGCGGCCTCGCCGCTGACCATGCCGGCGCGCACCAGGCTGGAAACCAGCCCCGGCCGACGCCCGCGCTGGAAGGCCAGGCGCCACAGGGGCGGCGTCATCGCCTCGTCGACCGCGGCGCGCAGAGTGATCTCGGCGCGGATGTCCAGCGCGGTGATGTGCGCCAGCCCGTCGGCGGCCATCACGTCGGTGGGCAGGTTGTTCACCAGCGCGCCGTCCACCAGCACCTCGCCACCGTGCAGTACCGGCGGCAGCACGCCGGGAATCGCGCTGGACGCGCGTAACGCTCGCCACAGCGGGCCGTGCCGCTGCACGCACTGGCCGGCGCCGGACAGGCTGGTGGCGACGCAGAAGAACGGCAGCGGCAGATCCTCGATCGCCAGCGCGCCGAAGGTATCGCGCAGCGTGCGCGTGGCCCGCGCGCCGCGGGTCAGCGCCACGATCGGCAGCGTCCAGTCCGACAGCAGCCGCCCGCGCAGGAACGCGTTCACGCAGCGCGCCTGCCATTCGTCGATGGCCCAACCCGCGGCTACGCCGGCACCGACGATGGCGCCGATGCTGCTGCCGCCGACCGCGTCGAACTGATGCCCGGCTTCGGCCAATGCGCGCAACGCACCCAGGTGCGCCAGCCCGCGCGCGCCGCCGCCGGCCAGCACCAAGCCGCGGCCGTGGCCGCTGACCAGCCGCGCCACGCGTGCCATGTCGGCCGCGCGGCAGACGTGGTGGTGCATCAGCGCGCCACTGAACTGGCCGCGCCAGCGCGCGGTGCAGCCCAGCGCCACCTGGTGGCCGGGATGCACCAGCAGCAGGTGCCGCGGCCGGTGCCGCGCCACTGCCGGATGCGCCAGATCCGGCCACGGCCGCGCCGCCTCGCTGGCCCGCGCCGCCGGCAGCAGCACGTCGGCCTGGCGCAGGCAGCGCTGGCGCCAGGCGTCGTCGCGACCCTCGTCGAGGTAGATCACGAAGCGCACCTGCGCCTCGCGCTCGGCGAACCACTCCGCGCCACGCCCGCGGCCCTGCTGCGCGTCGAGTACCAGGCTGCTGCCGTAGGGTTCCAGCGCGCGCGCCAGCTGTATCGCCAGCGTGCGCGCGGGCACCGACGGCTCGGCCGGCAGCAGGGCGAAGGTGCGTGGCGTGCCGGGCCGGTCGTCCTCGCGGACCCGCGGCTGCAGTCGCGCCACGGTGTCGCGTGCCAACCGCAGCAGCAGATCCGGATGCCGACGCAGCAGCGCCTCGAACGCAGCGCGATCCAGCCGCAGCAGCTCGCTGTCGCGCAGGGCGCGCACGGTGCGGTGGCGGGCGTCGCCGCCGAGCAGGCTGGTTTCGCCCACGCTCATGCCGGCGCCGATCTGCTGCACCAGGCGGGTCGGTCCATCGAACACGCCGAGGCTGCCGCTGACCAGCAGGTACAGCGCGTCGGCCGGCTCGCCGGCCTTGAACAGCGGCCGCCCGCCGGGCAGGCCGAACGGCACCAGGTCGTCGGCCAGCGCGTGGCGCGTCGGCTCGTCCAGCCCGGCGAACAGCGGGTGATTCAGCAGGAGCAGGTGGGCGGCGGCGCGGGCCATCGCGCCGATGCTAGGCGGGCGATGTGACAGAACCGCGCCGCAGCCCGCACCGCCGCTTGATTTCGCCCCACGCGGTCGCCACGCTGGTCCACCACGTAGGAGATCCCATGGCTTCCGATACCGCCCCCACCGGCAACCCCCTGCTGTCCGACGCGCCGCTGCCGCCGTTCTCGGCGATCCGCCCCGAGCACGTGGGTCCGGCGGTCGACACGCTGCTGGCCGACTACCGCGCCGCCATCGCCGCGATGACCGCGGCTGACGCGCCGCGCGATTTCGCCACGGTGATGCTGGGCCAGGAGCGGCTGGAGCAGCGGCTGGCGCGCGCGTGGGCGCCGGTCGGCCACCTGCATTCGGTGGCCGACACCCCGGCGCTGCGCGAGGCCTACGGTCCGGCCGAGGAAAAGCTCACCGACCACGCGCTGGAGCTGGGCCAGAACCGCGACCTCTACGCCGCCGTGCAGGCACTGGCCGACGCGCCGGACTTCGCCGCGCTGCCGCGTGCGGAGCGTTCGCTGGTCGAGCATGCGCTGCGCGACTTCCGCCTGTCCGGCGTGGCGCTGGAGGAGCCGGCGCGCAGCCGCTTCCGCGAGATCGGCGTGGCGCTGTCCAAGCTGTCCACCGAGTTCTCCAACGCCGTGCTGGACGCCACGGACGCCTGGCACGAGCACATCACCGACGAGCGCGACCTCGCCGGCGTGCCCGAGTCCGGCCGCGCGGTGCTGCGCCAGTACGCCAGGGAGCAGGAGCTGGAGGGGTTCCTGGTCACGCTCAAGCAGCCCAGCGTGCAGGCGGTGCTCAGCTACGCCGACAAGCGCGAGCTGCGCGAGCGCGTGTACTGGGCCTACCAGACGCGCGCCTCCGACCAGGGCCCGCATGCGGGCAAGTACGACAACAGCGCGCGCATCGAACAGATCATGGCGCTGCGCCACGAGGCGGCGCAGCTGCTGGGCTTCGCCAACGCCGCCGAGGAGTCGTTGGCCACCAAGATGGCCTCCTCGCCGGACGAGGTGCTCAGCTTCCTGCGTGACCTCGCCGCGCGCGCCAAGCCGGTCGCCAGGCAGGAGCTGGACGCGCTGCGCACGTTCGCCAGCGAGCAGCTCAAGCTCGACAATCTCGAACCCTGGGACATCACCTACGCCGCGGAAAAACTGCGCCAGCAGCAGTACGCGCTGGACGAGGAGCAGCTCAAGCCGTACTTCCCGCTGCCGGCGGTGATCGACGGCCTGTGGGCGATCACCCGCAAGCTCTACGGCATTGATCTCGCGCCGCGCGACGGCGTCGATGTATGGCATCCGGACGTGCGCTACTACGACGTGAAGGACGCCGACGGCCGCGTGTTCGCCGGCGCCTACGTCGACCTCTATGCGCGCAGCGGCAAGCGCGGCGGCGCGTGGATGGACGTGTGCCGCGCGCGCTTCGACGACGGCGATACGAAGCAGCTGCCGGTGGCCTTCCTCACCTGCAACTTCGCGCCGCCCACCGAGGGCAAGCCGGCGCTGCTCACCCACGACGACGTGCTCACGATGTTCCACGAGTTCGGTCACGGCCTGCACCACCTGCTGACCGAGGTGAGCCTGCCCTCGATCGGCGGCATCGACGGCGTGGAGTGGGACGCGGTGGAACTGCCCAGCCAGTTCATGGAGAACTTCGGCTGGAACCGCGAGGCGCTGGACCTGTTCGCGCGCCACTGGCAGACCGGCGAACGCCTGCCGGAAGAACTGTTCCAGCGCATGCTCGCCGCACGGCATTTCCACGCCGGCCTGTTCCTGGTGCGCCAGCTCGAATTCGCGCTGTTCGATTTCCTCCTGCACCGCGACTACGACCCGGCCCAGGGCGCGCGTCCGATGGCCGTACTGGAGCAGGTGCGCAAGGAAGTGGCGGTGCTGCACCCGCCGGCATGGCAGCGCTTCCCGCACGCCTTCAGCCACATCTTTGCGGGCGGCTACGCGGCCGGCTACTACAGCTACCTGTGGGCGGAACTGCTCAGCGCCGACGCCTTCGGCGCGTTCGAGGAGGCGTCCACCCGCAGCGGCAGCGTGATCGACGCCGACACCGGCGCCCGCTTCCGCAGCGAGGTGCTGGCCGTGGGCGCCAGCCGCCCGGCGCTGGAAAGCTTCGTCGCCTTCCGCGGCCGCAAGCCCGAGCCGGAAGCGCTGCTGCGCAGCCACGGCCTGATCGCCTGAGTCGAAGGTCATGGGGCCTTCGTGACCTCTGGGGCGTGTGCGGTGACGTACACGCCCTTTTCAATGGTCGCTCCGCACCCACCGGATGCCGCCGATGAAACGTCTGCTTATCGCGCTTGCCGCCACGGTCGCGCTGGCGAGCGTTCGCGCCCGCGCCGGCTGCGTGCCGGTGGACGTGCGCTACGACGCCGGCACGCACGCGGTCGATGCCTTCGTCACCCTTCCGGCGGGCGTGGACACGCTGAGCATGACCGACCTGGCGCCATATCGCCGGACCAGGCTGTGGACCTCGCCGGACGGATCGGCGCGGATCGGCGAGACCACGCTGTCACCGGCGAGGCCCGGTCAACGCACGCTGCACCTGCGCATGGACGTGAGCGCCGACGCGCCGATCGAGGACGGCGCCTACCCGCCGTACCTGCGCTTCACCGATGGCACCGTGGCGGTATACACACCGCTGTTCCTGGCCGCCGACACGGCGACGTCGCTGTGCCCGCGCTGGCAGCCTTCACGCGGCGACCAGGTGATCGGCTACGGCCGCGCGCAACGCGCGCCGCTGGCCAGTGACATGGCGCAGCCGGAGGGCTATGTCGCGTTCGGTCATCCTGATGTGCTGCGTCACGGTGCCCTGATGCTGGTGAGTGATCGCGGCACGCCGACGTGGATCCGCCGGCGCATCGCCGCCCAGGTGCCGGCGCTGGTCGATCTGTACACACGCACCATGGGGCCGGCATCGGTGCCGATGTTGTTCGTCTTCAACCGGCCCACGCCGCGCGGCGCCCGCGACTACAAGGGCGATCACCTTCCTGCGGCGATCGCGCTCGGCCTCTACGGGGACGCCTGGAAACAGGTCGACCGCGCCACGGCCGACCAGCTCACCGGCTTCCTCGCGCACGAGCTCTTCCACAGCTGGGACAGCGACGCCACGCTGGGTTCGCCCGAAGGAGAGGCGCTCCTGGCCAAGGAGGGCGGCGCCGAGCTGGCGCGGATCTTCGCCACGGCGCAGGTGCTGGGGCAGTCGCGCCAGGAAATGTGGAACGCGGTGGCGCGCTCGTACAACGCCTGCCTGCTGGCGCTGCCGCACGACGCGGGCATCGCCGCCACCCTCGCTGCGCATCCGCAGCCCGGCCAGATGCCCTACGACTGCGGTGCCGCGCTGATGTCCGCGCTGGCGCTGGCGGCCGATCCGGCCGATCCGGCGCGCGGCTATTTCGGATTGTGGCGGCGACTGCGCCAAGCCCATTTGCGCGATCGACAGCCGGGATACCAGTGGCAGGATTTGATGCCGGCGAGCCTTGCGCCATCGGTGCGCGCGGGCCTGATGGACGCGGTGACCAGCCCGGGCGCCTTCGCGCCTCGCCTGGTGGAGGCATGGACAGCGCTGGGCGTGCGCGTGCAACACGAGACCGTGCTAGACGCCGACACCCGCCGCGCCTATCTCGGCAAGGTGATGTTCCACCTGATGGCGAGCGATTGCGGCGGCATGGTCAGTTTCGGCAACAACCCCGACGGCATCCGGCTGGATCAGCCACTGCCGCGCTGCAAGGCCTTGCGACCGGGCGCCAAGGTGGTGTCGATCGGCGGCCGCTCGCTGGCACAGGGCGATCCGTTGGCCATCGTCGCGCAGGTCGCCGCGACATGCCGGAGCCGGGGCGACGTGGTGATCGGCTATGCCGCCGAGGACGGCAAGCCAGCACCATCTCCATCGCAAGTCCGCTGCAGCTCACCGTTGCCGTCGCTGCCCGCGCCGGTGCACCTGGCAGCACCCGACGCCTGAGCCGCGGAGCGACACCGGCGCCGCTCCCTTACAATGCGCCGATGAAGATCGCCAGCTGGAACGTCAACTCGCTCAACGTGCGCCTGCCGCATCTCACCCAGTGGCTGGCCGATGCGCAGCCCGACGTGGTGGCGCTGCAGGAAACCAAGCTGGAGGACGCCAAGTTTCCGGTCGACGCACTCGCCGCCGCCGGCTACCGCGCGGTGTATGCGGGGCAGAAGACCTACAACGGCGTGGCGCTGCTGGCGCGGGCGGATACCCAGCCGGCGTTCGCCGACGTGGTCACCGACATTCCCGGGCTGGACGATCCGCAGCGGCGCATCCTCGCCGCCACCGTCGGCGAGCTGCGCGTGGTCGACCTGTACGTGGTCAACGGCAAGGCGGTGGGCGACGAGAAGTACGCCTACAAGCTGGACTGGATGGCCCGCGTGCGCGAGTTCCTCGCCGCCGAGCTGGAGCGCCATCCGAACCTGGTGGTGCTGGGCGACTTCAACATCTGCCCGGACGATCGCGACGTCTACGATCCGGTCGCCTGGGGCGAGGACATCCTGTGCTCGCCGCCCGAGCGCGCCGCGCTGAAGGCGATCACCGAGCTCGGCCTGCACGACAGCTTCCGCCTGTTCGAAACCGACGCCGGCCACTTCAGCTGGTGGGACTACCGGCAGGCGGCGTTCCGGCGCAACATGGGCCTGCGCATCGACCTGATCCTCATCGGCGAGGCGCTCAAGCCGCGCGCGCGCGCCGCCACCATCGACCGCGAACCGCGCCGCTGGGAGCGGCCATCCGACCACACGCCGGTGACGCTGGACCTGGACATCTGACACCCATGAACACCTCTTCCAACGATTGGCCCAGCTCGCTCGACGACAGCGAACTGGATGAACTGGACCGCTACCTGCGCGCGCATGCCGAGGACGACAGTCTGCTGCTCGACGGCGTGCACGGCCTGCTCTCCGCGCTGGCGGTCGGCCCGATGCTGGTGACGCCCGAGGAGTGGCTGCCCGAAGTGCTGCACCACCCGTTCGCCGACGAAGACGAAGGCAACCGCGTGCTCGCCCTGCTGGCCAAGCTCAACGACTCGATCGAGGCCGAGCTGGACGTCGACGCCTACGAGCCGATCCTCGGCGAGATCGACACCGACATGGGTCCGGCGCTCAGCGCCGCCGGCTGGTGCGAGGGCTTCAGCCGCGGCATCGACCTGCGCGCCGGGCTGTGGGAGAAGCGCCTGGCCGAAGACCCGGAGCTGATGGAACTGCTTGGCCCGGTGATGGCGCTGGCCGTGGACGAGGGCATCCTCAACGCCGATGCCGAGTTCGAGAAGCTCAGCGACGACGAATACGACGAATGCCTGTCGCAGGTGCCGGCGGTGCTCGGCGCGGTGAGCCAGTACTGGCAGGAGCACCCGGCCACCGAGGCCGAACTCGACGCCCAGGTCCAGGCCCTCGCCGCCGACAGCGAAGAAGCCGCCGCGCCGCCGCGGCATCGCAGCGGGCACTGGGTGCATTGAGGAATCAGCGGCGGGCGAGCCGACGACAGACGTGGTCTCGCCAGTGCAGCCGGCCGGGCTTGCTGCGCACCGCTTGATGCACGCGGCTCGCCGGAGGCGCTTTCCCGGGCCTCCCGTGGGTGATGCCGGGCCGCGTGGTGCCGTCCCGATTCCGCCCTCGTCTTCCCGCGGCTCTCAACAGACGAACGTCTGGCCACGCGGGAATCCATCTGCTTCTCGCCGTTGAGAGCGACTCCCCGCATGATCAGCCGGCTGCTGGAGGGAGGCATCTCGCGGGCGTGACGGCTCAAGGGGGCCGCGCGGATTGACGGCACTGGTCGGTTCCGCACCCCTCCTTGAACCGCGCGGCGATCTCCCGACACGCCTCGCGCGGGCCATCCGGTCATCCCTGACTTTCGACGCGTGGGGGTGGCCATCTCCATGCATGCGCATCATCATCATCCAGCGCTGTCGAAGCATTCGATCAGGGTGGCCGCCGGGCGCGGGGTGACGGCTGGCGTCTGCGCTCGTTGAACGTTGCGCGGCACCGTCGTTGCCACTGCCGAACAATCCGTTCCCGACGGCGCGCTTGGCTTCGACGCCAAGCGCGATCATCTTGGGTGCCTCAATCCACCGGAGCACTGTCATGACCGAGCGTCGCATCTTCCGCCGTATCCGCGGCACGGACACCGCCGACGGCGCGGGGGTGAAGCTCAAGCGCGTCATCGGCCAGCCCGCGCTGGACATGCTCGACCCGTTCCTGCTGCTGGACGAGTTTCGCTCCGACCAGGCCGACGACTACATCGCCGGCTTCCCCGAGCATCCGCACCGCGGCTTCGAAACGGTGACGTACATGCTGGCCGGCCACATGCAGCACGGCGACAACCACGGCAACCGCGGCGACCTCGGCCCCGGCAGCGTGCAGTGGATGACCGCCGGTCGCGGCATCCTGCATTCGGAAATGCCGCAGCAGGAGAATGGCCTGATGTGGGGTTTCCAGCTGTGGGTGAACCTGCCGGCGAAGGACAAGATGACCGCCCCGCGCTACCAGGACATCGCGCCGGAAAAGATCCCCGTGGTGCGTCCGGCCGATGGCGTCGAGGCCCGCGTGATCGCCGGCGACTTCGGCGGCGCCAGCGGCCCGGTGAGCGGCATCGCCACCGCGCCGATCTACCTGGATCTCGCCGTGCAGCCGGGTGCCTCGGTCACCGTGCCGCTGCCGGAAGGGCACAGCGCGTTCGCCTACGTGTTCGAGGGCGAGTCGGCGCAGGTCGCCGGCGAAACGCTTTCGCGCAGCGAGCTGGCGGTGTTGACCAAGGGCGAGTCGGTGACCATCGCCGGCGGCGATGCGCCTGCGCGCGTGCTGCTGGTCGCCGGCCAGCCGCTGAAGGAGCCGGTCGCCCGCTACGGCCCCTTCGTGATGAACACCGCCGAGCAGATCCACGAGGCGATCGCCGACTTCCGCGCCGGCAGGTTCTAACGCCATCCGCATTGCGCCGATAGGAGCCCGCTCCCGGGGGATGCACCTGGCTTTGATGTCGATTCAGAGCGAAGAGCATCGCCCGCGAGCGGGCTCCTACCCCGGTGAGGTCAGCCATCCGAGGACGCGTCGCAGGTTTTCCTCCAGCGGCAGGGTGCCATCGACGATGCAGGCGGCTTCATCCTGGCCCGGGGGCTCCAGCGTGGCCAGCTGGCTGTCCAGCAGCGCCACCGGCATGAAATGCCGGCGCGAGCGCATGCGTTGCTCCAGCTCCGCGCGAGGCACCTCCAGATACACGAAGCGCACCACGCCGCCGGCCGCGCGCAGGCGGTCGCGATAACGCCGGCGCAGCGCCGAGCAGGCGACCACGCCGGGCTCGCCGTCGTCGCCGCGTTTGGCCATCCAGACGGCCACGGCGTTGAGCCACGCGCGGCGATCGTCGTCGTCCAGTGCGATGCCGGCGGCCATCTTGCGGCGGTTGGCGGGCGGATGCAGGTCGTCGGCATCCAGAAAGCGCGCATGCATGACTTTGGCCAGCGTGGCACCGAAGGTGCTCTTGCCGCTGCCGGACACGCCCATCACCACAATCACGCCGCCAGCGGGCACGGACACAGCTGCCATGCTCGCCATCAAGGCTGCCGGAACGCCGTCTCGGCCGCTGCGCCAGCGCCGCGGCGTGCGCGCTCGTCTGCCGGGCCGCTGTTGGCGTCAGCACCGGACAGCCCGGCCTGGCGCAGCTGTGGCCGCGTGGCAGACGCAGCTGGTGCCGGCGACCGGCCACCGAACATCGCCAGGGCACCGAGCAGCGCGAACCACAGCAGCATCCAGGCCAGCCGGTAACGCAGCGGCAGCCGCGGAAAGCCCGTCGTGTTCATCGCTTCACGCTGCCCAGCAGCAGGCCCTGCAGGTAGTAGCGCTGCAGCGCCAGGAACAGCGCCAGCACCGGCAGTACGGTGATCACCGCGCCGGCCATCATCAGTTCGGTGTCGCGCGCGTGCTCGCGCGCCAGCGAGGCCAGGCCGATCGGCAGCGTGTAGTGGTCCTGCCCGGTCAGCACGATCAGCGGCCACATGAAGTCGTTCCACGCGGTGAGGAAGGTGACGATCGCCAGCGTCACCACGATCGGCTTGAGCAGCGGCAGCACGATCTGCACGAAGATGCGCGCCTCGCCGGCGCCGTCGAGGCGTGCGGCCTCCAGCAGTTCGCGCGGAATGCCGCGCGCGTACTGGCGCACCAGGAAAATGCCGAACACGCTGGCCAGCGCCGGCAGCACCACGCCGGCATAGCTGTTCACCAGCCCCAGGTATTTCAGCAGCAGGAACAATGGCAGCATCGCCACCTGCGCGGGAATCACCAGCGCGCCCAGCAGCCCCTTGAACAGCGCCGCGCGACCGCGGAAGCGCAGTTTGGCGAACGCATAGCCGGCCATCAGGTTGCATGCCAGCGACAGCAGCGTGATGGAACTTGCCACCGCCAGGCTGTTGGCGAGATAGCGACCCATGCCCGCGCGCACGAACAGCGTGCGGTAGTTCTCCAGCGTGGCGTGCGCGGGCCACAGCGGCGGCGGCAACGTGCCCGACTCGCCCGGGTGCATGAACGACACCGACACCATCCACGCCAGCGGAAACAGCGCCACCGCGGTGCCGGCGAGCAGCAGGCCGTTGACGACCACCCGGGCGATGCGCGGGCTCATGCCGGCTCGCTCTCGGACGGGTCGCGCCGCGCCAGCCGCAGCATCAGCGCGGTCACTGCGAACATCACGATGAACAACGCGAACGCCACCGCCGAGGCCGAGCCCAGGTTCCACCAGGTGAAGCCCTCGTCGTACATCAGGTAGAGCACGCTCACCGTGCTCTGCAGCGGGCCGCCCTCGGTGATCACGTAGGGTTCGGCGAACAGCTGGAAGTAGCCCGACACGGTGAGGATCGCCACCATCAGCAGCGTCGGTCGCAGCATCGGCACGGTGATGTGGCGGAACTGCCGCCACGGCGAGGCGCCGTCGATGCGCGCGGCCTCGTACAGCGCCGAAGGGATCGCCTGCAGCCCGGCGAGGAAGATGATCATGTTGTAGCCGAAGTTCTTCCACACCGCGAAAAGGATGATGGTGGGCATCGCCCAGTGCGGATCGCCCAGCCAGTCCACCGGGTGCACGCCCAGCGCGTCGAGCAGCGCGTTCACCACGCCGTACTTGGTGTTGAACAGGTAGCGCCAGATGATTGCCACCGCCACCACGGTGGTCACCACCGGCGCGAACAGCGCGGTGCGGAAGAGCGCCTGCGCACGCGCCAGCGGCGAATTCAGCAGCAGCGCGCCGCCCAGCGACACCGCCATCGACAGCGGCACCGCCACCGCCACGAAGTACACCGTGTGGCCCAGCGCCGCCCAGAACAGCGGGCGCTGCAGCAGCGCGAGGTAGTTGTGCAGGCCGACGAAGCGCACGTTGTGCGGATCGGCCAGCGCGTACAGGTCGTAGTCGGTGAAGCTCAGCACCAGCGCACCGAGCACCGGCAGCGCGAAGAACACGCCGATCACCATCAGCGCGGGCGCCAGGAACAGCCAGGCGGTGCGCGGTGGATTCATCGCGCACCCTCGCGACGGGCCAGCACCCAGCGGCGCTTTTCCAGGATCGCGTCGACACGCTTGTCCAGTTCCGCGCAGGCCTGGTCGACGGTCAGCTCGCCGGCGATTACCCGCGCGGCCACCAGCTGCATCTCGTTGGCGATGCGCTCCCACTCGGGCACCGGTGGCGTCGGCTTGACGTGCTCCAGCTGCTCGCGAAACGCGCGCGCCTGGGCATCGCGGCTCAGCTCGCCGCCGTCCCAGGCGCTGCGTCGCGGCGGCATGTCGCCCACCAGCGCGTAGAAGCGCCGCTGCACCTGCGGCTGCGAGAGGTATTCGATCAGCGCCCAGGCCGCGTCCTTGTGCGCCGAGTGGCGGAACACCACCAGGCTGGCGCCGCCGGCCGCGCCGGCGCCGGGGCCGTCCGGCCCGGGCAGGCGCGCGGTCGACCAGCGCGCCTGCTGGTCCGCCGGTAGCCGGGAGCGGAACTCGCCGATGTTCCACGGCCCGGACAGATAGAACGCATACACGCCGCGGCCGAACTCCTCCCACGGATTGCCGGCCACCACGTTGCTGATCGCCGGCGCCTGCTGCTCGCGGAAGGTATCGACGTAGAAGCGCAGCGCGCGCTTGAAACCGGCGCTCTCGAAGTTGCCGTAGCGGTTGCCGTCGCGCAGCAGCGGGTCGGGCTGCTCCAGTGCCAGCGACATCAGCTGCTCGTACTCGTTGGTGGGCAGCAGGATGCCGTAGCGGTGTGCGGCCGGATCGCTCAGCGCCGCAAGCATGCGGCGCCATTCGGCCCAGTCGCGCGGCGGGTGGTCGAAACCGGCCGCCTTGAGCAGGTCGACGCGATAGAACAGCAGCCGCGTGTCGACGTACCACGGCACACCGTAGAGCCGGCCGTCGATCACGTTGGTGGCCCAGATGCTGTCGAAGTAGTCGCCCGGCACCACGCTGGTCGAGCCGCGCGCGCGCGCGTCCAGCGGCTCCACCGCATTCAGCGCGACCATCTCCGGCAGCCAGGTGTTGCCCAGCTGCATCATGTCCGGCATCGAGCCGCCGGCGTAGGCGGTGAGCAGCTTCTGGTGCGCGGCGCTCAGCGGCAGCTGCTGCACGCTGACCTTGATGTCCGGATGCGCCCGCTCGAACGCGGGCAGCAGCGCCTGCACCGCCTCACCCTCGGGGCCGAAGGTCCAGAAGCTGAGGGTTTGCGTCGATGCCTCGCGATGATCGCAGCCGGCCAGCGCGCCAGCGCCCAGCACCGCCACCAGCAGCACGCCGAGCGCGAGCCGGTATTGCCGGGCGCGCGGGCGCACCCGGGTGCTCACGGGGCGGCCGGCTCCGGCGTCGCCAGCCAGCCACCGCGAAAGCCCGCGCGCTGCAGGCCCCGGCGGATGTACGGATTCTTTCTCATCACGTTCCATACGAAGCCGCTGCGCCAGTTCTCGATCATCAGCAGGATCGGGCCCTGGTCGATACCCAGTTGCTCGGTGTCGACCCAGCCCAGCTCGGGCACCAGTTTGCCCGTACGCAACGTGGTGCGGGTGTGGAAGCTGGGGTTGAACGCATCGACGAAGCCGTAGCGGTCGTAGATGGATTTGCCGTAGCGCTGCTTCATCTCGGCCAGCGCGGGGATCACGATCTCCGGCGCGAAGGCGATCGAGCCGCCGGCGGCGGTCGGTGCGATGGTGCCATCGTCGGAGATGTAGTCCAGCCCGGCACCACGCGCGGTGTAGCCTTCGAACTTCTTCTCGCCCTGCGCGCTCTTCACCACGAAGCCGCCGGGACCGTTGCTGGCGGTCAGGCCCCACACGTTCTTGCCGTAGCCGGTCCAGCCGCCGGGGTTGGCGATGGCGTAGTTGCGCTGGCTGTAGGTGGCGCGGCGGCCGTTCTCGAAGTAGTCGAGGTTGTGCCGGCGGTTCCAGTCGTCGCGGATGCCGCGGAAATCCACCCAAGACTCGGTGTACTGGTGGCCGAACAGCGGCGCGAAGTTGAGGAAGGTCTGCCCGTAGAAGCTGCCCCAGGTGGTGTCGTTGGTGGATGACCACGCCTTCCAGGCCACCGGATCGACCGGGTGCGTGGGCGAACCCAGCGCCAGAATGTAGACCAGCTTGCCCTCGTTGTAGCCCTTCCAGTCGGCGGGGATGAACTTGCCACCGGGCGTCCAGCCCATCGAGATGAGCGGCGGGCGCGCCTGCATCCACGGCCACTCGACCGCGCGGTAGATCGCGTCGGCCAGCGCGCGGATCTGTTCCTCCTCCGGCGTGGCGCGGTCGTAGTAGGACTGCGCGAACAGCACGCCACCGAGCAGCAGCGTGGTGTCCACGCTGGACAGCTCGGTCCAGCGCCCTTCGCGCTTGCCGGTCTGCATGTCGAGGAAGTGGTAGAAGAAGCCGTGATAGCCGGCCGCGTCATCCTCGCTGGCGTTCTGCGGCGCGTCGTGGAAGAACTTCAGCGTGGCCAGCGTGCGTGCCACCGCCTGCTCGCGCGTGATGTAGCCGCGCTCCACGCCGATGCCGTAGGCGGTAAGGCCGAAGCCCACCGCGGCGATGCTCGAGAACGACTCGCCCGGGTAGTGGTCCGGCACCATGCCGGTGGTCGGGTCGGCGCTGTCCCAGAACCAGCGGAAGGTGCGCTGCTCCAGGTCGTCGACCATCGCCTGCTGGGCGGCGGTGGGTTGGTAGGTGCCCGATACCGCCGCAGTCGCGGACCTGGTGTCGGCGCGCGTGGTGGCGGGCAGTGTGCCGACGAGCACCAGCAAGGCCGAGAGACACGTGATGCAGAGATTTTTCAGGACAGCAGGACGCATGCGGGGACAGGCTCGTGTGGCTGGCGGGGAGAGCGGGCCGATGGCACTGGCCCGTGCGCCGCGGGGACGGCGCGGCGGCGGCGCCAAAGCACGCGCCGCGGAAACGGATCAGGCGGCCATCGGTGCACCGACCGGCGGCGCCTGGCAGTAGCGTGCGATGAAGGCCTCGTGCGCGGGCATGGCCTCCACGCAGTCGGCGATCACGCGCTGCACGTGCTGCATGAAAGCCTTGAGCTCGGCCGGCGCGAGCTGGTCGACCAGCGGGTGGTAGCCCTGCGGCACGATGCCTTGGCCGATCATCACCTGCACCCAGCTCACCAGCGCGAACATCTCTTCGCCCTCGCGGAAGAAGCGCCCGCTGTCGCGGAAAAGCGCGATGTTGTCCTTCAGCGAGGCGGGGATGTCCATGGTGCGGCACTGGTTCCAGAACGGCGTGTCGCTGCGCTGGGTGGCGTGGTAATGCAGGATCAGGAAGTCGCGGATGCGCTCGCATTCGAAGCGCGTCTGCGCGTTGTAGCGGTCGATCAGCACCGGGCTGAAGCCCTGCCGCGGAAACAGGTTGAGCAGTCGCGAGATGCCCGACTGGATCAGGAAGATGCTGGTCGATTCCAGCGGCTCCATGAAACCGCTGGCCAGGCCCAGCGCAACCACGTTGCGATCCCACGTCTTGCGGCGCAGGCCGGTGGTGAAGCGCAGCGGCCGCGGGTCGCCCAGCGCCTTGCCGTCGAGGTTGGCCAGCAAGGTGATGGCCGCCTCGTCATCGCTGATTTGCGCGCTTGAATACACGTGGCCGTTGCCGGTGCGGTGCTGCAGCGGAATGCGCCACTGCCAGCCGGCGGCGCGGGCGGTGGAGCGGGTGTACGAGGTGGGCGGGCCGACCTTCTCACAGGCCACCGCCAGCGCGCGGTCGCAGGGCAGCCAGTGCGTCCAGTCGTCGTAACCGGCGTGCAGCGTCTGCTCGATCAGCAGGCCGCGGAAGCCCGAGCAGTCGATGAACAGTTCGCCCTCGATCGCCTCGCCACTCTCCAGCACTACGGCCTGCACGAAGCCGTCCTCGGCGCGTTGGCGCACCTGCGCGATCTTGCCCTCGGTACGGCGCACACCGCGTGCCTCGGCGTATTCGCGCAGAAGCTTCGCGTACAGGCCGGAGTCGAAGTGGTAGGCGTAGGCGATGTTCGCCAGCGGCGAGCTGGCCGGCGCGTCGCTGGCCGAGGCCATGAACTTGCCGCGTGGCGCGGCAAGCGTGTTGAGCGAGTACTCGCCCAGGTCCGCCGCCATACCCAGCTGGGCGGCGCGGGTCCAGTACTGGTGGAACGGCAGCAGGCCGAGCATGCGGCCCAGGTCGCCGAAGCCGTGAATGTAGGAGTCGCCAAGCTGCCCCCAGTCGTTGAACTGGATGCCCAGCTTGAACGTGCCCTGCACGCGACGGACGAACTCGATCTCGTCGATCCCGAGCAGGTTGTTGAACAGCTTCAAGTGCGGCACGGTCGCCTCACCCACGCCGACGGTACCGATCTCCTCGGACTCCACCAGCCGGATCGCGTAGTCAGGCCCGAGCACCTTGGCGAATGCCGCCGCGGCCATCCAGCCGGCGGTGCCGCCGCCCACGATCACGATGTTCTTGATGCGCGAATCGCTCATGCAGCACCCGCTGAAAAAAAGTCGGCGCGGCGATCGCCGCGCCGGGGAGGAAAAGCGGCACCCGCAGGCGCGGGGTACCGCCGTGACCGACTAGAACTTCATGCCCACTTCGAACTTGAAGGTGCGCGGCACGAAGGTGATGTTGCCGGTGGTGTTGTACACCGTGGTCAGCTGGACCGGATTCGGCCCGGCGCTGAAGATCACGTCCGAATAGTTGCGGAAGTTGAAGACGTTCAGCACGTCGAAGCGCCCGTACAGCGTCACCCCGTGGCCCAGATCGAAATCCTTGGTGGCCTGGAAATCCACGTCGCGGTAGCCGAAGAACTTGCCGCCCACCAGGAACCTCCCGCTTGCCTGCGGCGTGCCGGCCGCTGGCGTGCAGTGGCTGCCGGTCGGGAAGGTGTACGTTCCGTAGCAGGCGGTCGTGTTGCCGGGCGTCGGCGTGGCCAGCGTGAGCTTGGCCGACATGGTGATGCCCCACGGTCCGTCGATCACGCCGGTGGCGACGAGGCGGTGGCGTGGCGCCGCGTTGGAGTCGATGAACGGATAGTTGCCGAGCGTGGCCTCGTCGAACGAGTAGTGCTCGTTGATGTCGCGGTTCTGCGTGGCGCTGGTGTAGGTGTAGGCAAACGTGGCGCCCCAACCCGACTCCTTGTCGTACGGCTTGTTGGCCGACAGCAGCAGCTGGGTGGTGCGCGTCTCGATGCCGTTGTTGCCCACGATCAGCGCGCCGAAGCCCGGCACGCCGTTGCCCCACGGCTGGCTGCCGTTCTGGAAGAAATCGCCGTTCGGATAGCGATTGCCCAGGGTGAAGCCGAAGCCGTCGTAGCTGAGCACGCGGGCCACCGTGGCGTCGGTCTGCCACTCGCCGATGCGGTTGGACATGCCGATGCTGAACTGGTCCGAATGCGGCGCCTTCAGGTTGTTGTTGAGGATGTCCACCTCGGTGCCGGCGTTGCTCGCCTGCAGCAGGTTCTGCAGGTTGGGCAGGCCGTTGAGGTAGGCCGGGTCCCAGTCAAAGCAGGGCGCCGCGTTGCGATAGCACGCGCCGGTGTTCGGATCGCGGAAGTTCACCGTGAACTGCGGCAGCGCGGCCTTGGTGGTTTCCAGCTGCAGGTAGTCGAACAGGTTGCGGTCGTAGGCGCGGCCGGCACCGCCGTGGATCACGTGCGCCTCGTCGCCGTCGAGGTCGTAGGAGAAGCCCAGCCGCGGCTGCCACTCGCCCTTGAAGTTCTTCCGGTTGTGGCCGTTGCTGATGTAGTCGTTGAGGTTGATGCCGCCCAGCGCCAGGCTCTGCGCGTAGGTCTGGCCGGCCGGGCCGTTGGGGTCCTGCGAGTTGAACGCGTCGATCACGTTCTGCGGCGTGACGAAGCCGGTATAGGCCGGGTTCTTCTCGTAGTCCCAGCGCACGCCCAGGTTAAGCGTGAGCTTGTCGTTGACCGCCCAGTCGTCCTGCACGTAGACGCCGAACTGCTTGGCCTTGGTGGTCACCGTGGGGCTCAGGCCCAGGCCGGTGACCGGCTTGGTGAAGAACGCCTTGTACGGAATGGCGCCGACGCCGGCGCTGGTGACGTTGTAGTAGAACTGCGGGTTGATGTCCTGGGCATCGGCCGCCTTGAGCGTGATGTCCTTGACCTTGAAGCCGGTCTTGATGACGTGGTCGCCGTTCCACTCCAGGTCGTTGAAGGTCAGGTCGTCCTGGATCGACGGGCCCTTCTGGCCCTTGTTCTGGGTTGCCAGCGGGTTGGCCGAACCCACGTGCACGATGGTCGGATCGTCGTTGCCGTTGGCAAAGGTGTAGATCGAGCCGTTGCCGAGATTGGCCGCCACCGGTGCGTTGAACGCGTCCTCGTGGGTGAACAGCAGCTCGTTGAAATACGCCTCGCCGCTGTGCTGCCAGCGCAGCACGTAGCGCTTGTCGTCGTTCTTGGTGTTGTACGAGGCCGAGGCCGCGTCCACGCCGCCCACGCCGCCGACCTGCTTCTCCTTGCGGATCTGCGCGCTCAGCTCGAAGCGGTCGCGATCGGTCGGTTCCCAGTCGATCTTGCCGAAGTACAGGTTCTCCTCGAACGGCAGGTTGGCGGGGCCGAGCTGGGCCGACACGTCGGCGGGAAGGTACGGCACGCCGCCGGCGGCGTTCGGATCGGCCACCACGGTGATCGGCGTGTTGAAGCGCTTCGCCTCATAGGTGGCGAAGAAGTGCATCTTGTCCTTGATGATCGGGCCGCCGATGGCGAAGCCGTATTCCTTCTCTTTGGACGAGGTCTTCTTGTCGGCTTGCTCTTCGGCCGGGGTCTTCTCGCGGAACGAGTCGTTGGTGTAGCGGCCGAACACCTCGCCGTGGAATTCGTTGGTGCCCGACTTGGTCTGCGCCGTCACCGCGGCCGAGGAGATCTGGTCGTATTCGGCCTTGTAGTTGGAGGTGATGACCTTGTACTCGCCGATCGCCAGCTGCGGGAACGGATTACCCTGGCTGCCGATCTGGCCGCTGATGCCGCCTTCCTTCACGTAGCTCTTCTGGCCCACGCCGTCGATGTAGACGTTGGTGGAGCTCTTGTTCTGCGCGCCGCCGCGCAGCGTGGTGTTGCCGTTCGAGCTGACCTCGAAAATCATGCCCGGCACGGTGTCCGCGAATTCCAGGAAGTTGCGCGAGATCTGCGGGATGGTGTCTATCTGATGCAGCGAGATGGTGCCGCCCACTTCGGGCGTCTTCACTTCCTGCAGCGTGGTGGCCGACACGGTGACGCCGCCGAGGTTGGTGGCGTTGGCCGCCGACGGTGCCTCGCTGGCCGCGACCAGGTTGAGCGTGGCGGTGGAAGCCACCGTCAGGGTGACCGTCTGCTGGGTGCCTGCACCGGCATCCACCTGGTAGGTGCCCGGCTGCAGGCCGGTCAGCGTGTAGCTGCCATCGGCACTGGCCGTGGTGCGGCGAGTGGTGCCGGTGGCGGGATTGAACGCGGTGACCTGTGCGTTGGCGGGTGCCTTGCCGCGCAGGGTGGCGTAGGCGGACTGGCTCCATGCCGTCGTGGGCGCCGCACCGATCGCCACCACGGTGGTGGCGATGACGCTGGCGAGCAGTTTCTTCTTCAATTGCAGTGGAGCCTTCATGACGACCCTCCCAAAGGGATGTTGCTGATGTGCCCTCAGCGGGCTTTCTTGGTTGATGACTGGCTGTGCGGACGCGCGCCGCAGCTGTCGCGTACCACCACCTCGCAGCCGAGCGTGTCGGCTGAAGGTGCGATGGCCTGGTCCGATGCCTCCAGCAGCGCGGCCAGTCGCTCCAGCGCACTGCGCCCCAGGTCCACGATGCGCACGCGCACCGTGGTCAGTGCCGGGGTGACGTAACGGGTAATCGGAATGTCGTCGAAGCCGGCCAGCGCGATGTCGCGCGGCACGTCGAGGCCGGCTTCCTGAAATGCGTAGAGGCAGCCGATCGCCATCATGTCGTTGCCGGCGAACACCGCCTGCGGGCGCGTGCCCGTGGCGAGCAGTTCGCGGCCGGCGCGGTAGCCCGACTCCTCGGTGAACTCGCCGGCTACCACCCGCACCGGCGTGCCGGGGGCAAATTCGGCCATGGCGGCGCGATAGCCGTGCTCGCGCTGCGTGGCATCGAAGTTGCCTTCGGGGCCGGTGATGAACGCGATCTGCCGATGCCCGGCGTCGACGAGATGGCGCACCATGGCGCGCGCGCCGCCCTGGTTGTCGATGTTGAGCACGCTGTAATGGGGGCTGCGCACCGCGCTGTTGAGCAGCACGGTGGGAAGCCCCTCGGGCAGGTTGGCGTGCAGGAATTTCTGATCGGCGCGTGAGGACAGGATCAGCATGCCGTCGACACGACCGCGCATGGCGCGCAGTGCGGCGGCGGCCTCTTCGACACCGTCGTGCGCGCTCGACACCAGCAGGTGCAGGCCGCGGGCGCGGGCGGCCAGGTCGATGCCGCGGATCAATTCGGAGAAGAACTCGCCGTACAGGTCCGGCAGCAGCGCGCCGATGGTGTGGGTGCGGCGGGTGATCAGGCTGCGCGCGGCGCTGTGCGGCACGTAGCGCAGTCGGTTGGCGACGGCGCGGATGCGCTGCTCGGTTTCGGCGGTGACGCCGCCGCTGCCGTTCAAGGCGCGCGACACGGAGGCCACGGACACGCCGGCCTCCCGCGCCACATCTTTGATGGTCACTGTCGTCACGTTTCCGCCCTTGGATGCGCCCCGGGACCCCGGCGCTGGGCGGAACGTAAACGTTTTCATCGAGCCTTGTAAAGCTTTTGCAAAACAGATGTTTGCTGCGCTGCGCAAGGGTTTGCCCGAAGCGGAGGAAACGTTTTCAGCGGGCCCGCGAGGCCATGCGCTTTGCGTCGAACCCGCCGCCGAGGGGCACCCTCATGCAGTGCAGCAAGCGCCGGTGCCGGGCAGGAGCCGCCGCGGTCGCCACGACGGCTCAAGTGCGCTGCACCGTGGCCGATGAACCCTCATCGGGCCGCCCGCTCGAAGGCTCCGCATCGTCAGGCTGTGGCCCGCGTCACGTTATGGGAGTGGACGCCGATCATCGGTTAAATTTAAATTAATCCTAGTCGGTACAGTTCGCTGTACTCTCAATCTCGGCTTCACTGCATAAATCCCTTCCAACCTGTTGATACCGATCATGCTTGTGCTCACTTCCGCCCTCGTCGTCGCCCTCGCCGGCTTTGCAGCCAGCGCGATGCGCCGCGTGCCGGCCGGGCAGGTGTACAGCCTGTATCGGCGCGGCAAGCCGCTGCGCCTGCTGCAGCCGGGGACGCACTGGGTGCTGCCGGGGCTGGATCGCATCGGTCACCGCATCGACCTTGCCGGCCAGGTGCTGCGCTTTGAGCAGCCGCAGACCGACAGCCACGAGTTGCGCGGCACGGTGTACTGGCAGGTGCTGGAGCCGGAGCGCGCCGACGCGGTGATCGACGAGGCCGCGCAGCTGATCCGCCGCAGCGCGCTCGATGCGCTCAGCGTCGAGCCGACGCCGACCGCCGCTGATCGGCGCGACCTCGGCACGCGCATGAAGCAGGCGATCAACGGCGTGCTGCGCGAGCGTGGCGTGATGGTCACGCGGGTTGAGCTGGAGATCGCCTGAGCGAGGATCCGCGCAGTGCCGCCCCAAGAGCGGACGCGCCAAGGGAGTTGCGAGTCACCTACCCGCTTCGGCGGGTTTTCTTTTGCCCGCGGCCGGCCGGATACTCACCGGCCCTCGCCCCACCGGAACCGACATGACCGAGCGCTCCGCCCTGCAACGCCGCCTGGAAGAGGGCATCGCCGCGCTTGGCCTGACGCTGCCGCCGGAGGCTGTGCCGCGCCTGCTCGACTACCAGGCCCTGCTGGCGCGCTGGAACGCCACCTACAACCTCACCGCCGTGCGCGACCCGGCCGAGATGGTCACCCGCCACCTGCTCGATTCGCTGGCGATCCTGCCCTACGTCACCGGCGCGACCCTGGCCGATCTCGGCACCGGCCCCGGCCTGCCCGGCATCGTGCTGGCGATTGCCGCGCCCGGCCGCGCGATCACCCTGGTCGACTCCAACGGCAAGAAGGTGCGCTTCCTGCGCGAGGCGATCCGCGCGCTCAAGCTCGACGGCGTGCAGGCGGTGCAGTCGCGGGTGGAGGACGTCGAGGGCTCGTTCGACTGCATCACCGCGCGCGCGTTCGCCAGTTTCGCCGACATGCTCGGCTGGGGCGGCCACCTGCTGGCACCCGGCGGACGCTGGCTGGCGATGAAGGGCCGCCGACCCGACGACGAACTGGCCGGGCTGCCGCCGGGCTTCGTGCTGACCGCCATGCATGCGCTTGCCGTACCGGGGCTGGAAGGCGAGCGCCATCTGGCCGTGATCGAGCACGCCCCCGCGCCCGCTCCGCGCGCGGCAGCCTGTTAATCTAGCTCTCCTTTTCGCCAGCGCACGGTACCGACGACACATGGCCCGCATCATCGCTGTCGCCAACCAGAAGGGTGGAGTCGGCAAGACCACCACCGCCGTGAATCTCGCCGCGTCGCTGGCCGCCGCCAAGCGCAAGGTGCTGCTGGTCGATCTCGACCCGCAGGGCAACGCCACGATGGCGTCGGGCGTGGACAAGAACCACACCAAGCCGAACGGCTGCGAGGTGTTGCTGGAAGAGGCGCCGATCGAGCGGGCCATCGTCGCCACCGAGGCGCACTACGACCTGCTGCCCGGCAACGGCGATCTCACTGCCGCCGAGCTCAAGCTGATGGACGCGCTGGCGCGCGAGAGCCGGCTGAAGGAGCAGCTGGCCAAGGTGCGCGACAAGTACGACACCATCCTGATCGACTGTCCGCCCTCGCTGCACCTGCTCACGCTCAACGCGCTCACCGCTGCCGATGGTCTGCTGATCCCGGTGCAGTGCGAGTACTTCGCGCTGGAGGGGCTCTCCAGCCTGCTCGACACGGTGAAGGCGGTGCGCCAGCGGCTCAATCCGGCACTTGAGATCGAGGGACTGCTGCGCACCATGTACGACGTGCGCAACAACCTCGGCAACGAGGTGTCCGCCCAGCTCACCCAGCATTTCGGCGACAAAGTGCTGCGCTCGATCATTCCGCGCAACGTGCGCCTGGCCGAGGCGCCCAGCCACGGCCAGCCGATCCATCTTTACGACCGCAGCTCGCGCGGCGCGATCGCCTACATCGGCCTCGCCGGCGAGATGATCCGCCGCGAGCGTGGCGCCCAGGCGGCGCTGGCCGCGCTCAGCGAAATGCACGACGACCACGACGCCGCGCACGACGCGGCGATCGATCTTCACCAGGAGTAAGCATGGCCGCCAAGAAGCGTGGACTCGGACGCGGGCTCGACGCCCTGCTCGGTGGCGACGGCGCCGGTACGCCGTCGGTGATCGAGCAGGAGGGCGAGCTGCGCACGCTGCCGATCCAGCAGATCCAGCCGGGCGCCTACCAGCCGCGTCGCCACTGGAACGACGAGGCGCTGGACGAGCTGGCTGCGTCGATCCGGGCGCAGGGGCTGATCCAGCCGGTGGTGGTGCGCGCGATCGGCAAGAACAGCTACGAGCTGATCGCCGGCGAGCGCCGCTGGCGCGCCGCGCAGCGTGCCCAGCTGAGCGAGATCCCGGCTCTGGTCAAGGACGTGCCCGAAGTAGCCGTGCCGGCGATGGCGCTGATCGAGAACATCCAGCGCCAGGACCTCACCCCGCTCGAAGAGGCCGACGCGCTCAAGCGGCTGATCGACGATTTCGACCTCACTCACCAGCAGGCCGCCGACGCGGTGGGCCGTTCGCGCGCATCGGTGTCCAACCTGCTGCGCCTCACCGAACTGCCGAACTCGATCAAGAAGCTGCTCGACGAGAGCAAGCTGGAGATGGGCCACGCCCGCTGCCTGATCACCCTGCCCGAGCGCGAGGCCGAGGCGTTGGCGCTGGAAGCGGCCCGCAACGGCTGGAGCGTGCGCGAGCTGGAGGAAGCCGCGCGCAAGGCGCAGGCCGCGCCCAAGGGCAAGGCCAAGCGCGCGCCGTCGCGCGACCCCAACATCGCCGATCTCGAACGCGAACTGGCCGAGCGCTTCGCCACCCGCGTCGAGCTGGCGCAGGGCCGCGGCGGCAAGGGCAAGCTGGTGATCCACTACCACAGCAACGACGAGCTCGAGGGCATCCTCGGCAAGATCCGCTGAAGCAACGCCGATGTAGCAGCGCACTCTGTGCGCGGTGCTCTTCGTCACGTGGCTGAGAGCGTTCGCGCACAGAGCCTGCCCCGGACTGGATCCGGGGGTGCGCTCCTACGGGGCGGCGGCATCGGCGATAATCACGAACTTACGTATTTCCGGACTGGCCCCCATGCCCCAGCTCTCCGTCGTCGTCCCCGTATTCAACGAGCGCGACAATATTCCGCCGCTGCTCGCCGAGATCGCCGCCGCGCTGCGCGGCCAGGTCGACTACGAGGTGATCTACGTCGACGACGATTCCACCGACGACAGCCGTGCCGTGCTGGCCGCGCAGAAGGCGCAGCATCCGGAGCTGCGCGTGCTCCATCACGTGCACCGCAGCGGCCAGAGCACGGCGGTGTGGAACGGCGTGCGCGCGGCCACCGCGCCGTGGATCGCCACGCTGGACGGTGACGGCCAGAACGATCCGGCCGACATTCCCAAGCTGCTCGCCGCACGCACCGCGGCGGCGGCGGACGTGCGCCTGTTCGCCGGCTGGCGCACCACGCGCCGCGACAGCTTCAACAAGCGCATCTCGTCCAAGGTCGCCAACGCGGTGCGCTCGCGCATGCTCAGGGACGCCACGCCGGACACCGGCTGCGGCCTGAAGCTGTTCGAGCGCGAGGTGTTCCTGCGCCTGCCCTACTTCGATCACATGCACCGCTACCTGCCGGCGCTGGTCAAGCGCGCCGGCTTCCAGAGCCAGAGCGTGCCGGTGGGTCACCGGCCGCGCACGGCAGGCACCTCCAAGTACGGCATGCTCGATCGCCTGTGGGTCGGCCTGGCCGATCTGCGCGGCGTGGCCTGGCTGATGCGCCGGGGCAAGGTGACCGCAGTCGAGGAGCTCTAGCCGCCGAGCGCTTCACGCGCGCTTCGCGGCATGCATCAGGTGGCGGCGTATGCTCGGAGTTTTCCCGCATGCGGAGCGCGCGCATGGGCATCGTGGTCAAACGCATCTACGCGCCGGTGAGCACCACCGACGGTCACCGCGTGCTGGTCGACCGGCTATGGCCGCGGGGCGTGCGCAAGGAGGATGCCGCGCTGGACGAATGGCTGCGCGAGGTGGCGCCCTCGCCCGCGCTGCGCCGCTGGTTCGGGCATGACCCGGCCCGCTGGGAGGGCTTCCGCCACCGTTACGCCGCCGAACTGGACGGCCTGATCGACCACTGGCGCCCCCTGGCGGATCGCGCGCTGCATCATCGGCTCACCCTGCTCTACGCGGCGCGCGACGAAGAGCACAACCACGCCGTGGCGCTGAAGGGCTATCTCGACAACTGGCTGCGCACGCACGGCCCGCGCTGAACCGCCCGGTCACTCCTCCGGCTGGCGATGCCGCAGCAAGCCTTGCCGACTCCACTCCTGCAACGCGGCGCGGGCCCGCTCGCGGCCCAGCTCGATCAATTCCCGCGCCCGGTAGAACTCGTACGCGGTGGAGACGTTGCGCGGCATCTGGATCAGCAGATCCGGCGCGTATGCCGCCAGGCGCAGGCGCGCGAGGTTGGATTGCATCAGGTCCATCGACTGGTTGAGCAGGTCGAGCGCGCCCGGTATGGCGGGGCTTTCCGCGCCCGCATGGCCGGGCCGCAGCCGGCCCAGCCACTCGCTGATCCGGCTGCGGTGGCTGGGGTCGTCCTCCGCCTCCGCCATCGCGGCCGCCGGCATTTCGGCCGGCCCGTCCACGCTCACGGCGAACAGGTAATCGGCGTGCTCGCGCATCAGCGGGGTCACCGGCACCGGATTGAGCAGGGCACCGTCCAGCAGCAGCCGGCCATCGATGCGATGCGGCCGGAACACGGTGGGGATCGCGATCGAGGCGCGGATCGCGTCGAACAGCGAGCCGCGCGTGAGCCACACCTCGCGCTCGCGTTCGAGATCGGTGGCGACCGCGGTATAGGCCAACGGCAGCTCCTCGATGAGCACGTCGCCGATCAGCTCGCGCAGCGTGCCGATGAGCTTTTCGCCCTTGATGAAGCCGCCCCCGCTGAAGGTCCAGTCGAGCAGGCGCAGCACGTCGATCCGGGCCAGCGCGGTGACCCAGTCGCGATACACGTGGAGCTTGCCCATGGCATAGATGCCGCCGATCAGTGCGCCCATCGAGGTGCCGGCGATCGCCACCACGTCGAAGCCGGCGGCCTCGATCTCCTCGATCACCCCGATGTGCGCCAGGCCCTTGGCGCCGCCGGCGCCCAGCGCCAGCGCGACCGTCGGGCGGCCGCCGTGCGCATCGCTGGCGGGGGTGGTCTGGATATCGTGATCGTCGGGCGGGGAATCGAGGTCGGCCATGGGCTCGCACAGGCGGTGGTGGGTACATAACGTTGTACAAACACCTGGATTTCGTACGATGCCAGAAAGGCACCGCAGCGGCGACCGCGATCGCGTCCATTCCCCGGACCGAGGCGGCGCAACAGACGCCCTGCGGCGGCCGTCTCTCCGGGAATTTTCGATGCGCCATACCTTGCGACGACCGCTGCCCGCGGCTGCCACCGGCTCCCTTGTCTGCGAGGGTGCCGCATGACGTGGCAGGCCTGGGCCACGGTGGCGGTGATCGTGGCGGCGATGGTGCTGTTCGCCAGCGAGAAGGTGCGCATCGACCTGGTCGCACTGATGGCGCTGGCTGCGCTGGTGATCCTGGGTGTGGTGAGTCCGGCCGAGGCGCTGAGCGGTTTCAGCAACGAGGCCACGGTGACGGTGGCGGCGATGTTCGCACTGAGCATGGGCATCGAGCGCTCCGGCGCGCTGGAGCCGCTGAGCCGGCTGCTGGTGAAGATCCGCCGGCCGTGGCTGCTGACGCTGGCGATGATGCTGGCGATCGCGCCGCTGGGTGCCTTCATCAAGAACATCGCGCTGGTCGCCACCTTCCTGCCGCTGGCACTGAAGGTGTGCCAGCGCACCGGCACCGCGCCCGGGCGCGTGCTGATGCCGATGGCGTTTGCCGCGCAGATGGGCGGCGTGTGCACCTTGATCGGCACCTCCTCCAACCTGCTGGCCGACACGCTGGCCCAGAAGCACGGCTTGCCGCCGTTCGGCGTGTTCGAGTTCACCGGGCTGGGCGCGATCCTCGCGGTGGTCGGCATCGTCTACCTGATGCTGATCGGCCGCTGGATGCTGCCGCGGCACATCGATACCGACATGCCGGTGGAGGCGGACATCGGCAAGTACGTCACCGAGCTGGAGGTCACCGAGCAATCCTCGCTGCTGGGCAAGAGCATCGCCGATGCCAGCCTGGGCGAGCGCTACGGTGTCTATCCACTGGAGCTGCTGCGCGGCGAGCGGCGCATGTGGTCGCCGCGCTCGCAGCAGATCGCCCGCGGCGACGTGCTGCTGGTACGTGGCGACTGGGACAAGATCGAGGAGTTCCGCCGCCAGGCCGGCCTGCGCAACGCGCCGGAAAGCCACTACGCGCACGCCGATGATCGCCCGCGCGTGCTGGCCGAGATCATGGTGGCGCCGGCCAGTCCGCTGGAGGGCCGCCGCTTCGGCGAGACCGGCATCGGCTGGCGCTACGACGCGGTGGCGCTGGCAATCCACCGGCGCGGCCAGGTGCTGCGCGAAAAGCTCAGCGACGTCTCGCTCGCGGTGGGCGACGTGCTGCTGGTGCTGGTGGCCGAGGAGGCCATGACCAACGTGCGCAACGACGAATCGTTCATCGTGCTCAGCCAGCGCGAGAACGCACCGCGCACGCCGCGCAAGGCGCTGTACGCGGTGGCCATCATGGCGGCGGTGATCGTTGCCTCCGGGCTGCGCTGGCTGCCGATCCCCATCGCCGCCATCTGCGGTGCCACCGCGATGGCGCTGGCCGGCTGCTTTGGCCGTAAAGACGTCTACGAGGGCATGGACTGGAAGATCATCATCCTGCTCGGCGCGATCCTGCCGCTGGGCGTGGCGATCGAGAAGAGCGGCCTTTCCACCGCGGTGGTCGGCTGGGGCCTGACCCTGGTCGGCAGCCATGGCCCGCTGGCCGCGCTGCTGATGATCTACCTGCTCACCGCCCTGCTCACCGAACTGATGGGGCACAACCCCTCGGTGGTGCTGATGGTGGGCATCGCCGTCTCGGTGGCGCAGGCCATGCACGTCGACCCGCGCCCGTTCGTGGTGGCGGTGGCGTTCGCCGCGGCCACCTCGTTCGCCACCCCGGTCGGCTACCCCACCAACACTATGGTCTATTACGCCGGTGGCTATCGCTTCACCGACTTCATGAAGGTGGGCATCCCGCTCATTCTGCTGTTCTGCGCGCTCTCGATGTGGCTGATCCCGCACTTCTGGCCGTTCCAGGCGGTGGCGCACTGACGCTCTTACTCCCTCTCCCCGGCGGAGAGAAGCGGCCAATGTGCGGTTTCGCTTCCTTGCAAACCTGGCTGGTGCGAGACGTTGCGGTGCCGGGAGTTCGCGATCTATCGGCCGTAGCCGGTCAGTGCCAGCTGCAGCGAAATCTTCATCTCTTCACGCAGCGGCAGCGGTGCCACGATCTCCGCATCCGGGCCGTACTTGAGCACGTCCATCAGCAGTTCGCGCGAGTTGGAGTACGGCACCTGCAGTTCGTAGCGGCCGTCGGGCAGCCACTCGCCCTTCTGCTGCGAATGCCAGTGCTCGTCGGCCACCCAGCGCGCGGCGTGCGGCGAGAAGCGGATCGTCGCCCACGCCTTGGGCTTGCCGGCAAAGATGCCGTAGCTGGACGAGAGCAGCTCGTTGAGATCGGCCTCGCCCACGTCGGTGGCCGCGACATCCAGCGCGTGCGGCTCCATGATGCGATCCACCGCAAAGCTGCGCAGCGCCTCGCGGTCGTGGTCCCAGCCGTCCAGATACCAGTTGTCGCGATAGTGGGTGAGCCGCTGCGGCGAGACGGTGCGGCGGCTGTCGGAATTGGTGGTGCGCGCGCGGTAGCGGAAGCGCAGCTGCTTGCGCTCGAGCACGGCACCAGCGGTAATGCGGAACACCTGCTGGTCGAGCTTGCGCTCGCCCCACGGAATCACGCGGATGCGCTCGATCGGCAGCGCCTTGCCGCTGCCCTGGTCCGACAGCAGGCCCTCGATGCGCGCCTTGAACGGCGCCAGCGCACCGGCCAGCACGCCCGGTCCGCTGCGTCCGATCAGTTCGTTGAGCGCGAGCAGCGCGGCCAGTTCGTCGGAGGTGAGCCACAGGCCGGGCAGCTCGAAGCGTGCGCCTTCGCCGACCTCGTAGCGGAACGCCGCCTGCTCGCCGCCGCCGCTCTCGATCGGTGCGCCCAGCGCGTCGCGCAGGAAGGCCACGTCGCGATACAGCGTGGCGCGCGAGCATTCCAGCTCGTCCATCAGGCGCGGCAGCGGCACCGGGTAGTGCGCCGATTTGAGAAGCCGGTGCAGGGTGAGGATGCGCTCGTAACGGTCCATGGCATATCGTCGAGGAAAGTCGTTGTGTAGCATGGGCATGCCCCATGACGGCCGCAAGAGCGATCTGTCGCCGTCATATCCTCCCTGCGTTTCTGCGTGGTTCGACACGGTGACAGCCTCGATGCCCATGCCCCCCTCCGCGCCCGAAGCCGGAGCCGACTCCTCCGCTCGTCCCGCCGCCGCGCCCGGCTATCTGGCCATCGCCCTGCAGGTGCTGGCCGATACCGGCTACGGCATCTGGGCGCTGCAGGGCATGGCGCTGGCCTTCGGCATTTTTCGTGAGGGTCGCGGCGAGTCGCTGGTGCCGCTGGCGGGCGGCGCACTGCTCGTGATCGCGGGTTTGATCGTGGCCAGCGTGCGGGTCCCCGGCCTGCCGGCCTGGTACGGCTGGCATCCCGGACGGAGCGCATGGCCCACGCGTCAGGCGCTGATCGCGTTGGCGAGCTTTCTGCCGATGCTGGCGGTGGCCGGGCTGACCCGCGGCGACAACGATTTCTGGGCGACCCGCATGGCCGGTGCGGCGCTGATGCTGGGCAGCCTGGCCAGCCTGATCCACAGCATGCCCCGCGGCACGTTCCCGGCGTCCATCGGCAACGGCGCCGTGTTGCCGGTCGGTCGCGTGATGGCCGCGCTCTACGGCGGCGGTCTGTGGCTGTGGCTGTTCGTGGCCGCGGATGGCCGCCTGGCGGTCGGCCCGGCGCAACCCGAGCACCAGCCGTGGCTGCTGGTGCTGCTGATCATGGCGCTGCTGCTGGGGTTGATCGAAGGCATGCGCTGGCACGCGCTGCGCGTGCCCGACACCGCCGAGACCGCGCCGCGGGGTAGCGTTGTTCCCGCGCGCTTCGCCGCGGCGCTGCTCGGCTACGCCGTACCGTGCGTGGCCCTGCTGCTGGCCGACCGCTGGCAGGCCAGCGGTGCGCTCGCGCTGGGGGCGGCGCTCAGCGCGATGGTCGGACGTGCCCTGGAGCAGAGGCTGTACGCCCGGGCGAACCGCGCCGTGGGGTCGGCGTTCGCATAAACGGTGCCGCGTCGCATGGGCGCGATTCACAACGCGTTCAATGCAAGCCGTTAAGGTACGCGATCACGTTTGTTTAACGACTGGACCCCACCCCCTCATGAAGAAAGCTCCTCTTTCGATCCTGATCTTCGCCGCCCTGGCGGCATCCGGCGCGCACGCGCAGACCACCCCCAGCGACGATGCCAACGCCGCCAGCAACGGCGGCTGGAGCGGCTCGGGTGAATTCGGCTTTGCCTCCTCGCGCGGCAACTCGCGCTCGGAAAACCTCAACGCCAAGCTCGGCCTCACCCAGGAGAACGAGTTGTGGAAGAACAATTTCTTCCTCAACGGCCTGCGCTCCAAGGGCGAGGTGAAGGTGGTCGATTCCAACGGCAACACCCTCAACCGTTTCAGCACCACGGCCAACCGCTACGAGGGTGGCGCCTCGGTGGGCTACAAGCTCGACCCGCGCAGCTACATCGTGGGCGCGGCGCGCTATGAGCACGACGACTTCGGCTCCAACCTGTGGCAGGGCACGGTGTCGCTCGGCTACGGCTACATCGCGCTGAAGAACCAGCGCACCGAGCTGTCGTTCGAAATCGGCCCCGGCTACAAGCGCTACCGGCCGGCCGACGAGCTGCAGGACGTCGGCGGCGTGATGGTGCCGGTGCGCCAGGACAGCGTGGGCGAGGGCGTGGCGCGCGGCCTGGCGAACTACAAGTACCGGCTCACCGACAACACCGCGTTCGAGGATACGCTGCTGGTCGAAGCGGGCTCGAAGAACAAGTATTACCAGAACGACGCCGGCCTGTCGGTCAGCATGACGCGGAAGATGGCGCTCAAGCTCGGTTTCCAGGTGCGCTACAACAGCGACACCCAGCCCGGCACCAAGAGCACCGACACGCTCACCACCACCAATCTCGTCTACAACTTCTGACCTGCGGTTTCACCGCGGGCTGCAGAAGCAAAAGGCCGGCTGTGCGAGTAGCCGGCCTTTTTCATGCGTGTGCGGCGACGCTCAGTGGTCGCGATCGAGCAGGCTGCGCGCGCCCTGCGCCAGCAGCGCCTCGGCCACCTCGCGCCCCAGTGCTTCCGGCGCGTTTGCCGGGCCTTGCGCCGCCGCCACGATCAACCGGCCGCCCGCCGCGTCGCCGACCAGTCCACGCAGGTCTAGCCCGTGCTCGGTGCGTACGCACCACGCGCCCACCGGCACCGTGCAGCTGCCGCCGAGCGCGTGGTTCATCGCGCGCTCGGCGGTGACGGTGACGCGGGTGTCGGGGTCATCGAGTGCGCGCAGCAGGTCGAGCACCGCCGGCTGGTCCTCGCGCGCCTCGATCGCGATGGCCGCCTGCCCCGGCGCGGGCAGCCAGTCCGGCGCAACCAGCAGGCTGCGGATGCGCGCGCCCAGGCCCAGCCGTTCCAGCCCGGCGCAGGCGAGCAAGATCGCGTCGTAATCGCCGGCGTCGAGCTTGGCCAGGCGCGTGCCCACGTTGCCGCGCAGGTCGAGCAGTTGCAGATCCGGCCGCGCCGCGCGCAGCTGCGCCTGCCGGCGCAGCGAGGAGGTGCCCACGCGCGCGCCGCGGGGCAGCGCCGCCAGGTCGGCGTAGTGGTTGCTCACGAACGCGTCGGCGGCGTCGGCGCGCGGCAGGATCGCCGGCAGCACGAAGCCCGGTTCCAGCTCGGCCGGCACATCCTTGAGTGAGTGCACGGCGAGCTCGGCGAGGCCTTCCAGCATGGCCACCTCCAGCTCCTTGAGGAACAGCCCCTTGCCGCCGATGGTGGCCAGCGGGCGATCGAGGATCTCGTCGCCGCGCGTGCTCATCGGCACCAGCTCCACCGTCAGGCCCGGGTGCGCCGCGCGCAGCAGCGTCGCCACATGCTCGGCCTGCCACAGCGCGAGCGCGCTCTTGCGGGTGGCGATACGCAGGGTGGTCGGGGTCATGCTTCGCTCCGCGAACGTGATCAGGCGCCGTATTGTCGCGCAGATCGACCGGCGGCCTCGACCTTGCCGCGTCAGCCCATGCGCAGCAGCTTGCGCAGCGCCGGCAGGTTGCGGCGGCTGACTTCGGGCTGCTGCTCGGTGCCGGCCAGGCGGGCCAGGGTGCGGCCGTCGGCCAGCGTCTTCAGACCCACCAGCCGCGCGTGCGGCACCAGGCAGTTGCGGTGCAGGCGCACCAGCTGCTGCGGATAGGTGTCTTCCAGCTGACGCAACGATTCCTCGATCAGCAGCTCGCCGCCGGTGTGCTGCACGGTCACGTATTTCTCGTCGGCCTGCAGCAGGATCACCTCGTCCAGCGCGATGCGCACCTGCTCGCCGCGCAGGCGCCCGTGCAGGTAGCCGGACGGCTCGCGCGGCGCGGCGTCGAGGCGTCGTGCCGCACGCTGCAGCGCTTCACGCAGGCGCTCCAGCCGCACCGGCTTGAGCAGGTAGTCGACCGCGCCCAGCTCGAATGCCTCGATCGCGTGGTTCTCGTACGCGGTGCAGAACACCACCTGCGGCCGCGCGCGCGCGCCGAGCCGGCGCGCCAGCGCAGTGCCGTCCAGGCCGGGCATGTTGATGTCCAGCAGCAGCACGTTGGGCGACAGTTCGCCGATTGCCGCCAGCGCCGCCTCGCCGTCGCCCACGCTGCCGACCACCTCGACGTCGTCGCATTCGCCCAGCAGGGCGGCCAGGCGCATCCGCGCCAGCGGCTCGTCGTCGACGATCAGCACGCGCATGGCGTCGCTCCCATCACGTGATGCCACCGCTCAGCCATGACGGGCCGCCTCCAGTGGCAGCCGCAGCCGCACCACGAAGCGCTCGCCCTGCGGGCCGGCGTCCACCCGCGCGCGCGCGCCGTAGCGATACGCCACGCGCTGGCGCACGTTGTCCAGGCCCAGACCGTGTCCACCCGGGGATGGCTGCTCGGGGAGCGGGTTGGCGATCTCGATCCACAGCATGCCCTGCTCACAGCGCCCGGCCAGCAGGATCTCGCCGCCCTCGCGCCGCGGCTGGATGCCGTGGCGCACGGCGTTTTCCACCAACGGCTGCAGCAGCAGGCGCGGCAGCGGGAAGTCCGGCGGCAGACCCTCGAGTTCGCGGCGCACGCGCAGGCGCTCACCCAGGCGCAGCTGCTCGATCGCCAGGTAGCGCTCCACCAGGTTGAGTTCTTCACCTAGCGTGCCGTCGCCGCTGCGGTGCTCGCCCAGCGCGGCTCGGAACAGCTCGGACAGGTCTTCCACCGTGCGCTCGGCGGCGTCCGGGTCCAACCGCACCAGCGCCGCCACGGTGTTCATGCTGTTGAACAGGAAGTGCGGTCGGATGCGTGCCTGCAGCGCGGCCACCTGCGCGCGGGCGGCGGCCGCGAGGCGCAGCTGCCACTGCGCCAGCACGTAGAAGTAGCGCAGCATGGCCGCGCCGAGCAGCGCGGCGATCAGCGCGTTGTCGCGCACGAACTGC
The DNA here is from genome assembly GCF_044904665.1 of Dyella ginsengisoli. NCBI lineage: Bacteria > Pseudomonadati > Pseudomonadota > Gammaproteobacteria > Lysobacterales > Rhodanobacteraceae > Dyella > Dyella ginsengisoli. The sequence continues at coordinate 173,902 of NZ_JADIKM010000001.1, forward strand.
TCGTAGCCGCCGTGAATCAGCGCCATGCCCAGCGTGGCGTCCATCCAGCGTGCGACGGCGCTGGCGGCGATCACGATCAGCACGATCGCCAGCCACACGCCGGCATACGGCATCGCGCCGGACAGCCGCTGCAGCCACGGCTGCGCCTTGCACAGGGTGAGTGTCACCAGCACCGCCAGCCACGCCACGAACAGCATGCCCACGCTGTAGCCGCGCCAGCCGAAGCGCGTGTCCGGCGCCAGCCACATCACCGTCACGGTGAGCGCGCCCACCACCAGCAGCGTGAACAGCGCCGGCAGCCGGCAGAAGTCCGGCAGGGGCAGATGCTCGCGGGGCTGGCGCTTGGCGGATGGCATCGGCGCAGTATGCCGCAGCGCTGGCGTGGGTCGGTCAGCCGCGCAGGCGGGCGCCGAGCCAGTCGCGCAGGTCGGCGACTTCCTCCGCGCAGACCGAGTGCGGCATCGGGTAGGTGTGCCAGTCGACCGCGTAGCCGAGCGCTTCGAGGGCCGCGCGCGAGTCCAGCCCGCGCTGCAGGATCACCACCGGATCCATCGTGCCGTGGCCCCAGAAGATCGGCACCGCGGCGTTGGCCGCGCTGCGCTCGGCGGCGAGCGCCTGGCCCAGCGGCAGGTAGGTGGACAGCGCCACGATGCCGCCCAGTTTCTGCGCGTGGCGCAAGCCTGCGGCCAGCGCGATCGCGCCGCCCTGCGAGAAGCCGGCCAGCACGATGCGCTCGCTGGGCACGCCGCGCTCGTGCTCGCGCGCGATCAGCGCCTCCACTGCGCCGATCGACGCGCGCATGCCGGCCTCGTCCTGCCGGCTCATCAAATCGAAGCCCACGATGTCGTACCAGGCGCGCATCGGCATGCCGCCGTTGACCGTCACCGACTGCACCGGCGCATGCGGAAACACGAAGCGCAGCGCCGGCCAGTCGCGCGCCACCAGTTCCGGCACGATCGGCGCGAAGTCGTGACCGTCGGCGCCCAATCCGTGCAGCCAGATCACGCTGTGGCTCGGGTTCGCGCCGGTCTCGCGTTCGACGCAGGGCAGCAGGCTCATGGCGGGTGTTCCGTGGTGGGCGTGGGGCCGCATCGTAACAGCGTGCGACCGCTACCCTTGACCAATGGCGGGTGTGCGACAGCACCCTGCCTCGCTACGCTGGCGCGATTGCCACCGTGGAGCGACTCATGCATCGAACCGTGCTCGCCGGCCTCGCCGCCCTGCTCGTGCTGCCCGCCTATGCCGCCACCCCGGCGCCGCCGGGTCAGGCGCCGCTGGACATGGAAACCATCATGGCCAGCCCGGACTGGATCGGGCACCCGGTCGAGTCGCCGTACTGGAGCGTAGACGGCCGCTCGATCTACTACCAGGTGCAGCGCGACGGCAGCCCGGTGCGCGATCTGTATCGCGTCGATCCCGCCACCGGAAAGGGCGACAAGCTCGATCCGGTCGCCGTGGCGCAGGCCGACGGCCCGGCGGTATTCGACCGCCGCCACGCGCATGCGGCCTTCATCCGCCACGGTGACGTGTTCGTGGTGAATCTCGCCGACGGCCGGCGCACCCAGGTCACTCGCACGGTGGACGACGAATCCGCGCCGCAGTTTTCTGCGGACGGTCGCGCTCTGCAGTATCGCCAGGGCAACAACTGGTACACCTACGACCTCGCCAGCGGCGTGAGCGCGCCCGCCGCCGTGCTCAAGTTCGCCGACGATCCGCAGGCGGAGAAGCCCGACACCCTGCGCGACCACCAGCGCGCCCTGTTCAGCACGCTGCGGCAGCTCAAGGCGGACAAGGACGCCGTGCGCGCGCAGCGGAAGGTGCTGGCGGCGGCCGACCCCGGCCGCGCGCCCGAGCCGTTCTGGCTGGGCGACACCATCAACCCCGTCGACACCGAACTCTCGCCCGACGGCCGCTGGATGCTGCTGGTGACCGAGCCAAAGGACGCCAAGCCCGGCGAGGCGCCGCAGGTGATCCACTACGTCACCGACTCGGGCTACACCGAGGCCAAGGACGCGCGCACGTACGTGGGCCGCAAGGACCCCACGCCGCAGTCGCTGCTGCTGCTGGACCTGTCCACGCACACCAGCTACCCGCTCGACACGGCGGTGCTCCCCGGCATCAAGGACGACCCGCTCAAGACGCTGCGCGCCCAGGCGATCGCCGCGCGCGAAAAGGCCGGTGACCCGGACGGCGCCAAGGCGCTCAAGGCGTCCGACGTGCGCCCCGTGCACATCATCTCCGGCGAGAACGACGGCTCGGGCGGCGGCATCGCGTGGAGCGACGACGGCTCCCGCCTCGCCATCCAGCTGCGCGCCATCGACAACAAGGATCGCTGGATCGCCAGCGTCGATTTCGCCAGGCACGCGCTGGTGAACCAGCAGCGCCTGCACGACGACGCCTGGATCAACTGGAACTTCAACGATTTCGGCTGGCTCAGGGACAACCGCACGCTGTGGTACCTGAGCGAAGAGACGGGTTACTCGCAGCTCTACACCAAGCCGCTGGACGGCAAGGCGAAGCAGCTCACCGCGGGCAAATTCGAGATCAGCCATCCGCAGCTCAGCGACGACGGCCGCTGGTTCTACCTGCGCTCCAACCGCGTGGCGCCCTACAGCTACGACGTCTACCGCGTGCCATCGACCGGCGGCGAGCTCACCCGGATCACGCAGTACCAGGGCATGGACCAGTTCGTCCTGTCACCGGACGGCACGCAGCTGGCCGTGCTGCATTCGGCGCCCTACGTGTTCGACCAGCTCTCGGTGTTGCCGGCCGCCGGCGGCACGCCGCGCGAGCTGACCGACACCATGAAACCGGCCTACATGGCGCACGACTGGATCGCACCGAAGATCGTCGAGGTACCCTCCTCGCACGGCGCCGGCGCGATCTATGCCAAGTACTACGGCCCGGCGAACGAGACCGACGCGCCCGCCTCGCGCCCGGCGGTGATCTTCGTGCACGGCGCGGGCTACACCCAGGACGTGACGCTGGGTTCCACCTACTACTTCCGCGAGCAGATGTTCCACAACCGGCTCGTGCAGAAGGGCTACGTGGTGCTCGACATGGACTACCGCGCCTCGGAAGGCTACGGCCGCGCCTGGCGCACCGCGATCTACCGCCAGATGGGCCATCCGGAGCTGGAAGACCTGCTCGACGGCAAGGCCTGGCTGGTGCAGCACCACGGCGTCGATCCGAAGCGCGTGGGCATCTACGGCGGCAGCTACGGCGGCTTCATGACCGAGATGGCGCTGCTGCGCGCGCCGGGCGAGTTCGCCGCGGGCGCGGCGCTGCGTCCGCCGTCGGACTGGGTCACCTACAACGCCGAGTACACCTCGAACATCCTCAACGATCCGCAGCTCGATCCCGAGGCGTACAAGACGAGCTCGCCGATCGAGTACGCGGCCAACCTCGCCGACCCGCTGCTGATCGAGCACGGCCTGATCGACGACAACGTGATGACGGCCGACTCGATCCGCCTGTACCAGCGCCTGATCGAGCTGCACAAGAAGAACTTCTGGATCTCGCTCTACCCGCTCGAGCGCCACGGCTTCGTGCATCCGGACTCGTGGTACGACGAGTACCGCCGCATCGACGAGTTGTTCGATACGTACGTGAAGGGCCGCGCGGCGACGCTCTGACGACGCGATGCTTCGGGTCGCGCCCCCTCGCTGGCGCGACCCGAAGGGCGCACCTGCCGCACGCGGCCGGCGCGCATACACTGGCATCTACCCCGCCAAGGAACGGATGCCATGCCACTCGGGAAACTGTCGCTGCGCCTGGGCATCGCCCTGGCCGCCATGCCGGCGTCGCTGCTGCTGGCGGGTCTGCTGCACAGTGACTACCTGCTCGGCCTGTTCGTGCCGGCGCTGGTCCTTGCCATCCTGTACTGGATCGACCTTCATGCAGCCTTGGGCGAGGCCGACAGCGACGCGCCCGGCGTCCGTGCCGCGTGCCGGACGCTCGCCGTGCCGGGGCTAGTGATCGGCCTTTGGCTGAGCGCACTTCCGATCTTCGCTGCGGTGGACGCCTGTCGTGCGGCACGGACCGGCTCGCTGGCGCAGGCCGGCTTCTCGCCCGGCGCGTTGGTGTTCCTCGCACTCGCGCTGGTCTGCGGCGTGCTGCTGATCCGCGGTGCCTGGCGTCGCGCCACCGGGCGTAGCGTTGGCCTGAGCTGGTTCCACGTGACCTTCGACGACACCCATGTACACCTCGACGTGCACCCGCCGGGGCGACCCGCCTGGCAGGACACGTTCCCGTGGAGCGCGATCGTGCGCGTGTGCTTCAAGGACGAAGGTCCGTACGCCTCCGATGGGCTGTACATCTTCACCACGCTGCGGCCGGAGTCGTTCGTGATTCCCACCGAGGCAGATGGTGGCGACGCGCTGTTCGTCGCACTATTCGAGCGCGGCTACTTTCCGGACGAGGTGTTCCGCCAGGCGATTTCCTCCACCGACGGCGGCTTCTACTGCTGGCCGACGCTGGAGCGGGAAGCCGGCGCGCGCTAGCCGCTGCGCCGGTCATGCGCACGGCCTCAGCCGCGCAGCGAGTGGAACAGCATGTAGATCGCCACCGCGATGATCATCCCGGCGAAGATCGCGTTGAGCGCGCCGCGCTTCTTGGCCAGCTTCTTGGCACCGTGCGCGCCCAGCCAGCCGCCGGCCACGCCGCCGCCGATGAAGGCGGCGGCCACCGGCCAGTCGATCAGGCCGGAGAAGGCATAGTTGGTGGCGGCGGTGAGGCCGAATGCGCCCACCGCGAACAGCGAGGTGCCGATGGCGTGGATGATCTCCATGCCGCTGGCCAGCATCAGCCCCGGCACGACCAGGAAACCGCCGCCGATGCCGAAGAAGCCCGACAGCGCGCCGGCGCCCAGACCCACGCCGGCCAGGCGCGGGTCGGCGTGCGGCAGCGGGTAGCGGTCCGGGCCGCCGCCGCGGCGGCCGCGCAGCATCAGCACCGCCACCACGATCATCAGGATCGCGAACAGCACCAGCAGCCGCTGGCCGTTCACCGCCTTGCCGATGGTCGAGCCGATGAAGGCGCCCACCACGCCGGTGGCGGCGAAGATGAAGGCGGCCTTCCAGCGCACGTGGCCGGCGCGCGCGTGCGGAATCAGGTTGGCGAACGCGTTGAGCGACACCGCCAGCGCGCTGGTGCCGATCGCCAGGTGCGGATCACGCACGCCGACCACGTAGAGCAGCAGCGGCACGGCGAGGATCGAGCCGCCGCCGCCGATCAGCGCCAGCGAGAAGCCGACGGCCGAGCCGCAGGCGATCGCCAGCAGGGCCTGCATCAAATCGAGATGGAGCATGAAATGGGCCTTGGAGTCAGTTGGGGCAGAACTGGTCGAACAGCGTCTGCATCAGCGCCTGCACGCGCGCGTCGCTGATGCGGTAGTAGATCGATTGCGCTTCGCGGCGGCCGCTCACCACGCCATCGCGGCGCAGCAGCGAGAGATGCTGGGAGACCACGCTCTGGGCCAGCCCCAGCGCCTGTGCCAGCTCGCCCACCGAACGCTCGCCCGGGATCAGCTGGCACAGCAGCAGCAGCCGGTTGCGACTGGCCATCGCCTTGAGCGTGGCAATCGCCTCGTCGGCGTACGCCTGCATGCGTTCCATCGGCATCGCCGCGCTGAAACCCGGCACCCGTTCCGCCGCCTTGCCGAACGCCATCATGGGTTCCTCGCCTGTCGCGCCGGGCCGGCGGCACGCGCCTGCTCCAGCCGCGGGCGCAGCGCGCCCAGGTCGTAGCCGGCCTCGGCGGCGGTCTGCACGACGTCCGCCACCGGCCGCACGCGCGCGGCGTCCAGCGCCCACAGCGTGGTCGATCGCGTGCCGGTGCGGCAGAACGCCAGGGTCGGCGCCGGCAGTTCGGCCAGTGCGGCACCGAACGCGGTCACCTGCGCATCCTGCAACTGGCCGGAGACCACCGGGATCTCGCGGTACACCAGCCCGGCACGCGCCGCGGCCGCGGCCAGCACGGCGCTGGCGGGCTGGTCGGCGGACTCGCCGTCGGGACGATTGTTGATCACGCTGCGGAAGCCCTCGGCAGCCAGCGTGGCGAGGTCCGCCTCGCTGATCTGCGGAGCCACGCTGAGCGTGTCGGTAAGGCGTTTGATGGTGGTCATGGTCAGTCCCTCGGCGGGAAGCAAGTGCGGTGCGGCGCGGGTGGAATCAGAGCGCGTCGAGCGGGATCTTCAGGTAGCTCACGCCGTTGTCGTCCGGCGGTGGCTTGTGACCGGCGCGCATGTTGATCTGCACCGAGGGCAGGATCAGTTTGGGCATCGCCAGCGTGGCGTCGCGCGCGGTGCGCATCTGCACGAAGTCCGCCTCTGCGATGCCGTCGCGCACGTGCAGGTTGCCGCGCTTCTCCTCGCCCACGGTGGTTTCGTAGACGTATTCGTCGCGACCCGGTGCCTTGTAGTCGTGGCACAGGAAGATGCGCGTCGCCTCCGGCAGCGCGTAGATCTTCTGGATCGAGCGGTACAGCGTGGCCGCGTCGCCGCCGGGGAAGTCGCAGCGCGCGGTGCCGTAGTCGGGCATGAACAGCGTGTCGCCGACGAACGCCGCGTCACCGATCACGTGCGTCATGCACGCCGGCGTGTGGCCGGGCGTGTGGATCGCCACCGCCTCGATCTCGCCCACGCGGTAGGTCTCGCCATCGGTGAACAGGTGGTCGAACTGGCTGCCGTCGCGGGCGAATTCCGTGCTCGCGTTGAACAGCTTGCCGAACGTGGTCTGCACGGTGCGGATGTGCTCGCCGATGCCCAGCCTGCCACCCAGCTGCTGCTGGATGTACGGCGCGGCGGAGAGGTGGTCGGCGTGCACGTGGGTGTCGATCACCCAGTCCACGGTGAGGCCGTGCCCGCGCACCCAGGCGACGATGGCGTCGGCCGAGTCGTGACGGGTGCGGCCGGAGGCGGCATCGTAGTCGAGCACGCTGTCGATCACCGCGGCACGTCTGGTGGCGGGGTCGGACACGACGTAGCTGAAGGTATTGGACGGTTCGTCGAAGAACGCTTTGACGTCGGGGCGTTGCATGGTGATCTCCTGTCGCGTGGGGAGGGCGCTCAAGCGCGCGCCGCAGGAATCTTTGCCGCCAGCCACCAGCCGGCGAGCATCGTGGCAACCAGCACCAGCAGCGACGGGGCGGCACCGCTGAGCGACGCCAGCGCGGGGCCGGGGCAGTAGCCGGCGATGCCCCAGCCGATGCCGAACAGCGCCGAGCCGCCGACCAGTCGCGCATCGAAGCGCCGCGCGGTGGGCAACTGGAAGTCCGATTCGAACAGCGGCCGGTCGCGGCGGAAGACCAGCCGGTAGCCGATCGCCGTGGTGAGCACGGCGCCGCCCATCACGAACACCAGGCGTGGGTTCCAGGCGCCAAACAGGTCGAGGAAGCCCAGCACCACGGCGGGCTGGTTCATGCCGCCCAAACTCAGGCCGAGGCCGAACACGAGGCCGGCGAGCAGTGCGATGGTGATTTTCATGGTCAGGCGTTTCCGAGCAGATGACGCATCACGAAGACGGTGGCGATGCCGAACGTCATGAACACGCCGGTGGCCAGCAGCGAACGGGGCGACAGGCGGGCGATGCCGCACACGCCGTGGCCGCTGGTGCAGCCGTTGCCCAGGCCCGTACCCACGCCCACCAGCAGTCCGGCCAGCGCCATCAGCGGCAGGCCGATCTGCGGCACGCCGATGCCACGGTCCTGGCCGAACACAGTCAGCAGCAGCGGTCCGGCGATCAGGCCGGCGATGAAGGCGACCCGCCAGCCGCGATCGCCACGCTTACCGATGAACACGCCGCTGGCGATGCCACTGATGCCGGTGATCCGACCCAGGCTGGCCATCAGCAGCACGGCGGCTGTCCCGATCAGGGTGCCACCCAGGAGGGACGAGAGGTACGGGTGCATGGCATTCTTTATGAATATTCGAAAGTATGAATATATAGTCGATGCGCGGACGGGACAAGCCCGGAGGCCGCGGTTCCGGCGCGAGATCACGCCAGTCGGGCGCCGGCGGGGCGCGGCCCACGCTCCGGCCGGAGACGGGGTGACCAGGGCTCCGCGCAATCGGGCACATGCGCCGCCCGGCAGGGGGCGCGCCAACGTCCGCCTGCTCGCTCAGCGCGGGCCGAAGATCGCCTTCAGCTGCGCGTCCGGCAGCATGCCCGCGGCCATGTGGATGGTGCCGTCGGCGTCGCGGTACACCGTGGCCGGCGTGCCCTGCACGCCCAGCTTGTCCATCAGTTCGCCGTTGGCCACCAGCGCCGCCTCGATCGCGGGCGCCAGCGTCTTGGCCGGCACCACGGTGCTGTGGCCGAAGCTTTGCTCGTGTTGGCGCAGGGCGGCCAGCGGGTCGGCGGCCTGCAGGATCGCCGCGGCCCGGTACGGACTGGTCGGCGAGATCACCGCCACCAGAATGTGCCGCACCTGCACGTCGCCGCCGGCCAGCAGCGGCTGGGTGGCGGCCCACAGCTTGTGGCAGTACGGACACTCGGTGTCGGTGAACACGTAGACGATGCGGCGCGGGTTGGTGGCGCCCTCGGCGATGTAGCGCGTCTTGCCCAGCGCGGCCCAAGTGGCGTCGTCGAGCACCGGGGCCGAGGCTGCTTCCAGGCTGTCGCTGGTGAGGTCGTTGCCGGCGCGGTCGTACAGCGAGCCGATCACCGTGTGCTCGCCGTCCGGCAGCAGGTAGACCGGCAGCGTGTGGCCGCGGTACTCGCCGACGAATCCGCGGTAGCCGTCCGGCGCCTTCAGCGGGCCCTTGATGGTGATGCCCTTGGCGGCCAGCGCCTGTACCGGCGGCGGCAGCGGAGCCTCGCTGGCGGGGGTGCAGCCGATCATGGCCAGGGTCAGGAGGCAGGCAAGCCAACGGTTCAAGGGGATTCTCCGGTTGCGGTGGGGGTGGGTGCGATGCGTTGCAGGGACTCGGCCAGGGTGGCCGCCGACAGCTCGCCCAGATGGGTGTCGCGCAGCCGGCCGCGCGCGTCGACGAACAGCGTCGTCGGATAGCCGCGCACGTTGTAGTGGGCGCCGAACGCGCCGCTGCTGTCGAGCAGCACGTGCCGCGGCGCCAGCTGCTGCTCGGCAAGAAACCGCCGCACGGCGTCGGCCGATTCGCCGGCGTCGACAAACACGAAGCGCACGTCGGGCAGGCGCTTCTGCGCCTGCACCAGCATCGGCAGCTCGCGTCGGCATGGCCCGCACCAGGTGGCCCAGACGTTGATGACCAGCGGCTGGCCGGCCAGCGTGTCGATCGCCACGCTGCGGCCGTGCAGATCCGCCAGCGCCAGCGTGGGCAGGGGCAGGTGGGTGGCCTGTTCCAGCCGCAGCGCGGTGAGGCTGATCAGCCCCCAGGCAAAGCCGCCCGCGGCCAGCACGAGGACGAGCGGGCGCCGCTGCGCCGGCCGTCGCGAGGCCGCCACCACGGCACCGGCCAGCACGGCGAGCGCGCCCGCCCACGCCACGAAGCCGCCCACGCGCGGATCGATCAGGCTGGCCGGCTCGCGGGCGTATTCCGGCCACCAGCGGATGACGTGCGCCAGCCGCGCGGCCAGCACGCCGGCGGCGAGCAGCCACCACAGCGTGCCCTCCACGCGCGGCATGCCGCGCCGGTGCAGGCGTGCGTCCACCACAAGTGCGACCACGACGCCGGCGATCAAGGCGAGCGGTCCGGTGGCGAGCGCCCAGGGTCCGAAGTTCATGCCGGCTGACTCATGCGTGCTCAGAAGCCGATCTGCGCGTAGACGCCCAGCTCATTGCTGGCGGCGAGCGCGAGACGGTCGTGCGACAGCCGCTCGCGCTTGTAGACCGCGGCCACCTGCACCTGCCTGGACACCGCGCAGGCGACGCCGAGGTTGGCGTAGCGCTCGCGCCGCGAAGGGTCCAGCGACGCGCTGGTGGCGGCGCGGTCGTAGCGGGCGAACACCGACCAGCGCGGGTCCAGCGCCAGGCTGGCCCAGGCCGACCAGCCGCTGGCGCGATCACCCTTCGGGCTGCGCACCTGGTTCCAGTCCATCGCGCGGAAATACTGCGCGCCGAGGCGCACGCGCTGATCCGCATAGGCGGCCAGGGCACCCCAGCGGCGGGCGGTGTGGTAGGTGGGCAGGTTGCCGCCGCCCAGCGCGAGCTGGCCGTCGTAGCCGCCGATCGCCAGCACGCTGTGCGCGCTGGGTTGCCATGCCAGGCGCGCCTCCACGTCGGGGCGGTCGCCGGTGCGCGGATGCTTGAAGCTCGATCCGGAAACCACCGAGCCGGCGTACTGCAGCCGGCCGCCGTCGCCGAGCGCGCCCAGCGCGTGCACGCCCCAGTCCGCCGAGGCCGCGTAGTGCAGCCGCGTCAGCAGCTCCTTGTCGACGTAGCGATAGCCCGACCAATGGTTGACGAAGCCGGCCCACGGCAGTGGCGCCGAGCCCAGGCGCAGCACCAGCGCCTGGCTGAAGTCGCCCTGCAGGTAGGCGTGCTTCACCCACAGGTGGGTGGGCGAGGCGTCGCGCGTCCAGTTGATGTCGGTGGTGAGGTGGGCCGACCAGGTGCGGCTGAAGCGGTGGTCCATGTCCAGGTAGAAACGCGTGAGGTCGGCGCCGTTGCGGCTTGCCGTGGTGCGCTTCCCGTTGCGGTACTGGTTGAGGTGGCTCGCGTCGAGAAACACCGTGCCGCCCACCGTGGTCGCGCCCGCCGGCGCGTCCGTGGCCCGTGCACCGTGGGCGAGGCCCAGCACGAGGAAGCCCGCGCCGGTCCCCGTCGCGATGCGACGGAGCAGGGAGGGGAAGGTCATCGCGACCCCTGGCGCCTGGCCGGCCGGGAACCCAGCAGGTGGCCGTTGACGGTGGTGCCGTAGAGCGACATCGGCGTGTCGTGGAAATCCTTGCGCGTCTGCGCGAGGTCGCCCTTGAAGCGCGGGTCCTGCGGGCGTTCGTGGGCGTCCATGTACATCGCCACGTCCCACGCGTCCTGGTCGCTCAGCGTGTTGCCACGGCTCAGCGGCATGTTGGCCTTGATGAAGGCGGCGGCGTTGTCCAGTTCATGCATGCCGGCGCCCCAGTTGAACGAGTCCGGTCCCCACAGCGGCGGAAACACGTAGCGCCCGGCCACCTTCTGGCCCAGGCCGTCGCTGCCGTGGCACAGCGCGCAGTCGCGCTGGAACACCGTCTCGCCGCGCGCGTAGTCCGGTGGCTGCGGCGGCTTGAAGCCCTGCTTGGGATAGCCGGCGCCGTCCAGCTTCACGCCGATCGGCGCGCCGGTGGCCATCCAGTACGCGTAGGCCTCCAGCGCCAGCATCTCGCGGCTGTCCAGCGGCGGCGCCTTGCCGTTCATGCTGAACTGGAAGCAGCCCTGCAGTCGCTCGCCGAAGCTGTTCACGTGCTTGTTCTTGCTGCGGTAGGCCGGATACATGCCGTAGGCACCCCACAGCGGCGCCGAATTCGGCTGACGGCCGGCGTCGAGGTGGCAATTGGCGCAGGCCAGGCCGTTGCCGACATATGCCGGCGCCTTCTGTGCGGTGTGCACGAACAGCTCGCGCCCCTCGCGCACCATGTCGCCGAACGGGCCTTCGGGGATCGCCGATTCCGGCGGCGGCGTGAACGCCGTTGCCGGCTTCATCGTCGTCGGCGCCGGGGCCGCTGCCGAGGCGGCGGGCGCGGCCGCCGTGGCGGTGTTGGCCGGCTTGGCCGGCATGTCGCTGCCGGCCGGCGGGCGCTGGCAGGCCACCAGCATCACGGCGGCGAGCGCGGGGAGCAGCAGTCGATGACGGTTCATGGCGTGGCCTTGGGTTGGCCGAGCGGCTGCGCGGCGAACCAGCCGGCCACTTCGGTGATGTCCTGGTCGTCCAGCGCGGCGCTGATGTGCTGCATCAGCGCCAGCGGGTCGTTGCGCCGGCTACCCCGCTGCCAGGCCCTGAGCTGTGCGGCGATGTACGCGGCCGACTGCCCGGCCAGCGGCGGAAACGCCGCGCCCACGCCCACCCCGCCGGGGCCGTGGCACTGCTCGCAGGCCGGCACCTGGCGGCTCCAGCGGCCGCGTGTGGCCAGCAACGCGCCGCGGCTGTCCGGCGCGGGCGGCTGGGTGGCGGGCCTGGCCAGTGCGGCCGGCAGCGGCAGCCGGCTGTAGTACCCGGCCAGCGCCTGGCGCTCGTCGGTGGTCAGCGCCGTGGCGACGGGCTTCATCACCGGGTTGTCGCGCGTGCCGTCGGCAAAGCTGTCGAGCTGGCGCCGCAGGTAGCTGGCGTCGAGTCCGGCCAGCCGCGGAAAGCCGGCGGCGGCCTGGCCGCCACCGTCGGCACCGTGGCAGCCCAGGCAGGGCGGCGCGCCCTTGCCGTTGCCCTGTGTGGCGAGCTGCGCGGCGTCCATCGCATGCGCCGTCGGCGCGGCTAGGGCGGCGGCTGCCAGTGCACATGCGGCCACGACACTCCATCGAAAGTTCATCGTGCGTTCTCCCTGCGGCTCCCGAACGTGGGGCTGCTATAGCGGCATCAGGGCGTAGCCCTGTTGCTGCAAGTCGGCGATGGTGGTCAACGCTGACAGGGCCAGCGAGACGTGGCGGTCGATCGCCTCGTACGGGTAGTCGTGCTCGGCCACCGCCTGCCCGCACACCGCCACGTCGACACCTGCGGCGCGCAGGCGGGCGATCACCGGCAGGTTGGGGTTGTCCTGGCCGAACGCGGTGCGGTAGTGCGCATCGTCCAGCACCAGTGGCGTGGCGGCGCCGGAGGCCACCGCGACGAAGTGCAGATGTTCCAGCGGCACGCCCGCGCCGGTGTAAAGATTCACGCTGCGCGCGAGCCGCTGCAGGCCCGGATTGAGCTGGTCGGGCTTGCCTGCGCCGGTGAGGCTGAAAACCACCTTGTACGAGGCCGTGGCATCGGGTTGGTAATGCGCCTGCGGCAGCGGGTGGATCCGCCCGGCGCCCTCGATGGTGGGCGTGATCCAGAAGCCCTCGGCCGCCATGGCGCCAGCGCTGGTCAAGGCGAGACCCAGCACGGCGGCCAGCGTGGCGGGTTTCATCGGATCGTCCCCTGGCGGTTCCGCCAGGGCCGGGACCTCGGCACACAGGCTGGTGAGCAGCGCGGGCAGCTGGCCGGAGGCCTCGCTGCCCAGCCGGTAGAACAGCTGGCGCGCCTGTCGTCGCTGTTCCACCAGGCCCTCGTCGCGCATGCGCGACAGGTGCTGCGACAACGCGGACGGCGCAATGCCCAGCTGCATCGACAGGTCTCCCGCGCTGCTCTCGCCATCACGAAACAGCCGGCACAACACCAGCAGGCGGGATGGATGCGCGAGCGCCTGCAGCAATCGGGCGGTGTCGTGCGCGCGCTGGTGCAGGAGGGGCAGAGTTTCTTTATTCATATTTCAGTGAAATAAACATTGACCGATTCTGCCCGGCCCGGTCCGGTTTGTCATCCTGCGCGGCCGCCGGGCCTCAACCCTTGGGCCGTAACACTTTGCATGCCCAGGCGCGGCCAGCCGGCGATCCGATGAAAGATTTTGCTCGCGCAAAGGCTGCGACCGAGATATTTGCCTTGACAAATAAACTTCGGGCAATAGAATGCGCGGCCATGAACGCTGTCACCCCCACCACTCCCATCCTCAAGGGCCCCGCCGAAAGCCTCGGCGTGTTGCTCGGCCTGGTCCGTTCCGAAATCGTCCGCGCGATGGAAGCCGAGCTGGCCGCGCAGGACATCGATCTGCGCTTCACCCAGTTCCTGATCCTCAAGCGGCTGTCCCGGCTCGGCCCGATGAGCGCCAGCGAGCTGGCTCGCTCGGTGGAGCTCGACGGCGGCGCCATGACGCGCCAGCTCGACCAGCTCGAAGCCAAGGGCTTCCTGCGCCGCACGCCGCACGAGCAGGACCGCCGCGCGCTGCGCATCGAGCTCACCGATGCCGGCAACGCGCTGTGGCAGCAGCTCACCGACTGCAACGATCGCGTGCTGGAAGCGGCCCAGCGCTCGCTCAGCCTCACCGAGCGCGAACAACTGCATGACTACCTGGAACGCGTGCTGCACGCGCTGCGCGACAAGTCCTGATATTCCCGCCCCGACTCCCCTTTCCCCAGAGATCATGACCATGCGTCTGCATTCTTTCGCCGCAGGCATCGGGCTCGCCCTGGCGTTGGCCGGCTGCGCCAGCAGCGGCGGCCTGCACACCAACGGCACGCCGACCGATCCGTCCGCGCTCGCCACTGCGCAAAGCCTGGCCCGCCTGCATGCGGCCGAGGCCAGCTGGCCGAGCGAGGACTGGTGGACCGCGCTGGGCGATCCCCAGCTCGACGCGCTGATCAACGAGGCCTTGCGCGACAACCCCAGTCTGGCCGTGGCCGACGCCCGCGCCCGCGCCGCCCAATCCGAAGTGGGCAGCGCCAACGCCGCGCGCGGCCCCAGCGTGAATGCCGGCGCCGCCGTGTCCGGCGCTCATCCGCCCTCCACCGTGGTGCCAGCGGACGTCGGTGGTGGCCACTTCATTACCGCCAAGTACGCCTACGCCAGCTTCAACTGGGGGCTGGACCTGTGGGGCGGCAAGAAGGCCGCATGGGAGGCCGCGGTCGGCGAGGCCAAGGCGGCAGACGTCGAGACGCGTGCCGCGCGCATCGAGCTGTCCACCAACGTGGCGCGCGCCTATGCGCAGCTCGGCTACGCGTTCGCCCAGAAGGATGTCGCCGACGCCGAGTTCAAGCGCGCCAGCGAGGCGCGCCAGCTGACCCGCCAGCGCGTCGACGCGGGCGTGGACAGCACGCTGCAGCTCAAGCAGGGCGACGCCGAGGTGGCGCAGGCCCAGCGCGAGCAGGCGGTGGCCGACCGCGCCGTGGATACCGCCCGCTCGGCGCTGTCGGTGCTGCTGGGCAAGGGGCCGGACCGCGGCCTGGCGATCGGCCGTCCGGCGGTGCTGCAGCCGGCCGCGGTGGCGGTGCCGGCGGACCTGTCGGCCGAGCTGATCGGCCATCGCCCGGACCTGGTCGCCGCGCGCTGGCGGGTCGAGGCGGCGCAGAAAGACATCAAGGCGGCCAAGACCGAGTTCCTGCCCAACCTCAGCATCGGTGCGCTGGCCGGCGTGCTCGCCACCGGCGGCACCAGCGTGTTCCAGCTGCCGGCGCGGTTCTACCAGCTCGGCCCCACGCTGAGCCTGCCGATCTACGACGGCGGGCGCCTGCGCGCCAACCTCGATCGCAAGGACGCCGCCTACGATCTGGCCGTAGCGCAGTACAACCAGACCCTGGTCGCCGCGGTGAACGAAGTGGCCGACGACCTTTCCGGCCTGAGCTCGCTCGCCACCCAGATCGACGCCCAGCAGCGCGCGCTCGACGCGGCGACACAGGCGTGGGATCTGGCCAGCCAGCGCTACCACGCCGGCGTGGGCAGCTACCTCGAGGCGCTCAGCGTACGCCAGCAGCTGCTGCAGGCCGAGCAGGGCCTCGCCGCGCTGAAGGCGCAGCAGGTCGACCTTTCAGTGCAGCTGCTCGCCGCGCTCGGCGGCGGCTACCAGCCGCGCAGCGCCGACGTCGTACCGCCCGCCGCTCCCGCTGCCCACTCCTCCTCCCCTTCCGATCATTCCTGAGGCCTGACCATGTCCAGCCAACCCTCCACTCCGGCCGACACCCAGGCCGGCACGCCGGCCAAGCCGGTCAACAGCCGTCGCGGCTTCTTCCTGCGCCTGCTCGGCGTGGTGGTGGTGCTTGCCGCCATCGCCTGGACCGCGTGGTACTTCCTCGACGGTCGCTGGTACGAGAGCACCGACGACGCCTACATCAACGGCAACGTGGTGCAGATCACCCCGCAGCTACCGGGCACCGTGGTGAGCATCGGCGCCGACGACGGCGACCGGGTGCACGCGGGCGACGTACTGGTGCGCCTGGACAAGAGCAATGCGGAGGTCGCGCTGGCCGAGGCCAAGGCCAACCTCGCCAACACCGTGCGCAAGGTGCGCGGCCTGTACAACAGCGTGACCAGCGCGCAGGCCGACGTGGCCGCGCGCCAGGTGGCCGTGGACAAGGCCCGCGCCGACTACGACCGCCGCAAGAACCTGGCCAGGACCGGCGCCATCTCCGCCGAGGAGCTGGCGCACGCCCGCGATGCGCTGGCCGCCGCCGAAAGCGGGCTGACCAACGCACAGCAGCAGTACAACACCTCCAGGGTGCTGGTCGACGACACCGTGGTCGCCTCGCATCCGGACGTCCAGATGGCTGCCGCCAAGCTGCGTGCCGCCTACCTCGACGATCTGCGTACCACCATCGTGGCGCCGGTGGATGGCTACGTCGCCAAGCGCTCGGTGCAACTCGGTCAGCGCGTGGCGCCGGGCATGGCGATGATGGCGGTGGTGCCGCTGCACCAGGTGTGGATCGACGCCAACTTCAAGGAAACCCAGCTCACCCACATGCGCATCGGCCAGCCGGTGGACATCACCAGCGACGTGTACGGCAGTGACGTGACCTACAAGGGCAAGGTGCAGAGCCTGGGCGTGGGCACCGGCAGCGCGTTCTCGCTGCTGCCGGCGCAGAACGCCACCGGCAACTGGATCAAGATCGTGCAGCGCGTGCCGGTGCGCATCGTGTTCACCGAGCCGAAGCAGCTCGACGCGCACCCGCTGCGCATCGGCCTGTCCAGCAACGTGGAGGTGAGCCTGCACGACCAGAACGGCCCGATGCTGGCGCAGCAGTCGCCGACCTCGCCGGTGCTTAACACCGACGTGTACGACAAGCAGCTGGCTCTGGCCGACACCGTCATCGCGCAGATCATCCACGCCAACATGGCCGGCGGTAAGGGCAAGTAAGGCCGACCGCCGCGCCGGTGCCGCCGTCCCCACGGCGGCGCCGGCTCCTCCCCCGTCCCCTATCGAGCCGTCATGAGCACAGCCTTCCGTCCACCCAATCTGGCGCTGACCACGGTCGGCCTGTCGCTGGCCACCTTCATGCAGGTGCTGGACACGACGATCGCCAACGTGTCGTTGCCGACCATCGCCGGCAATCTCGGCGTGAGCTCGAACCAGAGCACGTGGGTGATCACCTCGTTCGCGGTGAGCATGGCGATCGCGCTGCCGCTCACCGGCTTCCTCACCCGCCGCTTCGGCGAGGTGAAGCTGTTCATCTGGTCGACCCTGCTGTTCGCGCTCACCTCGTTCCTGTGCGGCATCTCGCAGAGCATGGGCATGCTGATCCTGTTCCGCGCGATCCAGGGCGCGGTGGCCGGCCCGATGTATCCGATCACGCAGAGTCTGCTGATCTCGATCTACCCGCCGGCCAAGCGCGGCATGGCGCTGGCGCTGCTGGCGATGGTGACGGTGGTGGCGCCGATCGCCGGCCCGATCCTGGGCGGCCTGATCACCGACAACTACTCGTGGCCGTGGATCTTCTTCATCAACGTGCCGATCGGCATCTTCGCCTCGATGGTGGTGGGCGCGCAGATGAAGGGTCGCGAGGAAAAGACCGAGCGGCCGAAGATCGACTACGTCGGCCTGGTCACCCTGATCATCGGCGTGGGTGCGTTGCAGGTGGTGCTGGACAAGGGCAACGACGAGGACTGGTTCAACTCCCAGTTCATTGTCATCACCAGCATCGTCTCGGCGGTGGCGCTGGCGGTCTTCCTGATCTGGGAACTCACCGACAAGGACCCGATCGTCAACCTCAAACTGTTCCGCCACCGCAACTTCAGTGCGGGCACGCTGGCGCTGGTGCTGGCCTATGCGGCGTTCTTCTCGATCGGCCTGATGGTGCCGCTTTGGCTGCAGCGCAATCTGGGCTACACCTCCACCTGGGCCGGCTACGCCACCGCGCCGCTGGGCATCATCCCGGTGCTGCTCACCTTCATCGTGGGCAAGTACGCCAGCCGGGTGGACCTGCGCTGGCTGGCGAGTGCAGCCTTCCTGGTGATGGGCATGACCTGCTTCATGCGCTCGGACTTCTACCTGCAGATCGACTTCTACCACGTGGCGATGGTGCAGCTGCTGCAGGGGCTGGGCGTGGCGCTGTTCTTCATGCCGGTGCTGTCGATCCTGCTGTCGGATCTGCAGCAGAACGAGATCGCGGCGGGCTCGGGCCTGGCCACCTTCCTGCGCACGCTGGGCGGCAGCTTCGCCGCCTCGCTCACCACCTTCATGTGGGAGCGTCGTGCGGTCACCCATCACGCGCAGCTGGCCGAGCAGATCACCCCGTACAACCCCACCGCGCAGGCGGCGCTGCAGCAGGTCGGCCACGGCGACACCACGTCGGCGGCGGCCAGCATCAACCAGATGATCACCCAGCAGGGCTATCAGATCTCCTTCAACGAGGTGTTCCACGTGCTGGGCTGGATCTTCCTGAGCCTGATCCTGGTGATCTGGCTGGCCAAGCCCCCGTTCGGCGCCAAGCCGGGGCCGGCCGCCGGCGGACATTGAGCGTGGCGTGGCCCTCGCGCGGCCTTCAGACAATTTGAACGGGGCGGGGACTAGGGTTTTCAGGCTGTATCCCGATCATCCCTTCAGGAGAACGTCCATGATCCGCACTCTTACCGCTTCCCTGCTCGTCCTTGCTCTGGGCACTGGCGCTGTGCTCGCTCAGGACACCATGCCGCCCGCCGCCTCCAGCGCCGGCGGCATGATGCAACCGATGCGCATGCAGCGCATGGCCGGAATGAACGTGAAGGGCAGACACCTCATGCCGGCCACGGTGACCGCCGCCGATGCGAGCACCGGCATCGTCGACGTCGATGCCGGCGGCATGGCGCTCAAGCTGCATTTTCCGCCGGCCGCCATGAAGGACCTCAAGGCCGGCGACAAGATCACCGTGCACATGGGCTTCAGCCAGCCGTGAACCGCATGGAGCTTGCTCCAGCGTTGAGCGTCCCCCCGACAGCGCCTAAGCTTTGCCGATGACTGCATCACCACGCCCGCTGCCGCCTCGTGCCATCCGCCTCTGGGCGATGAGCCTGCTGGCGTGGCTGATGCTGGTGCTCAACGCGGCGCATGCCGTGCCGATGGCGGCGATGGCGCGCGCCGGCCACGCGGCGGCGACCTCCTTGATGTCGATGCCGGCCGCCACGACCACGGGCACGGCGTGCGACCACGCCGGCGTCGGTCATGGGCAGGCGCCGGAGCACTTCGCCCACTCCGACCACTGCTGCAGCGCCGGCACGAGCAGTGCGTCGTGTCATTGCCCCACCCTGTGCGCGCCGGCACTGCTGCCGGTGCCCGATCTGGTGTTCGCCACCCTTGCGCCCGCCGGTAGCCCCACTCGCGGCGCGATTGGCGCCGCCCCGCAACGTCCCGGCCGGCCGCCGCTGCGACCGCCGCTGCACTGACTCTCCCTGCGTCCCGAGATGGCCCCGCCGCGTAGCTTCCCCGGCGCGGGCCCGTGATGTTGCCACGCACCGGTTCGGCCGCGCGCCGCATGATGGAGAGTTCGCATGACCCGTTTGCTCATTCCCGCCCCGCCCACTGGCGGCGGGCCGGACACGTCCCGCCGCCGTTTCCTCCAGGGCCTCGCGCTGGGTGGCACGGGGATCGGTCTCGGCCTGCTCGGCGGCCAGTGCGCGTTTGCCGCCGGCGCGCCGGGCGCCTCCGGCGGCAGCGCGCCGACGGTGCTGTCCGGCACCGACTTTGCGCTTCAGATCGATCAGGTGCCGGTGAACTTCACCGGCGCGCGGCGCTTGGCGCACGCGGTCAACGGCCAGGTGCCCGGGCCGCTGCTGCGCTGGAAGGAAGGCACCGACGTCACCCTGCGCGTAACCAACCGGCTGGCGGTGCCCACCTCGATCCACTGGCACGGCATTCTGCTGCCGTTCGACATGGACGGCGTGCCCGGCATCGGCTTTCCCGGCATCGCGCCGGGCGAAACCTTCACCTACCGCTTCCCGGTGCGCCAGAGCGGCACCTACTGGTACCACTCGCACTCGGGTTTCCAGGAGCAGACCGGCCTGTTCGGCGCGATCGTGGTCGAGCCGGCCGCCGGCGAGCGCCATCACGCCGAGCGCGACTACGTGGTGATGCTCAACGACTGGACCGACGAGGACCCCGCGCACATCTACGCCACCCTCAAGCGACACAGCGACTACTACAACTTCGCCGAGCCCACCGCACCGGAGTTCTTCCACGATGTGCGAACCATGGGCCTGCAGCAGGCGCTGGCCAGGCGGCGCATGTGGAACCAGATGCGCATGAGCCCGAGCGACCTCGCCGACGTCTCCGGCACTACCTACACCTACCTCATGAACGGCATTACGCCGAACGGCAACTGGACCGGCCTGTTCCGGCCCGGCGAGCGGGTGCGGCTGCGCTTCATCAACGGCTCGTCGATGAGCTTCTTCGACGTGCGCATCCCCGGCCTCAAGATGACCGTGATCGCCGCCGACGGGCAGGACGTGGAGCCGGTCGCCGTGGACGAGTTCCGCATCGGCGTGGCCGAGGTCTACGACGTGCTGGTGGAGCCGCAGGACGACCGCGCCTACACCGTCTTCGCGCAGTCGATCGACCGCACCGGCTACGCCCGCGGCACGCTGGCGCCGCGCCCGGGCATGCGCGCCGAGGTGCCGGCCATGGACCCGCGCCAGCGCCTGGCGATGGTCGACATGATGGGCGCGATGGGCAACGGCGGTCACTCCGGCCCTGACGGCGGCATGCAGGGCATGGACATGGGCGGTGCCGGGGCCAACGTACCGGCCGTGCACCATGCCCGCACCGAATACGGTCCGGGCGTGGACATGCGCGTGGACATGCCGCGCAGCAATCTCGACGACCCGGGCGTCGGCCTGCGCGACAACGGTCGACGCGTGCTCACCTATGCCGACCTGCACACCATTGGCGGCCCGCTCGACCCGCGTGCGCCCAGCCGCACCATCGAACTGCACCTCACCGGCAACATGGAGCGCTACGAGTGGTCGTTCGACGGCGTGAAGTACTCCGACGCCACGCCGATCCACTTCCGCGCCGGCGAGCGGCTGCGCATCGTGCTGGTCAACGACACCATGATGAACCACCCGATCCACCTGCACGGCATGTGGAGCGAGCTGGAAAATCCCGACGGCTCGTTCCAGCTGCGCAAGCACACCATCAACGTGCAGCCCGCGCAGCGCATCAGCTACGCGGTGACCGCCGACGCGCTCGGCCGCTGGGCGTATCACTGCCACATGCTCTATCACATGGAGGCGGGCATGTTCCGCGAGGTGGTGGTGGCATGAGGCGGCCGACTGTTTTCTCTCACGTCGCGCGCGCCGGGCTCGGTTTCGCGCTCGCCCTTGGCGGCGCGGCTTGGATGCCATCGGCCTCGGCCCAATCAGCGCCCGCATCGTCCGCCTCCACCGCCAATGCTCACGCGATGGACATGGGTGCGATGCCCATGGGCGACATGCCGATGCCGGCGTCTGCGTCCAGCACGGACGCGCCGGCCTCGGCGGCGATGCCCGGGATGGATCACGCGACGCATGCCGACCATGCGCGCGCGGCCGCATCCTCGTCGTCGATGCCGGACATGCGCGCGATCGACCACGGCGCGACGCCGGACATGAAGGTCATGCACGGCGCCAGCCATCCGGCGGCTGCCGCTTCATCGATGTCCGGCATGGACGCGATGCCGGGGATGGATCACGCGATGCGGGAAGGCCCCCCCCCGGCGGCCGCATCCTCCTCGTCGATGCCGGTCATGCCTGCGATGGACCACGGCGCGATGCCGGCTATGAAGGCCATGCAGCACGACGGCAGCCACCCGCCTGCTGCCGCCCCGTCGATGTCTGGTATGGATGCGATGCCGGGTATGGATCATGCGGCGCAGGACGGCGGCATGGCCGGCATGTCGATGGGCGCCATGCAGGGAGGCGCGGCGCCGGCGGGTGCGCGCAGTCCGGATTACTCCGACGGCTACGGCTACAGCACCATGCCCGGCATGGACATGTCCGACAGCGCTCCGCTCGGCATGCTGCTGGTCGATCAGCTGGAGGCCTTCCACGGTCGCGACGGCAGCGGCCAGGCGTGGGACCTGCAGGGCTGGTACGGCGGCGACACCGACAAGCTGTGGCTGCGCAGCGAGGGCGAGCGCAGCGGCGGGCGGCTGGAGGATGGCGATGTCGAGGCGCTGTGGAGCCACGCCGTGGCGGCCTATTGGGACCGCACGCTCGGCGTGCGCCACGATCTTGGCGCGGGTCCGTCGCGCGACTGGCTCGCCGCCGGCGTGCAGGGTCTGGCGCCGTACTGGTTCGACGTGGAGGCCACGCTCTATCTGGGCACGTCCGGCCGCAGCGCGGCGCGGGTGCGCGCCAGCTACGACGTGCTGTTTACCCAGCGGCTGATCCTGCAGCCCGAGCTGGAGGCGAACCTGTACGGTCGCCGCGATCCGGCACGCGGGCTCGGCCGCGGCCTCACTGACGTACAGTTCGGCCTGCGGCTGCGCTACGAGGTGCGTCGCGAGTTCGCGCCGTATGTGGGCGTGCAGTTCGTGCAGCGCGTCGGCTCAACCGCCGACCTCGCCCGTGCGGCCGGCCGCCCGGTGTTCGACCGGCAGTTCGTGGCCGGCCTGCGTTTCTGGTTCTGACCTGGATCACCTGCCATGCCCACCTCGCTTCGATCGTTTTTCCTCGGCGTGCTCGCCACGCTGGTGCTGCTGGCCGTGGGCGTGCTCGCCTTCGTCTGGTCGGGCCGCTACGACATGGGCGCGGACGCCCCGCACACCCGGCCGGTGTTCGCGCTGATGCAGACGATGCGCGAGCGCTCGATCCGCGCCCACGCGGCCGACCTCGTGGTACCTGATCTGAGCGACCCGCAGCTCGTGCTCAAGGGTGCCGGCCAGTACGCGGCGATGTGCACGCAGTGCCATCTCTCGCCGGTGATGACGGATTCGGAAATCCGCCCGGGCCTTTACCCGCAGCCGCCCAACCTGAGCCGGGTGCGGGTCGATCCGAAGCAGGCGTTCTGGGCGATCAAGCACGGCATCAAGATGAGCGCGATGCCGGCGTGGGGCGCCAGCCACGATGACGCGACGATCTGGTCGATGGTCGCCTTCCTGCAGAAACTCCCCGGCATGAGCGCGCAGGAATACAAGGACATCGTGGCCCGGGCGCCGCCGGACGAGGACATGGACATGGGTGCGGAGGCCGCCGCCCCGGCGCCGCCCCACCACGACAACGGCGGCGCGCCCGACGCACACTGAGCCGTCGACGCGAGGCTCGACTCAGTGCGCGTGCGAGAACGCGCACGGCGCGCGCGTGCCGCGACCGTCCTCGTCCGCGTGATCGGTCTGCAGCGTCACGTGGGTGATCGCGAAGCGCTCGGCGAGCATCGCCTGCACCTCGCGGCGGGTGTCGTGGCAGTCCAGCGCGCGGTTCACGAACAGGTGCGCCGACAGCGCCGGCATGCCCGAGGTGACCTCCCACACGTGCAGGTCTTCCACCGCGGTGATGCCGTCGACCGCGCGCATCGCCTGGCCGATCGTGGTCGGGTTCAGCCCGCGCGGCGCCGCTTCGAGGAACACGCGGCCGGAGTCGCGCACCAGCGCATAGCCGGCCTTGAACATCAACGCGGCGACGACCAGCGCGGCGATCGAGTCGACGCGGTTCCAGCCCGTCCACCACACGATGGCGCCGGCGACGGCGGTGGCGATGAAGGCGTACAGGTCGGTGAGGATGTGCTGGAAGCTGCCCTCCACGTTCAGGCTCTGCCGGTTGGCCTTGCTCATCACCCACACCGCGACCAGGTTCACGCCGATGCCGACCGTGGCCACCACGGTGACCAGCGCGCCATCGACACGCGGCGGCGTGATCAGCCGCACCACCGCCTCGATGATGAACCACGCCGACAGCAGCAGCAGCGACAGGCCGTTGATCTGCGCACTGAGGATCTCCGCGCGCTTGAGCCCGAACGTGTAGCTGCCGCTGGCGGGCCTTTTGGCCAGGCTCATCGCCCACAGCGCCAGCGCGATCGCGGCGGCGTCGGTGAGCAGGTGGCCGGCGTCCGAAATTAGCGCCAGCGAGCCGGCGATCAGGCCGACCGCCACTTCCACCACGGTGAAGCCGAGCAGCAGGGCCAGCGCTACGGCGAGATAGCGGCGGTCGGCATCCTGCGCGATGGCGTGGCTGTGTCCGTGGTCGTGGGCATGCGCATCATCGTGCGCGTGCGGCGCGTGGTCGTGCGGGTGATCGTGGTGGTGGGATGTCACGGCAGGCGGTTCGGCAACGAGGCGACGGTCGTTGAACGATACGATGGGCTCCCTGCGTTATGCCATCACACGCCGTCGAGCAAGCGAGTCGCGCCATGCCCTGGATCATCACCAAGTACCTGATCACCGCCGCCGTAGTGGTCGTTGTTTCCGAGGTAGCCAAGCGCAGCGATCGCGCCGGTGCGCTGATCGCCTCGCTTCCGCTGGTCACGCTGCTGGCGTTGATCTGGCTGCATGTGGAGAAGCAGTCGACCGCGAAGATCGCCAACCACGCCTGGTACACCTTCTGGTACGTGGTGCCCACGCTGCCGATGTTCCTGGCGTTTCCGCGCCTGCTGGCGCGCTTCGGCTTCTGGCCGGCGCTGGCGATCAGCGCGGTGATCACGGTGATTTGCTTCGCGCTGTTCGCGCTGGCGGTGAAGCCGTTGGGGATCAAGCTGCTCTGATCCGGCGGCCGGCGCGCGAGGCGCCGGCCGCGGCCGATCAAATGTCGAAGCCCACGCCGACCAGGGCCATGGTTTCGCCGCTGTTGGGGTCGTGCAGGCCACCGTTGGAGATGTGGCGGATGCCGAAACTCACGTGCTTGAACTGCAACCCCAGCGTGCTGACAAACTGGTAGTGGCTGGAGAGCGCCTGGGTGGCGTGGTTGGTGCCGGCCAGCTGGAAGCTGAAGAACAGCGGGTAAAACCATGCGCTCTCGTCGCTGGTGCGCAAGCGTGCGCCAGCGGCCACCAGCGCCACCGAGGGGCGCGTGGTCTGGCTGTACTTCCTGGTCAGGTCGCGGCCGTCGATCCAGCCGGCCGAGACGTCCGGCGACCAGGTATATCGGCTGTTGCCGATGGCATGCGGGGCGAACACTGCCTCGACGAAGGCGGTGTTGGTGCCGTGCGAATCCATGTAGCTGCGGCCCGCCTGCACTTCCACGTGGGTAGCGGCCTGCGAGAGCGCGGGCAGTGCGATCAGGGCAAGTGCAACGGCGAGACGACGGGGGGAGGGAAAGGCGTGCACGATCGGGGTTCCTTGGTATTTTTGTGGTTACTGCACCCGTTAGTTTAATAAAGATCCGTGCAGCCGTAGTGAATATTCGTGCGCCTTTTGGCACGACTCTGCGTTTCGCGTACGACAACAAAAAGCCCGGGCGATCACTCGCCCGGGCCCTGCCATCCCGAGGGGGGCGCAGTTCAGCGCGCGCCGGCCACCTCCGTCGCCTGCAGGCTGGCGTCGTCCAGATCCAGCGACTTCGCCGGCAGCTGCCGGCCTTGCGGGTGCGCCTTCAACAGGGCGGCGCCGAACTGTGCGGCATCGCCGACCACCACCACGTGCCGCCCGGACTCACCCAGGTGGGCCTGCGCGTAGCGCTGGATCTGCGCCGGCGTCACCGCCTGCACGCGGTCGATGTAGCGGCCGATGTCGGCCAGGTCCACGCCGTACACCGCCAGCTCGCCCACCTGGCGGGCCAGCCCCGACGTGGTCTCCAGGCTGCGGCCGTATTCGCCCGCCAGGGTGGCCTTGCGCGCGGCCAGTTCATCGGCGCCCACCGGCGTGCTGCCGAGCCGATCGAACTCGCCCTGCATCAGCGTCACCACCTGCGTGGCTGAGGGGTTCTTGGTCTGCGCCGCGGCCAGCCACAGGCCGCTGCCGCGGCGCGGGTCGAAGCTGCTGCTGGCGCCGTAGGACAGGCCGCGCTTGATGCGGATCTCTTCATTGAGCCGGGCCGAGTACGAGCCGCCCAGCACGGCGTTGGCGACGGTGCCGACATAGAAGTCCGCATCTCCGCGCGGCGGCGCGGTGTGCGCCGCCACCACTCCGGCCTGGCCCGCGCCGGGCTGGTCGATCACCAGCAGGTCGGGCAGGGCCGTGCGGCCTCCGGCGACCGGTGCCGCCGCCAGCGGCGTGGCCGGCGCCTGCCAGTCGCCGAAGCTGGCGCGCGCCAGCTCGGCCGCCTGGGCCGGCGTGATGTCGCCGGTGAGCACGAGGATCGCGTTGTCCGGCCGGTACAGCGTGCGGTGCAGCTGCTCCACGTCGGTGCGTGTGATGCGCTTGAGCGAAGCCGGCGTGCCGCTGCGCGAGTGGCCGTAGGCGCCGTCGCCGAATACGCCCCGCGCGGCGGCCAGCGACGCCAGCGTGGTGGGGCGGCTGAGCATCAGCTGCAGGTCGTCCAGCGCCTGCGTGCGGGCGCGGGACAGTTCGTCCTCGGCAAACGCCGGGCGACGCACCACGTCGGCAAGCAGCGCCAGCGCCTCGCCGAGCCGCGGCGTGGTGACGGTGATACCGACGCCGCTCTCGTCCCAGCCGGCGGAGGCATCCAGCGTGCCGCCCAGTGCTTCCGCCGCGGCGGCGATCTGCGGCGCGGTCTTGCCGGCGGCGCCCTTGGTCAGCAGGTTGGCGGTGAGGCTGGCCAGGCCCGCTTCGCCGGCCGGGTCCATCTCGCCACCGCGGCGGATCAGCAGTCGCGCGGTGACCAGCGGCAGGTCGGCGCGACGCACGCTGACCACGCGCAGGCCGTTGGCCAGCGTCTGGCTGGACGGCGTGGGCACGTGCAGCCGCGGCGCGGCGGCGGGCGGCGGCGGGGTGCTGGGGAAATCCGCGGCGCTGGCGGCGGTACTGTTGGCGCTGGCGACGCCGAGGCCGGCGGCAATCAGCGCGACGAGGGCAAGGCGGTGCATCGATCGGCTCATTTCGTCGCTCCCTGGCTAGTGGCCTGCGCGCCCTTGGGCTGCGGCAGGTAGTCGATGGTCACGCTGTGCGCGCCGGTGACGTAGGTGTGCAGCACGCGCTGCACGTCGGCGGCGCTCACCTTCTGCAGGGTGGCCAGGTCAGTGTTCACGTGCGCGGGATCGCCGTCGATCAACGACGCCTGGCCCAGCGCGAAGGCCAGGCCCATCGGGGTCTGGCGTTGCTTGAGCTGGCCGGTGAGCAGCTGGGTCTTCACCTTCGCCAGCTCCGCGTCGGGAATCGGCTGGGTGGCGAGCCGGTCGATCTCTGCGCGCAGCAGTTTCTCCGCCTCGTCCGGCGTGTGGCCACTGGCGAGGATGGCGTAGGCGGTGAACAGCCCCGGGCCCACGCGCGCGTCGGCATCGGCGCCGACCTGTTGCGCCACCTGGCTGCGATAAACCAGCGACTGGTACAGCCGCGAGGAGTCGCCCTCGGACAGCAGCGCCGCGGCGACCTGCAGCGGGATGGTGTCGGCCGATGGTGTCGGCGGGATCAGCCAGGTCATCGCGATGCCGGGCAAAGGCGCGGTGGGGCTGGTCTCGGTGTAGCGCTTGTCCGCCGTGCGCGCCGGTTCGACCGCGGCGACCTGCGGTACCGGGGTGGCCGGCTTGGGAATCCAGCCGAAGTACTGATCGACCCACGCGTCGAGCTGCTTCGGGTCGAAATCGCCGGCGACTATCAGCGTGGCGTTGTCGGGGCGGTAGAAGGTGCGGTGGAAGTCGATCACGTTCTGCAGCGAGGCGGCGTCCAGATCCTCGATGCTGCCGATGGTCGGGCGCTGGTACGGATGCACCGTGTACGAGTGCGGGCCTATCGCGTTGAACAGCTTGCCGTACGGATTGGCCAGCACGCTCTGGCGGTATTCCTCCTGCACCACGGCGCGCTCGGACTTGAAGTTCTTTTCGTCCACGTTGAGGTTGGACAGCCGCTCGGCCTCGGCCCACAGCAGGGTGCGCAAGTAGTTGGCCGGCACCACCTCGTAGTAATTGGTGACGTCGTCGCTGGTAGAGGCGTTGTTGGCGCCGCCGACGTCCTCGGTGAGCCGGTCCATCTGCTCGGAGTGCATGTGCTTGGTGCTCTTGAACATCAAGTGCTCGAACAGGTGCGCAAAGCCGGAGCGGCCGGCGGGGTCGTCCTTCGAGCCCACGTGGTACCAGACCTGCACGGTGACCGTAGGGCTGGCGTGGTCCTCCACGCTGAGCACCTGCAGCCCGTTGGACAGCGTGCGCTCGCGGTAATGGATGGGCGGCACGACAAGGTCGGCAGCAGCGGCTGCCGGCGGTGCCAGTACGCCGGCAACCAGCAAGGTGAGCGAGGCGAGCCGGACAGCGGCCCGCAGTGGGTGGCGCATGGTGCTACTCCTTCCTGGATGGTCCGCCGACGATAGCAAGCCGACGCGCCCGGCCGTCCGTGACTTTCGGCCCTTGGCTGCGGCGCGTGCCTACCCGTCGCACGGATATGCGAAGCTGCGCGACCGCCGACGCCTGCCCACGGACTGACCATGCGCCCCGCGACCGCCCCCGCCTCGCTTACCGAAGGGCCGATCGCCCGCAGCCTGCTGCTGTTCGCCCTGCCGATTCTCGGCAGCACGGTGCTGCAGTCGCTCAATGCATCGGTCAACGCGATGTGGATCGGCCACTTCCTCGGCGAGGCGGCACTCACCGCCACCAGCAACGCCACGCTGATCCTGTTCCTGCTGCTGTCGGCCGTGTTCGGCGTGAGCATGGCGTCCACCATCCTGGTGGGCCAGAGCCTGGGCGCGAAGGACGTGGCCGAGGCGCGCCGCGTGGTCGGCACCGGGGTGGGCTTCTTCGTGGCGGTGTCGCTGGCGGTGGCGATTGCGGGCTGGTTCGGCACCGCCGGCATGCTGCGCTTGCTGGGCACACCGCCTGACGCGCTGCCGTATGCAGTGGCCTACCTGCGCATCATCTTCGTGGCGCTGCCGTCGATGTACTTCTACAGCTTCCTGATGATGACGCTGCGCGGCGCGGGTGATTCGAAGACGCCGTTCCTCTTCATGGGCCTGTCGGTGGTGCTGGACATCGGCCTGAACCCGCTGCTGATGTTTGGCTGGGGACCGTTCCCGAAGCTCGGCATCGCCGGTTCGGCCACCGCCACGCTGATTGCGCAGACCGTGGCGCTGGCGGCGTTGCTGATCACGCTGTACCGGCGCCGGCACTTCCTGTGGATCGGCCGGCATGAACTGGCGCTGCTGAAGCCTGACGCCGCGATCCTGCGCGCGCTGGTGCTCAAGGGCCTGCCGATGGGCCTGCAGATGATCGTGATCTCCTCTTCCGCCATCGTGATGATGCGGCTGGTGAACGCCTACGGTTCGCAGACGGTGGCTGCCTACGGTGCTGCCACCCAGCTGTGGACCTACGTGCAGATGCCGGCGATGGCGATCGGCGCGGCGGTGTCCTCGATGGCGGCGCAGAACGTGGGGGCGCGGTTGTGGCAGCGGGTAGACCGCATCGCGCTGACCGGCGTGGCCTACAACTTCCTGCTCGGCGGCTCGCTGATCGCGCTGATCTACCTGTTCAACCGCGCGGCGCTCAACCTGTTTCTGCCCGGCGACGGCGTCGCGCTGGAACTGGCCAGCCACCTCAACGCGATCGTGGTGTGGTCGTTCCTGTTCTTCGGCGTCACCTTCGTGCTGTTCGGCGTAGTGCGCTCCACCGGCGCAGTGTGGCCGCCGCTGGTGATCCTGCTGCTCACGATGTGGTTCGTGCGCCCGCCGTTCGCGCTCGCGCTGCAGCAGCGCCTGGGTGCCGACGCGATCTGGTGGAGCTTTCCGCTGGGCTCGTTGATCTCGATGCTGCTGGCAATGGCCTATTACCGCTACGGCGGCTGGCGCAAAGCCCGCATGCTTGCGCCGAGCCATGCCGGCCAGGCGCCGACTACCGGTCTGGGGGTTCCAGTGGCGCCGATGGGTGAATCGATACGCTCCAAGACTGCTGCGTTGGACATGCACTGACCAAACGCGAGCTGTGCTCATCCATTCATCCATAGTGCACATGCCGAGTGCCGTGACCTACGCATCCCGGTGGTTGCGCACCCAGCAGGATCAGTGACCCACCGCGCTTTTTTATCGTTCAGTGCTTGCTAAGAAATTGTTGACACTGCCGGTGGCGGCGTCGTACGTTCGGAGAGCGGACAGAGGTATGCAACCCTGCCCACAGCCGCTGTTCTTGAGCCACCGCCACTGGATCGGTGTCGATCCCGGACCAGCAGCAAAGTTTCTTT
Organism: Dyella ginsengisoli; assembly: GCF_044904665.1. NCBI lineage: Bacteria > Pseudomonadati > Pseudomonadota > Gammaproteobacteria > Lysobacterales > Rhodanobacteraceae > Dyella > Dyella ginsengisoli. Next base: position 203,953 of record NZ_JADIKM010000001.1, read on the forward strand.
TGAGACACAAGTTATTGATTCTTCAGTAACTTAGAGGCCGGCCGCAAGAATTGGCGTCCGAATTTTTTTGCCCACTTGGGCAGATCTGGGGAGATCGGTTAAACATGACAACCAATACGCGTAATTCCTCGCAGGGGTTGAACCCCCGGCGCAACGCTCTGGCCCTCGCGCTCGCGCTGGGTATGGGGCTCACCGGCGTCGCCTACGCTCAGGCCACCACGGGTTCGATCTTCGGTACCGCGCCGGTCGCGTCGGGTGAATCGGTCAAGGTGACCAACCTGTCGAACGGCACCACTCGTACCGTTGCCGTCGATTCGAGCGGCCGCTACGCCGCCACCAACCTGCCGGTCGGCACCTACAGCGTCTCCCTGATCAAGGACGGCGCGGTCATCTCCACCAACGACAAGGTCGTGGTCAGCGTCGGCGGCGGTACGGAAGTGCCTTTCGCCAGCGAGCAGAACGCCCAGAACCTGAGCGCCGTGTCGGTCGTGGCGAGCGCCCTTCCGGCGATCGACGTGTCCAGCGTCACCTCCAGCACCGTCATTACCTCGAAGGATCTGCAGCAGCTGCCGGTTGGCCGCAGCGCCGAGTCCATCGCGCTGCTGGCGCCCGGCACCGTGCAGGGCAGCGGCTTCTTCGGCAATGCCGTGTCGTTCGGCGGCTCGAGCGTTTCCGAGAATGCGTACTACATCAACGGCTACAACACCGGCGAGCCGTACCGCAACATCGGCGGCTTTGCGCTGCCCTACGGCTCGATCGATCAGCAGCAGACGCTGACCGGCGGCTACAGCGCCAAGTACGGTCGTTCCGACGGCGGCGTGATCAACCAGATCGGCAAGCGCGGCACCAACGAGTGGCACTTTGGCGGACAGGTCGCCTGGGCGCCGAAGTATCTCTCCTCGGGCGGCAAGGACGAATACTACGGCCATCCGGCCATTCCGGCGCCGACGCCCGATGGTACGCCGTTTACGCTGGCTGACCCCTCCCTGCCGGGTACGCTGTATTGGGATCGCAGCAAGAACAAGTCGTGGGAGACGATCTACTCCGGCTACGTCGGCGGTCCGCTGATCAAGGACAAGCTGTACATGTTCCTGTCGGCCGAGCAGACCAAGACCAAGGGCACTACGGTCGGCAACCTCGACAACGGCCGCGAGCTGTTCTACACGAACAAGGAAAACAAGGTCTACGGCAAGATCGACTGGAACATCAACGAGAACAACATTCTCGAAGCCACCTACATGTCCGATCGTCAGGACAATGGCGGCGGCAGCACGTACAACTACGACTACACCACGCTGTCCACGGCCGACTTCGTCCAGCCGAGCAATCGCGACAAGCAGACGGCGACCTTCTACATCGGCAAGTACACCAGCTATATCGGTGACAACGCCACGCTGAGCGTCGAGTACGGCAAGGGTCGCTTCACCAACCCGACCATCTACGGCGCCCTGAGCGACCTGCCGTTCATCTCGCTGGCAGGCAATCAGAACCCGGCGTACACCGGTGATACGCAGATCCGCAACGCCCAGACCGTCACGCAGCTGTCGGCCATTGATGCGGCGTCGAACACGCGTGGCCTGCGCGTCGACTTCGATTACCGCCTGGGTGACCACGATCTGAGCGTCGGTATCGACAACCAGTACTACAACGCCCACAACCAGGGCACCTACGCCAGCGGTCCCGGCGCCAGCATCACCGATCCGTTCAATAACGCGAACGGCTACTACTGGCGGTATCTCGTCAAAACCAATGCGGATCAGAGCAAGACCTATACCGTCGACCAGCGTCACTTTGCGAAGCTGGCCAGCATGTCGCTCTCGCAGAAGGCCTACTACCTGCAGGACGTCTGGCAGGTCGCGCAGAACGTGCAGTTGAACCTCGGCCTCCGCAATGATCGCTTCACCAACTACAACGACCTGCATCAGGCGTTCGTGGATGAGAAGAATCAGTGGGAACCGCGCCTGGGCGTCAGCTGGGACGTGAACGGCGACTCGTCGTTCAAGGTCTACGGCAACGCCGGTCGTTACTATCTGGCATTGCCGAACAATGCGGCCGAGCGCGCAGCGACCCGTTCGACTTTCCTAGACACCATCTACAGCTACACCGGAATCGATGCTAATGGCATTCCGACCGGTCTGACAGTGGTTAGGCCGACCCGTTCCCCGGACGGCGAGACCGGTGGCGCGAAGGATCCGAAGCAGGTCACTGCGCGCAACCTCAAGGCACAGTACCTCGACGAGTACATCGTGGGCTTCGACAAGCAGCTCAACGACAACTGGACCTATGGTGCCAAGGTCACGTATCGCGACCTGAAGACCGCGATCGACGACGAGTGCTCGCCGGGCCAGATCGCGGCCAAGATGACCAAGATGGGCCTGGATCCGAACCAGTACTACGACTCGCTGTACGGTGCGGCCTACTGCCGCCTGATCAACCCGGGCTTGACCAACGACATGTTGGTTACGCGCGACGACGGCACCGGTTCGACCATCGTCAAGATGACCCAGCAGGACTGGGGCTATCTCAAGGGCGTGAAGCGTGAAATCGCCTCCCTCGACCTCTACCTCGAGCATCCGTTCGACGGCAAGTGGATGGGCCGCGTGGACTACACCTACAGCCACGGCCAGGGCAACACCGAGGGCCAGGTGCGCTCCGACTTCGGCCAAGGCGACGTGTCGAAGACGGAGGACTGGGATTCCTGGCAGCTGATGCAGGGCCAGGACGGCGAGCTGATCAACAACCGCAAGCATTCGATTCGCTTCCGCGGTGCCTATCAGTTCACGCCGGAATGGCTGGTGTCGGCCACTGCGCTGATCCAGTCCGGTACGCCGAAGGAGTGCCTGGGTTACTTCGGCCCGAATGCCGATGGCGACCCGACCGGCTACAACAACGGCGGCAGCGGCAACTACCACTGGTGCGGTGGCAAGATCGTGCATCCGGGTGATCCGGGCCACACCCCGTGGACCAAGACCATCAACCTGGGCGTGCGTTACGCACCGAACTTCGCTGATCAGAAGCTCGCCTTCAAGTTCGATATCTACAACGTGCTGAACGACCAGAAGGCCACCCAGACCTATGCGGCTGGCGAATCCGGTCCGCACACGATCAACAACTTGTATGGCATGGGCATCTACTTCCAGCCGCCGCGTTACATGCGTCTGTCGGTGTCCTACGACTACTGAGAAATCTGAAGAACTCGAAGTAGTGCAACTTTGAAAACCACCGACCTCCGGGTCGGTGGTTTTTTTTTTGCGCAAAGCTCGGCAAGCGCCAGGCGATGTTCGATCCTGAAACCGCATCTCGCGCGCTCAGCGCCCAGCCCGTGCTTGCATAGGTTGGGCTGTCCTGTCTGCAGCCACGGCTAAGCTATGCTTCCGGGATCGCCCGCATTGCCCGAACATCCCATGCAGTCACCGGAATCCGTGCCGCCCTCGGACAAGCTGCGTCATAACGCCCGCGAGTTCATGCAGAGTAATGATCTGCCGGCCGCGCGCGCCGCTCTGGAGGCGCTGCTTGCACGCAGCCCGGGCGATCTCCCTGCGCATCTCGACCTGGCGCACGTGCTGTTGGGGGCAGGAAGTTTCCGTGCCTCGGCGGCCTGCCTCGCCGACGCCGCCACGAGAGATGAGCAAGCGAGCCCGGCCTCCCGCATCACGCTGGCCCGTCGCCTATACTTTTCCGGTGAAGTCGTCGCGGCCAAGGAGTGCATCGAGCGCCTCGGCAAGGCCATCAGGCTGGATGGTCCCGGGCTTGCAGCCCTGGCACACCTGTACTGGTTGATTGGCGATGTCGTCACGGCGAGCGAGTACAGCCGCCGCGCCCACCGGCTCGGCGTGGAGACGCCGAACGAATGGCACCTCCACGCGATGCTCTGCCACTTTCAGGGCGAACGGGAACAGGCCCGCCAGATTCTCGAAGCGTGCCTGAAACGCTGGCCCCGCTTTGGCGCCGCCGCACAGGCCTTGGCCAATCTACGCACTTACGGGCCCGGGCATCACCATGTTTCCTTTTTGCGTGCGCAGCTCGAGCAGCTGCCCCGCACCGCCTCCGACCCGAGTGGAATGGTGCTGCGCGCCCAGTTCCTGTCTGCGCTATCCAAGGAACTGGATGATCTGGACGACACTGCGGCCTCGTGGGCGGCTCTCGTCGAGAGCAAGGCCATCATGCGCACGCTCAATCCCTACGACCCGACGATGGAGTCGACCTTCACTGCCGAGCTGCTTGATGCTGTGGCGGCGCTTTCACCCGCGGCGGAGCTGGCGTCGGAAGCATCGCTCGGAGACGGGCCGCAGCCGATCTTCGTGGTGGGCATGCCGCGCTCCGGCTCCACCCTGCTCGATCGTGTACTTTCCTCGCATCCGGATGTGGCATCCGCCGGCGAGATCAACGACTTCCTGCGCCAGCTCCACTGGGTGGCCGATGTTCCGCCCTCGGGCGTCGCGGGCATGCGCGAAGTGCTGCGCCGGTTACCGCAGCTCGACCTGGCGGAGCTGGGGCAACGCTACCTGGCCCAGACGCGATGGCGCGCGCAGGGAAGGCGCTATTTCGTCGACAAGTTGCCGATCAACATCCAGCTTGTTCCGATCATCCGGCAGGCACTGCCCCACGCGCCGATCCTGCACATCGTCCGTGATCCAATGGACGTCTGCTTTTCCAACTTCCGCGCGATGTTCGGCGACGTGAGCCCCTGGTGCAACGACCTCGCGTCGGTGGCCCACTTTCACGGTGAATATCGGCGCATCGTCGACCGCTGGCACGTCGCGTGTCCGGACGCGATGCTCGAGGTCGACTATCGCGCGCTGGTCGAAGATCCCGAGCCCGCGATCCGGGCGATCCTCACCCACTGCGGCCTGCCGTTCGATGCGCGCTGCCTGCATCCTGAAAGCAATCCGTCGCCCGTCGCCACCCCGAGTGCCGCCCAGGTGCGCGAGCCGGTTCATCGACGCAGCTTGTCCTCCTGGCGTCGCTATGCCCCGCAACTCGCCCCGCTGCGCGCGGCGCTGCCCTCCGCATAAGGCGGGCGCACCGGCAAGCGATCTTGGTGTAACGCCGACTCCTTCCGTCAGGTACCTTGAACGAGCATGACCAATCACTCTCTGGACGAAGCCACCCTCCAGTCCCTTCGTCGGCGCGCTAGCGATCAAGTCGAGCGGCACCAGTGGGAGGCAGCCCAGGCGTCGCTGGAAACACTTCGCGGCGCTACGCCGGAAGACCCCCGAGTGGCGCTGGATCTGGCGGCCGTCATGGAGGCTCGCGGCCTTTTGCGGGACGCCACCGCCGCGCTTCTCGATGCGGCCAAAGTGGGATCGCCCGTACCCGGGCTACTGCTTGCGTTGGCCAGAAAGCTCTACTTCGCAGGCGAACTCCTGACAGCAAGGAGTTGCCTGGACCAGGTCGAGGCGCATGCGCCTCAATCAAGCGTACCGTTGGTGGAGCTGGCACGCCTGCGCTGGTTGCTGGGCGAATACAAGCAAGCCTACGCGTTGAGCAAGCGCGCCATGGACAGCGGTGCCGACACCCCCGATGCGAACTATTTGCACGCCACACTCGCCCAGTACAACGGCGACATCGACACCGCACGAACCGGCTTGCAGCAATGTCTGCGAAAGTGGCCGAGATTCGGCGAGGCGGCAGTCGCACTGGTGCACCTCGAGAAGCAGAACTCAGCCGTGCCATTGAAGGTCCTGGACACCCATCTCGCCCTCGTGCAGGCCGATCCACCCGGACCGATTCAGCAGGTGGCGATGGCGCAGTTCCAAGCCGCTCGCTTCAAGGTCCTCGATGATCTGGGCCAGGCCGACGAGGCGTGGCAGGCATTGGAGCGCGGCAACGCCTTGATGCGGGCGCTGCATCCGTACGACGGAGCAGGCGAGGCCGCAGTTTGCGAGGCCCTGGCAAGCGCATCGACGCATCTTGCCAAGCGCGTTGCCCACGCCACCCGGGACGGCGCGCAGCCGATTTTTGTGGTGGGCCTGCCCCGGTCGGGCACGACGCTTCTCGATCGCGCGCTGTCGAGCCACTCGGCCATCGCTTCGGCCGGGGAGATCAATGACTTTCGCCGGCAGTTGCGCTGGATGACCGACGTGCCGGCCGGTGGCGTGGCCGGCATGCTGGAAGTCCTGCGCCGGGTCGAAACCATCGATTTCACCGAACTCGGTCGTCGCTATCTCGCGCAGACGCAGTGGCGCGCGCCCGGCAAACACTGGTTCGTCGACAAGAACCCCATCAACGTGCGCATGGTGCCCTTCATCCGACTCGCTCTGCCGCATGCCGTCATCGTGCACATCCATCGCGCGCCGATGGACGTGTGCTATTCGAACATCAAGGCGATGCTCGGGGCGTCCTCCGCTTACAGCTACGACATGGCATCCATGGCGCACTACTACCGGCTCTATCGCGGGTTGATCGACCGCTGGCATCGCGATTGCCCGGGCCTGCTGCACGAGGTGGCGTACGAAGCGCTGCTGCGCACCCCGGTAGCCACGCTGACGGGTGTGCTCGATCGCTGCGGCCTGGAGCTCGAGCCCGCCTGTCTGCATCCGGAGCGCAACGCCACGCCGGTCGCCACCCCGAGCTGCAATCAAGTGCGCGAGGCACCTCATCTGCGCAGCCTCGGCGAATGGCGCCGCTACGAAGCCCGGCTCGAACCGCTGCGTGCTGCCCTGAACGCATGAATTCTCGTCATCGCATCTCCATCGCGAGGGCTTCATGACTGGCCCGATCGCCGAGAACGACAGCGCCCTGCGCCGACGGGCGAGGCAGGCCATCGACGCAGGCCAGTACGCGCTCGCCGAACAGCTGCTGCGCGACCTGGCACGGCTCGCGCCCCGGGACGTGCCGGTGCGCATGGAACTCGCCCAGGCGATTCTGCGCAACGGACGCATGCGCGAAGCCACGCAGCACCTGCTCGACGCCGTCGCGTTCCTTCCCAATGACGCGCCGCTGATCGCGCAATTGGCGTGGCGCCTCTCTCTGCAGGGAGAAATTCTCGGTGCCCGGCAGTGCCTGGACCACCTGATGCGTGCACCGAATCCGCCACCGCATGTCATCGCCGAGCAGGCGCACCTGCGCTGGATGCTGGGCGAAGTCATCGTGGCATCCCGTCTCATGGAGCGGGCCGCGAAAGCCGGTCTCGACACGCCCGGCGAGTACTACCTGCGCGGCATGCTGCTGCAGTTCGAGGGGCGACTGGACGAGGCGAAACAGGTGCTGCTCGCGTTGCTTGAGCGGTGGCCGGAACATGCCGACGCGGCCGTGATCCTGGCGAACCTGCATCGGCAGACGCCGCTTGCCAATCATCTTGAGTTGCTGCGTTCCTTGCAGGCGCGGTTGCCGGCCCAGGCCACGCATCCGCGACTGCGTTTCGCCCATGCCGAATACCACTCGGCTCAGTTCAAGGTGCTTGATGACCTCGGTCGATGGGGCGAGGCGTGGGCGCAACTCGAACAGTGCAACCGGGCGATGCATGCACTGAATCCCTACGATGCGCTGGCCGAAGCGGCGCAAGTCGAAGCGCTGGAGGCAACAGCCGCAGCGCTGCCGGCGGCGGCGCCAGTCGGTGACGCCCAGGCGGACGGGCCGATGCCCATCTTCATCGTCGGACTGCCGCGCTCCGGATCCACGCTGCTCGATCACATGCTCAGTGCCCACAGCGAGGTGGCTTCCGCCGGCGAGATCAGCGATTTCCAGCGCCAGCTGCATTGGGTGGCGGACGTGGCGACGATCGACCAGGCCAGTTTCTCGGCGATGCTCGCCAAAGCCGCGTCGATCGATTTCGATCTGCTCGGTCGACGCTACCTGGAGCAGACGCGCTGGCGTGCCCAGGGACGCCGCTTCTACATCGACAAGATGCCGATCAACCTGCGCATGGTGCCCTTCATTCGCCGGGCCCTGCCGACGGCGCCGATCCTGCACCTGGTGCGTGCGCCGATGGATGTCTGCTACTCCAACCTCAAGGTGATGTTCGGCAACACCTCGGCCTACTGCTACGACATGGCCGCGATGGCCCATTACCACGGCTTGTACCGGCGCCTGGTGCGACGTTGGCATGCGCTGATGCCCGGCGCGATGCTCGACGTGGACTACGCCGCCCTGGTGACCCACCCGGAGCAGACGCTCGCCCGCGTGCTCGCCCATTGCGGCCTTGCGATGGAGCCAGCCTGCCTGCGCCCGGAAGACAATCCGGCCCCGGTGGCCACGCCCAGCAGCGCCCAGGTGCGTGAGCCGGTGCATACCCGCGCGCTGGAACAGTGGCGTCGCTACGAAGTGCAGCTCGAACCGCTGCGGCGCGCGCTCGAAGTGGAGCCCGATTCGAGTCCCTGAGACTCAGCCCGCGCTCGCCTGCGGGCGCAACGCCTTGAGCCGCCGCTTCTCCTCGCGGCGCAGGCGGCGAGCCGCCTTGCGAATCTTGCGGTCGTGGTTCCACAGGTAGATCGCCGGCGTGCTCAGCAGCGTGAGCAGCTGTGACACCAGCAGGCCGCCGACGATGGCTATACCTAACGGCTGGCGCATCTCCGAGCCGATGCCGAAGCCGATCGCCAGCGGCAGCGCCGCGCCCATCGCCACCAGCGTGGTCATGGTGATCGGACGGAAGCGCACCAGTGCCGCCTCGCGGATCGCCTCGGGCGGGCTCAGGCCGCGTTCGCGCTCGGCGACGAGGGCGAAATCGACCATCAGGATCGCGTTCTTCTTGACGATGCCGATCAGCATCAGGATCGCGATGATCGCCATCAGCGACAGCTGCGTCTGCGTCACCAGCATCGCCAGGAATGCGCCGGCGCCGGCGGCCGGCAGGGTGGAAAGAATTGTCAGCGGATGGCCGAGGCTCTCGTAGAGGATGCCCAGCACGATGTACATCGCCACGATCGAGGCGAGCAGCAGAATCATGCCGTTGTTCTGCGCCTGCTGAAGGCGCTGGTTGTTGCCGGTGAATTCCACCTGCACGCCGTCCGGCAGATGCACGGCGTACGCCGCCTGATTCACCAGCGCGATGCCCCGATCCTGGGTGACGTCCTTGGCCAGGTTGTAGCTGATGGTGGAGGCCTGCATCTGGTTGTGGTGGCGGATGCGGGTCGGCGCGATGCTCGGCGCGATCTTCGCCACCGCCGACAGCGGCACCATCCGGCCCTGGTCGTTGCGCACGCGAATGTTGAGCAGGGCGCCGGGGCTGAGGTCCTCGGCCGAGCCGGAGGTGAGGATCACCCGGTACTGGTTGATGTCCGAATAGATCACGGACACCTGGTTCTGTCCGAACGAGTTGTACAGCGCCGAATCGATCGTGCCCATGCCCACGTGCAGGCGGCCGGCGGCCTCGCGATCGACCAGCAGGCGCTGTTCCTTGCCGGTGTGCTCGAACTCGCTGCTGACGTCGCGGAATTCCTTGATGGTGCGCATCTGCCGCACCATCTTCAGCGTCCACGGCTGTAGGTCCTCGCCGCTGGAGCTGATCAGCTGGAACTCATACTGGCCGCCGTTGCCGCCGCTGCCGCCACCGCCGAGGAACTGCGCCGCGCTCACCGACACCTGCACGTTGGGCAGCGCGTTGTACTGCTTCGACAGCCGGTCGACGACTTCCTTGATGCCCTCCTTGCGCATGCCCGGGCCGTCTCCACGCGGCTTGAGGTCGACGAACATCTGCGCCGAATTGCCCACCGCGCCGCCGAAGCCGTTGCCGCCCAGCATGGTCAGCTGGTCGAGCACGGCCGGGTCGCGCTTCATGATGTCGCTCACCTCGCGTGCGCGCTGGGTGAGCAGGGCGGGCGAGATGTTGGTGTCCGCGCTGATCTCCACCTGCAGCTGGCCGGTGTCTTCGTCGGGCATGAAGGTGCCGCCGGCGGTCTTCACCACGGCAAAGCCGAGCAAGCCGGTGAGGATCAGCAGCAGCAGCGGCTGCCAGCGCATCAGCCGGCGATGGTGCATGGCCCAGTCCAGGGCCCGCTGGTAGCGCGCGAGGATGGCGCGATCGAAGCGCTCCACTGCCGCCTCGATGCGTCCCGGCGGCTTGGGCGGCACCGGTTCGTGCTTGAGCAGGCGGCCGCACAGCGCCGGGGTGAGGGTGAGCGAGACGATCGCCGAGATCACCACCGCCGCGGTCAATGTCACCGAGAACTCGCGCAGCAGCATCACCAGCATGTTGTTGCCGAACAGCAGCGGCGCGAAAACCGCCACCAGCGACAGCGTGATCGACACCACGGTGAAGCCGATTTCGCGCACGCCCTTGAGCGACGCCTCCAGCGGTGCGTCGCCGTGCTCCATGTGGCGCACGATGTTCTCGATCACCACGATCGCGTCGTCAACCACGAAGCCGATGCACAGCACCAGCGCCACCAGCGACAGCGTGTTGAGCGTGTAGCCCAGCGCCCACATCGCCACGAACGCGCCGGCCAGCGACAACGGCACGCTGAGCATGGCGATCAGGGTGGGGCGCACGCGGCGCAGGAACACCAGCATCACCAGCGCCACCATCGCGATCGAGATCAGCAGCGCCGTCTCCACCTCGTGCAGCGCCGACTTGGTGGTTTGGGTGAGGTCGAACACCGGGGTGATCGCGATGTTCGCCGGCAGCGAGCCGCGCAGCTGCGGCAGCTTGGCGCGGATCGCTTCCACCGTGGCCACCGCGTTCGCTTCCGGCCGCTTGCTGATCTGCAGGCCCACCGTGTCGCTGCCGTTGAACCAGGCGCCCTGGTACTTGTCCTCCTGTCCGCCGTAGACCCTCGCCACGTCCGACAGGCGCACGGCGGTGCCGTTGCGGCTGGCGATCAGCAGCCGGGCGAACTCCTCCGGCTCGTGCAGCGCGTCGTTGGCGAACACGGTGTATTGCGTGCGGCCGTTGCTCAGGATGCCCTGCGGCGAGGTGACGTTGGCCGCGCGCAGCGCGTTGCTGACGTCGGTGGGAGTGAGGCCCTTGGCCGCCAGCGCGGCGGTGTCCAGCTCGATCCGCACCGCGTGCGGCGTGCCGCCGAACACCTGCACCTGGGCCACGCCGGGAATCTGCGCCACCGCTGGCTTGAGCAGGGTGTCGGCCAGGTCGAACAGCTTGTCCTGCGGCAGGCCGCTGGAAGTGAGCGTGATGAACAGGATCGGGATGGTGGCGGTGTCGAACTTGAAGTACTGCGGCGGCACGGGCATGCCGCTGGGCAGGTCCGGCGCGGCGGCGTTGATGGCCGACTGCACGTCGCGCGCCGCCTTGTCGGCGGTGCGGTCGAAGGTGAAGCGCACCATCACCGAGGCGGAGCCTTCGCTGGCATTGCCGTACATCTCGTCGACGCCGGGAATGCGCCCGAGATGCCGCTCCAGCGGCGCCAGCACGGTGCTGGCCATGGTCTGCGCGCTGGCGCCGGGCTGCTGCGCCACCACGTAGACGCCCGGGAACTCCAGCGACGGCAGCGCCGCCACGCCCAGCAGCAGGTAGGCGCAGATGCCGGCCAGCACCAGGCCCGCGGCGAGCAGGGAGGTGCCGACCGGGCGGCGGATCATGGGGGCGAAGATGTTCATGGCGCTTCCGTGGCCCGTAGGCTGCGCGGCCGGCCGGCGCGTAGCTGCGTCGACGCGGCGGGCAGGGCCCGGGCCGCAGGGTTCGAGGTATCGGGCATGCGTGCTTTATGCCCGCCTACCCATGCCTAGTGTATGTGCCTGAAGTCCCCACCGTGTCGAAAGGCACGGGCGGCATCGTCGATGCCGCCCGTGCCGGCCTCACCCGCCTGGCCGGTAGCGCAGCGTGAGATACCAGCTGCGGCCCGGCTGGTTGAAGTAGTAGACCGTTTCGTAGCGGCGATCGAACGCGTTGGCCAGCCGCCCCTCCAGCTCCCAGCCCGGCGCGAAGGCGTAGCCGGCACGCAGGTCGACGGTGGCGTAGCCGCCCAGTCGCTGCGTATTGGCGACATTGTCATAGCGCGCGCCGGCCACGTTCCAGGTGGCGCCCGCGGTGAAGTCGCCGAAGCGGCGGTCGAGATCGATCCGCGCGGTGCGCTCCGGCCGCCGTGGCAGCCAGTGGCCGTCGTTCGCGCCGCCGTCGTCGTTGCGCGGCTGCTGCCAGGTCAGGTAGCCCTGCCAGCGCCAGCCGGCCAGCGTGGCACCCAGCTGGCCCTCGATGCCGCGGATGCGCGCGTGGCTGATGTTCAGCGGGAAGTAGTTGCTGTCCAGCGCGATCAGCTGGCTGATCCGGGTCTGGTAGGCGTTCAGTGCCCAGTTCCAGCCCTCGCCCTGCTGCGTCACGCCCAGTTCGGCGCTGCGCGAGGTTTCCGGCTTTAGGTCCGGGTTGCCGCTGCCGTAGGGGTAGTACAGATCGTTGAAGGTCGGCGCGTGGAAGGCGCTACCGTAGCTGGCCGACAGGCGCAGGCCATGGTCCAGCCGGTAGCCCCAGGCGGCGGCGCCCGTGTCGTGGTTGCCGAACTGGCCGTTGTGGTCGTGGCGCGCGGACAGCTGCAGCTCGTGGCGGCCGAACGTGCCCTGGTATTGCGCGAACACACCTGTGTCCTGGCGCGTGCTGGCGAGGTAGCCGGTGTCGCTGGCCAGGTGCTCCTGCTGGTAGTCCGTGCCCAAGGTCAGCAACTGGTTGTCGGCGAGGCTGAGGTCGTTCTGCCAGGAGGCCTGGTTGCGGCGCGAATCGGAGTAGCGCAGGTAGACGCCGTCGTTGTAGGTGGTGGCCTTGTCCAGGTTTTGCCCGGCACTCACGGTCACCTGCCAGAACGACAGCGGCCGGAACGTGAGGTGCGCACCGGCGACCTGCTGCACGTTGAGCGCCTGATTGCCGTAGGGCGCGCCGTCGAACTCGACGTAGTTGCGGCTGCGCAGCCAGGTGCCGGCCAGCTCGGTGCCGTCGTCCCAACGGTATCCGGCGTTGGCCAGCGCGTTGTAGTTGCGGTAGGCGTCCTTGTCCGGCTCGTTGGCGAAGCAGCCGGCGAACACCGTGCCGGCGCCGTCGCGGCAGGCGTTGATGCCGCGGGTGTACTGGCCGCCCAGGCTGAGGTTGTACCAGGCGTGGCGGTCGCCGCCGGACAGGCCAACCTGCCCGCCGACGGTGCCGCGGCTGCCGGCGGTCAGGCTGAGCGAGGGCGTCAGCTTGCCGTCGGCCTGGCCGTGCCGGGTGAATATCTGGATCACGCCGCCGATGGCGTCGGCGCCGTACAGGCTGGAGCGCGGCCCGCGCACCACCTCGATCCGCTCGATCTGCTCCACCGGAATCTGCTCGAACGCCGCCAGACCCGCGCTCACCGTGCCCACGCGCACTCCGTCGACCAGCAGCAGCGTGTGCGAGGAGTTGGTGCCGCGCAGGAACAGCGAGGTCTGCTCGCCCGTGCCACCGGACTGCGCGAAGGTGACGCCGGGCAGGCCGGTCAGCACGTCCATCAGCGAGGTCGGCTGCAGCCGCTCGATGTCCGCCCGGGTGACCACGCTCACCGACGACAGCGCGTCGTCCACGGTGATCGCCGTGCGCGTGGCGGTGACGATCACCGGGTCCATCGGAGCGCCGTCGGTCTGCTGGGCCTGCACGATTCGCGCGCCTGGGCCAAGAATCGCGACCGCAATGGCGGTCGCCACGAGAGTCCTGTTCATCTGCTGGATTTCCTTCGCCGTGCACCCGCGCGCGGCTCAACAAGGGATGAGCTGGCAGGACATCGTGGGAGGAAACGCACGGCCGCGGACGCGCGGCGAGGCCGCGATCCGTACCGCAGCCTCGCCCACCGCGAGCCGCCAGGACAGTCGAATCGGGCCGGTCTCCGGGCTTGCGAGCGACACGCGGCACGCCGCGCGTACCGGACCACGCCTTCCCATGCCTTGGCACAGTGGCTTGTGTGGCCCGGCGAATTCACTCGCCTACCGTTGCGGGGGCAGCGCCGGACTGGTTGCGCGCGAACGCGCGACGCACCGGCTTCCCGTTTCATCCCGGCAAGACACCTGCCGGGACACCCAAAACGGACGCTACCTTACCGGCGCAGCGCGGCACGCTGCAAATGCCGCGGCACGGGCTTGCGGTGTGCGAGCCGCGCCGCGGGGCTCAATCGGTATGTAGCTCCGCCACGAAATCGTAGATGTCGCCGCGGTACCAGGAGCTGGTGAATTCGACCACGCGGCCGTCGTCGAGGAAGCTGCGGCGCTCGATGCTGAGGCCGGCGCTGTTGGTGGCGACATGCAGCAGGCGGGCATGCTGCGCGTTGAGCAACACGGCGCGCAGCCGCTGCAGGGCGCGGCGCGGACGGCAGCCGCGCTTTTCCAGCGCCTCGTAGAGCGAGTCGTCGACCAGCATGGGGTCGGGCAGCAGGATCGCCGGCACCACGCTGCGTTCGATCGCCAGCGGCTCGTCGCCGGCATAGCGCACGCGGTGCAGGCGCACCACCGCCACGCCGGGCGAGAGGTTCATTGCCATCGATTCTTCCGGCGTCACCTCGCCGATGCCGCGCTCGAAGAATTCCGAGCGCGGGTTGAGGCCGCGCGCGCGCAGGTCCTCGGTGAAGCTGGTCAGCCGCGACATCGGCTTGATGATGCGTTCGGCGACGAAGGTGCCGGCGCCGTGGCGCTGGGTCAGCAAGCCTTCCTCCACCAGCCCGGCGATCGCCTTGCGCACCGTGACGCGCGACAGCGCAAGCACGCGCGCCAGGTCGCGCTCGCTCGGCAACGCGTGGCCGGGCTCGATGTCGCGGTGCTCGATCACGTTGCGGATCGCCCTCCGCAGCCGCAGGTAGGCCAGCGGCTGGTGGGTGCCGGGGTCGCGCGAGAGCCGGCGGTATTCTTTGGCGAGGGCGGTTTCCATACCGCGACCATACCAATTTCAAACCAATGGCCGCAAGGCAGGCAATGGCGGACATGCCACTTCCGCGCAGGCCTGTCGCACGGCTTGCGGGATCGACCGTTGCAAACGAATACATCGGGTCCGGTCGCGGCATCCGGTTGGTACATGCTGGTCGCAGCTGGTATGACACTGGTACGATCAAGGGCCTCTACCGCTCGCGTCGCTGCGCGGCGGCCTTCTCTCCGCTCCATGCGAGGTGCCCGTTGTGAGTTCTCCCCATCCGCAGGTCCAATCCTTCGACCTGGTGATCTTCGGCGGCACCGGCGACCTGGCCGCTCGCAAGTTGTTGCCGGCGATGTTCCATCGCTTCGTCGACGGCCAGATTCCTCCTTCCAGCCGCATCATCGGCATCGCCCGCGAGGCCACCGACGACGCCGGCTATCGTGCCCAGATGCGCAAGGCGCTGGCCGGCGACGGCAGCAAGGCGGCCCAGGTCGAGGCGTTTTTGCAGCAGGTGTTCTACCGCTCGCTCGATGCGCGCAAGGACAACGGCTGGGACGATTTCGCCGCGCTGCTGACCGAGCGCCCGGACAACGTGCGCGTGTTCTATCTCTCCACCGCGCCGGACCTGTTCATCGACATCTGCTCGCGCCTGGGCGCGCACCGCCTCAACGAAGGCGAGTCGCGCGTGGTGCTGGAAAAGCCGATCGGCCGCGACCTCGAGAGCGCCAACCAGATCAACGACGCCGTCGGCCGGGTCTTCAGCGAATCGCAGACGTATCGCATCGATCACTACCTCGGCAAGGAGACGGTGCAGAACCTGCTGGCCCTGCGCTTCGGCAACGCGCTGTTCGAGCCGTTGTGGAACGCCGAGCACATCGACCACGTGCAGATCACCGTGGCCGAGACACTGGGCGTGGGCAACCGCGCCGCCTACTACGACCACGCCGGCGCGCTGCGCGACATGGTGCAGAACCACATGCTGCAGCTGGTGTGCATGGTGGCGATGGAGCCGCCGTCCTCGCTGTCGCCGGATGCGGTGCGCGACGAGAAGCTCAAGGTGCTGCGCTCGCTGAAACCCATCGACGAGTCCAACGCCGCCCAGCTGACCGTGCGCGGCCAGTACCGCGCCGGCGCCGCCGAAGGGCAGAGCGTGCCGGGCTATCTGGAAGAACTCGACGGCGCCAAGAGCCACACCGAGACCTTCGTGGCGCTGAAGACCGAAATCGCCAACTGGCGCTGGGCCGGCGTGCCGTTCTACCTGCGCACCGGCAAACGCCTGCCCGAGCGCGTCTCCGAGATCGTGGTGGCATTCAAGGCGGTGCCGCATTCCATCTTCGATCCGAGCGCCGGCCCGCTGGCGCACAACCGCCTGGTGCTGCGCCTGCAGCCGGACGAAGGCGTCAAGCTGTGGCTGACCATCAAGCACCCCGGCCCGGGCGGCCTGCGCCTGCGCCACGTGCCGCTGGACATGAGCTTCGCCGAGGCCTTCGGCGTCTCGCAGCCGGATGCCTACGAGCGCCTGCTGCTGGACGTGGTGCGCGGCAATCCCACCTTGTTCATGCGCCGCGACGAGGTGGAAGCCGCCTGGCGCTGGGCCGACCCCATTCTGGAAGCGTGGTCGGCCAGCGGCGAAGCGCCCAAGCCCTATACCGCCGGGACCTGGGGACCGAGTGCGTCGGTAGCGCTGATCGAGCGCGACGGCCGCACCTGGAACGAGGATGGCGAGTAAGCACGGCGTGAATCCATCCGACGCCGCGCATCACCGCGCGCTGCCGGAGCTTTTCCTAGCCTGCGCCATCCTCCCGCCGCGCGCTCCGGCAGCGCTCGCCGCGGCTCCCACCGCGCTGCCGAATGGACGTCCATGTTGAACATTGCCACCCACAGCTTCACCGATTGCCACGCTCTCGCCGCGGCGCTCGCCGAGCGCGTCGCCGCCCGCCTGCGCGAGGCCATCGCCGTACGCGGCCAGGCCCTGCTCGCCGTGTCCGGCGGCAGCACGCCGAAGCATTTCTTCGAGCGCCTGTCGCATGCGTCACTGGACTGGTCGCGCGTGCAGGTGACCCTGGTCGACGAGCGCTGGGTGCCCGAATCCAGCGATCGTTCCAACGCGCGACTGGTGAAGTCGCTGCTGCTGCAGCACGCCGCTGCCGCCGCCACCTTCGTGCCGCTGCATCAGCATGCCGTCACGCCGGAAGACGGCCTCGCCGCGCTGAACGCCGCACTCGATGCGCTGGCGCTGCCGTTCGACGTGGTGGTGCTGGGCATGGGCGAGGACGGTCATACGGCCTCGTTCTTCCCGGGCGGTGATCGCCTCGCCGACGCGCTGGATCCGGCGGGCCGCGAGCGCGTGCTGCCGATGCGCGCCGCCGGTGCCGGCGAACCGCGCATCACCTTCACGCTGCCGGTGCTGCTCGACGCGCGCGCGCTGTTCCTGCACGTGGAGGGCGAGGCCAAGCGCCGCGTGCTCGCCGATGCGCAGCTCGGCCTCGGCGCCGGCCGCGATTACCCGGTGCGCGCCGTGCTCGAGCGCGCGCGCGTCCCCGTTTCCGTCTATTGGTGCCCGTGACGCGCCACCGCCGCGCGCCGCCACCCGCTACAGGAGTGAGTCGATGAGTTCCCTGCACCCCGTCGTCCGCGAAGTCACCGAGCGCCTGCGCGAACGCAGCCGCGAATCGCGCGCGGCGTACCTGGCGAAGATCGCCGCCGCACGCGGCGACGGCACGCACCGCCAGCATCTTTCGTGCGGCAACCTCGCGCACGGCTTCGCCGCCTGCGGCACCGACGACAAGGCCGCGCTGCGCGCCGGCCGCACGCCGAACATCGGCATCGTCACCGCCTACAACGACATGCTCTCGGCGCACCAGCCGTACGAGCGCTACCCGGAACTGATCCGCCACATCGCGCGCGAAGCCGGCGCCACCGCGCAGGTGGCCGGTGGCGTGCCGGCGATGTGCGACGGCGTCACCCAGGGCCGCGCCGGCATGGAGCTCTCGCTGTTCTCGCGCGACCTGATCGCGATGGCCACCGCCGTGGCGCTGTCGCACGACATGTTCGACGCCGGCCTGTATCTGGGCATCTGCGACAAGATCGTGCCGGGCCTGCTGATCGGCGCGCTCGCGTTTGGCCATCTGCCGGGCGTGTTCGTGCCGTCCGGCCCGATGCCCAGCGGCATCACCAACGAGGCCAAGTCCAAGGTGCGCCAGGCCTACGCCGAGGGCAAGGCGACCCGCGAGGAACTGCTCGAAGCCGAGGCCGCCGCCTACCACGCGCCGGGCACCTGCACCTTCTACGGCACCGCCAACTCCAACCAGATGCTGATGGAGATCATGGGTATGCACCTGCCCGGCGCCAGCTTCGTGGCGCCGGACACGCCGCTGCGCGACGCGCTCACCGCCGAGGCGGTGCGCCGTGCCGCCGCGATGAGCGCGCTGGGCGAGCACTACCTGCCGGTGGGTCACATCATCGACGAGAAGTCGGTGATCAACGGCGTGATCGGGCTGCACGCCACCGGCGGTTCCACCAACCACCTGCTGCACCTGGTGGCGATGGCGCGCGCGGCCGGCGTGGAGCTGCGCTGGGAAGATTTCGACGCGCTGTCTTCGGTGGTGCCGTTGCTGGCGCGCGTGTACCCCAACGGCTACGCCGACGTGAACCAGTTCCACGAGGCCGGCGGCATGGCCTTCCTGATCGACCAGCTGCTCTCGCAGGGTTTGCTGCATGCCGACGTGAACACCGTCAACGGCACCGGCCTGGACGGCTATGCCCAGGTGCCGGTGCTCGACGCGCTCGGCAAGCTGGCCTGGCAGAAGGTGTCCGGCGAGAGCGGCAACCGCGGTGTGCTGCGCGCGATCAGCGAACCGTTCCGCGCCGACGGCGGCCTGCGCCTGCTCGACGGCAACCTCGGCCGCGGCGTGATCAAGGTGTCCTCGGTGCCCGAGGACCGCATGGTGATCGAGGCGCCGGCGATCGTGTTCAACGACCAGGACGAGGTCCGCGGCGCGTTCGAGCGCGGCGAGCTCAATCGCGACTTCGTCGCGGTGGTGCGCTTCCAGGGCCCGCGCGCCAACGGCATGCCGGAACTGCACAAGCTCACCCCGACGCTGGCCGTGCTGCAGGATCGGGGTCACCGCATCGCGCTGCTTACCGACGGGCGCATGTCCGGTGCGTCGGGCCGCGTGCCGGCGGCGATCCACGTCACCCCCGAGGCCGAGGCCGGCGGCGCGCTGGCCAAGGTGCGCAACGGCGACCTGATCCGCCTCGACGCGCTGAACGGCACGGTGGACGTGCTGGTCGACGCTGCCGAATTCGCCGCGCGCCCCAGCGTCACCCTGCCCGACCACTCGCACCACGTCGGCATGGGTCGCGAGCTGTTCGGCCTGTTCCGCAGCAATGCCGTGACCGCCGACCTCGGCGCCGGCGTGCTCTGATCCCCGACAATTTCCGGAGTGAACCCGTGACTGCATCCATGGAATCCAAGCAGGCCCAGGTCGAGGCCACCATGCGCCTCGCCCCGGTGATCCCGGTGGTGATCATCGACGACGTGAAGGCCGCCGTGCCGATGGCGCGCGCGCTGGTCGCCGGCGGCACGCCGGCGATCGAAGTCACCCTGCGCACGCCCGCCGCGCTCGACGCCATCCGCGCCATCACGCAGGAAGTGGAGGGCGCCTGCGTCGGCGTCGGCACCGTGCTGCACGCCGAGCATCTCGCTGCCGCCAAAGCCGCGGGCGCGCGCTTCGCCGTGTCGCCGGGCGTCTCGCCGAAGCTGCTCGACGCGGCTGACGACAGCGACCTGCCGCTGCTGCCCGGCGCCGCCACCGCCAGCGAAGTGATGCATCTGCTCGAACGCGGTTACCGCTTTCTCAAGTTCTTCCCCGCCGTCCCCGCCGGCGGCACCAAGCTGCTCGGCGCCTGGGCCAGCCCGCTGCCGCAGATCAAGTTCTGCCCCACCGGCGGCATCAGCCTCAGCACCGCCTCGGACTTCCTCGCGCTGCCGAATGTGCTGTGCGTGGGCGGTTCCTGGCTGACCCCGGCCGACAAGCTCAAGGCCGGCGACTGGGCCGCCATCGAGCTGCTCGCGCGCGAAGCGGCTTCGCTGAAGGGCTGAGCCTCAGGCCACCTGGGGCACGGCATCCTGCGCGCGGATGCCGCGCAGGGCCGGGCTGGTCAGGCAGCCCAGTGCGATCGCGGTCAGGGTGAGGCCGGCGGCGACGAACAGCGCCGGCAGCGAGATCACCTTGAGCAGGGCGCCGACGCCGGCCGCGGACAAGGGTCCCAGGCCGAGGAAGGTGAACATCAGCACGCTCATCGTGCGGCCGAGCATCTCCCGCGGCACCCGGCGCTGGATCCAGCTCACCAGGGTGATCTGGACGATGCCACCGAGCAGGCCGGTCAGGCCCAGCAGCACCGCGGCCAGCACGGTCGAGTGCACGCCGGCCAGCCCCACCAGCGCCAGCCCGATGCAGGCGTCGAAGCTCAGGATCATCGCGCCGAGGTGGCCGCGCACCAGCTTCGCCACCGCACCGGAAAACAGACCGCCGAGCAGCATGCCGCCGCCACTGGCGGCCATCACGATGCCCAGCGAGGTGGCGCCGTGGTCCAGCCGCATGTCCGCCAGCACCGGCAGGCCGACCTGGGTCGGGCCGCCCACGAACAGCGACACCACGGCGGCGTAGAGCATGAAGGCGCGCAGCGGCGGATCGGCCGCAATGCCGCGCAGGCCGCCGAGCACCTGGCCGAATACGCCGTGTTGCGAGGGAGCGCGCTTCGCGGCGGCAGGCACGCGGATCAGCGCCAGCGACAGCAGCGAGGCGCCGAAACTCGCCGCATCGATGGCGAACGCCCAGCCCAGTCCGCGCGCATCGGCCAGCGCACTGCCAGCGGTGGGTGCGTGCGCGCCGGTACCGATCACCACGCCGGCCAACGCCGGTCCGATGAACATGCTGAGCTGGCGCATGCCCATCATCGCGCCATTGGCTTGGGCCAGCTGTTGCGGCTCGATCACCGCCGGCAGCAGCGCCGAGCTGGCCGGGTAGGCGAAGGCGGTGGCCAGGCCGATACCCAGCGCCAGCACGTAGACCCACGGCATGCTGATCGCGCCAGTCAGCACCATCGCCGCCAGCGCCGCCACCATCACCGCGTTGGCGGTGCGCGCCAGCAGCAGCACGGCACGCGCGGAGAAGCGGTCCACCACGGCGCCGCCGATCAGCATGAACACCGCCCGCGGCACGGCCATCGTGGCCAGCACCAGGCCCAGCGCGCCGGGGTCGCCGGTGAGCTTGAGCACCAGCCAGGGCAGCGCGACCAGGGTGAACTGGTCGCCGAACATCGACACCGTGCTGCCGCCGAACAGCAGGCGAAAATTGGTGTTGGTAGCGAGCGGGTGTCGCGACATCGGGCATCCTTCCGAAGGGGGTGGGGTGTTCAGTCGCCGCTGGCCGGCGTGCTCCAGGCGAGCTTCGCCAGCCGGCGCACGTAGTTGCGCACGTCGGCGGGCCAGGGTTTGGTGAGCCGTTCGAAGGCCGGCTTCTCGCCGCGCCAGAACGCGCGCGAGGCATCCTCGTAGCCGGGCAGGTCGCCGGCCAGGGTGCGCATGGCGCGGTCCAGCGCCTCGCCCGCCTGCCGTGCCTGTTCCCTGGCGCCGCCCGCGCGGCGGGCGTCCTCGACCAGCCGCCGCAGCGTTACCGAGGCGCCGCCGGGCTGGCGGGACAGCCAGTCCCAGTGGCGCGGCAGCAGGGTGACTTCCTTCGCTACCACGCCGAGCTTCGGTCGACCGGGGCCACGCGGCGCAGGTGCGGCGTCCGGCGCCACGAACCGCAGTCGCGCACGCACGTCGTCGACGCTGCCGCGCAGGTCGAACTCCAGCGCTTGCCCGCTGGCGTCGTCCAGCACCAGTGGCGTGCTCGCGCGGTGCTGCGCCAGATGAGCGCGGACGGCCAGCGCCACCTTTTCCGGCGGGCCGGAGGCGATGCGGCGATGGCCGTCGAAGGCGGTGCAGCGGGTGCTGTCGGCGGGTTTCATGGTGGCGCATTTAACCCGGATAAAATGTCGGCGTCAATATCACCCGGGTAAATTCACCGTCCGCGCCGCCGCCCGCGATGCGGCAGCTGGTCGGTCCAGCTATCGTTGCGGGCTTTTGCGGACGGATCACCATGCTCTTCCTGTGCCTGAGCATCCTGTGCAGCGTGCTGGTATCGGTGTGGCTCAAGCTCGCCCGCCGCTTCGGCCTGGACGTGTCGCAGATGGTGGCTTGGAACTACCTGGCCGCCGCCGCGCTGGTGGCCGCGGTGCTGCATCCCTCGCTGGCACCGCTGCGCCAGCCCGACGCCCCGCGCGTCGCGCTGCTCGCCCTGGCGTTGTTGTTGCCGGCGATCTTCCTGGCGCTGGGCACGTCGGTGCGCCATGCGGGCATCGTGCGCTCGGACGTGGCGCAGCGGCTGTCGCTGCTGGTGTCGCTGCTCGCCGCGTTCGTGTGGTTCGGCCAGGTGCCGACCTCGCGCATGCTCGCCGGCCTCGCGCTCGGCCTGCTGGCGCTGGCCGCGATGGTCTGGCGCGGCCATGCGGCAAGTGCGGACGGCGCGCGCAGCTGGCTGTGGCCGCTGGTGGTGTTCGCCGGCTTCGGCGCGATCGACATCCTGCTCAAGCAGGTCGCCGCCGCCGGCATTCCGATCGCCGCGTCGCTGCAGGCGATGTTCGCGCTGGCATTGCCGGTGGCGCTGGGTTTCGCGCTGCTGGCGCGGCGCCGCAGCGGCGCGCGCTTTACCGCGCGGAGTCTGGCCGGCGGCCTGCTGCTGGGCCTGCTCAACTTCGGCAACATCCTGTTCTACCTGCGTGCGCACCAGGCGCTGCCGCACGATCCGGCGCTGGTGTTTGCGGCGATGAACCTGGGCGTGGTCACGCTCGGTGCGCTGGTGGGCGTGCTGGCGTTCGGCGAGCGGCTCAGCCGCGTCAACGCGGCGGGATTGGCCCTGGCGTTCGTGGCGATCGCGGTGCTCGCACGTTCTTGAGGCGTGACTTTCGGGCTATGGCCGCGCGCGGCCCAGCCCCTACCCTCGGCGATTCGCCTTTCAGTCACCGGGGAATCTCCATGCGTCGTCTCGTTCTCGCCGTTGCGCTCGCCAGCGCGCTTGTCAGCACTGCCACGCTCGCCCACGAGGACAAGCACGACGACGCCAAGTCGAAGGAGAAATCGCCCGACGCGGCGCTGGTCAAGCCGCAGAGCTCGGAGACCGAAGGCAGCGTCACCGTCGAAGGCAAGCGCGTCGACTACAAGGCCGTCGCCGGCACGCTGGTGCTGCACGGCTCCGGCGACAAGGAGCACGAGCCGACGGTCAGCATGTTCTACACCGCGTACTTCAAGAAGGGCGCGCCGGCCGGCCAGCGGCCGATCACCTTCATCTACAACGGCGGCCCCGGCTCGGCCACGGTGTGGCTGCACATGGGCGCGTTCGGGCCCAAGCGCGTGGTCACCAGCGACGACAGCCACACGCCCGCCGCGCCCTATGGCCTGGTCAACAACGACTACAGCCTGCTCGACGCGTCCGACCTCGTCTTCATCGACGCCCCCGGCGCCGGCTTCAGCCGCCTGATCGCCGATGAGCAGGACAAGGACAAGCGCGACGAGCAGATGAAGGATCGCAAGAAGGCGATCTACGGCGTCGACGGCGACGGCCACGCCTTCGCCCAGTTCATCACCCAGTTCCTGTCCAAGTACGGCCGCTGGAACTCGCCGAAATACCTGTTCGGCGAAAGCTACGGCACCACCCGCTCGGCGGTGGTGGCCAACATCCTGGAGAACGAGGACAGCGTCGACCTCAACGGCGTGGTGCTGCTCTCGCAGATCCTCAGCTTCGACACCAGCATCGACGGCCCTGAGTTCAATCCCGGCATCGACCTGCCCTACGTGCTGGCGCTGCCCACCTTCGCCGCCACCGCCTACTACCACCACCAGCTGCCGCAGCCGCCGGCCGCGCTGGAGCCGTTCCTCAAAGAGGTGGAGCAATACGCGATGGGTGACTACGCGCAGGCGCTGATGCAGGGCGCCGCGCTCGACACCGCGCGCAAGCAGGCGGTGGCCGAGAAGCTGCACCAGTACACCGGCCTGCCGGTGGACTACCTGCTCAAGGCGAACCTGCGCGTCACCGGCGGCATGTTCGAGCACGAGTTGCAGGCGTCCACCGACACCACCACCGGCCGCCTCGACAGCCGCTTCGCCGGCCCCTCGCTCGATCCGCTCAGCAAGACCAGCGAGTACGACCCGCAGTCCTCGGCGATCAGCTCCGCCTACGTCGCCGCGTTCAACGACTACGTGCGCAAGCAGCTCAAGTTCGGCCAGGACATGCGCTACCGCCTGTTCGCCGACATCGACCACTGGGACTTCGCGCACAAGGCGCCGGGCGTGGACGGCGAGGCGTTGCAGTCCTCCACCAACGTCATGCCCGATCTCGCCATGGCAATGAAGACCAACCCGAACCTCAAGGTCTTCCTCAACGGCGGCTACTACGACCTGGCCACGCCGTACTTCGCCGCCGAGTACGAGATGAACCACCTGCCAATCCCGGACAGCCTGCGCAAGAACATCAGCACCGAGTGGTACCCGTCCGGCCACATGGTCTACGCGCACCAGGACTCGCTGAAGCAGTTGCACGACGGCGTGGCGAAGTTCATCGAGAGCACCGACAACGTGAAGTGACAGGGCGAGGAGTGAGTGAAGAGAAGTGAGGAGTGAGAGGCGCTCCGGGCTTGCGGGCCCCTCTCTCTCTCCCCATCCACTCCTCCTCCGTCACGTCGATCGTCACGCCCGCCAAAGCGAAAGCCCCTCCGGCTTCAAGGCCTGAATCCCTGGCTCGGAGGGTGAGGAAACGCCACGGGTCGGCGCGCTCTCCTCTCACTTCTCACTTCTCTCCACTCACTCCTCAAGTCACGCCGGCGAAAGCCGGCGTGACTTGGCGTCCTTGCGATGTCCCGGCCAGTCGCTACGATCCTCCTTTTGCCAGCGACGCCCACCATGCGCCAACTCATCGACCGCTACATCGACGCCTACAACCGCATCGACGTCGACGCGATGCTGCTCACCCTGCATCCGGCGATCGTGTTCGAGAACTACGCCGGCGGCCAGCGCACGCTGCGTACCGAGGGCCTGCTCGATTTCGACCGCCTCGCGCGCAGCACCCAGCCGCTGTTCAGCGCGCGCCGCCAAGTGATCACCGCCTACCGCGAACAGGGTGACACCGCCTGGGCCGAGATCCAGTTCGACGGCACCTTCGCCATCGACCTGCCCAACGGCATCCGCGCCGGCCAGCAGATCGCCATGCCCGGCCGCTCCGAATACCGCGTGCACGACGGCCTGCTGGTCTATATCGCCGACCACAGCGCGTAAGGCTGCCGCACGGCGCTGCTTCAAGGCCCTCTCCCCTGGACAACGTCCGGGAGAGAAGGTTGGGTGAGGGGGCGCTCTTCCCGCTTGACCGGACGTCCGTCTGTCGAGAGCCACGGGAACGGCGACGAGCCAAGCCCCACGCTCCCCCCGACTCCCGCCACGGGACCGCACCCCACCCACCGCGCTAAACTGCCGGTTTTGCTCGGGAAGACATGGCGCAAGCAGCACTTCGTCCGGCGGTTCGCGGGCCCACCTTCATCCGTCTGCTGGCACGCCTGGCCGAGGTGGACGTGGCCGCACCCGGCCAGTCGCTGCCCGACCGGCTGGGCCAGTGGCTGGACTGGAACCACGCGCTGTCGCTTGCCGCTGCGCTAGACAGCCACCCGGCGATGCCCGAGGATACGGCCACGCCGCTGGATGACCTGCCCGCCGAGTGCTCGCGGGCGCGCGACACCCTGCTCGCCGCCATCCGCAACGAGCCGCTACTGGCTTCCGATGCACCGCCCGCGAGCGAGCCCGACTTCGCGCCGTATCGCCACGCCTACCTCACCCGCCAGCGCGCCATGCAGGCCGCCGTGGGCAGCCTGCGCGGCAGGCTGCGCGATGCGCTTTTGCAGTCTTCACCAAGCTCAGGCACCGCGACCAGTCCACCCAGCCGTCATTCCCGCGAACGCGGGAATCCATCTTGCTCTTCTACCGAAACTAAAATGGATGACCGGCATCCGCCGTTGAAGAGCGCTTCCCGCTTTCGCGGGAATGACGACGATGAGAGACCCCGTGACGGCGCCGCTCTAGCCCGCCTCGCCGAAGTCGACGCCGTGATGGAAGTCGCCCTCACCCCGCGCGAGCACACCCTGCTCGCCAAGGTCCCCGAACTGCTCGCCCAGCGCTTCGCGCGCCTGCACGCCGGCGGCCAACCCCATTGGCTCGACGCCTTCCGCCGCGAGATGCAAAGCGTGCTGCTGGCCGAGCTGGATCTTCGTTTTCAACCGGTCGACGCGCTGCTCGCCGCGCTGCGCACCCACCAAGAGTTCGCATGTTGAAGAATCTCCTTCTCGCTGCCGTGTTCGCGCTGGGCCTCGCCGCCATCGGCTGGATCGTCATCGGCTACGTCGGCAGCAACCCGTTGGGCATGGCGGTCGCGCTGCTGATCGGCGCCAGCTACCTCGCCGGCGCGGCCGAGCTGTTCCGCTACCGCCAGGCCACCGCCACGCTGCATCGAGCCGTGGAAGAACTCGCCGAGCCACCGGCAGACCTGGCTAGCTGGTTGCAACGCCTGCATCCCGGCCTGCGCCATGCCGTGCGCCTGCGCGTGGAAGGCGAGCGCGTGGCGCTGCCGGCACCGGCGATGACGCCGTACCTGGTCGGCCTGCTGGTGCTGCTGGGCATGCTCGGCACCCTGCTCGGCATGATGGCCACGCTGCGCGGCACCGGTATCGCATTGCAGAGCGCGACGGATCTCGCTGCCATCCGCGGCTCGCTGGCCGCGCCGGTCAACGGCCTGGGCTTTGCCTTCGGCACCTCCATCGCGGGTGTCGCCAGCTCGGCGATGCTCGGCCTGCTCTCCGCGCTGGTGCGCCGCGAGCGACTGCAGGCGGTGCAGGCGCTGGATGCGAAGATCGCCAGCACCCTGCGCGTCCACTCGCAGGCGCACCAGCGCGAAGAAAGCTTCCGCCTGCTGCAACAGCAGGCCGCAGCGATGCCTATGCTGGTCGACCGCCTGCAGGCGATGGCCGCCACGCTGGAACAACACAGCGCCGCCGCGCACGAACGCCAGCACGCCGAGCAGCAGGCCTTCCACCGCCACACCGAAGCGGCCTACACACGCCTGGCCCAGTCGGTCGAGCAGTCGCTGAAAGACAGCGTGGCCGACAGTGCGCGCACCGCCAGCAGCGTGCTGCAGCCGGTGGTGGAATCCACCCTGGCCAGCCTCGCCCGGGAGAGCGCCGCAATCCAGGCCAGCGTGAGCGACGCCGTGCAGCGCCAGCTCGACGGCCTCACCGCCGGCTTCGACACCACCGCCCGCACCGTCACCGGCATCTGGAACGACGCGCTCGCCCAGCACCGGCAGACCAACGAGGCGCACGCGCAGGTACTCGGCGACGCGCTCGTCCGTTTCGCCGAGACCTTCGAGCAGCGCTCGTCCACCTTGCTGGACGGTGTCGCCGCACGCCTCGACGCCAGTGCCGAGCGCACCGCCGAGGCGTGGAACACCGCGCTGACCAAGCAGGACGCCGCCCACGCGGAACTCGCCAGCCGCAACCAGCAGGCACTGGCCGCCGCCAGCGAAACCTTCCAGTCGCACGCCGCCGCACTGGTGCAGGCGGTCGACCGCTCACATGCGGAACTGCAATCCGCGCTGCAGGCGCGCGACGAGGAACGTCTCGCCGCATGGGCGCACAAGCTCGACGCCATCACCGCCGAACTCGGTGCGCAGTGGCAAGCCGCCGGCGAGCAGACCGCCAGCCGCCAGCAGGCCATCTGCGACACGCTGGAGAAAACCGCCGGCGACATCAGCGCGCAGACCCAGGCCCACGCCAGCGCCACCCTCGCCGAGATCGCCCGCCTGGTGGAAGCCGCGTCCGAGGCGCCGCGCGTGGCCGCCGAAGTGGTCGGCGAGCTGCGCCAGAAACTGTCCGACTCGATGGTGCGCGACACCGCCATGCTGGAAGAGCGCAGCCGCCTTCTGGCCACGCTGGAAACCCTGCTCGATGCGGTGAACCACGCCTCCACCGAACAGCGCAGCGCCGTCGACGCGCTGGTCAGCACCTCGGCCGACCTGCTCGATCGCGTCGGCAGCCGCTTCGCCGCGCAGATCGACAGCGAGACCGCCAAGCTCGACACCGCCGCCGCCCAGGTCACCGCCAGCGCCGTGGAAGTCGCCAGCCTCGGCGAAGCCTTCGGCGCCGGCGTCGCCCAGTTCGGCCAGGCCAACGACGCGCTGATGGAACGCCTGGCGCAGATCGCCACCGCGCTGGACACCTCGCTTACCCGCAGCGACGAACAGCTCGCGTACTACGTGGCGCAGGCCAGGGAAGTGGTCGAACTCAGCGTGCTCTCGCAGCAGCAGATCCTCACCGACATGCAGCAGCTCGCGGGCCGCCGCGCGCCCACGAAGGCAGCGAAGGCATGAGCAAGCAGCCGCAAACCCACCTGTCTGGTCATTCCAGCGGCTCTCAACAGACGAACGTCTGGTCAAGCGGGAATCCATTTCCAAAGACCGTCACGGCAACGCGTCGCCAGACCGGCGACGTTCAGCCGACGCTCGCCAATTGCCCCGGCCATACGTACCTGCCCACCCCATGACCGACGAAGTCGAATTCGACCCCGAATCCACCGCCCCCATCTGGGCCTTCGGCGATCTCATGTCGGTGCTGCTCGGTGCCTTCGTACTGATCCTGGTTGGCGTCATCGGCATGCAGCTGCAGCTCTCGCACAAGCTCGACGAGGCCGAGAAGCAGCGCCAGGCCGAACTGCGCCGGCGCACCACGCTGGAGCAGGCGCTCGCCACGCCGCTGGCGCAGGGCCGCGTTACCCTGGTCAACGGCCGCATCGGCATCCGCGGCAGCCTGCTGTTCGCGCTCAACTCCGACCAGCTGCAGCCCGACGGCCGCCAGCTCATCCAGAGCCTGGCCGCGCCGCTGGCGCAGTACCTGCAATCGCGCGACGAGCTGCTGATGGTCAGCGGCTTCACCGACGACCAGCCCGTGCACGGCGACAACCGCCAGTTCAGCGACAACTGGGAGCTCTCCGCCCAGCGCGCGCTCACCGTCACCCGCGCCCTGATCGCCGCCGGCGTGCCCGCCAACGCCGTGTTCGCCGCCGCCTTCGGCGCGCAGCAGCCGGTGAGCGCCAATACCGACGAAACCGGCCGTGCGAAAAATCGCCGCGTGGAAATCGCGCCGATCCCGCGCTCCTCGGCCGCCGACGCTGCGCCGAAGAACACCGACCCCGGCCATGCGCCCTGACACCACCTCGGCCATCCGCGCGCAGCTGATCGCCGCGCTGGAACAACGCGCCGCCAACCTCGACGGCGCCGCGCGGTGCGTGCTCGATGCGCGGCTGACGGAACTGCGAGCGCTTGATGCCGATGCGCGGGACGAGCAGCGCGACGCCAACGGCGCTTCGCCCGTGCAAAGCCCGCTGCGCGAACTCACCGACCAACTCACCCGCGAAGCACCCGCCGACCGCGCCGCCTATCCAGACATCCCCGCGCTCGCCGACTTCCGCCAGCTCTGGTCCACCCTGCGCGCCGACAGCCAGCTCCAGCAAACCGTCGCCCACACCCCCACCGACGCCGGTCCGCTCAACTCCGCCGCGCTGGCCAGTCGCGCGATCGCACTGATGCGCGACACCTCGCCCGGCTACCTGCGCGCGTTCCTCGCCTACGTGGATGACTTGGCGTGGCTGGAGCAATTGGGCACTGCGGGCACGGCAACACAGGTGACGGCGGCAAAGAAGCGCGCCGCCCGCAAGCCGCCGCGCTGACCGCCCGAACCAGCGAAGCACGCGGTCTGGCCAGGCCGGCGGCAGTGACGCTTGAAAGTCACCTCCCCACTCTCCCGCCAGCTGCAGTCACCGTTACTCCGCGAACGCCGGGCCAGATAGGGCGTCGCAGGAATCCACTTGCCTGGGCCGAAAGTCGTCGCTGGTGGTGATCCAGCGGTCGCCGAGCACCGAGCGGTAGCAAACCGCCGTTGAAACACTCCGCCGCGCGCGGTCGAGCGCGTCCCACCATTTGAGCAACGGCTCTTGGTCGGGCTTCTGCATCTTCAGGAAGTTGGCGGAATCCTTGGCGGCGATGGCACGTCCATTCATAGAGCCAGTAATCAGGTGGCCCCGCAGTGTCTGGAGATCGCCGGCATCCTTGACGCAGCAATGGCGCAACAGGTCAGCCGTATCTTTGATGGGCGCTCCCTGATAGCTCACGGTGAACTTCTCGATCAGGGCTGGACCAACACCTGCATTGGCAACGCTCAGCAAAACGACGGCGTCGCCGTTATTCCCCACGTTGCTGGAGTCGTGCTGCAGGTATGGCCACGAATTGGCCGTGACGAGCTCCTTCATCGCGTGGTGGTTTTGGATCGCGATGATCATCGACGCCACGGAAAGCACCAGCGCGCTCAAGGCCAATATTGTGTCGATCAGACCGTGTCCCGACTTGTGCGCGTGTGCATGTACCTCAGGTTCTAGTTCCATATTCAACCTTTTCCTCTCGAGAAAGCGCTGTCGGGGTATTGCGTGCGGCCGTTTGAAGCGCGCGATCATCGCGACCAACCAAGGGTGCACGCAAGAGCTGGGTGCATGCATCAGCCCGACATAGTTACGGAAACACTGGCGAAGCTCGCTTGGTCCCATGCTCTGGACGGGACGCCAGCCCTTCGGTGAGCATGGCCCCACATGCCCGCGCTCCCCACGCCCTCCGATCAACTGCTGCAGCTGCTGCCCGAAGCCGTGGTGCAGACCGATGCGGCGTGGACGATCACCTACCTCAACCCCGCCTGGAAAACCCTCACCGGCCACCCGGTGGACGAGGCGCTGGGCCGCTCCCTGCTCGATTTCGTGCACCCGGACGACACGGCGGCGCTGCGCGCCGGCATGCCGGTGTTCCGGCTGCGGCGGGCCGACGCCGACTACCGCTGGATGCGCCTGCAGCTCAGTCCCACCACGGACGCCGAAGAGCGCGTGATCAGTCGCCAGGGCGTGCTGATCGAGCTCACCGAGATCGGCGAGCAGGTGCTGATGGACGATCGCCAGCGCTTCCTGCGGCTGCTGGAACGCATCGATGGCGTGGTGTGGGAGGCCGAGCTCGGCGTGGGCAACACCTTCCTCAGCCCGCAGGTGGAACGCCTGTTCGGCTATGCGGTGGAGGAGTGGCGTGCCGACCCGGGTTTCTGGCGCGCCCATGTGCACCCGGATGACCTGCCCGACGCGCTGGTCATCGACGAGGCCGCCTATCACGCCACCCACAGCTACGCGTACGAGATGAGCTACCGGCTGATCGCCAAGTCCGGCCAGGTGGTGTGGGTGCGCGACCTTTGCCGCGTGGACGTGGAGCCGGGCCGGCCCAACCGCATGATCGGCCTGATGATCGACGTCACCCGGCAGAAGCACACCGAGCTGGAGCTGCTGCAGTCGCACAACCGCTACGCACTCGCCACCCGCGGGTCCAACGACGGCATCTGGGACTGGAACCTGCAGACGGACGTCCTGCATGTGTCCGAGCGCTTCAACGAGATTGTCGGGCTGGGCGACTGCGGCAACCTGCACGATGGCGGCTGGCACTTTCTGCAACAGCTGATCGATCCCGACGACCAGGAGCGGGTGCAGCTGGCGTACCGCAGGCACCTGTCGGGTGATCGCCCGAACTTCTCGGTGGATTTCCGCGCGCGTCATGGATCGGGGCGCCTGGTGTGGCTCAACTGGCGCGGGGTGGCCCAGTTCGAAAACGGCGTGGCCGTGCGCATGGCCGGGTCGCTGAGCGACCTGGCCGAACGCGGCAGCTCCTACGACGCGCTGACCAACCTGCCCGGCCGGCCGTTGTTCCGCGATCGCCTCGAGCACGCCATCGCGCTGCATCACGACGGTGCTTCCAAGCGTGGTGACACGCCGACACAAGGCGACCCCACCATGTTCGCCGTGCTGGTGCTGGACCTCGACGGGTTCAAGGCGGTCAACGACACCCTCGGTCACCACGCGGGTGACCAGCTGTTGCAGCAGGTGGCCCGTCGGCTCGAATCCTGCGTGCGGGCGATCGATCTGGTCGCCCGCATGAGCGGCGATGAGTTCAACGTGCTGCTCGAGTCGGTCGATCACGCCGGTGCCACCGACCGCGCCCACCAGATCGCCGCCGCGCTCGCCACCCCTTATCAAATCGGCACGCACACCGTGAGCTGCCCCGCCAGCATCGGCGTGGTCAGCAGCCAGGCTGGTTTTGCCACCACCGATGACTACCTGCGTGCTGCCGACGCGGCGATGTACCGGGCCAAGAGCCAGCGATTGGGCGTGTGCGTTTATTCCGAGAGCGGGGGCGCTATCGAATCAGGCACCGTTCCGAGCTCGACATAAGTGAATCCGATCAGTCGGGACAAAAGTCTTGAAAGTCGACTCTGACCCCTGATTCTGCGATTCGGCTCTGCCTTCTATCTCCCGGCTCACCCCTGGTGTTCAAGGGTCTCCAGAGCGGCCTCAATGGGTTCCGGGTCGCCACCGCCCGGTTCCGCATATGCGGTCAAGGCCTCGACGAGACCTACCAGCCGACCGGCGCGGGAGTTCGCCCTCGGACTCCACGTTGATCCGCACCCTGCGCCGGTCACCAGGAAGTAGAAGGTCGTTCCATCCACCCCGAATGGTCGAGGAGCTGCCGCCTCGGATACGTCCACGCGGACCTGGGCCACCAGTCGCTGCGCCAGGCGAGGCGAAAGCGCTGCAGAACCTCGCCTCGTAGCTTCAAAATGACCGTCCGGACCGGTACCCGCCTGAACCCATGCGAGCTCCAGACGCTCGACCCGGCCGCCCGAGATGCGCACCGCCGTCGGACTCGAGAAGGACGGGAAGCGGAGCACGGTGACCGCGACCTGACCGGGCGGCGTAGCGGGCACTATCGTCAGCCCTTGAAGTGTTTCCGGCGCGCAGGGGCTGAGGGCCACTGCAATCCGGGCGGCTTCGGCTCGAACAGCTTCTTCGTGGGCTTCACGTTCCCGAGTCGAATGGCTCACGACAGGTGCCGCGACCAGCCCACCGCAGAGCAAGGCCATCAGGGCAGAGAGCAGAACAATTCGTCGCACATCCATGACCTTCCCCCGAGATGCTGCACTGATGTTCCGCTTGCCAAAGTGGACCTGGCAAGGTTCGCTTCAGTGGCTCGAAAGTGCACTCTGACCCCTGTTTCCCCTGTTTCCCTTAGACGGCCGGGCCGACGCATCAAATGCACTGCCTCACGCTTGAGCTGGGCGGTAAAACGCTGCCGTTTCTCCATCGAACGCCCCGTGCGAGGATTGTCCTCGCCTTGTGGTGTCCAAGAGAGCGGGACGAGCCCAACCTGACCCCGTTAGCTGTAATGCCGTTAGCTGTAATTGCAGTGAGGTAGTTATGACCAAAACCACCCTTGATAAATCAGAACTCGCGGTCCGCTTGCTCGATCGCGCAATTCGTATGTTTTTTGATGGTGATGACACTCTTTTCGTCATGACGATGGCGCACCCGGCACATTTGCTTCTCCAAAACATGGCCGAACGCAAGTTTCCTAACGGCAACGGGAGCAAACAGGTCTGGGATCGGCTGAACGCCGATGGCGTAAAAGT
This sequence comes from Dyella ginsengisoli, assembly GCF_044904665.1. NCBI lineage: Bacteria > Pseudomonadati > Pseudomonadota > Gammaproteobacteria > Lysobacterales > Rhodanobacteraceae > Dyella > Dyella ginsengisoli. Next base: position 237,362 of record NZ_JADIKM010000001.1, read on the forward strand.
CTTGGAAGATGGAACGCAGATTGAAACATACAACCAGTTCCTAAACTATCTTCACAGGGTGCCCAACGCCGCGAAGCACGCTAACAAGCTTGAGGAAACGCACGTCACTTACGACGAAGGAAATGCCGCAGCTATTATGGCGGCCGCATGCCTACATGCCCAGCAGCTTGAATGTGGCACCCCTTTCCATCTCACATACATGGTATGGCGCATGGCAGTTGGCGGCACATTTGGAGAGTCTCCCGATGACGCCACCAAGGAGTATGTCGATATAAATTTTCCAGGCATCCGCGAGATGTCAAAAGCTGCGCAGCTTGAAGCAGGACGTAACGCCATTTCTGCACTAATGGCTAGGCGATAAATGAAGTTGATCCAAAGAAGGGGTCAGAGTGGACTTTCGCCGCTGCTCTCCCAGCGTCAGTGTCACCAGGTGCGCTCCACAAAACTAACTCTACCAATCAATCAACAGTAACGAGGTCAGGTTCACTTCCCAAGGCCGCCCGTCCAGCGGCTTCATCCCACTTCCTTGAGTTGGGGAGGAGCATCCATGCCGAGCCGTCAGTCGTATCGATCACAGGCGTGATGTCGCTGAAGCCCTTCGCCTCAACCTGCAGGTCACCTCCGTGAACTCGAACAACCTCCTCCTTTACGCCCTCGGCCTCGGCGCGGTCCTGGTGATGGCCATTGCCACCTGGCTGCTGAGCGTCGCCAAGCGCAACGTGGCGATCGTCGACAGCGTCTGGTCGCTGATGTTTATCGCCGAGGCGTGCATCTACGTGTTCGGCGCGCCGGCGCCGAGTGCGCGTGGCCTGCTGGTGGCGGCGCTGGTGGGCATCTGGGGCTTGCGCCTTTCGCTGCACATCACCGTGCGCGGTTGGGGGCACGGCGAGGATCGGCGCTACCAGGCAATCCGCGAGCGCAACGAGCCGGGCTTTGCGTTGAAGAGCCTGTATCTGGTGTTTGTGCTGCAGGCGGTGCTGGCGTGGATCATTTCGCTGCCGCTGTTCGGTGCCGCGATGGGTGCTTCCGCGCTGGGGCCGCTGGATGCGGTCGGCGTGCTGCTGTGGCTGGTGGGTTTCGTGTTCGAGGCCGGGGGCGACTGGCAGCTCAGCCGCTTCAAGGCCGACCCGGCGAACAAGGGCAAGGTGATGGATCGCGGGCTGTGGCGCTGGACGCGGCATCCCAACTACTTCGGCGACTTCTGCGTGTGGTGGGGGCTGTACCTCATCGCGCTGTCGGCAGGCGCGTGGTGGAGCGTGGTGGGCCCGCTGCTGATGTCGGTGCTGCTGATGCGCGTGTCCGGGGTGACCCTGCTGGAAAAGGACATTGGCGAGCGTCGCCCCCAATACGCCGAGTACATCCGGCGCACCAACGCGTTTTTCCCCGGGCCGCGCAAGCGTTGAGCAGCGGTGCGTTCCGGCTCGCCGGCTCGCGTCCATCCGCGGCACCGTCGGTTGACCCTCGCCGGGCGCGTGCATCGCGTGCCCCATTTCGATTCCATCCCTGTCGCCGGACATGTCATGTCAACGAGAACCCTGCTGAAGCTCCTCTTCTCGGCCATCTTCCTCAGCATGCTCGTCTACACGAGCTGGGCCAGCCTGCAGCAGCCGGTGATGCAGTGGCAGGGGCTGACCGCGGGGCCAGACCGCTACTGGACCATCGCCACGCTGCTCGATGCGTACTTCGGCTTCATCACGTTCTACGTGTGGGTGTGCTTCAAGGAGCGCCGCGCCCTGCCGCGGGCGGGCTGGTTCGTGGCGATCATGCTGCTCGGGAACATGGCGATGTCGGCCTACGTGCTGCTGCAGTTGCTGCGCCTGCGACCCGATCAACCCGTGTCGGACGTGCTCACGTCGCGTCATCCCATGACTTGAGGCGCCATGACTTGAGGCGAATGGTTCAAGCGCGTGTCTGCAACGAGGCCTGTGTCGTCGACGTCGTCACGGGCCGGGCTTCCTGATGCGTGGCGGCGAGATAGAACCCCACCGCGAGCATGGCCAGCAGCGCGATGATGAAGGCGATCAGCGCGATGCGGCGGGAGCGGGGTGAGAGCTTCATGGGGGGCGGCCTGGATGCGTGGCGCGAAGCCTGCGCCTGGCGGTGTGTGCTGCCCGTAGACGACGGTGACGCCTGCTTGCGAGCTCGATGCCGGCCGCAGAGTGAAAGCCGGCGCTACGCCTGTTGCGCGTCCGGATGTTGTGGGTCGCTCTCGCGAACCCAGGCCCGGCTGGCCGGTCCCTGGATGCTCAGCGCGGCACGCCAGCGCTGCTGCTGGTCCGCGTCGCCTTCCACCAGCCATTGCAGCTTGCCGGCGACGCGGGCGGCGACGGCGATGCCGTCTTCGAACAGGATGCGGGTGCTGGCGACGGCGGGCAGGCGGTCGCCGGCGAGCGTGGTGCCGACGAGGTTGAGCGGGTCGCAGCCGTTGACGATGACGTGCTGGCCGTCGAGCGGGTGCTTCTGCACCGCGCGTAGCGCGGGGATGGCTTCGGGCAGGGCGAACTGTTCGCCGACCAGGCCGTCGACGAAGCGGCCGCCGCGGATTTCGCCGCGCGCTTCCAGTCGCTGATAGACCTGTCGCAGTTCCCGCCAGCTCGGTAGCCAGCTGGCCTCGCGTTCCAGCAGTTTCCAGAACACCACGCCGTAGCGCTGCAGCAGGGTGCGGGCGACGTGCTCGATCTGCTCGCGGCGCTGGGCGTCGTCGTCGTCGCGCGGGGCGCTGGCGCGCACCAGCGACCAGCGGCCGGCGTCCTCGATGCCGCCGAAGCTGTGGCGACGCAGGCGGCGGTGGCGGCCGCTGTCGCGTTTGGCGGCGGGCATCAGCAGGGCGCGCAGGCCGGCGAAGCTGTCGGCGGTGATGCGGCCGGCGGCGACCAGCTCGCCCAGCGCGTCTTCCAGTTCGGTGCGCAGCAGGCGGGCGCTGGCCATCAGTTCGTCGAAGAACAGCGCGCCTTCGTCGCGCAGTGCGTCAGCCACGGCCTGCGCGCGGGAAGAGAGCGCGGGTGGCTCGGCGGCGTCACGTTCGGCTACGGCCGTCCAGACGGCCAATTGCCGGCGCGGCAGCAGCACGATGGGCGTGCTTCGCACCGGGCCGTTGCCCCCACCGCTGGCCGCGCGCAGCCGGCTCCAGCCGATGCGGCCCGCGCGGCACAGCTCGTCCAGCCATGTGCTGCTGTAGTCCTCGATGCGGGCGGGCAGCAGTTCGGTTTCCCACGCACCGGCGGCGGCCTCGAACCCTTCCAGCTGGGCCAGCGTGGCGGTGAGTGCGTCCGGTCCGCGGCGGCGCGTGCCGGACGTGAGGTGCTGCCAGTCGAACAGGAAGCGCATCAGGTCGCGCCGGCTCACCGGCTCGATCTCGCGGCGCAGGCGGCCCAGCGTGTAGCGGTGGATGCGCACCAGCAGGTGGCGTTCGCACCACTCCATCGGCGCGTCGGCGGCCTGGGCCTGCGGGGTGAAGCGGCCCTGGATCACGTAGCCCTCGGTCTGCAGGCGCAGCAGGGCCTGGTCGATGTCCTGCGGTGCCACCGCCAGCGTGGCGGCGAGCGCGGCGACGGTGATCGGATCGGTGCCGAGCAGCCGGCCGCGGACGGCTTCGCGCAGGGCGTCGTCGCGGGTCCAGGCTTTGCTGGCGAAGGCGGGTGGGACGGTGACGGCGGGCTTTACGCTGGCTTGCGGGTGGATGGCGAGCCAGAGCGGGAGTTTTTCGGTGGTGGTGTGGAGGGTGGGAACAGCGGGAACAGCGGGAACAGCGGCCCCCTCACCCCAACCCTCTCCCCCCAAGGGGGGAGAGGGAGCAAGCGCGGTGGAGAGCGGCGTAGTCAGGCGAGTTACCCGACCGTTTGCCTCCAGCGCATCGATCCAGGCGGACCAGCCGTGCTGCGCGACTTCAGCGGCGGTGATCGCGCCGAGCGCGTCGAGTGCCTCGTGCATTTCGTCGGCGCTGCGCACTTGCGGCCACGCTTCGTCGCGCACGGCGTCGATGGCGGCCGGATCGAGCGTGCCGAGGTCGGCGGCGTTGTCGGTGGGGTTCCAGCGACCGGCGGCCTGGGTGCGGCGTTCTTCCAGCGGGGCGTCGTCGAGGAAGGCGTACGGCGCGGCGGTGAGCACTTCACTGGCCAGCGGGCTGGGGCCGGTGAGATCGCGGGCCACCACGCGGATCGCGCCGCTCTCCAGTCCGCGTAGCACACCGAGCAGGCCGTCCAGATCCATCGCCTCGCGCAGGCAGTCGTGCAGCGTCTGCGCCACCAGCGGATGGTCGGGAATCTCGCGCTCGCCGACGATGTTCTCCAGACAGGCGACCTGGTCGGGGAACACGGTGGCGAGCAGGTCTTCGCTCTTCATGCGCTGCAGCTGCGGCGGCGTTTTCTTGCCGCCGCGGAAGCGCGGCAGCGCCAGCGCGGTGACCGCGTTCCAGCGCCAGCGCGCGCCGAACAGCGGCGCATCGAGCAGGGCCTGGGTGAGCACGTGGTCGGCGCTGGCCGAGTGCAGGTAGCGCGCCACCTCCTCCAGCGGAAAGCTGTGGCTGGTGGACAGCGACAGCACGATCGCGTCCTCGGTGGCCGCCGCCTGCAGCTCGAAGTTGAACTGGCGGCAGAAGCGCTTGCGCAGGGCCAGACCCCACGCGCGGTTGATGCGGCTGCCGAACGGCGCGTGGATCACCAGCTGGGTGCCGCCGGACTCGTCGAAGAAGCGCTCGAAGACGATGGTGGACTGGGTGGGCAGCACGCCGAGCGCGGCCTTGGCGGCGGCGAGGTAGTCGGCCATTTGCTGGGCGGCGGATTCGGTGAGGCCGAGGGTGTCGCGCAGCCAGACGACGGCGCGCGCGGTGCTGCTCCCCTCTCCCCGCGGGAGAGGGGCTGGGGGTGAGGGTTCGGGGGTAGCGCGCGCTTCGGGCGTACCCTCACCCCTGCCCCTCTCCCGAGGGGAGAGAGGTTCATCGCTCGGCTCAAGCAGGGCGCTGATTTCCTCGCGCAGCCGCGACACGCCGAACGACAGCGCATCGCTGCGCCCCGGCGCCTCGCCCAGCCAGAACGGAATGCTCGGCGGCATGCCGTGGGCGTCTTCCACGCGCAGGCGGCCCTGCTCCACGCGCTGGATGCGGTAGCTGGTGTTGCCGAGCTGGAAGATGTCGCCGGCCAGGCTCTCGACCGCGAAATCCTCGTGCACCGAGCCGATCACCGTGCCCTGCGGCTCCAGCACCACCGCGTAGTCGGCCGTGTCGGGAATGGCGCCGCCGGAGGTTAGCGCGGTAAGCCGCGCGCCGCGGCGGGCGCGCAGCACGCCGTGGGTGGCGTCGCGGTGCAGGTAGCCTTCGCGCGGGCCGCGGCGGGTGCTGTAGCCCTCGGCCAGCATCCGCACCAGCGCGTCGAAGGTGTCGCGCGGCAACGCGCGGTACGGATCGGCGCCGCGCACCATCGTGTAGAGCGCGTCCTCGCTCCACTCGCGGCAGGCCACTTCGGCGACGATCTGCTGCGCCAGCACGTCCAGCGGCTGCGGCGGAATGGTCAGCGTGTCCAGCTCGCCGCGGCGCACGCAGTCGAGCAGGGCCGCGCACTCCACCAGTTCGTCGCGGGTGGTGGGGAACAGCCGCGCCTTCGGCGTGCCGATTACCGCGTGGCCGGAGCGCCCGGCGCGCTGCAGGAAGGCGGCGATCGAGCGCGGCGAGCCGATCTGGCAGACCAGGTCGACGTCGCCGATGTCGATGCCCAGTTCCAGCGAGGCGGTGGCGACCAGCGCGGAGAGCTCGCCGCGCTTGAGCCGCTGCTCGGCATCCAGCCGCTGCTCTTTGGCCAGGCTGCCGTGATGCGCGGCGACGTGTTGCTTGCCCAGCCGCTCGGACAGGTGCCGCGTGAGGCGCTCGGCCATGCGCCGCGTGTTGACGAACACCAGCGTGGTGCGATGGCTTTCGATCAACGTGGCGAGCTGGTTGTAGATCAGTTCCCAGCCGTCGTTGGACATCACCGCTTCCAGCGGCACCGGCGGCACGCTGAGGCCGAGGTCGCGCGGGCGCTGGTGGCCGACGTCGATGATGGTGCAGCGGGTGTCATGCTCTCCCTGCCGGGGCGCGCCCACCAGGAACCGCGCCACCGCCTCGATCGGCTTCTGCGTGGCCGACAGGCCGATGCGGCGCAGGGGCTGGCCGCACAGGGCGTCCAGCCGCTCCAGCGACAGCGCCAGGTGCGCGCCGCGCTTGCTGGCGGCCACGGCGTGGATCTCGTCGACGATCACCGTACGCGCGGTGCCCAGCATGGCGCGGCCGGACTCGGAGCCGAGCAGGATGTACAGCGACTCGGGCGTGGTCACCAGGATGTGCGGCGGCTGCCTGCGCATGCCCAGCCGCTCGCGCTGCGGCGTGTCGCCGGTGCGCACGGCGGTGCGGATCGCCACGTCGGGCAGGCCGAGTTTTTCCAGCTCGGCGCGGATGCCTTCCAGCGGTTCTTCCAGATTGATGTGGATGTCGTTCGACAGCGCCTTCAGCGGCGACACGTAGACCACCCGCGTCTCGTCCGGCAGCGTGCCGCCGCGGGCCACGCCCTCGCGCACCAGTGCGTCGATGGCGGCGAGGAAGGCGGTGAGCGTCTTGCCCGAACCGGTGGGCGCGGCCACCAGGGTGGCTTCGCCCGCACGGATCGCCGGCCACGCCTGCATCTGCGCGGCCGTGGGCGCGGCGAAGCGGTGGCGGAACCAGGCGGCGACGGCGGGATGAAAAGCCTCCAGCACGGCCGCCGCGGCCTCCGCTTCGGCGGGAAGGGCAGCGGGATTCATCAGCAGAAGATGGGGCTGCCGCGGCGGCCGGGCAAGCGCCTCAACGGCGCCGGCGCAGCAGCATCACCAGCCTGCCCATGCCCGCCAGCCCCAGCGCGAGGCCGATGCCGGCGCCCCACAGTGCGCCGCGCTGGCCGTCGATGGCCGGCCCGAGGCCGAAGCCGAGCAGGAAAAACAGCGGAACGGGCAGGCAACCCATGGTCTGGTGCTCCTCGCATGCGGTGCCGGCAACGCGGCGCAGGGCGGTGGCCGCCGGACGACTCGTCACTCGTCGCGCCATGCCGATCGCGTCGTACCCGTCGCGTCGTGCCCGTCGTGCCTTGGCGATCGCGGCCACGCATTGCATGATGGCGTTTCGATTCCACGCGAGCCAGCCCATGGACGTGGCCACCATGCCGCAACCGCCCTACGCCCGCGCGCCGGAAGGCATGCGCGACGAGCAGCGCATGGCCGACGGCCAGCTGCTGGTGCGCCGCCGCTGGGCGTTGCCCGAGGCAAGCCGCGCGGTGCTGCTGGTGCACGGGCTGGGCGAGCACTGCGGCCGCTATCGTCACGTTGCGGCGTGGTTCAACGCACGCGGCTACGACGTGATGAGCTACGACCAGCGCGGCCACGGCCTCAGCCCCGGCCCGCGCGGGGCGCTGGCGCGGGAGGACGACCTGCTGGCCGATCTCGCCGCCGTGTATGCCGACTACGCGGCGAGCGCGCCGGCGCTGCCACTGCTGCTCGGTCACAGCATGGGCGGTGTGGTGGCGGCGCGCGCCGTGCTGGACGGCCGCGTCACGCCGTCGGCGCTGGTGCTGTCTTCGCCCGCGTTCCGCAGCCACGAGGCGCCGTGGCTGCAGTCGCTGGCGGCGGGGCTGTCGCGCACCCTGCCGAACCTGCCGCTGCGCACGGGACTGGCGGTGGATCACCTGTCGCACGACGCCTCGGTGGTGGCCGCCTACCGCAGCGACCCGCTGTGCAGCGCGCGCATCACGCCGCGGATGGCGGATTTCATCTTCCGCGCCGGCCCGTCGTGCCTGGCCGACGCCTCGCGCCTGGCGGTGCCGACCCTGCTGCTGGCCGCCGGCGCCGATCGCTTGGTCGACGCCGCCGGCAGCCGCGAGTTCGCCTCTGCCGCGTGGGCCACTCGCCAGCTCACCGCGCGCCATTTCGACACGCTGTATCACGAGCTGTTCAACGAGGCCGAGCCGGCGCGCAGCCAGGTGATGAAACAGCTGGGCGACTGGCTGGCGCGTTTGCCGGGTTGAGCTTTCCCCTCCGTTCGCGCCGAGCGTCGCTCGCGACAGCGCGTGGAGGCGAAGGGCCCTGGGGATCTCGCGGACGCTTCGACTTTGGCGCCATGCGCGTGCGCTCGGCGCGAACGGGGAGCGCCTGTCCGCGATGTCGTCATTCCAGCAAGGCTGGAATCCAGTGCCGCAAAACACGATGGATGGCCGGCATGCGCCGCTGTGGAGGGCGTCTGGTGCTGGAGCGGACGTTCCTCTGTGGAAGGCCCCCGGAAAAACGGCATGACGGTTTCACCCGGTTGATCCCGCTGCGGCTTACATCGGTTACCGCCGCGGGCATAGACTGCGGCCCATGCGCACCCGCGATCTCGGGTTTTTGCTGGCCTTCTCCACGGCATTGCTGCCGGCCGGAGCGTGGCAGCTCATGTGCTTCGGCGTGCCGCCCGGGCTCGCCGCCTGGTTCCCGCTGGTGTTCATCTTCGGCGTGGTGCCGTGGATCGATGCGCTGTGCGGCGACGAGCGGCGCAACGAGGACGACGCGGCCGCGGCCGTCCGGCTGGAGCACACCCGCTACTTCCGCGTGCTCACCGCGCTGGTGGTACCGGTGTGGTTGGGTCTGCTGGCGTGGTGCACGGCGCGCTTCGCGATGCTGGACTCGGTGCCGGCGCAGCTGGGCTGGCTGATGTCCACCGGGGTGATCGGTGGCGTGCTGGCGATCAATCCGGCGCACGAGCTGATCCACAAGTCCACGCGCTGGGAGCCGCTGCTGGGCGGCGTGCTGCTCACCTCGGTGGGCTACGCGGGTTTCAAGGTGGAGCACGTGCGCGGCCATCACCTGCACGTGGCCACGCCGGAAGATTCCTCTTCGGCGCGGCTCGATGAATCGGTGTACGCCTTCGTGCCGCGCGCGCTGTGGCGCAACGTGCGCAACGCCTGGCGACTGGAGGCGCAGCGACTGCGCGGGCGCGGCCGTTCGGCGTGGTCGTGGCGCAACGAGATGGTGGCTTGGTACGCGCTGTGGCTGGTCTTCATGGCCGTCTTCGCGTGGGCCGGAGGGTTGCGCGCGCTGGGGTTCTTCCTGGGGCAGGGGCTGATCGCCGCGGCCACGCTGGAGGTGATCAACTACGTGGAGCATTACGGCCTGGAGCGGCGACTGATCGGCCCCGGCCGCTATGAGCGCGTCACCCACCACCATTCGTGGAACGCGCCGCAGCGCTACACCAACTGGCTGCTGTTCAACCTGCAGCGCCACTCCGACCACCACGCCGTGGCGCGCCGGCGCTACCAGGCGCTGCGTCATCACGAGGACAGCCCGCAGCTGCCGGCGGGCTACGCAACGATGTTTGTGCTCGCCCTGGTGCCGCCGCTGTGGCGCCGGGTGATGAATCCGCGGGCGCTGGCCTGCCGCGTCGTGGGCGAAGCAGGAACGTTCTAGCCACGCGGCAAAAGCAGGGCATAGCGTCTGCCCTGGTGACGCGCGTGTTCACCGCGAGGCGTCGAGCTTTCGAGCCCTCCCCTGAGCTTGCTCGGAGAGAGGGTTGGGTGAGGGGGGCTTTGGAGGTTGGCTGCGGCGTAGGCGCGGTGGTTGTCGATCGAAAGCGAAAGGCCCCCTCACCCCGGCCCTCTCCCCCGAACGGTGGAGCCGTTCAGGGGAGAGGGAGCAAGGCGGTGGGCCGCGAGGGTGGTTGGGTTCATCGCTAGGCGTCAGGTTTCAAGCCCTCTCCCGCGAACGATGGAGCCGTTCAGGGGAGAAGGGAGCAGGGCGGTGGGCTTCGAGGGTGGTTGGGTTCATCGCGGGGCGTCAGGCTTCGAGCTCCTACCCTGAGCTTGCTCGAGGGAGGGGGCGAGGCGGTGGGCTTTGAGGCAGAGCGGCATCCTCCGCGCGGTGGAATGCCGCATGGATTTGACCCACGTCAGCGCGAGCGCGGTGCTGCGTACGCACAATGGTGCAATCAACAGGGGAGGCAGCATGCCTAACACGGAGTATTACAACGACAAGGTGGTGCGGCAGTTTCTGCTCGCCGCGGCGGTGTGGGGCATCATCGGCATGTCGTTCGGCGTCTATGCCGCGGCCGAGCTGATGTGGCCGGCGCTCAACTTCGACATCCCCTGGATGACCTTCAGCCGGATCCGCCCCGATCACACCTTCGGCGTGATCTTCGCCTTCGGCGGCTCGGCGCTGATGGGCACCTGCTACTACGTGGTGCAGCGCACCGGCCACGCCCGGCTGGCGCTGGGCAAGCTGGCGGAGTTCACCTTCTGGGGCTGGCAGCTGATCTGCGTGCTGGCGATGGTGACGATGCCGCTGGGGATCACCCAGAGCAAGGAATACGCCGAACCGGAGTGGTTCATCGACATCCTGATCGCGGTGGTGTGGGTGAGCTTCGGCGTCGTGTTCTTCGCCAGCCTCACCCGGCGGCGCATCCAGCACATCTACGTGGCCAACTGGTACTACGGCGCCTTCATCATCGCGGTGGGCCTGCTGCACATCGTCAACAACCTGGCGCTGCCGGTGTCGATGTGGAAGTCCTACCCGATCTACTCGGGCGTGGTCGATGCGATGGTGCAGTGGTGGTACGGCCACAACGCGGTGGCGTTCTTCCTCACCGCCGGCTTCCTCGGGATGATGTACTACTTCGTGCCGCGCCAGGCGCAGCAGCCGCTGTGGAGCTACCGCTTCTCCATCGTGAACTTCTGGGCGCTGATCTCGGTGTACATGTGGGCCGGTTCGCACCACCTGATGTACACCGCGCTGCCGGACTGGGTGCAGTCGGTCGGCATGGCGTTCTCGCTGATCCTCTTGATGCCGAGCTGGGGTTCGGCGGCCAACGGCCTGCTCACCTTCAACGGCTCGTGGGAGAAGCTGCGCACCGACCCGGCGGCGAAGTTCATGGTGATGTCGCTGGTGTTCTACGCGGCGGCCACCTTCGAGGGTTCGATGATGGCGATCAAGACCGTCAACTCGCTCTCGCACTACACCGACTGGACCATCGCCCACGTGCATTCGGGCTCGCTCGGCTGGGTGGCGATGATCACCATCGGCTCGCTCTACGCGATGGCGCCGCGCGCGCTGGGGCGTCCTGCGATGCACTCGCACAAGGGCATGGAGTGGCATTTCTGGCTGCACATGGCCGGCACGCTGCTGTACGTCGGCTCGATGTGGACCGCCGGCGTCACCGAGGGCGTGATGTGGCGCGCCACCCAGCCGGACGGCTCGCTCACCTACGGCTTCATCGACAGCCTGATCGCGATCAAGCCGATGTACCTGATCCGCTGGGGCGGCGGCCTGCTGATCCTGTCGGGCATGTGGGTGATGGCGTGGAACCTGTGGCACACCGCGGCCGACGCGCGCGCGCACCTGATCAAGCCGATCCCGGTGCCGATCCCCGAGCCGGTATCGCACCAGGTCCCGGCCCCGCTGCCGGCCGCAGGCTGAGGAGACCACCATGGCCTACAAACATTTCGAAGCGATCGAGAAGCACGCCGGCCTGCTCGGCATCCTCATCGCGATCATGGTGTCGATCGGCGGCCTGGCCGAGATCACCCCGCTGTTCATGGAAGCCCACGCGGTGAAGGCGCCGCCGGGGGTAAAGCCGTACGACGCGCTGCGCCTGGCCGGCAAGGACATCTACGTGCGCGAGGGCTGCTACCTGTGCCACTCGCAGATGATCCGCGCGCTGCGCGCCGAGACCCAGCGCTACGGCCACTTCTCCGAGGCGGAGGAGTCGGTGTACGACCGCCCGTTCCAGTGGGGCTCCAAGCGCACCGGGCCGGACCTGGCCCGCGTCGGCGGCAAGTACTCCGACCAGTGGCAGCGCCTGCACCTGATGAACCCGCGCCAGCTGGTGCCGGTGTCCAACATGCCCGGCTACCCGTGGCTGGCCGACAAGAAGCTCGACGTGGCCGACATCCAGGCGCGCATGCGCACGCTGCGCACGCTGGGCGATCCGTACAGCGATGCGGACATCGCCGCCGCGCCCGCCGCACTGGACGGCAAGACCGAGATGGACGCGCTGATCGCCTACCTGCAGGGCCTGGGCATCCGCAACGAGCCGGTGGCCGCGGCGAAGACGGGAGCGGCGCCATGATCAGTCCCGTGTGGGGTCACGTCACCGGCGTGGTGACCGTCGTGCTGATGGTCACCTTCGTCGCGATCTGGATCTGGGCCTGGCGCAAGCACCATCGCGCCACGTTCCAGCGCATGGCCGCGCTGCCGATGGAAGACGGCGCACCGAACTCGGAGGAGCACGCATGAGCACGGGCTGGTCGTTGTGGGTGATGTTCCTGATCGTGCTCAACCTGGGCATCACGCTGTTCCTGTTCCTGTGGGGTCCGCGCGCGAAGATCCCGACGCTGCCCGACGGCACCAGCGGCCACGTGTGGGCGCACGGCACGCTGCGCGAAGGCGTGCGCCAGCTGCCGCTGTGGTGGGTGCTGTTCTCCGCGTCGATGTTCGTGGCGGGCTTCGCCTACCTGGCGCTGTTTCCGGGCTTCGGCAACCACAAGGGCATCCTCGGCTGGACCGCGCACGGCGAGCTGGCGCGCGATGTCGCCGCCAACGACGCCAAGCTCGACGAGCTGCTGGTGCGCTTCCGCCAGTACCCGGTGGAGCAGCTGGCCGGCGATCCGGCGGCGATCCAGATGGGCAAGCGGCTGTTCCTCGACAACTGCGAGGCGTGCCACGGTCGCGAGGGTCGCGGCAACACCCTGCTGGGCGCCCCCAACCTCACCGACCAGGACTGGCTCTACGGCGGCGACGGCAAGGCCATCCTCACCAGCATCCAGAACGGCCGCGCTGGCGTGATGCCGCCGTGGGCCAGCCTGGGCGAGCAGAACGTGAAGAACCTGGCGCAGTACGTGCTGAGCCTGTCCGGCGCGCCGCACGATGCGGCGAAGGCCGCGGTGGGCCAGCCGCTGTTCGCCACCTGCGCGGCGTGCCACGGGCCGGAAGGCAAGGGCAACCAGGCGCTGGGCGCACCCAACCTCACCGACGACATCTGGCTGCACGGCGGCACCGTGGCCGACATCGAGCGCACCATCGGCGGCGGTCGCCAGGGCGCGATGCCGCCGTGGAGCTCGCGCCTCACCGAGGACCAGATGCGCGTGCTCGCCGCCTACGTCTACCACCTCGCCCACCCGGCCGCGGCGGCCGCGCCCGATGCCCAGGCCGCGCGCTGACCGCGCCGGCGCCTGGTACCGCCAGCCGGTGCTGTGGCTCGGTGCGGCGGTGTTTGCCGCGTCGATGGCCGGCTGCATCTGGATCATCGTGATCGGCGCGCGGCATGACGATGTGCCGGTGGACGCGCCGCGCCCGGTGTTCGGCGTGCCCGTCCGCGGGCATGCCGCACCGGCGGCTTCGGCGCCGGCCGCGTCCGCGCCTCCCGCATCCTCGTCCAGCGCGCCATGAACAGCGCCTGGGCCCAGCCGCAGCTGGCCGCGCAGGTGCTGCGGCCGCGTCGCGACGGTCGCGCCGAAGTCACCCTGCGCGTGGCGCCGCTGGCCGACGCCCGCCGCGTGCTGCGGCTGGAGCAGGCGCTGCGCGCCCTGCCCGGCGTGCAGCGGGTGGGCGTGGACGTGGCCAGCCAGCGCGTGTCGGTGGTGTGGGAACCGGCGCGCCAGAGCCTGCCCGGCCTGCTCGACGCGATCGCCGCGATCGGCTGCCGCGCGCAGCCGCTGCCGCGCGCGCGGGTGGACGAAGACCCGCGCCGCGAGGCGCACGACGCGCTCAAGCGCCTGCTGGTGGCCGGCATGTGCGCGATGCAGGTGATGACCTACGCGTTCGTGATCTACCTGGGTGTGGTCGACTTCGTCGACTTCAGCACGCGCAACCTGTTCCGCTGGCTGGGGCTGTTCACCACGCTGCCGATCGTGTTCTACGCGGCGCTGCCGTTCTACCGCGGCGCCCTCGACGAGCTGCGCGCGCGCCAGTTCGGCATCGACCTGCCGGTGGCGCTCGCGGTGGTGCTGGTGTTCGCCGCCAGCGCCTGGAACACCTGGCGCGGCGCCGGCGAGATCTATTTCGATTCGGTGAGCATGTTCGTGTTCCTGCTGCTGCTGGCGCGGCACATCGAGATGCGCGCGCGCCATCGCAGCGGTGCGCTGGGCGATGCCGCGGTGGACGCTGCGCCGCTGCTGGCCGAGCGCTGGCGTGCCGACGGCACGCTGGAAACGGTGGCCGCGCTGGCCCTGCTGCCCGGCGATCGCGTGCACGTGGCCGAAGGCGGCACGGTGCCCGCCGACGGCGTGCTGGAAAGCGCGTGGGCGGAGCTGGACGAGTCGCTGCTGTCGGGCGAGTCGCGGCCGCAGCGGCGCGCCGCCGGCGCCGCGGTGGTGGCCGGCAGCGTGCTGGTGTCCGGCACCGCGGAGTTGCGCGTCACCCACAGCGGCGAGGCCACCGCGGCCGCGCGCATCGGTGCGCTGGCGCGGCGCGCGCGCGGCAGCCGGCTGGCCCGCGCGCGCCACGGCGGCGATCCGGCGGTGGCGCGTTTCGTCGCGCGCGTGCTGGTGCTCACCGCGCTGACCGCGCTGGGTTGGCTGCTGGTGGATCCCGCGCGCGCGTTCGAGTCGGCCGTCGCGGTGCTGGTGATCGCCTGCCCGTGCGCCTTCGCGCTCACCGCGCCGGCCACGCGCACGCGCGCCTTCGGCGTGCTCGCCGCGCGCGGCGTGCTGGTCACCGACGCCGCCGCGCTGGAAACGTTGGCCCGCGTCGACTACGCGCTGTTCGACAAGACCGGCACGCTCACCGAGCCGCAGTTCACCCGCGCGGCGATCCAGCCGCAGCGCGGGCTGGCGGTCGACCGCGTGCTGCATCTGGCGGTGGCGCTGGCACAGGAGAGCAGCCATCCGCTGGCGCGCGCGCTGACCCGCCTGGCCTTTGCCGAAGATGCCGCCGCGCGCGGGTCGTCGATCGCCGCGTCGCTGCAGGCACGCGACGTGCGCGTGCACGCCGGCGCGGGCGTCTCCGGCGTGGTGGACAACCTGCCGCTGTGGCTGGGCCGCGCCGATTTCGCGCTCGCCGCCAGCGGTCTGAAGGATACGGGGGAGGGGACGGCCGGCACGCTGGTGCTGGCCGATGCGCAGGGCGGGCTGGCCCGGTTTGCAGTGGACGACGGGTTGCGCGAGTCCGCACGCAGCACGTTGGCCACGCTGCGCGCGCAGGGCGTGACGCTGGCGATCGCCAGCGGAGACGATCCGGCGCGCGTGGCGGCGGTCGCTGGCGCGCTGGGCGTGGATGAGTGGTCCGCGCGGCAGTCGCCGACGGACAAGCTCGCCCTGCTCGCCGCCGCGCGCGCCGGCGGCAGCGTGACGCTGGCGGTGGGCGACGGCAGCAACGACGCTCCGCTGCTGGCCGGAGCGGATGTCTCCGCCGCGCTGGCCAGCGGCACCGAGCTGGCGCAGGCGCATGCCGACCTGCTGCTGGCCGATGGCCGTCTGGACGGCCTGCTCGCCGCGCGCGCGGTGGCCACGCAGATGCAGCGCATCGCCGCGCAGAGCCGGCGCTGGGCGCTTGGCTACAACCTGGTCGCGGTGCCGTTCGCCGCGTTCGGCCTGGTGCCGCCGTGGCTGGCCGGCATCGGCATGGCGCTCAGCTCGCTCGGCGTGGTGCTCAACGCGCTGCGCGTGGGTCGCACCGCCGCAGCATCGCCGGTGCTGCGCGCATGAACATCATCCTGGTGCTGATCCCGGTGACGCTGCTGGTGGTGGGCGTGGGCGTGGCGCTGTTCTTCTGGGCGGTGAACCACCAGCAGTTCGACGACCTGGACAGCCCCGGCATCGTGCCGCTGCTGGAGGATGATCCAGATCAGGGCGCGCGCGCGGCCACGCGCGCATCCTCCGAGGCCACGGATGCGGTCGACCCAACGCCCGACGACATGGCCGACCGCCTCGATCCCCCGCCTCCGCGCGTCTAGCCTTTTTCGGCGACGCGCGCCCATCGAGTCGCCGCCCGCATGCATGCCGCCGTCATACCGCCCACCGAAGCCGAACTGGCCACCCTCGTCGACCGCTTCTACGAGCAGGTGCGCCGCGATCCCGAACTCGGTCCCGTGTTCAACCCGGCGGTGCACGACTGGGCCGAGCACAAGCAGCTGCTGACCACGTTCTGGTGCTCGGTGGCGCGTCGTGCCAACAGCTACCGCGGCAACCCGATGGCCGCGCACCAGCGCCACCCGGTGCGCGCCGAACATTTTGACCGCTGGCTCGCGCTGTGGGGCGCCACCTGCACCGAGGTGCTGGACGCGAGCGGCGCGGCACTGATGATCGACTACGCCGAACGCATCGGGCAGAGCCTGAAACTCGGGCTGGGCCTGCGTCCGCGCGGGCGCGACCTCGGCGTGCCGATCGTGGCGCGGCGGCCGTGAGCATCGCGGCCGACCTGCTGCCGTTGCCGTCGTCGTCTGGCCGCGAGTGGGTGCACGGCGCACTCGAATGCCTGGCGCAGGAGGCCGCGCGCTCGGCCGACACCCACCTGCTCAGGCTCGACCTGCCAGCCTTTCCCGGCATCGACCTCTACCTGAAGGACGAGTCCGCGCATCCCAGCGGCAGCCTCAAGCACCGGCTGGCGCGCTCGCTGTTCCTGTACGCGCTGTGCAACGGTCGCCTGCACGCGGGGCAGACCGTGGTGGACGCCTCCTCCGGCAGCACCGCGATCTCCGAGGCCTGGTTCGCGCGCCTGCTCGGGCTGCCATTCATCGCGGTGATGCCGGCGGGCACCGCGCCGGGCAAAGTGCGTGACGTGCAGGCGCTGGGCGGGCGCTGCGACCTGGTCGACGACCCGGCCGAGGTGCTCGCCGCGGCGAACGCCCATGCGGCGCGCGGCGCCTGCTTCCTCGACCAGTTCGGCCTCGCCGAGCGCGCCACCGACTGGCGCGGCAACAACAACATCGCCGAATCGATCCTGGGCCAGATGGCGCGCGAGCGCTCGCCCGAGCCGGCCTGGATCGTCTGCAGCGCCGGCACCGGCGGCACCTCGGCGACGATCGGTCGCTACCTGCGCTACCGCCGTCTGCCTACCCGGCTGTGCCTGGCCGAACCGACCGGCAGCGCGTTCGTCGAAGGCTGGCGCCGGCACGACCGCCACGCGCTGGCCAGCCGGCCGACCGTGATCGAAGGCATCGGCCGCCCGCGAGTGGAGCCGGGCTTCGTGTTCGAGGTGGTCGACCGGGTGCTGGAAGTGCCCGATGCCGCCTCGATCGCCGCCGCGTGGTTGCTTGAGGAATTGCTCGGCCGCCGCTACGGCGGCTCGTCCGGCACGCAGTTCGTCGCCTGCCTGCGGCTGGCCGCGGCGATGCGCGCGCGCGGCGAGCGCGGCAGCATCGTCAGCCTGCTGTGCGATCGCGGCGAGCGCTATGCCGAGACGCTGTTCGACCGCGCGTGGCTGCGTGCGCACGGCATCGACACCGCGCCGTGGGAGGCGCGCCTGCGCGCGGTGCTGCGCGACGGCCGCGGCTTCGACGATGGCGATGCCTTAGCATGAGTCGCCGCGCGGCGTTCGCCGCGCCGGCCTGACTGTCGCGGAGTTCTCCATGTCGTTCGCCATCCTCGGTCACGGCCGTTTCGGCCAGGCCCTCGCCGCACTGCTGCGCGAGGCCGGCCACGCCGTGCGCGCCTGGGATCCGCACGCCGAGGTGCCCGCCGACTACGCCGCTGATTCCATCGACACGGCACTCGAAGGCGCCTCGTGGGTGGTGCTGGCGATGCCGGTGCCGCAGATGGACGCGGCGCTGCGCGCGCTGCGCCCGCGCCTGCGGCCGGAGCACACGGTGATCGACGTGGGCAGCGTGAAGCTGCAGCCCTGCGCGCTGATGGACGAGCTGCTCGGCGACGCGATTGCGCACGTCGGCACGCATCCCCTGTTCGGCCCGCTCAGCCTGGCCCGCGGCGAGCGCCCGCTGCGCGTGGTGGTGTGCGCCAGCGCGCGTCATCCGGCGGCGGCCGAACGCGTCACCGCGCTGTTCGCCGGGCTCGGCTGCGAGGTGATCGCGCAGGCACCGGCCGCGCACGACCGCGCCATGGCGCACACCCACGCGTTGGCGTTCTTCATCGCCAAGGGGCTGGTCGACATGGGCGTGGACGACGAGCTGGCGGTGGCGCCACCGTCCTTCCTCGGGCTCAAGGCGATGCTCGCCGCGGTGCGCGGCGACGCCGGCCACCTGTTCGCCGCGATCCAGCAGGAGAACCCGTTCGCCGAAGAGGCGCGCGCGCAGCTGCTGGACACCCTGCAGGGTATCCACCGCCGGCTGGTCGCACCCGGCGACGATGCAACGCTGTCGATCGCCGAGCGCCGCGAGCACGACTGAGCGACGCCGCGGCATCGGCGCTGCCTGTGGCTCGCGCTGCGACAATCCGCGCCGCCCACCTGCGCCACGCCTGATCCAGGTCAGGGGCGCTGGCGCGCTCGCCGCGGACGATGCGCACGTCCTTACGGGAGATGCGCAATGAGTACGACCCGAAAACTCTGGCTGGGGCTGGCGGTGCTGCTGCTGGCCTCCTTCTCGGTGCTGCTGTGGGTGGGCAAGGAGGTGCACCAGCAGGCACCGCCGCTGCCCGACGCGGTGGTCGCCACCGGCGGCGCCACGCTGTACACGCGAGCCGACATCGAGCGCGGCCGCGAGGTATGGCAGAGCATCGGCGGCCAGCAGCTCGGCTCGATCTGGGGTCACGGTGCGCTGGTCGCGCCGGACTGGAGCGCCGACTGGCTGCACCGCGAGGCCAGCGCCATGCTGGAGCTGCTGGCACGCGACGAAGGCGCGCCGTCGTTCGCCGCGCTCGATGTCGAGCGGCAGGCCGCGCTGAAGGCGCGGGTGCAGGCCGAGGAGCGTCGCAACACCTGGAATGCGACCACCGGCAGCATCACCGTGTCGCCGCTGCGGGCGCAGGCGATGGAGGTGGTGGCGCGTCATTACGACAGCCTCTTCAGCAACGACCCGGCCACCCACGCGCTGCGCGTGACCTATGCCATGCGCGAGAACACCATCGCGGAGATGGAACACCGCCGCGCGGTCACCGCGTTCTTCTGGTGGACCAGCTGGGCCGCCGCTGCCGAGCGTCCCGGGCACAGCGTGAGCTACACGCAGAACTGGCCGTACGACCCGCTGGTCGGCAACCGGCCCAGCGGCACCGCATTCCTCTGGTCGGTGTTCAGCGTGCTGTTCCTGATCCTCGGCATCGGCCTGCTCGGCTGGTACCACGCCGTGCAGAGCCACAAGGAGGCGCCGGCCGTGGTGCCGGCGCGCGACCCGCTGGCCGACTTCAAGCCCACGCCCTCGATGAAGGCGACGGCGAAGTATTTCTGGACGGTGATGGGCCTGTTCCTGGTGCAGATCCTGCTCGGCGCCACCACCGCGCATTTCCAGGTGGAAGGCCAGCAAGCCTACGGTTTCGCGCTGGCCAACGTGCTGCCCTACAGCATCACTCGCACCTGGCATACCGAGCTGGCGGTGCTGTGGATCGCCACCGCGTGGCTGGCCACCGGCCTGTACATGGCGCCGCTGATCGGCGGCAGGGAGCCGAAGTTCCAGCGGCTGGGGGTGAACTTCCTGTGGGTGTGCCTGCTGGTGATCGTGGTCGGTTCGTTCGCCGGCCAGTGGTTCGCGGTGATGGACAAGATGGGCCTGAAGTACAACTTCTGGTTCGGCCACCAGGGTTGGGAATACACCGACCTGGGCCGCTTCTGGCAGATCTTCCTGTTCATCGGGCTGATGCTGTGGCTGTTCCTGGTCGGTCGCGCGCTGATGCCGGCGATCAGGCGTCGCGACGAGACCTCGCACATCGTGGGCCTGCTGTTCCTGTCCACCATTGCCATCGGCCTGCTCTATGGCGCGGGGCTGATGTGGGGCGAGCACACCCACATCGCGATGGTCGAGTACTGGCGTTGGTGGGTGGTGCATTTGTGGGTGGAAGGCTTCTTCGAAGTGTTCGCCACCGCCGTCATCGCCTACCTGTTCGTCAAGCTCGGCCTGCTGCGCGCGGCCAGCGCCTCCACCAGCGTGCTGTTCGCCACCATCGTGTTCATGGCCGGCGGCGTGCTGGGCACGCTGCACCACCTGTACTTCACCGGCACCACCACGGCGGTGATCGCGCTGGGCGCCAGCTTCTCGGCGCTGGAAGTGGTGCCGCTGGCGCTGATCGGGCTGGAGGCCTACGACAACTGGCGCAAACAGCACGCCGCACCGTGGATGGCGCGCTACCGCTGGCCGATCATGTTCTTCGTGGCGGTGAGCTTCTGGAACCTGGTCGGTGCGGGCCTGTTCGGCTTCCTGGTCAATACGCCGATCGCGCTGTACTACATGCAGGGCCTCAACCTCACCCCGCTGCACGGCCACACCGCGCTGATGGGCGTGTACGGCATGCTCGGCATGGGGTTGATGCTGTTCTGCCTGCGCGGCATCAAGCCGGCGGCCGAGTGGCGCGAGGGCTGGCTGAAGGGGGCGTTCTGGACGCTCAACCTCGGCCTGTCGCTGATGGCACTGCTGACCCTGCTGCCGCTCGGCGTGCTGCAGCTCAGCGCCGCGCTGGACCACGGCTACTGGTTCGCCCGTTCCGAGCACCTCATGGACCGGCCGCTGGTGCACCTGCTGGTGTGGATGCGCGTGCCCGGCGACACGCTGTTCTCGGTGGGCGCCCTGCTGATGTCGGCCTTCGTCGCCTCGCTGTGGCTGGTGCGCCAGCGCCACCCTCAGGCCGCGGCGCTGCCGCAGGCGGTGCGGGAAGGTGCCTGATCTTCCCCGGGGCGCGCCATGCGGCGCGCCCCGAATCTTTCTCTCGTAGGAGCGCACCCTGCGCGCGACCGCCTTCCGCCTGCATGCACACTCGAGCGGTCGCGCACAGGGTGCGCTCCTACACAGACGCGGTTCTCCGATGTTCGAGTTCTACCCCCAGATCAAGGCCGTGCACATTGCCTGCGTGATCCTCAGCGGGCTGCTGTTCGCGCTGCGCGGCACGCTGGTGCAGGCCGGCCGCGGTGGCGCCGCGCACTGGGCGCCGCTGCGCTACCTGAGCTACACGGTGGATACCGCGCTGCTCACCGCCGCCCTGATGCTGCTGACCATCCTGCCCGGCGCCTACTTCGCCAACGGCTGGCTGACGGCGAAGCTGGTGGGCGTGGTGCTCTACGTGATCTGCGGCAGCCTGGCGCTGAAGCGGGCGCGCAGCGCAGGCATGCGCCGCGGCTTCCTCGTCGCGGCGCTGCTGCTCTACGGCGGCATCGTCGGCATCGCCTGGGAGCACCACCCGCTGGGCTGGCTGCATGGGTGGATGCAATGAGCGCGGCCGCACGCTGACGGGCGCCGGTTCCACTGCCGTCGAGCGCTCATCTAGCCGATGGCGGCAGCTCCGCGGCCGGCCCGGCGAGCAGTTCGCGAACGCGGGTCTGCAGCGCCTCCCAGGCGGCGTCCCAGCGCCCCGCGTGCGGCTTGGCGAGGGCGAAACGCTGCAGCTCGCTGCGTATGTCGAGCAGCCGTGCACGCAGGACATCGGCCTCGGTGCACACCTGCTCGAAATCCGCCAGTCCGACCAGCAGCACCTTGCGGTCGCGACACACGCCGATGCAGGTCTGCGGCGCCTCCACGCGGCCGCAGCCGATGCATTGCCAGGCTTCGATGGTGTCGATCATGTCGCCGCTCCGCTCGAACGATGGCGGCCATGCTGCGCGGTCGCGCGGGGTGTCGGACTGATCCGGATCAGCCGCGCGCCGCGGCGCGGCAGACGGGTTGTCGCAGGGGGCGTGTCGGGGCGCTCAGTGCGCCGGCGGCGTCGCCCAGCCCGGATCGGCGAAGTAGCGCGGGTAGTCGGCCACCGCGTCGCGCATCGCCTGTACCTGCGCCATGTCGGCAGGGTTGGCCTTGAGCTTGTCGGCGGCGGCGAGCAGCGGTACCAGCATGCGATGCAGCACGGCGTCGCGCTCTTCCGGCAGCTTGCACTTGGCGAAGATGTCGGCGGCGGCCTGCTCGATCAGGCCGACGCGGTCCAGTGCCATCGTCGCGTCCATGTGGCCCATCTCGTAGTGGCGCAGTTCCTCCAGCGCGACGTGGATGCGGCCCATGCCGTCGTGCAGCGCGTCGTCGGCGGGCCAGCGCGCGGCCGGTGCGGGTGCCGGTGCCGTGTCGCTGTGCGCGGCATGGTGCGTGTGCTGCGCGAAGCTCACACCGGATAGCGGCAGCGCGAGCATGCCGAGAAGAAAGACACGAGACGCGATGTTCATGGTTGCGCTCCGGCGAGCTGGCGCACAGCGGCGACGAACGCCGGATCGGTGCGTCCGATGATCGTGCTGCGCGCCACGATGCGGCCGTCCGCGTCGAGCAGCAGCAGCACGCTGGAGTGGTTGAAGTCGCCGTCCGGCAGCGGGCGGTACTGCACGCCGAGCAGGGCGGCGAGCGAGCGTGTGTCTGCCGGCGTGGCGTGCGCCAGGGTCCACCAGCGCAGGTCGAGCCGGTGCGCGGCGGCGTAGCGGCGCAGCGCATCGGTGTTGTCGCGGGCCGGGTCGAAACTCACTGCCAGCAGGCCCAGTGCGGCCGGTTCGCCGGCAGCGCGGCGTGTGGCCTTCATGGTGTCGATGATCATCGGGCAGACCATCGTGCACGAGGCGTAGAACATGCTCACGATCTGCGGCGTGCCGCGGCGCGCGGCCCACGGCGCGGTGTGGCCGTCCTGGTCGGTGAGGGTGGCGGCGAGCTGGTAGACCGAGTCGCCGGGCAGCGGTGCCGGGGCAGTCGCCGGCGCGGCGAAGGCCGGGCCGGTGAGCAGGACGCTCATCAGGAAGGCGGTGAAATGTTTCATGGCGAGCTCGCTTGCGGGGATGGGGACAAGGCATGGGGGACATCGCGGTCCCTCGATCGCGCAGCACCCAACTCAGTACGAACGGTGATGGGTGACGCAGCGATCGACGGGCTCGTCAGCGGCCTTGCGCAGCGAAAGCCGAGGTTGGGCGTGGTGTCGACCGCCTTCAGCGCGGACAGCATCGCCACCCGCATCAGCGTGGCGTAGTTCTCCTTCTGCTGCAGGCTGATCGCGCCGGCACCGCAGAACTTCAGCTTGTCGGCGCCGTCCTGATCGCGGCTGTCGCTGCCCACCAGCAGGGCGTTGAAGTCGTCCACCCATTCCCACACCAAGCCGTTGAGATCGCGCACGCCGTGCAGGTCGGCCGCGCCACCGATGGTCGGCAGTGCGTGCGAGGACGGGCGGCTGTACCAGTCCAGCACGCGCTCGCGCCAGGCCGGATCGGTGCGCGCATCGGCGCGGGTGACGTCGGCGGCGGCGGCCATCTCCCACTCGTACCAGCTCGGCAGCCGCGCGTGTTCGCTCTCGCAGTAGGCCTGTGCGGCGAACCAGCTCACCCGGGTGACCGGCTGCATAGGCAGCGCGTCGGCGCCCAGCGCATCGGGCGTGGCCCAGTGCGAGAGATAGCGGCCGTCGGCAAAGATCGGTGCCACGCGGTCGCGCCGCCACTGCGGATGCTTGGTGACGAAGGCGAGGAACTCGGCGTTGCTCACCGGCTCGCTGCGCAGCGCGAACGGCGCCACCTGCGCCGGGGCGTCCTTGCCGTCGGCCGGCACCACGCTGGCGAACCGGCCGCCGGGCAGCGGCCGGTAGTCGGCCGCCGCTGCCGCGGCGGGCGTCGCGGCCAGCACGGCGAGCGCCAGCAGCAGGGGGCCTGCACGCATCGGCTCAATGCTCCGCGGCGGGCGCGGCGGCGGGTTGCGCACGTACCTTGGCCACCTCGTCCTTGGTGATCTGGCCACCGGGGTTGTCCCAGCTGTTGAGCACGTAGGTGAGGATGTTGGCGACCTCGTCGTCGGTGAGCTGGGTCATCGGCGGCATGACCGAGTCGTACTCGGTGCCGTTGACGGTGACCTTGCCGTGCAGGCCGTGCAGCGGAATGCCGATCAGGTGTTCGCGCGTCTGTTTGGCGAGATAGTCCGACTTGGCTAGCGGCGGGAACACCCCGGGCAGGCCCTGGCCGTTCGCCTGGTGGCAAACCGAGCAGGTGCCGGTGAACAACTGCTTGCCGGCGCCGATCTGGTCGGCCTTGCTCAGCGTGCCGGCGGCATTCGCCTTGGCCGCCGTGCTCACCGCGTGCAGGTTCGGTTCGGCGCGATCGCCGAGGTAGACCGAGTCGACCTCCTTGCCCGAGTAGATCGCCTTGTCCTCCGGCCCGTCCACTTTGAGGATGCCCAGCGCGCCTTTGTTGAAGGCGCGGAAGATCGAGTGGTCCACCAGCACGTAGCTGCCCGGCACCTGGGTGCGGAACTCCACCATCGCCGCGCCGCCGGAGGGGATCAGCGTGGTCTGCACGTTGTGCTGCTCCACCGTGCCGCCCTCCTGCCGCACGGTGTCGAAGATCTCGCCGATCACGTGGAAGCTCGACACCAGGTTCGGTCCGCCGTTGCCGACGAACAGCCGCACCGTCTGGCCGACCTTGGCGGTGAGCGCGTTGTCGCCGGTGAGCGAGCCTTCGTGGCCGTTGAACAGTACATAGGTGGGCTTCTCGTCGATCGCCTTGTCCATGTCGAAGCCCTGGTGGCCCTTCTCGCGGTATTTGCCCACCGTGTAGAAGTCGCCCTGCATCACGTAGTACTCGTGGTCGACCTTGGGCATGCCTTCCGGCGGCTCCACCAGGATCAGCCCGTACATGCCGTTGGCGATGTGCATGCCCACCGGCGCGGTGGCGCAGTGGTACACGTACACGCCCTGGTTGAGCGCCTTGAAGGTGAACTGCGACTCGTGCCCCGGCGCGGTGAAGCTCGACGCCGCGCCGCCGCCCGGGCCGGTGACGCCGTGCAGGTCGATGTTGTGCGGCATCTTCGAGTCGGGCGAGTTCTTCAGGTGGAACTCCACCGTGTCGCCCTGGCGCACGCGGATGAAGCTGCCCGGCACGGTGCCGCCGAAGGTCCAGTAGGTGTAGCTGACGCCCTCGGAGATCGGCATCTCCTTCTCGATCACTTCCAGCTCCACGATCACCTTGGCCGGATAGTTGCGGTGGATCGGCGGTGGCACGTTCGGCGGACTGGTAAGCACCGCGTGGATCGGTTCGCCCCGTGGCGGGCCGAAGTCGCCCGGGTCGGTGGCCGACGCCGCCGCGGCGGTGGGCGGTGCAGCGGTTCCGGCGCTGGCCGTGGCCTCGGGTTTGCCCGAGCAGGCGGCGATCGCCAACACGCTGGCCGCGGCCAGCAACGTGCGCAACATTCTCGACATGGTCCTTCCCCTTCGTGATCCGTGCGCGCAGCGTAGGCGGCACGTGCGGCGGGGCGACTGACCTGGATCAGCCCGCCGCACGAACGTGCTGCCTGCGACAGCCTGCCGCCGATTCAGCCCGGCTTGCCGTCCGCGCGCGGGGTCAGGTAGATCCACGCCGAACGCAGTACCCACGGCGCGAAGGCGATCAGCCAGCCCGCCGCGGCGAGCACCAGCCAGCGGTAGCCGTCCGTCCTCGTCTCGGCGAACACACGCAGCAGCACCACGCCCTGCAGCAGGGCGAAGCACACCCACGGCAGCGTGCCCATCTGCAGCGCGCGCCCGGAATGCCCCTGGGTCACCCGCGTCACCATCGCCACCAGCATCGAGCCGAAGTAGCCGATGGTCAGCACGTGCAGCGGCGCCAGGCCGAGCGCCATCCGTCCACTCGCCAGCAGCCACGCGCTCTGCCACGCGTACAGCGCGAAGGCCAGCGGCAGCCAGGCAAAAGCCAGGTGCAGCGCCAGCAGCAGGCCGGGCCGGCGCGCCTGCCACGGCCGCCACATCAGCGCGTGCGCGCCGAACAGCAGCGCCAGCGGCGCGTCGGCGAGCCAGCGCCACGCGTTGGCGCCGGCCAGCTCCAGCGTCACGTGCGCGGCCAGCAGCGTCCATGCCAGCGGCAGGCTCCAGCGCGGCCGCCACATGCGGTAGCCGGCGATCACGTTACCGCTGAAGAACGGAATCATCCGGTGGCACACGCTGAAGTACACCGGCAGCAGAAAGCCGAATACGCCGAGCTGGACCGCCAGCGTCATCGCGGCCGGCGGCGCGCCGAACAGCGCGGCCAGTCCGGCGGCCAGCCCCACCCAGCCCATCGCCACGCCGGCCAGGCACGACCACGCGTGCGACTGCCGCGTCGTCGACGCGCGCAGCACCTGCGCCAGCGTGAACAGCGCGATCGAATACCCCATGGCGATCAGCAGCACGCCCGCGCGCAGCAGCGCGAGGCTGCCGAGCAGGCCGACATGCGCCAACAGGTAACCGCCGAACACCGCGCCGGCCACCGGCACGTAACGCGCACGGCCCAGTGCGGGACGGTCCAGCCAGCGCGGGAACACCGTCAGCAGAAAGCCGAACATGAAGAGCGGCAGCATGCCGTACACCGCGAGCAGCGCATGCCCCCACGCTGGCGGCACCGGCGGCTGCGGCCAGTGCACCCAGCCGTAGCGCAGCGACGCCAGCTGCAGCGTCCACCACGTCATGCTGGTGAGCACCGCGCAGGCGCCGGCGAAAAACAGCAGGCGATGCGGCGCCTGGGCGAGGATGTCCGGCAGGCGCGTCGGCCTGATCGGGGAAACGACGGCATCGCGCATGGCGTGACTCAGGTAGAGATCGAGCCGTCATGCTGCGGATCGCGCTGCGCGGTCGCCCTGATCTGGGTCAGCGCGCGGTGCACGGGTTGCGCTGTGGCATCACCGCAAGCATCCGCTCCGTGCCGTCTTCCGCGAGCTCAGGTAAAGCCCTTAGATGGCTCAGGGCGCGAGTGGTTTTGCTTCCTCGCCGCGGGGGCGAGGTTCAAGGCGTATGCGAGGTTCTGCTCTCCCCCCCGTTGGGAAGAGGGCTGGGGTAGGGGCGCTACGGAGCGCAATGCGCAAACTGTGTCGAGCACAGCGACGCGTCGCACCAGCGGTGGTAGCCCGACGCACGTGCTGCCGGGGCGTGCCCCGCCCAGGCGCGGCCACGTCACGCCCCCCGCTCAATCCGGCAGCAGGTTCTGCCCGATCTTCTCCAGCCCCTTGACGTCGAGCAGTTCCAGCTCGCGACCCTCGATGGCGATCAGGTGCTGGCTGCGGAAGCGGGTGAGCACGCGGCTCACCGTTTCGGCGGCGAGGCGCAGGTAGTTGGCGATGTCACCGCGCGACATGCTCAGCGTGAAGCGCGTGCCGGAGAACCCGCGTGCGGCGTAACGGCTGCCGAGGTCGCACAGGAAAGCAGCCATGCGCTCGTCCGCGCTGTGATCGCCGGCCAGCAGGCTGGCGGTGCCCAGCTCCTTGCTGAGCAGGCGGAACAGGTGCTGCTGTACCGCCGGCATGCGCGCGGCCAGCGCGCTCATCGCGGGGAACGAGAAGCGGCAGAACTGGGTGTTTTCCAGCGCGACCGCGTCGCACGGGAAATGCTCGGGATAGATCGCGTTGAGGCCGATCACCTCGCCGGGCAGGTAGAAGCCCAGCACCTGCTCGCGGCCGTCCTTGTCGACCAGGCAGGTCTTCACCGTGCCGGCGCGCACCGCGAAGATCGCGCGGAACGGATCGCCGGTGCGGAACACGTGATCGCCGTTGCGGTAGGGCCCGACGTGCTCGACCAGGCAGTGCAGCGATTCCAGCTCGGGCTTGCCGTAGCCCACCGCGATGCAGGCGCCGGCAAAGGCGCAGGTGCGGCAGAAGTGGACCTCGTCGCCGTCGTTGGCGATGGGGCTGGGCGGATCGGGCAGGCGTCCTGCCGGATGACTGGAGCGCATCGTGGATGACATCCGGTGGCGTGGGGTCAGATGGCGCGCGAGTAGCGTGTCGGCGACGCGTCATCATCAAGGTACGCATCGAAGCACATCGCGATGATACGCAACAGAAGGCGTCCGCGCGAAGTCACCCGGATCATCCGGTCATCCAGCGTCACCAGGCCGTCGTCGGCCAGCGCGCGCAGGCGCTCCAGAGCCTGCGCGAAATAAGTTGCGAAAACCAGCCGGTGGCGCGTGCCGAAGGCGGCCATGTCCAGCTCGCCGTGGCACATCAGCTCGCCGATGGCGGCGCGGCGGATCAGGTCGTCCTCGTCCAGGTGCAGGCCGCGGGCCACCGGCAGGCGGCCGGCGTCGAGCGCGGCGTAGTAGCCGGTGAGGTCGCGGGCGTTCTGGCTGTAGCTGTCGCCGATGCGGCCGATCGCGCTCACGCCCAGTCCCACGATGTCGCAGTCGCCGTGGGTGGAGTAGCCCTGGAAATTGCGCTGCAGCTGGCCGGCGCGCTGCGCCCGCGCCAGCTCGTCGTCGGCGCGGGCGAAGTGGTCCATGCCGATATAGACGTAGCCGGCCGCGGTGAGCCGTTCCAGCGCGCGGCCGAACAGCGCCAGCCGGGTCGCCGGATCGGGCAGTTCGGCCGCCTCGATCTGCTGCTGTGCCTTGAACATCGCCGGCAGGTGCGCGTAGCCGTACACCGCCACGCGGTCCGGCGCCAGCGCGATCACTTCGGTGAGCGTGCGGTCGAAGCCGTCCAGCGTCTGCCGCGGCAGGCCGTAGATGAGATCCACGCTGGCCGAGGCGAAGCCGGCCTCGCGCGCCGCGTGCAGCACCTCGGCGGTCTGCGCCACGCTCTGGATGCGGTTCACCGCCGCCTGCACGGCGGGATCGAAGTCCTGGATGCCCACCGAGATGCGGTTGAAGCCCAGCTCGGCCAGCCCGCGCACGTAGGCGGCATCGGCAAAGCGCGGATCGATCTCGATGCCGTATTCGCGCTCGTCGTCGCGCGCAAAGCTGAAGTGGCGCGCCAGCGACTCCATCAGCTCGCGCATGCGCGGCAGGTCGAGGAAGTTGGGCGTGCCGCCGCCGAAGTGCAGCTGGCGCACCGGACGGTCGCGGTCGAACAGCGGCGCGATCAGCTCGATTTCGCGCACCAGCCGCTCCAGATAGCGGTCCGCCTTGCCCACGTCGCGGGTGATCACCCGGTTGCAGCCGCAGTAGAAGCACGGGCTCATGCAGAACGGCACGTGCACGTACAGCGACAGCGGGCGCGGGATCGGCTCCTCGTTGGAGTCGCGGATCGCCCTGCGCAGTGCCGTCTCGTCGAAGTCGGCGCGGAACTGCGGTGCGGTCGGATAGCTGGTGTAGCGCGGACCGTTGACGTCGTAGCGGGCGATCAGCGCGGCGTCGAAGGTCGGCGGTTCGATGGGGGCGGCGGCGATGGTTTCCATGCCGCGCACTGTCGCCGGTGTCCGCGCACTTCGCCTTGACCGGGATCAGGCGTCGAGGACATGGGCCCACCGGCGTTCCGGCCGCGAAAAGCCTCTCACATGGGTAGCACAGTATTTGTGGGCCCGCCAGGACTCGAACCTGGAACCAAGGGATTCGCTTGTTCCGAAGGTTTCCCCTCGGCGCGGACTATCTCTTCGCCCGCCGTGCGACGCAGTGATGCGCGTACGGGTGGGGCGCGGGACGCTCGAGCCTGTGATCAAGGGCACTGCAGCCCTCAGGTAGTCTCTGCACCTTCCGCCGGTGTACCGGCGGCTTGGCTCAGGGTTGCCACCGGCCGCGTTGCGCCGCTGAGGTTTCCCTGAATTCATCCCGATCCCAGCCGCGGATTACGCCGCGGTGGCACCTTTCGATGAGTCCCCTGCTCTAACCATTGAGCTACAGGCCCATGCTCGCATGGTAGCAACGAATCGTGCCGCAGGCTCCGTTTTTTCGGATTATGGTTGCAGCATGGAATCCAGACGAAAGTGCGTAGTGTGCCGAAAGCTGCTGGCGGGTCGGCAGCGAAAATTCTGTTCGCGCGGCTGCAAGAACAAGGACACCAACCACCGTCACCAAAGCTACGCCTGTCAGCAGGCACGCGGCCTCCGGCGCAAGTGCCTGCTTATCGCGGAAGCCGGCGGACGTTGCACCCGCTGCGGGTACTCAAGGAATCTGGCCGCGCTGACATGGCACCACGCGGATCCGGCGAAGAAGTCGTTCAACCTCGACATGCGCGCCCTGTCAAACCGGAGCGATGGCGAGGTCCGGTCAGAGCTCGCGAAATGCATCCTTCTATGCGCCAACTGTCACGCCGAGGAACACTTTCCCGATCTGGCGGCGGTGAGCAGGTCCTGAAATGACAACGGCCGCATGCGCGGCCGTTGTCGATTACCAGGTGGCGGCGCTTACTCCAGGTCGAGGAACGAGCGCAGCTGTTCCGAGCGGCTGGGGTGGCGCAGCTTGCGCAGCGCCTTGGCCTCGATCTGGCGGATGCGCTCGCGGGTGACGTCGAACTGCTTGCCGACCTCTTCCAGCGTGTGGTCGGTATTCATGTCGATGCCGAAGCGCATGCGCAGCACCTTGGCCTCGCGCGGGGTGAGCCCGGCGAGCACGTCGCGCACGGTTTCCATCAGGCCGGTCTCGGTGGCCGAGTCGATCGGCGAGCTGGCGTTGCCGTCCTCGATGAAGTCGCCCAGGTGGGAGTCCTCGTCGTCGCCGATCGGGGTCTCCATGGAGATCGGCTCCTTGGCGATCTTCAGCACCTTGCGGATCTTGTCCTCGGGCATGTCCATCTCCTTGGCCAGTTCCTCCGGCGTGGCCTCGCGGCCGAACTGCTGGAGCATCTGGCGGGAGATGCGGTTGAGCTTGTTGATCGTCTCGATCATGTGCACCGGGATGCGGATGGTGCGCGCCTGGTCGGCGATCGAGCGAGTGATCGCCTGGCGGATCCACCAGGTGGCGTAGGTCGAGAACTTGTAGCCGCGGCGGTATTCGAACTTGTCCACCGCCTTCATCAGGCCGATGTTGCCCTCCTGGATCAGGTCCAGGAACTGCAGGCCGCGGTTGGTGTACTTCTTGGCGATCGAGATCACCAGGCGCAGGTTCGCCTCGACCATTTCCTTCTTGGCGCGACGGGCCTTGGCCTCGCCCACGCTCATGGCGCGGTTGATGTCCTTGATGTCGGTCAGCGGCAGGAACAGCTTGCGCTCGATGGCGGCGAGCTTTTCCTGCTCGGCGTCGATCGCTTCCTTGTGGGTCTTGATGTTCGGCGACCACTTCTGGCGCTTGCGGCCCAGCTCGGCCGCCCACTCCAGGTTGCCCTCGTTGCTGGGGAAGGTCTTGAGGAACTCGGCCTTGGGCATCTTCACCTGCTTGACGAAGATGTCCATCAGCACGCGCTCGTGGTGGCGGATGTCGCCCACCACTTCGCGCAGCTTGCGCACGAAGCTGTCGATCAGCGCGGACGGCAGCTTGAGCTTGAGGAACTCCTCGGCCATCTGGTCGCGCAGCTTGACGATCTTCTTGTCGGTGATGCCGGTGGCCTTGGGCGCGGCCTTCTGGAACTTGCCGTAGTAGTCGCGCAGCAGTTCCATGCGGCGCTTGACCTCTTCCGGATCCGGACCGGTCGGGCCGGCTTCCTCGTCCTCGGTGGCGGTGGTGTCCTCTTCCTCTTCTTCCTCGCCCTCTTCTTCCACGCGGTTCGCGGCCGCTTCCTCGGCTTCGGCGAGGGCGGCGTCGGCGGCGGCTTCCAGGTCGAGGAAGCCGGCGAGGATCTCGGACAGGCGGCGCTTGCCGTCCAGGTGCTGGTCATACTCTTCCAGCAGCAGCTCGATGGTCAGCGGGAAGCTGGCCAGCGCGGTCTGCACCTGGCCCAGGCCTTCCTCGATGCGCTTGGCGATGGCGATCTCGCCCTCGCGGGTGAGCAGCTCGACCGTGCCCATCTCTCGCATGTACATGCGCACGGGGTCGGTGGTGCGGCCCACTTCGGCGTCCACTGCCGACAGCAGGGCCACGGCCTCTTCGGCCGCGGCTTCGTCGTCGGTGCCGCTGCCGGCCTTGTCGGCCAGCGGATCGGCGTCCGGCGCCGCGTCGTGCACTTCGATGCCGACGCCCTTGAGCACCGCCATGATGTCTTCGATCTGCTCCGGATCGACGATGTCGTCGGGCAGGTGGTCGTTGATCTCGGCATAGGTCAGGTAGCCCTGCTCCAGACCCTTGGAGATGAGCGCCTTGATTTCTGACTGTTGCTCGGGAGCTTTGCTATTCATACCTACCGCCGCGGATGCAGGAACCGATCAGTATAACGATGTGCTGCTTTTTTGACCAGTTTTCAAGTGGGGTTCGAAAGCGGATCGGGCAGCAAGAATCGCGCCAGATCGCGCCGTGACACGGGTGTGTGTGCGGGCGGGCCATCAGCTTTCGAGCCAGAAGGTGACCGGTCCGTCGTTGACCAGATGCACCTGCATATGGGCGCCGAAGCGGCCGGTTTCCACCCGCGGGTGCGCAAGGCGGGCCAGCTCGACCAGGCGATCGAACCAGTGCCGGCCGTGCTCGGGCGCGGCAGCCGTGGTGAAACTCGGTCGCATGCCGGAACGGGTGTCGGCGGCCAGGGTGAACTGGCTCACCAGCAGCAGGTCGCCGCCGATGTCGGCGACCGAGCGGTTCATCTTGCCGGCTTCGTCGGCAAACACACGGTAACCGAGCAGGCGCTGCAGCATGCGCTGCGCCTGTGGCTCGCCGTCGTGCGGCTGCACCGCCACCAGGGCCAGCAGGCCCGGGCCGATGGTGCCGACAGTTTCGTGGTCGACGGACACATGCGCGCTGGTGACGCGCTGGATCAGGGCGATCATGCGGGGTTCCGAAACGGGTGCTGCAGCTTATCGCGATCGCCATGCGCCGGCAGCGGGCGGCGGCGGTGCTTCGACTAAACTGGCGCGATGCGTGCAGACATCTACCTGATCTATCTCCTGCTGCGCCTGCTGGCACTGCTGCCCCTGCGCGCCCTGCACGCCCTGGGTGCCGGGATCGGCCGGCTGCTGCTGGCGCTGGGCGCGCGCAGCGCCGACGTCGCCGCGGTGAACCTGGCGATCACCTGCCCCGGACTCGATGCGGCTGCCCGTCGCGCGCTGCTGCGCGAGGCGATGGCCGAGGGCGGCAAATCGGTGACCGAGATCATCAAGGTGTGGGGCAGCGGCGCCGGGCGCGCGCTGCAACTGGTGCGCGAGGTGCGCGGCGCGGAGCTGTTCGACGCGGCGCTGGCCAGCGGCAAGGGGGTGATCATCGCCGCACCGCATCTGGGCTGCTGGGAATTGCTCAACTACTGGCTGTGCAGCCGCACGCCGATGGCCATTCTCTACCGGCCGCCGCGGATCGCTGCGATCGAGCAGCTGCTGCGCAAGGTACGCGGCGCGCTGGCGCCCGAGCAGGTGCGCGCCGAAGGCGCTGGCGTGCGCACGTTGTACAAGCGGCTGGCGGCCGGCGGCACGGTGGGCATCCTGCCCGACCAGAAGCCACGCGCCGGCGATGGCGAGATCGCGCCGTTCTTCGGTCGAGACGCGCTGACCATGGTGCTGCTGCCGCGGCTGGCCGCGCGCACCGGCGCGACCGTGCTGTTTGCCTTCGCCGAGCGGCTGCCGCGCGGGGCGGGTTTCCGCATCCATCTGCTGCCGGCGCCGGCCGGGCTGGGCGATGCCGATCTCGCAACGGCCTGCGCCGCGCTCAACCGCGGCGTGGAAACCTGCGTGGAGCACGCCTTTGCGCAGTACCAGTGGCAGTACAAGCGTTTTTCGGCCGACGGGCTGGTGAGCCCGTACGACGGTCCGGGCCGCGTCGCGGTCGACTGATTCCCTCGGCCGTCTTGGCAGCCTGTCGGACTTGAGTTGGCCCGGCTGAAAATCCTTCTGCGCGGTCCATATCTCCGCCGCTTATTGGCCCATGGCGCCACCATGGGCCGGCGAACCGTCGAACATCTGTCCTCACGCAGACGGGCTTTCGCCTCGACCACTCAAGTCCGACAGGCTGCTAGCGCGCCAGCCGTTTGAGGAAGACGGTCATTTCCTTCGCCGCTTGCTGGTCGCCGCGTTCGCTGGCCACGACGATGCCCTGCCGCCACGCGGCGGCGGCGCCGTGGTGGTCGTGCAGGGCGAGGCAGGCCTTGCCCAGCGCCTTCCAGGCGGCGGAATAGCGCGGGTCGAACTCGACCGCGCGCTGCAGTTCGGCGCGCGCGGTGGCCGCATCGCCCTCGTCCAGCAGCGCGCTGCCCAGGGAGTACCGCAGCAGCGCGCCGTCGCGCGGTCCGCCGCACTGGGCGCGCAGGGCCGCGATGCGGTCGCTGTTCACGGCCGCAGCGGCGCCGGATAGATGCGGGTGGGCGTGGCCGGCTCGGGCGGCTGGCGGCCCGCCTGCACGTCGGCCAGCACGGGGGCCTGCCAGATCACGATCCACGACGAGCGGAACGGCTGCACCAGCAGCGCGTAGCGGCGATCGTCGGCACCGAGTTTTTCCGGATGGGTGACGATCACCCCGTTCGGATGCTCCTGGGCGAACGCGGCGATCGCCCCCTCGCCGCGCATCTCGGTGATCGGCCGGGTCAGCCGAGCGGCGAAGTGGAACTGTGCGTCGTAGGCGCCCACGTAGGCGATCGGGCGCTGCTCGGCTTCGGCCGCCGCCAGCAGCTCGTTCGAAGGCGTGAGGTCGTACTTGTGCCACGCGGTGAGCGTGAACAGTGTGTTGAACGCCAGCGTGCCGACCAGCCCCGCCACCGCCAGTCGCCGCATCTCGCCGCGTCCGCGCAGCAGCAGCAGCGCGCCCAGCAGCGCGAACAGGATGGCGAAGTAGCGGCTGTAGCCGACCGCCTCGTCGAACCACTCGCCGTGCAGTCGATCGCCAGCCACCAGCGTCGGCAGCACGAACAGGAACACCGCCAGCAACATGCCACCGATAGCCAGCGGCCAGGTGCCCAGCCACGCGGAGGTGGCCAGTCGCGGATGCTGCTCGCGCAGCAGCGCGATCGCGCCGGCCAGCAGCAGGCAGCCGCCGCCCAGCTCGGGCAGCGGGTAGTACAGCTGCTTGCCGCTGATCAGCGAAAACGTGACGAACGCCGGCAGCAGCCAGCACAGTGCGAAGCGGATGCCGGGCGGCAGCGGCCGGCGCAGCATGCCGAGCGCGACGACGGCGCGCGGCCAGGCGCTCAGCGGGAACATCAGCACCGGAATCGCCAGCAGATACCACCACACGGGACGGGCATGGTTCTGCAGGTCCTGCGCCGGCGCGATGCCGTTGACCACGCGCGCCGCGGTCTGGGTGAAGAACAGCCGCTGGCGGTACGCCTCGCCGCCGCTGAAGCCCGCCGGCAGCGCCCACGCCAGCAGCATGCCGGCGCCGAGCAGCACGCCGAGCAGGCCGCGGCCGTACCAGCGCGCGCGGTGTTGGTTGGCCCAGTCGCTCCACAGCGGCCCGAGCAGCCACGGAAACATCACGTGCAGCAGCGTCACCGGGCCCTTGGTCAACAGGCCGAAGCCAATGAACAAGCCGAACAGCAACCAGCGCGGCTCGGCGCGGCGGGCGGTGGGCACCAGGCACAGCAGCGCGGCCAGCGACCACACCGCCAGCGGCACGTCGTACATGATCTGCAGACCGAACAGGAACGCGTAGCTCAGCGACAGCAGCATCCACGGCGTGGCGCGCGCCACCCACGGGCGCTCGGGGAACAGCCGCCGCGCGATCACCGATACCAGCACCAGCTGCGCGCCGCCGAAGATCACTTCCAGCACCCGCGGCCACACGTCGCTGACGCCGAACGCGAACCAGCCGGCGTGGATCATCCAGAACAGCAGCGGCGCCTTCTCGCTGTACGGCGCGCCGTTGACGTGCGGCACCAGCCAGTGACCCTCGTTCCACATCTCCCAGGCGACCGCGAGCGTGCGGGTGGAGAACAGTGGCGTCGGCCCGTGCGCGAAGATCGCCAGCAGCGCGGCGGCCGTCCACAGCGGCAGCCACGGCCACAGGGCGCGCAGGTGTTCGGAACGGCGATAGGCGTTGGATGTCACGGTTGGCCTCAAGGCAGGGTCAGCGCCGCATTCTAGCCGTCCCCGGTGGGCCGCCGGCTCAGCGGACGCGCGCGGGGCCCCAGTAGCCGATGCGCCGGCGCAGCTTGAACTTGCGCCACAGGTTCAGCGGCTTGCGCCTGCGGTTGCGCCCGCCGCGGGCGATGAAGGCGTCGATCGCATCCAGCACGCGCTCGCTGGAGCGGCCATCGCGGTACGGATGGATCGCCGCGCCGAAATCCGCAATCGCCTGCATCAGCTCCGGCGGGCGCGCCAGCGCGCGCTCGATCGCCGGCTCGAAATCCCTGGCGTCGTGGATGTCGATCAGCTGTGGGCCGGGACGGCGGTTGTTGAAGGTGACCACCGGCTTGCCGGTGAGCAGGAACTCGCTCAGGGCGGACGACGTGTCCGAGCACATCATGTCCACCTGCGGGAACAGGTCGAGGATGTTGTCGTCCTCGGCAAAGCGCAGGTGCTCGTTCTGCAGCGCCTGGTACTTGGCGCGGGTCTCCGGGTTCATCTTCGGATGGAAGGTGACGATCCAGCGCCAGCGGCCGTCGCGCGACAGCCGCTTGACCTCCTCGTACAGCGTCTCGGCCGCGCTCCACGACGGTGAAAACGTGGAGTGGTAGAGGATCACCGGCGGTGTGCGCACCGGCGGCAGCGGGCCGGCGATCTCGCGCAGGAACGGGTCGAGCTTGGGCCAGCCAGTCTCGGTCACGGCGAAGTGGCCGAGCTTGTCGGCCAGCGCCTGGAACTGCGCGGTGTCGCGCGGGCCGGTGGTGCAGTACAGGTCGAAGAAGCCGCGGATGTAGATGTGCCGCGGCTTGCCGGCGTCGAAGCCGTGGAACACCTCCACCTTCACCCCGGGGAAGAAGTGCGGCAGGTGGTTGCCCGGGGTGAGCACGGCGATCGGCTTCCAGCGACGCACCTCCTCCACGCTGAGCAGGCGCTCGCCGTCGACCAGGTCTTCCGCGCCGGGGCCGTCGAAGAACCAGGCGGTCTCGCCGCCGCGGGCGCGGATGGCGTCCTGCAGCGGACGCAGGATCGCCAGCGCGTAGCGCTCGGAGCCGTACAGGAGATAGTGCTTGGGCATGATCGTGGGCGCCGGGAAATGCAAAGCGCATAGCTTACGGCGCGGGAACTCGCTTGCCGATGCGGCGGCGGCTCAGCGATCGACGCGGTGGCGCTTGAGGATCGCCTCGGCCTCGGCCACCGACGCCGGGTTGTGGCGCATCTCGTAGTAGCGCATGCGCTTGTACAGCGCGTAGCTGGCCGCGGTCTGCGCGATCAGGAAGCCGCGCCAGCCGTCCAGCATCGCGAGGCGGAACACGTAGTCCTTGACGAAGGCCAGCGCGTAGACAAACGGCGCCTGCCACATCCGCACCGGCTTGCCCTTGTCCAGCCAGTCGCGGCATTTCAGCTCGGCATAGCGCAGCACCTTCAGCTGCTTGTGCGGCAGGGTGGGATTGTTGACGTGGTCGAACGGCGCGTCGAAGGTGGGCGCACTGCCCTCGAAGCGCA
Source organism: Dyella ginsengisoli (assembly GCF_044904665.1). Classification (NCBI taxonomy): domain Bacteria; kingdom Pseudomonadati; phylum Pseudomonadota; class Gammaproteobacteria; order Lysobacterales; family Rhodanobacteraceae; genus Dyella; species Dyella ginsengisoli. The sequence goes on from NZ_JADIKM010000001.1 coordinate 274,594, forward strand.
GCGACTCGTGCACCCGCGCGTCGGTCCAGCGGGCGCGCTCTCGGTGGTACAGCCGCGCCAGCTTCTCGCCGACCGACGGTCGATACCAGCGCATCGGGCGACCCATGTAGATGGTGCGCCGGCGCAGCCAGGCGGCCGGGGCGTCGCCGGCCATCAGGGCCGGCAGCCCGTTTTCCAGCTCGGCCACCAGCTCCGGCGACAGGGATTCGTCCGCATCCAGCGCCAGGATCCAGTCGTGTGTGCATTGCGTGGTGGCGAAGTTGCGCTGCGGCCCGAAACCCAGCCAGTCCTGGTGCACCACGCGAGCACCGTGGGCACGGGCGATCGCCACCGTGTCGTCGTCGCTGCCGGAGTCCACCACCAGTTTCTCGGCCGCGAAAGGCACCGAATCGAGGCAGCGCCCGATGGTGTGCGCCTCGTTGTGGGTGATGACGACAAGAGTGAGCGGAAGTGTGCGCATGATCGGATTCTAGGGGAATCGGAGACGCCTTCTGCGTGCCCTGCGATAGACTGCGGCGCGGGATCGTCCTGCGGGAATCATTTGATGAGTGGCCACCAAGCTCCCGTTGCCGAAGCCGCGCCGCCGGCCCCGGCTCACCAAGTGCTGCGTGCGGAGGACTCTGCCGCGGGCGCCCATCGACGCCTGACCTTTGCCGTGGTCGTCACCAGCTACAACTACCGTGATTTTGTCATCGAGGCGGTCGAGGGGGCCCTCGGACAAACGCGTGCACCGACCCAGGTCATCGTGGTGGACGACGGCTCGACGGACGGTTCGGCCGAGTTGTTGAAGGAGCGATACTCCTCGGACCCGCGCGTGACCCTGGTGTTCGCGCCGAACGGCGGGCAGCTGCACGGGCTGCAGCGGGGGATGGCGCTGGTCGATGCCGACATCGTGTGCTTCCTCGACTCCGATGACCGCTGGAAGCCGGACTATTTCGAAAAAATCGCGGCTCTTTACGAGCAGCGGCCGGATATCGATTTCGTCTTTTCCGACATGCATCACTTCGACCAGCAGGATCGGATGGTGGGTCTGGGAAACAAGGCCATTGACTTCGGCTTCACGGCACTGACGACTTATGCCTCGACGGTCTGGTACGGCGCCCCGACTTCTGCCGTATCCATGCGCGTCGATTGGGCGCGCCGAGTGCTTGATGTTCCCGATGCGTTCCGCCCGCTGTGGAAAACGTCGCCCGACAATCTGCTGGTGTATGGCGCCAGTGTTCTGGGCGCGCGCAAGTATTATCTGCCGACGGGCAGCGTCGACTACCGCATTCACGGGAGCAACGCGTGGCTCTCCAACCGGAGCGTTGTCCAGTCATACCGCACACTGCTTAAAACGCGCAGTCTCATCGCGTATTACGCGCAGAAGGCCGGTCTCGATGATTCGTGCGTGTCGATGGAGCTTTGCAAACTCGAGTACAGGACCAAGCCGAAACCGCCGTGGATTGAAACCAAGCGGTATATCCGGCTGGTGATGACACGCAGGGTGTGGCCACCGTGGAAGAAGTGGGAGCGCGCCCTGAGCATCCTGATCCGGGGGCTCCGGTCCACGTCATGACGCAACTCCAGCCGCTGTCGACGCCCGCGGATGCCCGCATCAGCGTTGCCGTCATCACCTACAACTGGCCGCCGGCGCTGGCCCTGGTGCTGCGCGCGCTGGCGCTGCAGAGCGAGTTGCCGTTCGAGGTGATCGTGACCGACGACGGCTCGCGCGACGACACCCGCATGCTGCTGCAGGAGATGGCGCGCGATTACCCGGTGCGCCTGGTCAACCTGTGGCAGCCGGACGACGGCGCCCGCATGAGCCGCGCGCGCAACCGCGCGATTGCGGCGGCCCAGGGCGACTACGTGATCCTGCTCGACGGCGACATGGTGGCCGAGCGGCACTTCATCGCCGACCACCGCGCCTTCGCCCGGCCCGGCTGCTTCGTGCAGGGATCGCGCGTGCTCACCGACGCGGCGCTCACCGCCCGCATGCTGGCCGGACAGCGCACCGAGCTGGGCTTTTTCGAGCGTGGCATCGAGCGTCGCCGACACACGCTGCGGATTCCGCCGCTTGCACGCCTGTACGCCCGTCCCGGGCAGCGTCAGCGCGGCGTCAAGAGCTGCAACATGGGCTTCTGGCGCGACGACCTGATCCGCCTCAACGGCTTCAACGAGGCGATGACCGGCTGGGGCCGCGAAGATACCGAGCTGGTGGCGCGTGCCTTCCACGCCGGGCTGCTTCGACGCGACGTGCGCTTCAGTGCGCTGGCCTTCCACCTCTGGCACCGCACGCGCAAGAACGTGGTCGACAACCCCAATGACCGCGTTGTTGACGACACGCGAGCGCGCCGGCTGGTTCGCTGCGATCAGGGCGTGGATGGGCACCTGGCTGAGTTCGTCACTCCGCCCGTCGATCTTCGTGCAGGGCACGTGGCGCCCGTGGCGCCGGCGCACGCCTGACCGGTTCGATCGTCCGTCGGGCCGGATGGTGCCCGCGGTATGGCCCGTTGGTCGGTTTTTCGATGGCCTGTGGTTTCCTCCCAAGGCCGCAGGCCGCGGCAGCGCCCCAAGCCAGCCATTTTATGGCGCGACGCTTCTGTAGCAGCACGCTGTAAGCCAACGCCAGCAGTGGGGCGGCGAGCAGGATTTTCGCAAGATACCGATATCCCGCGGGCCGCCCCTGGTACTTGCAGATGGCCAGGTGCCTGGAGCGGGCGTAATGAAATGCCTTGAGCAGACTGGTTCTGAGGCTTGCGGCCGAGGAGGCGCCGCCGGTGTGAAGGGCGCTTGCAGCAGGTTCGATCAGGCACTCGTAGCCGGCCTGTCGCATGCGCAGGCAGAGATCGTCGTCTTCGTAGAACAGGAAAAACTGCTCGTCGAACCCGCCAATTTCCCGGAAAGCATGAGTCCGTACCAGCAGGCAGCAGCCGTTGAGCCACTGCACGGAGCAGGTGGCGTCCGCGGTTCGGTAAGACTGTCGCTGTTGCCTCTCGTAAAAAGCTGCACGGAAGCTTTTCTGCGGCCGCCGATCCGCCCTCCATCCTTGCGGAGCAACGACACCGGCCAACGGATAGCGATGCATGCATTGGCGCAGGATGTCCAACGCTTCGGGGGCGAGACTGCAGTCTGGATTCAGCAGCAGCGCGAAGGGCGTGAGGACGTGCGCCATCGCCTCGTTGTTTGCGCGCCCGAATCCGCCGTTGTGGTTACGCTGCAGTACCCGCGCCTGCGGGATCAGGCGACGTACCGTCGCTACAGTCCCGTCCGTGCTGCCGTTGTCGACAACGATGACCTGGGGAAACGGCTGCAGCTGTGCGGCGAGCGACTCAACCAGTGCCCGACTCTGGTACGTAACGCAAATTACCGTCACGTCCTCGAAATTTCTTTCGTGCATGGGGCGAGCCGTCCAAGGCTTTTGGGTTAACCATCTCCTGAGCTACCAGGGGCAGGCAGGAGAAAAGAAGTATGAATGTATGCCGATGGGTGAAGTCTGCCCATAGGCAGTTGGCCATGCCTGCAACCAGATAGACCAAAAGCACGCAGACGTAGATATCACGCTGCGGTGGCTCAAGCCGGGCTATGTAGCGTGCAAGAGCACCGAGTAACAGCAGGTAAACCATCAGCCCGGCGATGCCCTGTTCAGCCAGGATCAGCAGCATCTCCTGATGCGGATGTCCCATCAGGAAGCCCCGTTGGTCGGCCATGTCTTGAATGGAGTGCCGGTACAGCGGGAACCACTGGTGGAGACCGTGCCCGAACAGCGGGGCCGAGGCGACCATCGGGAGCGTTCGCTTCCAGAGCTCGAGGCGGATGCCCGAGGACGTCGCAACATGTTGATGCTCGTAGAGATCGATTTCATGCTGCACCGACCGAACCAGGCGATCGCGTACCAGCGGTATCGCCCACAGGCCGGCGGCAATGGCCAAACCCAGCGCTCCCATGGAGAGGAAAGCCTTCCATGCGGGCCAGCGCCGGAACAGCAGGCGCCAGGTCCAGTAAGCGGCCACCGGTAACAGCGTGAGGTAGGTGGTGCGGCTCTGGAGCATGAAGCACACATTGAGCAACGCGAGTCCTGCCATCGCCCCGAGCGCGAGCCTGGCGTGCCGGGATCGCGCGGTCAACGCGGTCGCCAATGCCATCGAACCGAAGATCAGTGTAGCCAAGCCCTGCTGCGTGTATTCCTTGAAAACCGTGTCGCGCATGTGCGCTTGGGCCTGCACCAGCGCGCGTTGGGGGATCAGGTTGGCAGCCATGCCGCAAGAAAGCAGCAGCACCATTGCCATGGCCGCGCCGAACGCGATGAGCGCGCGCTGTCGCCAGCGGTCGTCGTCGAGTACGGAGCCAAGCGCGAGTGGATACCAGCATGCCCAGACGAATGATCCTTTCAGCGGTAGCTGTGCGGTGAGGTACCAAGTGTGCAGGGCACTCAGCATAAGCACGCCCCACCAGACCAGCGCGCCGCGAACGAAGGGGTGGCGCCAGGCGTTTCGCCAACGCGTCCAGGAGTCGATGCCGATCACGGACAGCAAAATGCACAGTCCCAGCGCGACGTTCGTGGCTGGCTTGTTGATCGGAACCACGAACAGGCTGGCGACGGCGCACCAACGTGCGGTCCGCAACGCCGCGGTGCGCAAGCCGGCGATGGTCCCCGGGCGATCAGTCATCGGCGCCACCGCTGCCGTCCTTCGTCCCGGCAGGCACGCAGCCGGCCACCAGTGCATCAGCGCGGAACATCCACCATTCGCGACGGTTGGCGTGGCCGACGTAGGTCGCCTTGCTGCGGTTGACGCACGCGCCCATCGCCGTGTCGAGGCTGAACAGCCAGCGCTGTGCGGGATCGGCCTGCAGCCAGGCCGAAGCGTCCGCGAACTGCTGCGGCCACGGCTCGAGGAAGCCGAACTCGGCGACCGGTCCCTGCGCCATCAACAGGTTCTGTTCCTTCCAGGCGATCAGGCCGATGGCGGCCTGGGGACCGGCGATGGTGCGTGCCTTGCGCATCACGTCCAGCGCGGAGCGGTCGCCGTTGAGCAGCGGGTAGCCCCACAGGCCGTAGACGCTCCACAGCACCGTGGCAAAGGCCAGCCAACCCTGCGGCGCGCGGCGCAGGCGGGTGAGCGCCACAATAACCAGACCGGCAAGGCCGATGGCGAGGAATAGCCACCAGATCTGCGGATCGAGACTTTGCTCCAGCCGCAGCGACCACTTGGGATGTCGCGTCACGGCCAGCGCACCGGCGAGCGCGAGCGCGCCGCTCAGGCCAAGCGTCAACGTGAACACCGCCGCGCGCACGCCGCGTCGGCGCAGCAGGGCCGGCAGCAGCGGTGCCAGCGCCAGCGCGGTGATCGGCAGGGCGGGCAGGATGTAGACGTCGCGCTTGCCCGGGCTCAGCGAGAAGAACAGCAGCACCAGCACGACCCAGCCCAGCGGCAGCAGGAAGCGCGCGTCGCGCCGCTTCAGCCGGCGCCACCACGCGGGCAGCGCCCACGGCAGCAGCAGCGACAGCGGCAGCCAGTCCACCGCGATGATGCCGAGGAAATAGGCGGGTGAATGGAGGTGCCCCGGCGGCGTCGCGTAGCGGTGCACGGTCTGCCCGAACAGGATGTTCTGCACGTACTCGGCGTGCTGCGGGTCGCCGTCCGCCTGCGCGATCAGCACCATCGGCACCAGCCATGCCAGCACCGGTAGCAGGAAGGCTGCCGCGCCCAACGCCCAGCGGCCGGCGCTGCCGTCGAACCGGGCCACGTGCCGCCAGCCGCGCCGACGCACGAACGCAAAGGGAATGAGCATCAGCAGCGCCAGCACGCCCACGCCCTTGGTCACCACGCCCACGCCGGCGAAGAAGCAGCCGATCCAGAACCAGCGCCAGGATGGCCCCAGCAGCAGGTGACGCAACAGGCCGTAGTTGGCCAGCGTGATCCAGCCCAGCAGCAGCGGGTCGATCTGCGCGTTGCGCATCTGGTAGGTGAAGTGGATCGTCACCAGCAGGGTGAGCGCGGCCAGCAGCGCGCTGCGGTGGTTCCACAGCCTGCGGGCGAGGTCGTAGGTCAGCGCCGGCGCGCCGAGTGCCGACAGCAGCGAGGGCAGCAGGAACGCGATGCGCCAGCTGCGCGTGAGGAAGTACGCCAGCGCCTGGGTCCACATGAACACCGGCGGCTTGTCCGGATACAGCTCGTGGCCGCGATGCGGGAACAGCCACTGGCCGTGCTCCACCATCCAGCGCGCGACCAGCGCGAAGCGCGGCTCGTCCGACGGCCACGGATCGCGCAGGCCGATGCCCACGCCCAGCACGAACAGCGCAAACAGGCCGCACCAGATGAGTTCGGCGCGGGCGCTGGACAGCCACAGCGGACGGGCGCGGGACAGGGTGGGGGGCGGTTTCACGACGCGGCGTTCCATCGGGCGGGTGGGGAAATCGGTGCAAGCATAGCCGCGTGCGCGGCGCGGTCGTTCGCGGGTTCTTGCGTCAGGCCTTTTTCTGCAGCACCGCGTAATACATGCCATCGAGGTCGCCGTCGCCCGGCAGGATCTGCCAGCCCACCGCGGCGGCCTGCCCGACCGGCAGCGTGAACCCCACCGCCTCTGCATCGTCATGAGCCGTCAGCAGTTCGGACACCACCGCCTCGTTCTCCGCGCGCAGCACCGAGCAGGTGATGTAGACCAGCCGCCCGCCCGGTGCCAGCAGCGGCCACAGCGCGGACACGATGCGCCGCTGCTGCACGCCCATCGCGGCGATGTCGCTCTCGCGCCGGTGCAGGCGCACGTCGGGACGGCGGCGCAATACGCCGGTGGCCGAGCACGGCGCATCGACGAGGATGCGATCGAACGGCTGCTTCTTCCACGCCGCGGGCGGCGCGCCCGCATCGCCGATCACCACCTTGGCATCCAGCCGAAGGCGCATCAGGTTGTCGCGGATGCGCTCGGCGCGCTTCGCATCGAATTCCAGCGCGGTGAGATCGATGCGTGCGCGCTCCAGCAAGTGGCACGCCTTGCCGCCCGGCGCGGCGCAGGCGTCGAGCACGCGCAGGCCGTCGCGCAGGTCGGCCAGGTCGGCGGCGACCTGCGCCGCGCCGTCCTGCACCGCGAAGAAGCCGTCCTCGAACCCGGGCAGCCGGGTCACGTCGATGCTGTGCGGCAGCACGACGGCATCGGCCAGCCACGGGTGGGCATGCGCCTCATGGCCGCTGGCCTGCAGCTGGGCGATGAAAGCGCCGCGTTCGCTGCGCTGGCGGTTCACCCGCAGCATCAGCGGCGGCTCGCCGTTGTCGGCGGTCATCACCGCGTCGGCCTGCGCTGGCCAGTCGCGCTCGAGTGCGGCGGCCAGCCAGCTCGGGTGTGCGTGGCGGGTGGTCGGTTGCGCGTCGAGACGGGCGATGTGCGTCGCGCGCTCGCGCTGCCAGCGGCGCAGCACCGCGTTGACCATGCCGGCCAGTGCCGGGCGCTTGAGCGTGCGCGTGGCTTCCACCGTGGCGGCCACCGCCGCGTAGTCGCTGAGCTGCAGGATCTCCAGCTGCACCAGGCCCAGCACCAGCAGGGCGTGGATGGCCGGATCCTTGCGACGGATCGGCTTGGCCAGCATCGCGTCGATGGCCGCGTCGAAGCGCAGCCACCAGCGCGCGCCCTCGCTCAGCAGTGCCATCAGCAGGGCGCGGTCGCGCAGGTCGGACAGCTTCGGTGCGCTGCGTTCCATCACCTCGCGCAGCGAGGCTCCGCGAAGGGCGACTTCGGCCAGGCCCTTCGCGGCGAGGGCGCGGGTATCGGGTTTCATCGAGCCGTGCGCAGGTCGGGGCGGGCGTTGAGGTAGTCCGCCGCACCGATGCGCTTGCCACCGGCGCGCTGCAGCGCAGTGATGCGCAGCACGCCCTCGGCGCAGGCGACGTCGATGCCGTCGCGACCGGTGGCCAGCACGCTGCCCGGCGCAGCCTGATGGGCGACGTCGAGCGCGCGCGCCGACCACACTCGGAGCGTCTCGCCGGCGATCGCCGCTTCGGCCACCGGCCATGGATCGAAGGCGCGCACCTGGCGTTCCAGCTCACGTGCCGAGCGGCTGAAATCCAGCCGCGCTTCGGCCTTGTCGAGCTTGTGCGCGTAGGTCACGCCCGCTTCCGGCTGCGGCACCGCCGCCAGCGTTTCGCCGGCCAGGACGCGCTTGAGGCCTTCGGCCAGCACCTCGGCGCCGAGCTGCGACAAGCGGTCGTGGAGGCTGCCGCCGGTGTCGTCGGCGTGGATCGGCGTGCGCCGTTCGAGCAACACCGGGCCGGTATCCAGGCCGGCCTCCATCTGCATCAGGTCGACGCCGCTCTCGTTGTCGCCGGCCAGGATCGCGCGCTGGATCGGTGCCGCCCCGCGCCAGCGCGGCAGCAGGCTGGCATGCACGTTCCAGCAGCCCAGCCGCGGAATCGCCAGCACCTTGCGCGGCAGGATCAAGCCGTAGGCCACCACCACCATCAAGTCGGGTGCATACGCCGCCAGCTGCTCGCGGGCGGCGGGATCCTTCAGCGACTCGGGCTGCTCGACCGCGATACCGGCGTCGAGGGCGGCCTGCTTGACCGGGCTCGGCGTGAGCTTGCGGCCACGACCGGCGGGGCGGTCGGGTTGGGTGTAGACCGCCACCACCTCGGCACCGCTGGCGCGGCAGGCCGCGAGGCAGGGAACGGAGAATTCAGGCGTGCCGGCGAAGACGATGCGCAGCGGGGATGCCCCGCTCAAGCGCTGGCTGCCTGCTTGCGCTGTTTTTCCATGCGCTTGAGCAGCATGGTGCGCTTGAGCGACGAGAGGTAGTCGACGAACACCTTGCCTTCGAGGTGATCCATCTCGTGCTGGATGCAGACCGCCAGCGGGCCTTCGATGTCCAGCAGCACTTCCTTGCCGTCCACGTCGTGCGCCTTCACCTTCACCTTCAGCGCGCGGGTCACGTCGGCGTAGATGCCGGGGAACGACAGGCAGCCTTCCTGATAGACCTGCGAGCCGGTCTTCTCCACGATCTGCGGGTTGATCAGCGCCAGCGGCTGGTTGCGCTCGTCGCTCATGTCGGCCACCAGCACCTGCTGGCTCACCGCCACCTGGGTGGCGGCCAGGCCCACGCCGTTGGCGGCGTACATCGTCTCGAACATGTCGGCGACGAACTGTTCGAGCGCGGCATCGAACACGCGCACGGGCTCCGCGCGGATGCGCAGACGGGGATCGGGGAATTCGATGATGTTGAGTACGGACATGGGCTCACCTCGGTGCCGGAACTGTGGGCATCGTTGCGAAACCCAACCCGGACGCGATCTAGAATGCGGTTTATTGTACGTCGGCAAGCCCGCGTAAGGCAGACAGTTTTGCCAACTGGCTCCAGTTGCGTGGGTTAACGGTTCGGTTACACTCGCGCTTGCACCGGGGGAGGGGGATTCCCGCTTATGATCAAGAAGTCCATCGGGCTGCTGGCCGGCATGCTGGTTACGTTTGCCGTCTATGCCGCGGGCGCGCAGCTGCGCGCCAGCCATCCGGATACCTACACGGTTCGCCGCGGCGACACGCTGTGGGATATCTCGGCGAAATTTCTCTCCAAGCCCTGGTTGTGGCCCGAAATCTGGCAGGCCAATCCGCAGGTGCAGAACCCGCACCTGATCTATCCGGGTGACGTGCTCAATCTGTCCTTCATCAACGGTCCCACGCTCAAGCTCGTACCGGGCGTGCACAGCAGCGACGACGCCGTGCCGGCGATTCCACTGTCGGAGCTGGGCATGTTCCTCAAGGACATGCGGGTGATGAAGTCCGAGGACGTCAGCTCGGCGCCGTACGTGGTCGGCATGGAGGAGGCCCGCCTGCGCGGCACCCCGGGCCAGAACCTCTACGTGCGCAATCTGCAGGCCGAACCCGGCCAGCGCTGGGCGATCGTCCGCCCGACCCACGTGTTCCGCGGTTTCGAGCAGGGCGACAAGAACGACGCCGAGAACGAGATCGTTGGGCATACGCTGGATGCCGACGTCTCGATGGTGCGCAGTCCGTGGTCGGAGGACTTCCGCAACGACGGCCACTACGGCCGCGGCGATGATCTTGGCGTGGAAGTGTCGGTGATCGGCACGGCCGAAACGCTGCGCACGGGCGACGTGTCGACCCTGCTGCTGCTCGACTCCACCATGGAGATCCGCAAGGGCGACCGCGTGATGCCGGTCGACGACCATCCGTACGACCCCTACTTCTATCCGCACGCGCCCAAGTCGGTGTCGCCGCATGCCCGAGTGATCGCCTTCGCCGACGCGCTCGATGCGGCCGGCAAGCGCCAGGTGGTGGCGCTGTCGATCGGCAAGCAGGACGGCGTCGAGAACGGCCAGACCTACGCCGTGTGGCAGCCGGGCGAGACCATCGCCGACGACGTAGCCGGCAACAGCTGGCGTCGCGGCACCTCGCCCGACGTGACCCTGCCGGAGGAATTCGTCGGCCACGTGATGGTGTTCCGTACCTTCGACCGCGTCAGTTACGGTCTGATCATGGACAGCCTGCGTCCGGTGCACCGCGGCGACACGCTGCGCATGCCCGAATAGGGCGCGGATCGGACGAAGCCCACAGGACGGCGCGGTGCTACCGCGCCGTTTTTGTTTGGGTGCCGCTTTTAGACTCGCGGCATGACCGACACCCACGATCTTCGCGACTGGCTTGTCGCCCTGCGCACCCCGGGGTTGGGCCCCGGCGGCCTGCGCGAGCTTCTGGCCGAACATGCCGGCCGCATGAGCGACGCACTGGCTGTGGTGTACCGGCAGCCCGGTAACGCCGGGGAGGCGGCCCGCCGCTGGCTGGAGCAGCCCGACGAGGCGCGCCTGGCCGAGGACATGGCCTGGCTGGCGCAGCCGGGACATCGGCTCTTGCGCTGCACGGACGAGGATTTTCCGCCGCCGCTTGAGACCATTCCGCAGCCGCCGGTGGCACTGTTCGTGGCCGGCGACGCGGCACTGCTGCTGCATCCGCAGGTGGCGATCGTGGGCGCACGCCGCGCCAGCCCCGCGGGGCTGGGCAACGCGCGCGCCTTTGCCCGTGCGCTTGGGCAGGCGGGCTTGCTGGTCACCAGTGGCATGGCCGATGGCATCGATGGCGCCGCGCACCTGGCCGCGCTCGATGCCGGCTTGCCCACCGTCGCGGTGGTGGGCACCGGGCCGGATCGCGTCTACCCGCGCAAACATCACGCGCTGGCCCAGCGCATCGTGGCCGGCGGCGCGCTGGTCAGCGAGTTTTCGCCCGGCACCGCGGCGCGGGCCGATCATTTTCCGCGGCGAAACCGTATCATCGCGGGCCTTTCGCTCGGCACGCTGGTGATCGAGGCCGGGCTGCAGTCCGGTTCGCTGATCACCGCTCGGTTGGCCGGCGAGCAGGGTCGCGAGGTGTTTGCCCTGCCAGGTTCCATCCACAACTCGCTCGCGCGCGGCTGCCATCGGCTGATCCGCGACGGCGCCCGGCTGGTGGAAGAGCCGGGCGAGGTAGTGGAAGCGCTGGCGCCGGCCGCGCGGGCGCTGGGATCGGAGCTGGCGCTGCGGTTGTCGGCGCCCTCGGCAACGACGGCTGCTCCCGCCGCAGCGGTCGACGGTGGCCGGCATGCGGACCCGCAGTACCGGCGGCTGCTCGATGCGCTGGGTCACGATCCGGTGCCGCTGGACGAGCTGGTCGCGCGCACCGGCCAGCCGGCCGCCGAGCTGTCCTCGATGCTGCTCATGCTGGAGCTGGAGGGACGCGTCGGCACCCTTCCCGGCAACCGCTACCAGCGTCTAGCGGGCTGAGCGAAGCCGCGCCAGGCCTCAGTTTCGTGCGGTTTGGCTTGACAGTCGTCGCGGCAACGTGGCTCAACTAGATATATGTGTCCGTCGCCAGCCGACGGTAATTCCCTTTTGGAACTCTCCGCCACATGGCAAAAAACCTGCTCATCGTCGAGTCGCCCGCCAAGGCCAAGACGATCAACAAATACCTCGGCAAGGACTTCCACGTCCTGGCCTCCTACGGCCATGTGCGCGACCTCAAGCCGAAGGAAGGGGCGGTCGATCCCGAGCACGGTTTCGAGATGAAGTACGAGGTGATCGAGCGCAACGAGAAGCACGTCGACGCGATCGCCAAGGCGGCCAAGCTGGCCGACGACATCTATCTGGCGACCGACTTGGATCGCGAGGGCGAGGCGATCAGCTGGCACATCAGCGAGATCCTCAAGGAGCGCGGCCTGGACAAGGGCAAGCGCATGCACCGCGTGGTGTTCTCCGAGATCACGCCCAAGGCGATCAAGGCGGCCGTGGCGGCGCCGCGCCAGCTCTCGCACGACCTGGTGGACGCCCAGCAGGCGCGCCGCGCGCTCGACTACCTGGTCGGCTTCAACCTGTCGCCGGTGCTGTGGCGCAAGGTGCAACGCGGACTGTCCGCGGGCCGTGTGCAGAGCCCGGCGCTGCGCATGATCGTGGAGCGCGAGGAGGAGATCGAGGCGTTCGTGGCGCGCGAGTACTGGAGCGTCGAGGCCCAGCTCAGGCACGCCGAGGGCGATTTCACCGCGCGCCTCACCAAGCTCAACGGCAAGAAGTTCGAGCAGTTCGACCTGACCAACGAAAACGATGCGATGACCGCGCGCGCCGCGCTGAAGGAGGCCGCCCGCGGCAGCCTTACCGTCAGCGAAGTCGGCTCGAAGGAGCGCAAGCGCCGTCCGTCGCCACCGTTCACCACCTCCACGCTGCAGCAGGAGGCCGCGCGCAAGCTCGGCTTCTCCACCAGCCGCACCATGAAGGTGGCGCAGGGCTTGTACGAGGGCGTGGCGCTAGGCAGCGAAGGCAACGTCGGCCTGATCACCTACATGCGTACCGACTCCACCATGCTCGGCGACGACGCGGTGGCCGAGCTGCGCCAGGTGATCGCCCACGAGTTCGGTGCCAAGGCGCTGCCTGACGGCGCGCAGGTGTACAAGACCAAGTCCAAGAACGCGCAGGAGGCGCACGAGGCGATCCGTCCCACCTCCGCGCTGCGCACGCCGCGCGAAGTCGCCGGCTTCCTCAATGATGAACAGCGCAAGCTGTACGAGTTGATCTGGAAGCGCACCGTCGCCTGCCAGATGATCCACGCCACGCTCAACACCGTGTCGGTCGAGTTCGCGCTCAGGCAGGTCGCCGGCGGCGAGGCGTCGTTCCGCTCCACCGGCACCACCGTGATCGACCCCGGCTTCCTCGCCGTGTACGAGGAGGGCCGCGACCAGAAGGCCGCCGAGGACGAGGACGAAGGCCGCCGCCTGCCGCGCCTGGTGGCCGGCGAAGTGGTGCCTCTCAAGGACATCCTGGCCGAGCAGCACTTCACCGAGCCGCCGCCGCGCTTCTCCGAGGCGAGCCTGGTCAAGGCGCTGGAAGAGCACGGCATCGGCCGACCGTCGACCTACGCCAGCATCATCCAGGTGCTGCTCAACCGCGAGTACGTGCTGCTCGACGCGCGGCGCTTCAAACCGACCGACGTCGGTCGCGCGGTGGGCAAGTTCCTGGTGCAGCACTTCACCCGCTACGTCGATTACGACTTCACCGCCAAGCTCGAGGACGAGCTCGATGCGGTGAGCCGCGGCGAGGAAGCCTGGGTGCCGCTGATGGAGCGGTTCTGGGTGCCGTTCAAGCAGCAGGTGGACGAGAAGACCGAGTCGGTCGACCGCAGCGAGGCCACCGGCGCGCGCGAGCTTGGCACCGATCCGAAGAGCGGCAAGCCGGTCTCGGTGCGCCTGGGCCGTTACGGGCCGTATGCGCAGATCGGCGACAAGGACACCGACGAGAAGCTGCAGTTCGCCAGCCTGCGCCCGGGCCAGAGCATGCACACGATCACGCTGGAGCAGGCGATCGAGCTGTTCAAGCTGCCGCGCAAACTCGGCCAGGCCGAGAATGGCGACGAGGTGAGCGTGGGCGTGGGCCGCTTCGGGCCGTTCGTGAAGCAGGGCAGCACCTACGCATCGCTCAAGCCCGAGGACGATCCGTATACCATCGAGCTGCCGCGCGCGCTGCAGATCGTGGCCGAGAAGCTGGAGATGCTCGCCAACCGCGTCATCACCGATTTCGGCAACGGCGTGCAGGTGCTCAACGGCCGCTACGGCGCCTACATCACTGACGGCGAAAAGAACGCGCGGATTCCCAAGGATGTCGAGCCGAAGGACCTCACCGAGGCGCAATGCCTGGAGCTGCTCGCTGCCGCACCGGTGAAGAAGGGCCGCTTCGCCAAGAAAACCGCGACCAAGAAGGCGGCCGCGAAGAAAGAACCGGCTGCGAAGAAGGCGGCGGCGAAGAAAACTGCCACCAAGAAAAGCGCCGCCAAGAAGAGCACGACAAAAAAGACCGCGGCCAAGAAAACCGCCACCAGGAAAGCCGCGGTGAAGAAGGCGGCCGCGCGCACCGGCGAGGGCTGATCGCCTTGCTGCATCGCTACGGCCCCGGCGAGATCGAGGGTGCGGCCCAGCTGCTGCGTGCCGGCGGCGTGCTGGCCTATCCCACCGAGGCGGTGTTCGGGCTGGGTTGCGATCCGCAGGATCTGGCCGCGTTCGAGCGGGTGTTCGCGCTCAAGCGGCGGCCGGCCGACCAGGGCGTGCTGCTGGTCGCGGCGGATTTCGAGCAGCTCGAACGTTACCTCGCGCTCGACCAGGTGCCCGAAGCGCAGCTGCACACGGTACAGGCCAGCTGGCCCGGGCCGCATACCTGGGTGTTCCCCCGCTCGGTGGCCGTGCCGGCATGGGTGGCCGGTGTGCACGAGGGCATTGCGGTACGCGTCAGCGCCCATCCGACGGTCGCCGCGCTGTGCCGTGCGTTCGGCGGTGCCATCGTCTCCACCAGTGCCAACCCGCATGGCCAGCCGCCCGCGCGTTCGCCGCAGGAGGTGATCGGCTATTTCGGCAACGCGCTGGATGGCCTGCTCGCAGCGCCGCTGGGCGGCGCCGAGCGGCCCTGCCCGATCCGCGATGCCCTCACCGGCGCTATCATCCGCCCCTGATCGCCTGCAGGGGCGCGTCGGGGCGCCGGCAGGCGTATTCGGGGCGAAGCGGGCGGCATCACGCGCAACATCGCATTCACGCCGGCTTCGACCAGCGTGGTCATGCTGCGCAGACAGCGCCGCTTGAGCGGCCGGGATCGCGGGAGTCATTCGTTTGGCTACAGTCTTCGACACAACGGCGCGCGAGGCGCAGCCGCTGCCACGGCTTCCGCTGCTGATGTCCGGAGCCGTCGCCGATCGCACGGTGGCGTGGCGCAACGGCATACCGGTCAGCGCGCGCCAGTTCCTCGCCGACGTGCAGCACGTCGCCGACCACCTGCCCGACGCACCCGCCGCCGTGAACCTGTGCGAGGACCGCTACGCCTTCCTCGTGGCGTTCAGCGCCATCGTGCTGCGCGGGCAGACCAACCTGCTCCCCTCCTCGCGTGCACCGCGCGCCATCGACGAAGTGATGGCGGCGCACCCCGGCTGTTACGCGCTGGGCGACCTGGCGCTGGATCCGGTGCCGCCGCATTACCACCATCTGCCGCCGCTGCGGGCCCGCGTCGACGCCGGCCCGGTTGACTGGCCGCAGATCGACGCCGACCAGGTGGTGGCGATCGGCTACACCTCCGGCTCCACCGGCCAGCCGGCCGCTCACGTGAAGACCTGGCGCAGCTTCCACGCCAGTAACGCGGGCAATCTGCGCATGCTGCGCGAACACGTCGACGGTCCGTTCAACGTGGTGGCCACCGTGCCGCCGCAGCACATGTACGGCATGGAGACGTCGGTGGTGCTGCCGCTGCTTGGCGACGTGGCGGTGTGCGGCAGCCGGCCGTTCTTTCCGGCCGACGTAGCGGCCACGCTGGCCGCCGTGCCGGCGCCGCGCGTGCTGGTGACCACGCCGGTGCACCTGCGTGCGCTGGTGGAGTCTGGGGTGACGCTGCCGCCGCTCGCCGCGATGCTGTCGGCCACCGCGCCGATGCCGATCGAACTGGCGACCCAGGCCGAGCAGCGCTACAGCGCACCGCTGCTGGAAGTATTCGGCTCCACCGAAACCTGCGTGTTCGCCAGCCGTCGGCCGGCGACGTGCGAGTTGTGGCAGCTGTACGAGGATGTCGCCCTGCACCCGCAGCCCGACGGCACCCAGGTGCACGCGCCGCAGCTGGCCGCGCCGGTGGTGCTGGCCGACCTGGTCACGCTGCACGAGGAGGGTCGCGCGTTCCGCCTGTGCGGTCGTCATGCCGACATGCTGGAGATCGCCGGCAAGCGCGCCTCGCTCGGCGACCTCACCCGCCGCCTGCTGGCCATTCCCGGCGTGCGCGACGGCGTGGTGCTGCAGCTGGACGAGCCGGATGCCCGCGGCGTGCGCCGCATCGCCGCGCTGGCCGTGGCGCCGGGCCTCGGCGAGGCGCAGATTCTCGACGCGCTGCGCGGCGCGATCGATCCGTTGTTCCTGCCGCGCCCGCTGCGCCTGGTCGACACGCTGCCGCGCAACGAAACCGGCAAGCTGCCGCGCGCGGCGCTGCTCGCCTTGCTCGCCGCACGCAACTGAAGCTGCCTCTGTCCGGCAGGTGACGGCCCGCGGGCCGACCGCGCCGGCCCTGCCGCTACAATGCGCGCCTGCGCCGCGGGCGCGTTGGGCATTTCGGAGCACGGCATGAAGGTTCTGGTCATCGGCAACGGCGGGCGCGAGCACGCGCTGGCGTGGAAGCTCAAGCAGTCGCCGCGGGTCGACGAGGTGATCGTTGCGCCGGGCAACGCCGGCACCGCGCGCGAGCGCGGCGTGCGCAACGCCGACGTGGCGGCGAACGACATCGCCGGCCTGCTGGCGCTGGCCAAGGCCGAGAAGGTCGGGCTCACCGTGGTCGGGCCCGAGGTGCCGCTGGTGGCCGGCGTGGTGGACAAGTTCCGCGGCGCGGGGATGCGCATCTTCGGCCCGCGCGCGATCGCCGCCCAGCTCGAAGGCTCCAAGGCCTTCGCCAAGGATTTCCTGCTCCGCCACAACATTCCCACCGCGCGCTACGCCGTGTTCACCGACTTGAACCGCGCGCTCGCCTACGTGCGTGAGCACGGCGCGCCGATCGTGATCAAGGCCGACGGCCTGGCGGCCGGCAAGGGCGTGGTGGTGGCGCTGACCCTGGCCGATGCCGAGCAGGCGCTGCACGACATGCTTGGCGGGCACGCCTTTGGTGACGCGTCGGCGCGGGTGGTGATCGAGGAATTCCTCGACGGCGAGGAGGCCAGCTACATCGTGATGAGCGACGGCAGCCACGCGCTGCCGATGGCCTCCAGCCAGGACCACAAGCGTCGCGACGACAACGACCTGGGCCCCAACACCGGTGGCATGGGCGCGTATTCGCCGGCGCCGGTGGTCACGCCTGAGGTAGAGCAGCGCATCCTCAAGCAGGTGATCGAGCCGACCCTGCGTGGCATGGCTGGCGAGGGCGCACCCTTCATCGGCTTCCTCTATGCCGGGCTGATGATCGACAAGGCCGGCAACCCGAAGGTGATCGAGTTCAACGTGCGCTTCGGCGATCCGGAGACGCAGCCGATCATGCTGCGGCTGAAGTCCGACCTGGTGGAACTGATCGAGGCGGCGCTCGACGGCGAGCTGCATCACACCAAGGCGCACTGGGATCCGCGCCCGTCGCTGGGCGTGGTGATGGCGGCCGGCGGCTATCCGGGCAAGGTCAGGAGCGGTGACGTGATCGAGGGCCTCGACGCGCCGCTCGCGCCGGACGCCAAGGTGTTCCATGCCGGTACCAAGCTTGATGCGCAAGGCCGTCCGGTCACCGCCGGCGGCCGCGTGCTCACCGTCTGCGCGCTGGGCAAGGACATCGCTGCCGCCCGCGAGAACGCCTACGCCGCGGCGGCGAAGATCCGCTTCGAGGGGGCCTTCTACCGCCGCGATATCGCGCACCGCGCACTGCACCGGCGCTGAGACGTGTGCCTGCGCTTGCGGCCGAAGCTGCACGCGTGAGCGCGTGGGAAGAGGACGCCAGACCGACTCCGGCGCTGCGCGGCGACACAGGATGTTGTTCGTATGCCGAGTGCATCATCGCCGCCGCCGCAGGAGGACCGCCAAGCGACTCGCATGCTCCGGCGTGAGCGCATGCAGGCAGATGGCTCCCGCTCTTGCCGGTGCCGCACCGACCATGGCGCGAATGGCCATCCATTCACGCTAGGCTAGGCGCCGGCGTTTTCCCACGGGACCTGCATGAGCCAATTCACCCTGCTCGGCCGCCGGCGCTTCGCGCCGTTCTTCTGGACCCAGGCGCTGGGCGCGTTCAACGACAGCGCGTTCCGCAACGCGATGGTGATGCTGGCGGCGGTGCAGATGGGGCTGCCGGACCGCGAGGTGTCGCTGTACACCAACCTTGCGCCGGCGCTGTTCATCCTGCCGTACTTCCTGTTCTCGGCCACCGCCGGCCAGCTGGCGGAGAAGTTCGAGAAGACGCGGATCATCCGCTACGTGAAGCTGTTCGAGATCGCCGCGATGGCGCTCGCCGCGTGGGGCTTCCACACCCACAACCTGCCGCTGCTGCTGGGCGTGCTGTTCATGATGGGTGTGCACTCGACCGTGTTCGGGCCGATCAAGTACGCGATCCTGCCGCAGGCGCTCAAGCCCACCGAGCTGGTCGGCGGCAACGGCATGGTGGAGATGGGCACCCAGCTGGCAATCCTGATCGGCATGGTCGCCGGCAACTCGCTGATGCTCCTTGCCGGCATCGGGCCTTGGGCAGCGGCGGCGGCGACGCTCACCGTGGCCGCCGTCGGCTACGCCTGCAGCCGCGCCATTCCGCCCGCGCCGGCCACCGCGCCGCACCTGGTGTTCAATCCCAACCCGGTCACCGAAACCGTGCGGGTGCTCGGCATCACGCGCGCCGACCGTGCGGTGTTCAATGCGGTGCTGGGCATCTCCTGGTTCTGGTTCTTCGGCACCATGCTCACCGCGCAGCTGCCGCTGTTTGCCAGGCACAACCTCGGCGGCGACGGCAGCGTGCTGACCCTGGTGCTCACGCTGTTCTCGCTGGGTACCGGCGTCGGTTCGCTGCTGTGCGAGCGGATGTCCGGCAAGCGGGTGGAGATTGGTCTGGTGCCGCTGGGTGCTTTCGGGCTGACCGCGTTCGGGGTGGACCTTTATCTGGCGCGCCCAGGAACGGCGGCGCAGATGGGCTTGCACTGGCAGGCGTTCCTGGCCGCCGCGGGCAGCTGGCGCATCGTGCTCGACCTCACCCTGATCGGCGTGTTCGCCGGCTTCTACGTGGTGCCGCTGTTCGCCTTCGTGCAGGCGCGCACGCCGCGCGACCGGCTCTCGCGGGTGATCGCCGGCAACAACATCCTCAACGCGCTGTTCATCGTGGTCGCTTCGGTCGCCGGCTTGGCGTTGAGCCGGGCGGGGCTGGGGTCGGCGCAGATCTTCCTGGTCGCGGCGCTGCTCAACGTGCTGGTGGCGGTCTACATCTTCACCCTGGTGCCCGAGTTCCTGATGCGGTTCATCACCTGGGTGCTGGTGAACACGCTCTACCGCGTGCGCGTCGACGGCATGCGGCACCTGCCGGAGGAGGGTCCGGCGCTGCTGGTGTGCAACCACGTGAGCTTCATGGATCCGCTGCTGCTGATGGCGAACCTGCGCCGGCCCGCGCGCTTCGTCATGTACTACCGAATCTTCAACATCCCGCTGCTGAAGTTCGTGTTCCGTACGGCCAAGGCGATTCCCATCGCCGGGCAGAAGGAAGACCCGGCGGTGCTGGCCGCCGCCTACGAGGCGATCGACGCGGCGCTGGCCGATGGCGAGGTGGTGTGCATCTTCCCCGAGGGCGGGCTCACCCGTGACGGCGCCATCGCCACCTTCCGCCCCGGCGTGGAGAAGATCCTCGCGCGTCGCCCGGTACCGGTGGTGCCGATGGCGCTGAGGGGCTTGTGGGGCAGCGTATGGAGCCGGCGCGATTCGGCGATGGGACGCTCGCGCCTGCCGCGGCGTTTCCGCGCGCGGGTGGAGCTGGTGGTGGATGTGCCGATCTTGCCGGAACAGGCGACGGCGTCCGCGCTGGAGATGCGGGTCAGAGAACTGCGCGGCGACCTCGCCTAGCCGGTTGTGGTCTTCGGGCTCAGGCCAGCCAGCTGCCCATCACCACCAGCGCGACGACGCTCATCCAAGCCACCAGCGCGCGCAGGAAGGCGCTGCGCATGCGCACCAGTTCGAGCAGCGGATCGCTGCGCTCTTCCACGTAACCGTCGCCGGCCTCGATCTCCACGTCGATGTCCGCACAGGCTGCATCGGCCAGAAAGCCGGGCTCCTCGCGATACCAGTGGCCGGCGCCGGCCTGCTGGCGCCAACGGTTCCACGCGGCCATCACCGCGTCCCAGTGGCCGACCACGGCCAAGGTGAACACCAGCAGCTGCGCCGGCACCCAGTCCAGTGCGTTGGCGGTGCGCCGTGCCGCCTCGCGGCTGGCGCCATCGAGCGGCAAGGACTCGCCGCGGCCCAGCGTCTGCACCAGCCGGTAGGCCAGCGCGCCGGCCGGGCCGAGCAGGAAGAACCACAGCAGCGCGCCGAAGCGCCGGCGCAGCGCGGCATAGGCGATCGCCTCGCCCAGCGCATGGGCGTTCCATGCCACGCGCTCGCCGCCGTCCGCCAGCTGCTGGGCGGCGGATTCGCGGCCGGGGCGATCGGTGGCGGCGAGGATCGCTTCGAGATCGGCCTCGAACGCGCGCGGACCGAAGCAGAACAGCAGCACCAGCACGTCGAGCGCGAGCAAGGCCAGGTCGCCCAGGAACGCGCGATGCAGCAGCCCGGCGAGCAGCAGGCAGAGCACGACGGGCACGCCAGCGATCACCAGCACCCGCACGGCGCCGCGCAAGTCGCTCAGTGCAGCAACCCAGCGACGCTGGAGGCCGTCGACATGCCAGCGGGCCAGTTGCGGCAGCAAGTGCAGCAGGCCGAGGGCGACCAAGGCTGCAAGCAGGCGGATGGCCATGCGGAAACTCCAGGAACGGAAGTCCGCATTGTAAGCGACCGATTCAGCGCGCGCGGGCGATCAGCTCGTCCAGCGCGAGCCCGGCGCGCTCGTGCAGCCAGTGTGCAAGCAGCCGATAGGACACCGACAGCTTCGGCGGGGTGGCGAAACTGCCGTCGGCCAGGCCGGACTGGATCTGGGCGGGCGTGAACCAGCGCGCTTCCTCCAGCTCGCCATCGCGCAGGCAGATGGCGCGGTCGTGCGCGGTGGCGGTGAAGCCGATCATCAACGAGGCGGGCAGCGGCCACGGCTGCGAGGAGTGATAGTGCACCTCGTCCACGCGCACACCGGCCTCTTCGGCCACCTCGCGGCGCACGGCGTCCTCCAGCGATTCGCCCGGCTCCACGAAGCCGGCGAGCGTGGAATAGCGACCGGCCGGCCAGCTGGCCTGGCGGCCGAGCAGGCAGGCACCGTCGTGCTCCACGATCACGATGATTGCCGCATCGGTGCGCGGGAAATGCAGCTTGCCGCAGTCGATGCTGGTGCACTGGGCACGATGGCCGGAGGCCACCAGCGCCACGCGTGCGCCGCAGGCGGTGCAGTGGCGCATCTCACGCTGCCAGTGCGCCAGGCCCTTCGCATAGGCGAACAGTGCCGCCTCGTGGGCGTCCAGCTGCAGGCCGGCCTGGCGCAGGTGCATGCGTCGGGCACCGAGCGCTTGTTCAAGCGCCGCTGCGTCGGGTGCGTGCGATCCGGCTGCATCCAACCTCAGCAGGAAGTAGGCATGCTCCTCGTCGGTGCCCAGAAACGTGGGCTCGGCATCCGGCATCCAGCTGGCGCGCTCGCCGGCACCAAGCCAGCGCAGCGATTCGGCGTCGCGCTGGACGTAGGCCAGATCGTCACCATCGAGCACCAGGAAGCGGGCCTCGGGGGCACTGGCGCGGGCATCCACCCAGTCGCGCTCGTCGCGGCGTTCCGCCGCGCGGTCGAGGCGCAGGCTGAGGCCGCTGAAAGTGTTCTGCTGCTGCACGCCGCGTGGATCCGGCTCAGGTGGAGAAGGAGGAGCCGCAGCCGCAGGTGGTCTTGGCGTTCGGATTGCGGATCACGAACTGCGAGCCGGAAAGGTTCTCGGCGTAGTCGATCTCGGCGCCGCCGAGGTACTGCAGCGACAGCGGATCGACCAGCAGCGTGACGCCCTCGCGCTCCAGCGCCAGGTCGTCCTCGGCGCGCGTTTCGTCGAAGGTGAAGCCGTACTGGAAGCCCGAGCAGCCGCCGCCGGTGATGTACACGCGCAGCTTGAGCTCGGGATTGCCCTCTTCCCGGATCAGCTCATGCACCTTGCGCGCTGCCGCGTCGGTGAAGACGAGTGGCGCCTGCGCGCTGCGGTAATCGGGAAAGGCGACGATGGTTTCCATGAAGGCTACATATGAGGTGGCAAACGCCCGACATCAAGCATAGCGCGTCCGGGCTGGCCCAATGCTCGGTCGCGCCTGCGGCCGTTCACCTCCGCATCGACTGCGGGCGGACCGGACGCAGCCTCGACGGGCGGGATAAGGAGCGCGCCTGGGCGGATGCGTCGACGTCGCTTGCCGCCGCGCGCGCTCGGCACGAGCGGGACGGCCGTGCGCTCAGGCCGATTCTGCTTCGCTGGCGGCCGGTGCATTGGTCAATGCTTTTGGGGCAGTCAGTTCGCGGGCCACTTCCGCACCCACGTGGACCATGCGCCCGTTCACCTGCGCGCCAGCGGCCATTTCCAGCACGCGGTAGTGGACGTCACCGGAAATGCACGCCTGCGCGGCCAGTTCGAGCCGCACATCGCTGAGCACGTTACCGTCGATGCGGCCGTTGACGACCGCGTGCGCCACGCGGATCTCGCCGATCACCTGGCCGTGCTCGCTTACGGTCAGCACCGCATCCTCCGCCTCGGCGATTACCGCGCCTTCGATGCAGCCGTCCAGGTGCAGCGCCCCGGTGAAGTGCACGTCGCCGCGAAGGATGGTGCCGCGGGCGATCAGGCTGGTGTCATGACTGGGCGACTCGCGCCCGGCGCGTTTACGGTTGAGCATCGTTGTCCCCTGGGGCATTGGTGATGTTGCCGTTGAGCGCATCGGCCCACGCCACGGTACGGTCGGCGGCGGTGCCGCTGCCGGGCATGGCGTGGATGCGCAACCGGGTGGGCCGGAAATCGGCCGGCAGCACGAAGGTGGCGTGCAGTTGCTGGAAATACTTGAAGGCGAACGGCAGACCGTCCTTCTGCGCCGCGTCGCCCAGGGCGTCCCAGCCGAGTTGCTCCACTTTGTCGCCGCGCAGCCCTTCCACCGTCACGGTGGCCTTGCCGCTGGTCTGGTCGCCGCGCCGCACGTTCTGGGTGAGGCTGAGCGTGAGGTTCCATGCCCGCGACTGCGGTACGGCCTGCACGCGGACCTCCTGCACGCGCAGACCCTGCCGCTGGCCGTCGCCGCCAACCAGGCGCGAATAGAATCCCAGATCCGCCCGCAAGCCGCTGATCTGCTCTTCGCGTTCGGTCAGCGTGCCCTGCAGCGAGCGCATCGCCACGTCGTTGACCTGTTGCGAGCGCTGCAATCCGGCCACCTGCTGCTTGAGCTGCTCGTTCTCCGCCTGCAGCTGCTTGAGCGCCGCGCGATTGTTGTGCACCAGCGGCACCGGAGCCTGGGGCAGCCACAGCGCAATCACCGCGACCGCGATCAGACTCAGCGGCCACGCCACCGTCAACAGCAGGCGCTGCCGACGCCGACTGGCGAGATCGTGGGTCTGCACGACGAAGCGCGGTGGTGGACGAGGCGGCATCCGACCCCTCCGGATAAAGAGGGAACGTATAGCCGTCCCGTGACGGAAGCGTCAAGGAACGCCGCGCGAATCTGCCAAGCGCGCCTCAGCGCGTCAGTAGCACGCCTTTGCCCTGATGAGGGTCGGATGGAACAGTGGGATCGGCAACAACGCCGTCCGGCGAAAGGGCTCAGGCGGCTTCGCGACCTTTGCCGGAGCTGCCGTGTTCGCGCGGCGGAGGCGGCGAGCCGATCTGCATGCTGAGCAGCCCTTCCACCAGTGGTGCGAACTGGCGTAACGCACGTTCGTACACCTGGCGCTTGAAGTTCACCACGTGGGCCGCGGGATACCAGAAGTCGACCCAGCGCCACAGGTCGAACTCGGGCTTCTCGCAGGCGTCGAGCTTCAGCGCATCCTCGCCCCCGACCAGGCGCAACAGGAACCACACCTGTTTCTGCCCGATGCAGGTCGGGCGCTGGTGGTGGCGAACGTAGCGATGCGGCAGCCGGTAGCGCAGCCAGCCTCGAGTGGCGCCGACCACCTGGACGTGCTCGGGCGACAGCCCGGTTTCTTCCTGCAGCTCGCGGTACATCGCCTCCAGCGGCGTCTCGTCGCTGCGCATGCCACCCTGCGGAAACTGCCATCCATCGCGGTTGACGCGACGCGCCCAGAACAGTCGGCCATCGCCATTCAACAGCACGATGCCCACGTTCGGACGATAGCCATCAACATCGATCATGTCGTCTCCTGGAGAAACCCCGGAGTCAGCCGCTGCACTGCATGCGGAGCCGGCATTTCCGTGGACGATTCAACCATAGCGGCCAAATGGGCAGCAAGCCGAGACTTGAACCGCATCCACCCGGCCATTACACTGCCGCGCCCCGCTGGTCAGAACCGGCCAGCGGCAGCGACAGTTCATGGCTATGTAGCTCAGCTGGTTAGAGCACAGCACTCATAATGCTGGGGTCGGTGGTTCGAGTCCACCCATAGCCACCATCCGCCCCGCCGACGTTTCCGCGCCATGCGCGGGCTTCTCTGATTCCGGCGAGACGTCATGCACATCTTCAAAGTTTTCCAGATCGAGGCAGCGCATCGCTTGCCCAACGTGCCGCCTGGGCACAAGTGCGCGCGGCTGCACGGGCATTCGTTCCGCGTCGAGATCCACGTGCAGGGCGAGCCTGATCCGTCGCTGGGCTGGGTGATGGACTTCGCCGACGTCAAGGCGGCCTTCGCGCCGCTCTACGAGCAGCTGGACCATCACTACCTCAACGACATCGAGGGGCTCGAGAATCCGACCAGCGAAATGCTCGCGCGCTGGATCTGGCAGCGCCTCGCGCCGCGTCTGGCCGGGCTGGACCGGGTGGTGGTGCATGAGACCTGCACTTCCGGCGCGGAGTGCTCGGCGCGCAGCTTTTGATGCGATGCATTACTAGCCGGACCGCTGTCATCCGACTGAAAAACATGACTTTTGGCTAAACGTTTCGGGTTGACACAAAAAATATATTGCACTGCAACAACGTTCTTGGTAAGGTGGCTCCACTACCACCCACCCCATCGAGGGGAGATCACCATGAATCAGCAGTTCACCAACCACGCGTTTGCCTATGCCAAGCAGTTCTCCGACAGTGCCTTCAAGGCCCAGTCGCTGGCTCTGAAGGGTTTCGAGGCCGTCGCCGGCCTGCAGTTCAAGGCCCTCGAGAAGCAGGCCCAGGCTTCCGCCGACTTCCTCGCCGAGGCGATGGAGGCACGCGATATCGACGGCTTCCGCTCCCTGTGGGAGAAGGGCGCCAGCCTGAGCCGCGACAACGCCGAGCGCGCCGTTGCGGTCAGCCAGGAAATCTTCGCGGTGTCGCAGAAGACCGCCGAGTCGCTCGGCGCGATCATGCAGGAGCAGCAGCAGGCCGCCAACGAGGCCGTGACGGCTCCGGTACAGGCGGCGTCGAAGAAGGCTTCGAGCAAGTAATCGCACGCCTTGCGTCGAAAAGGCCGGGTCTTCGGACCCGGCCTTTTTTGTGCGTGAACTGCGACAACTTAGCCCACGGTCGGCTTGTCGCTGCAAAGCGCCGCCTGTTACAATTCCAAAGCTTGGACCGTGCCCCACCAACCTGACGGACCGGTGCCGCTGACACAGCGAAACCGTGGGGGATGTCACGTGCTCAACAGCTTAACCTCGGGTCGACGTCTCGCTGCGCGCGTCATCGTGCTGCAGCTGGGAATCGCCGCAATCCTGGGTGTCGCTTTCCTGTGGCAAGGGCCTCGTTCGGCGCTCGCCGCGTTCGGTGGTGGTGCGATCGTGGCACTGGGCACAGCCCTGCTCGCCTGGCGCACCTTCGCCGGGTGGAGTGCCGGAGGGCTGGCGATGGGGCGTCTGCTGTCGGGCATGGTTCTGAAGTGGATGGTGATCATCGCGGGACTGATTGC
Source organism: Dyella ginsengisoli (assembly GCF_044904665.1). NCBI lineage: Bacteria > Pseudomonadati > Pseudomonadota > Gammaproteobacteria > Lysobacterales > Rhodanobacteraceae > Dyella > Dyella ginsengisoli. The sequence goes on from NZ_JADIKM010000001.1 coordinate 300,681, forward strand.
CATCCTCGGCCAATACAAACTGCCGCCACTGGCCGCTTTGACAGGGCTGGTGGCTGCCTACGCAATAAATCTGCTGGCGTTTCGATTCAAGGGTTGAGGCATGGCTACCGAGCCGCAAGGCGGTCTAACCGAATATATCCAGCACCACCTGCACCACGATACGGTGCAGCTGGGCAACGGTCCGTTCATGGCGATCCACCTCGATTCACTGGTGGTGTCCTTCGCGCTTGGCCTGGTGTTCTGCCTGTGGTTCTGGCTGAAGGCGCGCAAGGCAACCTCGGGCGTGCCGTCGAAAGGCCAGGCCTTCGTCGAGCTCATCGTGGAGTTCGTCGACACCCAGGTGAAGGACACCTTTCACGGTGACCGCCGCACGGTGACGCCGCTGGCGCTGTCCATTTTCATGTGGGTGACCTTCATGAACACGATGGACCTGCTGCCGCTCGATGCGCCGGGCATGGCCGTCAAGACCATGGGCGGCGCGGAAATGGCGCACCACACCTTCTTCCGCTGGGTGCCCACGGCTGACATCAACACGACGATCGGCCTGGCGCTGTGCGTGTTCTTCATCGTGATCGGTCACGGCATGAAGGCCAAGGGCACGCTGGGTTTCGGCAAGGAACTGGTGACCGCGCCGTTCCATGCCCACAACCCCATCGTAAAGCTGGTGCTGGTGCCGGCCAACCTCAGCCTCAACATCATCGAATACCTGTCTAAGCCGGTGTCGCTGGCCATGCGACTGTTCGGCAACATGTACGGCGGCGAGCTGGTTTTCATGCTGATCGCCGGACTGTTCGCTGGCTGGATCAGCTTCCTGCCCGGCGTGCTGTTCAACACGGCGTGGGCGATCTTCCACATCCTGATCATCCTGCTCCAGGCGTTCATCTTCATGATGCTCACCATCGTCTACATCGCGACGGCGCACGAGCATCACTGAGTCCCTCGCTTTATCCGGTTTCGCCTCAATCCGCTTTGCCCTAACCACTCTAAGTAAAGATTCACAGGAGAACTCCATGAACCTCGTCGAACTCGTCGCTCACGTCCAGGGCCTCACCGCCATCGCCATCGGCATCATCATCGGCCTCGGCGCGCTGGGCGCCTGCTTGGGCATCGCCATCATGGGCTCCAAGTTCCTTGAGTCGGCTGCCCGTCAGCCGGAGCTGGTTCCGCTGCTGCAGGGTCGCATGTTCCTGCTCGCCGGTCTGATCGACGCGGCATTCATCATCGGCCTGGCCGTGGCCCTGCTGTTCGCGTTCTCGAACCCGCTCATCGCCGCCCTGAAGGTCGCCACCGGCGGTTGATCGGCGCGATAACAGTCGCCGCCGTGTGATAGCACGGCGGCGATCGGCGGTTTAACGCGTTACCGGAGTCAATCGGAAAGCTCATGGATATCAATCTGACTTTCCTGGGCCAGATGGTGTCGTTCGCCATCCTGGTCTGGTTCACCACCAAGTTCATCTGGCCGCAGCTCAACGCCGCGATCGAAGAACGCCAGAAGAAGGTCGCCGAGGGTCTGGCGGCTGCCGAGCGCGCACGCGCCGAATTGAAGGACGCCGACGCCAAGGCGGCGGTCGAGATCAAGCAGGCTCGCCAGCAGGCGGCCGAGATCGTCGAGCGCGCCCAGCAGCAGGCCAACCAGATCGTCGACAAGGCCCGCGCCGAGGCGCTGGTCGAGGCGGCGCGCGTGAAGGCGGCGGCCACGGAAGAAGTCGCCAGCATGCAGCAGCGTGCGCGCGAAGAGCTGCGCGGCTGGGTCGGTCGTCTGGCGATACAGGGCGCCGAGAAGATCGTGCAGCGCGAGATCGACGCGACGGCGCACAAGGCCATGCTCGACCAGCTCGCTGCCGAGATCTAAGCCATGAGCCAAGCCATCACTCTCGCTCGACCGTATGCGCGCGCTGCTTTCGAGTTGGCACGTGCAGCTGGCGACATCGGCGCCTGGTCGCAGGCGCTGGCGTTTGCCGCGGCGGTTTCTGCCGACGCCCGGGTGAGCGATCTGAGCGGTGATCCGCGCGTGCAGGTAGCGCAGCTGGTTGCGCTGCATCTGCCGCGCGACATGGCCGTGGATGCGCCGTTCGGCCGCTTTCTGGCGGAGCTGGCGGAACACCGCCGCCTCGCCCTGCTGCCGGAAATCGCCGCCCTGTACGAAACCTACAAGCGCGAAGCCGAGTCGCAGCTGCTGGTGAAGGTGACCAGCGCGATGGCTCTGGATGCAGCGCAGACGGAACTGCTGAAAGCTTCGCTGAAGCGCCGCTTCAAGCGCGAGATCGAACTGGAAACCCAGGTCGACGCCTCGCTGCTGGCAGGCGTGGTGATCGACACCGGCAGCGAAGTGATCGACGGCTCGGCACGCGGTCGTCTCGACCGTCTCGCCACGGCCCTCACGCACTGACACACGTTTCAAAAATCATCGGGTGCCGTTGACTCGGCGCGAACCCAAGGATAACGACCTATGTCCAGCACCACTCTCAACCCGTCCGAGATCAGCGAGCTGATCAAGAACCGCATCGAGCAGTTCAAGCTCGGCGCGGAGGCCCGCAACGAGGGCACGATCATCAGCGTGTCCGACGGCATCGTGCGCATCCACGGTCTGGCTGACGTGATGCAGGGCGAAATGATCGAGCTGCCGGGCAGCGCGTATGCCCTGGCGCTCAACCTCGAGCGCGATTCGGTCGGCGCCGTGGTGCTGGGCGAGTACCAGCACCTGCGCGAAGGCGACACCGCCAAGACCACCGGCCGCATCCTCGAAGTGCCGGTCGGCCCGGAGCTGCTCGGTCGCGTCGTCGACGCGCTGGGCAACCCGATCGACGGCAAGGGCCCGATCAACGCCAAGCTCAACGCGCCGATCGAGAAGGTTGCGCCGGGCGTGATCTGGCGCAAGTCGGTCGACCAGCCGCTGCAGACCGGCTACAAGTCGGTCGACGCGATGATCCCGGTCGGCCGCGGCCAGCGCGAGCTGATCATCGGCGACCGCCAGACCGGCAAGACAGCGCTGGCGATCGACGCGATCATCGCGCAGAAGGATTCGGGCATTAAGTGCATCTACGTCGCGATCGGCCAGAAGCGCTCGTCGATCGCCAACGTGGTGCGCAAGCTGGAAGAGAACGGCGCGCTGGCCAACACCATCATCGTGGTGGCCTCGGCGTCCGAGTCGGCCGCGCTGCAGTACGTGGCGCCGTATTCGGGCTGCGCGATGGGCGAGTACTTCCGCGATCGCGGCCAGGACGCGCTGATCGTCTATGACGATCTGTCCAAGCAGGCCGTGGCCTACCGCCAGATCTCGCTGCTGCTGAAGCGTCCGCCGGGCCGCGAAGCCTATCCGGGTGACGTGTTCTATCTCCACTCGCGTCTGCTCGAGCGTGCTGCTCGCGTGTCCGAGGAATACGTGGAGAAGTTCACCAATGGCGAAGTGAAGGGCCAGACCGGTTCGCTCACCGCACTGCCGATCATCGAGACCCAGGGCGGTGACGTGTCCGCGTTCGTGCCGACCAACGTGATCTCGATCACCGACGGCCAGATCTTCCTGGAGACCGACCTGTTCAACGCCGGCATCCGCCCGGCCGTGAACGCCGGTATCTCGGTGTCGCGCGTGGGTGGTGCGGCGCAGACCAAGATCGTCAAGAAGCTGTCCGGCGGCGTGAAGCTGGCGCTGGCGCAGTACCGCGAGCTGGCCGCGTTCGCGCAGTTCGCCTCGGACCTCGATCCGGCCACCCGCGCCCAGCTGGACCGCGGCCAGCGTGTGACCGAGCTGATGAAGCAGGCGCAGTACGCGCCGCTGTCGATCGCCGAGCTGGCGCTGTCGGTGTACGCGGCCGAGAAGGGCTACCTCGACGACCTGCCGGTCAACAAGGTGCTGGCGTTCGAGAAGGGCCTGCACGCGTTCTTCCACCAGAACCACGGCGAGCTGATGAAGAAGCTGGTCGCCACCGGTGACTGGAACAACGACATCGAGGCGACCTTCAAGGCTGGCCTGGACGAGTACAAGAAGACCGGCAGCTGGTAATCGGCAGCCCGCGCTGCGGTCGTTCGATGATCGCAGCGCCCTCCGGTGACGCACCGGGATCGCAATAACCCAAAAGGTTGAGGCAAACGTGGCAAGCGGACGCGAAATCAAAACCAAGATCAAGAGCACGCAGAACATGCGCAAGGTGACGCGTGCGCTGGAGATGGTCTCGGCCTCGAAGATCCGCCGCGCGCAGGACCTGATGAAGGCCTCGCGTCCCTACGCCCGGCAGATGCGCAAGGTGATTGCGCACGTGGCTCAGGCCAGCACCGACATCGCCCATCCGTTTCTGGTGGAACGGGAGAAGGTGGCACGGGTGGGCTACATCGTGGTCAGCACCGATCGCGGTCTGTGCGGCGGCCTCAACTCCAACCTGTTCCGCCGGCTGCTGCCGGCGATCCTCGCGTGGCAGCAACAGGGTGTCGAGGTCGACGTGGTGGCCGTGGGTCAGAAGGCCGTGCAGTTCTTCCGCCGCCTCAAGGGTGTCAATCTCGTCGGCAGCGTCACTCACCTGGGCGAGAAGCCCAAGCTCGAGCAGCTGGTGGGCGTGATCAAGGTGGTGCTCGACGCGTACACCGACGGCAAGCTCGATCGCGTGGTGCTGGCGTACAACGACTTCGTCAACACCATGACGCAGAAGCCGACGCTGGACGCGCTGCTGCCGCTGCCGCTGGTCGCCGCAGAGCTGGAAGCCCACCAGGCGGCGGGCGACTCGGCCTACGCTGGCATCAAGCTCGAGCAGACGCACGACTGGGACTACATCTACGAGCCGGATGCGGCCACGGTGCTGGTCCATGTGCTGAACCGCTACATCGAGTCGGTGGTGTACCAGGCAGTGCTGGAGAACCTCGCCAGCGAGCATGCCGCGCGCATGGTCGCCATGAAGAGCGCGTCGGACAACGCCAACAAGGTGATCGGCGAACTGACGCTGATCTACAACAAGGCGCGCCAAGCCGCGATCACCCAGGAAATCTCGGAAATCGTCGGCGGCGCCGCGGCGGTATAAGCGCAGGCATCCCGCCTGCAAGAGCAGATCAAAAGCGGTCATTCATGACCGCACTATTCCAAAGAGCAGGCGACCTTCACCGGGCGCCGTGGTTTGACCAGACACTAAAAGATCCATTCGGAGCACACCCATGAGCCAGGGCAAAGTGGTACAGATCATCGGCGCGGTCATCGACGTGGAGTTCGCACGCGATCAGGTGCCGCAGGTTTACGACGCGCTGAAGATCGACGGCACCGACATCACGCTGGAAGTGCAGCAGGTGCTCGGCGACGGCATCGTGCGCACCATCGCGCTCGGGTCGACCGACGGCCTCAAGCGCGGTCTGGTGGCCCGCAACACCGGCGAAGGCATCAAGGTGCCGGTCGGCAAGGCGACGCTCGGCCGCATCATGGACGTGCTCGGCAATCCGATCGACGAGGCCGGCCCGATCGGCGAGCAGGACCGCTGGGTGATCCACCGCGAGGCGCCGAGCTACGCCGACCAGGCGGCGGCCACCGACCTGCTGGAGACCGGCATCAAGGTCATCGACCTGATCTGCCCGTTCGCCAAGGGCGGCAAGGTCGGCCTGTTCGGCGGCGCCGGCGTGGGCAAGACCGTGAACATGATGGAGCTGATCAACAACATCGCCAAGGCGCACTCGGGTCTGTCCGTGTTTGCCGGCGTGGGCGAGCGTACCCGCGAGGGCAACGACTTCTACCACGAGATGAAGGACTCCAACGTGCTCGACAAGGTGGCCATGGTGTACGGCCAGATGAACGAGCCGCCGGGCAACCGCCTGCGCGTGGCGCTGACCGGCCTGACCATGGCCGAGTACTTCCGCGACGAGAAGGACGAGACCGGCAAGGGCAAGGACGTGCTGCTTTTCGTCGACAACATCTACCGCTACACGCTGGCCGGTACCGAGGTGTCCGCGCTGCTCGGCCGCATGCCGTCGGCAGTGGGTTACCAGCCGACGCTGGCCGAGGAAATGGGCGTGCTGCAGGAGCGCATCACCTCGACCAAGACCGGCTCGATCACCTCGATCCAGGCCGTGTACGTGCCCGCGGACGACCTGACCGACCCGTCGCCGGCCACCACCTTCGCCCATCTGGACGCGACCGTGGTGCTGAGCCGCAACATCGCCTCGCTCGGCATCTACCCGGCGGTGGACCCGCTGGATTCGACCAGCCGCCAGCTCGACCCGAACGTGATCGGTCAGGAGCACTACGACGTCGCTCGCCGCGTGCAGGGCACGCTGCAGCGCTACAAGGAGCTCAAGGACATCATCGCGATCCTGGGCATGGACGAGCTCTCCGAAGAGGACAAGCAGGCCGTGGCCCGCGCGCGCAAGTGCGAGCGCTTCTTCTCGCAGCCGTTCCACGTGGCCGAGGTGTTCACCGGCTCGCCGGGCAAGTACGTGTCGCTGAAGGAAACCATCCGCGGCTTCAAGATGATCGTGGACGGCGACGTGGACCACCTGCCGGAGCAGGCGTTCTACATGGTCGGCGGCATCGACGAGGCGATCAAGAAGGCCGAGGAGATGGGCGCCAAGAAGGCCGCCTGATCCCACGGGGCGGGTAAACCCGCCCCCAGCCTTACGCATCCGGAAGACCATCCATGACCCACACCATCCGCGTCGACGTCGTCAGTGCCGAAGCCGAGATCTACTCGGGCGAGGCGACGATGGTTGTTGCCACCGGCGAGCTGGGCGAGCTGGGCATCACCCCGCGCCACGCGCCGCTGATCACCCGTCTCAAGCCCGGCAAGGTCGTCGTGACCGAAGCCAGCGGCGAGAAGGTAGACATCTCCATCACCGGCGGCGGCATTCTCGAAGTGCAGCCGCAGGTGGTCACCGTGCTGGCCGACAGCGCGATCCGCTCGGCCGACATCGACGAAGCGGCGGCGATCGAAGCCAAGCGCCAGGCCGAGGAAGCGCTGGCCAACCGCACCGACGCGATGGAGATCGCCGAGGCGCAGGCCAAGCTGGCCCAGGCGATCACCCAGCTGCAGGCCTTGGAGCGCCTGCGCCGCACGCTCAAGCACTGAACGGCCTCCTGCGGAAGTCGATGAAAACGCCGGCCTTGTGCCGGCGTTTTTGCATTCGCCCGCCATCGCGGTGGCGCAGGTCCGGGTCGGCCCGCTGATATTCTTGCGCACCGTTTCGTTTCGACTGGTGCCCCATGGAAGACTCCGCCCTGCACGTCATCGTCCTCGCCGCCGGCGAAGGCAAGCGCATGAAATCCCGGCGCGCCAAGGTGCTGATGCCGCTGGCCGGTCGGCCGCTGCTCGGCCACGTGCTGGCGGCGGCGCGCACCCTGCAGCCGGCAGCGATTCACGTGGTCTACGGCCACTGCGGCGATCAGGTGCAGGCGGCCTTCGCCGATCAGCCGGACCTCGATTGGGTAGTGCAGACCGAGCGGCTCGGCACCGGTCACGCGGTAGGCCACGCATTGGAGCGGGTGCCCGACGGTGCGCGCGTGTTGGTGCTTTACGGCGACGTGCCGCTGACCCGCGCGCAGACGCTGCGCACGCTGGTCGACACGGCGGGCGGTCTCGCCCTCCTCACTACCCGTCTGGCCGATCCGTACGGCTACGGCCGCGTACTGTGCGATGACGCCGGCCGCGTGCAGGCGGTGGTGGAAGAGAAGGACGCCAACGACGCACAGCGCGCGGTCACCCTCATCAACACCGGTATCCTCGCCGCCGACGCGGCCGACCTGCGACGCTGGATCGGCCGGCTCGACCGCAACAATGCGCAGGGCGAGTACTACCTCACTGACATCTTCGCGATGTCCGCCGCCGAGGGCGCGGCCGCGCGTTCGGTGGAATGCGCCGATCCGGTGGAGGCCGCCGGCGCCAACAATCCGCTGCAACTGGCCGAACTCGAAGCGCAGTACCGCCAACGCCGCGCAAACGAGCTGATGGTCGCGGGCGTGCGCCTGGCCGATCCAGCGCGCTTCGACGCGCGCGGTGCGGTCGAGACCGGCAGCGACGTGGAGATCGACGTCGACGTGATCTTCGAAGGCGAGGTGGTGCTGGGCGACGACGTGCGCGTGGGCGCCTTCACCCGCCTGCGCAACGTGCGCCTGGCCAGCGGCACGGTGGTACTCACGCATTGCGACCTGGACGGCGTGGTCACGCACGGGCCGTGCACGATCGGTCCGTTCGCGCGCCTGCGCCCCGGCACGGAACTGGCTGGCGGTGTGCACGTGGGCAACTTCGTCGAGATCAAGAAGGCGACGCTGGGGGCGGGCAGCAAGGCCAACCACCTGAGTTATATCGGCGACGCGCAGATCGGCGCCGGCGTGAACATCGGCGCCGGCACCATCACCTGCAACTACGACGGCGTGAACAAGCACCTCACGCGCATCGACGACGGCGCCTTCATCGGCTCCAACAGCGCGCTGGTGGCGCCGGTGCGCATCGGCGCGCGCGCCACCATCGGCGCCGGCTCGGTGATCACCAAGGATGCGCCCGAAGGCGAACTCACCGTGGCGCGCGGCCGGCAGCAGACGCTGGCTGGCTGGCAGCGGCCATTGAAGCAGAAGTAAGTGGTGAGGAGTGAGAAGTGAGAGAAAAGCCGAAGCACACACCGTCGTGGCTCTCTCTCGTTTCTCACTTCTCACCACTCACTTCTCGCTCTCAGGCGTAGCGCCAGCCGTCGATTTCCACCAGCAGCTCGCTGCGGCAGATGTCACCGTGCAGCAGCAGCGCCGGCACGCCCGGCAGGCGCTGGCGGAAGAAGTCGCGCACCACGCGGGCGTCGGCCGGATGACGCACGTAGGCCTTGAGCGGCGAGTGCGTGTCGAAACCGGCCGGCATGCCGGCGCTGGCGAGCAGGGCTTCGAGGTTCGCCAGCGTCTCCTCCAGCTGCGCGAGCAGGTCGTCGTGATGCGCCGAGGCGTGACCGACCACCGCCGCCGTGCCGGAGATCGCCAGTGCGTCGCCGCCGGGCAGACGCATCGCCCGCGCGAAGCTGGGTGGGGTGGGGCCGTATTGGCGGGGATAACGCCACGCGCTCACCTGCCGCGGGTTCTCCACGCGCAGGCCGGGCTGCACGCCGGCCAGCAGGTACACCTGCAGCAGTGGCCGACGATCGAGATGCCCGATGGCCGTCGCAGCGGGAAAGCCCTCGCCGAAGGCATCGCCCATGCCGCGCGCACGGCCGTTGCAGAATTGCTTGTAGCGCTCCGCGTCGCCCGCGCCGTGATTGATTGCCGTGAGGTAGTTCCACACCCGCAGCACGTGGTGCTCCGGTTGCTGGGCGAGAAAAGCAGCCAGCGCCCGGTAGGCGCGTTCGGCGGTGGATTCCACGCCGCCATGCTCGGTTTCCTCAAGACTGATGGAAGCGAACAGCCAGCCGCCGCCGCGCGACCAGCGGATGGCGCCGTCGCGACCGGCCACCACCTCGCCCTCGACCTCCCAGCACTCGAGCGGCGCCGGCGCATCGAACGGTTCCAGCGCCAGGGTGAGCCAGCGCGGATCGTCCCGATCGGCTTGCCCCGCGCCGAATCCGATCACCGCCAGCATGCCCGGTTCGGCCAGCGCGGCGGTGGCCTCCATGGTGCGATACGACACCCGCGGCGCGCGGCAATCCACGGCTTGCGCCACCGCCTTTTCACATCCCTGAACCATGCGATCTACCGAGAACGACAAGGGCCCCATGGTACACTCCACGCCCACTGCCACCGGGGGGAGGCAATGATTTTGGGGTACGGAAACGAGCATGGCAGAGCAGACCGCCGCAGAACACGAACTGGCCACCCTGGTCATCGAAAGCCTCAATCTGGAGGCCGTCACCCCCGAGCAGATCGATCCGGACGCGCCGCTGTTTGGCGGCGAACTGGGGCTCGATTCGATCGATGCGCTGGAGATCTCGCTGGCGGTGTCCAAGCGCTACGGTTTTCAGCTGCGCTCGGACAATCCGGACAACCGCCGCATCTTTTCGAGCCTGCGCACGCTGTCCGAACACATCGAGCAGCATCGCGCGGGCTGAGTCCCGCACCGGCCGCCACGGCATCGCGCACGCGTGATGTCGCTCCGTCCGGCACGGCCCGTCGCCGCGATCGACTGCGTCCATGAGTGAACGTGCGATGCCTGCCCACGAGCTTCCGCTGCGCCGCGCCACGCTGGCGCTGCTGCCGCTGTATCCGGTGCTGGCGATCGCCGGGGCGGTGACCCACCGCGCCGCGCTCTCGCTGGCGGCCCTGCTGCTGCTGCTCACGCTTTGGATGCTGCCGCGCCTGGTCGCCGGCACGCCGCGCGCGTGGGTGGGCTGGGGCGCGGCCGTGCTTGTTGCCGTGGGCCTGGCATCGATCGGACTCACCGATCGCCTGCTCGATGCCGTCCCCCTGCTCATCCTCGCCGGACTGGCGCTGTGGTTCGGCAGCTCGCTGCGCGCGGGCCGCGAGCCGCGCGTGGCGCGTTTTATCCGCGTGCTGGAAGGCGAGGCGCAGCTGGCCCAGCCCGGCGTCGCCCGCTATGCGCGCGGCGTCACCGTGTTCTGGACCGCCCTGCTCGCGCTGCAGGCGCTGATCCTCGCCGCGCTGTTGCTGCGCGGCCTGTTCGATGCCGGTGACTTGCCGCGCTGGGCGCTGGCTTACCAGCACGTGGGCGGCTATCTGCTGATCCCGCTGGCCTTCGCCCTGGAATACGCATTCCGCCGCTGGCACCTGCGTCACGTCCAACACCCCGGGCTGCACGCCCAGGCGCTGCAGATGATGCAGCGCTGGCCGCAGCTGCTGCACGGCACGGACCGTCACCGATGACTGCCGATGCTTACCAGACGACCTTTGCCGTTCCGCCGACGCATCCCGCGTTGCCGGGACATTTCCCCGGGCACCCGCTGGTACCCGGCGTGGTGATGCTGGAGCAGGTGGCGATGGCGCTGCGCGCGTGGCGCGATGAGCGCCTCGCCCGTGTGGCCGAAGCCAAGTTCGTGGCGCCGCTGCTGCCGGGCGAGTCGGCCGCGCTCACCCTGAGCGAAGCGGGCGACCGCGTGCGCTTCGAGATCCGCCGCGACGGCGAGCTGCTGGCGCGCGGCGCGGTGGAAGGAGCGCGCGCATGACCGAGCACTGGCAGAGCCGGCCCGAGGGTGGCGGACGCTTCGCGCTGTGGCTGATCCGCTCCATCGCGCTGCTGTGCGGACGCCGCTTCGCGCGGCTGTTCCTGTATCCGATCACGGCCTACTTCTACGTGCGCCGACGGCCCGAGCGGCAGGCCTCGCGGCAGTACCTGGCCCGCGTGCTCGGCCGCGCGCCGACGCGGCGCGAGGTGTTCCGCCACCTGCACTGCTTCGCCGCGATCACCATGGATCGCGTCTACCTGCTCGCCTACGGTGATCGCGCGTTCGAGATCGAGACGCAGGGCCTGGACCTGCTCGATGCGCAGATCGCGCTGGGCCGCGGCGTCCTGCTGCTCGGCTCGCACCACGGCAGCTTCGAGGCGCTCCGGGCGATCGGCGCGCGGCGTCCCGACGTGCCGCTGCGGGTCGTGCTGGACAAGCAGAAGACACCGGCGATGACCGAACTGCTCGAAGCGCTGGCGCCGGAGGTGGGCGCCAGCGTCATCGACGCCTCGCAGGACGGCACCTCGATCACCCTGGCGCTGGCCGAAGCCTGCCAGCAAGGCGCGCTGGTGGCGCTGCTGGCCGATCGCGGCCGTGACCACGAGACCTTGCGCCACGCGTCGTTCCTGGGCCGGCCGGCGCCGTTCCCGGTGGGGCCGTGGCTGCTGGCACACGCGCTGCAGGTGCCGGTCATGTTGTGCTTTGGCCTGTACCTGGGCGGCAAGCGTTACCGGCTGGTGTTCGAGCCGGTGGCCGAGCGCGTGGTGATTCCGCGCAACCAGCGCGGCCCGGCGCTGGACGCGCTCATCGCCCATTACGCCGCGCGGCTCGACCATTACGCCCACCTCGCCCCCTACAACTGGTTCAACTTCTATGACTTCTGGCAGCAAGATCTGCGCGTTCCTGCTGGCGGGGCTGGCCAGCCTGCCGACGTGGGCCAGCACGCCAGCGCCTGACGCGCAGGCGCTGATCGCCTCGCTGGGGCGGCCCGCGCCCGCGAGTACCGCGTTCGCGGAGGCGCGCTTCATGAAGCTGCTGGATCGCCCGCTGGTGGTTTCCGGCGAACTGGCCTGGCTCGGCGACAACCGGCTGCAGCGCACCATCACCGCGCCGCGGGCGGAGCGCTTCACGATCGCCGACGGTGAGGTCACGCAGGAGCGTGCCGGTCGCTCCGCGCGGCACTTCTCGCTCAAGCACGCGCCGCAGCTGCAGGGCCTGCTGGATAGCTTCACCGCGCTGCTGAGCGGCGATTCCGCGCGGCTGGCCGAGGCGTTCCAGATCGAGCGCAGCGGCAGCGACACCGCGCGCTGGACGCTCACCCTCACGCCGCGCGACGCGCGTGTCGCCAGCAAGGTGGCCAGCATCCGCATCGACGGCCAGGCTGACGAACCGCGCTGCATGGTGATGCAGGAGTCCGACGGCGACGTGGCGATCGACCTGCTCGGCCCGCTGGCGGCGAAGATGCCCGCGGCGCCCACCCGCGACGCACTCGCGGCGCTGTGCCAGCAGCCCGCGCCTTGAGCGGCGCACCGCAGGGCATGCGGCCCGGTGCACGGCTCGCGTTGCTGGCGGGCTGGCTGCTGGCGCTGGGCGGACTCGGCGCGCTGGTGGCGCACCGGCTGCAGATCAGCACCGACCTGCGCAGCTTCATGCCCGCGCCCACCACCCCCGACCAGCGCCTGCTGATGGAGCAGGTGGGCGATGGCCCCGGCTCGCGGCTGCTGCTGCTGGCGATCGAGGCGCGTTGCCATGCACCGGCCTCGGCCTGCGCCGCGCCGGCGCAACGGGACGCCGCGCTGGCCGCGCTCAGCCAGGGGCTGGCCGCCGCGCTCAAGCACGATGCGCGCTACCGCCAAGTGCTCAACGGCAGCTTCGATCTGGGCGCGCTCGATCCGACGCTGCTGCCGTATCGCTACCTGCTCTCGCCCACGCTGGACACGCAGCCGCTGGACGAGGCCTATCTCGCCGACCAGCTCGACCAGCGGCTGGACGATCTGTCCTCGCCGGCCGCGGTATTGCTCAAGGATCTGCTGCCGCGCGATCCCACGCTGGAAGTGCTCAAGCTGGCGCAGCGCTGGTCGCCGCCCAAATCCCCCGAGACGCGCGAAGGCGTGTGGTTCTCGCCGCAGAACGAGGCGCTGCTGCTGGTGCAGACGCAGGCGGCGGGCTTCGACCCGGACGCGCAGCAGCAGGCCATCGACGGCATCCGCGCGGCGTTCGCGCGCCTGCCGCAGCACGAGGCGGCCACGCTCACGCTGAGCGGTCCGGGCTACTTCAGCGTGGTGGTGAATGCGCAGACCCGCGCGCAGGCGGACTGGATCGGTCGCATCTCCACCGTGGGTTTCATCGCGCTGTTGTTGCTGGCTTACCGCAGCGTTCGCTCGCTGCTGCTTGGCGCGCTGCCGGTGGCCAGTGCCGCGCTGGCCGGCATGGCCGCGCTGGTGCTGGTGTACCCGCAGGTGCACGGCATCACGCTGGCGTTTGGCTTCACCCTGCTGGGCGTGGCGCAGGAGTACCCGATCCGCCTGCTCAGCCATCGCCGCGCCGGCGAGGATGCGCTGGCCAGCGTGCGCCAGCTGTGGCCGCTGCTGCTCACCGCGATCGCCTCGGCGTGCATCGCCTACCTCGCCTTCTACGCCTCGGGCGTGAACGGCCTGAAGCAGCTCGCCGTGTTCACCATCACCGGCCTGCTGGTGGCCGGCTTCAGCACGCGCTACCTGCTGCCGCACCTGCTGCCGGCGCAGGTGCGCGACGTGGCCGGCATGCCGTGGCTGATCAAGGCGCGCCATTGGGTTGACCGCCTGCCGCGCCCGCGCTGGGTGCCGCTGGTGGTGGCCGTGGCCACCGTGCTGATGCTGGCTTTCGCGCCCGGGCCGTTCTGGCAGAACAACCTCGCCGCGCTCACCCCGCTGCCCACCGACCTGCTGGCGCGCGACGCGCGCCTGCGCGAGGCGCTGGGCGCGCCCGACGTACGCTACCTGCTGCTGATCCAGGCACCCACCGAGCAGGGCGTGCTGGCCGCTTCGGAGCGGCTCGAGCCCGCGATCGACGCGCTGGTGGCGCGCCACGCCGTGGATGCGATCGAGCTGCCGTCGAAGTACCTGCCCAGCGAAGCCACCCAGCGCGCGCGCCAGGCGCGGCTGCCCGATCGCGCCACGTTGCAGGCCGCGCTGGCCAGGGCAGCCGACGGCCTGCCGTTCCGATCGGACCTGTTTGCGCCATTCGTCGACGACGTGGAGACCGCCCGCACGGCGCCGCTGCTCACGCCGGAGCGCTATGCCCAGGGCCCGCTGGGCCAGCGGCTGGCCGCCATGCTGATGCATCGCGGCGACCACTGGCTGGGGCTGGGCACGGTGAGCGGCGTGCACGACGTGGCGGCGATCGAGGCGATGGCGGCCGCGCAGGGCGGCGGCGTGCGCCTGCTCGACATGAAGGGCGCGGCCGAATCGCTGGTCGCCGCGTATCGCGTGCGCATACTGCAGGCGCTGGGCGTGGCCACGCTGTTGCTGGTGCTCACCATCACGCTGTCGCTGCGCAGCGTGCGGCGCGCCTGGCACGTTCTGGCGCCGATGACGCTGGCCACCTTCCTGGTGCTGGCGGTGGAGCGCATGGCCGGCATCGAGATCTCGCTGTTCCACCTCATCGCGTTGATCCTCGCCGGTGGGCTGGGCCTGCACTACGCCCTGTTCTTCGAGCGCGAGACCGGCGACCCGGCCGAGCAGCGCCGCACCCTGCACGCCACCCTGGTGTGCGTGGCGTCCGCGCTGCTGGTGTTCGGCATGCTGGCATGGGCGAGCATTCCGGTGCTGCGCGCGATCGGGCTCACGGTGAGCCTGGGCGTGGCCTTCCACTTCTGCCTCTCGATCCTGATGGCGCCGCATGCTCGACAGGACTGAGTTCACCCCGCTGATTCCCCATGCCGGCGGCATGTGCCTGCTCGATAGCGTGCTGGCCTGGGATGCCACCACCATCCACGCAGTGAGCGAAAGCCACGCCCGTGTCGACAACCCACTGCGTGGCCCCGAAGGCCTTCATGCGGTGCACCTGGCCGAATACGGTGCGCAGGCGATGGCCGTGCACGGCGCCCTGCGCGATCGCGCGCAGGGCGCCACGGCCGTGAAGCCGGGCCGCCTGGTCAGCCTGCGCGACGTGCAGTTGGCGGTCGAACACGTGGACGCCAGTGGTGGCCGTCTGGACGTCCATGCCGAATGTCTGTTCGCCGACGATGCCGGTGCGCAGTACGCGTTCCGCGTCGAACAAGGCGGGCGCGTGCTGGCCAGCGGCCGCGCCGCCGTGATCCATCCCCGGGAGCCAAGCCATGACTGATGCAAAGCCCTCCCGTCGCGCCCTCGTCACCGGTGGCAGCGGCGATCTCGGTGGCGCGATCTGCCTCGCGCTGGCCGCGTCCGGCTACCACGTGATCGTGCACGCCAACCGCGGCCTCGAACGCGCCGAGGCGGTCGCTGCCGCGATTCGCGAGGCGGGCGGCTGTGCGCAGGCGGTGGCGTTCGATGTCGCCGACGCGGCGGCCACCCGCGCGGCGCTGGAGTCGCTCCTCGCCGACGGTGCAATCCACACCGTGGTCAACAACGCCGGCGTGCATGAAGACATGCCGATGGCCGGCATGACCGACGACGCCTGGCACCGCGTGATCGGCGTGTCGCTGCACGGTTTCTTCCATGTCACCCAGCCGCTGCTGCTGCCGATGGCGCGCGCGCGTTTCGGCCGCGTGGTGTCGATCAGCTCGGTGGCGGCGGTGGTCGGCAATCGCGGGCAGACCAACTACGCGGCGGCCAAGGCGGCGCTGCACGGCGCCAGCAAATCGCTGGCGCGCGAGATGGCCTCGCGCGGCATCACCGCCAACGTGGTGGCGCCGGGCATCATCGAAGGCAAGATGATCGGCGAGGATTTTCCGCCCGAGCGGATCCGCGAGATGGTGCCCGCGCAGCGCGCCGGCAAGCCGGAGGAAGTCGCCGCCCTGGTCGCCTTCCTGTGCTCGGACGCCGCCGGCTATATCAACGGCCAGGTGATCGGCGTCAACGGCGGCATGGGCTGAGTCGTCCACTGCGGCATACTCGCTGGCGGGACCAAGGGGGTCCTGTACAGGGAGTCATCATGCGTTACCTCATGTTTTCCGCCGCCTTGTTCTGCGGCGCGGTGTCGATCGCCCACGCCGCCGACACGGTTACGGTGCAGCGTCCGGTGCCGTATGCCGACGGCGCGCTGGTGGCCGGAGCGGTCAAGCGCGAGTGCAAGCTCACCGAGCAGCTTCCGGACTTCGTGCGCGAGTACGCGCGCGAGAACCACACCGAGGTGTCGTTTGCACCGCAGGTCGATGCGACGACGCCGGGGCGCGTGCTGGTGATGGAAATCGTGGACGCCTCCTCCGACGGCAATGCCTTCATCGGCCACCACAAGTCCACCACCGTGCGCGGCAAGCTCTACCAGGACGGCAAGGAAATCGGTGACTTCACCGGACGGCGCAACTCGATGGGCGGCGCGTTCGGCGGTTTCAAGGGCTCGTGCTCCGTGCTCGGACGCACCGTCAAGGCGCTCGGCAAGGACATCGCCCAGTGGCTGGTGCAACCAGCCAAGGGCAGCCAGCTCGGCGATCTGGAGTAAGGCGAACGCGCGACCGGGCGCGAACCCGGTCCGCGCTCAGGCGGCGCGAAAAAGCTCAGGAGACTCCGCGTGACCGGCGAGATCGTCCATCGTCTCGCGCATTGACTCACCCGCGTCACCCGCCGCGCGCTTCACGATGGTGGCGGCCAAACCTTGCAGAAGCGCCACGTTTTCACGCAGGCGCGTGCGCACGCCGGTGTCATCCAGCGCATCGTGCAGTGTGGCGTTCATCGCGGCGAACCAGGGCAGCTCGCCCTGGTCGAGCATGGCGCGCGGGTTGCGCCCGTGCGATGCGGCATGCCAGCGACCGAAGAACGCCTGCATGCGCTCGTTGAGCGCGCGCGCGGTTTCCAGTTCATCCGCCAGTTCGGCGAACAGCGCCGCGTCGGTGAGGCGCTCCTGGAACACCAGCTGGCACAGCACGCCCCAGTAGTAGGCGTAGTCCCAGATCACCTTGATCGGCATGACCTCGGCGTTACCCAGCAGCGGGTACTGGTGGCGATACAGCGCCAGCGTGCTCTCGTAAAACGAGAAGAACAGCCGCTCGTACAGCCGCGCGTAGGGCGCCACGGGCTTGCCCTCACGATCGTGCCGGATCAGCTCGGTGATGTAGGTGTTGGTGATGGCGATGAAGTCGGTGCCGGGCGAGTAGAACGGATCGAGGAACGCACCGGCCTCGCCGGTGAGCGCCCAGCGATCGGCGCTGAACATGCGCGCGCAGCCGTAGGAGTAGTCGCGGAAGAAGGCGAAGTCGAGCAGCTTGTGCTGCCGCTGCGCTACTTCGCGCGCGAGCGCCGGCTGGTGCTGGGCCAACCATTCCTGCGCGCGTTCGAAGGTGTTCATCGATTCGATCGGGTGCATCGCCGCATCCGCCACGATGCCTATCGAGTGCGCGCCCGACGCCAACGGGATCAGCCAGGTCCAGTAGCCCGGGCCGCACAGGTGGTTGGTCGAGCGCCAGCGCTCGGCGGGCGTGCAGCGACCCTGCCATTCGGCGTCGTCGCACCAGCCGTCGATGGCGAGGCGGTCGTCCAGCCGGAACCACACGGCGTTGGCGTGGTGGCCGTTGTCGCGGGTGAGCTCGAGCTTGTGCCGGATCATGCCGGCGCGGCCGGAGGCGTCGAGCAGCCAGCGCGCGTCGAGTGCGCGCTCGGTGCCCGCGGCATCTGTGCAGCGCACGCGATGCAGCGTGCCTTGGGTGCCAAGCGTGAAGGCGGTCACGCGCACGTCGTCGCGGAAATCGATGCCGCGCCGACGCGCCTCCTCGCCGAGAAAGTTTTCGAAGATGCCGCGGTCGATCTGGTAGCTCGGCGTGGGCAGCACCTCGCGCACACCCAGCTCGGTGACTTCTTCAAGATCGCTGCGGCCGTCGCTGAAGAAAAAGCGGAAGCCGAACTTGCGGATGTGCGCGTCTTCCAGATGCGTGCGCAGGCCCAGCGTGTGCGCGAGGTAATGCGCGCCGATCTCCACGGTGGATTCGCCGACCTTGTGCGCTGCCTCCGGCAGCGGATGCGCGCGGCGCTCCAGCACCACGATGTCCATGTCGGGAAACGCATCGCGCAGCTGCAGCGCCAGGCACAGTCCGGCCAGCCCGCCGCCCAGGATCACCGCATCGTGCGTCGTGTCGCCCATGTGCATCCCTTCCCGGAGTCCGCCCCGATTGTGCACGCATGGGCGGATCGCTGCAGCCTGTGCGACGTGAAGGCGACGTGCCGTGCGGGCCGTATCCTGCGACGGCATCGAGCCGGGCCGCGCGGACGCGCGCGTCGGATCGATCGGGAACGTACTAGACGTCGTTCAGCACGATCGGCGCGCTGGCGCGCGAGCGGCGGTAGCTCGCCACGATGTCGCCGTAGTGCACCACGCGGCCGATGGTGTAGGTGGTGATCCGGGTGACGTCGCGCACCGGCTTGAAGTGGCTGAGCCGGAAGGTGCCGTGGTAGCGCGAGGCGATCGGCACCGAGACCACGCCCAGGCCCTTCTCGCGCGCCGCGGCGATCAGGATCGCAGCCTCGAACACGAAGTTCTCCGCGGGCAGGTCGACCAGCGCCAGCGCGTCGCGCGGATACCAGCGCTGGCCGCTCTGCGTGTCGACCACCGGCTGCGCACAGGCCCACGAGATGCCCCAGTCGGCCACGCCGTTGGCGCGGCGGCGACCCGTCGGCTGCTGCTCGCGGTCGAGCAGGCGCGCGCCGATCACGATGTGCCGGGGATAGCGCTGCGCCGCGGCGAGCAGGCGCGGGATGTCACTGGCCAGGTGCTGGCCGTCGCCGTCCATCGTCAGTACGGCCTCGTAGCCCTGGCGTAACGCCTCGCGGAAGCCGCTGCGCAGCGCCTCGCCTTTGCCGTGTCGCGTGGCGTGGCGAATCAGCGTGACCGGCAGTTGCGCCACCAGCTCCGGCGTGCGGTCGTCGGAGCCGTCGTCGATCACGATCATCGGCGCGTCCAGCGCCAGCACCGAGCGCACCACCGACTCGATCGCCGCCTCCTCGTTCAGGCAGGGGATCAGCACGCACCATCGAGGCAGATCGTTCAAGCGGGATACTCCATGTCCAGATCCAGTTCCATCGAAGGCGAGGCGGCGAGGCGGGCATGCGCGGCGCCGCGCAGCAGTGGTATCAGCAGGTCGAGCGCGCCCGCGGCGGGATTGCCGGCGCGCACGCTTGCCAGCGGTTCGGGCAGTGCGCCGGCGGTTCCATCGCGGCCGGATGACAGCCGCAGCGTGAGCGTTGCCAGCGCCGACGCGTTCGACACGGGCGCCAGCACCACCGCCGCGCCGAACGACTGCTCGCACCCGGTGACCTCGCGCAGCGGGCCGCTGCCGGCGATGTCGCTGCACACCAGCAGCACCGGCCGTTGATCGGCCAGCACCAGGCTGACCGCTTCGAGCAGTCCCGCGCCGAAGCTCAGCGCGTGCGCGCAGACCGCGGTGGATGCGGCATGGCAGCCGGTGGCGATGGTCCAGTAGCCGACCGGCGCGTTGTGCACCGAGTTGTGGAACTTTGTCGGCGACAGCTCGTTAGGCGCGGTCGCCAGCGTGGCACACATGTAGTCGGTGATCGCCTGGTCGCCGTGGCTGGAGGTGAACACGCAGGCCAGTTCGCTCGCTGCGCGGCCGCTCATAGCTACCGCCTGGTCGGCCACCTCGGTGGCCAGCAGCACGCTCTCCGGCGCGCGGCGGCGCTCGTTCGCCGGCAGCGTGGCGGCCGCGGGACGTGTCGGCGGCGGCGCCACGGGCGTACCGGCCAGCAGCGCGCGCAGCGCATCCACGTTGCCCAACTGCGGCGTCCACAGGCCGAGGCCTTCGATGGCGACGTGCAGCGCGCTCATGCGGCGGCCTCCGCGCGGGCGAAGGCGAGGCAGGCGTTGTTGCCGCCGAAGCCGAACGAGTTGCTGAGCGCGATGCGCAGCGGGCGGCGCTCGTTGTGCCAGGCGAACTGCGGACCGCAGTCAGGATCCGGGTTGTGGCCGCCGAGGTTGCCCGGCACCAGCCCTTCGCGCAGGGCAAGCAGGGTGATGGCCGCTTCCACGATGCCGGCCGCGCCCAGCGTGTGGCCGGTAAAACCCTTGGTGGAGCTGGCGCGCGTGCGCGCGCCGAAGGCGCGGCTTACCAGCGCGGCCTCCACCTCGTCATTCTTCATGCTCGCCGTGCCGTGCAGGTTGATGTAGTCGACCTGTTCGGCGGTGATGCCGGCGCGCGCGAGCGCATCGTGCAGCGCCAGCTCGGCGCCCAGGCCTTCCGGATGGGGCGTGGACATGTGGTGTGCATCGGTGGACTCGCCGTAGCCGAGCAGGCGCGGCGCAGCAGGCGCCGCGTCCACGCGTTCGAGCAGGGCGAAGCCCGCCGCCTCGCCGATCGAGATGCCGCGGCGGTTGGCGTCGAACGGCTGGCACGGTTCTGGTGAAACCAGCTCCAGCGCGTTGAAGCCGAACAGCACGCTGTCGCACAAGGTGTCCACGCCCCCGACCACGGCCGCATCGACCAGCCCGAGGCGGATCAGCCGCTCGGCGTTGGCGAACACCTTGGCGCTGGACGAGCAGGCGGTGGACACGGTGAGGCACGGTCCCTCGATGCCCAGCGCCTCGGCCACGAACGCGCACAGCGAGTGCGGCGCGTGGATGGCCGGGCGAAGCAGGTCGTCGGGCAGGCCGCCGTCCGGATCCAGCCGACGGTAACCCTCTTCGGTAGCGCCGATGCTGGCGGTGGAGGTGCCAAGCATCAGCGCGATGCGCCCGGCGCCATAGCGGGAGCGGGCCGCGGCGACGCGGTCGAGAAAGCCGTCCTGGTTCAGGCCCAGCCAGGCCAGCCGGTTGTTGCGGCATTCCCACGCGGCCAGCGCCTCGGGCAGCGGCGCGCTCTCGACGCCGTCGACCTGGCCGATCCAGCACGGCAGCGGTGCGCTGGAGAACGCGTTGGGGCGCAAGCCGCTGCGTTCGGCCAGCAGCGCGTCCAGATGCGCCTGCAGTCCATGGCCGAGCGCGGATGTGGCGGTGTACGCGGAGACCGCGAGAGGGGCAATCGGATCAGGCATCCGGAAAGCCTAGCCGTGCCACCCGGGCTTGCCTAGCCACAGCGGTTCCGCGGGCCACGGCCCGGGACGATGCGCGACTGCGGCATCGCCGCGCACGCATTGCCCCTTCGTGCGGGACTGCCCAAACTGGCACGTCCCCCGTTACGGATCACTGCCCTTGCCTGCCGCTTCGCCGCCCTCCCGCCTGCAACGCTACCTGGCCGACCTCGACGTCTGGCACGCGGCGCTGGTGAGCGTGCTTGCGCTGGCGCTCAGCGGCGGCCTGGTGTTCGTGGGCTACCTCGCGCACGTGCTGCGCCTGGCGTGGCGCAGCCCGCTGCGGCCGCCGGCGCCGATGGTGGTGCTGGTGTTCGGTCGCCGGCTGGAGCACGACGAGCCGGAGGAGGACTATCGCCATCGCCTGCGCCGCGCGCTGGCCCTGGCCCGCGAGGCGCTGGCCGAGCGCCTGATGCTGCTGGGCGGCGCGAGCGGCAGTTCGATCAGCGAGGCGTCCGCCGGGCATCGCTGGCTGCTGCGCGAAGGACTGCCTCGCGAGGTCGCGGTGCAGCTGGAGCACGAGTCCACCGATTCGCTGGAGAACCTGCGCCAGGCGCGCGGGTTGCTGCGTGGTGACGATGCGTCCGCCCCGTTGCCGCCGGTGGCGCTGGTCACCAGCCGCTATCACCTTGCGCGTTGCCAGCTGCTGGCGCGCCGGCTCGGTTTTGCCAGCGTGCCGATCGCCGCCGAGCCGCGCCTGCACCTCACCCCGCGCGCGCTGCGCCTGCTGCTGCTGGAATCGGCCTACCTGATGTGGATCGATCTGGGCGTGCGCTGGGCGACCCTGATCGGCCACACGCGCATGGCCTCTCGCATCGGCTGACGTGACCGGCTTGCTAAGCTTCGCGTCTTTCCGATACGGGTGATCCAGCGATGAGCGAGCAGGCCGAACGCGCCGAAGCCTTTCTGCGCGAACTGCAGGACCGCATCTGTGCAGCCGTCGAAGCCGCAGACGGCGGCGCGCGTTTCGTCGAGGACGCATGGACGCGCGAAGCGGGCGGCGGCGGTCGCACCCGGGTGCTGCGCGATGGTGCCGTGTTCGAGCAGGCCGGGGTGAACTTTTCGCGTGTGTACGGCCACCAGCTGCCGCCCAGCGCCACCGCGCACCGGCCGGAACTGGTCGGCGGCAGCTTCGTCGCCACCGGCGTGTCGCTGGTGCTGCATCCGAAGAACCCCCACGTGCCGACCACGCACGCCAACGTGCGCTATTTCGAGGCGAGCAAGGAGGGTGTCGAGCCGGTGTGGTGGTTCGGCGGCGGCTTCGACCTCACCCCGTTCTATCCGGTGGACGAGGACGTGTTGCACTGGCACACAGTGGCGCGCGACGCCTGCGCGCCGTACGGCGACGACGTCTACGCCCGCTACAAGCGCTGGTGCGACGAATACTTCTATCTCAAGCACCGCGGCGAGACGCGCGGCGTGGGTGGTCTGTTCTATGACGACCTCAACGAGGGCGGCTTCGAGCGCTGCTTCGCGCTGACCCAGGCGGTGGGGCAGGGATTCCTCGACGCCTATCTGCCGATCGTCGAACGGCGCAGGGACACCCCGTACGGCGAGCGCGAGCGCGAGTTCCAGCTCTATCGCCGCGGCCGCTACGTGGAGTTCAACCTGGTGTGGGATCGCGGCACGCTGTTCGGCCTGCAGTCGGGCGGACGCACCGAGTCGATCCTGATGAGCCTGCCGCCGCGGGTGCGCTTCGAATACGGGTACACGCCCGAACCGGGCAGCGCCGAGGCGCGGCTGGCCGATTACCTGGTGCCGCGCGACTGGGTGTGAAAGCTGAGGAGTGAGGGAAGAGGAGCGAGGAGCGCAACGTCTACCGGACTCCGGCTTTCTCTCACTGCTCACTCCTCTCCACTCTCTCTAATCTGCTCTCAGGGTGCGTCGCCGTGGAACGTCACCGGCGTGGCGCCCTTCACCGGGCCGATCTGCGCGCTGTCGCTGACCTCGAGCACCACCTCGCGGCGAAACTCCAGCGTGCCCTGCACCACCGCGTGCGGCCCGATCACCACGTGCGGCGGACGCTGCGCATTGAAGTGGAACCAGCCGCCGGGCTTGTCCACCAGGATGCCGCCTTCCACGTGCGAGCTGGCCCCCACCGTGATGTCGCCGCTGACGGTGCCCAGCCCGCCGGCCACGTGGGCGGCGTCGAGCGTGATCGCGCCATTGACGTTGGAGGCGCGGCCGCCGATCTCGGCGCCCTTGTCCAGCCGGATGCTGCCGTTCACTGCCTCCACCTTGCCGCTCACGCGGGCACCTTCGCCGAGTGACACCGCGCCGTTGACCGTGCCGATCTCGCTGGCCTGGGCCTTGTCACCCAGCTCCACCGCGCCGTTGACCGTGCTGGCCTTGTGCACGCTGGCGCCGTCTTCCACGTGCACCGAGCCATTGACCGTGCTGGCGTCGCCGACCTGCTGGCCGGCCTCGACGTGGACGGAACCGTTGACCTTGTCGATGTCGTCCTGCGCGGCGGCGGCAAGCGGCTGGATGGCGAGGACGAGGGCGAAGGCAAGCAGGGTGCGGCGCATGGGAATCTCCTTGGCATGACAGGGCGGAGGGCGCGTCGGCGGCCTGCCGCGGGGGACACAACGAGACCATAGATGCGGCCGGAGCGACGGCGGTTTACGTGACCTCTGGCAGGGGCGCGATTTGACGGGTGGGTCGGCGCCCTTCACCATTTTCCCTTTCCCCGCGCGTCGCCATCACCATGCACAAGCTCGTCCTGATCCGCCACGGCCAATCCCAGTGGAACCTCGACAACCGTTTCAGTGGCTGGGCCGACGTCGACCTGACCCCGCAGGGCATCGCCGAGGCCAGGGAAGCAGGCGCTGCGCTGAAGCAGGCGGGCTTCCAGTTCGACGTGGCGCATACCTCGGTGCTCAAGCGCTGTGTGCGCACGCTGTGGGGGGTGCAGGAGGCGCTGGACCAGATGTGGATTCCGGTGCTCACCGACTGGCGCCTCAACGAGCGCCACTACGGCGCGCTGACCGGCCTCAACAAGGCCGAGACTGCCGCCAAGTACGGCGAGGATCAGGTGAAGATCTGGCGCCGCAGCTACGACGTCCCGCCGCCGCCGCTGGAGCGCGGCGCCAACGAAGCGCTGCATGACCCGCGCTATGCGGGACTGGACCCGGCGCAGATTCCCGATACCGAGTGCCTCAAGGACACCGTCGCCCGCGTGTTGCCGTACTGGCACGAGATGTTGGCGCCGGCGATCCGCAGCGGCCAGCGCGTGCTGGTGGTGGCCCACGGCAATTCGATGCGCGCGCTGGTGAAGTATCTGGACAACATCTCCGACGACGCCATCGTCGAGGTCAACATCCCCAACGGGATCCCGCTGGTCTACGAGTTCGATGCCGAACTGCGGCCGATCCGCCGCGAGTACCTGGGCGATGCCGACGCGATCGCCGCCAAGATGGCCGCGGTGGCCAACCAGGGCAAGGCGAAGTAGGCCGAGCGGCCCGCGCGGGAGTGACAGCCGTCATTCGCGACAGCTATCAGCAGGCACTGCACCGATGCCAGGGTCGGCCGCTACGCTGGCCCTCATTCAATGGAAGGAAACGCCGCGCATGACACCGCATCTCACCTCGCTCGCCGTGATGATTCCCGTGATGGGACTGCTGATCTGGCGCCGCGTGCGCAGCCAGTTCGGCCGCCAGCCGATCCGCCGTGGCCGCATGCTGGCGCGCATCGCAACGTTCGTCCTGCTGGGCGCGCTGGTGGCGTGGCCGGGGCTGGCGCACCCGCCGTTGCTCGAAGGCCTGCTCGCCGGCGTCCTTGTCGGCGTGTTGCTCGGCCTGGTCGGCCTGCGATTGACCCGTTTCGACCGCCGGGCAGACGGCAGCGACGGCTACATACCCAATCCCTGGATCGGCGCCCTGCTCACTGCGCTGCTGGTCGGCCGGCTGGCCTGGCGGTTCCTGGTGGCGATGCCGCAGCTGGCGTCGGAGCCGGGTGCCTACGCGGGGCCGGCGATCGGCAGCAGCCCGCTCACCATGGCGGTGTTCGGCCTGCTGGTGGGTTATTACGTGGCCTACTTCAGCGGCCTGCTGGTGCACCACCGCCGCTTCGAGCGGGCGCAGGCCCCGTGGGTGGGCGGGGCCTAGAGCGCGTCGTTGTCCAGTTCGCCGGTGCGGATGCGGATCACCTGATCCAGCGCGCTGACGAAAATCTTGCCGTCGCCGATCTTGCCGGTGCGGGCGGCGTTCTGGATCGCATCCACCACGCGTTCGAGCTGGTCGTCGGCCACTGCCACCTCCAGCTTGATCTTGGGCAGGAAGTCCACGACGTATTCCGCCCCCCGATACAGCTCGGTATGGCCCTTTTGCCTGCCGAAGCCCTTCACCTCGGTCACCGTGATGCCCTGCACGCCGGCCTCGGCCAGCGCTTCGCGCACATCGTCCAGTTTGAACGGCTTGATGACCGCCGATACCAGCTTCATGGATGCTCCTCGTCGCGGGCGCCGGCGGGGACCGGCGCGGAACCGGCATTTTGCGCTGTCGCGCCCGCGCTGTCGCCTTGATCCAGCGTGTAGGACAATCCCTACAAACTCCGGCGGAGCTTCCCGATGGCGGTCACAAAGCGCGTTTACCTACACTTCAGTTCGACGAGTTCGAGGTGCTATCCATGATGGATAGGCAGGATATCGATCAACTTGCCCTGCGACTTGTTTCGTTGGTGCCGCCAGGATTGGCTCAAGCGCATCAGGATTTGCGAACCAACTTTAACGATGTCCTGGCGCACGGATTGCGCCGCCTTGACCTGGTCACCCGCGAAGAGTTCGATGTCCAGAGTCAACTTTTGGCGCGCACTCGCGCCAAGGTTGACGAACTGGAAAAGCGCATCGCCGATCTGGAGACGATGGCCGCTGCTCGCGGTTCCTAAGCCGTAAACGTCTCCCGGGAGCCGCCCCCGACCTGTCACCTCACCCCGAGAATGGTCGGGGGCGGTTATTTATGCCCCATCGACCGGAGCTGCTGCATGCGCACGTTCCTCCGCGGCCGTCTCCCTACCGGTCGCCCGCCTCGTCCATGAGCCTGGCCGTCACGCTCAGCCGTGCCCAGGAAGGGGTGACCGCACCGCAGGTAATGGTCGAGGTCCATCTTTCCGGTGGCCTGCCGGGCACCAATATCGTGGGATTGCCCGAGGCGGCCGTGCGCGAAGCGCGTGATCGCGTGCGCGTGGCCATCCAGAACACCGCTTTCAGCTATCCGGACCGCAAGGTCACGGTGAATCTCGCACCGGCCGAATTGCCCAAGGATGGCGGTCGTTTCGATCTGGCCATTGCCCTGGGCATCCTCGCGGCGGGCGGCCAGGTGCCGCGGGAGAAGCTCGACGATTGCGAATTCCTGGGCGAGCTGGCGCTCTCCGGGGCGATCCGCGGCGTCTCCGGCGTGCTGCCTGCGTTGCTGCGTGCACGGGCTCGCGGCCGCCGGGTGGTCGTCCCGCGCGCCAACGCGGCCGAGGCAGCGCTGGTATCGGACGTGGACGTGATGGTGGCCGACAGCCTGGCCGAGGTCTGTGGCTGGCTGCACAACGCCTCCACGCTGGCGCCGCCGGGACGCTGCAGCGACGGCACGGGCGCGATGGCCTGCCCGGACATGAGCGATGTGCGCGGCCAGTTGCAGGCGCGCCGGGCGCTGGAAATTGCCGCCGTCGGCGGCCACCACCTGCTGATGGTCGGACCGCCGGGCACCGGCAAGACGATGCTGGCCGAGCGCCTGCCCGGCATCCTGCCGCCGCTCACCGAGGCCGAGGCGCTGGAAACCTGCGCCGTGCTCTCGGTGACCGGCCAGCCGGTCGATCCGGCGCAGTGGCGCCATCGACCATTTCGCGCACCGCACCACACCGCGTCGGCGGTGGCCCTGGTTGGTGGCGGATCCTATCCCCGGCCCGGCGAGATCTCGCTGGCCCACAACGGCGTGCTGTTTCTCGACGAGCTGCCGGAATTCAGTCGCCACGTGCTTGACGTGCTGCGCGAGCCGCTGGAGTCGGGGCAGATCATGATCTCCCGCGCGGCCCGGCAGTCCAGTTTCCCGGCCCAGTTCCAGCTGATCGCCGCGATGAATCCCTGTCCCTGCGGCTATGCGGGCGATCCCCGCCAGCGCTGCCAGTGCACGCCGGACCAGATCCAGCGCTATCGCGCCCGCATCTCCGGGCCATTGCTGGACCGCATCGACCTCAGCGTGGAGGTGCCGCGCGTGCCGCTGGCCGAGATCGGCTCGCCGCGCAGCGAGCACGACGAGGATTCCGCCACGGTGCGCCAGCGGGTGATCCGCGCGCGCGACCATGCCCTGCAACG
Organism: Dyella ginsengisoli; assembly: GCF_044904665.1. Classification (NCBI taxonomy): domain Bacteria; kingdom Pseudomonadati; phylum Pseudomonadota; class Gammaproteobacteria; order Lysobacterales; family Rhodanobacteraceae; genus Dyella; species Dyella ginsengisoli. The sequence goes on from NZ_JADIKM010000001.1 coordinate 328,224, forward strand.
GGCGGGACGGCCGAACGCAGAAATCAGCACACGCGAACTCGAGCGCGATTGCGCGCTGGGATCGGCCGAAAGGCGCTGGTTCGAGGCCGCGCTCGAGCGTCTCAACCTCTCCGCGCGCGCCTATCACCGCACGTTGCGGGTGGCGCGCACCATCGCCGATCTGGACGGCGGCGCCGGCCTGCTGGACCGCGCCCACCTGGCCGAAGCCCTGCAATATCGCCGGTTCTGAGTCCCTGCGACATTTTGTGTACCGGGCAGTATTGACTTGCTCCTGTCGCCCGCTATTATCTGCACCCGTCGGTTCGCAAATGTCCCGACCCCCGCGCCCCGGCATCGGCTCCCCCTCCCTCCCTCCGATGCCGGGGCCATCTTTTCCGTCCTGCCCAATCGCGTCCCCGGTCCTGCGGGTGGACGCGCAGGCGAGCGCGTGTTCCGATGCCCGGCGGATCGCCTTCCGGAAGCGTGCATGAATCTTGAGCTCGGACTGCTGCTGACCGGCTTGCTCGGCATCGGCTTTGCCGCGCAGTGGCTGGCCTGGCGGGTGAAGTTGCCGGCGATCCTGTTTCTGCTGCTGGCCGGCATCGTGCTCGGCCCGGTGGCCGGCGTGGTGCAGCCGGATTGGTTGCTCGGGCCACTGCTGTTCCCAATGGTGTCGCTGTCGGTGGCCTTGATCCTGTTCGAAGGTAGTCTGAGCCTGCGATTTGGCGAGCTGCTCGAAATCGGTCGTGCAGTGCGCGGACTGGTGAGCTACGGCGCCGTCGCCGCGCTGCTGATGCTGGCGGCTGCGGCGCACCTGCTGGCCGGGTTGGGCTGGGATATCGCGCTGCTGTTCGGCGCGCTCACCTGCGTGACCGGGCCGACGGTAATCGCGCCGATGCTGCGCACGCTCCGCCCGAACGCCCGCATCGCCAACACGCTGCGCTGGGAAGGCATCGTGATCGATCCGCTCGGCGCGCTGTTCGCCGTGCTGATCTACGAGGCGATCGTCTCGCGCCAGCAGGGGCACACGATCGGCGTGTTCCTCGGCACCATCCTGTGTGGCGTGCTGGCCGGAGCGGTAGCGGCGTGGGTGCTGGCGCAGCTGTTGCGCCGGCAGATGATTCCCGAGTACTTGCAGAACTTCGGCACGCTGGCAGCGGTGTTGCTGACCTTCAGCGTCTCCAACGCGATCACCCACGAATCGGGCTTGCTGGCGGTGACGGTGATGGGCATCGCTCTGGGCAACATGCGTGGCTTGCACGTCGACGACATCCTCGACTTCAAGGAGCACCTGACCACGTTGCTGGTGTCGAGCCTGTTCATCCTGCTCGCCGCGCGACTGCAGTGGCCGCTGCCGCCGGGCATGCTGATGGCCGGCATCGGCATCCTGCTGGCCTCGCAACTGCTGATCCGTCCCGTCACGGTGGCGCTGGCGACCGCCGGCAGCGCGCTCAACTGGCGCGAGCGCGCGCTGATCGCCTGGGTAGCGCCGCGCGGCATCGTGGCGGCGGCGGTCTCGGCGCTGTTCGCGTTGCGCCTCGGCGCGTTGGGGCTGCCCGGAGCCGACGCGCTGGTGCCGCTGGTGTTCATCCTGATCATCGGTACCGTGGTGCTGCAGAGCGCCACGGCCCGTCCGCTGGCCCGCTGGCTGAAGGTGGCCGAGCCCGAGCCGCGCGGCGTGCTGGTGTTCGGTTCGGGCATCGTGGCGCGCGCGGTGGCCAAGGCGCTGCACGACGCCGGGGTTCGCCTGCTGCTTGCCGACGACGACTGGGACGGTATTCGCCAGGCGCGCATGGAAGGCTTGCCGACATTCTTCGGCAACCCGGCGTCGAACCACGCCGAGCGCCATCTCGATCTGACCGGCATCGGCCGCCTGCTGGCAATGTCGACCCATCGCGAACGCAATTCCATCGCCTGCCTGCATTACCGCGAGGAATTCGGCCGCGACAAGGTCTACCGCCTGCGCAACCTGAGCGTGGATGAGGCGACCGATCGCGTCGCGTTGGCCGACAGTCTGCTGGCTCCGCCGCTGTTCGACGACACGATGACCCACGGCCGTTTCGCCGAGCGCTTGTCGCAGGGCTGGCGGATCAAGTCGACCCGCCTCACCACCACCTTCGACTGGCCGCATTTCGTCGAGCAGTACGGCTCGCCGCTGATCCTGCTGTTCGGCATCGAGGAAAAGGGAGCGCTGCGCGTGGCATCGGCCAAGCGCGAGCTTGAGCCGCGGCCGGGCTGGCTGGTGATTGCGCTCGTGCCTGGCGAGCGACCGAGAAGTGAGAAGTGAGGGAAAGGCTCGTCGCGTTATGCACCTCGCGCCGCTCGCTTAAAACACGCACGCGGATAGAAAGCGCGAAGTGAGGAGCAAGAGAGAGAATCGCTCAGGACGACGCTCTTCTCTCACTCCTCACTTCTCTTCACTCACTCCCCGCTCTTGCGCCCTTACGCCGCCGCGTGGCGGGTGAACTGCGCCTCTTCGGTGGAGCCGGTCAACGCCGTGGTCGAGGACTGCCCCTGCTGGATCGCCTGGGTCACCTGGTCGAAGTAGCCGGTGCCGACCTCGCGCTGGTGCTTCACCGCGGTGAAGCCGCGTTCGGCGGCGGCGAACTCCCTCTCCTGCAGCTCGACGAAGGCGCTCATCTGGCGGCGCGCGTAGCCGTGGGCCAGGTCGAACATGCCGTAGTTGAGGCTGTGGAAGCCGGCCAGCGTGATGAACTGGAACTTGTAGCCCATCGCGCCCAGCTCCTTCTGGAATTTGGCGATGGTGGCGTCGTCGAGGTTCTTCTTCCAGTTGAAGCTGGGCGAGCAGTTGTAGGCCAGCAGCTTGCCGGGGAACTTCGCATGGATCGCCTCGGCGAACTTGCGCGCATCCTCCAGGTTCGGCTTGCTGGTTTCGCACCAGATCAGGTCGGCATAGGGCGCGTAGGCGAGGCCGCGGCTGATGGCCTGGTCCAGGCCGGCGCGCACCTTGTAGAAACCTTCCACGGTGCGCTCGCCGGTGATGAATTCGCGGTCGTTGGCGTCGATGTCCGAGGTGAGCAGGTCGGCGGCGTCGGCATCGGTGCGTGCCACCAGCAGGGTCGGCACGCCGCAGACGTCGGCGGCCAGCCGCGCGGCGTTGAGCTTGTCCACCGCCTCGCGGGTCGGCACCAGCACCTTGCCGCCCATGTGGCCGCACTTCTTCACCGAGGCGAGCTGGTCTTCGAAGTGCACGCCGGCCGCGCCGGCTTCGATCATCGCCTTCATCAGCTCGAACGCGTTGAGCACGCCGCCGAAGCCGGCCTCGGCATCGGCCACGATCGGCACCAGCCAGTCGGTGCTGTCGTTGCCTTCGGCGTGATGCAGCTGATCGGCGCGCAGCAGCGTGTTGTTGATCCGCTTGACCACCAGCGGCACCGAGTTGGCCGGATACAGCGACTGGTCCGGATACATCTCGCCGGCCACGTTGGCATCGGCCGCCACCTGCCAGCCGCTGAGGTAGATCGCCTGCAAGCCGGCCTTGACCTGCTGCATCGCCTGGTTGCCGGTAAGCGCGCCCAGTGCGTTGACGAAATCCTCGGTGTGCAGCGACTTCCACAGCCGCTCGGCACCGCGCTTGGCCAACGTGTGCTCGACGCCCACCGTACCGCGCAGGCGCACCACGTCATCGGCGCTGTAGTTGCGCTGGATGCCGGCCCAGCGGGGGTTGTTGCTCCAGTCGAGGGTGAGCTGATCGGCGGTGGGCAGGGTGTTCTTCATGATGGACTCCGGTAGCTGGTTCGTGCGGTGACGCGTCGGTCAGAGCTGCTCGTAGGCGGGCAGGGTCAGGAAGTCGGCGAGCTGGTCGTCGTGGGTGAGCGCCGAGAGCAGTGCGGCCGCGGCGTCGGCCTTGCTGGCACCGGGGTGCAGACTGTCGCGCAGCTTGTGCGTGTGCGATGCCAGCGCCTGATCGAACAGGGCGAAATCGATCGGCGCGTGGTCGGTGAACTCCACCCCGCCGTGATGCAGCCACTGCCACAGCTGGGCGCGGGCGATCTCGGCGGTGGCGGCGTCTTCCATCAGGTGGTGGATCGGCACACAGCCCAGCCCTTCCAGCCAGGCGGCGGTGTAGCGCAGCGCCACCTCGACATTGTTGTCGAAGCCGGCGCGGCTGATCGAACCGGCGCACGGCGCGATCAACTGCTCGCGCGTCACGCAGACGTCCTCGCGCAGCTTGTCCAGCTGGTTCGGCCCGGGCATGTACTCATCGAAGATCGCCTGGGCCACTGGCACCAGCGCCGGATGCGCCACCCAGGTGCCGTCGTGGCCGGCCTGCACCTCGCGCAGCTTGTCGGCGCGCACCTTGGCCATCGCCGCCTCGTTGGCAGCCTCGTCGCCCTTGATCGGGATCTGCGCGGCCATGCCGCCCATCGCGAACGCGCCGCGGCGATGGCAGGTCTGGATCAGCAGCTCCGAGTACGCCTTCAGGAACGGCACCGTCATCACCACCTGGCCACGCTCGGGCAGCAGGCGGTCGCGGTGGCCGCGCAGGGTCTTGAGGTAGGAAAAGATGTAGTCCCAGCGGCCGCAGTTGAGGCCGACCACGCGCCGGCGCAGTGCGTGCAGGATCTCGTGCATCTGGAACACCGCCGGCAGCGTCTCGATCAGCACGGTGGCTTTCATGCTGCCGACCGGCAGGTCCAGCTCGTTCTCGGTCAGCGCCATCACGTCGTCCCACAGCGTGGCTTCTTCCATCGCCTCCAGCTTGGGCAGGTAGAAGTACGGGCCGCGCTGCAGGGCGTGCAGCAGGTGCGCGTTGTGGAAGGCGAACAGGCCGAAGTCCACCAGCGCGCCGGCCATCACCTCGCCGTCGACCAGCACGTGCCGCTCGGGCAGATGCCAGCCGCGCGGGCGCACCACCAGCACGGCGGTCTCCCCGGCCAGCTGGTAGCGCTTGCCTTCCGGCGAGGTGTAGGCGATCGAGCCGTTGGCGGCGTCGCGCAGGTTGATCTGGCCGTCGAGCTGGTTGCGGAAGCTCGGCGCCGAGGAATCCTCGAAGTCGGCCATGAAAACCTTCGCGCCGGAATTGAGCGCGTTGATGATCATCTTGCGTTCGACCGGCCCGGTGATCTCCACGCGGCGGTCCTGCAGGGCGGCCGGAATCGGCGCAACGCGCCAATCGCCCTCGCGAATGGCGACGGTGTCGGCGCGGAAGTTCGGCAGGGCGCCGGCGTCGTAGCGGGCCTGGCGGTCACGGCGCGCCTGCAGCAGCTGCTGGCGGCGCGGCTCGGCGAAGCGATGCAGGCGGGCGAGGAAGCCCAGCGCCTCGGGCGTCAGGATGGCTTCGTAGCCGCGCGTATCGGCCTGGATCTGCACCTGCTCGATGGGCAGGCGTTGCTGGGGTACGGCCATGATGTTTGCTCCGCCTTGGGTGGAGCTCCAAACTAGGCCTTCAAGATTGGCTTTGACAAAGCAAATGTTTCAATTTTTGCTATTGTCATTATCAATGATCACCTCAACATATTGATTCCATGAGCCAGAAAATCCGCGCGGCGGCGGAAAAAAAGCCGAAAAAAGGCGTTCCGGACGTGTTGCGCCGCCGCAAAGGCGCCGCCGGCGAGCCGGCCGACCCGGCGCGGTTTTACTACAAGGGCAGCCGCCAGAAGCAGCTTCGGGCCTTTGTCGCCACGGTGAAACTGGGCACCCTGACCCGCGCCGCCGAGGCGCTGTTCCTGTCCCAGCCGTCGGTGAGCCTGCAGCTGCAGGCGCTGGAGCGCGAGCTGGGCGTGACGCTGATGGAGCGCAGCCGCCGACGCATCAACCTCACTGATGCCGGCGAGGCGCTGTACGAGCTGGCGCGCCCGCTGGTGGAGGGCTGGGAAAATCTCGATCGCGACTTCCAGGCCAAGGTGAAGGGGCTGCACGCCGGCCGGCTGACCATCGCCGCCGGCACCTCCACCATCCAGTACCTGCTGCCCGAGCTGGTGCGCCGCTACCGCGAGCGCTACCCGGCCGTGCAGCTGCAGCTGGCCAACGTCACCGGCAAGGACGGCATGGCCTTGCTGCGCGAGGACAAGGCCGACTTCGCGGTGGGCTCCATGCTCGACGTGCCCAACGACATCGCCTGGGCGCCGATCTACCACTACGACCCGATGCTGATCATGCCGCCGGATCATCCGCTGGCGGCGAAGGCCAACGTGACGCTGGAAGACCTGTCGCCCTACGGCCTGATCCTGCCGCCGCAGCGGCTGTCGACCTACCGGCTGGTGGATCTGGTGTTCCAGCAGCGGCAGGTGCCGTACCACGTGGCGATCGAGGTGGGCGGCTGGGACGTGATCAAGGAATACGTCGCCATGGGCCTGGGCATCTCCGTCGTCACCGGCATCTGCATCACCGAGGCGGACAGCTCGCGTCTTGCCGTGCGCAACATGAAGCAGTACTTCCCCCAGCGCAGCTACGGCGTGGTGATGCGCAAGGGAAAATTCCTCAGCGCCGAGGCACGCGCGTTCGTCGACCTGATTCGCCCGGGCCTGCTGACCCACCGCGACTACGACGAGTCGGGCCACTCGGAACGCTGAGCTTCAATCCACGTCGACGTTGTGGTGCTTGCCGCGATAGCCGCGGAACAGCGCGCGAATGCGCACCATCGCGTCTTCGTCGCGCTCGTCCTGGCCCAGGTACACCGGCGCGCCCAGCGTGAAGCTCTTGCTTGGGTAATCGATGAACACCGGCAGGATCGGTACCTCGGCCGCCCGCGCGATGCGCAGGAAGCCGCTCTTCCAGTGCGTGACCTTCTTGCGGGTGCCTTCGGGCGTGATGCCCAGCCACATGCGTTCATGCTGGGCGAAGCGCGCGGCCATCTGCTGCACGATGTCGGTGGCGGCGCCGCGGTCGATCGGAATCAGCCCGAGCGGGCGCAGGATAATGCCCAGCGGGCTGTCCAGCAGCTCGCGCTTGATCATGATGCTGATGTCGATGCCCAGTCCTACCTTCATCAGCAGGCCCCACACGCCGTCCCAGTTGGTCGAATGCGGCGCGCCGATCACGATCAGTTTGGGCAGGTCGGGAAACTCACCCTTCAGTTGCCAGCCACCGAGCCGCAACAGGCCGCGGCAGAGCCAGGGCCAGAACCGGTTGCGGATGCGCGGCGCCTGCGGCGGCAGCGGCGGAACCACCTGCCTCACTCGTGCGCTCCCGGCTTCCCACGGCCCTGCTTGATCCGGCTGCGCTGCTGCTTGCCGGCGAGGCGGCGCTCCTTGGAGGCGCGGGTGGGCCTGGTTGCCACGCGCTTCTTCGGCGGCACCAGCGCGCCGCGGATGATCTCGGCCAGGCGCTCGCGCACGTCGTCGCGGTTGCGGCCCTGGTCACGAAAGCGTCGCCCCTGGATCACCAGCACGCCGTCGTCGGTGAGGCGACGGTCGCGCCGCGTCAGCAGCCGTTCGCGCACGTCATCCGGCAGCGAAGGCGATAGCGCCACGTCGAAACGCAGCTCCACCGCGCTCTCCGTGCGGTTCACGTGCTGCCCGCCCGGGCCGTCGGCGCGCAGGAAGCGCTCGACGAGCTCGGCGTCGGGAATGGCGAGGGTGCGGCTGATCTGGAGCATGGGCGGCAGTGTAGGGGCAGAGCGAGTAGTGAGTGGAGAGGAGTGAGGAGTGAGAGAAGAGCGGATAGAAGCAAAGAGAAAAGGCGGAACGGGAAAGGCGAGCCATCACGCCAGGGCAGGAACAGTGGGAGAAGCGAGCGGCCGCTCCTGCCCTCTCTCACTTCTCACTCCTCTTCACTCACTCCTCGCTCATCCCCCAGCCGAAGCGCGCGAGCAGCGCGCTGAACGCCTCGTCCAGCGGCGCCTCGATCACCAGCGGCTCGCCGCTCACCGGATGGCGCAGCGTGATGCGCCGCGCGTGCAGCAGCATGCGGTGGCAGCCGAAGTACTGCTTGTACAGGCGGTTGTGGTCGCCGCGACCGTGCTGGCAGTCGCCGATGATCGGATGGTGGATGTGCGCCATGTGCTTGCGGATCTGGCGGAAGCGTCCGGTCTCCGGCTCCGCCTCCACCAGCGCATAGCGCTGCTGCGGGTAGCGCCCCAGCGCGATCGGCACCTCCACCGTGGCCAGCCGGCGATAGCGCGTGCGCGCCTCGCGCCGCGGACCGGTCTCGCGCGAGCCGGGCAGTGGGTAGTCGATCAGCGCCTCGACCGGCTCCGGCCAGCCGCGCACCACGGCGAGGTACTGCTTGTGCACGTCGCGCCCCATGAACTGCTCGCCGAGCGCGCTGGCCACTTCGCTGGAACGCGCGATCAGCAGCACGCCGCTGGTGGCGCGATCGAGTCGGTGCGCCAGATACACCGTGCCGCCCACCTGTTCGCGCAGCAGGTCGATCAGGAACTCTTCCGCGTTGCCCACCATCTTCGAGCGGTGCACGGCCAGGCCCGCGGGCTTGTTCACCGCGATGAGCGCGTCGTCTTGATGGAGGATCTCGATCATGCGGTCCACGTGTTGCCGTTGGAGCCCGCTCGCGGGCGATGCTCCTGGCTTGATGTCGATTCAGAGCGAAAGGCAGCGCCCGCGAGCGGGCTCCTACCCGAGGGTCAGCGGCGGCGGGGCCAGGTGAAGGCGAAGGCGAGCAGGCCGGCACTGGCGGCAACCAGCGGTGGCCACACGCCCTGCTGGGGCGCCAGCGTCCACAGCAGCGCGGCCGCGATCAGCAGACTGCCGCCGAGCAGTGCGCCGCCGAGCACGCGCTGCTGGCGCCGGGCCAGTTCCGCCTGCTGCAGAAGTGCCAGCGGATCGCTGACGCTGCGCACCTCGCCGCGCGCGGCCTGCTTGAGCGCGTCGCGCACCAGCTCGGGAAACTGCGGTGCCGCATTGATCCACTCGGGCAGCCGCTTGCGCGCCTCCTTCAGTGTGCGACGCAGGCTGTAGCGCTCGCGCAGGATGCGTTCCAGCACCGGATGCGCCACCGCCCAGATGTCGATATCCGGGTCGAGCATGCGCCCGACGCCCTCGATGTTGAGCAGAGTCTTCTGCAGCAGGATCAGCTGCGGCTGCAACGTGAGCTCGAACTTCTGCGCAGTGCGGAACAGCTTCACCACCAGCTCGGCGATGGAGATCTGCGACAGCGGTCGGGTGAAGTATGGCTCGCACACCGTGCGCACCGCGGCGGCCAGCTCGTCCACGCGCAAATGCGGCGGCATCCAGCCCGCGTCGATGTGCAGCTGGGCGATGCGGAAATAATCGCGCTCGAACAGCGCGATGAAGTTCTGCGCCAGCCAGTACTGATCGGCCTCCGGCAGCGAACCCATGATGCCGAAGTCCAGCGCGATGAAGCGCGGATCGTCCTTGCGCGCGAGGTCCACCCAGACGTTTCCCGGGTGCGCGTCGGCGTGGAAGAAGTTGTCGCGGAACACCTGCTCGTAGAACACCCGAACGCCCTTCACGGCGAGCGCCTTGCGGTCGATGCCGGCCGCGTCGATCGCCGCCACGTCGTCGCAGCTCACGCCGTACACGCGCTCGAGTGTGAGCACGCCGTCGGTGGTGTAGTCCCATTCGACGGCGGGCACGTACATGTCCACGCCGCTTTCGAAATTGCGTTTGAGCAGGCTGGCGCTGGCGCCTTCTCGCTGCAGGTCGAGCTCGTTCTCGAGCATCTTCTCGACCTCGGCCACCACTTCCAGCGGGCGGATCTTGTCGGCGTTCGGATGCCAGCGGTTCACCAGCTCACCCAGCGAGCGCAGCAACGCCACGTCGTTGGCGATGCGCTTGGCGATGCCCGGCCGCAGCACCTTCACCACCACTTCGCGGCCGTCGCGCAGCGTGGCGGCATGCACCTGGGCGATCGAGGCGGAGGCCAGCGCGGTTTCGTCGAAGCGGGCGAACAGCGTGGTCACCGGCTGCTTCAGCTCGCGCTCGACGATGGCGCGCGCCTCGCTGCCGGGAAACGGCGGTACCTGGTCCTGCAGCAGCGCCAGCTCGTCGGCGATGTCGGCGGGAATCAGGTCGCGGCGGGTGGACAGTACCTGGCCGGCCTTGACGAAGATCGGCCCCAGTTCGGTCATCGCGCCGCGCAGGCGGGCGCCACGGGGTAGTGTGTCGACGTCCGGGCGCGGCTTGCCGAAGAACGGGCGCACCAGTTTGAGCGGGCGGAACAGGTGGGCGGCCTCGACGATCTCGTCCAGCCGCCATGCCAACAGCACCGAGGCCACGCGCAGCAGACGCGGAAACACCGTGAGCGAGCTCATGCGCCGCGCCCCTGCATGCGCTGCTGCAGGCGGGCCAGCCGCGCTTCCAGCCGCTCGCTGCGCTCGCGCAGCGCATCGACGCCGTCGAGGAAGGCATCCACTTCGCCCGGTCCCATCACCAGTTGCGCCTCGTCGCGCACCCAGTCGGCGCTGTCTTCGGTGAGATGGGTGGCGGTGTCCTTCGCATGGGCGAGGCCGGCGCGGATCACACGCGCCAGCGGCACGCCGAGCACGTCGCCGAAGGTGCGCGCGAACGCTTCCTCGAAGTCGGGCGCAAAGCCGCTGGCGAGTTTCTCGAGCCGCCGCGCGAGGTCGGCGTCGCCGGCGATCTCCACCTTGCCCGGCGCCACGCCGTCGTCGCCCCGGCGCAGCAGCATGCCGAGCAGGCTGCCCGGCGAGGCGGCCACGTGCAGCTGGCTGTCCTCGGCGGGCGGACCCACGCGCAGCTGCCCCTGTTCCACCGTCACCGCGAGCGCGATCTCCGGCCCGCGCAGGTGCAACTGCACGCTGCGGCCGTGCAGCGCGGCGAGCTTGTGCTGCGTGTCCGGATCGAGCGAAAGGGTGTGGTTGAGCGCGGTTTCCAGCGCGCGGCCGGCGAGCTTGCGCAGCGGCGGCGGGAGCCAGGCGTTGGGGGCGGAGGCAGTCATCCGGCGATTGTAGCGGCCGTACCGTCCAGCCCGGCAGCCGCCGCGCTGGCGTGCCGCACTCGGTATCAGCCCGACGGCAGCGGCGCGGCGCCCTCGAAGCCGAACTGCCGCCACGCCTCGTAGACCGCGATCGCCACGGTGTTGGAGAGGTTGAGGCTGCGGCTGTCCGGCCGCATCGGCAGGCGCAGGCGCTGCGGCGCGGGAATTGCGTCGAGCACATCGCCGGGCAGGCCGGCGGTCTCGCAGCCGAACAGCAGGGCGTCGCCGCGCTGGAACGCCGCATCGACATGCGCCACGCGACCGCGGGTGGAAAAGGCGAACACCCGCGGTCGACCGATGGCGTCAAGGCAGGCGTCGAGGCTGTCGTGCACGGCCAGCGCCGCGTACTCGTGGTAGTCGAGGCCGGCGCGGCGCAGCCGCGCGTCGTCGAGGTCGAAACCCAGCGGCCGGATCAGGTGCAGCGCGGCGCCGGTATTGGCGCACAGACGGATCACGTTGCCGGTGTTGGGCGGGATTTCGGGGCGGAACAGGATGACGTGGAGCATCCGGCGATTATCGCCGCGAAGCGGCGGCGCTGTCGTCCGGATCAGGCCAGCGCAATCAGCCGGCCTGGCGCGGGCACACCACGCCGTCCGGCGGCAGCGCGCAGCCGCTGGCCGGCACCACCATGCCGACCACCGGGGCCACGGCACTGCCAGCCAGGCGTACGGCGGGCGGGGTCTGCACCAGCATGGCGCCTACGATCAGGCCGCAGACGGTGAGGCAGGCAACGAACAGGCCGCGCAGCAGAAGCGATTCGAGTTTCATGGGGTGTCTCCTTTCAATGACCGGGCTAAGGTGTCCGTGCCGCTACTCTCGCAAGTGCCGTGCCAGCGCGGAAGTCGCAGATAACCCGTTGATGCGATGACATTTGTCATGACGCGAGCGGCGACGCGCGACTGTCCGCGGACACCGCTCGTCCGGCAGCGGACAACGCGGCGGACAGACTGTCCCACCCCTGCCGTTCGTCATTTGCACACCGCGCACGGGCGCCGCTACCGTCGGGGAATTGCCCGTGAGAAAGGAGTTTCACCGTGTCGAAGAAACCGCTTGCTCTGCTGATCGCCGGCCTGCTGACCGTGGGTGCCGGCGCGCTGCCATTCGCAGCCGCTGCCGACACCGCGCCTGCCATGGCGACGATGGCAGAGCAGATCCCGCATCTCGCCTACGAGCGCTTCACCCTGCCCAACGGCCTCACCGTGGTGGTGCACGAGGACCACAAGGCGCCCGTGGTCGCCGTGAGCATCTGGTACCACGTGGGTTCGTCCTACGAGCCGAAGGGCAAGACCGGCTTCGCCCACCTGTTCGAACACCTGATGTTCCAGGGCTCGGAAAACCACAAGGACGAATTCTTCAAGCCGTTCGAGCTGGCCGGCGCCACCGACCAGAACGGCACCACCTGGCTCGACCGCACCAACTACTTCGAGACAGTGCCGACCACCGCGCTGGACATGGCGCTGTGGATGGAGTCCGACCGCATGGGCCATCTGCTCGGCGCGATCGGCCAGCCGCAGCTCGACGAACAGCGCGGCGTGGTGCAGAACGAGAAGCGCCAGGGCGAGAACCAGCCGTACGGCCGCGTCGGCGAGCTGATCCAGGCCGAGGCGTTCCCGGCCAATCATCCCTACCACCACGACACCATCGGCTCGATGGCCGATCTCAACGCCGCCTCGCTGGGCGACGTGAAGCAGTGGTTCCGCGATTACTACGGCGCGGCCAACACCGTGCTGGTGCTGTCCGGCGACATCACCGTGGCGCAGGCGAAGGAGAAGGCGCTGAAGTACTTCGGCGACATCGCCGCCGGGCCGCAGGTCCCGCGGCCGCAGCCGTGGGTGGCACCGCGCAAGGAATCCACGCGCGGCACGATGACCGACAACGTGGCGCAGACGCGCATCTACCGCGAGTGGAACGTGCCCTCGCGCACCAGCGACGATCTCACCCGGCTGAGCCTGGCCGCGGCCGTGCTCGGCGGCGGCAAGACCTCGCGCCTGTACCAGCGCCTGGTCTACCGGGACAAGCTTGCCGACAGCGTGTCGGTGGACATCGAGCAGCACGTGCTGGCCAGCCTGTTCCAGCTGCAGGTGGACGTGAAGAAGGGCGTCGACCCGGCCAAGGTGGAAGCGGCGGTCGCCGACGAGTGGCGGAAATTCCTCAAGGACGGCCCCACCGACGACGAGCTGGCCCGCGTGAAGACCGAGGTGCGCGCCTCGTTCGTGCGCGGGCTGGAGCGGGTCAACACGCAGGCCTCGATCCTCGCCGAGGGCCAGCTGTATTCGGGCGATCCGGGTCAGTATCTGAAGGACTTCGACGTGCTGATGGCGGCGACGCCGGCCAGCGTGAAGGCAGCGGCTGACCAGTGGATCGCCAGGGGCGACTACACGCTCACCGTGGTGCCGGGCAAGGTCGAGAACGCCGACATGGCCACCGTGGCCGGTCGGCCGGCCGAGCCGGGCGCACCCAAGCCGGTGCTCAGCCCAAAGGGCGACTACCGCACTGTCAAGACCGACGTCGACCGCAGCAAGGGCGTACCCGAGGTCACCCGCTTCCCCGACCTCACCTTCCCGGCGATCCAGCGCGGCAAGCTCGCCAACGGCATCGAGGTGGTGCTGGCCGAGCGTCATGCGGTGCCGGCGGTGCAAGTGCAGCTGATGTTCAACGCCGGCTTCGCCGCCGACCAAGGCCGCAAGCTGGGCACGTCGAGCTTCACCATGGCCATGCTCGACGAAGGCACCAAGCGCCTCGACTCGGTGCAGATCGCCAAGACCGAGCAGCGCCTGGGTGCACAGATCGGCAGCGGCTGCGGGCTGGATTTCTGCAACGCGTCGCTGAATGCGCTGGATGACCAACTCAAGCCGTCGCTGGCGCTGTTCGCCGACATCGTGCGCAACCCGGCGTTCCGCGACGCCGACGTGGCGCGCGTGCGCGGCCAGTGGCTGGCGCGCATCGCGCAGGAGAAGAGCCAGCCGGTGGGCATCGCGCTGCGCACGCTGCCGCCGCTGCTGTACGGCGAGGGCAATGCGTACGCCATCCCGTTCACCGGCTCGGGCACGGAGGCGTCGATCACCTCGCTCACCACCCAGGACATGCATCGCTTCATGGGCGACTTCATCCGCCCGGACAACGTGAAGATCCTGGTCGCCGGCGACACCACGCTGGACAAGATCATCCCTGAGCTCAACGCGGTGTTCGGCGACTGGAAGGCCAGCGGCAAGGTGCCCGCCAAGCTGCTGGCGAAGGTCGCGCCGCCGGCCAACCCGCGGGTGTATCTGATCAACCGGCCGGGCGCGCAGCAGAGCCTGATCCTGGCCGGTATCGTGGCGCCGTCCACCGAGGCGCCGAACAACCTGCCGATCGAGACGATGAGCAGCGCGTTCGGCGGCACCTTCACCTCGCGCCTCAACATGAACCTGCGCGAGGACAAGCACTGGGCCTACGGTGCCTTCAGCTTCCTGCAGCCGGCTCAGGGTCAGCGGCCGTTCCTGCTGTACGCCCCGGTGCAGACCGACAAGACCGCCGAGTCGGTGGCCGAGATGCTGAAGGAGGCCAGGGGCGTGGTCGGCGACAAGCCGCTCACCACCGAGGAGATCGACAAGATCAAGTCCGGCGACGTGCGCTCCATGCCGGGCAGCTACCAGACCACCAGCGCGGTGATGGGCGCGCTGCAGGGCATCGTGCTGTACCACCGCCCCGACGACTACGTGCAGACCCTCAAGGCCCGCACCGAGGCGCAGACCGATGCCGAGGTCAACGCCGCGGCGAAGGAGGTCATCCACCCGAACCAGCTCACCTGGGTAATCGTGGGCGACCTGTCGAAGATCGAGCAGCCGCTGAAGAAGCTCGACCTGGGCGCGATGCAGGTGCTCGACGCCGACGGCAAGCCGGTGGCCACTGGCAAGTAAGGCGCACCGGTAAGCGTCGGTTGGGGAACGCCGCGGCGTTCCCGCGTTACGATGAGGGGCCGGGCAGGCGACTGCCCGGCCCCTCATGCCATCCATCGCGGAGCTTTCCATGCGCAAGACCCTGTTGCTCGTTCCCGTCGTGCTGCTCAGCGCCTGCTCGTGGGGCATCAAGCTGGACGATTCCGGCAAGGCCGTGCGCACCGCCTGGAGCGGCGACGTTTCGCAGTGCCAGGAGCTGGGCAAGGTCACCGTGTCGGTGATGGACCGCGTCGGTCCGGTCGACCGCAACCAGATCAAGGTGCGCGACGAGCTGGAAGTGATGGCGCGCAACGAGGCGGCCAAGATGAACGCCGACACCATCAAGCCGCTGGCCGACCCGACCGACGGCTCGCAGCCGTGGGGCGCCTACCGCTGCGGCAGCCAGCGCCTGCCTGCCGCCGGCGGAGCCGCACCCGCCACCAGCGGCAGCAGCGCGCCGGCCACGGTGCCGGCGGCCGGCTTCCAGTCTTATCCCATCCAGGGTCATTGAGCCGGCCAGCGAGCGCCGTGGTGCGATGCTACGCACGGCCGTCGTCGAGCGCGGTGGTCGAGCCCGGTGAAAGCCAGACGCCTCATGGCTCGCCCGCCGCCGTAAACGCCGCTGCCGCCGGCGGTCAGTGTCCGCACCGGAGCCGTCATTGCCGCGCTTCCCGCTGATCATGGCGACCCCCATGCTCGACACTTTGCGCGCACGTACCTGGCGGCATCCTTGCCTGACATGAAACGACTGACCCGTCTTCCCGGCCGCATGGCCAGCCGGCTGCTGCCGTTCCGCCGCGCGTCGCGGGCGCAGGCGCAGCGCGATGCGTTGCCGGCGTTTGCCGTGCCTGCCGGCGCGATCGAGACGCTGCCCGATCCGGCGGCTTACCGCGCTCGCTTGCTGGCGGAGATCGCCGCAGCCGAGCGGCGCATCGTGATCGTGGCGCTGTATCTGGAGGACGACGACGGCGGCCGCGAGGTGCTCGACGCGCTGTACGCGGCCAAGGCGCGCCAGCCCGCGCTGGAAATTGCCGTGTTCGTCGACTGGCATCGGGCGCAGCGCGGGCTGATCGGCAAGGCGCGCAGCGAGGGCAACGCCGGCATGTATCGCGCCTGGGCGCGCGAGCGTGGCGACGGCGTGGCGATCTACGGTGTGCCGGTGCAGAGCCGCGAGCTGTTCGGCGTGCTGCACCTCAAGGGCATGGTGATCGACGACGCGGTGCTCTACTCCGGCGCCAGCCTCAACAACGTCTACCTGGCCCGTCACGGCCGCTACCGGCTGGATCGCTACCACCTGCTGCGCCACGCGCCGCTGGCCGACGCCATGGTCGAGTACGTGCAGCGCGTATTCCTCGGCAGCACCGCGGTGGCGCGGTTGAACGTGCCGCTGGTGCCCAGCACGCCGAGTCTGCTGCCGGCGATCCGCACGCTGCGTCAGCAGCTGGCTGTCGCGCAGTACGCCGTGCCGCACGACGAAGTGCCCGGCGCGGACGACGTGGCGGTAACGCCGCTGGCCGGCTTCGGCCGCACCGACAACACGCTCAACGACACCCTGCTGGCGCTGCTCGCCAGTGCGCGCGAGCGGGTGGTGCTGCTCACCCCGTACTTCAATCTGCCGCGCCCGGTGCGCGCCGCGATCGGCCTGCTGCTGCGCCGCGGCTGCACGGTGGAGATCATGGTGGGCGACAAGGTCGCCAACGATTTCTACATCCCGCCGGGCGAGCCGTTTCGCACCATCGGCGTGCTGCCGTATCTGTACGAGAGCAACCTGCGCCGCTTCGCGCGGGTGCACCAGAAGCACCTGGCCAGCGGCCAGCTGGTGCTGCACCTGTGGAAGCACGCCGACAACAGCTTTCATCTGAAGGGCCTGTTCATCGACCACGACGTGGCCGTGCTCACCGGCAACAACCTCAACCCGCGCGCCTGGGCGCTGGACCTGGAGAACGCGCTGGTGTTGCACGATCCGCACGGCCACCTGCGCGCGCAGCATGCGGCGGAGTGGGCGGCGCTCAGGCGCCACGCCACGCGGCTGCGCGATCACCACGCGCTGGACACGGTGCGCGACTACCCGGCCCCGGTGCGCAAGCTGCTGCGCCGGCTCAAGGGCGTGCGGCTGGACCGGTTGGCCAATCGATTGCTGTAGCGGCGCCGGTTGTGGCGGCCGCGGGGCTCGGCGGGGTGTTACCCGGAAAGCACGGCGTCATTGGACGCCAGATTGGGCAGGGTGACGATGAAGCGGCTGCCCATGTTGGCGCCGGCGCTGTGCACCACCACCGTGCCGCCGTGGGCCTGCACCAGCTCGCGCACCACCGCCAGGCCGATGCCGATGCCGCCCTGGGCGAACGCGGCGCCACGCTCGTGCTGCACAAACAGGCCGAAGATCGCCTCCAGCGCGTCCGGTGCGATGCCGATGCCGGTATCGCTGACGGTGATCTCCAGCGCGTCACCGCGCACCACCAGCTCCAGCGCGATCTCGCCGCCCTTGGGGGTGTACTTGGAAGCGTTGTCCAGCAGGTTGCCGAAGATCTGATTCAGCCGCACCGGGTCGCCGTTGAACTCCACGCGGCCCGGCGGCAGGGCCAGCCGCAAAGTCTGCTGGCGGCGCGTCAGCAACGGCTGGCAGTTTTCGCAGCTCTGGCGCAGCACCGCCACCATGTCGACCGGCTTGCGCCGCAGCACCAGCTTGCCGGCGTGGATGCAGGTGCCGTCCAGCAGGTCGCCGATCACCCGCGACAGGTGCGACACCTGCTGGGTGATGATGCCCTGCAGGCGCTCGGTCGATGCGTGGTCGTGGCCGTCCTGGCTGGCCAGCATGTCGGCGGCCAGCTTCAGCGGGGTCAGCGGGTGGCGCAGCTCGTGCGCCACCATCGCCACGAACTTGGTCTGCTGCTGCTGCGCTTCGAGCAGCTGTTCCTCATGCGTCTGCGCGCGCAGTGCGGCGATCACCAGCTGCGCGTTGGCTTCGCGCAGCTGGTCGTGGTTCGACGACTCGGATACCGGCGCCGTCGTCGGCGTGTTCTCGGCGGCCGAAGGGCTGCTGGTGCCGCGGCCGTGGAAAAACCGGAAGCTGCCGGGGCAGGCGCTCTTGGAGGTGTACATCGCCGCATCGGCGTGCTCCATCAGGCTGGCGGCATCCGTGCCGTCTTCCGGATAGATGGCAATGCCGATGCTGGCCGACAGCGCCAGCCGATGGCCGGCCACCTCGGCCGGCTGGGCCAGTGCGGCCAGCATCTTGCGCGCCACGCGGGCCGCGTCTTCGGGTCCGTGCAGCTGGCTGATCAGCGCAAGAAACTCGTCGCCGCCCTGGCGGCTCAGCGTATCGGTGGCGCGGATCACCGAGCCCAGCCGCTGCGCCCCCAGGCGCAGCACCTCGTCGCCCACCGCATGGCCGAGCATGCGGTTGATCTGGCGAAAGTGGTCGAAGTCGATGAAGAACACCGCGAAGTGCCCGTGTTCACGGCGCGCGAGCGCGATCGCCGAATCGAGGTGGTCGCGCATCAGCAGGCGGTTCGGCGTGCCGGTGAGCGTGTCGCGATAGGCGCTGCGGGCCAGCTCGGAAAGATGCTCCAGCGCGGTTTCCGCAATGGCATCCGCGCGCAGCGCGGCCACCACCAGCCGGGCATTGGCCTCCTTCAGCTCCGCCTCGTGCAGGGAGCTTCCCAGCGTCTTGCGGGCCTGGCCCAGATCATCGTGCAGCTGGGCCAGCGCATCGCGCAGGGTGGTCTTGTCGGCCGCCGACAGAGCGCTGTCGGGGACAGGCGGGTTGCCGCCGTGGTCCGTCGATGGGCTCATGGCATGCGTTCCAGAAGGCACCGGTCATCCATCGTCGCAACCGGGGGGCGCCGATCCGGACGGTCGCGAGGGGCTGCCACCGAGTAGTCCTTCGTAGCCCGCCAGCCGCTCTCCGATGCGGATGCCGTGATCGTCGATGGAAAACTGCCGCATCTCGTCCGAGTGCGCGCTGGCGCGCACCTTGACCACCGCCATCACCCGCTGCAGGCGGCTGTCCACCTCGATGTAGCGCTGCACGACGATCGCGTCGGTGAGGAACGCGGTGCCGTAGGGGCTGAAGCGCAGCTCGGTGTAGCGGTCTTCCAGCTCGGAAGTCATCAGCACGGTGACCCCGGCGCCGCACAGCGCCGACACCATGCGCGCCAGCGACTCGCGGAAGTCCTCGCGGAAGGTCGGCGCCAGCGCCAGCTCGAAGCCGGACAGCGAGTCGATCACCAGTCGCGTGGCCTTGAGCCGGCGGATCTCGGTGAGCAGCAGCATCGACATCTCGTCCACCGACAACCCCGGCGCGCGCGTGTCGACCACGCCGATCCTTCCGCTCTTGATCAGCTCGACCACGGTTCGCCCGCGCGAGCGGTCGGCGCGCTGCTCGAACGCGGCGATCACCCCGGTTTCGCCCTGGCGCGCACCTTCGGCGAGAAAGGCGCCGGCGAGGATGCTCTTGCCCGAGCCGGAGGGTCCGGCCACCAGCAGCGAGTAGCCAGCCGGCAGACCGCCGCCGAGCATGGCGTCGAGCTCGGGCACGCCCAGGCCCAGGCGATGGGCAAACGGCTCCTCCATGGAGGATGCGGTGGGCGGCTGCGGCGGCGGCGCGAACACCTGGATGCCGGCATCGCTGATACGGAAGGTGTGCAGGCCCGGTTGGGTGGGCTGCCCGCGCATCTTCATCACGTCCATCTTGCGGACCATGGAGTTGCCCTGCACGCTCTGGCGCAGCCAGATCAAGCCGTCGGCCACGGTGAACACCGGGCTGGGATCGTTGTCGTGGAAATACTCGCCGAGCAGGAACGTGGTGGCCTGCCAGCTGGTCATCAGCATGCCCAGGCGCTGGATGAACTGCTGCAGGCTCAGAAAGGTCTGATCGCCATCGCGGCCGGCCAGCACCACCGAGCGGAACGAGTCGACGAATACCAGCCCCGGCCCGTGCCGGTGCACCTCGTCCACGATGCGTGCCAGCACCTTGCCCAGGTCGCCGGTGCCCGCTTCCTCGGCCAGGTTGATGAAGTGGACCGAGTGGCCAACCTTCTCGCTGTCGAAAAAGCCGAACTGTTGCTGGTAGCGCAGCATCTTCAGCGGCGGCTCGCCCAGCACGGTGAAATACAGCGCCGGCCGCTCGGGCGTGGCCAGCGCGAACATCATCTGGTGCGCCAGCGTGGTCTTGCCGCAGCCCGGTGGACCGGCCAGCACGTTGAACGAAAACTCCGGCAGCCCGCCGCCGAGAACGTCATCCAGTCCGGGCACGCCGGTCGGCAAGCGGTGGATGGTGGCTTTGGCCATGCTCATGACGCGGTGTCCTGTACGGCTTGGCCGCTTGTTGGGGAGATCCAGACGGATCGCAGCAGCCGCTCGGTGAGCGAGCCACCGATGAGATGGGCCAAGAGGTCGCGGAACGTGTACGCCAGTGCGCTGGCAGCGAGCGCGGCGTCCGTGCCGGAAAGCGGGGCAAGCGCCGTGCGCAGCGGTGCGAAGGAGTCGGGTGCGGCCGCCAGCTCGCTGGCGCCTCGCAGGCAGCGATGGTCCGCGCCGGTCAGGTAGATGCTGCGCTGGTAGAGCGCGGTGATGCCGGACTGCCCGATGATCGGCGACAGCGCATCGCTCATGCCGCGCCACAGGGCAACGGCATGTTCGGCAATCTCACCGGCATCCGCGCCCCTGGCGGCCAACCGCTCCCATGAAGCCGGGATCTCGTTTCCGTCATCGTGCATCGGCGATCCCATGAGGTCCGGCGTTCAAGCGAACGTCGCGACCAGCGGCAAGCATAGGCTGTTCGGGCGTTCGCCATGTCTACGAGGCGTGAGCCTGCGTGCGATCGATCGAACCGCGTGCCGGCGAGCGCGGCGCTCAGGCGTCGGCCAGGCGCTGCAGGCGCAGCGTCAGCCAGCGCTGCACGTCCGGCCATTCGCCGGCGAGGATCGAATAGCACACCGTATCACGCAGGCTGCCGTCGGGACGGCGCTTGTGGGCGCGCAGCACGCCGTCGCGATGCGCGCCGAGCCGCTCGATGGCGCGCTGCGAGTCGAGGTTGCGGTGGTCGGTGTGGAACTCCACCGCCACGCAGCCCAGCGACTGGAACGCATGATCGAGCAGCAGACGCTTGCAGGCGGTGTTGAGGTGGCTCTTCTGCCAGCGCCTGGCGTACCAGGTGTAGCCGATCGCCACGCGCGGCAGCGCCGGGTCGAAATCGTAGTAGCGGGTGGTGCCGACGATCTCGCCATAGCGCTTCTCGCGCACCGCGAACGCCAGCATGCGGCCCTCGGTCTGCCCGGCCAGCGCGGTGGCGATGTAGCCGGCGGCGGTACCCGGCGGCGGCGCGCTGGTGAACCACAAGTTCCACAACTCGCCATCGGCGGCAGCCGCTTCCAGCGCGGGCGCGTGCTCGGCGTGCAGCGGTTCGAGCAGGACGTGGTCGTCCTCCAGGTGCACGGGGGCGAGGGGCGTCATGCGGCGGGGCTCAGGCGTCGAGGTCGGGGATCAGCTTGCTTTCCAGTCGCGCGATGGCGTCCTTCAGCAGCAGCTTGCGCTTCTTCATGCGGGTGATCTGCAGTTCGTCGCGCGAGCCGGCAGCGACCATCTCGGCCACCTGTGTATCCAGCGCGCGGTGTTCGCGCCGCAATTCGGCCAGCATCTGGGCGATCGAGGGCAAGTCCGGGGCCGTCATGGCGGATGCGCGTGGAAGAAAGGCCGCAGTGTACGCTCCCGGCCCGGCCCGGGTCAGCCCGCTACAATGGGCGTCTTCCGTACCCCTTCCCCGCCCATGTCCGCCTCGCCCGACCGCCCACGCAAGCACAGCTACGAAGCCGGCAAGCTGGCCAAGCGCCTGCGCCACCAGGTCGGCCAGGCGATCGCCGACTTCAACATGATCGAGGACGGCGACACCGTGATGGTGTGCCTGTCCGGCGGCAAGGATTCCTACACTCTGTTGGACATGCTGCTGTCGCTGCAGGCGAAGGCGCCGGTGCGCTTCGAGCTGGTAGCGGTGAACCTGGACCAGAAACAGCCGGGTTTTCCCGCCCACGTGCTGCCGGATTACCTCACCGCGCGCGGCGTGCCGTTCCACGTCATCGAGCAGGACACCTACAGCACGGTCACGCGGGTGATCCCAGCCGGCAAGACCATGTGCAGCCTGTGCTCGCGCCTGCGCCGCGGCGCGCTGTACCAGTGGGCCGCGGACAACGGCGTCAGCAAGATCGCGCTGGGCCATCACCGCGACGACATCCTGGGCACGTTTTTCCTCAACCTGTTCTACCAGGCGCAGCTGAAGGCGATGCCGCCCAAGCTGCGCTCTGACGACGGCCGCCACGTGGTGATCCGCCCGCTGGCTTATTGCAAGGAAAGCGACATCGCCGAATACGCGGCGGAGCGGGCGTTTCCGATCATCCCGTGCAACCTCTGCGGCTCGCAGGAGAACCTGCAGCGCAAGGCCGTTGGCCAGATGCTGGTCGAGTGGGAAAAGCTGCAGCCCGGGCGCAGCGAGAACATCTTTCGTGCGCTCGGCAGCGTGTCGCCCTCGCAGCTGGCCGATCGCAAGCTGTTCGACTTCGCCGCGCTGGGCGCGAAAGAAGGCGCGTCCGGTGCCGATGCGCGCGCGTGGCTGGCCGGTTATGCTGGCGAGCCTGCCGCGGACGAAGTCGTTTAGACGTCCATACTTCCAATTGCAATCATTCGAGTACCGTCATGTCCCTCTTTGCATCCGTTGAAATGGCCCCGGGCGATCCGATCCTCGGCCTTACCGAGGCCTTCGTCGCCGATCCGCGCCCGAACAAGGTGAACCTCGGCGTGGGCATCTACACCGACGAGCAGGGCCGGGTGCCGGTGCTGAAAGCGGTGCAGCAGGTGGAGCAGGCGCTGGCGCGCGATACGCAGCCGCGCGGCTACCTGCCGATCGATGGCCTGCCGGCGTACAACAAGCTCAGCCAGCAGCTGCTGTTCGGTGAAGGCTCGCCGCTGCTCGAAGCCGGCCGCGTGGCCACTGCGCAGACCATCGGCGGCAGTGGCGCGCTGCGCGTGGCCGCCGACCTGCTCAAGCAGGTCGGCGGTGTCAACGCGAAGATCGCCATCAGCAACCCGAGCTGGGGCAACCACCACGTGGTGTTCCGCACCGCCGGCTTCCAGCTGCTGGATTACCGCTACTACGACGACAGCACCCGCGGCCTGGATTTCGCCGGCATGCTGGAGGACCTGGGCAAGCTGGAGCCGGGCACCGTGGTGCTGCTGCACGCGTGCTGCCACAACCCTACCGGCGTGGACCTCAACCCCGACCAGTGGGCGCAGGTGGTGGAGCTGGTGAAGGAGCGCAATCTGCTGCCCTTCGTCGACATGGCCTACCAGGGTTTCGACCAGGGCATCGACGCCGACGCCACCGCCGTGCGCATGTTCGCCGAGTCG
Source organism: Dyella ginsengisoli (assembly GCF_044904665.1). Classification (NCBI taxonomy): domain Bacteria; kingdom Pseudomonadati; phylum Pseudomonadota; class Gammaproteobacteria; order Lysobacterales; family Rhodanobacteraceae; genus Dyella; species Dyella ginsengisoli. The sequence goes on from NZ_JADIKM010000001.1 coordinate 351,398, forward strand.
GGCATCGAGGCGTTCGTGGTGGCCAGTTCGTACTCGAAGTCGTTCTCGCTGTACGGCGAGCGCGTGGGCGTGCTTTCGATGGTCGGCGCCGACCGTGACGAAGCCGCGCGGCTGCGCTCGAAGATCAAGCAGACCATCCGCGCCAACTACTCCAGCCCGGCCGCCCACGGCGGCCAGCTGGTGGCCGGCGTGCTGGCCAGCGGCGAACTGCGCGCGCTGTGGGAGAGCGAGCTGGGCGCCATGCGCGAACGCATCCACGCCATGCGCGCCGGGCTGGTGCAGAAGCTCGCCGCGCACGGCCACGAGTTCGGCTTCATCCAGCGCCAGGCGGGCATGTTCTCCTACTCGGGCCTGAGCAAGGCCCAGGTCGACCGCCTGCGCGAGGAGTTCGCCATCTATGCGCTCGGTACCGGGCGCATCTGCGTGGCGGCGCTCAACACGCAGAATCTCGGTTACGTGGCTGATGCCGTCGCCAAGGTGGTGGGCTGAGATCGTTAGTCGCAGCCCGTGATCCATAAGCGCCCCAACCTCCACGCCCGTCATTCCGGCGAAAGCCGGAATCCAGCGCCTCTGTCGTGCACTCCGAAAGACGCTGGATCCCGGCTTTCGCCGGGATGACGGTGAGGGAGAGCCGGGCTGTTGGAGCACATCGACGGCGCCAAACCACACATCTTCACCAGCGGACCGGGCGTCTCCCCGGCCGCCCAACCCGGACACCGCATGTTTTTTCGCAATCTCACCCTGTTCCGCTTTTCCCCCGCCGTCGCCGAGGATCTGAACCGCCTGGATGACGCCCTCGCCGAGCACCGCCTGCGCCCCTGCGGCCCGCTCGAAATGTTCACCAAGGGCTTCGTGCCGCCGGTGGGCCGCGGCGAGGAGGCTGCGCTCACCCACGTCGTCAACGCCTGCACCATGGTCACCGTGGGCGGCGAGGACAAGCTGCTGCCGGCCGCCGTGGTCAACGACGAGCTGCAGCGCAAGGTGCAGAAGATCGCCGAGGAGGAGGGCCGCAAGGTCGGCGGCCGCGAGCGCAAGCGGATCAAGGAAGACCTGCTCACCGAGCTGCTGCCGCGCGCCTTCGTGCGCACCTCGCGGCTGTCCGCCTACGTCGACCGGAAGCACGGCTGGCTGGTGCTCGACACCTCCAGCCGCAAGTCCGCCGAGAACGCGCTGACCCAGATCCGCGAGGCGCTGGGCAGTTTCCCCGCGGTGCCGCTGGCGCCGGAGGAGGGCCCGCGCGTGCTGATGACCGACTGGCTCGCCAACGGCACGCTGCCGGCCGGGCTGGCGCTGGGCGACGAGGTGGAGCTGCGCGATCCGGCCACCGCCACCGGCGCCATCGCCAAGTGCCGCCGGCAGGAGCTGGACAGTGAGGAGATCAAGGAGCACCTGCGCAACGGCAAGCAGGTGTTCCAGCTCGGCCTGGTGTTCGACGACCGCATGAGCTTCGTGCTGGGCGAGGACCTGATCGTGCGCAAGCTGAAGTTCCTCGACGTGGTGCTGGACGAAATGGGCGACAGCCACCAGGACGCCGCCGCCGAGGCCGACGCCAGCTTCGCCCTGCTCACGCTGGAGCTGGAGCGCCTGCTGGCCAAGCTGGAAGAGTGGTTCGGCCTGCCGCGGCCGGCCGACGCCTGACATACGCGGGCGCATGGTGCGGGCCGCGGCACGCGTGGCCGCACCCGGTTGAAACATCACGTGCGCGTCGCCAAACCCTGCCAGAATCCTGAGCAACCCCCAGCGTGGTCGGGCGACTTCAACGACGCCCGCGCCGCGGCTTGACCCACAGGCAGACGGCAGCATGGCGCAGCAACTCGAAGGCGACTGGCTGGAACTGGCGACCGCCGGCGGCAGCACGATCCGCGTGCTGAAGGCGGCGCATCCGCGCGCCCGTCGCCTGCGCCTCACGGTGACGCCCAAGGGCGCGCGGGTCAGCTATCCGCACGGCACGCACCCGGCCCAGGTCAGCGCCTTCCTGCGCAGCCACGCCGACTGGCTGGAGCAGAAGCTCGACGAGCTCAACCTGCTGGTGAAGCCGCTGCCGCCGCTGCGCGTGGGCTACACCACCGACATTCCGGTGAGAGGCGAACGCGTGTCGCTGGACTGGGCCGAAGGCCCGTATCCGCGCATCGAGAGTGCCGAGGCCGGCATCACCCTGATCATCCCGCGGCCCCATACCCGCGCCCTGCCGGTGGCGCGCGGCCTGCTCGCCTCGCATTTTGAATCCCTGATCCGCCGCGACGTCTCGCGCTGGCTCGCCAGCTACGTGCCGCAGCTGGGCCTGGCGCCCACCGCGCTGAAGATCCGCCCGCTGAAAAGCCTGTGGGGCAGCCTGGACACGCGCGACCGCATCAACCTCGACCTCGCCCTCGCGCTGGCCCCGCCCGCCGCGCTGCGCTACGTGCTCGCCCACGAGCTGTGCCATCTCAAGGTACGCAACCACTCGCCGCGGTTCTGGGCGCTGGTGGAAACCCTGTTCCCCGGCTGGCGCGAGCAGCGCGACTGGCTGCGCCAGAACGGCTCGCTGCTGAAGGCCGAGCTGGACCGCCTGGTGGCGGACGTGGCCGACTGACGCCGCGGCGCGGATCGCGCACGGAAAACCGTCGTCGCCGCTGGCGCGCCGGGCAAACCGCAGGAGCACCCATGACCGAGTCGTCGAAATACTGGTTCCCCGCCAAGCGCTACGGGTGGGGCTGGGGCCTTCCCGGCACCTGGCAGGGATGGCTGGTGCTCGCCGTTTACGCCACGGCGCTGGTGGCATGGGGCGCGGCGTTTCCGCCGGCTGCCGGTCATGGCGCATTCCTCGTCGGTGCGGGTGTGGCGACGATCGCTCTGCTGCTGATCTGCTGGCTCAAGGGCGAGCCGCCCAGGTGGCGGCGGGGGCGATAGTCCGTCGCTGCAGCGGCAAACGGTGCGCCGCGCGCCTTGGTCAGCGCTTGCCGGCGGCGGCTTGCCCGGGTCGACGCACCGTCCGCAGCTTGCCGCTGCTGCCGCCGCCGCAGAAGAACGTCCCGGCGCCATCGGAGTCCAGTCCCGACACCACGATGCCCGGCGGCATCTCCACGCTTTCCAGCACCTCGCCGCTGTCGGCATCGATGTGCCGCAGCTCGCTCTGCTCGCCTTCCCAGGTACCGTGCCAAAGCTCGCCGTCGACCCAGGTGACGCCGGTGACGAAGCGGTTCGATTCGATGGTGCGCAGCACCGCCCCGGTCTGCGGATCGACCTGGTAGATCCTGCGCTCGCGGTAGTGTCCGACCCACAGCGTGCCCTCGGCCCAGGCCAGGCCGGAGTCGCCGCCGCCGCCGGGTGCGGGGATGGTCGCCAGCACGCGGCCGGTCTGCGGATCGATGCGGTGGATACGATCCTCGGCGATCTGGAACAGGTGCTCACCGTCGAACGCGGTGCCCGCGTGCGCGGGCAGGTCGATCGAACCCAGCGCCTCGCCGCTGGCCGGATCGATGGCGCGCAGGCGGTCGCCGGTGGCCATCCACACCTGCCGGCCGTCGTAGGTGACTCCGCCCACGCTGTCGACGCCGGGGAAGGGACCGTGCTCGCGCACGATGTCGGCGGCTGATCGTTTCATGGCTCGGTCCTGGGCACGCGGTGCGGACATGCTAGTCGCCGGGCAGCGGCGCGGGGAGTAACAGAACGGTCGCGAATCCCGGCATCGGCGGCGTCATCCAGCGCCGCGCGCGGCCGCGGCCGAACGACTGGATCTTGCCCGCGGTGGCCAGCGCGTCGAGCGCGCGCTGCACCGTGCGCTGGCTCTCGCCCAGCGCCAGCGCCAGCGCCGAGCTCGACCACGACTCGCCGTCGGCGAGCAGGGCGAGCACCGCGGCATGCTTTTCCTCGACCGGTCGCGTCAGCACCACGGCCGTCCGGCCGGCGTGCGGCACCAGCGCAAAGCCGTGCCGGGTGGCGCGTACCTCGGCCAGCGAACCCAGCGCCGCGCGCAGCCGTCCGATCTCGACGCGCAGGCGCGCGCGATGCGATTCGTCGATCGCCCTGGCACGGAACGCGCGGGCGATGAGGATGTTCCGCGGCACGTCGGCCGGCCACGCCTCGCCCAGCAGGCGCGCCAACGCGAACAGCACCGGCCGGCTCGCCAGCGGCACCACGGTGCCGCGCGCGCGCACTGCATATCGGCAGGCGTCCACCACCAGTGCATCCGAGGCCAGCAAGGCCTCTACCTCGTCCAACCGCAGCAGCCGCTCTTCGCCCGTGGCCAGCAGCCGCGCCGCGGGTGCGCGCAACACGAACGCGGCGTGCTCGACCTCGGCAATCAGCGAGGGGATGCCCGCGCGCCGCGCGGCGAGTTCGGCATGGGCGAGCGCATCGCGCGCCGCCGCCGTATGCAGGCGCCGCATCGCGATGCCCGCAAGCACCAGCGCATGGGCGGCCAGCAGCGCGGGTGGCAGCGGTGCGGGATCGAATGCGCCAAGCAGGCGCTCGGCCTCGTCGAGTCGGCCGATCAGCAGCAGGCGGCGGATCGCCAGATAGTGCGCGTGCGCCGCGTTCACGCGGTCGCCGTGGGCCTCCAGCGTGGCGCGCGCCGCATCGAGCGTCTTCGCCGGCCAGCCCAGTTCGCGCGAGGCGAGGGCGACTTCGGCCTCGGCGACCACGCAGCGTGCGCGCGCCACCGCTTCGTTCGCGCCGAACGCGCGCGTCGCCCGGCGCAGCAGCGCCTTCGATCGCACGAAATCACCGAGCTGCGCCATCGCGATGCCGCGCAGGGCGAGGGCCGCTGCGTCCTCGCGCAGCGCGACGCGCTTCAGCGCGCCGAGCGGATCGCCGGCGGCAAGCGCGCGCGCCGCGGCGGTGATCAGTGAATCCATCGCAGCCGGCCCGTTTCCAATCGCGCCACCGTTGTCACTCCCTCCGCCTGATCGGCCCGACCTAGCCTATCCCACGCTCACCGCATGCGGCCGCCGGCCGGCAGCGGACCGATGCATTTCATCTGGAGGATGTGCCATGAACAAGATCGTCGTGTGGGGATTTCGCTGGGCGCCGCCGTTCGCCCAAGGGCTGGTGCGCGACCTGCGCGTGCGCTGGGCGCTGGAGGAGGCCGGCCTCGCCTATGACGTGCAGCTGATCGATTTCGACGAGCGTCACGCCGGTGCCTACCGCCAGCGGCAGCCGTTCGGCATGGTGCCGGCGTTCGAGGCGGACGGCCGTGGCCTGTTCGAATCCGGTGCCGTCGTGCATCGCATCGCCGCGGAATCGCCGCTGCTGATGCCCGTCGACGAGCCGGCGCGTGCCGAGGTGGTGAGTTGGATGTTCGCCGCCTTGAACACGGTCGAGCCGCCGATCCAGAGCCTGCTGGAAATGGACCTGCTGCACGCCGACGAACCGTGGGTGGCGCTGCGTCGCCCCGCCGTGGTCGAGGCGGTGAACGCGCGGCTGGCGGTACTTGCGGGCCACCTCGGCACGCGCGACTGCCTGCTCGACCGCTTCACCGCGGCGGACCTCCTGATGGCGACGGTGCTGCGCTTCCTGCGGCACACCGACCTGGTCGACGGGTGCCCGACGCTGGCCGCCTACGTGGAGCGCTGCGAGGCGCGTCCGGCCTTCCAGCGGGCGCTGGCGGCGCAGCTGGCGGACTACGCCCGGCACGCTCCGCTCGCCGCCTGATGCGCGCGCGCACTCGCCCGCCATCCCCCCGCAGACTTCAGGAGCAACCCATGACAAACCACGCCGTAGGCACCCGCGAACAATGGCTGAAGCAGCGCGTGGCGCTGCTCGCCGCAGAGAAGGAACACACCCGGCGCAGCGACGACCTGGCGCGCCAGCGGCAGGAGCTGCCGTGGGTGCGCGTCGACAAGGCGTACCGGTTCGATACCGACGACGGCGAGGCCACGCTGGAACAGCTGTTCCGCGGACGCTCGCAGTTGCTCGTCTACCACTTCATGTTCGGGCCGGACTATCGGGCGGGATGCCCATCCTGCTCGGCCATCGCCGATGGCTTCGATGGCTTCGCGGTTCACCTGGCGAACCACGACGTGATGCTGACGGCGGTGTCGCGTGCGCCGCTGGTGAAACTGCAGGCGTACAAGCGGCGGCTGGGTTGGACCTTCCCCTGGGCCTCCTCGCAGGACAGCGATTTCAACCTCGACTTCAGCAGCTCGATCACCGAGCAGCAGCAGCGCGAGGGCGAAGTCGAATACAACTACCGGCGCGGCGGGCATCCGATCGCGGCGACACGGTTTCCCGAGCCGGTGGTGCAGTTCGCCGCGTCCTGCGGCACCGACGCACCCACCTACGTGCGCGAGCGGCCGGGCATGAGCGCTTTCGTGCGCGAGGGCGACGCGGTCTATCACACCTACTCCACCTACGCGCGCGGACTGGACGGCCTGTGGGGCATGTACCAATGGCTCGACCGGGCGCCGAAGGGACGCAACGAGACGGGCATCTGGTGGCGGCGGAACGACGAGTATGGCGAGCGTTGAGCCGGCGCGCGGACGACGCGGCGCGGGCATCCATGCGACTGCGGAAGCTGCCGCCCGCGGCGCGTTCGGCCTCGTCTGCGTGCTGCTGTTCGTCGCCAGCGCGGCGGTCACGGTCGGGCTCGGTGCATCGATGTCGACGATGGGCGCCATGCCGATGCGCGGTGGCTGGACGATGTCGATGGCATGGCTGCCGATGTGCGGACAGGCCTGGCCCGGCCCGGCGGCATCGTTCGTCGCCATGTGGAGCGCGATGACGGTGGCGATGATGCTGCCGTCGGTGGCGCCGACGTTGTGGCGCTACCGCTGCGCGATCGGCCGGTCCGGCGCACGGCATCCCGCGCGGCTGACGGTGCTCGTGGGCGCAGGCTATTTCCTGGTGTGGCTCGGGGTCGGCATCGCCGCGTGTGCGGCGAGCGTCACGCTGGCGGCGTTGGCGATGCCGTGGCCGACGCTGGCGCGTGCGGTCCCCGTCGCGATCGGCGGGGCGGTGCTGCTTGCCGGCGTGTTCCAGCTCACCGCGTGGAAGGCGCGTCGACTGGCCTGCTGCCGGGAGGCACCCCGCGCCGGCCACGCGCCGGTGCTGCGCGCCGAAGACGCATGGCGCCACGGGCTGCGCCTGGGCGCGCACTGCGTTGCGAGCTGCGCCGGCCTGACCGCGGTCATGCTGGTGCTGGGCATCATGGATCTGCGGGTGATGGCCGCCGTGTCGGTCGCCATCACCGCCGAACGGTGCGCGCCTGCCGGAGCGCGCGTCGCGAGGGCGAGCGGCTGTGTCGCGCTGGGCCTCGGATCATGGTTGCTCGCGAGCGCGGTCATCGGAGCCGCATGAGCCCGCTGCTCGCTGCATGACTCACCGCTCCGATGCATGACAGCTGCAACTTGCTGCCCACGGCCCGGCCGATGCACGCTTCGACCCACGCGGAAAGCCGCCTCCTTTCACCGGATCGCCCATGCAGCTACCCATCGCCAAGCTCATCGAGGCCGGCTGGTTCGCCGTCATCGCGTACTGGGCGATCCAGGCGCGGGCGGTGAAGTCGACCGCGCGCAGCGAACCGTTCTTCGACCGCTTCCTCAAATACTGGCTGCCGCTGATGGTGGGCACCGTGCTGGTGCTGCCGTGGCGCGGTGGCGAGGACACGCTGCTGCGCGCACGCTTCGTACCATCCAACCAGTGGCTGCCCCTGCTCGGCGTGCTGCTGCTGTGGGCCGGCGTGGCGTTCGCGATCTGGGCGCGGGCCACGCTGGGGCGCAACTGGAGCGCGGTGGTGCAGGTGAAGCGCGATCACGAGCTCATCGAGCGCGGCCCGTACCGCTGGGTGCGCCATCCGATCTACACCGGCCTGCTGATGGCTTATCTCGGCACCACGTTCGCGCTGGGCGAATGGCGCGGCCTGCTCGGCACCGCCATCGTCGGCGTGTCGTTCTGGTTCAAGCTGAAGCTGGAAGAGCGCTGGATGCGCGAGCAGTTCGGCGCGCGCTATGAGGACTACATGCGGCGGGTGAAGGCGCTGCTGCCGCGGGTGTTGTAGAGAATGCCGGCTCGTGCACCGGATGCGCCTGCGAGGCCACGCTGTTGCAGGAGCGCACCGTGCGCGCGACGGCTTGGGGCACAAGCGCTCCTCTCTACGGCGTGCTCCGTCTTTGGGGCACTCAGTGCGACAGCTCGAACGCGGTCAGCACCTGCACGGTCTGCTCGGGCTTTTCCAGCATCGGCATGTGGTTGCAGCCGCTGAGCGTGGTGGTGCTGATCGCCGCGGCGTTGACCAGGCCATTGCGCAGGCTGTCGAGCGCGGAGATGTCGATGATCTTGTCGTCGCGGCACCACAGGCCCATCACCGGCATGGTGAGCTTGTCCAGGCGCTGCTGCACGGAAAGATACTGCGAGGGCTGGCGCAGTTCATTGAACGTCTTGTCGAGGAAGCTGCGGTCGTGCTGGTTGCGCTGGATCAGCACGTCGACGAAGCGGCCGGGCAGGTCCGGCACGGTCTTGAACGCGAGCGACTCGGCTCTCTGGAAGCCGGCGCGGTCGTCGTAGGTGAAGGGGTTGGTGCCGGCGAGCGAGCGGCGGTCGAAGTCGTTCTCCTTCGAGGTCAGGCCGAAGGAGTCCACCAGTACCAGTCGGTTGACCACTTGCGGATGTTCCGCCGCATAGACGCCGGCGATGGCGCCGCCCATCGAGTGGCCCACCACGGTGACGCTGCGCAGGCCCAGCGCCTGCATGAACTCGTCCAGGCGTGCGGCCTGCGCGCCGATGTCGTAGTTGGCGCCGTCGTTGCGCGAGGAGTCGCCCCAGCCGGGGAGATCCGGAATGATCAGATGGAAGTGCGGCGTGAGTTCTTTCGCCACCTCCAGCCACACCTCCTTGCTGGAGTCGTAGCCGTGCAGCAGCACGAGGGTGGGACCTTCGCCGCCCTCGTAGTACGACCAGCGCGTGTCGCCGGCCTGCACGGTCTTCGTGTCGAGATGTGCGGCCATCGCCTGGCGCGCGACGTCCGCGCGCAACAGCCACTGCGGCGCGAACAGGTAGCTGCCGCCCAGCGCGAGCGCGAGGATCACGATGACGCCAAGCAGGAACTTCAGCCGTCGTAGCAGCAGGCGCTGCCACAGCGGGCGGGAGGTGGCGGAGGGGATGGCGGGCGTGGAGGACATGGCCAGGGCCTGTGCGGAGAGGTGGGATTGGGCGGGAAGCGTACGGCGCGGATGTGTCAGCGCAGCGGATCGAGGGCAGCGCGCCGCATACCGGTGCGAGGAGGTGGGGGCACACGCGGCGCTCCCCAACCTCCGCGCGCTTACTTCGCCGGCTTGGCCTTCGCCTTGGCGAAAATGCCTTCGATCACCTGCTGGGTCAGCGGGTGGTAGCCGTCCTTCGTCTTGGCGTAGGACGCCTCGGCGTAGGCCAGGCCTTCGGGCGAGGCAGCGAAGGCGCGGTACACCGGCGTGGTGAGGTAGATGCGCCCGATGCGGGTCATGTGCTCGCGCGCGGCGGGCCACACGTCCTTGTCGCCCGCGGCGATGGCGTGGATGTACCAGCGCATGCCGATTTCGGCGTTCGGCGTGTCGGTGAGATGCCAGGCGGCATCCAGCGCCTTCATCGCATCCAGCTTGGGCGCGTCGGGCAGGCGGTCGAGGAAGTACATCCACTCCTGCGTGTTCCAGCCCTTGGCGTCGAGCTGGTCGGCGCTCAGCGTGCCGGCGGTGAAGGCCTTCACTTTCGCATCGATCATGTCGAAGCGCGCCGAGGTCGGCAGCGGCGCGCCCTTGGGGATGCCGGTGCCGTAGACCCACTGCTTCACTTCATCCCACGACATCTTGCCGGGGTACTTGTCGATCAGGTTGGCCTTGAGGAAGGCCAGCATCTGCTCGGTGGTGATGCTCTGGAAGGCGAAGTGGTCGAAGTAGCTTTTCAGGTACGGGTCGAACGCGGCACGGCCGTAGCGCTGCTCCAGCGTGCGCAGGAACCACGAGCCCTTGTCGTAGGCCACGCTGGACAGCGCGTCGTCGGCATCCACGTCGCCCGGCAGCGGCGCCAGCTTCTGGCTGTTCGCCGGCATCGTGCCGATGCTCTTCTCCAGTGCGCGGGCGGACAGCAGCGCCTCCTCGTCGGCCAGCGCCTTGCCGTATACCGCCTCGGTGATGCGGCCCTGCACGTAGGTGGTGAAGCCCTCGTTGAGCCAGCCGTCGCGCCAAGTGGCGTTGGTCACCAAGTTGCCCGACCAGCTGTGCGCCAGCTCGTGCGAGATCACCGAGGCCAGGCTCTTGTCGCCGACCACGATGGTTGGCGTGGCGAAGGTCATGTTGGGGTTTTCCATACCGCCGAACGGGAACGATGGCGGCAGCACGATCAGGTCGTAGCGGCCCCAGCGATACGGGCCGTACAGCTGCTCGGCAGTGGCGATCATCCTCTCGGTATCGTCGAACTCGCGCGCCGCCTTGTGCACCATCGACGGCTCGGCGTAGACCGCACTGCGCGGGCCGGTGGCCTCGGCGTCGATGTCGCCGGCGGCGATCGCCAGCAGGTAGGACGGGATCGGGTGCGGCTGGTCGAACGAGAAGTCGCCGTTCAGCGGATGCCTGGCGTCGTTGAGTGCGCTCATGATCACGCGCACGTTCTTCGGCGCGCTGACGTGGGCGGCGTAGGTGATGCGGATGGCGGGCGAATCCTGCAGCGGCACCCACGAGCGGGCGTGGATGGATTCGCTCTGCGAGAACATGAAGGGCGAGGTCTTGTCCGCCGTCTGCGCGCGGCTCAACCACTGCAGGCCCGAGGCCTCCGGCGAGGTGGTGTAGACGATGCGCACCTTGGCCGGATGCTTCGGCGTGGTGATGGTGAGTTTGCTGCCGAGCTGCTTGTCGCGCGGCGCCAGCGCGTACTTCAACGCGTTGGCGCGTCCCTTGGCGTCGATGCCCTCGACGCTGGCGATGGCCAGGTCGCGCGTGTCGAGCACCAGCGAGGAGGCCTTGGGATTGACCCACTGCAGGCTCAGCGTGGCCTTCCCGTGCAGCGCCTTGTGCGGAAAGTCCAGCTTCAGGTCGAGGTCGAGGTGGGTGACCTTGACCTGGTCGGGCTGCGCGTAGGAATAGGGGTCGGCGGCATGGGCCGCCAGCGGCAGCAGCAGTGTGCTCGCGGCGAGCGTGGGCAACAGGCGCATCGGGCAACTCCGGGGAAAGCTCAAACGCCGAGTATGCCATTCGCCTCCGCGCCGGGGCCTGTGCGGAAAGGCCCGGCGGCGGTCACCGCGTCAGGGCAGATCGCGGGAGGAGAGCGGATCGATGCTGTACGGATGGCTCTCGGCCAGATGCCCCGCTTGCGCCTGCACGCGCGCGATCCAGGCGCGCAGTTGCGGATAGTCGTCGAGCGGAAAGCCGGCCTCGCCGGCCCGGCTGCCGTAGGCGAACACGGCAATGTCGGCGATGGTGTAGCGCTCGCCGGCAAGGAACGACCGCTCGGCCAGTTCGCGTTCGAGGATCGCCAGCGTGCGCTGCGCCGCCGCGCGCTTGGCCTCGACCAGCGCCGGCGCGCGTCGCGCCAGCTTGCCGGTGAGCGTCCAGTGGCGCAGGGCGCCGATCACCGACTCCACCCGCTCCTGCTCGAAGCTCAGCCACTGCCACACCTTGGCGCGGCCGAAAGCGTCCTCGGGCAGGTAGGGCGTGCTCTCGGCCAGGTACATCAGGATCGCGTTGGACTCGGCCAGCGTGCGCCCATCCTCCAGCTGGATCGCCGGTACGGTGCCGGTGGGGCTGATGCGCAGGTACTCCGGATGCTGGCCTTCGCCCTCGAAGATGCTCACCTCCAGCGTGCGGTGAGGGCGCTGCAGGTGCTGCAGCAGCTGGCGGACTTTCCAGGCGTTCTGCGAGGGCAGGTAGTCGAACAGGGTCAGCATCGTTGCACTCCAGGTGGGGAGTGTGCAGTCTCGCGACGGCAGGGGATGGCCGCCATCCGAATCTTGCGCGGGTCAGATCGCCATCGTCCGGAAGGCATCGGCGAGCGTACGCAGCGCCGCGCGCGAGCGGCGGTCGTGGAGCGCCGAGTACAGCACCGCTTCCTGGGTGTGCAGCTCGGGCAAGGACAGCCGCGACCCCAGATCCTCCGTGCCAGCGGGGGCCGCGCGGCGGGCCATCACGGCGATGGCCAACCCGGCGGCCGCCGCAGCTCCGACCATGGCCGCACCCTTGCCGACGAAGGCTTCGGTCCAGGCGATGCCGGCCCGATCCAGTGCCGTCACCGCGGCGGCGCGGATGCTGCACGAGGCGCCCTGGGTGGACAGCGGCAGCGGCTGGCCTTCCCGCGGATGCCAGCCGGCGGCACCGATCCAGGCAAAGGCTTCGTCGAACAGCCTCTCGCCCTTGTGATGCGGAGCTGCGGCCTGCAGCACCAGCGCCGCATCCAGTTCGCCGGCGTCGTAGGACTGGACGATCTCGCGCGAGCCTCCTGCGCGCAGCTCGATGCGCAGCTTGGGGTCCGATTCGCAGAGACGGCGCAGCATGCCGGGCAACTCGGCGCCCACCAGCTGATGGCTGATGCCGACGATCAAACGTCGCTCCTCGATCTCGAACGAGGCGATCGCGCGTTCGTGGGCGGCGATCAGCTCGCGCGCCGATTCCAGGAACAGCGCGCCCTCGGCGGACAGGCGCACCTGTCGCGGCGTGCGTTCCAGCAGTCGACGACCGAGTTGGGCTTCCAGCTTTCGCAGCTTCAGGCTGACCGCGGACTGCGTGCTGTCCAGCGCCTGCGCGGCGCGCGTGAAACTATGCAGTTCGGCCGTGAGCACGAAGGCCCTGACGGTGTCGAGGTCGAGTGTCTTCATGAGGCCTCGGGGGTGACCATTGCGATCTGCAATGACTGAAATATCGATGGCTGGGTGCAAGGCCGCATCGCTGGCGGACTAGCCTGCGGGCTCCTCCCCCTATGCGGATAGTCCCATGCAGAAACGAATCGTGCTCTTCCTTTGCGGTGCGCTGGCACTGGGCTCCGTGCAAGCCGCGCCGTCCACCCCGTCGAAGTCGCTACAGGGCGCATGGACCCTGGTGCGGGTCGACAACGTCTATCCGGACGGCCATCGCGTGGAACTCTACGGTCCCCATCCGCAGGGCCGGTGGCTGATCGATGCGCAGGGTCACTACATGATGCAGATCGTCCGAGCGCAGCGCGTGCCGTTCGCCTCCGGTGACAAGTCGCGCGGCACGCCGCAGGAATATCGCGCCGCTTCGCTGGACTTCAACGCGCACTACGGCACGGTGAGCCTGGAGGATGGCAAGCTGCACCGGCACATCGAGCACGCTTCATTCCCGAACTGGGACGGACGCAGCGGCAGCACCAGCTATGTGCTCAAGGGTGACGAGCTGACCTACATCGTGGTCAGCCCCACCAGCGGCACGGCCGAAGGAGCGCACGGCGAGGTGACGTGGCGTCGCTTGCACTGACGCTGCGTAGTCGGGCTCAGGCGAAGCGGTCGGCCAGGAGGTCGGTGGCGGTGACCAGCGCGTCGACGATCGCCGGATCGGCCGCGCTGTGTCCGGCCAGCACCACGCGCAGCTCGGCTTCGGGCCAGGCCTGGCTCAGGTCCCACGCACTCTTCATCGGGCAGATGATGTCGTAGCGGCCGTGCACGATGGTCGACGGGATCTGCCGGATGCGGCCGATGTCGCGCAGCAGCTGGTTCTCTTCCAGGAAGATGCGGTGGCGGAAGTAGTGCGCCTCCATCAGGGCCAGGCTCACCGCGCGGTGCGGATCGTCGAAGTCGCCGCCGCCGTCCGGATCGTGCACCAGCGTGGTGCTGCCGCCTTCCCAGGCGCTCCAGGCCTGCGCCGCGGCGAGGCGAGTGGCTTCGTCATCGCTGGTGAGGCGGCGCCAGTAGGCTTCCAGCATGGAGTCGCGCTCGGCCTCGGGGATGTGCGCCACGAAGCGCGCCCAGCGCTCGGGAAAGATCTGCCGCGCGCCGCCGTCCACTTCGTTGAACCAGCGCAGCTCCTCGTCGCGGCCGAGGAAGATGCCGCGCAGCACCAGGCCCCGCACGCGCTCGGGATGCGCCTGCGCGTAGGCCAGCGCCAGCGTGGAGCCCCACGAGCCGCCGAACACCACCCAGCGCTCGATGCCCAGGTGCGTACGGATCGCCTCGATGTCGGCGACCAGGTGCCAGGTGGTGTTGTCGGTGAGCTCGGCGAACGGCGTGGAGCGGCCCGCGCCGCGCTGGTCGAACAGCACGATGCGGTAGCGCCGGGGGTCGAAGAAGCGTCGGTGATAGTCCGACAGGCCCGCGCCGGGGCCGCCGTGCAGGAAGATCACCGGCAGGCCGTCCGGGTTGCCGCACTGCTCCACGTAAAGCGTGTGCAGCGCGTCGACCGCCAGCTGTTCGACGAGGTAGGGCGTGATCTCGGGGTAGAGCGTGCGCATGGGTCGATTCCGTGTCGCGGAAAATGCCGAGGCTACTCGTTCGACAGCGCGCTCGCCGCGTTCCACATCGCACGCGTGATCGGACGGTTCGCATGCGGCGTCTGCAGCACCACCAGGGTGGTGGTGCTGATGCTGGGATGGATCTTCAGCAGGCGGTCGAGCACGGTTTCCAGATGGCCGATCGACATCGCCACCAGGTGAAGCAGGGCGGAGTCCTCGCCGGCCAGGCGGCGGCAGTCGAGCACCTCGGGGATATCCTGCACGATCGTGCCGATGCGCGCGCAGATGCCGCCGTCGCAGCGCAGCCGCACCATCGCATCGATGCTGTAGCCCAGGCGCTTGGGATCGACCACCGCGCGGTAGCCGCGGATCACGCCAGCTTCTTCCAGACGCTTCACGCGCTCGGCCACGGCGGGGGCGGACAGGCGCACCAGTCGTCCGAGTTCCGCGTAGCCCAAGCGGGCGTCCGCCTGCAGGGCTTCGAGCAGCTGCCAGTCCTTGGTGTCGAGTTCGAGTTTGGATTCCACGGTGAAAGTCCCGGGCAAGTGTAGTTTTCGATGGCGAAAGGCCCGTTGGCGGGCCGCATCCATTATTCCCGGTCACCGGCGGCGCCACTAGCATGCGCACTTCCCCATCCTTTGCTTTCCCACCCGGATACGTCCCCCATGGCAAGCCCCGATCGTCTCGATGCCCGCGCGCTGGCCTACGTCGGCATCGCCCTGCTCACCTGGTCATCGGCGTATGCCTCGATCGCCTACGCGCTGAGCGCGTTCACCCCGGGCGAGGTGGCCCTGGCGCGCCTGACCATCGCCTCGCTGTGCTTCGCGCTGCTGCTGGCGATCAAGCGGGTACCGCTGCCGCCGCGGCGCGACTGGCCGCAGCTCGCGCTGCTGGGCGTGATCGGCCTCACCGTCTACCACCTGTGCCTGAATTACGCCGAGACGCGCATCGCCAGCGGCACGGCGTCGATCCTGATCTCGCTGGTGCCGGCGGCGACGGCGGCGTGGTCGGCGATCTGGCTGCGCGAGCGGCTGCCAGCGCGTACGCTGGTGGGGCTGGGCGTGGCGCTGCTCGGCGTGGTGCTGGTGGTGCTGGCCAGCGGCAAGACGGTGCGCTTCGAGCCGATGGCGGCGCTGGTGCTGCTGAGCGTGGCGGCCTCGGCGATCTATTTCGTGGGCCTGAAGCCGCTGTTCGCGCGCCACGGCACGCTGGGCGTCACCGCCTTCGGCTTCTTCGCCGGCACGCTGGGCACGCTGCCGTTCGGACTGCAGCTGCCGCATGCGGTGGCGGTGGCACCGTGGCCGGCGATCGCGGCGCTGCTGTGGCTGGGCATCGCGCCCACCTTCATCGGCTACATCGCATGGAACGTGGCGATCCACCGCAGCTCGGCTTCGCAGGTGTCCAGTTTCATCTACTTCTCGCCGCCGATCGCGGTGCTGATCGGCTGGGTCTGGCTGGGCGAGCGGCCCGGGCCGCTGACCCTGGTCGGCGGCGTGGTGACCGTGGCCGGCGTGGTGCTGGCCAATGCGCGCCGTCGTGCGCCGGCGCCGGCGCCCGCTGCGGTACCGTGCGAATCCTGATCCCTGCCGCTGGAGCGTCGTCATGCTGACCCTGCACATCGCCAACAAGAACTACTCCTCGTGGTCGCTGCGCCCGTGGGTGCTGCTGCACGAGCTGGGCATCGCGTTCGAGGAGCGCATGCACGTGTTCACGCCCGGCTCCAACTGGGAGGCCTTCCGTGCGTTCTCGCCGAACGGCCGCGTGCCCTGCCTGCAGGACGGCGGCACGGTGGTGTGGGATTCGCTGGCCATCGCCGAATACCTGGCCGAGCGCCACCCGGCCTGGCCGCAGGACGCTGCCGCGCGCACCTGGGCGCGCTGTGCGGCGGCCGAGATGCATTCGGGCTTCGGCGCGCTGCGCCAGCAGTGCTCGATGAGCTGCGGCCTGCGCATTCGCCTGCACGAGATCGGGCCGGCGCTGGCCGCCGACGTCGCGCGGATCGACGAGCTCTGGCGCGAAGGCCTGCAGCGCTTCGGCGGCCCGTTCCTGGCTGGCGACCACTTTACCGCGGTGGATGCGTTCTACGCGCCGGTGGCGTTCCGCGTGCAGACCTACGGGCTGCCGCTTTCGTCCGAGGCGATGGGCTGGGTCGAGCGCATGCTGGCGCGACCGTCGATGCGTCGCTGGTACGACGAGGCGCTGGCGGAGACCTGGCGCGACACCCCGCACGACGTGGAGTCGGCCCAGGTCGGGACGATCACCGCCGACCTGCGCGCCCGCTGACCGGCTTGCCACCACGCGGGCGCGGCGACATCTCCCGCGTCAGGCCGTCGCTGCCGCCAGGCGGCGGCGTGCCAGGCGCGGAAACATCCGCGCCAGCAGCGGGATCATGAGCAGCACGAAATTGTTGTACGCCGGCGCCACCCAGGCCAGGGCGAAGGCCAGCAGCGCAGCCGTGGGCAAGGCCCAGCTGCGTGCGCGCACTGCGACCACGTCAGCCTGTGCCACGTCGCGGCGCAGGTAGGGCGCGCGCAACGCCTTGCCGAACAGCCAGCGCTGCAGCACCCCGGCGGTGAACAGCGTGCCGGCATAGAACAGTTCCGGCACGCGGGCCAGCGGGTTCGCGCTCATCAGTGCGGTGGCGAACGGCATGAAGGCGATCACCATGAGCAGCAGCAGGTTCGGCATCACCAGCCCGCTGTCGTAGTCCGCCAGCAGGCCGAACACGCGATGATGCGCAGCCCACAGCGCGCCGATCACCAGAAAGCTCAGGATGAAGCCCATGAAGCTGGGCGTCAGCTCATGCAGGGCGACCAGATACGCATGATCGTCAGCGACGCCGAGGCGCGGCACGTGGATCTCGATCACCAGCAGGGTGATGGCGATGGCGAAGACCGCATCGGAGAAGAAGGTCAGCCGTTCAAGCTGAGAGGCGTGCGTGCTCATGGTCCATCACTCGGCAGGGGCTCGGCGCATGCTGCGCGAGGGTCTGGCCGCTGTCCAGCGCGTCGCGGTGGATCAGAATTTGTACGCCTTGTGGATCGCCACGATGCCGTCGGTGAGGTTGCGCACTTCCACCTTGCCGAAGCCGGCGCGTTCCATCATGCCCTTGAGGGTTTGCTGGTCGGGGTGCTTGCGGATCGACTCGGCCAGGTACTGATAGCTGTCGGCGTCGCCGGCGAACAGCTTGCCCAGCTTCGGCAGGATGTTGAACGAGTGGAAATCGTAGAGCTTGCCGAAGGCCTCGTTCTGCACCTTGGAGAACTCCAGCACCAGCAGGCGGCCGCCGGGCTTGAGCACGCGGCAGATGTCGGCCAGGGCCTTGTCCTTGTCGGTGACATTGCGCAGGCCGAAGGCCATGGTCACCACGTCGAAGGAGTTATCCGGGAACGGCAGCGCCTCGGCGTTGAGCTGGGTCCAGCGCAGGCCGTCGACCAGGCCGCGGTCGGTGAGACGATCGCGCCCCACCTGCAGCATGGCGGCGTTGATGTCGCCCACGATCACTTCGCCGTCCTTGCCCACCACCGGCTTGAGCAGCGCGGCGATGTCGCCGGTGCCACCGGCCAGGTCCAGCACGCGGTCGCCGCGGCGCACGCCGCTGATCGCCACGAAGTGGCGCTTCCACAGGCGATGCACGCCGAACGACATCAGGTCGTTCATCAGGTCGTAGCTGCGCGCGACCGAGGTGAACACCTGGCCGACCAGCTTCTGCTTCTCGCCCACCGGCACGTCGCGAAAGCCGAAGTGGGTGGTCGATTCCGGGGCGGATTTGGGCTGCTCGTTCATCCGCACAATGCTACAGGATTGGCCGCTTGCGCTCCCGGTTGGGCCGGGGATGCGCGCCGCGTCGTGACGCAGGCGCGAGTCCTCCTGCAAGGGGTCATTCGACAGGGGTGCCGTCCTGCTTGTAGACCACGCCGTCCTTCATCACGAAGTTCACCTTCTGCATCAGCGTGATGTCCTCCAGCGGGTTGCCGGGCACGGCGACCACGTCGCCGACGAAGCCGGGCGCGAGCTGGCCGAGTTTGCCGGACTGGTGCAGCAGTTCGGCGGCGTGGGTGGTGGCGGCCTGCAGCACGTACATCGGCGGCATGCCGGCATCGACCATGTACTTGAACTCCTTTGCGTTCTGCCCGTGCGGATAGACCGCCGCATCGGTGCCGAAGGCGATCTTCACGCCGGCCCGATAGGCCTTGCCGGCGGTGGCCTGGATGATCGGCCCCACCAGCTTCGCCTTGGCGGCGACCTGCGGCGGGTAGTAGCCGGGCTTGGCGGCCATCTGCTCGACGTACTTGCCGGCGATGATGGTGGGCACGTACCAGGTGCCGTGCTCCTTCATCAGCTTCATGTCCTCGGCGTTCATGAAGGTGCCGTGCTCGATCGAATCGACGCCGCCGAGCACCGCGCGGCGGATGCCTTCGGCGCCGTGCGCGTGAGCGGCCACGGTGTAGCCGTAGTCGTGCGCGGCGGCGACCACCGCCTTGATCTCCTCCAGCGTCATCTGCGGGTTGTCGGCGCTGGCGCTTTCGTCCAGCACGCCGCCGGAGGGCATGATCTTGATCAGGTCGTCGCCGGCCTTGTAGTGCTCGCGCACGGCTTTCCAGGCGTCCTGCGGGCTGTTGATGATGCCGTTGGCCGGGCCCGGATCGCCGGCCAGGTCCTGGCGGTAGCCGTCGGTGGGATCGGCGTGGCCGCCGGTGGAGCCGATCGGCACGCCGGCAGTGTAGATGCGCGGTCCCGGCACCACGCCGGCGTTGATCGCGTTGCGCAGCGCCGCCGACTCGTTGTGGCCGTCACCGAGGTTGCGCACGGTGGTGAAGCCGGCCAGCAGGGTGCGTTTGGCGTAGACGGTGGAGCGGATCGCGTAGTCGGCCACGTTCCAGCGGAACTGGTCGGAGTAGCCGGTGGGGCTGGTTTCGTCGGTGAGATGGGTGTGCGCGTCGATCAGGCCGGGCAGGCAGGTGGAGGTGGGCAGCGCGATGGCCTGAAACCGCTTGCCAGCCGCCTGCGCCTGGTCGCCCATCGCCTTCAGGTCGACCGTGCCGGGGCGCACCTCGCGGATGACGCCGTCCTCGACGATCACCGTGGTTTCGCCCAACAGCTTGCCGGCGGCGGTATCGATGGCATGACCGCAGGTGACCACGGCGAGGCTGCCCTTGGCGGGTGCGTCGTCGGTATCCGCCAGCAGGGCGGTGGGCAGCGCCAGCGCGGCGGCGAGGGCGATCGTGACGGGACGAACAAGCATGGTGGCGCTCCGGATCGAGGAAGCGCCATCTTAGGCAGCGGCCGCGGCGCGCGGCCACTGGCGATTAGTCGGGGCGCTGAGCGTCGGTCGGTGCCGCCGGCGCCACGGGTTCGACCGGCTCGTGCAGGTGGGCGCGGTGCGCCGCCTCCACGTGGCGCGCGTGCAGGTCGGCCGGCGAGGCGTCCGGCGGCGTGGCGTCGTGCGGCGCCGCGAGGCGCACGGCCTCCTCGTCGTCGCGATCCGCTTCCTGGCGGTCTTCGCCGCCGGGGGTGATCTTGAGGATCGAGTGGCGCACCTCGCGGGCCAGGATCACCCGCGCGTCGCGCACCATGTCCTCCAGCGCGCTGTCGTAGTCCAGCTTGCCGGCGTCGTCGGTCCACACCACCTTGCGCTCGCGCAGCTTCTGGATGAAGCCGCGGAACAGCGCCTTGTCGAAGAACTCCGGCGCGGCCTGTTCGCTGAGCAGCGAGAGCCGCTGCGCGGTGAGCGTGCAGGCGTTTTCCAGCTCGGCGGCGGTGAGCGTATGCGGGCCGTTCTTGGCCAGCGCGGCGAGCGTGATGTAGTAGCGCTCGAAGGCCTGGATCAGGCTGCGCCCGATCACCTTGAGCTGGTAGGCCGCGTCGTCCTGGCCCGGGCCGCGCTCCAGCACGCGGCCCTCGCCGGTGGATTCGAGCAGCCCGCGGCGCACGAAGAAGTCGATGGTGGCCTGCAGCTGCTGGCCGAAGCCTTCGCTGTCCCACGGCAGGAACAGCTCGCCCTGGATGAACGGGTAGATGAGCTTGCCCAGCCGGATCACCGAGCTGCGCGACATACGGCGGTTGTTGAGGAAGCAGCACGCCACCCACGCCGCGGTGGCGGTGAGGTGCAGCACGTTGTTGCGGAAGTACGACAGCAGCACCGCCTGCTCGTCGTCCGCCACCAGCACGTCGCCCAGCGGATGCGCCACGCGGCGGATCCAGCCCATCTGCTCGCCGTAGGCAATGATCGCGGCCGGATCGAGCGGAGTCAGTGTGACGCGGTCCGAATACGGCAGCGCTTCGAGCAGGGTCTTGCTCAGCTCCAGCTGGGCGAGCAGATCGGCCTCGGCCATCGCGTGCTTCGGCGTGGCCAGCAGCGCCAGCGCCAGCAGGTTGATCGGGTTCACGTCCGCGGCGCGGTTGATGTTCACCTGGATCTGCTGGGCCAGCCGGTCGACCACGCCGCTCAACCATTCGGGCTTGGCATCGGGGTCGCCGCTGGATTCGCGCCACTGCGCGCTGGCCACGTCGAGCAGCGGGGTGAGCTCGATCGGCTCGCCGAAGTTGAGCGCCACGTGGCCGTAGCGCTGGCGCAGCACCTTGAGCCCCTTGAGCAGGCCGATCAGCGATTCCTTTTCCTTCGGCTTGCCGCTGAGTTCGCCCGCGTATGACTTGCCCTCCATCAGCTTCTCGTACCCGATGTACACCGGCTGGAACAGCACCGGCCGGCGCGGCGCGCGCAGGAACGCGCGCACGGTCATCGCCAGCATGCCGGCGCGCGGCGCCAGCAGGCGCCCAGTGCGCGAGCGGCCACCCTCGATGAAGTACTCCATCGGCACGCCGCGGTCGATCAGCTGCGCCACGTATTCGTTGAACACCACCGAGTACAGCGCGTTGCCCTTGAAGCTGCGGCGCAGGAAGAACGCGCCGCCGCGGCGCAGAATCGGTCCGATCACCGGCAGGTTGAGGTTGGCGCCCGCCGCGATGTGCGGCACCACCACGCCGGAGTGGTGCAGCTGGTAGCTCATCAGCAGGTAGTCGGCGTGGCTGCGGTGGCTGGGCACGTAGACCACTTCGTAACCGGGCGCCGCGGCGCGCGCCTTGTCGAAGTGATGCATGGCGATGCCGTCGTACAGCTTGTTCCAGAAGTTGGACAGCACGAACGAGGCCGAGCGCACCACCGGGTGCGAGTAGTCCGCGGCGATCTCCAGCATCAGCTTCTGCGCGCGGCGCCAGGCCTTGGCGTGGGAGATCTTCTCCTTGCTGGCGGTGGCGCTGATCGCCGCACGCACCGGCTCGGCGTTGAGCACGGCGTCGACCACGGTGCGCTTGTGCGAGAGGTCCGGGCCGATCACCGCGGCGCGGATGCGGCGGAAATGCACGCGCAGCACGCGGGCGATCTTGCGCGCGAAGCGCTCCGGCGCGATGGCGCCCGCCTCGGCCAGCGCCTCGCGCAGCGACACCGGGGCGGAAAACTGCACCACCGTGTCGCGGCCGTTGAGCAGCAGCGCCAGCAGGCGGCGGAAGTGGCCCACCATCACCCAGTTTTCCGAGAACAACACGCGGAACCAGCCGCTGTCGCGGCTGGGCGCGCGGCCCACGTAGATCGACACGGGCACGATCTGCACGTCGCGGCTGGGGTCGTCCTCCAGCGCGCGGGCGAGCTGGCCCAGCGCGTCCTTGGGCGAGCGCTGGCGGTTGCGCCCCCACAACAGGCCGTCGCTGCGGCCCAGCGCGAACACCGAGCGGCGTCGGCGGGTGCCGGCCAGCGGCTGCATCGGCGAGGGCAGCCCGGCCTCGCGGCAGGCCCGCTCCAGGATCAGCGCGTCGGACAAACCGTCGCGCTCGATCACGTAGCACACCGGCACGCCGGCCTTGAGCAAGGCGGCGGGCTCGGCCGGATCGCGGCGCAACTTCAGCCACGGCTCCAGCAGGTGGCCGGTGAGGTTGAACCACCACGGCGCGCGGCGATTGGGGGGCGTGTCCATCGAGGAGGTCATGGGCATCCGCCTATTGTACCGGGGATGCGCCCGCGTCCCGGCCCGCGGTGATGTAGCCCACGTGGGCGCGGGACGGCCCCCACCAGCCGTCCCAGTCCGGCGGAGCGACCGCGCGGGCGAGTTGCGGCATGGCGTCGGCGTACCAGCGGCCGTCGACCTCACGCATCTTCACCACCACCCGCTGCGGCTGGCCCTCGAGCAGGTAATCGATCCGCACGTGGGCGACGCCAGCGCGCTGCGACAGCAGCGTCAGCTTCGCCGAATCCAGCACGGCGTCCAGCGACAGGCCGTACAGCGCGAGTACCTGCTTCGCGCCGGTCCACAGCCGCGAGGTCTTGGCCATGGCGGTGGGGAAATCGAGTGCCCGGGCCTGGTCGAGGGTCGCCAGCTGCAGCGAGCGGGCGGTGTCGACCGCGATGTTGGCGGCCCGTCCGGCGCGCTCGCGGTCCAGCCACGGCGCGTGCTGGGCCCATGTCAGCACGGGAGCCAGGGCGTCCTGCAGGCCCTGTTCCTGACGCGGGCTCAGCGCGGTATCGGCCGCGACGATTTTCCTGAACACGGCGCCGCCGATGGCGATGAGCACGGGCACCTGGTCGCCGTAGCGATCATCGATCCGCGCCACCTGGGTTTGCAGTCGGCGGGCGAGCTCTGCCCGGGCACCAGGTTGTGTCAGTGGGCCCATAAACTGCCGGTAGCCTTTGCGCGCGGCGTCGGTCACGGCCTGCGCGACCTGGGCCTGGCGCCAGCGCTCGACCAGTGCGGCGTGATCGGCCGGCGGCAGGCCGTGCTTCCAGAACGCGGCGAGATCGTCGTGGCGCAGGTCGTCGACCAGCAGGCGCGCGGCTGCTGTCGGCGAGTCGCCGCCGGCCGCCGGGGATATATCGGTCGCCCGCTGGCAGCCCGCCAGCACGAGCACGGCCGCGGCGAGCAGCCACGTCAGGCATGGCAGGAGACGAAGCGGACGGGGCATCGGACTGAGGTCCGGGCGGCGGAAGGGCCGGAGCCTAGCAGCCTGTCGGACGTGAGTGGTCGAGGCTTTGCCTCCGGCCAACGCAAGTTCGAGAGGCGGCCGGGGGAGCGCGCCGCCCGCGGGCAAGGCCTGTCGTCGTGGGCGTGTCGTCCTGCCCAAAAGAAAACCCCGCCGGCGCGAGCCTTGCGGGGTCAGTCCCGGCAGAGCCGGAAGGGAAATGGCCTTGCCTGCAAAATCTGTAGTCAGCAGCAGGTGTCGGCGCGGCCATGGTAATGGCTTGCGAAAGTTAAGGCAATGGATTTGTTTTGTGATGCAAGTGTTTGATTTGATGCATCACTTCATGCGCAGCGCGGCTTCCTTCTGGCGCCGGCGCTCGTTGCGGGGAAGCGTCCAGTCGTTGTTGAACAAGGCCGGCTCCCAGCTGCCGTAGGTGGCGTTGGGCAGGATGAACCAGCGCGTGCCGATCCACGGCAGGTAGGGCGCCATGGCCTGCTGGCGGCCGGCGGCGTTATTGGCGATGACGTCGGCGAAGTCGCCGATCTGGTCGCCCACCTGCATCAGCACGCGATACTTGCGGCTGATCAGCTGGCGTCGGCAGCCCTTTTCGGTGCCGATCTGCTCGCAGCCCTCGACGAAGGTGCCCAGGCCGAGGAACGCATCCGGACCGGACACCGGAAAGCCGACCTGGCGCAGGTTGTCCAGCGTGACCGAGTCGAGGTCCTTGGCGCGATTGGAGATGAAGATCACCGCGATGCCGTGCTTCGCCGCGAACCGGGTGAATTCGACGGCGCCGGGCAGCGCGCGGGCGGCCTCCTCCTTGCACCATGCGGCCCAGTCGGCCTCGTTGTATTCGCCGCCGCTCTTGATCAGCCGCGCCTGGTAGGGCGAGTTGTCCAGCGCGGTCTCGTCCACGTCCAGCACCACGGCGGGCTTGAGGCCCTTCAATGGCGCGACGCGGTCGTCCTTGCTCAGCGCGTCCCAGCGCGGATCCTTCAGCGCCTTGAGCAGCTGCATCTGCGCGTCGCGGTAGGTCTGCACGTAGAGCAGGTCGTGTTCGATCGCGGTCTGCGACCACGCCACGGCGTTGAGGTTGTCGTCCGCCGCGGGGCCAGCCGGTGCCGGGGCGACGGGCGCCGCCACAGGGGCAGGGGAGGCGACGGACTCATGACGGGTAGGCGAGGTGCTGCAGCCGGCGAGCAGGGCCAGGGCCGCCAGCAGGGCGGGAACACGTGAGCGCATGGGTAACCTTGGTGATGACATCGGATCGACAAGCATCCGGTCAGTTTACGACAGCGTCGTGTCGCCCGGTCCGGACTGGCGGGCATCCGGCCCGGCTGACAGACTGCCCCTCCCCATGCCAAGGAAGTCGCCGCCGATGGCGTCCACACCCTCTTTTCAGCCTGGTCCGCGCCGCCTTACCGCGATGGACTACGCGAGCTATGCGCTGGCGGCGCTGGCGCTGTTCTTGGTGCTGAAGCTGCACCTGCTGCCGGCCCTGCTCGCCGGGCTGCTGGTGTACGAGCTGGTGTACTCGATCAGCCCGCTGCTGGGCCGGCGCATTCCCAGCGATCGCGCGCGCATGCTGGTGGTGGCGCTGATCGGCGTGCTGGTGGTGGGCCTGCTGTTGCTGCTGGTGCTGGGCATCGTCAGCCTGCTGCGCAGCGAGATCGGCAACCCCGACGTGCTCTGGCAGGATCAGCTGATGCCGCTGGTGGAGAAGGCGCGCCAGCAATTGCCGCCCTCGCTCACCACCTGGATGCCCGACAGCGTGGACGAGCTGCGCGTGATGGCGGTGGAGCTGACCCGCAAGCACGCCGGCAGCCTGCAGCTGGCCGGCAAGGAAACCGCGCGGGTGATCCTGCACATCATCATCGGCCTGGTGCTGGGCGCCATCGTGGCGCTGGGCCGCACGCGGCCGGCGCACCTGTCCGGTCCGCTCTCGCTGGCGCTCTCCGCGCGCTGCCAGAAGCTGGCCGAGGCGTTCCACAACATCGTCTTCGCGCAGATCAAGATCTCGCTGATCAACACCGTGTTCACCGCGATCTTCCTGCTCGGCGCGCTGCCGCTGTTCGGCATCCACGTGCCGTTCGCCAAGACGCTGGTGGTGCTCACCTTCCTGATGGGCCTGCTGCCGGTGATCGGCAACCTGATCTCCAACACCGCGGTGACCATTGCCGGGTTGTCGATCTCGCTCGGCGTCGGCGTGGCCGCGCTGGCCTTCCTGGTGCTGATCCACAAGCTGGAGTACTTCCTCAACGCGCGCATCGTCGGCACGCAGATCCGCTCGCGCGCGTGGGAGCTGCTGATCGCCATGCTGGTGATGGAGGCGGCCTTCGGCCTCGCCGGCCTGGTCGCCGCGCCGATCTACTACGCCTACCTCAAGCGCGAGCTGGAAGTGCGCGATTTGATTTGAGCGATCAGGTGGCGATGCCCGCTTCGACGAGGATCGCGCGCAGCCCGTTCATTGCCGCGCCGTAGCGTTTCCAGCGCTCCAGCGAGTTGCGGTGCAGGGACGAGCGCACCTGCACCGCGCTGGGCGTGGTCACCGGCGCGGCATTGCGCTCGAAGTGCAGGCAGGCGTCGTCCCACGGCAGGCCGCAGAAGTCGAGCAGGCGCCGCGTCACGGCCTCCTGGTGGTCGACCAGTTCCTCGTAGTCGATCGACAGCACGCGGCCGGGCAGTACGCGCGTCCAGTGAGCCATCAGGCGATCGAACTGCACGTAGTAGCGGCCCACGTCTTCCAGCGCGTACGAGTAGTCGAAGTACGGCGCCGACGCGGCGAACAGCTGGCGGAAATTGCTCAGGCAGGTGTCCATCGGCTGGCGCCGCAGGCACACGATGCGCGCGGTGGGCAGCGCGCGGGTGATCGCCCCCAGGTGCAGGAAGTTGTGCGGCAGCTTGTCGGTGAAGCGGCCGCTGTCCTCGCCCACCACGGTGCGCGCGTGGGCGAGGTAGGCACGGCCCAGCGCCGGCCAGTCGATGCCCGGCACGCGGGCGAACACCGCCGGATCGAGCAGGTGTGGCGTGGGCGAGTGCAGGGCGTGCGCGAGCGCGTGGCCGAAGGTGTGCAACTCGCCCGCCGATCGCACGGCGGGATGACTGGAGACGATGCGGTCGACCAGCGTGGTGCCGCTGCGCGGCATGCCGACGATGAAGATCGGTCCGTCGATCGTCGCGTCTGCCGCCGGCGCCGGCAGCGGACCGAACGCGGCGATCAGCGCATCCACCATCGCGGCATCGCGCGCGGGGTCGTAGCCGCGTGGCGGTCGCGCCGCCCGCTTGCCCGCAACCAGATGGGCCATCGCCGGCGGATACTCGCCCAGATCCTCATGCTCCTTCGCCAGTGCGAGGTGGATGCAGGTCAGTGCGGCCGGGTCGCTGCCCGCCGCGGGCAGCAATGCCTGCAGGCGGGCGAGGTGATTGTTCGTGGGCGTCTGTCGGCGCAGCTGCGCCAGGCTGTAGTGCGCGCGCCAGTAGCGTGGCGCGAGAGCGAGGCATTGCTCCAGCGCCTGTTCCGCCTCGTCGAAGCGGCCCAGTCCGATCAGCGCCGAGGCCCGGTTGAGGTGCAGTTGCGGCTGGGTCGGCGCCAGATCGGCGGCCTGCGAAAACGCGGCTAGCGCACCGTCGTAATCGCCCAGCTGCACCAGCACCTGGCCGAGCACGTCCAGCGACGCGGGATCGCGTGCCCGGATCGCCGCTGCCGCGCGGGCCGCCTCGCGCGCCTGCGCCACGCGGCCGATGGCGAGCAGCACGCGGGCATGATGGCTGGCGAAATCCAGCCGCGCCGGGTCCAGTCGTGCGGCCGCTTCGAGTTGCGGCAGTGCCGCGTCGGCGCGACCGGTTTCCAGCAGCGCGATGCCGGCCACGAAGCGCACCAGCGGATGCTCCGGCGCCGCATGCACCAGCGGGCCGGCGAGAGCGATTGCGCGCGACCAGTCCATGCGGTTGAACGCCTCGATCAGCTGCGAGTACTGCCGGGCGAGATCGGTCATCCGGCGCGTCCCATCAGCCGGCGAGCATCGCGGCGATCTTCGCCATGTGCGATTCGGCGGTCTCGCGTACGGCTTCCTTGTCGGCCTCCGGGTCCTTGCCCTGCCAGTGCAGGTCGTCCTGCGGCAGCTCGTGCAGGAAGCGGCTGGGCTGGTTGTTGTGGATCTCGCCGTAGCGTTTGGTCTTGGCCGACCACGACAGCGTGAGCACTTCCTTGGCGCGGGTGATGCCCACGTACATCAGGCGCCGCTCCTCGTCGATGCGGCCCTCGTCGATGGCGCCCTCGTGCGGCAGCGTGCCTTCCTCGCAGCCGACGATGAAGACGAAGCGGAACTCCAGCCCCTTGGCGGCGTGCATGGTCATCATGCGCACCGCGTTGCCGGGGTCGTCGCGGTCGGCGTGGCTGAGCAGGGCCAGCTGCGAGGCGAGGTCGCCGGCGCTGTTGCCGCCCTTCTGCATCGCGCGGAACCAGTCGGCCAGCTCCTTCAGGTTGCCGAGCTTGCGCTCGCGCACGCTGGCGTCCGGCGTGCTGGCGGCGATCTGCGCGGCATAGCCGGTGCGGCTGAGGATGCGCTCGACCAGGTCCGCCGCGCTTTCGTGCAGCGAGGCGCTGCGCAATTCGTCGAGCAGGGTGGAGAACGAGGCGAGCGCGGCGGCCGGGCGCGGGGTGAGCTGGCGCAGCACGCCATCGCTGCGCGTGGCTTCCAGCAACGAGCAGTGCCTGGACTGCGCCATCTGGCCGAGCTTTTCCAGCGTAGTCGAACCGATCTCGCGCTTCGGCACGTTCACCACGCGCAGGAAGGCGGCGTCGTCGCTCGGGTTGGCCAGCAGGCGCAGGTAGCAGAGCAGGTCCTTCACCTCGGCGCGGTCGAGGAAACTCAGCGCGCCGGTGAGGTGGTAGGGCACGCGCGCCAGCCGCAGCGCCTTCTCCAGCGGGCGTGCCTGGAAGTTGCCGCGGTAGAGGATCGCCATGTCGTGCCAGCGCGCCTTGTGCTTCTCGGCCAGGGTCACCGCGATCGAGGCGATCTTCTCGGCCTCGTGCTCGGCATCCTTGCACTCCAGCACGCGGATCGGCGTGCCTTCCGGATGTTCGCTCCAGAGCTTCTTTTCGTGCAGGTGCGGGTTGTTGGCGATCAGCTTGTTGGCCGCGCGCAGGATGCGCTTGCCGCAGCGGTAGTTCTGCTCGAGCTTGATCACGCGCAGGTTCGGCCAGTCGCGGCCGAGCTGGTCGAGGTTCTCCGGGTTGGCGCCGCGCCACGCGTAGATCGACTGGTCGTCATCGCCCACGCAGGTGATGTGGCCCTTCGGACCGGTGAGCGTCTTGAGCAGGCGGTACTGCGCGTCGTTGGTGTCCTGGTACTCGTCCACCAGCAGGTAGCGCAGACGCTCGCGCCAGGCGTCGCGGCACTCGGCGTCGGATTCCAGGATGCGCAGCGGCAGCCGGATCAGGTCGTCGAAATCCACCGCGTTGAACGCGGCCAGGCGCTGCTGGTAGAGCTCGTAGATCGTCGCCGCTTCCAGCTCGCGCGGTGCGCGCGCAGCGGCCAGTGCTTCCTCGGGCGACAGACCCGCGTTCTTGGCGCGGCTCAGCAGGTTGCGGATGCCGAACAGCACGTCCGGCTTGGCGCCCTTCGGCGCCAGCTCCTTGACGATACCCTCGCTGTCGTCCGCATCGAGCACCGAGAAGCCGCGGCGCAGGCCGGCGCGCGCGTGCTCGATCTGCAGGAACTTCAGCCCCAGCGCGTGGAAGGTGCACACGGTGAGCGCGGCGGCATCTTCGCTGCTGATCAGCTTGCCGACGCGCTCGCGCATCTCGCGCGCGGCCTTGTTGGTGAAGGTGATCGCCGCGATCTTGGCGGCGGCCAGCTTCCGACGCTGGATCAGGTGGGCGATCTTCTGCGTGATCACCGAGGTCTTGCCCGAGCCGGCGCCGGCGAGCACGAGCAGCGGGCCATCGCAGTATTCGACGGCGGCCAGTTGTTGCGGGTTGAGCATGGGGTTTCAGCGATGCGCGGCGTGGACGGGGATGGTAGCGCGGCCGGGCAAAGAGCTGGGAGTCAGGCAAGAGGAGTGAGCAAGAGCGGGCACCATCCGGCCGCATGACCCACCTCTCACTCCTCACTCCTCACTCCTCTTGCCTCACTCCTCGCTTGCAGCGCCAGCGCGTTACCATGCTCGACCGTCCGTCGAAGCCGCGCACACCCTGCCGCCCATGGCCAAGCTCTATTTCTATTACTCGGCAATGAATGCCGGCAAGACCACCACGCTGCTGCAGAGCGCGTACAACTATCACGAGCGCGGCATGCGCACGCTGATCCTCACGCCGGCGCTGGACGACCGCTTCGGCGAGGGCGTGGTGGCCTCGCGGATCGGGCTGAAGGCCAACGCGCGTCGCTTCAGCGGCGAGGAAAACCTGCTGGCGATGGTGGAGGGGGACATCGAGGCGCGCGGGCCGCTGCACTGCGTGTTCGTCGACGAGGCGCAGTTCCTCACCAAGGCGCAGGTGTGGCAGGTCAGCGACGTGGTCGACCGGCTCGGCATCCCGGTGCTCGCCTTCGGCCTGCGCACCGATTTTCGCGGCGAGCTGTTCGAGGGCAGCCGCTACCTGCTGGCCTGGGCGGACAAGCTGGAAGAGATCAAGACGATCTGCCACACCGGGCGCAAAGCCACCATGGTGGTGCGCGTGGACGAGCGCGGGCGCGCGGTCACCGAGGGGCCGCAGGTTGAGATCGGCGGCAACGATCGCTATGTCTCGGTCAGCCGCGCGGAGTTCAAGCACATCACCGAAGGGCGTGGCAGCATCGAACTGCAGCAGAGCGTGCTGCCGCTGGGCGAATAGCCCTTCGCACGCCGGCCACATCGCCCCTTTCACACTCACGTTTTTTCCGCCTAGGACTCCCCCATGATCTCGCCGAATCCCCTGACCGCCTGGGCGCGTCCGCACTGGCAGCCGAACGACGAGAACATCGTGCTGCAGTTCTACGTGTTCGGCGATTTCGAAGCCGTGCGCGTGCCCTCGCAGGATTACGGCAGCCCCGGGTTGCCGGCCGGCATCACCTCGACCAACCACCACCATCACGCCCTGCGCAGCTGGGAGGGTTATCCGCTCAAGGGCTCGATGGGCAAGCTGTTCAAGGAGGAGTCGCCCGAGGCCTACCAGCGCGCGGTCGACGCGCCGCAGGTGCTGGTGGTGCGCGGCACGATTCCGGACTCCGCCGACACCGGCTACCTGCGCGATGTGATGGGCGTGCTGGCCGGTCTGCTCGACATCGGCGGCGTGGCGATCCTCGATCCGCAGATCCTCACCCTGCTCGATGCCGACAGCTGGAGACGCCGCTACCTCGTGCGCGAGGGTGCGCCGATCCGCAGCCACGTGCTGATCCTGCGCGACGGCGAAGCGGAGCCGGGCCGCAACTGGATCCACAGCCGCGGCATGCGCAAGTTCGGTCGCCCGGACATCAGCCTGCGCGACGTGCCGGACGCCCAGGTCAACCTCGCCGGCAGCCTGTGCGAGCGGTTGGTGGAACTCGAAGCCCTGGGCGGCCGCTTCATGGACGGCCAGCAGGTGGAAGTCCCCGGTCTTCCCGAAGACCTCACCGGCCGCCTGGGCGGCGGCCCGGAGCATCCGGATTTCCACAACACCTTCGTGGAATTCCGCTGGCCGGTGTGATGGCCGACCCGGTAGGAGCCCGCTCGCGGGCGATGCCTTTTGCTCGGGATGTGGATTCAGAGCCAGGAGCATCGCCCGCGAGCGGGCTCCTACAAAGGCAGGATCATTTCTGGCAGTGCGGGCACCAAAAGGTGGAGCGCTGCCCCAGCGTGACTTGGCGGATGCTCGTGCCACAGGTTCGGCACGGCTCGCCGGCGCGGCCATAGACGTTGAGCTCGCGGAAGAAGTAGCCCGGCGCGCCGTCGGGATTGAGGAAGTCGCGCAGCGTGGTGCCGCCGCGCTCGATCGCCCAGGCGAGGATGCGCTTGATCTCGCCGGCCAACCGCGCGTAGCGGGCACGCGAGATGCTGCCGGCGGGTTTGCGCGGGTCGATGCCGGCGGCGAACAGCGCCTCGCTGGCGTAGATGTTGCCCACGCCCACCACCACCGCGTTGTCCATGATGAACAGCTTCACCGCGGCGCTGCGGCCGCGCGAGGTGTGCCACAGCAGGTCGCCGTCGAAGGCGTCGGTGAGCGGCTCCGGGCCCAACGCGGCGAGCAGGTTGTGCGTTTCGCCCGGCCATTGCCACAGCAGGCAACCGAAGCGGCGCGGGTCGGTGAAACGCAGCACGCGCGCCGGCTTGTTCGGCGCCGCGTCGATGGCGATGTCCACGTGATCGTGCGTGTTGACCGGCGTGTCCGGCGGCAACACGCGCAGCACGCCGCTCATGCCCAGGTGCAGCAGGGCGCTGCCGATCTCGGTACGCAGCAAGAGGTATTTCGCCCGTCGCTCCACGGCCTCGATGGTCTGGCCGGGCATCAGCTCGGCCACCTCGCGCGGGATCGGCCAGCGCAGGTCGGGCCGGCGCAGCGTCACCGCGCCGATGCGACGGCCGACCAAGTGCGGAGCGATGCCGCGGCGGGTGGTTTCGACTTCGGGGAGTTCAGGCATGAGGCGAGAAGTGAGTAGCGAGGAGTGAGAAGTGAGAGAAGGCTGGCTGAGGCGATCGGGCGGTACGGTCCTGCTTTTTCCGAAAGATCTGGTTTGGCGTCAGAGCGTGATTTGCGGCGAACCCGACTCTCGCTCCTCACTCCTTTTCACTCACTCCTGCTCCATCAACTCCAGTCCGCGTGGAAGCTGCCCTCGCGGTCGATGCGCTCGAACGTGTGCGCCCCGAACAAATCGCGCTGCGCCTGGATCAGGTTGGCCGGCAGGCGCGCGCTGCGGTAGCCGTCGAAGTAGGCGATGGCCGAGGCCAGCCCCGGCACCGGCACGCCTGCCTGTACGGCAGTGGTGACCACCTCGCGCAGCGCCGCCTGGTAGTCGGTGGCGACCTTGGCGAAGGTCGGCGCCAGCAGCAGGTTGGCCAACGCGGGATCGGCGGCGAAGGCGCGGGTGATGTCTTCCAGGAAGCGGGCGCGGATGATGCAGCCGCCGCGCCAGATGCTGGCGATGGTGCCGTAGTCGAGGTTCCAGTCGTACTCGGTGGAGGCGGCGCGCAGCTGGGCGAAGCCCTGCGCGTAGGAAATCAGCTTGGCCAGGTACAGCGCGCGGCGCACCGACTCGACGAAGGCTGCGCGGTCGCCGGCGAACGCCTTGGCATCGGGACCGTGCAGCTGCTTGCTGGCCGCCACGCGCTCGCTCTTCAGCGAGGACAGCACGCGCGCGAACACCGATTCGGTGATCAGCGGCAGCGGCACGCCGAGGTCGAGCGCGCTCTGGCTGGTCCACTTGCCGGTGCCCTTCTGCGCGGCGCGGTCGAGGATCACGTCGACCAGCGCCTTGCCGGTCTCGGCGTCCTGCTTGCCGAAGATCTGCGCGGTGATCTGGATCAGGTAGCTGTCCAGCTCGCCGGCGTTCCAGTCGGCGTAGACCTTCGCCAGCTCGTCGTTGGACAGGCCGAGCACGCCCTTGAGCAT
This sequence comes from Dyella ginsengisoli, assembly GCF_044904665.1. Lineage (NCBI taxonomy): Bacteria > Pseudomonadati > Pseudomonadota > Gammaproteobacteria > Lysobacterales > Rhodanobacteraceae > Dyella > Dyella ginsengisoli. The sequence continues at coordinate 384,246 of NZ_JADIKM010000001.1, forward strand.
CGCGTAGCTCTCGGCGATCAGCTGCATGTCGCCGTACTCGATGCCGTTGTGCACCATTTTCACGTAGTGGCCGGCGCCGCCCGGGCCCATGTAGGCCACGCAGGGCGCGCCGTCCGGGGCGCGGGCGGCGATCTCCTTGAGGATCGGCGCCACCAGGTCATAGGCGTCGCGCGGACCGCCCGGCATGATCGACGGCCCCTTGAGCGCGCCTTCCTCGCCGCCGGAAACGCCGGTGCCGATGAAGTGCAGACCCGCCGCGGCCAGCTCCTGGCTGCGGCGGACGGTGTCGGTGAACAGCGTGTTGCCGCCGTCGATGAGGATGTCGCCCTCGGCCAGCAGCGGCTTGAGCATGGCGATGGTGTCGTCGGTGGGCTTGCCGGCCTTGACCATCAGCAGGATGCGGCGCGGGCTTTCCAGCGAGTCGACGAACTCCTGCGGTGAATAGGTGGGCACCAGACCGGCGTCCGGATACTCGGCGATCACCTCGTCGGTCTTCTCGCGACTGCGGTTGTAGACCGACACCGCGTGGCCGCGGCTGGCGATGTTCAGCGCCAGATTGCGACCCATCACGGCCATGCCGACGACGCCAATCGACTGCTTGCTCATGCTGCGTGCTCCGGAAAGGGAATTCGATCGATATGGGGCGCGCCGCCGGGCAGGCAAGCACGGTGACTAATCCGCGCGGATGGCGTCGTGCGTCGCCGGGCGCGGCGTGTAACGCACCGAGACCAGCGCCACGCGATCGCCGGCCTGCACGTAGCACAGCGGGCCGGTCGCCGAGGTGTCGCCGAAGCGCAGCGTCTGGTCGTCCAGCACCAGCGTGGCCACCGGCTTGGCCAGGCCGATGCGGGCGGGTTCGAAGTCGCCCAGCGGGCGCCAGCTCGCCACCGGGGCGGCGGCGATCTCGGTAAGTTCGTCCAGTCGGCCGTCGTCGGCGCGTGCGGGCGTGCCGTCGGTGCGCCACCAGTGGCCGTCGCGCCTGGCGTAGTGCTCGGGCTGGCCGCCTTGCAGGGTGAGCGTGATGCGGGTGATGGCGGCCGGATCGAGGCCGGTCAGCGCGCCCGGCGCGGCGGCCGCGTCGCGTTGCCACTGCCACGCGGCCAGCGCCACCAGTGCGGCGACGCCGAGCAGCAGGAACAGGCGCTGGCGTGCGGCGCGACGCATGCTCAGCGGCGCCTGCGCCGCCACACGATCCACCCGCCGATCGCCAGCAGCAGCAGCGGCAGCACCGCGAGAAAGCCCAGGCTCACCGCGTTCAACTGGCCCTGCGACAGCCGCAGGAAGCGGTCCGGCGCACCGCGCGGCGGCAGGTTCACCAGCGCGTCGTCGCCCAGCAGCCAGTCAAAGATGCGCTCGCCCAGCGCGCGGTTGCCGCCGTTGCCGAGATAAGTGTTGGAAAGGAAGTCGCCGTCGCCGATCACCGCCGCGCGCTGCTCGCTCTTGTCCGGGCTGGGCGAGAGGCGGCGCAGCGCGAAGCCGAACTCCAGCGGCCGGCCGGGCAGCGAGGTGTCGGCCTCGCTGCCGGTGTCGATACGACCCTGCGGACCGCTGCGCAGGAATGGCGTCGTCGACCAATCGCTGCCGCCGATGGGGGCCAGCGCCGCGACTTCAGGAAACAGCGTGGTGAGGGTGAAGCCGCGGGTGATCGCCTGCGCCGGGTAGTCGCCCAGCGCGATCATGTGCGGATTGGCCAGCCCGAGCGCGGCGCCGGAAGCGTCGCTGAGCACACCTGGAAGCACGCTGATGCCGAGCGCCTCGGCCAGCGGCTGCAGGCCGAGATCGTCGGCGAGTGGCGCGCCGGCCGCGCGCGGCTCGGTGAGCCACAGCAGGTTGCCGCCATCGCGCACGTAGTTCACCAGCGCCTGCACGCCGCCGGGCGCCAGCGGCGCGGTGGGGCTGGCCAGCACCACCAGGTCGGTGTGCTGCGGCACCGCACTCACCTGCGCGAAGTTCAGCGGCACCGCACGCATGCCGCGGCCTTCCAACTGGGTCATGAAGGTGCCCATGTCGGCGTTGGCCTGGCCGTCCGGGCGGCGCTCGCCATCGCCGCTGACGAAGGCGACGATGCGCTCGCCGCCGCGGGCCAGGCGCTCCAGCGCGTTGGTCATCGGGCCTTCGGAGGACAGGTCGTCCAGCCGCTGCTCGTGGCCGCGGTAGTGGATCAGCAGTTCGCCGTCGATGGTGATGCCCAGCTCGCGCATCGCCGCCGGGTCGAGCTGCGGGTCGACGAAGCGCAGCGAGATGTCCGGCTTCACCTGCTGGTAGCGCTGCACGAAGCCGGCGATGGTCTGGCGCAGGTTGCCCTGCGGATTGGCGTAGCTGGTGATCTCGACCGGACCGGTCAGCCGGGCCAGCACGGCGCGGCTTTCCTTGGAGAGGCTGGCGCGGCCGCCGTGGGTCCAGTCGGCCACGTGCGCGTAGCGGGTGGAGAGATAGCCCGCCGCGCCCACGGCGAGCAAGGCCAGCAGCGCGAACAGCCAGCCGTCGAGGCGACGCAGGGTGCGATTCATGCGCATCAGCCGCGCTCCCGGTCCGAGGCGAGCCGGCGGATCGCCAGCACCAGCGCCAGCGCCGCCAGCAGCACGAACCACAGCACGTCGTCGGTGGCGACCAGTCCGCGCAGCAGCGGTTCGAGATGGGTGCCCAGCGCCAACCAGTGGATCGCCCCGTTGTCGACGCCGGCCGCCTGCGCGCCCAGGTTCACGCAGCACAGTGTGAGGGTGATCACCAGGCTGGCGGTGGCGGCGATCGCCGGATGCGAGGCGAAGCTGGAGCAGGCCAGCCCGATCGCTGCCAGCAGCGCCAGCAGCAAGGCCAGCCCCAGCGCGGCGGCGGCCAGCTTGCCCCAGTCCAGCGCGGTGCCGTGGGCGAGCGAGAGCGGCATGGCCAGCGCCAGCGCCAGCCACAGCGCCAGCCAGCCCAGCACGGCCAGGTACTTGCCCAGCACGATGCGCGCGGGCGACAGGCCGCTGGCCAGCAGCAGCGGCAGCGTGCCGTTGCTGCGTTCGCCGGCCACGCTGGACATGGTCAGCAGCGGCACCACCAGCAAGGCCAGCTCGGCCAGCCCGAACGGCACCAGTCCGCCGGTGAACAGGCTGCTGAGCAGGGGCACGGCGACCAGGTCGGTGTAGCCCGGGCCGGCCGGCAACGCGGCGAGCTTCACCTGCGCGGCGAGGAAGTTGCCCAGCAGCAGCACGAAGCGCCACGCCAGTTCGCCCAGCGTCAGCGCGCCGAGCACCCAGGCCAGTGGACGAACGAACAGCCGGCGCGACTCCAGTCGCACCATCGCCAGTGCACTCATGCGGCCTGGCTCCGGCCGTTCATCGCGATGTCGAAGAAGCGCCGCTCCAGCGCCTGCACGTCGCTGGCGTCCACCATGCCCTCGTGGCGCAGCTGCCCTTCGTGCAGGATCGCCACCCGCCCGCATACCGCGGTGACCTCGGCCAGCAGATGGGTGGACAGGATTACTGCCGTGCCACGTGCGGCCTCCTCGCGGATCAGCTGGCGCAGGCTGGCCACCTGAACCGGATCGAGCGCGTTGGCGGGTTCGTCGAGGATCAGCAGCGCCGGGCGGTGCAGCAGCGCGCAGGCCAGGCCCAGGCGCTGGCGCTGACCCTGCGACAGCACGCCGGCGAGGCGGCGGGCCAGGTTGCCGAGTTCGAGGCGCTCCAGCATCGCCTCGGTCGCCTGGCGCAGTGCGGCGCCGTTCAGCCCGTGCAGCCGCCCGTGCGCCTGCAGGTGCTCGAGCACCGTCAGTTCCTGCCACAGCGGGGCACGTTCTGGCAGCCAGCCGATCAGCCGCTGGCCCAGCTCGGGACACTCCAGGAAATCCTCGCCGTTCAGGTGGATCGTGCCGCTATCGGGACGCATGGCCCCCGCAATCATGCTCAACGTCGTCGATTTGCCGGCACCGTTGACGCCCAGCAGGCCGAGCACTTCGCCGCGATCCACGTCGAGGCACAGATCCTGCACGGCGATTCGGCCGGCGCGTTGGCGGCAAAGCCGGTCGATCCGGAGCAGGGGTTGTGCTGTGTTCATTGCATGATTGTCACGGCGCCCCCACTTTCAGACAACCAGCACGTTGTTTCGGGCGCCTTGCGTCGCGCGCAGGCGCCCGAGCCATGCTGGCGGGTACGGAGACCCTGCACTAGACTGCCTTTCAACCACATAGAGATGTATTCGAGATGCTGGACTCCGTCCTCAACTTCCTGATCACCGGCCTGACCCACATGACCTGGGTCGGCAAGCTGGTGTACATGCTGGTGGTCACCCAGCTCACCATTTTCACGGTGACGATCTACTACCACCGCTGCCAGACGCATCGCGGCGTGGATCTGCATCCGATCATCCAGCACTTCTTCCGCTTCTGGGGCTGGCTGACCACGGGCATGGTGATCAAGGAGTGGGTGGCGATCCACCGCAAGCACCACGCCAAGGTCGAGACCGTCGACGATCCGCACAGCCCGATGATCTACGGCATCAAGAAGGTGTTCTGGGACGGCGTGTCGCTGTATCGCGACGCCTCCGAGAACAAGCAGGACATGGAGCAGTACGGCCGCGGCACGCCGGACGACTGGATCGAGCGCAACGTCTATGGCGGCCACCCCTACTGGGGCCCGACCCTGATGCTGTTCATCAGCTTCGCGCTGTTCGGTGTGATCGGTGTGGCGATGTGGGCGGTGCAGATGATCTGGATCCCGTTCTGGGCCGCCGGTTTCGTCAACGGCGTCGGCCACTGGGCCGGCTACCGCAATTTCGAGAGCGCCGACACCGCACGCAACCTGATCCCCTGGGGTTTCTGGATCGGCGGCGAAGAGCTGCACAACAACCACCACGCCTTCCCCAGCTCGGCCAAGTTCGCGCTGCGCAAGTGGGAGTTCGACATCGGCTGGGCGGTGATCTGCGCGCTGCGTTCGGTTGGCCTGGCCAAGGTGCTCCGCGTGGCGCCGACGCTGGACGTGCGCCCGAACGTGAGCCTGCCCGACGCCGAGACGCTGAAGGCCGTGCTCACGCACCGCTTCCAGGCGATGACCGATTACTACCGCGGCGTGATCGTGCCGACCCTGCGCGAGGAAGCGCAGCACGCCGGCGAGAGCATCAAGGCGATGCCGCGTCGTGTGCGTCGTGCGCTGGCCGATGGCGGCCGCTGGCTGGACGGCGAAGGCCACGACAAGCTGCAGGCCGTGCTGGCCAAGCGCCCGACCCTGCGTACGGTGGTCGATTTCCGTGCGCGCCTGGTGGCATTGATGGAGCAGCGCGGCGCCGAGCAGACCCTGAAGGGCCTGCAGCAGTGGATTGCCGAGGCCGAGCAGAGCGGCATCCGCTCCCTGCAGGACTTCGCGGCCCGACTCAAGGGTTACACCGTCGCCGCGCGCTGATAGCCGCTTGCCGATGCTGGAATGAAAGAGCCCGCCTCACGGCGGGCTCTTTTTTTGTCGCGCGTGCAGGAGGCCGGTGTCAGAGCTTGTCCGGTCCCCGCTGCAGCCAGCGGTCGATCATGCGCTTCTCATAACGCAGGCTGTCGGTCGAGGTCGCATTGCCGCCGCTGCTGAGGAAGGCCGGATCGCGCAGCGTGCGGTCGCCTTCGCGCAGCACCGCGCCGCTGGCGTCGAGCAGGCGGAAATGCAGGTTGACGCGCGGCGGGTAGATGTCCTTGACGATGCGCACGTCGCTCAGCCTGGGCCCGCGCCACGGCTCGTACGAGCCCGCGCGGTCGACGTCGGTGATCACGATCTGCAACTGCTGGCCGTCCACCAGCACCTTGCCGGCCCGCTGCTCGATGTATTTCTTCAGGGTGTCGAGGTAGCTGTTGTCCGCGCGCATTGGCGCAAACGCCTTGGTTTCCCTGGTTTCGGTGAACTGCTCGGGATGGTCATAGGTGACGGTGACCTGGGCTGAGCCTGTCGCGGACGCGGGTCCGGCCAGGCCCAGGACCAGGGCGGCTGCGATAGCAAGACGGGGGAGGGTGGGCAATCGGGTCATGGCACATCTCCTCGTGAGAGCGGCGGCATTCGCCGTGGGGGAATCCAGCATAACGTCTGGTCGCACGGACGGTGGACGAATGCGACGGGATGCCGGCCAAAAAAAAACCCGCCACGAGGGCGGGTTTCTTCGAATGGAAGATCTCTGCTTTACCAGCCTGCGACTGTTGAAAGTCGCTTCGCGGGGATGACGATCCAGCAAGCCGTTCGCGCGTGACGCGAACGGGCTGTCACGTCACTTGATCTTGCCTTCCTTGTAGATCACGTGCTTGCGCACGACCGGATCGTACTTCTTGAACTCGAACTTTTCCGGCGTGTTCTTCTTGTTCTTCTGCGTGGTGTAGAAGTGGCCGGTGCCGGCCGAAGAGATCAGGCGGATCTTGTCCTGGGTCTTGTTAGCCATGGTCTAGCTCCTCAGATCTTCTCGCCGCGGGCACGCAGCTGGGCAATCACGGCCTCGATGCCATTCTTGTCGATGGTGCGCAGCGCATGATTGGAAACACGCAGCTTGACCCAGCGGTTCTCGCTGGGAACCCAGAAGCGACGCTCATGCAGGTTGGGCAACCAGCGGCGACGGGTCTTGTTGTTGGCATGCGAGACGTTGTTGCCGGTCTGCACACCCTTTCCGGTGACTTGGCATACACGGGCCATGATGACCTCCGTATTTGGTGATGTAACGCCCGTTGGCCAGGGCGACTTCGGCCCAGCGGCGCCAGGGCGCCACGCAATGCTGGAGGGTGGAGCTTTCGAGCCCTGCCGTGAGGTCCGCATCGCGTCGCGGACGGCCCGGGTTACCCGGGCGGCATGGATCGAGCCGCGTATTATCGCGGAAATTCCGCCGGTTGCGCAATCCTTGACCAGTGGCACCTGGCGCCGCCGAGTGACGCTGCGCGGACTTGTATGGAACAATCGCGCTCTTTGCACTTTGTGCATGCCCGCAAGCGCGGGCCGGCGCTTCATTCGACGAGGACATCCCATGGCAGACGTCACCACCAACGGCCAGGCCAACGGCCAGGCGAACCAGCCGCAGCTCGCGCTGCAGAAGATCTACGTGAAGGACGTCTCCTTCGAGGCGCCGAACGCCCCGCAGATGTTCCAGGAAATCAGCGAGACCGGCGACCAGCCGCAGGTGCAGCTCAACCTCGGCCAGCGCGCCACCGACCTGGGCAACGACCTGTACGAAGTGGTGCTGAGCCTCACCCTGACCTGCACCGTGGGCGAGCGCACCGCCTACCTGGCCGAAGTGCACCAGGCCGGCCTGTTCGGCATCGCCGGCTTCAGCCCGGAAGACCACGCCGGCATCGTCGGCAGCTACTGCCCGAACCTGCTGTTCCCGTACGCGCGCCAGGTGATCTCCTCGCTGGTGCTGGAGGGCGGCTTCCCGCCGTTCCTGCTGCAGCCGATCAACTTCGACGCGCTGTACGCCGAGCAGATGCGCCGCAGCGCGATGGGCGGTGGTGAGGCCGCGCCGGCGCTCAACAGCTGATCCACCGATGAGCACCCGACCGACCCTGGCGGTCCTCGGCGCCGGTTCCTGGGGTACGGCACTGGCGGCGCTCGCGGCGCGCAACGGCGTGCCCACCCGGTTGTGGGGGCGCGACGCGCAGGCGCTGGCGGCGATGGCGCAGACCCATCGCAACCAGCGCTACCTGCCCGATCTCGAACTGCCCGCCGAGCTCCACTACGAACGCGACCTGGCCGCGGCGCTGCATGGCGCCAAGGTCGTGCTGATCGTGGTGCCCAGCCATGCGTTCGCCTCAATGCTGGACGAGATCGCCCCGCTGCTCGACGCCGACGCGGCGATCGCCTGGGCCAGCAAGGGTTTCGAGCCGGGCACCGGCCGCTTCCTGCACGAGCTGGTGGCCGAAAAGCTGCCCGGTCGTCCCGCGGCGGTGGTCACCGGGCCGTCGTTCGCCAAGGAAGTGGCCGCCGGCCTGCCCAGCGCGGTCACCGTGCACTCCGATGACGAGCCGTTCGCGCGCGAGCTGGCCGGCATGCTGCACGCGCCGAACTTTCGCGCCTACACCGGCAGCGACGTGCTCGGCGCCGAGCTTGGCGGCGCGATGAAGAACGTGCTGGCGGTCGCCACCGGCGTGGCCGACGGCATGCAGCTGGGCCTCAACGCCCGCGCCGGCCTGATCACCCGCGGCATGAACGAGATGCTGCGGCTGGGCCTGGCGCTCGGCGCCAAGCCGGAAACCCTGATGGGTTTGTCCGGCTTGGGCGATCTGGTGCTCACCTGCACCGGCGACCTTTCGCGCAACCGCCGCCTCGGCCTGGCGCTGGGCAAGGGCGTCGCGCTGGATGAGGCGGTGCGCCAGATCGGCCAGGTGGTGGAGAGCGTGCTCACCGCCGACGAAGTCGCCCGGCTGGCCGTCAAGCACGGGTTGGACCTGCCGATCGCCAGCGGCGTGCGTGCCGTGCTGCACGGCGAAGTCACCCCGGTGGAAGGCCTGCGTGCACTGATGGCGCGCGAGCAGAAGCCGGAATATCCGCAGGGCCTGTTCCCCGGTACCTGAGCGGGCTCGCGCACGACCCGCGTGCCGGGCCGCCGCCGTCGTGGGCATGTGCGACCGTGCTTGCTAAGCTCAGGGTTTTGATCGCCCAGCGGACGCATGCCCATGCAGCAAACGGACGACCGAAAGCCTGGCGATCCCCCCGTCGCGCGCGGCGTGGCCGAGCCCGCGCTGCCGTCGGTATGGCGCCGGGTGCTGGAGCCGCCGCTGCCGGCTGCGCCGCCCGAGCGCGGCGTGCTGGGGTTCTTCCTCGACGTGGTGCACGAGGACGGCAGCAGCGCCGGCCGGCTCGACGTGGCCCCGGCCGTGCTGGCCGTGGCCGAACACGGCCGCTTCGCCCGGCCCACGCCGCTGGACAGCAAGCATCTGGTGCACGCCCTGCTCGAACCGCACGAGCAGCGCCTGGCCGCCACCGTGCTCGGCCTGCCGCAGACGCTGCGCAAGAGCCGCAGCTATGCGCGGCTCGCCGGCCACGTCGGCGACGCCCTGTTGGCGGAAATCCTCGATACCGCACCGTGCTTCCTCGGCGGGCTGGGCGGACTGCGGCTGTCGCGCGGCAAGTCGCACCAGCTCAACTGGCACTGGCAGCTGGAAGCCGACGGCAGCCAGCGACTGCTGCCCTCCCTGCCGGCCGGGCAGCGCCTGCTGCGGCTGGATGGCCTGTGGTACCTCGACGCCGAACGCGCCGAGCTGGGTCATCTCGAGGCGCCCGCCGAAGAAACCGCCTGGCTCGACCTGCCGCCGCTCAAGCACGACGACAGCCACCGGCTGCGGGCCGCACTGCCGCGCAGCCGGCTGGCCCATCGCGTGCCCTTGCCGCAGGTGTTCGACGACATGCGCCGCGAGGATCTGGCGCCCAAGCCGGTGCTGACCCTGCACGCGCTCACCCGCCACGCGCGCCTCGCCGCCGGCACGCCGCCGCTGGCTTACGCCCGGCTGGCCTTCGACTACGCCGGTGAGCGCCTGCCCGGCCGCGGCGGCGAGCCGCTGGTGCGGCGCGTGCGCAACGGGCAGCTGGTGGAAATCGTGCGCCGCCGCGCCGACGAACTCTCCGCCATGGAGCAGCTCGAGCGCGCCGGCCTGACGCCCGGCGTGGACACCGAAGGCCTGCCGTGGGATCTGGCCGACACTCTGCCCGAGGATGCCTGGCTGTTTCCGGGCAAGGGCTACGCCGGCGCGCTGGAAGTGAACACGCCGGCGCGCTGGCTGGCGCTGCGCGCCAAGCTGGAAACCGAAGGCTACGCGGTGGAGTACGCGCCCAGCTTTCCGTTCGAGGTGCTGGAAGGCCCGGTGCGCTGGTACGGCAACGCCACCGAGGACGCCGACGATCACGCCTTCGACCTGGAGATCGGCATCGAGGTCGAGGGCAAGCGGCACAACCTGCTGCCCGCCGTGGCGCAGGCGCTGGCCGAGCATCAGCTCAACCTCAGCCCGGTGCCGAACGAACCTGAAGACGCTGTGTGGTACGCGCCGGTCGACGACCGCCGCCGCGTGCCGGTGAAGCTGAAGGAGCTGCGCGGCCTGCTCGCGCCGCTGGCCGAGTACCTGGAAAAGCCGAAAAAGCGACTGCACCTGCCGCGCGTGCAGGCCGGTCGGCTGGAAGAACTGGTCGACGCGCTGCCGGCCGGCGGCGAGCTGCAGGCGCCCGAGCAACTGCGCGGCTTCACCGCGCGCCTGCGCGATGCCGCCGACCGCGCCAGCGACGTGGTGCCCGAGGGGCTCACGGTGGAACTGCGCCCGTACCAGCGCGAAGGCCTGCGTTGGCTCAACGCGCTGGCCGAGGCGGGCGTGGGCGGCGTGCTGGCCGACGACATGGGCCTGGGCAAGACGCTGCAGCTGATCACCCATCTGCTCGCGCTGAAGGAGCGCGGTGCGCTGGCGCAACCGGCGTTGATCGTGGTGCCGACCAGCCTGATCCCGAACTGGCAGGCCGAGTGCGCCCGCTTCGCGCCGTCGCTGAAGGTGCTGGCGCTGCACGGGCCGCAGCGCGGCGGCGACTTCTCCCAGCTCGGCGCCCAGGACATCGTGCTGACCAGCTACGCGCTGCTGCCGCGCGACGTGGTGACCCTGCGCAAGCAGCCGTTCGCGCTGATCGCGCTGGACGAGGCGCAGCAGGTGAAGAACCCGCGCACCCAGGCGCGCCGAGCCGTGCTGAGCCTGCGCGCGCCGCGCTGCATCTGCCTCACCGGCACGCCGCTGGAGAATCACCTGGGCGAGCTGTGGTCGCAGGTCGACCTGGCGGTGCCGGGCCTGCTCGGCGACGAAGGCGCGTTCCGCCGCCACTACCGCGGTCCGATCGAGAAGCAGCGCGACGAGGAGTGCCAGGCCCGGCTCAACCGTCGCCTCGCGCCGTTCATCCTGCGGCGGACCAAGAGCCAGGTCGCCTCCGAGCTGCCGCCGAAGACCGAGATCACCCGCCGCGTGGTGCTCGACGGTCGCCAGCGTGAGCTGTACGAAAGCCTGCGCCTGTCGCTGGCCGACGAACTGCGCCAGGTGATCGCCCAGCGCGGCATCGCGCACTCGGGCATCGTGGTGCTCGATGCGCTGCTGAAGCTGCGCCAGGTCTGCTGCGATCCGCGTCTGGTGAAACTCGAAGCCGCGCGCGGCGTGCGCGATTCGGCCAAGTTCGAGCTGCTGATGGACATGCTGCCGGCGCTGCTCGCCGAAGGCCGCAAGGTACTGCTGTTCTCGCAGTTCACCGAGATGCTCAAGTTGATCGCCAACGAACTCGACCGCCGGCGCATTCCCTACGTGACGCTCACCGGCGAGACGCGCGATCGCGCCGAGCCGGTCAAGCAGTTCCAGGAAGGCGACGTGCCGCTGTTCCTGCTCTCGCTGAAGGCCGGCGGCGTGGGCCTCAACCTCACCGCTGCAGACACGGTGATCCACTACGACCCGTGGTGGAATCCGGCAGCCGAGGCGCAGGCCTCGGACCGCGCGCACCGCATCGGCCAGGACAAGCCGGTGTTCGTGTTCCGCCTGATCACCTCCAACACGGTGGAGGAGCGCATCGAGGAGCTCAAGCTGCGCAAGGCCGAGCTGGCCGACGCGGTGCTGGAAGGCGGTGGCACGCGCGAACGGCTGAGCTTCGACCAGACCGACCTCGACGCGCTGCTCGCGCCGGGCTGAGACACCGGTTTCTCAGGGCACCGTGGCGCGCGTGCGCAGCAGGGCGTCCACCGCCTGCTGCCATTCGGGCGAACCGGGCGCGGCCTGCGGTGCTTCCTGGCCGAGCTGGTGCTGCACGGCGGCATTCCATTCCGCCGACCCGCGATCCGGTCCGTGGCCATTGTCCGTGATGCCCAGCGTGCGATCGACCCAGGCGTACCACTCGGACGAGCCGAGCGCGGGGTTGGCGGGTGCTTCAACCTGTGCGCGTGGCGTGGGCGCATCGCGCGCAGGCGGCGGTTCGGATGGCGAGCAGGCGGCGAGCGCGCAGGCCAGCGCAGCGGCGAAAAAAATGTGGGTGGGAGCGAGGCGCATGCGAAGGTCCGGACAGGCACAGGGTCGAGCGCTTCAGGCTAGTCCGGCCACGTTCAAGCCGTGTCAGCGGCGTGCAAAAATCCCGTTGCGTGGTCAGTCGCGCGCGGCGACTTCGTCCACGTGGGCGAGCAGGTCGGCCGGATCGTCGTACACGCGCAGCGCGCCGGCCTGCTGCAGTTCCTCGCGGCCGTAGCCGCCCGCCAGGATGCCGATGCCGAGCGCGCGGGCGCGCTTGGCTGCCAGCATGTCCCACACGCTGTCGCCCACCACCAGCGCGTGGTGTATGTCGAAATCCAGCCGCGCCGCGGCGGTGAGGAACAGGTCCGGATCGGGCTTGGCGTGGCGCACCTGGTCGCGCGTCACCACCGGCACTTTCGACGGATCCACGCCCAGTGCCTCCAGGTTGTGCGCGGCGGTTTCCATGCGCCCACTGGTGGCGATCGCCCACGGAATCTGCTGGTCGGTGAGGAAGGCCAGCAGTTCGCGTGCGCCGGGCAGCGGCTTCACCGAACCCTGCGTGTGGTGACGGTTGAACGCCTCGGCGTGACGGCGGCGCAGTCGCTCGAGCCGGTCTTCGGTGATGTCCAGTGCGGTCTCGCGCAGCAGCATGTTGGCGAACAGGCCGCCGCTCATGCCGATCTTGCGGTGGATGCGCCATACCGACAGTTCCACGCCCTCGGCGTCGAGCGCTTCCTTCCAGGCCAGCACGTGCTGGTAGACGCTGTCGACCAGGGTGCCATCGAGATCGAACAGGAAGGCGGTATCGCTACGCGGCATGCAGGTTCTCCAGTGGAGCCGGGAACCGTGCCACCGGCCGTGTGACGGCCGCGCGTGTGCGCGGTGCGGAGGATCAGCGGCCCAGTAGCGGCCGGCCCGATTCCATCACCGCCAGCGCAGCGGCGCCGAGCAGGCCCGGTTCGGGATTCATGATCGCCTGCGTGGGCACCTTCTGCATGATGTCGCGGAAGCGACCCTTGGCCTCGAAGCGCTCGCGGAAACGCCCGCGCTCCAGCCACGGCAACAGGATCGGGATCAGTCCGCCGGTAAGGTAGACGCCGTTCCATGCGCCGAGCGTGAGCACCAGGTCACCCGCCACGCTGCCGAAGATGCCGGCGAAGGTTTCCACCGTGCGCGTGCACAGCGGGCAGCTGCCGTCCTTCGCGCGGGCGGTGATGTCCTCCGGCTTGAACGGCTGCGCGGTGGCGCCGACCATGTGGCAGATCGCGTCGTACAGGTTGACCAGGCCCTGGCCGCAGATCAGCCGCTCATTGGAGACGCGGCCGTACTTGTGGTTGAGGTAGTCGAGGATGGCGATGTCCTCGGGCGAGTGCGCGGCGAAGCCGGCGTGTCCGCCCTCGGTCTGCAGCACGCTGCAGTGGCCCTGGCGCACCAGCAGGCCGCCCACGCCCAGGCCGGTGCCGGGGCCGACGATGGCGAAGGTCTGTTCATCGTCCTCGCCGATCACCGGCAGTGGCAGTTCGCCCACGCGCACCAGGTCGTCGCCCTTGAGCAGGGTCACGGCCATGCTCTGCGCGGCGAAGTCGTTGACCAGGTGCACGGCGTCGAGATTCAACGCGGCGGCGGTCTGGTGCGCCGAAATCGCCCACGGGTTGTTGGTGACCTTGACGGTCTCGCCGTCCTCGATGCGCCCGGCGGCGGCGACGATGGCGCGCTTCACGGTGAGCCCGGTATCGGCCAGGTACTGCTTTGCGGTGGCGACCAGCGACTCGTGCTCGGCCACGCGGTAGCGGCGGATGCTGTCTTTCAGCAGCGGATCGGCGCGCGACGGATCGGCCACGCCGAAGCGCACGTTGGTGCCGCCAAGGTCGACCAGCAGGGTGGGAACGGAAGCGGGGGCGTCAACCGACATGCGAAAACCTTCAGCACAAGCGAATAGACAAGGGTGCCCTGCACCCGCGCGCACGTCCAGTGGTCGGGTCAGGGCGCTGGCTCACGGGTCGAGCGCCCCGCCGCCGCTGGCGATCACCTGCGCGTAGAACCTTGCGCTGGCCTTGGGCGTGCGCCGCTGCGTGGCGAAGTCCACGTGGACCAGGCCGAAGCGCTTGGCGAAGCCCAGCGACCATTCCAGATTGTCCAGCAGCGACCAGGCGTAATAGCCCTTCACATTGGCTCCGGCGGCCATCGCCGTGTGCAGCGCGCGCAGGTGGCGGCGCAGGTAGTCCACCCGCAGCGGGTCTTCCAACTGGTCGCCCTCGACCACCGGCGGGTCGTAGAACGCCGCGCCGTTCTCGGTGATGTAGAGCGGAATGTCGCCGTAGCGCTGCTTGAACGCGGCGAGCGTGTCGATGAGCCCCTGCTCGTACACCTCCCAACCGGTCTCGGTGTGGGTGCGGTTTGGCTGGCGCACCGGCGTGGCGCGCAGCGGATGCTGCGCCGGATCGTCGCGCACCACGGCGCGCGTGTAGTAGTTGATGCCGACGAAGTCGACCTTCTGCCGGGTCAGGCCGAAATCACTGGCGGGAAACACCGGCCAGGCGTCGCCGAAGCATTCCTTGAGCTGCGGCGGATACGAGCCGAGCAATGCCGGGTCGGCGAACTGCTGGTTCATGTAGGCGTGGGCGCGCGCGGCGGCGGCGACATCCTCGGCGCGCTCGCTGGCCGGGTACTTCGGCTCGATGTTGAACACCACGCCGACCTGGTGCCGGCCCACGCCGCGGTAGGCCTGGATCGCCGCGCCGCTGGCGCGCATCAGGTTGTGTGCGGCGATCGGCGCCTCGTACAAATTGCGATGGCCCGGCGCCAGCGTGCCGTGCAGGTAGCCGCCGTCGGTTACCACCCAGGGTTCGTTGAGCGTGGTCCACATCGGCACGCGGTCGTCCAGCGCCTTGAACATGATCTCGGCGTATTCGGCAAACCAGCGCGCGCTGTCGCGGTTGAGCCAGCCGCCGCGATCATCCAGTGCGGCCGGCAGATCCCAGTGGAACAGCGTGGCGTTCGGCGTGATGCCGTGTTCGAGCAGTTCGTCGACCAGGCGCGAGTAGAAATCGAGCCCCGCCGGATTGATGCGGCCGGTGCCTTCGGGCAACACGCGCGCCCAGTTGATGCTGAAGCGGTAGCTCTGCAGGCCCAGCGCCTTCATCAGCTGCACGTCGGACCGGTAGCGCCGGTAGTGGTCGCAGGCCACGTCGCCGTGATCGCCGTTGGCCATCATCCCCGGCGTGTGCGCGAAGCGCTGCCAGATGCTGGGCCCGGCGCCATCGACCAGCGGTGAGCCCTCGATCTGATAGGCGGAAGTGGCGGCACCCCAGACGAAATCCGCGGGGAAGAGAAAGCGTCCTGTCATCGCTGGAGGTCCGGTTGCCGCGGCGCGGCTTGATGTAAACGATTACATCGCGAGAATAGCCGAATGCTCTCCTCCGATGCACCATCGCGCATGATGGCGCGGGGACGGGTGCGCCCCTCATGCGGAGGTCTCGATGGCGGTGGTTCGGCTGGACGCGCTGCGCAAGGTCTATCCCAACGGATACGTCGCCGTCGCCGACGCCAGCGTGGAGATCGCCAGCGGCGAGCTGCTGGTGCTGGTCGGTCCGTCCGGCTGCGGCAAGACCACCCTGCTGCGGATGATCGCCGGCCTGGAGTCGATCAGCGCCGGCACGCTGCTCATCGATGGGCGCGTGGTCAACGAGCTGCCGCCGAAGGACCGGGACATCGCCATGGTGTTCCAGAACTACGCGCTGTATCCACACATGTCGGTGGCAGAAAACCTCGGCTTCGGCCTGCGCCTGCGCGGCATGGATCGCGCCGCGGTGGATCGGCGCGTGCGCGAGGTGGCGCAGCTTCTCGAACTGGAGCCGCTGCTGGACGCGCGCCCCGGCGCGATGTCCGGCGGCCAGCAGCAGCGCGTGGCGCTGGGACGTGCGCTGGTGCGCGATCCGAAGGTGTTCCTGCTCGACGAGCCGCTATCCAACCTCGATGCGCGCCTGCGCCTGCACATGCGCGTGGAGATCGCGCGGCTGCATCGGCGCCTGGGTACAACGATGATCTACGTCACCCACGACCAGATCGAGGCGATGACGCTGGGCCAGCGCATCGTGGTGATGGACCGCGGCGTGATCCAGCAGATCGACACGCCGATGAACCTCTACCGTCGTCCGGCCAACCGCTTCGTCGCCGGTTTCCTGGGCAGCCCGGCGATGAATTTCCTGTCCGGCACCGTGCGCATCGACACGACCACCGAACTGGTCGGCCCGCACGGCACGCTGGCACTGCCCGGCGTGGCCTGGCCGGCCGACTGGGCCGGGCGCGAGGTGGTGATCGGCGTGCGCCCGGAAGATCTGCATC
The DNA here is from genome assembly GCF_044904665.1 of Dyella ginsengisoli. Classification (NCBI taxonomy): domain Bacteria; kingdom Pseudomonadati; phylum Pseudomonadota; class Gammaproteobacteria; order Lysobacterales; family Rhodanobacteraceae; genus Dyella; species Dyella ginsengisoli. The sequence continues at coordinate 400,528 of NZ_JADIKM010000001.1, forward strand.
CTGTCGACGCCGCCGGCCCCGCCGCGTTGAGCGCGCGGGTGGATGTGGTCGAGCCGGTCGGCAACGAGGTCTTCCTCAACCTGCGCAGCGGCGAGAAACCGCTGGTGGTGCGCCTGCCGCCGCGGGTGGTGCCGCAGCCGGGCGACCTCATCCACCTCGTGCCCGATCCGGCGATGCTGCACGTGTTCGATGCCCGCGATGGTGCGCGCCTGGAGCCGTAGGCACGCGTCACCGATCGCCGCAGCGGGGCAGGCGGTTGAGGGGGCGCGGCGTACAATCACGCGCTGAACTTCACCGCCGGACTGACCCATGAGCTATCCCGCCATCCGCCCCCGTCGCATGCGCCGTGACGCGTTTTCCCGCGCGCTGATGCGCGAGCACACGCTGCTGGCGAGCGACCTGATCATGGTGGCGTTCGTGATCGAGGGCGAAAACCGACGGGTGGACGTCCCCTCGATGCCGGGCGTGCAGCGGCTGTCGATCGACCTGCTGCTGGAACTGGCCGGCGAATGCGTGGCGCTGGGCATTCCGGCGCTGGCGCTGTTCCCGATCACCGATGCGCCCAAGACCGAGGACGCCGCCGAGGCGTGGAATCCGAACGGCCTGATGCAGCGCGCCGCCCGCGCGCTGAAGGTGAAGTATCCGCAGCTTGGCCTCATTGGTGACGTGGCGCTGGACCCGTACACCATCCACGGCCAGGACGGCCTGATCGACGAGCACGGCTACGTGATGAACGAGCCGACCATCGAGGCGCTGGTGAAGATGTCGCTGGCGCAGGCCGAGGCCGGCATGGATTTCGTGGCGCCGTCGGACATGATGGACGGCCGCGTCGGCGCGATCCGCGAGGCGCTGGAGGAGGCCGGCCACATCCACACGCGCATCCTCGCCTACTCGGCCAAGTACGCGTCGAGCTTCTACGGCCCGTTCCGCGATGCGGTGGGCTCCTCGGCCAACCTCGGCAAGGGCAACAAGCACACCTACCAGATGGACGTGGGCAATTCGGACGAGGCCCTGCGCGAGGTGGAACTGGACATCCACGAAGGCGCCGATGCGGTGATGGTCAAGCCGGGCCTGCCGTACCTGGACGTGCTGCGCCGGGTGAAGGACGCCTTCGGCATGCCCACCTTTGTGTACCAGGTGTCGGGCGAGTACGCGATGCTCAAGGCCGCCTGCCAGAACGGCTGGCTGGACGAAAAAGCGGTGGTGCTGGAGACGCTCACCTGCTTCAAGCGCGCCGGCGCCGACGCCATCCTCACCTACTTCGCGATCGACGCCGCGCGCTGGCTGCGCGGCGACTGAGGCCGCGTACAGCACACGTGAATTTTATGTTGCGCCGCAGGATGACAGCGCTGTCATCGTTTGCGATAACGCCGCTATGGCAAAAGCGGTAGTTGCGCGTGCCAAGGGGCAGTTCCTGAATTTTCGGGCTTATGGGGGAGGTTTGATTAATGAAGCAGGTTGCTAACACGCCGCGCAAGCGGCTCATTGCCTCGGCCGTGCTGCTGGCACTGACCGGTTCTATGGCTGCTCAGGCGGCCGCTGCGCCGGCGCAGGACACGTCGAGTGCGACATCGGACGGCGCGGCGAAACAGGCCGCGAATGCCAGGGAAAAGGCCAAGGCGGACAAGCAGAACGCCGCCAACCTCCAGGCGGTCGTCGTCAAGGGCATCATCGGCTCGATGGAGCAGTCGGCGAACATCAAGCGCTACTCCGACGGGATCGTCGACGGCATCGTCGCCGAGGACATCGGCAAGTTCCCCGACACCAACCTGGCCGAATCGATACAGCGCATTCCGGGCGTGTCCATCGACCGCGTCAACGGTGAGGGCGCGCGCGTCACAGTGCGCGGCATCGGTCCCCAGTTCAACCTGGTGCTGTTGAACGGGCGTCAGATGCCCACAGCCAATATCAACGACACCAGCGCCTCGACGGATCGTTCGTTTGACTTCGCGCAGCTCTCGTCCAGTGCCGTGTCCGAGATCGACGTCTACAAGACCGGTTCGGCCAGCACGCCCCCGGGCGGCATGGGCGCCACGATCAACATCCAGACCGCTCGCCCGCTGGATCGCCCTGGCACGCACGGGGCCGTCCAGTTGCAGGGTGTCTGGGACGACTCGAACAACAACCTGCCGTCTTCCCTGAAGTACGGCAGCGCCACGGCGCCGCGCATCAATGGCATCTTCAGCACCACCAGTGCCGATGGCGAGTGGGGCTTCGGCATCAACGGCAGCTACGAGAAGCGCAATTTCGGCTACAACAGCGCCTTCGTGGACGGCTGGCAGACCTATCGCGACAACGTGCCGTACGGCGGCTCCTGGGGTGGTGGCGTGGTGCCTCCGGCGCCCGATTCCGTCAATGCGCCGAAAGCCGGCTCCGACTATGCGTTCCCGCAGGCGCTGCGCTACCAGCTCAACGCCGGCCAGTCCACGCGCGTCAACGGCCAGATGGTCCTGCAGTTCAAGCCGTCGGACAATCTGGTCAATACGCTGGACTACACGTATTCCGAATACAAGATCAAGAATCGCTACCAGCAGTTGTCGGCTTGGTTCGCATCCGGCTACCCCAACTACAGCGCCTGGACCGATGGGCCCATCGCGGCGCCGCTGGTGTATTCGGAGACCTACGGTACCCCGCAGGATCTCGATTTTGCCGCTGGCCAGTCCGGGAGCAAGCAGACCCTCAACTCGATTGGCTGGAACACCAAGTGGAAGGTCACCGACAGGCTGAGCTTCACGCTGGACGCGGCCCACTCCACCGCGAAAAACGGTCCAGACAGCCCCTTCGGCAATAGCTCGACCCTGGACGCCGTCGCGTTCGTCCGCGGCACCACTACGGGCAACTTCTCGGGCAGCTTCCCGATCCTGACCAACGACTATGCGCCGTCAGGAACGCAGCTCAGCCCGTCGCAATTGCTCTTCACGGGTGCGTCGTTCCGCAACAGCCGGATGAAGAACACCATCGACCAGATCCATTTGGACGGCAAGTTCTTGTTCGCGGACGAATCGGAGCTCAACTTCGGTGTTGCATCGACGAATGTGCGCAACCGCACGGCCTACAACTTCGCCCAGGAAAACTATTGGGGTGGCATTCCCGGTACGTCGCCCGCCGATTACGCGGATTCGCTGTTCCATGCGGACAGGATGGGGCAGTACTTCGGCCAGTTCAGCGGCCACAATGCGCCTTCGTTCACTGACCAGTTCTACCTGTGGAATTTTGCCCAGGGTGCCGCGGCTGCCCAGCAAGCATGGAATGCCAATGCCGGAACCCTGGGGGCTTTCACGTTCGCGGCGCCGACCAACTACACCGGTCCGAACGCAACGGACGAGCGAACCACCGAGAAGTCGAAGTCGGCTTTCGTGAGCTGGGACCAGACGTATTACGTGGCGGACCGGCCGCTGAGCGTGTCGGCGGGAGTGCGCTACGAGAAGACCGATGTGACCTCCAGTGCCCTCGTTCCGACGTGGTCGGGCGTCTCGTGGGCGGCGGCCAACGAGCTGTATCTAATTTCCAGCGGCACGTCGGGCTTCACGACCCTGAAGGGTTCGTACAAGTACTTCCTGCCGGCAATCAATGCGGCCTACGACGTCACCGACGACATGAAGGTGCGTGCCGCCTATAGCGAGACCATCGGTCGCCCGAATTGGGGTGATATCTCGGGTGGACAGTTGCTCAGCTCCACGGTGCGTGTCGGTGGCGGCACCGGCAGCTCGGGCAATCCAGGCCTGAAGCCGCTCCTGTCGCACAATTTCGACTTGTCTTGGGCTTGGTATTACTCAAAGGGCAGTTACGTATCGGTGGATTTCTTCCGCAAGAACATCTCCAACTACATCGGAACCCGACAGGTCACCGCAACTCCCTTCAACCTGCCCACCCCGATCGGTGGCGCCTACTACAACCAAGCCGTCGGTTCAGGCGGGTGCGCTACGAACGATGCGGTCTGCATCAGAAACTACATCCTGACCAACCTCAGCGGACAGCCGGGCGTGGACCCCGCAACGGGCACCATCACGGGCCAGCCGGGCGATCCGGTGACGCAATTCACGATCTCCGAGCCCTACAACGCCAACAAGAAGTCCCTGCACGGTTGGGAGTTCAGCCTGCAGCAGATGCTCGGGGATACCGGCTTCGGTACGCAGCTGAACTACACCGTCGTGAAGTCCCCGCTGCATTACGACAATTTCAGCTACGGGCAGCAGAGCTTCCTGGTGGGCCTGAGCAACTCGGCCAACTTCGTCGGCTTCTACGAGAAGGGGCCGTGGCAGGCTCGCGTGGCCTACAACTGGCGCGGCAAGTTCCTGACCGGTACCAATGACAGCCTGGGCATTGTGAATCCGATCTACACGGCGCCGTACGGCCAGTGGGACATCAGCGCGGGCTACAAGATCAACGATCAGCTCTCGGTCACCCTGGACGGCATCAACGTGACCAATCGGACCCAGCGCCTGTACACGCGCAACATCCACGAGTTGATCTACCTCGCACAGACCGGGCCGCGCTACATGTTCGGCGTGCTGTACAAGTTCTGACGTGCAGGTTTCTTGCCACCGGCGTCTGCCGGTGGCAAGAATGGCTTTAGTGGGGCCGCTGGCTGCCAGCGGCCCCTTTTGTTAGCGGTCGGCTTTCAAGTACCTGCAAAGAATCGATCCATGACCCAACATGCCATCCTCAACAATGTCCAGCACCGCGACCTGCGCGTGAGCGTGGCCCGGGGTGCCGAATACGGTGACGACATCATGTCGGCACTGACGTTTCCGGAAGAGTTCCGCAACGTCCAGGCCTACTATCCCATCGTGTTCCAGCAGGACGATCAGGGCGGCTTCCAGCCGGTCGCGCTGTTCGGTCTGCAGCGCGGGGAAAACCTTTTCCTGGAGGGCTCCCGCTGGGACGCCCACTACATCCCCCTGTCGGTACAGCGCGAGCCCTTCCTGATCGGCCGCACCGCCACCGGCGGGCAGGTCCACATCGACCTCGATCATCCGCGGGTGGGCGATGAAACCGGGCAGCCGCTGTTTCATGATCATGGCGGTCCGACCGAATTTCTCGAGCACATCAGCAATGTTCTGGGGATGCTGCACGCGGGGGTCGAAAGCACCCAGGCTTACATCCAGGCGCTGCTCAAGCACGACCTGCTCGAATCGTTCGTGGTGGACGTGAAGTTCAACGAAGACAGCCAGAGTCGTCTGGTGGGCTACCACACCATCAACCAGGATCGCCTGCACCAGCTCGATGGCAACGCTCTGGAAGAACTCTCGAGAGCGGATCACCTGGAGCCGACCTTCATGGCCGTGGCTTCGCTGAACCACATGCGCGATCTGGTCGAGCGCTACAACAGAAGGTACGCCCATGGCTGAGCCGGTCAGGGAGGTGCACGGGCTTGATCCGGAGTCGCTGCCGGATGATCTGCTGAGAAGCACCGAGCCTGTGTTGCTCCGTGGCCTGATGTCGTCCTGGCCGGTCGTTCAGGCTGCCCGAGAGTCCGATCGTGCCGTGGTGGACTACCTGCGTCGGTTCGACAGCAAGCGCCCCGTGACCTATCTGACCGCGCCGCCCAAGGTGAAAGGCCGGTTCTTCTACAACGAGGATCTGACGGGTTTCAATTTCACCTATCACCACGGCCCGATGAGCGCCACGCTCGAGCAGATACTCAGGGCTTCACATCCGAGTGCGCCCGCCATCTACATCGGATCGTCCCTGCTGGATGTCTATCTGCCAGGATTTCGCGCGGAAAACGTGTTCGAAAAGACGGCTGAACTCCAGGAGCTGGCGAGTATCTGGATCGGCAATCGCACGCGGATCGCCGCACATCGGGATTTGCCGATCAACCTGGCCTGCGTGGTATCCGGCAGGCGCCGGTTTACCCTTTTTCCGCCCGACCAACTGGCCAACCTCTACGTGGGGCCGATCGAGTTCACGCCCGCCGGCCCCGCGATCAGCCTCGTCGACTTCCATGACCCGGACTACGCGCGCTTTCCAAGATTTCGCGAAGCCCTGGAGCATGCCCTAGTCGCCGATATGCAACCCGGTGATGCACTGGTCTTGCCCAGCATGTGGTGGCACCACGTCGAGTCCCTCGAAGCGCTCAACATACTGGTCAATTTCTGGTGGCGCGACGAACCGGCGTATATGGACTCGCCGTTCAACACCCTCAAGCTTGCCATGCTCAACATCCGGGACCTGCCGCCGGAGCAACGGCGCGTCTGGCAGGAGATTTTCCGACATTACATCTTCGAGCCTGGAGAGGCGACGCACGATCACATTCCGGAGGGGGCGCGCGGCATGCTTGCGCCGATGGAGGAAAAGCGTGCGCGCGACATACGGAGCAGTCTCGTAGAGAGCTTCACGAACCAGCTGAAACGCTAAGCGCAGGAGATCTACCAGTGAACGCCACATCAAGTTCCAGTCCCGACATGCAGCGCAACCGCGTCCGCCGCGTGGTGATTGCCGGCGGCGGTACGGCAGGATGGATGGCAGCCGCTGCGCTCTCGCGCACGCTCGGTAAATACATCGATATCACCCTGGTGGAGTCCGACGACATCGGCACGGTCGGCGTCGGCGAGGCAACCATTCCCACCTTGCTCACCTTCCATCGGTTGATCGATATCAACGAGCAGGAGTTCATGGCGGCCACCCATGCGACCATCAAGCTGGGCATCCAGTTCGAGAACTGGCGCCATGTTGGCCACACGTATTTCCATTCCTTCGGCACCACGGGGCGCGATCATTGGTCCGCCGGATTCCAGCATTTCTGGTTGAAGGGCCGCGAACGCGGACTGGCGGGCGAATATGGCGAGTACTGCCTGGAACTGAGTGCTGCCATGCAGGGCAGGTTCTCGCATCTTCCCAACAACGGCATCAATTACGCCTACCACCTCGACTCCACGCGTTATGCGCAGTTCCTGCGCCGCTTCAGCGAACGCTATGGCCTGAGGCGCGTGGAGGGCGTGATCGAAGAAGTTGCGATGGCCGAGAACGGCGATATCCAGGCGCTGGTCCTCAACGATGGCACTCGCATCGAAGGCGACCTGTTCATCGATTGCACCGGTTTCCGCGCGCTGCTCATTGGCAAAGCGCTGGGCGTGGAATACGAGGACTGGTCGCACTGGCTGCTCACCGACAGTGCGATCGCCGTGCAGACCGAGTCGGTGCGCGATCCGGTGCCCTACGTGCGCTGTATCGCCGGCGGCGCGGATTGGCAGTGGCGCATTCCGCTGCAACACCGCGCCGGCAACGGCATCGTATACGCCAGCCGCTACATGGACGACGATACGGCGCGCAAGATCCTGATGAACACCATTGAGGGCGTGCCGCGCACCGAGCCTCGCCTGATCCGCTTCAAACCGGGTCAGCGCAAGCGCTGCTGGGAACGCAATTGCGTAGCGCTGGGGTTGGCCAGCGGCTTCCTGGAGCCGCTGGAGTCGACCAATATCCACCTGATCCAGCGCGGCATCACGCGCCTGCTGCAGGCCTTTCCGGAGATCGTCAACCAGGTCGAGATCGACGAGTACAACTCGCGAATGAGGGAGGATCTCGAGCATGTCCGTGATTTCGTGGTGCTGCATTACCACGTGACCGACCGGCGCGATACCGGGTTCTGGCGTGAATGCGCCGAAATGAGCGTGCCGTCCTCGCTGCGTCACGTCATCGATCTGTTTGCCGAAACCGGCAAGGTCTACAACCTCACCAACCAATTGTTCGCCGAGAATTCCTGGATACAGGTCATGATGGGGCAGGGCATCACGCCGCGGCACCGGCATCCCGCACCCGATCTCATGGGTGATCCCGAACTCAAGCGGTTTCTGGATGCCATCAGTGGCAGCGTGAGTAACACCGTGTCGCGACTGCCCGCACACATGGACTACATCCGCAGCTATTGCCCGATGAAGGAGCCGGCGGCGACCGCCGCTGTTTAGCCACGCCTCCGTTGCAGGAGCCCGCTCGCGGGCGATGTTGTTGTGCTCTGAATGCACATCAAGGCCACAGCATCGCGCCCGCGAGCGGGCTCCTGCAGCAGGCCTGAGGCCCGGGGGGCGCGATCCTTAGCACGGCTTTGCGTCGATGCCACGGCGTTCCGGCGCGCTCACTTCGGCGGAATCAGCTCGATCTCGTAGACCTTCGGCCAGCGCTTGCCGGTGACGAACAGGCGCTGGCCCCTGGCGTCCCACGCGATGCCGTTGAGCACGTCGTTGGTGGGGTCGGCGGTTTCGTCGGGCTTGGGGCCGAGGCCGGTGAGATCGATCCAGCCGACCACGTGGCCGCTGGCCGGGTCGATCCGTGCGATGCGCGAGGTCAGCCACACGTTGGCGTAGAGCTGGCCCTTCACCCATTCCAGCTCGTTGAGGTTCTGCACGGGAGCGCCGTCCGCGGTGACGAAGATCGCCGAGACCTGGCTCAGCGTCTGCGGATCGAGCACGCGGATGGTTGGCGTGCCGTCGCTCATCAGGATGTGCCGATCGTTCGCGGTGAGCGCCCAGCCCTCGCCGGCATAGCGAAAGCTGCCGGTGGGGCGGAAGCTGTCCAGGTCGTAGGTATAGCCTTTCTGCGATTGCCAGGTCAGCTCGACCAGCGTGTTGCGCCACGCCACGATGCCTTCGCCGTAGTCCGGCGGCGGCAGGTCGCGCTGCTGCAGCACGTGGCCGGTGGCGAGGTCGACCTTGCGGATGGTCGACTCGCCCACGTTGCCGGTGCTCTCGTACAGGTAGCCGTCGCGATAGAACAGGCCTTCGGTGTAGGCGTGGGTGTCGTGCGGATAGCTGTGCACCACGCGGTAGCCGTACACCGGCACCGCTGCGGGCGAAGCGCATGCTGGCAGGCTCAGGGCGATCATGAGCACGGCGACGAGGGCGGGCAGGGCAGGCGTTTTCATCCGGCGATGATTCCACACTTGCCCACGGCATGGCAGCGGTCACAGTGGTCGAAAGGCTGCGTGACATAATCGCGCCGATCCCCACGGAGCGCCCCGCTTGGACAGCCCGCACTTCCTGCAGACCGCGCTGGTCTTCCTGGTCGCCACGGTGATCGCCGTGCCGCTGACCAAGCGCTTCCGCCTGGGCGCGGTGCTGGGCTACCTCGGCGCCGGCGTGGTGATCGGACCGCAGCTGCTCGGGCTGATCAGCGACACCAACGGCGTGGCCACGATCTCCGAGTTCGGCGTGGTGCTGATGCTGTTCGTGATCGGCCTGGAGCTCTCGCCGCAGCGGCTGTGGGTGATGCGCCGCTCGGTGTTCGGCACCGGCGCGCTGCAGGTGATCGCCAGTGCGCTGGTGATCGGCGCGGTGGCTTACCTGCTGGTGGGCCTGCCGGGCAAGGCGGCGGTGATCGTCGGCGGCAGCCTGGCGCTGTCGTCCACCGCGTTCGGCCTGCAGATCCTCGCCGAGCGCAAGGAAGCCGGCTCGGCCTACGGGCGGCAGGCGTTTTCCATTCTGCTGTTCCAGGATCTGGCGGCGATTCCGCTGATCGCGATGGTGCCGCTGCTGGCGACCTCGTCTGCACGCCACGGCGTGGATCTATTGGGCATCGCGCGCACCGTGGGCATCATCGTGGTGGTGATGGTGGGCGGGCGCTTCCTGTTGCGGCCGGTGTTCCGCTTCGTCGCCAAGGCCAATGCGGTGGAGGTGTCCACCGCCACCGCGCTGCTGGTGGTGATGGGCACCGCGTGGCTGATGGAGGAAGTGGGCGTGTCGACCACGCTGGGTGCTTTCCTCGCCGGCGTGCTGCTGGCCGATTCGGAGTACCGGCACGAGCTGGAATCGCACATCGAGCCGTTCAAGGGCCTGCTGCTGGGGTTGTTCTTCATCAGCGTGGGCATGTCGATGGATCTCAGCCTGCTGCGGCACATGCCGCTGCTGGTGTTCGGCCTGGTGGCCGCGCTGCTGCTGGCCAAGGGCCTGCTGCTGTGGCCGCTGGGACGCACGCTGGGCGGGCTCGACGGCAATGACGCGCTGCGCCTGGCGGTGCTGCTGGCGTGTGGCGGCGAGTTTGCCTTCGTGGTGCTGAAGCAGGCCGCCGAGCGGCAACTGGTAAGCGCCACCGTGCACGGCGTGCTGGTGCTGGCGATCACGCTCTCGATGGCGCTGACGCCGTTACTGGTGGTGCTGGCGGCGAAGCTACTCGACGTGCAGGCGAAGAAGCCCGAGCGCGAGTACGACACCATCGCTCCGGACGCGCCGCCGCGGGTGATCATCGCCGGCTTCGGTCGCATGGGCCAGATCGTCGGGCGCATGCTGCGCGCGCAGAACATCCCGTTCGTGGCGCTGGAATCGTCGGTGGAGCAGATGGACACGCTGCGCCGCTTCTCCAACACCTCGCTGTTCTTCGGTGACCCGGCGCGGCCGGACCTGCTGCGCGCGGCGCAGGCGGACAAGGCCGAGGTGTTCGTGCTGGCCACCGACGACCCGCAGGCCAACCTGCGCATCGCGCGGCTGGTGCGCCGGCAGTTTCCCCACCTCAAGCTGGTGGCCCGCGCGCGCAATCGTCAGCACGCGTTCCGCCTGATGGATCTGGGCGTGGACGAGCCGGTGCGCGAGACGTTCCACTCGAGCCTCAAGATGACGCGCAAGACGCTCGAAGCGCTGGGCATGCCACACGAGCAGGCGGTGGACCGGGTGGAGCGCTTCCGTCGCCACGACGAGAAACTGCTCAAGACCCAGTACCTGGTCTACGACGACGAGACCCGGCTGGTGCAGACCTCGCTCGAAGCCTTGAGCGACCTGCAGAAGCTGCTCGATGCCGACATGGCGCCCGAGGCGGCGCAGGAGCGCCAGAGCGCGGCGCCGGTCGCAGCGGCCGACCCGGACTGATCGCCGGCCGCCTCACGCCGGCAACGCCCGCAGGCGTTGCCGATCGACCCTGGGTTATTCGGACGGCTGCGCCGGCTGGCGCAGCGTCTGCCGCACGCTGGGAATCGCCGCGCCGCTGCGCGCGGCCAGTTCATGGGCGATGTCGACGTAACCCAGGTGGCGGGCCACGTCGGCCGCGGTGCGACCGAAGCCGTCGGCGGCGTGGCGATCCGCGCCCCGCGCCAGCAGCACGCGGGCGGGCGGCAGCAGGGCGTGCATCGCGCAGGCGTGCAGCGCGGTGACGCCGCGCTGGTCGGCATGCTCCAGCCGGGCGCCGGCGTCGAGCAACACCGGCACCAGCGCACCGATGTGGGTGGCGTCGCACGCGCTGCCCGGGCGCAACTGCGCGCCCAGCAGCATCAGCAGCGGCGTCTTGCCCTCGGCGTCGGTGTGGTTCACGTCGGCGCCGCGCTTGAGCAGGGCGTCGAACAGGCGGCGAGCACGCAGGCTGTCCTGGCTCTCGAAACCGAACTGCGCCGCGGCGTGCAGCGCGTTGCGGCCGCGGGCGTCGGTGGCGTTCACCTCGGCGCCGGCGTCGAGCAGCCGCTCGACGATCTCCGGATAACCCATCGCCGCGGCCACCATCAGCGCGGTGCTCTCGCCAGGCAGGCGCAGATCCACCGCCACGCCGCGTTCCAGCAGCAGGGTGACGAGCGCCTCGCGGCGTGCGGCGACGGCGGCAGCCAGCGCGGTCATGCCGCTCTGTGCGGTGACCGAGGTGTCCGCGCCGGCATCGAGCAGGCGCTGCGCCACCTCGCGCTGGCCCGCGCCGCAGGCGTGCAGCAAGGCGGTGGCGCCCTGCGCGTCGCGCGTGTCCACCGGCATGCCCAGTTCCAGCAGCCGCTCCACCGCCACCACGGCGCCGGCCGCGGCGGCGACCGGCAGGTCCCCGGCGCGCAGCGTGCGGGCCGGCCGTGGCCAGTGGCCCCAGTCGAGCCAGTGCTTGAGTTCGGGATGTTCCATCGCCAGGCCGAGCGGGGTCTCACCGTTGGCGTCGCTGGCTTCCGGATCGGCGCCGTGCGCGATCAGCGCGCGCACCACCTCGGGCGCCCGCGCGCCGCACTCCAGCGCGGCGAACAGCGGCGTGCGGCCGCTGACGTCGCGCACGTTCGGATTGCAGCCACGCGCCAGCAGGGCGGCAACCAGCGCGACCTGCCCGTGCGCCGCCGCCAGATGCAGCGGGGTGCGCAGGCGCTCGTCGGGGCCGAACGGATCGGCGCCGCGTTCGAGCAGGGCCAGTGGCAGGCCGACGCTCTGCGCATCGCCGTCCAGGTGATTCAGCGCGCGCGCCAGCAGGCCGGCGCCGGCCGGCGTGGCGCCGGCCTGGAGCAGGTCGTCGATCGCCTCGGTGGCGGCCGGCAGGTGATCGAGCAGGGCGTCGAACAGACGCGCGCCGCGCTGGCCGTCGTTGCCTTCCAGATGCGTTTCGGCGGACAGGCCGTGTTCAAGCAGCCAGCGCCGCGCCGCGCCGAGGCCGGGCGCGCTCAGCTCGACGTAGAGCCGCGCCAGCTCCGTCGGCGACCACTCGCGCACGCGCTGGTTGAAGGTGGAAACCACCGCCCAGTGGCCGAAGCGCAGCGCGTCGAGCAGGTGGCCGGGCGTGTCTTCGCCGGCGGCCAGTGCATCCACGCTGAGGCTGGCTGGCAGCGGCGTATCCGGATCGAGCAGGGCGACCAGATCCCAGCGGCCGGCGGCCGCGGCGTGATCGAGCGCGCTGCGGCCATCGCTGCCGGGCGCCTTCGGATCGACAGCCAGACCGAGCAGGGCGCGCACGGTCTCGGCGTGTGCGCGCGGCGACTGGCACGCCAGCGTGAGGGCGTCACGGCCGTGCTGGTCGCGCACCGCGGCGTCCGGTTCGGCCTGGGCCAGCAGTTGCACGATCGCCACCGCACCGGCGCGGGCGGCTTCCATCAGCGCGGTGCTGCCGTGCTGGTCGACCAGGTTCACGTCGGCACCGGCGGCACGCAACGCGCGGGCGATCTCCTCGTGGCCCTCGGCGGCGGCGGTCATCAGCGCGCTGCGCTTGCGTGCGTCGACGGCGTTGATGGCGGCGCGATGCTTGAGCAGCAGGCGGATGCCTTCCGGATCGTCATCGGCGAGGCTGGCGGCGGCCACCAGGGCCGGCTCGGCGTCGGCGAGCTGGGTCTTGGCGCCGCGTTCAAGCAGGAACTTCGCCAGCGGCCAGTTGGCGGCGCGGCAGGCGCTGGCCAGCGGGGTCAGGCCAGCGCGGTTGATCGCATTGAGGTCGGCGCCGGCGTCCAGCAGCATCGCCGCCACGATCGGCTCGTCGCTGAGCACGGCGCCGTGCAGCGCGGTGTTGCCTTCGGTGTCGGCGACCAGCGGATTGGCGCCGTTGGAGATCAGGGTCATCACCGCCTCGGCGCGACCTTGCAGGCTGTCGCGCGTGGCGGCCAGCAACGCGGTGAGCCCGCCGGCGCTGCGGTTGACGTCGGCGCCGCGGGCGATCAGCGCGCGCAGCAGGCGCGTGTCCGGCAGCAGCGCAGCCAGTAGCAGAGCGGGGCGCTGGTCGCGGTCGTCCGGCTGCGGGGCGGTATTCGGATCGGCGCCGGCTTCGACTAGGGCCAGCGCGCGTTCCACGTCGGCCTCGCGAATCGCCGCCAGCAGCGCCGCGGCCTGTTCCGGCGTGCCGGCGGTGCGCTCGGCCTCGGTGAGCGGCGCGGCCGGTGCGCGTGCGGGAGTCTCCAATGCACCGCCGGCCAGGCGCGGGCGATGCCGCTCGCACAGCAGCGCGCGCAGCGTGCGGTTGGCAATCACCAGGCAACCCAGCGGCATCAGCACCAGGCCATAGAGCACCACCGCGGCGGTGCGCATTTCCTGCGGCAGCACGCCGTACAGGCCGGTGAGCGCCAGCGCGAGAAAGGCCAGCACCAGCAGCGAGAAAGCTGCCGGCAGGAAGTGCGTGAAGAACCGCTCCTCACGCGACAGGTGGCGGCCAAAGGCGATGCTGCGCGCGGTGGCGGTGAAGATCCATGAGCCATCGCTCTGCGCCGGATACGCATCGTCCCACACGAACACCAGCCCGAACGCCGGCCACAGCCGCCACAGCAGCACCAGCGCAATCACCAGCGCCGCGGCGAGCAGCAGCACACCGCTGAGGCTGGGTGCCTGGCTCAGGCGCAGCATCGGCCAGGCGATCAGCACGAATACCACCGCCACGTAGGTACTGAACATCACCAGATGCGCCGCGCCCCGGCGCAGCACGGTGCGGCCGAAGCGCGGCTCCGGATCGAAGCCGATGGCGTGGCAGACCGCAGCCATGGTGAGTGCGTTGCCCAGCAGCAGCGGGATCAGCACCAGCGGGTGCGTACTGGTGGCGGCGATTGCGACGGCGACCCATCCGGGGACGAACCAGGCCAGTGCTTGCAGGAGGGGAGGCGGGCGGCGACGCAGTTTGGGCAGGGTCATGGGTCGAGTATAGAAATCGGAGAAGAAGCAGACGGTAACCCGGCGTTAACCGGCGCTTTTCAATGCGCGTTGCCTAGCGCGTCTGGCCGTCCCGCGGGGCATGGCCGTAGGCAAGATGATTCGCCGCCGCCAGCCGCTCTGCCGGCGGCAGCTGAAGATGCCAGCCGCGGCTGCGCAGGTTGTCGAGCACCTGCTTGGCGTCTTCGTGCGGAAGCTTGCGCTGTTCGTCCAGCTCCAGCTCCATGGCGAAACGCAGCGTGCCGAGCAGTTCGGTCAGTTCGCGCGGCAGGCGGGCGAAGGCGTCGCGCTCGGCCAGCCAGAGATAGCTGTCGGCCTTGCGCAGGCTGGCGTAGATGTAGCAATGCATGAAGGCGACCGTGGTGCAGAGCGGGAGACGCCGCGCGGCGGCGGCCGGCAGAGCTTATCAGCGCGTCACCGCGCGGCCACCCTCGTACGGGAGGCAGCGGCGGTGCGGCTCGCGACCGAATGTTAGGAATTTGCTGCAACCGCACTTGCATTGGGTCCGGAGCAGTCGGCACAGTGCCGCGCGGGGACATCAAACGCGCGTATGAAAACAAGCGCCGGGCTGTCTCCGCCACTCGTCCCGAGCCGCATTCACGACCAGCAGGAGCCACCGATGCAGATGTCCATCCGTCCCTTCAAGGCAGCCGCCCGGCCGCTCGCGTTTGCCGCGCTGAGCCTGGCCATTGCCGGCGCCCTGGTGGCGCCCAACGCCGCCCACGCCAGCGCGTTCCAGCTCAAGGAAAACAGCGCCAAGGGCCTGGGCCGCGCCTATGCCGGTTCGGCGACCGCCGGCGGCGACGTCTCGGTGGTGGCGAACAATCCCGCCGCAATGAGCGAGCTGGACGGCACCTACTTCCAGGCGGACGTGACCGCCATCAATTTCAGCGCCAAGTTCGAGGGCAGCGCGCACGACGTGCTGGGCCGCCCGATCAGCGGCGGCAATGGCGGTGACGGCGGCACCACGCTGCCCGTGCCGGCGCTGTTCCTGTCAAGCAAGGTGTCGGACAAGGTGCATCTGGGCTTCGGCTTCTCGGTGCCGTTCGGCTTCCAGACCGAGTACGACCGCGACTGGGTCGGCCGCTACAACGGCATCAAGTCCAAGTTCCAGTCGCTCGATGCCACCTTCTCGGCGTCCTACGACGTGTCGGACACCTTCGCTCTGGGCGTGAGCGCCATCGCGCAGCGCACCTCGGCCGAGCTGACCAGCGCAATCAACTTCAACGCCGTGGGCCTGGGCATCCAGCAGGGCATCGCGGCGCAGACGGCGGCCGGCGTGGCGCAGATCCAGGCGGCCGCGGCCGCGGGCCAGATCTCGCCGGCGCAGGCCGGTGCGCTGATCCAGCAGGCCGTGCAGCAGGGCCAGGCCGCGGCGGCCGGCGTGGCCGCGCTGACCCCGCAGGGCGTGGACGGCTATGCGCGCATCAAGGGCGACGACTGGGGCTACGGCTACCAGGTCGGCGGCTTCTGGAAGCTCACGCCGAACGACAAGTTCGCGCTGAACTACCGCTCCAAGATCAGCCACCGCCTGCAGGGCACCGGCAACTTCACCACCACCGCCGGCTATGACCTGCTGCTCACCAACCCAGCGCTGGCCTCGAGCATCCCGCCGTTCGCCAACACCACCGGCAGCGCCGACTTCACCACTCCGGCCGTGATCAGTGCCAGCTACTGGCACCAGGCGGAGAAGTTCGGCCTGGGCATCGACTTTGCCTACACCAAGTGGGACGTGTTCAAGGAGCTGCGCGTGAAGTACGGCACCGCGCCCGCCCAGCCGGACAGCGTCGAGGAGTTCAACTGGCGCAACACGGTCTACCTGTCCGTCGGTGGCGACTACTACCTCAACGACAAGGTGACCTTGCGTGCCGGCGTCGCGGTGGACACCACGCCCACCTACAACTCGGTGCGCGACGTGCGCGTGCCCGATTCCACCCGCAAGCTGGCGACCGTGGGCATCGGCTACAAGGCGAGCGAGCACTTCGAGATCAACGCCTCGTACGCGCACATCTTCGTGAACCAGGCGCACATCGACAGCACCAGCTCGACCGGCGACGTGGTCACCGGCAAGTTCAACGATTACGGCAACCTGCTCAGCCTCTCGGCGGTCTACAAGTTCTAAGTCGCCGCGGTCGCCCCAACAAAAAACCTCCCCGCTCGCGCGGGGAGGTTTTCTTTCATGCCCGCAAGGGATCGGGCTCAGCCGCGCTGCAGCAGCAGGTCGAGCATGCGGCGGAAGCGCGCGCCGTAGGGTGGATTGAGCAGTCCCGTGCCGTTGAGGCGCGCCTGGCGGAACACCGGCTTGAGGTGCGAGAACGTGCGAAAGCCGGCCTCGCCGTGATAGCCGCCGCTGCCGGACGGCCCCACGCCGCCGAACGGCAGGTGGTGCTGGGCGATGTGGTAGAGCGTGTCATTCACCGTGACGCCGCCGGCGATGGTGCGCGCGAGCACCTTCTCGATCGCGCCGCGGTCGCGCTCGAACAGGTACAGCGCGAGCGGATGCGGTCGCGCCGACACGTAGGCGATCGCGTCGTCCAGCGTGTCGTAGGTCACCACCGGCAGCAGCGGTCCGAAGATCTCCTCCTGCATCACCGCCATCTCGTCCTGCACGCCGGTGAGCAGGGTCGGCAACAGGCGTCGCGGCTGGGCCGGGTCGCTGCCGCTGCCCAGCACGTCGGCCCGTGCGCCGGCCGCGACGGCCTGATCGCGCAGCCCGGTCAGCCGCTCGTGCTGGCGGTCAGAGATGATGCTGGCGTACTGGTCGTTGCGGGCGATGTCCGGGTAGAAGCGCGCCACCGCGGCGCGGGCGGCGGCGGTGAAGTCGCCCACGCGGTTGCGCGGCAGCAGCACGTAATCGGGGGCGATGCAGGTCTGCCCGGCGTTGACCAGCTTGCCGAAGACGATGCGCTCCACCGCACGCGGGAAATCCGCGTTCGGCCCGATGATCGCCGGCGACTTGCCGCCCAGCTCCAGTGTCACCGGGGTGAGGTTGGCCGAGGCTGCGCGCATCACGTGCCGACCCACCGCGGTGGAGCCGGTGAACAGCAGGTGGTCGAACGCCAGCGCGGAGAACGCCTGCGCGACCTCCGCGTCGCCGTTGACCACCGCCACCTCCTCGCGCGGGAAGTGGCGGGCGACCAGCTCGGCGAACAGGCTGGAGAAGCGCGGCGTGTACTCGCTCATCTTCACCATGACGCGATTGCCGGCAGCCAGCGCGTCCACCAGCGGACCCGCGGCCAGGTAGAGCGGGTAGTTCCACGGCACGATGATGCCCACCACGCCCAGCGGCTGCGGGCGCAATTCGGTGCGTGCCGGCAGGAACGCCAGGTCGGCCAGCCGGCGGCGCGGGCGCATCCAGCGCCTGCCGTGCGCGAGCGCGTGACGGATCGCCGAGAGGCTCGGGAACACCTCCAGCAGGTCGGTTTCCTCGCGCGGCCGGCAGCCGAAATCGGCATGGATCGCCTCGGCGATCTCGCCGCGGTGCTGGCGTATTAGTGCATCGAGCGCGCGCAATCGTGCGGCACGGGCGGGCCAGCCCGGCATCGGGTCGCGGCCCTGCGCCTCGCGCTGGCGCGCCAGCAGGTCGGAGAGGTCACTGGCTGAAGTCATGGTCATCCCCGCACGCCTCGTGGGTCGAAAACGTCCGGCGATGGTGGCACAGCTGCCACGGGATGCGCGCGGGCGGCGGCATACGCCGCCCGCGCCCGGGTCGACTTATTCGCCGATGGTCAGCAGTGAGGCGTTGCCGCCGGCCGCGGTGGTGTTGATGGTGAGCGTGCGCTCGCCGGCGAAGCGCAGCAGGTAGTGCGGGCCGCCGGCCTTGGGGCCGGTGCCGGAGAGGCCTTCGCCGCCGAACGGCTGCACGCCGACCACCGCACCGATCTGGTTGCGGTTGACGTAGCAGTTGCCCACCCGCGCGTTGCGGCTGATGTAGTCGATGGTGGCGTCGATGCGGCTGTGGATGCCCAGCGTGAGTCCGTAGCCGGTGGCGTTGATCGCACCAATCACGCGGTCGAGCTCGCTGGCCTTCCAGCGGATCACGTGCAGCACCGGGCCGAAGATCTCGCGGGTGAGCACCGACAGCGACGGGATCTCGTAGGCGCGCGGCGCGAAGAACGTGCCGTGCGCCGTGGCGGCTGCGTCCATCGGCACCTCGCCGATCTTCTTCGCCTCGGCGTCCATGCGCGCGGCGTGCTCGACCAGGATCGCCTTGGCGTCCTCGTCGATCACCGGACCGACGTCGGTGGAGAGCAGGCCCGGGTCGCCGACCTTCAGCTCCTTCATGGCGCCGGCCAGCATCGCGACCACCTTGTCGGCGATGTCGTCCTGCACGTAGAGCACGCGCGCGGCCGAGCAGCGCTGGCCGGCCGACTGGAACGCCGAGGCGATCACGTCCTTGACGATCTGCTCGGGCAGCGCCGAGGAGTCGGCGATCATCGCGTTCTGGCCGCCGGTCTCGGCGATCAGCGCGGCGATCTGCGCGTTGCGCGCGGCCAGCGCGCGGTTGATCGCCCAGGCGGTCTCGGTGGAGCCGGTGAACACCACGCCAGCCACGCGCGGATCGCGGGTCAGCGCGGCGCCGACGGTGGCGCCGTCGCCCGGCACGAACTGCAGCACGTCCTCGGGCACGCCGGCCTCGTGCAGCAGGCGGGTGGCGAGGTAGCCGATCAGGCTGGTCTGCTCGGCCGGCTTGGCGATCACCGGATTGCCCGCCGCCAGCGCAGCGCTGACCTGGCCGACGAAGATCGCCAGCGGGAAGTTCCACGGACTGATGCCGACGAACACGCCGCGGCCCTGCAGGAACAGCCGGTTGCTCTCGCCGGTGGGGCCGGGCAGCACTTCCGGCTCTGCGAACAGGCGGCGCGCCATGGTGGCGTAGTAGCGCAGGAAGTCGGCCGCTTCGCGGATCTCGGCGATCGCGTCGGGCAGCGTCTTGCCGGCCTCGCGCACGCACAACGCGATGAACTCGCCGCGGCGCGCTTCGAGCTGTTCGGCGGCGTACTCCAGCATGGCCGCGCGGTTGGACACCGGCAGATTGTTCCAGCGCTCGCGCGCGGCGTGCGCGTTGGCCAGCGCTTTTTCCACGGTGGCGTCATCGGCGGCGAGGTAACTGCCCACGCGCTGGCGGCGATCGGCAGGGTTGGTGACTTCGACCAGCGCACCCTTGCTCGCGGCGCCGGGCACCAGCGGGCCGGCGGTCCACGGGCCGGTGAAGGCGTTCACCGCCTCGGCGAGCGCGGTCAGTTCGTTGTCGTTGGCAAAGTTGACGCCCATGGAATTCTTCCGAAGTTCACCGTAGAGATTGGCCGGCAGCGGGATGCGCGGATGGGGGATGGAGTCGAACGCGCGCACCGTCTCGCACGGGTCGGCGACCAGCTCGCGGGCCGGCATGTCCTCGTCCACCACGCGGTTGACGAAGCTGGTGTTGGCGCCGTTCTCCAGCAGGCGTCGCACCAGGTAGGGCAGCAGATCCTCGTGCGTGCCGACCGGCGCGTAGACGCGGCAGGGCACGTTGAAATCCTTCGGCCCGATCACCTCGGCATAGAGGTCGGTGCCCATGCCGTGCAGGCGCTGGAACTCGAACGGCCGGCCCTGCGCGATGTGGTGCACGGCGGCGATGGTGTGCGCGTTGTGGGTGGCGAACTGCGGGTAGACCAGATGGCTGCCGGCGGCGAACAGGCGGCGTGCGCAGGCCAGGTAGGAGACGTCGGTGTTCGGCTTGCGGGTATACACCGGATAGCCGGACAGGCCCTGCTCCTGCGCCTTCTTGACCTCGGCGTCCCAGTAGGCGCCCTTGACCAGCCGCACGTACCAGCGGCGGTTGTGCGCCAGCGCCATCTCGACCACCCAGTCGATCACGAACGGGGTGCGCTTGGCGTAGGCCTGCACCACGATGCCCAGCCCGTTCCAGCCCTCCAGCGACGGGTGCGCGAAGACGTCGCCGATGATGTCCAGCGACAGCTCCAGTCGATCGGCCTCCTCGGCGTCCACCGACAGCGCAATGCCGGCCTTCATCGACAGCTGGGCCAGCTCGAGCAGCTTCTCGACCAGCGCCTTGCGGGCGCGCTCGCGCTGGGCCAGCTCGTAGCGCGGGAACAGCGCGGAGAGCTTGACCGAGATCGAGGGCGCCTCGGTGTGGCTGGCGAACGGCCCGCGCCGGCCGAGTGCGGCGATCGCATCGCGATAGGCCTGCTGGTAGCGCTCGGCGTCGGCGGCAGTCAGCGCGGCCTCGCCCAGCATGTCGAAGGAATAGCGGTAGGCCGCGTTCTCCTTCTTCACCGAGCGGTCCAGCGCCTCGTCGATGGTCTGCCCCATCACGAACTGGTGGCCCATGATGCGCATCGCCTGGCGCACCGCCACCCGGATGGTCGGCTCGCCGATGCGCGCCACCAGCCGGCGCAGCGCGCCGGTGAAGTCGGTGCGGGTGCTGTCGGCGAGGTTCACCAGCTGGCCGGTAAGCAGCAGACCCCAGGTGGACGCGTTGACCAGCAGCGATTCGCTGCGACCCAGGTGCTTGCGCCAGTTGGCGTCGCCGAGCTTGTCGCGGATCAGCATGTCGGCGGTGCGCGTGTCCGGGATACGCAGCAGCGCCTCGGCCACGCACATCAGCAGCACGCCTTCCTCACTGGACAGGTCGTACTGGCGCATGAAGGACTCGACCACGCTCTGGTCCTTGGCGCGCGCCCGAACGCGGGTGACCAGCGCGGCGGCGCGGTCGACCACCTGCTCGCGCTCTTCGCTTGGCAGGCTGGCCTGGTCGAGCAGGTCGAGCACCGCTTCGGTCTCGTCGCGCAGCCATGCGGCGGTGATGCGCGCGCGGGCCGGCGCGACGCTCGGGGGGAGTTCGGGACTCAGGATGGCGTCGGTCACGGGTCGTTCGATCCGGGCGGTAGCGGGCGGGGGAGGGCGGGCAAGCCGCGCATTGTACGCGGCCCCCAGTCGCCACCCAACCATGGATCCGACGTGCGGAGGGGTATGGCGGCGATCGCCGGGTTGTGCCGCGATCGGGGGGCGACACAACGGTTTGCGGTGCCCGGGCAAAGTGTCGCAAGTGACCCATCGCGGGTGACGGCATGTTGTCTGCACACTCCGCGGAAAGCCTCGCGAATGGCGTGGTCACGCAATATCGCAAAGGGCTGCGCGACGTCCTGATCCCGGTCATGCGCCTGCGTCATTGTTGCCCGTGGCGCTGGTGCGGCCTATCATTCCGCTGTTCCAGGCACGCCGGATCCCCATGATCGTGCTTCGACCTGCTGCCGATAACCTGCCGTGCGCGCTGTGGCTTCGCCCCAATCGCACGCTCAGCCGAATCGGCCTGCGTCGACTGATCATGGTGCTGGCAGCGCTGGCGCTGACAACCGCCGGTCTGGGTGCGTGGCAGGGGAACGTGTTTGCCCCGCTGTTTGCCCTGGTTGAATCCGTGGCCATGGCCGTCGCACTGAGCGTGGCCTGGCGGGCAGGCGGGCGCGGTGAACGCATCACCCTCGACGAAACGTCGCTGGAGGTGCGGGCTCTGCCGGGGCAGCGGCGCATCCACTTCCAATCCCACTGGGTGCGGGTGAGGCTGGCGCCGGGCAAGGGGCGTCAGCGGCTGGTGCTGTCATCGCATGGTCGCGAGTTGGAGATCGGAGCCTTTCTCGCTGACGAGGAGCGCGCCGAGCTGTCGAGGAAACTCATGGTGCTGCTGGCCGAGCTCAAGGGCACGTGGCGCAAGTAGGTTCAACAAAGGTGCAAGACATGACATCTGGCGGCATCAAGCCTCACGGTATCAAGCGCGCGGTGTTGACCGGCCTCGCCGGCGCGCTCGCCCTGTTCGGCGGCGCGGCGACGGCCAACCCGAAGGAATGGCAGCTCAACATGACGCGCGGCGCCAGCGAATGGTCGTCCGAGCCGTATTTCCTCAACAACGTGTCGCTCGGCGTGTGCGTCGCGATCGGCATCCTGGTGTTCGGCGCGATGTTCATCGCCATGTTCCGCTTCCGCAAGTCGCGCGGTGCGGTGGCCGAGAAGTGGACCCACAACACCATGCTCGAAGTGGTGTGGACCACCATCCCGGTGATCATCCTGATCGTGCTGGCCTACCTGGCCACCGGTGGCCTGACCTCGTTCGCCAACACCACCGGCTCGCAGATGACCGTGAAGGTCACCGGCTACCAGTGGAAGTGGCGCTACGACTACGTCGACTACAAGGGCAAGGCGATCGACAAGGTCGGCTTCATGTCCAAGCTTGACGACGCCAGCAACGAGACGCGCCAGCTCGGCTCCGGCATGGACCCGAAGGCCGTGCAGGTGAACGGCGAGAACACCTACCTGCTCGACGTCGACAAGCCGCTGGTGGTGCCGGTGGGCACCAAGATCCGCTTCGTCATCACCGCCGGCGACGTGATCCACTCGTGGTGGGTGCCGGCGCTGGGCTGGAAGATGGATGCCATCCCGGGCATCGTCAACGCCGCCTGGACCAACATCAAGGAGCCGGGTATTTACCGCGGCCAGTGCGCCGAGTTGTGCGGCCAGGATCATGGCTTCATGCCGATCGTGGTCAAGGCGCTGCCCAAGGCCGAGTTCGAGCAGTGGCTGGCGCAGCAGCAGGCGGCCAGTGCACCGAAGCCGGCGGCTCCCGCCGCTGCTCCGGCCACCGCGCAGGTCAAGACTCCCGCCCCGGGCAACCGGGGCTGATTTTCCGGCGGACCGCCTCCCGGCGGTCCCACGCAATTACGCATCAGGCAGAGGTTCAAGGCCATGGCCCACGCAGCCACCCACGACCACCACGATCATCACGGCGCGCCGTCGAATTTCTTCACGCGCTGGTTCATGTCCACCAACCACAAGGACATCGGCACGCTGTACCTGGTGTTCGCGCTGGTGATGTTCTTCATCGGCGGCAGCTTCGCGATGGTGATCCGCGCCGAGCTGTTCAAGCCGGGCCTGCAGCTGGTGCAGCCTTACTTCTTCAACCAGATGACCACCATGCATGCGCTGGTGATGATCTTCGGCGCGGTGATGCCGGCCTTCGTGGGCCTGGGCAACTGGATGATCCCGCTGATGATCGGTGCGCCGGACATGGCGCTGCCGCGCATGAACAACCTGTCGTTCTGGATCATGCCGTTCGCCTTCGCGCTGCTGCTGTCCACGCTGTTCACCGCGGGTGGCGCCCCGGCCGGTGGCTGGACGATGTATCCGCCGCTGGCGCTGCAGGGCGGCTCGGTCGCCTCGATGGTGTTCGCGGTGCACCTGATGGGTATCAGCTCGATCATGGGCTCGATCAACATCATCGCCACCATCCTCAACATGCGCGCGCCGGGCATGGATCTGCTGAAGATGCCGGTGTTCGTGTGGAGCTGGCTGATCACCGCGTTCCTGCTGATCGCGGTGATGCCGGTGCTCGCGGGCGCAGTGACGATGCTGCTGACCGACAAGTACTTCGGCACCAGCTTCTTCAATGCCGCCGGCGGCGGTGACCCGGTGCTGTTCCAGCACATCTTCTGGTTCTTCGGGCACCCCGAGGTCTACATCATGATCCTGCCGGCGTTCGGCGTGATCTCGGAGATCATCCCGACCTTCGCCCGCAAGCCGATCTTCGGCTACAAGGCGATGGTGTTCGCGATCGCCTCGATCGCCTTCCTGTCGTTCATCGTGTGGGCGCACCACATGTTCGCCGTCGGCCTGCCGCTGGGCGCCGAGATCTTCTTCATGTACGCCACGATGCTGATCGCGGTGCCCACCGGCGTGAAGGTGTTCAACTGGGTCAGCACCATGTGGGGCGGCTCGATGACGTTCGAGACGCCGATGCTGTTCGCCGTCGCCTTCGTCATCCTGTTCACCATCGGCGGCTTCTCCGGCCTGATGCTGGCGCTGGCCCCGGCCGACTTCCAGTACCACGACACCTACTTCGTGGTGGCGCACTTCCACTACGTGCTGGTGACCGGCGCGGTGTTCTCGATCATCGCCGCCACGTATTACTGGCTGCCGAAGTGGACCGGCCGGATGTATTCGGAGTTCTGGGGCAAGATGCACTTCTGGAACTCGGTGATCTGGGTCAACGTGCTGTTCTTCCCGCAGCACTTCCTGGGCCTGGCCGGCATGCCGCGCCGCATCCCGGACTACAACGTCGCGTTCGCCAACTTCAACATGATCAGCTCGATCGGCGGTTTCCTGTTCGGCGCCTCGCAGCTGATCTTCGTGGGCGTGCTGATCCACGCGGTGTGGGGCTCGAAGAAGAAGGCCACCGACCGCGTGTGGGAAGGTGCCAAGGGCCTGGAGTGGACCGTGCCGTCACCGGCGCCGTTCCACACCTTCGAGGTGCCGCCGGTCATCAACGACGACGAGCTGGCCCACGGCCATACCGACCACTGATAAAGTTGCATGCCACCCCCCAGGCGGTGGCGTGACGGGGCAGCAGACATGCAGGAATCGCCGCAGGCCATGATGGAAAAGCGTCGCCGCGCCGCCAGGCGCACCGCGCTCATCATGGGTGGGGTCGCGCTGGTGGTCTTCGCGCTGTCGCTGTTCCAGATGGTGCGATAACGCCGGCGCGCTGTGCGGGCCGGCCAGAAACAGAGCAGTTCCCCGTGCGGCACGACGGGGTCGACGTCAGAAAGAGATATCCACGGGAACCTTCACGATGGGTCAGCAGCAAGGCGCTTACTTCGTTCCAACCAAGAGCTCGTGGCCGATCGTCGCCGCCGTGGTGATGTTCGTCACCGTGTTCGGCGCCAGCCACTGGCTCAGCGCCCAGCCGGGTGACACCAGCTTCGGCAAGACGGTGCTGACCATCGGCGTGCTGGGCGTGCTGGGCATGTTCTTCGGCTGGTTCCGCTCGGTGATCCGCGAATCGCTGGCCGGCAACTACAACAGCCAGGTGGACCGTTCGTTCCGCATGGGCATGCTGTGGTTCATCTTCTCCGAGGTGATGTTCTTCGGGGCCTTCTTCGGCGCGCTGTTCTACTCGCGCATGTTCTCGGTGCCGTGGCTGGCCGGCGAAGGCCATGGCGTACTGACCAACCAGTTCCTCTATCCGGCCTACACCGGCGGCTGGGGTGCGGCCGGCGGCAACGGCCCGCAGGCCATCGGCGGTCACTTCCAGACCGTGGCGGCGTGGGGCCTGCCCCTGCTCAACACGCTGATCCTGCTGACCTCCAGCGTGACCGTGACCATTGCGCACCACGCGCTGAAGTCCGCCCATCGCGGCAAGGTGCTGGTGTTCCTCGGCCTCACGGTCCTGCTCGGTGCGGTGTTCCTGTACTGCCAGGCGCACGAGTACATGGAGGCGTACAAGGAGCTGAACCTCACGCTGCACAGCGGGGTGTACGGCTCGACCTTCTTCATGCTCACCGGCTTCCACGGCATGCACGTGACGCTGGGCACCATCATGCTGGCGGTGATCTGGTTCCGCGTGGCGAAGGGTCATTTCAACAAGGAGCACCACTTCGGCTTCGAGGCCGTGGCGTGGTATTGGCACTTTGTGGACGTGGTCTGGCTGGGCCTGTTCATGTTCGTCTACATCCTCTGAGCCAGTGGCCTGCGGGCGATCGGTTCGAGAACGAAAAGGCCCGCCAAAAGGCGGGCCTTTTTTCTTGAGATATCCAAGACTGGGAAGCCTGGCGGAGGCGGCGATTCACGGGCGCAATGACGCAGTGGAGCTGCCCATGCAGGCCGCCCGCTAGAATGGGCGGCCAACGATCAGCGATTGACGTCGTGCGGGTGCAGCCAGCCCATCCAGATGCCGAACATCACCATCAGGATCAGCAGCACCGACAGGCCGATGCGCCGCGTCAGCGCCCAGACGGTGCGCTTGCTGTTTTCCTTGTCGGTCATCATGAAGTAAAGCGCCTGGCCGAGGTTGAACAGCACCACGAACAGCATGATGACCAGCGCATATTTGTAGACGGTTTCCACGTGACTGACTCGAAAAACGACGATTTTGCGAGTATAGCCCGCTCCCTCGGAGCAACCGAGTGAGCGCGCTGCGTCGTCCCGCGTGGTGGTCTGTCGCACTGACCGTCGCCGGCGCGCTGCTTTTCGTGCGTCTGGGCTTGTGGCAGCTGCATCGAGCCGACGAGAAGGAAGCGCTTCTGCGGCGCTATGCCACATCGGCCACGGCGCCCCTGCAAGCTTTCGATCCGGTGGCCTCGACGCCGCCGGAAACGGCGTATCCGCGCGTGCGCTTGAGCGGCCGATACCTGCCCGGCCGGATCTACCTGCTCGACAATCCGAAGCACGATGCACTCGGCGGCGTCGAAGTGTATGCGCCGCTGCAACGGGCCGGGCACGAACGACTGCTGCTGGTCGACCTGGGCTTTCTGCCGGGCAACGGTACCGACACCGCGCCGCAGGTGCCGGCGCTGCCGGCGGGCGACGTCACCGTGCAGGGCCTGTACGTGCCGCCGCCGGGCGTTGCGCTGGAGATGGGCGGCGATGCGCTGGCGCAGCAGCGCACGTACCCGAAAAAGACCATTTACCTCGATCCAGCCCAGGTGGCGCGCGATCTGGGTCGCCCGCTCTACCCGCGCCTGCTCGCGCTGGACCCCGATCCGGCGGCGATCTACGTGCGCAAGCACACCCTCGATTTCTCCGCGATGCCGCCCTCGCGGCATCGCGCCTACGCGTTCCAGTGGTTCACCTTCGCCGTGGCGGCGGTGGTGATCTTCCTGGTGCTCCACCGCAAGCGCCGCCCCCGGGCGCGTTCCAGCACGAGTCGCACGCCATGAATGTCCCTGCTCCCGATCACGCGCAGCGCGCCAGTCGCGCCAAGCTGCTGCTGATCACCGCGGTGTTCGCCGCGCCGATCATCGCCGCGGCCATCCTCACCGTCTCCGGTTGGCAGCCGCAGGGCAAGGGCAACGGCCTGCCGATCATGCCGCAGCGCAATTTCGTCGCCGAACCGGTAACGGTGAAGCTTGCCGACGGCAGCGCCTACGCCTGGCGCGACACGCAGCCACGGCTGACCCTGATCGCCCTGGTCGGACCCGGGTGCGCCGCACGCTGCGTGGACACGCTGACCAAGATGGCCGCCGCCCGCGTGACCCTGGCGCGCAACATGCCGCGGCTGCGCCTGCTGCTGCTGGGCACGCCGCCAGCGAACGAGCCGGTGAAGGATGGGCGCGTCGCGCTGGGCGCCAATCCGGATGCCTCCTACCTGCTGGGCAGCGACGTGGACGGCAAGCTCGCCGCGTTCGCGCCCACCACGCCTGACAGCGTGAGCGCCGTGCTGGTCGAATCCAACGGCACCGCGCTGTCGCTGTATCCGGCCGGGTTCGACACCACCGGCCTGCGCAAGGACCTGCAGAAGGTGATCCGCTGATGACGCCGCGCTCCACTCTCGTGCTCCGTCGCCTTGCCCTGCTGGCCGCGCTGTTCGCCTTCGGCCTGGTGATGTTCGGTGCCTTCGTGCGCCTGTCCAACGCCGGGCTGTCCTGTCCGGACTGGCCCACCTGCTATGGAAAGGCGACCTGGCCCACCGCGGTGCACGAGGTGGCGAAGGCCGATGCGGCCTACCCCGAGCGCCCGTTCGAAGACTCCAAGGCCTGGCGCGAGCAGGTGCATCGCATCCTCGCCGGCACGCTGGGTTTTGCCGTGCTCGCGATGGCGCTGATCGCCGCCTGGCGGCAACGCTGGAACGCGCTGGCGGTGCTGGCCGGTGCCGTGCTCGCGGCGGTGGGCGTGGCGCTGTACATGCGCGGTGCGTACACCATTTCGTCGGTGATCTCGGTGCTGGCGATCGGCCTGCCGTTGATGGCGGCGTTCACCCTGCGCCGTCCCGGCGCCTGGCGCGCCAGCGTGCTGGCGCTGGCGGTGATCATCTTCCAGGCCATGCTCGGCATGTGGACGGTGACCCTGTTGCTCAAGCCGATCGTGGTGATGGGCCACCTGCTCGGCGGCCTCACCACGTTCTCTCTGCTGGCCTGGTCGGCGCTGCGCTACGCCGGCGTGGGGGCGGATGACGACCGCTACGCGGCGCTGCGCAAGGCGGTGATCTTCGGCGTGGTGCTGCTGGCGTGCCAGATCGCGCTGGGCGGCTGGACCTCGTCGAACTATGCCGCGCTGGCCTGCGGCACCGATTTCCCGAAATGCCTGGGCCAGTGGATGCCAGCCACCGATTTCAAGGAAGGCTTCGTGCTCTGGCGCGGCATCGGCGTGAATTACGAGGGCGGCGTGCTCGACATGGCCGCGCGCAGCGCGATCCAGATCGTCCACCGCATCGGCGCGCTGGTGGTGTTCTGCTACCTCGGCTGGCTCTCGCACAAGACGGCGCGCGCCGGCCTGCGCGGGCTCGGCATCGCGATCGGCGTGGCGCTGGTGGTGCAGGTGCTGCTGGGCATCAGCAACGTGCACTTCGGCCTGCCGCTGTGGGTCGCCACCGCGCACAATGGCGTGGCCGCGGTGCTGCTTTTCACCCTGCTCGCCACCCTCGCGCGCACCCAGCGGCGCCGGCCGGACGGCTCGCCGCTGGTAGAATCTCGCGGATGACTGCCCACGTCCGCGAATACCTGCAACTGACCAAGCCACGCGTCGTCGCGCTGCTGGTGTTCTGTGCCGTGATCGGCATGTTCCTGGCCGTGCCCGGCCTGCCGCCGTGGCGTTCGCTGGTGTTCGGCACGCTGGGCATCTGGATGGCCTCGGGCTCCGCGGCGGCGTTCAACCATCTGATCGACGAGCGCATCGACAAGTTGATGGCGCGCACCGCACGTCGGCCGCTGGCGACCGGCGCGCTCAGCGCGCATCAGGTGCTGGCATTCGCCGTGCTGCTGGGCGTGGCTTCGATGCTGGTGCTGGCGCTGCTGGTGAACCTGCTCACCGCCGTGCTCACCTTTGGCGGTCTGATCGGCTATGCGCTGGTCTACACCGCCTACCTGAAGCGCGCCACGCCGCAGAACATCGTGATTGGCGGCCTCGCCGGCGCGATTCCGCCGGTACTGGGCTGGACCGCCGTCACCGGCGAGCTGCATGCCTTCGCGCTGCAGCTGTGCCTGATCATCTTCGTGTGGACGCCGCCGCATTTCTGGGCGCTGGCGATCTTCCGCCGCGACGACTACGCCCGCGCGCAGGTGCCGATGCTGCCGGTGACCCACGGCGTGGTCTACACGCGCTGGCACGTGCTGTTCTACACCGTGCTGCTGGTGCTGGTGACCCTGCTGCCGGCGATCACCGGCTATACCGGGCTGGTCTACCTCGGCGGCGCGATCGTGCTCGACGCGGTATTCCTGTACTACGCGATCCGCCTGCTGAACCCGCCCGACGACTTCTTTCCGATGCGCGTGTTCAACTACTCCATCGTCTACCTGATGGCGCTGTTCGCGTTCCTGCTGGCCGACCATTGGCTGCTGCCCGCAGGGGCGCCATCGAGCCTGGTGTTCCAGCCGGCCGGCTGACCGCCGGCGCGCGGAGGAACGATGCGCCTGCTGATCGCCGAAGATTCCCCCACGCTGGGCCGCGACCTGCGCGATGCGCTGGTGCGCGACGGCCACGTGGTGGACGTCGCCGTCGACGGCGAGCAGGCGATGCACTTCCTGGCCGCGTATCGCTATGACGTGGTCACGCTCGACCTGATGATGCCCAAGGTGGGCGGCTGGGCGGTGCTGCGCTGGCTGCACGGCCGGCCTGAGCGGCCGCGCGTGCTGGTACTGTCCGCACGCGGGCAGGTGGAGGATCGGGTGGACGTGATCAATCTCGGCGCCGACGATTTCATGGTCAAGCCGTTCGCCTACGCCGAACTGCTGGCCCGGCTGCACGCGCTGATGCGCCGCGGCGACACCTCCGCGGTGGTCCTGCGGGCGGGCGCGCTGGAGGTGGATCCACGTGCGCGCCTCGCCCGCGTGGGCGAGGTCACGCTGCCGCTCTCGCCCAAAGAGTACGCGCTGCTCGACATGCTGCTCACCCATCGAGGGCGCGTGCTGTCGCGCAGCGCCCTGTTCGAGGGCCTGTACGACGCGCGCAGCGAGGCCTCGGACAAAGTGATCGAGGTGCTGATAAGCACGCTGCGCACCAAGCTGGCGCAGGCCGGGATCCACGAACTGATCGAGACGCGTCGCGGGTTCGGGTATGTCGTGGCTGCGTAACGTGCTGCTCGGCTCGATCCGCGCCCGCCTGCTGGTGCTGCTGCTGGGCGGGCTGGGGACGTTGATGCTCGCGCTGTTCGTGCTGCTCGACTACAGCATCGACCGGCAGATCTTCGGCCGCCTGGACCAGACCCTGCTGGCGCGCGCGCGCGGCGTGGTGGTGCTGCTGGAGGCGCATCCGCGCGACGACGCCTGGCAGGAGCTGCATGAGCTCAGTCCCGAGTACGCCACCGGTGGCCACACCGACTTCCTGCAGATCTGGGACGCCCGCGGCCGCACCTTGCTCAGCTCGGCCAGCAACACGGCCCGCAACCTGGCGCCCCCCCCGGCCGCGGTGCCGGCCAACGCGCCGCTGTTCTACGACCTGCGCCTGCCGGACGGGCATCGCGGTCGCGCGGTGGGCCTGCGCTTCGCCCTGCCCGGGAGCATCGATGACGCCACCCTGGTGGTGGCCGAGGAGCGCGAGCAGATCGACCAGTTGGAGCGGCACGTTCATCTGGCCCTGGTCAGCGGCGTGATCGGCATGGGTCTGCTCGCCGCCCTGCTGTCGATCCTGGCGGTGCGCAGCGGCTTGCGCCCGCTGTTCGCCTTTGCCGATCGCGCGCGCCGCCGCGACGACGACGGACCGGACGTCGAGCCGCTCCCGGCCGATGAGCTGCCGCGCGAGTTGCGCCCGTTCGCGCTCACCCTCAACGCCGCCTTCGCTCGCCTGCAGGCTGCGGTGGGTCGTGAGCGCCGGTTCGCGCGCGATGTCGCGCACGAACTGCGCACGCCGCTGGCCGAAACGCGCATGGCGGTGGAGCTGGCCGGCGGCACGCCGCCTTCGCCGGTGCTGCGCGATGCGCTCGGCTCGATCGACCGCATGCAGCGCTGCATCGACGGCCTGCTGGCGCTGTCGCGCTACGAGGCCGGCATGGACCAGGCGCAGATGGAGCCGCTGGAACTGGTCGAGCTCCTGCGTCGCGCGCTGGCGCTGGCGTCCGGCACGGCCGCCAAGCGCCGGGTTTCGCTGGTCAGCGAGCTGCCGGACGAATGCTGGATCGTGTCCGACCCGGCGCTGCTGGAGCGCATCGTCGACAACCTGCTGATCAACGCGGCGGAGTACGCGCCATCCGGGGCGGTGGTGCAGGTCGAGCTGGCGTCGCGTGCGGACGGCTGGACGGTGCGCATCGGCAACCCGGCCCCGGGCCTGTCCGCCGAAGATCTCGCCCGGCTCGGCGAGCGCTTCTGGCGCAAGTCCGCCGCGCGCGAAGCGAGCCAGCACGGTGGGCTGGGGCTGGCCTTGTCGGTCACGCTGGCCGAGCTGCTGGGTCTGACGCTGCGCTTTTCCCTCGCCGAGGGCGTGCTGTGGGCCGCGCTCGGCCCCCTGCGACCGGTGGTCCTGCCGGAAGCGGCCGGCTCTTGAGGATGCCCTGATCAATCAGGCGCAGGCGTCACCGGCTCTGTTTGTTCGCAGGCCACAGGGGCGACGGCGAGAGCAGACTGGCCGTCTGTTGAGCCGGCGCACCGCACGCGGGGAGTGACCATGGAGGGTCACGGCCTTGAGGAGCGAGGAAGGCCTGTGGACAAACAGAGCCGGCCCAAACCGGCTGAGTTTCATCATCAAAGGGTGATGCTCAAAAGGCCGCCATGCTGCGCCGCGAGGCTTGGACAGACGGCCAGTCTGCCCGGCGCCTCGCGACACACTCTGCCGGCCTTTTGAACATCATGCCGCCTACGTCTGGTTGATCAGGGCATCCTTAAGCCTCCTTGAAGTTTCGCGCTCCACCATCGCAGGACCTTTCTGCCCGGATGGAGCCATCCCATGCGCCGCTGGCCGCTGCTGATCCTGCTGTCCGCACTCGCCGCGTCCCCGGCGATCGCCGCGGATGCCGTGAAGGTACTTACCGCCGCGCAGCGGCAGGCGCTCGATATCCGCACCGCACGCGTGCAGGCGGCCACCCGGGTGCCGCTCGACGGACTGCCGGCCACCGTGCGCATTCCGCTCGGCGACAGTGCGGTGGTCACGGCGCCCTATGCCGGCGTGGTGGTGGAGGTGCTGGCGCGCGAGGGTGAGCCGGTTCGCCGCGGCCAGCCGCTGGCGCGCGTGCGCAGTCGCGAGGCGATGACGCTGGGCGCCGACCTCGCCGCGGCGCGCGGCGAATACCGCGTGGCCCAGGCGCAGGCCGAGCGCGACCGTCTCCTGCTGGCCGAGGGCATCATCGCCGACGCGCGCGCGCAGGCCGGTACCGCGCGCCGCGATGCGGCGGCCGCGCGACTGCACGAATTGCAAACCGCGCGCGCCGACGCGCCAGCCGGCACCGAGCCGGGCGTGTACGAGCTGCGGGCGCCGATCGACGGCCGCGTGCTGGAGCGTGCCGTGCAGCTCGGCGAGCCGGTGGCGATGTTCGCCAAGGCCTACGTGCTGGCACGCGGCGATCGGGTGATGCTGGAGCTGCGCGTGCCGGCGCGCGAAGCGGCCGCCCTGCGCCCGGGCTTGCCGGTGCGTGTCGACGGCGGCGGCGAGGGGCGCGTGAGCGAGATCGGCGGCGCCGTGGATCCGGCCAGCCAGAGCGTGCGCGTACGCGCCGAGGTGGTCGCTGGCGCGTTGCTGATCGGCCAGCAGACGCGCGCCACGCTGATGCTGCCGGCGCCGGCCGGGGCGTGGCAGGTGCCGTCGTCGGCGGTGGTCGAGCGCGACGGCGTCGCCCGGGTCTACGTGGTGCAGGGCAAGGGTTTCGCGGCGGTCACCGTGGAGCGGCTCAGCCATACCGCCGAGGGCGAGAGCGTGGTCCGCGGTCCGCTCGCGGCCGGTGCCGAGCTGGTGGTGCGCGGCGCCGGCGCGCTCGATGCGGTCGCGGCGGGAGGCCAGTGAGATGCTGCGCCGACTGATCGGCTTCGCGCTGTCGCAGCGTCTGCTGATGCTGCTCGCCACGCTGGCGCTGGCGGTGGCCGGCAGCTGGGCGTTCGTGCAGCTGCCCATCGATGCGTATCCGAACATCGCGCCGACCCAGGTGAAGCTGATCCTCAAGGCGCCCGGCATGACGCCCGAGGAAGTCGAGACGCGCGTGGTGACGCCGCTGGAGATGGAGCTGCTGGGCATTCCCGATGCGCTGGTGCTGCGTTCCACCGCCAAGTACGCGATCGCCGACGTCACCCTCGACTTCCGCGACGGCACCGACATCTACTGGGCGCGCCAGCAGGTGGCGGAGCGCTTCGCGGCGGCGGCCGGCTCGCTGCCGCCGGACATCTCCGGCGGGCTGGCGCCGATCGCCACGCCGCTGTCGGACATGTACATGTTCACCCTCGAAGGCGGCGACCTCAGCCTGGCCGAGCGGCGCACCCTGCTGGACTGGACCATCCGCCCCGCGCTGCGCACCGTGCCCGGCGTGGCCGATCTCAACGCGCTCGGCGGCGAAGTGCGCAGCTACATGGTGGTGCCCGACCGCGCGCGGTTGTCGGCCAGCGGCCTGCACTTCCGCGACGTGATCGACGCTATCCAGCGCAACAACCGCAACGACGGCGCCGGCCGCCTGCGCGACGGCGACGACGCGCTGATCGTGCGCGCCGAGGGTGCGCTGCGCAGCCTGGACGACCTGCGCCAGGTGGTGGTGGCCAGCCGCGATGGCGTGGCGGTGCGCGTGGGCGACGTGGCGCAGGTGCGCTACGGCAGCCTCACCCGTTATGGCGCGGTCACCCGCAACGGGCAGGGCGAGGCGGTCGAGGGGCTGGTGGTGGGCCTGCGCGGGGCGGACGCCAAGCGCGTGGTCGGCCAGGTGCGGGCCAGGCTTGCCGAGCTGCAGGCCAGCTTCCCGCCGGGCGTGCGGGTGGAGGCGTTCTATGACCGCAGCGTGCTCATCGAGCGCGCCGTGGGTACCGTGAAGGATGCGCTGATCGAGGCCACCGTGCTGGTGGTGATCCTGCTGCTGTTGTTCCTGGGCGATGTGCGCGCCGCGCTGGTGGTGTCGCTGACCCTGCCGATGGCGGCGCTGTGCACGTTCCTGCTGATGCAGCTGTTCGGCATGAGCGCCAACCTGATGAGCCTCGGTGGCCTGGCGATCGCCATCGGCATGCTGGTGGACGCCGCCGTGGTGGTGGTGGAGAACACGGTCAGCGAGCTGACGCCTCGCGCCGGCGCCACCGCGCTGCCGCGCCTGCACCGCATCTATCGCGCCGTGGTGGAAGTCGCGCGGCCGGTGACCGCCGGCATGGTGATCATTGCCCTGGTGTTCGTGCCGCTGCTCACCCTGCAGGGGCTGGAGGGCAAGCTGTTTGCCCCGGTGGCCTTGACCATCGTGTTCGCGCTGGGCGCCTCGCTGCTGCTCTCGCTGACGGTGATCCCGGTGCTGTGCTCGATGCTGCTGCGCGAGCGCGCGCACGCCGAGCCGTGGGTGATGCGGCAACTCGAACGCGGCTACCGCCCGCTGCTGGACTGGTCGCTCGGCCACGCGCGGGTGCTGGCCGCCGCTGCCGGCGTGGTGCTGCTGCTGGGCGCGCTGGCCTACCTGGGCACCGGCAAGACCTTCATGCCGACGATGGACGAGGGCGACATGCTGGTGCAGCTGGTCAAGCAGCCGTCGATCAGCCTGGAGGCCTCGCGCGACCAGGATCTCGCCATCGAGCGGGCGATCAAGGCGCGCCTGCCCGAGGTGGAGCACGTCATCGCGCGGCTGGGCTCGGACGAACTCGGTCTCGATCCGATGGGCCTCAACGAGACCGACATGTTCCTGCAGCTCAAGCCCCGCTCGTCCTGGCGCGAGCCCAGTACGGCCTGGCTGGAGGACCAGCTGCGCACCGTGATGGCCGACTTCCCCGGGGTCGAGTACGGCTTCACGCAGCCGATCCAGATGCGCGTGTCCGAGATGCTCACCGGCAGCCGCGGCGATGTGGCGGTGAAGGTATTCGGCACCGACCTGGCCACGCTCAACCAGCTCGCCAACCGCATCGCCGCGATCATGCAGGCGACCCCGGGCAGCCAGGACGTGATCGCGCAGACCCAGGAGGGCGTGCGCTATCTGCGCGTGGAGGTCGATCGCCAGCTTGCCGGCCGTCACGGGCTGGACGTGACCGCGGTGCAGGACGAACTGCGCGGCCAGCTCGAAGGGCAGGGCGCGGGCACCGTGCTCGAAGCGCAGCGGCGGACCCCGATCCTGGTGCGCGGCAGCGCCGAGCTGGCGCGCACGCTGCCGCAGTTCGAACGCCTCACGCTGGCGCGCGGCGACGGCGGCGAAGTGCCGCTGGACCAGCTCGCCACGATCGAGCCGGGCACCGGCCCGGTGCAGGTGCGCCGCGAAAACGGCCAGCGCTTCGCGCTGGTGCAGGCCAACGTCGCCGGCCGCGACCTGGTCGGATTCGTCGACGAGGCGCGCGCCCGCGTGCAGCAGCAGATCCACCTGCCGGCGGGCTACCGCGTCACCTGGGGCGGCCAGTTCGAGAACCAGCAGCGCGCCGCGGCCCGGCTGGCGGTAGTGGTGCCGGTGGCGCTGGGGCTGATCTTCCTTGTGCTGTTCTTCACCCTCGGCTCGATGCGCCAGGCAGTGCTGATCCTGTGCAACGTGCCCTTCGCGCTGGTCGGCGGCGTCGTCACGCTGTGGCTCACCGGGCAGTACCTGTCGGTGCCCGCATCGGTGGGCTTCATCGCCCTGCTCGGTATCGCGGTGCTCAACGGGTTGGTGCTGGTGACGTATTTCAACCAGCTGCGGGCCTCGGGCCTGGGCATGCCCGAGGCGGTGCGCGAGGGCGCCCTGCGACGACTGCGCCCGGTGATGATGACCGCCACGATCACCGCGTTCGGACTGGTGCCGCTGCTGTTCGCCAGCGGTCCCGGCTCGGAGGTGCAGCGCCCGCTGGCGATCGTGGTGATCGGTGGCCTGGTCACCTGCACGGCACTGACCCTGCTGCTGCTTCCCGTGCTGTTCCGCCGCTACGGCGAATCCTGAAGGAGGGCGCATGACGCAGATGCTCAAGCGGCTGACGATTCTCGCCGCACGCGAACTGGAGGAGACCGTGGTCGAGATCCTGCTCGACCTGCGGCCCGCCTTGCCGGGCTTCACCACGGCGATGGTGGCCGGTCACGGTGAGGGTTTCGACCAGGCCACGGCGCACGAACGCGTGCGCGGCCGCATCGATCGCCTGCAGGTGTGGATGGTGTTGCCGGCGGACGACGTACCCCGCGTGCTGGCTGCCCTCGACGCGCGCCTGGCGCACAGTCGCCTGCGCTGGTGGGTGGAACCGGTGGAGAGCATGGGAGAACTGGCATGAGGCGCCTGTGGTGGTTTTCGCTGCTCGTCGGCATGGCGGCGCATGCGCAGCAGACGGCTCCGGATACCTCGCTGCCGTCGCAGGATCTGGTGCTGCGCGCGATCGGGACCACGCCGGAAGTGCGCGCGGCCGCCGCGGTGCTGGGCCGCGCCGAGGCGGAGGAGCGCATGCGGCGCGTCGGCTCGCACGAGCCGCAGCTGACGGTGATCCCGCAGACCCGCCGGATCGAGGGCGAGCGGCGCTATCGCGAGTGGGAGGTGGATCTCTCCCGCGGCGTGCGCTGGCCCGGCAAGGCCCGGCTCGATCGCGAGATCGGCGCGGCGGGACGCGAGGCGGCCAGCCTCGCATTCGAGGACGCCCACCATGCCGCCGCCCGGCAACTGCTGGCGCTGTGGTCGGACTGGCAACGCGCCGCCACCGCGGTCGGCCTGCGCGATTCGCAAGTGGCGTTGTGGGAGCGCGAGCGCGCGAGCCTGGCGCGTCGCGTGCAACTGGGCGATGCGGCGGGGCGCGACCTCACCGCGCTCGACGCCGCGCTGGCGCAGGCGCGCGCCGCGGCAGCGCAGG
The DNA here is from genome assembly GCF_044904665.1 of Dyella ginsengisoli. Lineage (NCBI taxonomy): Bacteria > Pseudomonadati > Pseudomonadota > Gammaproteobacteria > Lysobacterales > Rhodanobacteraceae > Dyella > Dyella ginsengisoli. Next base: position 437,669 of record NZ_JADIKM010000001.1, read on the forward strand.
CCGCCGCGGACGAGCAGACGGCGCGCCTGGCGCTGAGCAGCGCCTTCCCCGAGCTGCCGCTGCCGGACCGCGTGCACCTGCCGCCGGCCCCGGTCGCGCTGGAAGGCGGCGACCAGGCCTGGTCCGAGCTGATCGTGCAGCGCAGCCACGAGATCGGCACCGCGGCCGCGCTGGCGAGGCAGAAGGATGCCCAGTCGCGCCGGGCACGCGCCGATCGCTTGCCCGATCCGTCGGTGGGCCTGCGCATGCTCAGCGATCGCGGCGGGCGCGAGCGGGCCTTCGGCGTGACGCTCTCCATTCCGCTCGGCGGAAGTTACCGCTCGGCCGAGGCGGCAGCAGCCAGTGCCGATGCGATGGGCGCGGAGGCCGAGCTGGCGATGGCCCGTCGCGACGTGGCGCGCGACGCTCGCCAGGCGGTGGCGATGGCCCGGGCCAGCTACACCATCTGGCAGCGCCAGCAGGAAGCCAGCGCGGCCACCGAGGCGAACGCGCAGAAGACCGAGCGCGGCCATGCGCTGGGCGAGATCGCGCTGGACGAGGTGCTGCTCGCACGCCGCGCCGCGCAGGAGGCGGCGATCGCTGCCGGGCGCGCCGAGATCGATGCGATCGAGGCAGTCACCCGGGTCAAGGTGGACGCCCATGCGATGTGGCATCGCCATGACGGGGAAGACGATCACGATGCCGCCGCGGAAGCGACAACGCCGCATGACCTGCCGGCCTTGCCCGCCATGCCGTGAGGTCGCCCGACGCCGGCGGCGCGGCGCAACAACTTTCGCTGTCGCGAGGATTGACAGCTCCCTGCTGCAGCACAACAATGCGCGCGCCCTCCGGCGCGCTGCGCCGATGCGGCACACCCAGTCCGACCAAACCAAGGCATATGGACGTCTACCCTAGTCGCAACGTCGACACCCGCGAGCATCGGGTGCCGGCGACGCAAAACAAGTCGAACGCCTGCGGCGACCGCCTGCGGTCGGCCGGCGCTTTCCACTAGGGAAAGGCCGGCCCACTCCTGCCGGTGCCAGCAGGCACCGTTACCGAGGAGATGGGCCGATGAAGCTCCTTCGCGATTCCTTCCGCTGGCGCGCACTGCGTCAGCCGCTGTTCGCCGGTCGCCGCCGCGACCGCCGTGTCTATGTCGTTACCGTGCCCGCGCCGCGCGATGCCGCGCCTGTGCGTTCGAACGAACGCGCTCCCACCACCGCGTTGCCGAGCCTGGGCTGATGCGCGCGCTGGTCATTCGCCGGGGCTGGCCCCCGCCATGGTCTACCTCGCCGCGATCGCATCTGCGACCGCGGCCAGATTCCCTCGTGCCGCCAGCCAGCTGATCGTTTCCCGGCTTCCGGCGCCTCGCAGACCTGCAACGACGGAAGTTTCCCGATGACCCGGCAGCCCCTTTCCCACGCGGCGCGCAAGACCGCGGGCAAGTCCACCCAGGCTCCTTTCCACGTCGCCGCCGCGGCCGAAGCCTGGCGTGCCACCGACGCACTGTTCACCACCTTCGGCACCGGACTGGACGGCCTCGACGAGGACGCGATCCAGGCGCGCCTGCAGGCCGACGGCCCCAACGAGGTGTCGCACGAGAAGCCGCCGCACTGGTCGCGGCAGCTGCTGCACGCGTTCCTCAACCCGTTCATCATCGTGCTGCTGTCGCTGGCCGCGGTGCAGCTGGCCACCGACGCCAGCGACCTCACCGGTCCGATCATCGTGATGGTGATGGTGGGCATCAGCGTGCTGCTGAGCTTCACCCAGGAATACCGATCCTCGCAGGCGGCGGAAAAGCTCAAGGCGATGGTGCGCAACACCGCCAGCGTTACCCGCCGCGCCTCGGACGGCCACAGCGAGCGGATCGAGGTGCCGGTGCTGGAGCTGGTGGCCGGCGACATCGTGCACCTGGCCGCCGGCGACATGGTGCCGGCCGACCTGCGCCTGCTCGCCGCCAAGGACCTGTTCATCAGTCAGGCGATCCTCACCGGCGAGTCGCTGCCGGTGGAGAAGGCCGCGCCCAGCGGCCGCGACCTGCTCGACGCGGGTTCGGCCAATCCGCTGGATTTGCCCAGCGTCTGCTACATGGGCACCAACGTGATCAGCGGCACGGCCACCGCGCTGGTGGTGGCCACGGGCGGGCGTACCTACCTTGGCTCGATCTCGCACAGCCTGAGCGGCCAGCGCGTGCAGACCAGCTTTGACCGCGGCGTGAAGTCGGTCAGCTGGCTGTTGATCCGCTTCATGGCGGTGATGGTGCCGATCGTGTTTGCGCTGAACTGGTGGGACAAGGGCAACTTCCTTGAGGCGCTGCTGTTCGCGCTCAGCGTGGCGGTGGGCCTGACCCCGGAGATGCTGCCGCTGATCGTCACTGCCAACCTCGGCAAGGGCGCGCTGGCGATGTCCAGGCGCAAGGTGGTGGTCAAGCGCCTCAACGCGATCCAGAACTTCGGCGCGATGGACGTGCTGTGCACCGACAAGACCGGCACGCTGACGCTGGACAAGATCGTGCTGGAGCGCCACCTCGACCTCGACGGCGAGCAGTCCGACGAGGCGCTGGAGTTCGGCTACCTCAACAGCCGCTTCCAGACCGGCCTGAAGAATCTGATGGACAAGGCGGTGCTGGAGCACCGCGACCTCGAGCCCGCCGCCGGCATGTACCGGCTGGTGGACGAGATCCCGTTCGACTTCCAGCGCCGGCGCATGTCGGTGGTGCTGGGCGATCGCGGCGGCGACCACCTGCTGGTGTGCAAGGGCGCGGTGGAGGAGATGCTGGCGATCTGCGACCACGCGCGCATCGGCGGCGTGGTGGAGCCGATGAGCGAGGAGCGCCGCGCCGCGATCAAGGCGATGACGCGCGAGCTCAACGAGGACGGCCTGCGCGTGTTGGTGGTGGCGATCCGCACCCAGCCGGCGGCCGGGCGTCCCTACGGCGTGGCCGACGAGGCCGGGCTGACCGCGGTGGGCTGCCTGGCCTTCCTCGATCCGCCGAAGGACTCCGCCGCCACCGCGATCCGCGCGCTCCACCAGCACGGCGTGGCGGTGAAGGTGATCACCGGCGACAACGAGGCGGTGACGCGCAAGATCTGCCGCGAGGTCGGGCTCGACGTCGAGCACTCGGCGCAGGGCAAGCACATCGAGCCGCTGGACGACGCGGCGCTGGACTCGCTGGTCGCGCGCACCACGGTGTTCGCCAAGATGTCGCCGCTGCAGAAGGCGCGCGTGGTGAAGTCGCTGCAGCGTCAGGGCCACACGGTGGGCTTTCTCGGCGACGGCATCAACGACGCCCCGGCGCTGCGCGAGGCGGACGTGGGCATCTCGGTGGACACCGCCACCGACATCGCCAAGGAATCGGCCGACATCATCCTGCTGGAGAAAAACCTGATGGTGCTGGAGGAGGGCGTGATCGAGGGACGGATCACCTTCGGCAACATCATGAAGTACATCAAGATGACCGCCAGCTCGAACTTCGGCAACGTGTTCAGCGTGCTGATCGCCAGCGCGTTCCTGCCGTTCCTGCCGATGCTGCCGCTGCAGATTCTGGTGCAGAACCTGTTGTACGACGTGTCGCAGCTGTCGATTCCGTTCGACCGCATGGACGAGGAATACCTGCGCAAGCCGCGCAAGTGGGACGCCAGCGACATCGGCCGCTTCATGGCCTGCATCGGACCGATCAGCTCGATCTTCGACATCACCACGTTCTGGCTGCTGTGGCACGTGTTCGGCGCGAACTCGCCGGCGCACCAGGCGGTGTTCCAGTCCGGCTGGTTCATCGAGGGTCTGCTGTCGCAGACGCTGATCGTGCACATGATCCGCACCCGGCGCATCCCGTTCCTGCAGAGCATGGCCTCGGCGCCGGTGCTGGCGCTCACCGCGGCGATCATCACGCTGGGGTTGGTGATCCCGTTCACCGTGGTCGGCGCCAAGCTCGGCATGGTGCCGCTGCCGCCGGCCTACTTCGGCTGGCTGGTGCTGACCCTGGTCAGCTACAGCGTGCTGACCCAGCTGGTGAAGCGGTTGTACATCCGGCGCTACGGGCGCTGGCTGTAGCGCGCGGTCGCGCGTTTGGATGGTGGCATTTACGCCAAGGGTGTTCGGTCCTTCTCGGACGTCATTCCCGCGAAAGCGGGAATCCATAGTTGCTCTTGCTGAAGGTCAAAATGGATTCCCGCTTTCGCGGGAATGACGTCCTCAAGGCGGCCGGCGAGGCGTCGACAGCGCCGTAACTCACTCGCTCAATGCGTACCGGCATCCGCCACGGGAGCGCCCCGCGCGAAGCGCTGGGCGATCATCGCGCAGACCATCAGCTGCAGCTGGTGGAAGATCATCAGCGGCAGCACGATGCCGCCCAGCCCGCCGGGCAGCGCGACGAAAAGGATCTTAGCCATCGGCACGCCGGTGGCGAGGCTCTTCTTCGAGCCGCAGAAGAACATCGTGATGCGGTCTTCGCGCGCGAATTTCAGCGCGCCGGAACCGAACCAGGTGACCAGCATCACCAGCGCCAGCAGCAGCGCGTCGACGCCCAGCGTCGCGAGCAGCGCCAGCGGCGGCGTGGTCTTCCACAGCCCCTCCACCACGGCCGCGCTGAAGGCGGTGTAGACCACCAGCAGGATGGTGCCCTGGTCGGTGTAACGCAGCAGCGGCCGATGACGATCCACCCAGTGGCCGATCCACGGGCGCAGCAGATGCCCGGCTGCGAACGGCAGCAATAGCAGGGTGAGGATGCTCTCCACCGCGTGCCACGAGAAGCCGTGGCCGCCGTTGTGCGCAACTACCGTCAGCCCGACCAGCAGCGGCGTCAGCACGGTGCCGATCAGGCTGGAGGTGGAGGCGCTGACCACCGCCGCCGGCACGTTGCCACCGGCCATCGAAGTGAACGCGATCGACGACTGCACGGTGGAGGGCAGGGTGCATACGTAGAGCACGCCGAGGGTGAGCGCCGGCGTCAGCAGCACGCCCATCAGCGGCCGCAGCAGCAGGCCGAACAACGGAAACAACACGAAGGTGCAGGCGAACACGCTGGTGTGCAGGCGCCAGTGGGTCATGCCGTGCAGCACCGCCGCACGCGAGAGCTTGGCCCCGTGCAGGAAGAACAGGAGCGCGATCGCCGCATCGGTGATGCGATCGAAGGCGACGGCCCACCCGTCGCGGCACGGCAGCAGCGAGGCCAGTGCGATGGTGACCAGCAGAGCCTGGGTGAACGGATCGATGGGAAGGCGGCGCATGCGCTCGTGATGCGTTTGGCAAAACCGCGAGTCTATCCGGCCGTCGGCGCAGCGCGCAGACCGCGCGCTGGCGCCAAAGCGCAAACCCTTGCGGGAGTCCTAGGAACTTTGGTCATACCGGCGCCACGTAGGCCTGCCATATAACGCCGCGGGGGGAAATTCTTACATTGACGTAGGGGAAAGGGAGTCATGCAGAAGAAATCTTGGATAGCCGGCAGCCTCGTGCTGGCCGGTGCGGTGTTCTGTACCCCGGCGCTGGCGACGATGCCGCTGCCGGATCATCAGGAATTCGGCGTGGCGTTGCAGGTGCCGTTCTCGGCCACCGCCGCGCGCCCGATCATCCTGCACTTCGAATATCCCGGCGCCGCGCCGGGCACGCCGATTGCGTGGGAAGTCGACGTGCTCGACGCCAGCGGCCAGGTGCGTCGCCACTGGCGGGGCAGCACCACCCTGGCCAAGGCGCGCGACAGCCTGGTGCGAATGAACTGGGATGGCCGCGATGCCCAGCGCGCCGCGCTGGCGCCGGGCTACTACACGGTGCGCCTGCGCGCGCTGGCGCTGGACGACACGGTGATCGCCCGCATCGGTTCCGGCCTGGCCAACCAGGCGCTGGCGCTGGCCCAGGCCAGGGCGCCGGAGCTGATCGAGCAGCAGCGCTACGACGTGATGGTGGGCAGCGTGGCGAAGCCGGCGATGCCGGCGTTCCACGCGCTGCCGATGCACCGGCCGGCCACCCAGGGCGTCACCACCCAGGCCGCGACCATGCAGTCGGTGAGTACCACCGGCGGCCTGCCTTACACGATCTACTACGGCAACCTGCACAGCCAGACCAACCACAGCGACGGCGGCGGCGTGGTGTCCACCTGCAAGGATGCACAGGCGCCGCAGAGTGCACCGTACGGTCCGGCCGACGCGTACCAGTACGCGATGAACGAAGGCCTGGACTTCCTGATGACGTCCGAGCACAACCACATGTACGACGGCTCGACCGGTACCAACACGTCGGCCAGTCCGACCACTGCGCACAATCTGTTCCAGTCGGGCCTGCAGGCCGCCAGCACATTCAACGCCGCACACAGCAACTTCCTCGCCATCTACGGCCTGGAGTGGGGTGTGATCAGCAACGGCGGCCACATGAACATCTTCAACACGCCGAGCCTGCTGGAGTGGGAGTACAACTCCTCCAACCAGCTGATCGGCGACGTGTTCACGGCCAAGAGCGACTACGCCTCGCTGTACACGCTGATGCACACGAACGGCTGGATCGGCCAGTTCAACCATCCGGCCAGCACCGGCCAGTTCATCGTCAGTGGCACCAACTTCGGCTACACCGCCGACGGCGATGCGGTGATGGTGCTGGCCGAGGTGCTCAACAGCTCGGCGTTCTCCAGCAACACCACCGAGACCGAGACCAGCCGCAGCAGCTACGAGACCGCCTTCAACACCATCCTCGAGCGCGGTTATCACGTTGCGCCCAGCTCCGACCAGGACAACCACTGCGCGAACTGGGGTGCCAGCTTCACCAACCGCACCGGCGTGCTGTTGCCCAGCGGCACGGCTTTAAGTTCGTCGAACTTCCTCGATGCGCTGCGCGCGCGCCGCGTGTTCGCTACCGAGGACAAGACCGCGCAGATCGTGCTCACCGCGAACGGCCACGTGATGGGTGAGCGCTTCAGCAACTCGGGCCCGCTGACGCTCACCGTGAACTACGCCAGCAGCTCCGGCCACACGGTGCAGCGGGTGGAGGTGTTCGAGGGCGTGCCGGGCAGCAACGGCACGGTCAGCACGCTGTCGCAGACGGCGACCACCACCACCACGCCCGGCACCGGCGATCACTTCTACTACGCGAAGATCACCCAGGACGACGGCCTGCGCCTGTGGTCGGCACCGGTGTGGGTGACCGAGGGCTCGGGTGGCGGCGGCGGTGGCGACACCACGCCGCCGACAGTGAGCGCGTCGGAGAGCGGTACCAGCGGCACGATCACGGTGTCGGCCAGTGCCAGCGACAACGTCGGCGTGACCAAGGTGGAGTTCTACGTCGACGGTGCGCTGAAGGCCACCGACACCAGCTCGCCGTACAGCGCCAGTGTCGACTCCACCACGCTCGCCGACGGATCGCACAGCCTAGTCGCCAAGGCCTATGACGCGGCCGGCAACGTGGGCACCAGCAGCACGGTGAGCTTCAGCGTGTCCAACGGTACCGGTGGCACGGGCGGCGGCACGACCGAGCTGATCGGCAACGGCGGCTTCGAGAGCGGTGCCACGGTGTGGACGCAGACCAGCGGCGTGATCACCAGCGACACCAGCGAAGCGGCCCACGCCGGCAGCTGGAAGGCCTGGCTCGACGGTTACGGCTCCGCCCATACCGATTACGTGCGCCAGAGCGTGACGATTCCTTCCACCGTCACGTCGGCCACGCTGAGCTTCTACCTGCACGTCGACACCGCCGAGTCGGGCAGCACCGCCTACGACACGCTCAAGGTGCAGCTGATCACCGCCGCCGGCAGCTACGTCACGCTCGCCACGTACTCGAATGCCAACGCGTCCAGCGGCTACGTGCTGCGCACGCTGGACCTGGGCGCGTACAAGGGGCAGACCGTGCAGCTGAATTTCTACGGGGTGGAGGACAGCTCGCTGCAGACCTCGTTCGTGATCGACGACGTCAGCGTGAAGACCCGGTAAGCGATCCATCGTGCGGGAGGCCCCCATGGCGCCTCCCGCACGCGCTTCAGCAGCGGTCGTCGCACTGCCGGCGGCGGTGGCGCCACCACAGCGCCGCGGCAATCGCGATCAATGCCCCGCCGATGATCCACAGGCTGCCCTGGCCACGATGGATCCAGGTGGCCAGCCAGTCGCGGTTGTCGGCTCCGAGATAGCCCAGGTACACCCACAGCGGCACGCTGATCAGCGCGGCCAGCCCGTCCAGCAGCAGAAAGCGCCAGAACGACACGCGGTGCGTGGCACCAGCGGTGATGAACACGGCCGTGCGCATGCCGGGCAGAAATCGCGCCACGAACATCATGCGGTTGCCGTAGCGCTCGAACTTCAGCTGCACCTTCGCGTAGCGCGCCGGCGGCAGCAGCCAGGCGAAGAAGCGCAGGCGCAGGATGCGCGCGCCGAAGTGGTGGCCGAGCAGGAACATCGACGCATCGCCCAGCAACACGCCGACCATCGTCACGCCCACCATCGCGTGCACGTTGGCGTAGCCCAGCCCGGCGATCACGCCGCCGGCTACCAGGGTGATGTCTTCCGGCAGCGGCACGCCCGCGCCGCACAGCAGCAGTGCGATGAACACCGACGCGTAGCCGTGCTCGGCGAAGATGCCGATCAGCCGCTCAAGCAGTTCCATCGGCACTCCCTTGTCGATACCGCATCCTCACTCCCGCATCACTCGGCCGCGGCCGTCGGCACGCGCTTGGCCGCCAGCAGCTCGCGCAGCTCGGTTTTCTCGGCATCGCTCAGTGCGCCTTCGCGGCTCTTTGCCACCAGCGCGTCGCGGCGCTGCGCCACCGCCTGCTGCTCCATTCGCGCCAGCGCTTCGAAGAACTCCACTTTCTGCGTCTCCGGCTCGCCCACGGCGGCGGCCGCCATCAGCTTCTGCAGCGCCGGATACTCCGAGCGCTCGGCGTAGTGCTCCACCAGCGAGGCCGGGTTGATGCCGGGGCGCGAGCGGGCCAGGTCGATCAGCTCGGCGAGCAGCTCCACGCCGGGCTTGTCCAGCCGCAGGAAGCCATACGGTCGCACCACCTGGTCGGCCAGGCCGGGCTGTGCCAGCAGCAATGCGATCGCACTGCGCACCAGCGAGCGCTGCACCGCCACGGGCCGCTGCACGGCGCGCTGCACGGCCGGCGTCTCGAACGTGGCGCGCGCACCGCTGCGCTTCTCCAGCTCCTGCGCCATCAGGTCGCGGAATGCGCCGTCCGGCAGTTTCGCGATCAGCGGACGGGCACGCTCGGCCAGGCGTGCGCGGCCATCGAGACTGCTCATGTTGACGTCGTGCGAAAGCTCGTTGAAGAAGTAGTCCGACAGCGGCATCGCCTCGCGGATGCGCTTCTCGAAGCCGTCCTTACCCTCCTTGCGCACCAGCGAATCGGGATCCTCGCCGTCGGGCAGGAACAGAAAATACGCCTGCCGCCCGTCGCGCAATCGCGGCAGCGCCGACTCCAGCGCCTTCCACGCCGCGGCGCGGCCGGCGCGGTCGCCGTCGAAGCAGAACACCACGTCGGGCGCGGCGCGGAACAGCACCTCGGTGTGCTCCGGCGTGGTCGCCGTGCCCAGCGTGGCCACTGCGATCGGCAGGCCGGCCTGGTGCAGGGCGATCACGTCCATGTAGCCCTCGACCACCACGATGCGCTCGAGCTTGGCGTTGGCCTGCTTCACCTGCCACAGCGCGAACAGCTCGCGGCCCTTGTGGAACAGCGGCGTCTCGGGCGAGTTCAGATACTTCGGACCCTGCTCGCTCTGCAGCACGCGACCGCCGAAGGCAATCACCCGGCCGCGCCGATCCAGGATCGGGAACATCAGCCGCTCGCGGAAGCGGTCGTACTTGTTGCCGCGCTCGTTGCTGGCGACCATGCCCGCTTCGTTGAGCAGCTGCAGGCGTTTGTCGCTGGTGCCCAGCGCCTTGATCACGCCATCGAAACCGGCCGGCGCCCAGCCGAGGCGGAAGCGCGCGATGGTGTCGGCGTCGAGCCCGCGCTTCTTGCAGTAGGCCTGCGCCTCGGGGCTCTTCGGCAGCTGCTGCTGGTACCAGCTGGCGGAGGCGTCGAGCAGGGCGTAGAGGTCGGTCTTGTCCTCGCGCGGGCGCTCGTCGCGGCCGCCCTCGCGTGGCACGGTCAGGCCGACCGACTGCGCCAGTTCCTCCACCGCGTCGGGGAACTCCAGCCGCTCGTACTCCATCAGGAACTTCACCGCGCTGCCGTGCACGCCGCAGCCGAAGCAGTGATAGAACTGCTTGGCCGGGCTGACGTAGAACGAGGGCGAGCGCTCGTCGTGGAACGGACAGCAGGCGGTCCATTCGCGTCCGGCCTTTTTCAACGGCACGCGCCGCTCGATTACGTCGACGATGTCGACGCGGGCGAGCAGTTCATCGATGAAGCTGTCTGGGATGCGGCCGCGCATGGACTGGCTAGTCTAGCCGCTGGGCGGCGCGTCGTTGACCCCGTTTTCCTGAGCCACGAGGTCTTGTCGGACCCGGGTGGCATGCCGCCACGAAAAAGGCGCCTGGCGGCGCCTTTTTCGCATCGCGACGGAGCGTGGTCAGAGTATGTGGAATACGCCGATCAAGGCGAGCAGAGCGATCAGGAACAGGATCACGAAGATCGCGAACAGCACCTTGGCGATGGTGGCGGTGGCGCCTGACACGCCGCGGAAACCGAGCAGGCCGGTAACCAGCGAGATGATGGCGAAGATGATGGCCCACTTGAGCATGTGTCACTCCCTGAATTGGTGGCCGCCCAGGGCGGCACGGAATCAACGAGCGTCTTTGTACGGGGCCAGCCGTGAAGGCCGTGCATCAGAAGGGTGCACGGGCCGGTCGCCTCAGCCGGCCAGGCGGGCCTTGATGCGGGCCGAGGCCACGCCCATGTCGGCGCGGCCGGCAGCTTTCGCCTTCACCACGCCGACCACCTTGCCCATGTCGCGGGCCGAGCTGGCGCCGGTCTCGGCGATGGCGGCCTCGATCAGCGCATCCAGTTCGGCCTCGGACAGCTTGCTGGGCAGGTAGGCCTCGATCACGGTGATCTCGGCGCGCTCGACCTCGGCCAGGTCCTCGCGGCCGGCGGCAACGTACTGGCTGATCGAGTCCTTGCGCTGCTTGAGCATCTTTTCCAGCACGGCCAGCACCTGGGCATCGTCCAGCTCCACGCGCTCGTCCACTTCGCGCTGCTTGACCGCGGCGAGCATCAGCCGGATCACCCCGAGCTTGTGCTTGTCGCCGCCGCGCATGGCGGTCTTCATGTCTTCGGTGAGCTGGAGTTTGGTCGACATGGCGGTGGGCTCCGTGGTGCGGCGATGGGAAAGGCACAAACGCACAAGGCCGGCGCTGCGCGGAGCAGCGTCGGCCAGTGTTTGAAGCGTAGCGCAGTGGCGGCGGATCAACGCGCCAGCTGCCGAGGGATCGTGATCGACGCGGAGCGCCGCGATCCGGGCATCCGCACGTGGGCGGACGCGCCTGACTCAGTACAGCCGGGTGCGGCGCGTCGTGTCGCGCGACAGACGGCGCAGGTGACGCTTCACCGCGGCGGCGCGCTTGCGCTTGCGCTCCTGGGTCGGCTTTTCATAGAACTCGCGCTTGCGGGTTTCGGCAAGCACACCGGCCTTCTCGCAGGTACGCTTGAAACGGCGCAGAGCAAGCTCGAACGGCTCGTTCTCGCGAACTTTAACGTTGGGCATGGAATCTCCGGGTGGTAATCTGCCCGTCTGATCGGGCGAGCCGCGAAGTATAACGTGGGTACCACAGAATTTTCAAAGGTGGCCGCGGCAACCGCCGTCACCGGCCCGGTGCTCGGCATCGAGACCTCCTGCGACGAGACCGGCGTGGCCCTGCTGCGCTGGCAGCCGGACGCGCCCGGCGAGGGCCTGCTGGCCCATACCCTGTACAGCCAGATCAAGCTGCATGCCGACTACGGCGGCGTGGTGCCGGAGCTGGCCAGCCGCGACCACGTGCGCAAGCTGCTGCCGCTGGTGCGCGAGACCCTGGCCGCGGCGGGACTGACCCCGCAGGACCTGGGCGGGGTGGCCTACACCGCCGGCCCCGGCCTGGCCGGCGCCCTGCTGGTGGGCGCCTCGGCCGCGCGGGCGATGGCCTGGGCACTGGGCGTACCGGCGATCGGCGTACACCACATGGAGGGCCACCTGCTGGCCCCGCTGCTGGAAGCCGATCCGCCGAAGCCGCCGTTCGTGGCGCTGCTGGTGTCCGGCGGCCACTCGATGCTGGTGGAAGTGGCGGCGATCGGCGACTACCGCATTCTCGGCGACACGCTGGACGACGCCGCCGGCGAAGCCTTCGACAAGACCGCCAAGCTGATGGGCCTGCCGTATCCGGGTGGCCCGGCGCTGGCGGCGCTGGCCGGGCAGGGACGACCGGGCGCGTTCCGCTTCTCCCGCCCGATGACCGATCGCCCCGGCCTGGATTTCAGCTTCTCCGGCCTGAAGACCCAGGTGTTGCTGGCCTGGCAGGCCAGCGACCAGAGCGAGCAGACCCGCGCCGATATCGCCCGCGCGTTCGAGGAGGCGATCGTCGACACGCTGGTGATCAAGTGCCGCCGCGCGCTGGAGGCCAGTGGCGCCACGCGGCTGGTGATCGCCGGCGGCGTGGGCGCCAACCGCCGCCTGCGCGCCGAGCTGGCTGCCGCGGGCGACAAGGACGGCTTCCGCACCTACTTCCCGCGACTGGATTTCTGCACCGACAACGGCGCGATGATCGCGCTGGCCGGCGCGATCCGGCTGGCCCACGGCCAGCATCAGGACGCCACTGTACAGGTGTTCCCGCGCTGGGATCTGGAAAGCCTTAAGGCAGTAGCGAGTGGAGAGGAGTGAGAAGTGAGGGAAGGCAGTGCTGGACGACCCTCTGCTCCCTCTCACTCCTCACTCCTCACTCCTCTCCACTCACTTCTCGCTCACCGCTCTTCGTCTCCTGCGGCAGCGGGCCGCTTGCGCCGCCGCGCGCGGTGCCCGACGCTAGCGCGATGGATATCGTCTTTATCGAAGACCTGCGCATCGACACCGTCATCGGCATCTATGACTGGGAGCGGCGGGTGCGTCAGACGTTGTCGTTCGACATCGAGATGGCGTTCGACAACACGCGCCCCGCGGCCACCGACAACATCGCCGACACGCTCAACTACAAGGACGTGTCCAAGCGGCTGATCGCCTATGTGGGCGAGTCCAGCTTTGGCCTGGTGGAAACGCTGGCCGAGCGCTGCGCGGCGATCATCCGCGAGGAGTTCGGCGTGAGCTGGGTGCGGCTGAAGCTGTCCAAGCCCGGCGCGGTGCGCGGGGCGAAGTCGGTCGGCGTGCGGATCGAGCGGGGCGTCCGGCCGCAGTAGGGCGGCCTGTTAGCATGCAAGGCTACCGCGCGCGCTGAGGCCGAGCCTCGCGCGCTTGCCCACGACTGCCGCTGCGCCATGCGCCCCTGGGCCCGGCGCGGCCTGCACGAGGAGACCCTTCGTCTTGGATTCCCTGCCCGACTGGGCCCGCACGCCCGTTATGCACAGCGCCATGGCCGCCGTCGCCTTGCTGTTGGTGGCGTGGCTGGTCGGCCTGCTGGCGCGGCTGATCCTGTTCCGCGTAGTGCGGGCGATGGCTGTGCGCACAGTGTGGAAGTGGGACGACGAGCTGTTCCGCGCGGGCGTGTTCCGCTGGATCGCGCGGCTGGTGCCCGCGGTCGTGGTGCAGTTCGGCGTGTCGCTGGTGCCGGACCTGCCGCCCGAGGTGACGCGCCTCGTGGGCAACCTGGCGCTGGGCCTGATGGTGCTGTTCCTGGTGATGGCGCTGAGCGCCGCGCTCACCGCCATGGAAACCATGTACCGCGCCACGCCGGGCAGTGCGCAGCGGCCGATCAAGGGCGTGGTGCAGCTGGGCAAGCTGCTGCTGTTCATCGTCGGCGTGCTGGTGATCATCGGTACCGTGACCGACAAGAAGATCGGCCTGCTGCTGTCGGGCTTGGGCGCGATGTCGGCGGTGCTGATCCTGGTGTTCAAGGACACCATCCTGGGTTTCGTTGCCGGCATCCAGCTCGCCTCCAACGACATGCTGCGCGTCGGCGACTGGATCACCATGCCTGGTGCGGGCGCCGACGGCGACGTCATCGACATCACGCTGTACACGGTGAAGGTGCGCAACTTCGACCGCACCATCGTCACCATCCCCACCTGGAAGCTGATTTCCGAGAGCTACCAGAACTGGCGCGGCATGGCCGAGTCGGGCGGGCGGCGGATCAAGCGCGCGCTGCTGATCGACGCGGCCACCGTGCATTTCCTCGACGCCGAAGGACTGGAGCGGCTGGGCCGCTTCCGCCTGCTGCGCGACTACCTCGGCGCCAAGCACACCGAGCTGGCCGAGTGGAACCGCAGCCTGGGTGAGGCCGGCGAGCAGGCGGTGAACCGGCGCCGGCTGACCAACCTGGGCAGCTTCCGCGCCTACGTCACCGCTTACTTGAGCGAGCACCCGCGGATCCATCACCAGATGACCTGCATGGTGCGGCAGCTGGAAAGCCACGCGCAGGGCATCCCGCTGGAGCTGTACTGCTTCACCAACACCACCGACTGGGCTGCCTACGAAGGCATCCAGAGCGACATCTTCGATCACCTCTACGCGCTGCTGCCCGAGTTCGGGCTGGCGCTGTACCAGCCGCCGACGGGGAACGACCTGCGCGTGGGGCTGGGCGCGGCGCTGCGGGGCGGCGATCATCCGCTACCCGCCCTTGCCTGAGACTGATCCATGGCCCGTGTCTACCTGAGCCTCGGCTCCAACGTCGAGCCGCGGCGCCATCTGATCGCCGCACTGGACGAGCTGCGCGCGCGCTTCGGTGCGCTGGCGGTGTCGCCGGCGTACCGCACCCGGTCGGTGGGTTTCGACGGCGCGGACTTCGTGAACCTCGCGGTCGGCCTGGATACCGACCTGTCGCCGCAGGATCTCAACGACTGGCTGCACGCGCTGGAAGATCGCCACGGCCGCCGTCGCGACGTGCCGCGGTTTTCCGATCGCACGCTGGACCTGGACATCGTGTTCTACGACCGCCTGGTCACCGAGGGCCCGGGCCACCTGCAGATTCCGCGCGACGAACTGAAGCACGCCTTCGTGCTGCGGCCGATCGCCGACATCGCGCCGCAGTTCGCCCATCCGGTCACCGGCCGCACCATGGCCGAGCTGTGGGCCGCGTTCCCGGCGGATACGGCGCCGATGACGGTCGAGTCCTGGCTGGAGCCAGTCCCCGGCTGATCTTCCCCGCGCGGCCGCGCTGCGCCACCATGGCGGCTCCACAAGGGGAGGGGGAAACCATGGGCAAGTTTGCGCGCAGCTGGGAACTGATGAAGGCCAGCGCCGGGGTGTTGCGGTCGGACAAGTCGCTGTTGGTATTTCCGCTGCTGTCGGGCATCTGCAGCCTGGTGGTGATGGCCAGCTTCCTGATCCCGGTGGCCAGCATGACGATCGAGGGTGAGCGGCTGGGCGTGCACTACCAGCACGGGCTGTCTACGGCGTCGTGGACGCTGCTGTTCTTCTTCTACCTCGTGCAGTACTTCGTGATCTTCTTTTTCAACACCGCGCTGGCCGGCGTGGCGCTCAAGCGCCTGCGCGGCGAGGCGGCTAGCGTGAGCGAGGGGCTGGCGCTGGCCGGTTCGCGCTTCGGCGCCATTCTCGGTTACGCGCTGATCGCCGCCACCGTGGGCTTGCTGCTGCGCATGGTGCAGGAGCGACTGGGACTGATCGGCCGCTTCATCGTGGGCCTGATCGGGCTGGCGTGGACGGTGGCCACGTTCCTGGTGGTGCCGGTGCTGGCCGGCGAAGGTGTCGGCCCGGTGGAGGCGGTGCAGCGTTCGGTGGAACTGCTGCGCCGCACCTGGGGCGAAAACCTGATCGGCAACGCCGGGCTCAGCGTGGTGTTCGGGGTGATCGGCTTCGTGTTCGTGCTGGCGTCGGCCGTGCTGGTGGGCGGCGCGTTCGCGACGCACTCGATCACCGCGGTGGTGGCGGCGATCGGCATCGTGGTGCTGGGGTTCATCGCGCTGGCGCTGGTGCAGTCCTCGCTGCAGGGCATCTACGCCGCGGCGCTGTATCGCTATGCGGAGGAAGGCGAGGCCGGCACCGGTTTCCCGCCGGGCCTGCTGGAACAGGCGTTCCGCAGCAAGAGCTGAGCGTCACACCGACAGCGTGCGCCCGCCGTCGATGCGGATCACCTGGCCGGTCACGAAGGGGGCGTCGCGCAGCAGCCACAGCACGGCGCTGGCGACGTCCTCGGGGGTGCCGGCGCGCTTGAGCGGCGTGCGTTCGAGCATCGCCTGCTTGTCGTCGTAGGCCTTGCCCTCGCTGGGCCACATCACCGCACCGGGCGCCACCGCGTTGACCCGCACCTGCGGGCCCAGATCCAGCGCCAGCGCGCGGGTCATCGCCAGCAGTGCGGCCTTGGCCATGCAGTAGATCGGATGGTTGGCCAGCGGCCGCTCGGCGTAGATGTCCACCAGGTTCACGATGGCCCCCCCGGCCTGCCGCAGCGCGGGCGTGGCCGCCTGCGCGAGGAAGAACGGCGCCTGCGCGTTGGAGGCGAACAGCTCGTCCCATTGCGCGGGCGTGGCACTGCCCACCGGCGTGGGATAGAACGCCGAGGCGTTGTTGACCAGCGCATCGAGCCGGCCGTAGCGGGCGAGCACGTTGCCCACCAGTACCGGCAGCGCGTCGAGTTCGGCCAGCTCGCCGTGCACCAGGGTCGTGCTGTCCGCGCGCTGCTGCTCCAGCTCCTCGGCGAGGGCCTGGGCGGCGTCGGCCGAGTGGCGGTAATGCAGGGCGAGGTCGTAGCCCGCCCCGTGCAGGGTGCGGGCGATCACCGCACCCACGCGGCGGCCGGCTCCGGTGATCAGGACGACGGGGCGCGGATGCGACGGGCTCATGGGCGGTTCCGAAGGTGGGACGACAGCGCAGCTTGCCGCAACATCGATGACAGGTCATCGGGGTGCGGCAGCGTGGGCGACCGTCAGGCGTTCGAAGGTGGCGTCTTGCGCTTGCGCGCGGCCTTGCGTTCGCCGGCCTCGTTGACCGCCTTCGCCACGCCGCGCACGGTCCTGGCCACCGCCTTGTCGATGGCCGCGCCGGCCGCCTTGCGCACGGTCCTGGCAGGTTTGTTTTCCACGGCAGGCGCGGTGGGCGTGGCCTCGGCTTCGTGCACCACCTCGCTGCTGAACAGTTCGATCGCGGTCGCCGCCACCTGCCCGGTGTCGTAGTACGCATACGCGCCCACGCCCAGCGCACCGACCACCGGCAGCCAGCGCGCCAGGCCCTTGCCCGCGGCGCGCTGGCCGATCTTCACACCGACCTGCTTGGCGATGCGCTCCACCACCGCGTACGACACGCGCCGGAACAGCAGCCGGTCGCCCATGCGCACCACCAGGTCGCGGAACGCCTGCGCCGCGGTGTGGCGGAACAGACACCACAGCATCTGCTCGCGCCCCAGCGTGGCTTGCCTGCCGTAGGCGGCGGCGATGTCGCTGACCATCTGCGCCTGGATGCGCCAGATCGCAATCAGCTCCGGCAGCACGGTGAGCCAGCCCAGCGGGCCCGGCGGCAGCGCCAGCGATCCGGCGGTAAGCGCCGCACGCTGCGCCGCGCGCTGGCCGAGCTGGCGCGCCTCGGCATGCGGGTCGACGCTGCTGCCCACCTTGCTCGGCGGGATCTGGCTGACGAAATCGAGAATTGCCTGGGTGACCCGGCTGTGATCCACCGGCGCGATCACCGCCGGAACCTGGGGGCTGCCGGTCGAGGTGGAGGACGTCTTGCGCGAGGAAGCCATGGGCTCGGACCGGTGCGGGGAGGGCATTCGAGTCTAGGTGCCGGGCGTGAAGGCCGCCTCAAGGACGTGGGGCTGGCCAGTGTCCCCGAGCGGTCGTGACTTCCGGCCTACGACGCCGGTCCGTCGTTGTTAGTAATGTTATAACATAGCAATCACGACACCTCCCCCACGCACCGGATTACCCGATGAAGCCAAACCTGCTCGCTGCCAGTCTCGCGCTGGCCTTCGTTGCCATGCCGACGCTTGCCGCCACCCAAGTGCCGGCCGACGGCGCGCCGCCGGCCGATACAGACGCCGCGCAGCACGCCAGGCCCGTCAAGAATCTGGGCGCGGTCTCGGTTTCCGCGGCGCTCGACCAGGCGCGCAACGCGTTGTCGCCCGACACGGGTTCGAGCCAGTACGTAATCGACCAGAAGGCCATCGCGCAGCTGCCGCTGGGTGACGCCACGCCGGTGAACCAGGTGCTGCTGCAGGCGCCGGGCGTGGTGCAGGACTCCTACGGCGGCCTGCACGTGCGCGGCGACCACGCCAACCTGCAGTACCGCATCAACGGCGTGATCATCCCCGAGTCGATCTCCGGCTTCGGCCAGACGCTGGACACCCGCACCATCAACACCATCAAGCTGCTCGACGGCGCGCTGCCGGCGCAGTACGGCCTGCGTACCGCGGCCGTGGTGGACATCACCACCCGCAACGGCCACCAGCTCGGCAACGGCGGCAGCGTGGGCATCACCGGCGGCTCGTTCGGCACGCTCAACCCCAATGCCTCGATCTGGGGCAGCACCGATCGCTGGAGCTGGTTCCTCACCGCCAATTATCTGGAGAGCGACGTCGGGGTGGAGAATCCGACCGCCAGCCGCAAGCCGATCCACGACCACACCAACCAGGTCAAGGCGTTCGGCGACATCTCCTACCTGATCGACAACGACACGCGCCTGAGCTTCCTGTTCGGCGCCGCCAACAGCCGCTTCCAGATTCCCAACAATCCCGGCCAGCAGCCCAGCTTCGGATATCTGGACACGGCGGACTTCAACTCGGCCCTGCTCGATGAGCGCCAGCGTGAGACCACCCGCTTCGGCGTGCTCTCGCTGCAGGGCAAGGCGGCCGGTACCGACTACCAGGTGTCGCTCGGCCAGCGCTATTCCAGCCTCGAATTCACGCCGGACCTGATCGGCGACCTGATGTTCAACGGCGTCGCCTCGACCATCGATCGCAGCAACCGCGCCAGCACGCTGCAGGCCGATTTCGCCACCCCGCTGGGCGATCGCCACACCCTGCGCTACGGCGTCTACGGCAGCTTCGAACGCGCGCCCAGCAGCAACAATGCGTATGTGTTCCCGGCGAACGCCGACGGCAGCCAGGCCAGCACCACGCCGATCCACATCCTCGACGGCAACCGGCTGACCGCCAAGACCTGGTCGGCCTACGTGCAGGACGAATGGAGCATCGGCGACAAGCTCACCGTGAACTATGGCCTGCGCGGCGATGAGTACAAGGCGTTCCGCACCGAGAGCCAGCTCAGCCCGCGCCTGGGCGCGGTCTACCAGGCCACCGACTCCACCGTGCTGCACGCCGGCTACTCGCGCTACTTCACGCCGCCAGCGACCGAGGCGATCACCACCTCCAATATCGCCAAGTTCGACGGCACCACCAACGCGCTGCCGGACAACGGCAACAACACGCCGCTGGCCGAACGCAGCGACTACTTCGACGTGGGCGTCTCGCAGAACGTGGGGCCGAACCTCACGCTGGGCGTGGACGCCTATTACCGCAAGGTGCAGCGCCTGCAGGACGAGGGCCAGTTCGGCGCCGCGCTGGTGTATTCCACCTTCAACTACGCCCGCGGCCGCATCAAGGGCGTGGAGTTCACCGCCAATTACGCCAATGGTCCGCTCAGTGCCTACTTCAACCTCTCGGCCAGCCGGGCGATCGGCAACCGGGTGATCACCAGCCAGTACAACTTCGCGGCGGACGACCTGGCCTACGTGGCCAACCACTGGATCTTCCTCGACCACGACCAGGCGTACTCCTCGTCCGGCGGCGTCAGCTACGCGCTCGACGCGGGCACCCGCGTGGGCGCCGACTACCTGTTCGGCAGCGGCCTGCGCAAGGACGGCAGCGTGCCGAACGGCGCCTCGCTGCCGGCCTACTTCCAGCTCAACCTGAGCCTTTCGCACGACTTCCAGTTCGAGACCACCGGCACGCTGCACACGCAGCTGGCGCTGATCAACGCGCTCGACCGCACCTACCAGATCCGCGACGGCAGCGGCATCGGCGTGGGCGCACCGCAGTTCGGCCCGCGTCGCGGCGTGTACCTCACCGTGCAGAAGGATTTCTGATCCCCCCGCTTGCCGCGTCACGACGATGGGCTCTCCCCTCCCTCGGTCGTCGTGACGCGGTCAAGCACCTATGCGGCATCCGTACGCACGACCGCCCGCGTTACGTCGCCATCCGGTCAGCAACGGCGCACGGCGCTGCCCGCCCGAGCCGCTATCCTTGCGCGCGTTCTCCCCGAGCGACGCACGCATGCACAACCGACTTCCCGAACCGTCCGCCGACGAACGCGCGCACTCCGATCGCCTGCTCGCACAGCTGCGCGAGCACATCGCCGCGCACGGGCCGATGCCGTTCGCGCAGTACATGGAGCGCTGCCTCTACGCGCCCGGGCTGGGCTACTACAGCGCCGGCGCGACCAAGTTCGGCGAGGCCGGCGATTTCATCACCGCGCCCGAACTCGGCGAGCTGTTCGCGCGCTGCGTGGTGCACGCGGTGCGAGGAACACTCGCGCAGCTGGGCGAGGCGGCCGAGTTCCTCGAGCTTGGCGCGGGCAGTGGCGCCTTCGCCGAAGCCGCGCTGCGCGCCATGCACGAGGCCGATACCCTGCCGCGCCGCTACGCCATCCTCGAACCCAGCGCCGACCTGCGCGAGCGCCAGCGCAGCCGCCTGACCGCCACGCTCCCGCCCGACGTCGCCGCGCGCGTGCACTGGCTCGACCGGCCACCGACGGATCCATGGCGGGGCGTGCTGTTCGCCAACGAGGTGATCGATGCGCTGCCCGCCACCCGCTTCGCGATCCGCGCCGGCGAGGTGCGGGAAGAGTGCGTGGGCCTGGGCGAGAACGGTCGCCTGGTGCGCGAGGATCGCCCCGCCGACGCCGCGCTCGTCACTGCCGTGCGCCAGCTTGAAAGCGAGCTCGGTGCGCCGTTCGAGGACGGTTACCGCTCCGAGCTGCTGCCGCAGCTGGCGGCCTGGCTGCAGGCGATCGCCGGCACGCTGGAGGCCGGGCTGATGCTGTTCGTCGACTACGGCTACACCCGCCGCGAGTTCTATCTGCCCGAGCGTCGCGACGGCACGCTGATGGCGCACTACCGCCACCGCAGCCACGCCGATCCGCTGTACCTGCCCGGCCTCAACGACCTCACCGCTTCGGTGGATTTCAGCGCACTGGCCAAGGCCGGTGTGCGCGCCGGCTTTGCCCTCGCGAGCTACCTGCCGCAGTCCGCGTTCCTGCTCGGTGCCGGCCTGCCGCAGGCGTTCGAGGCGGCCTACGCGAACGCACCGGACGAGGCGGCGCGCTATCGCCTCGCCCAGCAGGTGAAGCGGCTCACCCTGCCCGAGCAGATGGGCGAGCGCTTCCAGGCCATGCTGTTCGCCCGCGGGCTCGATCCGCTGCCGCTGCCCGCGGACCTCACCGACGGCGACCACGCCGCACGCCTGTGATCGCCGCTCCCGACCGCCTGCAATTCCATTGCACCTGGGTGGCGCTGGGCGCGCTGGTGATGGCGTGGACGCTGTGGATGGCGTTGCGCCCGGACCCGGGCATCACGCTTGCCGTGCCGGACGGCGACAAGCTGCTGCACGCGTTCGCCTTCACCTGCCTGATGGGCTGGTGGGGCAACGTCTACGCCGATCGCCGCAGCCGCATCGGCGCGGCGCTGGTCTGCCTCGCCTTCGGAGTGTTCATCGAGTTCGCGCAGTGGCTCGATCCACCGCGCGATGCCGATCCGTTCGATGTGCTTGCCGACGCGGTCGGCATCGCGCTGGCCGGGCTGCTGCTGCGCACGCCGCTCGCCCGCGTACTGGCGAGCGGCGAGGCGTGGTTAGGGCGTCGCCGCAGCAGCTGAGGTGGCCGGCGCGGGCGTTGCACTGCTGGCGGCCGGTGCCGGCATCGGCTCGGCGGGGCTGACCGGCGTGGCGTCCTCCGGCCGGCGCGCCAGCTCGCCGTGCTTGAACAGGTTCGCGGCCACCTGGTAATAGGCGATGGCATCGTTCACCAGCGCGTTGTTCACCGGCGCGGCGGGCTTGGCGTCGCCCGTCTCGAAGTCGGGGATCAGCTGCTCCATCTTGCGGCCCGGCTCCAGTGCGGTGAGCACGTTGTGGCGCAGGTAGCCGAGCTTCTCGTAGGTGGCCGGGAACGCACGCTCGCGGCCGGGTTCGAGCTGGAACACGTCGTAGCCGAAGAAACGGCTGCGGTAGCTGAAGTGCAGCAGGCCGAGCAGGGTCGGCGGGATGTCGATCTGCGCGGTGAGGCGCTCGACCTTGCGCGGCGCGATGTGCGCCGGCGCGTAGATCCACAGTGGGATGTGGTAGCGGTTGATCGGGATGCTCGACTTGCCCGCGCTGGCGGCGTCGTGGTCGGCGGTGATCACGAATACGGTGTCGTTGAAGTACGGCTTGTCCTTGGCGCGCTTGAGGAAGTCGCCGATCGACCAGTCGGTGTACGCCACCGCGCCCGCGCGTGAACCCTGCGGGAAGTCCACCCGCCCGTCCGGGAAGGTGTACGGCCGGTGGTTGGAGGTGGTCATGATGTGCAGGAAGAACGGCTTGCCCTGCGCATGCACCTGGTCCATCTGCGCCAGCGCCATGGTGAACAGGTCTTCGTCGGAAACGCCCCACACGTTCTCGTGGTGGATCGTGGCGTTCTTGGGGAAGTCCTTGCGATCCACCGCCAGGTAGCCGTTGTGGCTGAAGAAGTAGTTCATGTTGTCGAAGTAGCCGTAGCCACCGTAGACGAACTCCGACACATAGCCGCGATCGTTGAAGATGTCCGCAAGCGAGAACAGGTTCTCGTTGTTCTTCATCTTGATCACCGAGTCGCCCGGCGTCGGCGGCACCGACAGCGACAGCGCCTCGAGCCCGCGCACCGTGCGTGTGCCGTTGGCGTAGACGTTCTCGAAGAACAGGCTGTTGTTGGACAGCGCGTCCAGCTGCGGCGTGAGGCCTTCCTTGTTGCCGAACACGCCCAGGTAGTCGGCCGAGAGGCTTTCCACGCTGATCAGCACCACGTTGAGGTGCTGCTCCGGGCCGGGATTGCGGATGGCGCGGGTGAGGTCATGCGGGTTGTTGTTGAGGTAGGTCGCCTCGGGCGTCTTCAACAGCTCGCGCACGCGGGTGTAGGCCTCGGTTTCCGGCAGGGTGCGGTAGAACTTGGCGTAGTCGAGGTGGCTGGAGCGGAACGCGGCGAAGAACTGGAAGATGCCGTTGCCGGCCAGCTCGTTGACGTAGTTGTTGGACGTGCGGTCCTTCATGTCGGCGGTGATGCCGGCGGTCACCGCCACGCTCAGCACCAGCCACACCGCGGCCAGCGCGCTGCGCTGGGCGAAGCGGGTGCCGGCATCGCGCTGGTGCACGCGCCGGCGGGTGGCCCACAGCACGATCACCGCCACCGCCGCCAGCAGCGCCAGCCAAGTGCCGATCGGATACGACTCGCGGATGTTGCCGATCACCTCGGTGGTGTAGACGAGGTAGTCCACCGCGATGAAGTTGAAGCGCACGCCGAACTCCTGCCAGAACACCAGCTCCGACGCCGCCACGAACAGCAGGCCGAACAGCAGCGCCAGGCACAGGCCGTACAGGTAGCCGCGGCCGCTGCTGCGGTTGTACGCCAGCGCGGGCAGCGGCAGCAGGTAGATCACCACGATCGCCAGCGGCCACACCTCGTGCAGGCTGGCCTTCCAGATCAGGTGCAGCACGCCCCAGCACAGCGCGAAGCCGGCCAGCAGCGCGCCGATCCACGCCAGCCAGCGGCCGGGGCTGCGCACCGCCGGCCGGTCGGTCGGCACGATCCACAGGAACAGCACCAGCGGCCAGGCCACGTAGACGAAGGTGAGCAGGTCCGATATCGCGCCGACGCCGAAGGCGTAGAGGTAGTTGAGCGGGTTGGGCGACACACCGCGACCGGTCATCACCAACAGCGCGATCCGGGTGACCACGCCGATCAGCAGATAGGCGGCAGCCAGCCAGCCGAGGGGACGCAACCGCTGGCGCAGCGGCGAGGGCGAACGGAAGCTCAGGGACACGGGCAACTCCGGCAGATCGTGGCGCGGCAGCCAAAGGCAGCGCCGCGGGAAAGGGCTAGATGCTAGCGAGTTTCACGTCAGCAATCGCTTTGACGCGGGCCGCCTCCATCGCGGCGCCGACCGCGGGGCCCTGCAGTCCGTCGGCGATGAACGGCGCAGCCTGCACCGCCACGGCCGCGGCGCAGGCCTGGCGCAGATAGTCGGCCGGCGGGTAGTCGTCCTCGGCGTGGCCCAGCCGGCCGCGCTTGTCGGCCCAGCAGGCGGCGAGGAACGTGTCCAGCCGCGCCGGCCGGCGCAG
Organism: Dyella ginsengisoli; assembly: GCF_044904665.1. NCBI lineage: Bacteria > Pseudomonadati > Pseudomonadota > Gammaproteobacteria > Lysobacterales > Rhodanobacteraceae > Dyella > Dyella ginsengisoli. The sequence continues at coordinate 461,975 of NZ_JADIKM010000001.1, forward strand.
CGCGTCCAGCGCGGTGAGCAGCTTGAGCACGGTGGCCGGCTTGAGCTCCAGCGCGCGGTGCGCGTTGAGGTGTTCGCGGCACACCAGTTCGGCCAGCGCCGCATGCTCGGTGGGCACCTTCAGCCGCGCCGACAGCGCGCGAACGCGCGGCACGCCGGCATGCTCGTGGCCGATGTGGCGCGGCAGCGCGTCAGTCGGCGTCAGCGCCTTGCCGAGGTCGTGGCACAGCGCGCAGTAGCCCACCAGGTCGTCGCCCGGCGCAATCGCGGCGGCCGCATCCAGCACCAGCTCCATGTGGATGCCGGTGTCGATTTCCGGATGAAACTCGGCACGCTGCGGCACGCCGTACAGCGCGTCGATCTCGGGAAACAGCACAGACAGCGCACCGCTCTGGCGCAGCACGCGCAGGAACGCCGACGGCTGCATCTCGGCCAGCGCCTTGCGCGTCTCCGCCCACACGCGCTCGGGCACCAGGTGATCCACCTCGCCGTCGACCACCATCTGCTGCATCAGTGCCATTGTCTCCGGCGCCACGCTGAAGCCCAGCGGCGCGAAGCGCGCGGCGAAACGGGCCACACGCAGCAGGCGCACCGGATCCTCGACAAAGGCCGGCGACACGTGGCGCAGCACGCGCGCCTCGAGATCGCGCACGCCGCCGTAGGGATCGACCAGCGCGCCGGCCTCGTCCTGCGCGATGGCGTTGATGGTGAGGTCGCGCCGCGCCAGATCCTCCTCCAGCGTCACCGAGGGCTCGGCGTGGAAGGCGAAGCCGTGGTAGCCGCGACCGGTCTTGCGCTCGGTGCGCGCCAGCGCGTATTCCTCGCCGGTCTGCGGATGCAGGAACACCGGGAAATCCTTGCCCACCGGGCGATAGCCCAGCGCCAGCAGCTCCTCCGGCCGCGCGCCGACCACCACGTGATCGCGGTCGACCACGGGACGACCGAGCAGGTGATCGCGGACGGCGCCGCCGACGAGGTAGCTGTGCATGCCGCCATTCTGCCATGCGCGCCTTTCACGCCTCTGCCACGGCGGGCGCGCTGCACGGGCGCTATGCTCGAACGGGTCCGTCGCCGCCATCGAAGGTTTCTTGCGATGATCCGTCCGCTCCGTTCCGTCCTTGCCGTCACGCTGTTCGCAGCCGCCTTCGCCGGCGCCGCCGCGACCCACGCGCCCGATCCGGCCCGCACCCGCGCCTACATCGACCATGCGTGGAGCACGCTCACCCGCGCTACCGACGACTGCGCCTCGCTGGTCGATCCGAAGGTGGCCACCGAGCCGGTGCTCTACCTGCCCGCCGACGTGCCGATGCCGACCGCGCTCGCCGCCACGCAGCAGCGCTGCAAGGTGGACGTGCGCCGGCTGCCGCAGCCGGTCACCGCGCTCGGCCAGATCGACGCGCGCACGCTGCCGACGCAGGGCCTGCTCTACCTGCCGCATCCGTATGTGGTGCCCGGCGGCATGTTCAACGAGATGTACGGCTGGGACAGCTACTTCATCGTGCTCGGGCTGGTGGCCGATCACCGCGCGGCGCTGGCGCGCGGCATGGTGGAGAACTTCCTCTACGAGATCGACCACTACGGCGGCGTGCTCAACGCCAACCGCACCTACTACTTCAGCCGTTCGCAGCCGCCGTTCCTCACCGCGATGATGCGCGCGGTGCTGGACGACCGCGCCAGCTTTCCCGATGCGGATGCGGCTGCAGCGTGGCTGCGCGCGGCCTATCCGCTGGCGGTGAAGGATCACGCGATCTGGACCAGCGCCGCGCATCGCGCCGGCGACACCGGCCTGGCCCGCTACATGGACCTGGGCACCGGCCCGGTACTGGAGCATCGCAACGCCGATTACCTCAAGGGCGTGATCGGCTATCTGCTCAAGCATCCGGCAAAGAACCGCGGCTATCTGGTGAAGGCCAGCGAGCATCCCGATGCCGCCGAGGCGGCGCGGCTGAAGACCGCCAGCTGCGACCTCGCCGCGTCACGCGTCTGCGCCGATGCCTGGGCCGATGGCTACCGGCTCAGCGCCGACTACTACGCCGGCGACCGCGCCATGCGCGAATCCGGCTTCGACACCAACTTCCACTTCGGCCCGTACGGCGCCGCGACCCACCATTACGCGGCGGTGGGCCTCAACAGCCTGCTGTACCGCTACGAGCGCGACCTGCACGATTTCGCGCTGCGGCTGGGCAAGCCCGACGAGGCGGCGCAGTGGGCCAAGCTGGCCGAGGCTCGCAAGGCCGCCATCAACAAATACCTGTGGCGGGCCGATCGCGGCCTGTTCATGGACTACGACACCACCACCGGCAAGCCTTCCGACGAGCCGTACCTCACCACCTTCTATCCGCTGTGGGCCGGCCTCGCCACGCCCGCGCAGGCCAAGGCCGTGCGCGATCACCTGGCGCTGTTCGAGCGCAAGGGCGGCCTGGCGATGAGCGGCGACGCCAGCGGCGCGCAGTGGGATGAACCGTTCGGCTGGGCGCCGACCAACTGGCTGGCGGTGCGGGGGCTGGACGACTACGGCTTCCATGACGACGCGCGGCGCCTCGCCGGCAAATTCACCGGCACCGTCGACCGCAGCCTCGCCGCCGACGGCACCATCCGCGAGAAATACAACATGGTCAGCGGCAACGCGGACGTGCGCATCACGGCCGGCTACACCGACAACGTGATCGGCTTCGGCTGGACCAACGGCGTGTATCTGAAACTGGGCGAGCTACTGGCCGAGCCCGCCGTGGCCCGTACCGGCAAGGACGCCGCGGAGGCCGCGGCGCATTGATGCAGCCGCGGCGCGACTGATCAGGAACATGAGCCGTCATTCCCGTGCCCGGGAATGACGGCTCGAAGCCGTTCGAACCCTGATCGCAATCCCGGAGGAATCGATCGCAACGCCGCCTTGGTCAGCGGCGCAATGTGCGCGCGTGATCCAGTCGGCGCTGGCGCGGCAGGCCGTGGATCAGCCGCTCCAGCCACGGCGTGAACGGCTGCGGCACGATACCCAGCGCGGCGTAGCCGTCGACCTTGCCCACCGAGTCGGTGCGCAGCGAGCGGAAGTTGTCCAGCGAGAACGGCTTGCCCGGCAGCAGCTCGGCGAACTGCGCCTGCAGCCGGCCCAGCGCATCGGGTAGCGGCAGGATGCGCGTGCGCAGGCCGGCGGCGTCTCGGATCGCGGTGACGATCTCGCCCAGCGTCAGCACCTGCGGACCGTACAGCTCGAAGCTGCGGTCGAGCGAGAGCTTGTCGTCGGCCACGCAGCGCGCGATCGCCTCGACCACGTCGCCGACGAAGGTGGGCGCGAGCCTCGACTGGGTCCGCGCCAGCGGCAGCACCGGCGTCAGCTTGAGGATCCTGGCGAAGCGCCCGACCAGGCCGTCGCCGTCGCCGAAGATCACGCTGGGCTGGTACAGCGTCCAGCCCAGCCCGGACTGGCGCACCAGCCCCTCCGCCTCGCCGCGCGTCTTGAGGTACTGGCTCAGGCCCTGGCCGGCCTTGAGCGAGCTCATCTGGTGCAGGCGCGGCACGTCGGCGGCCTTGCAGGCCTCGATCACCTGTCGGGTCAGCTCCACGTGCACGCGCTGGAACGTTTCGCGGCCGGCATTGTTGAGGATGCCGACGAGGTTGATCACCGCGTCGGCGCCTTCGAACGCCGCGCGCAGCTGCACCGGATCGTGCACGTCGGTGCTGTGCAGGCGCACGCCGGGGATCACGCCGATCGCGCGGTGCTTCTCGCGGTTGCGGGTGAGCACGGTGAGCTGGTGGCCGTCGCGGGCGAGGCGGTTGAGCAGGTGGCCGCCGACGAAGCCGGTGCCGCCGAGGATGACGAGGCGCAGTGGAGTCATGGGGCGTCGATCTCGCGAGGTCAGGAGTCAGAGGAGGAGGATGCCGCCGTCGGCGCGGCGACGGAGCCGGACGCAGCCGGCTCCGTGCCGACGTCCGCCGGGCAGCTCACCGGTTTGCGCACGGCACCGGCGGCGGGCGGCACGTAGGTCGTGCCGATCGGCGTGAGGCGCTGGTCCACCGGCACGGCGCTGCCGGACAGACGCCAGTCGTAGATCACGCTGAAGGCCATCACACGCGCCACGTATTCGCGCGTTTCCTTGTACGGGATGGTGGCGGTAAAGACGTCCGGCGGCAGCGTGCCGCGCGCGGCCAGCCACTGGTCCAGCTTGATCGGCCCGGCGTTGTAGGCCGCGCTGGCCAGCCACGGCGCTCCGTTGTAGCGCTGCGCCATCTGCGCGAGGTAGCGCGTGCCCAGCTGCACGTTCACCACCGGGTCGTACAGTGAATCGCCGCCGTTCCACGGCAGGCCGTAGCTGCGCGCCACCTGGGCGCCGGTGGCCGGGATCAGCTGCATCAGGCCGCGCGCGTCGGCACCGGAGTGCGCGTCGCTCATCCACGCGCTCTCGGCGCGGGCGATCGCGTATGCCCAGGATGGATCGATGCCGGCCTGCTGCGCCTGCGGCACCACGCCGTCCTGGCTGGCCAGCGGAAAGCGCTGCTCGTAAAGGCGCAGCGCGTCGCCGCTGGAGAAGGTGAACACCGCGCGGTCGTACCAGCCGCGCTGGTAGGCGAGCAGGGCGGCTTGGCGGCGGGTCGTCTCGTCGCTGCCGCGCAGGGCGCGCGCCCATTCGCGTCGCGCGTCGCGCGGCAGGTCAACCGCAAACAGCTCGAACGCCCGCTGCATGCCGATGTCGGCCAGCAGCGAGCGGGCGCGCGCGTCGTCTTCGTCGAGCGTCCAGGGACACAGCGCGTAAGGTGCGTCGGAGCGATCGGCGGCGAGGAAGCCGAAGAAGGTCGGCTCGCTGGCCAGCGCCGTGTACTGCTGCTGCGCCTGTGCCGGCTTGCCCAGTTCGGCCAGCGCACGCGCGCGGAAGTAGCGCCATTCGCCGTCACGCTGCTGCTCGGGGCTGAGCGCATCGATCGCGCCAAGCACGGCGCGCCAGTTCTGCTCGGCCAGTGCCACGCGCACGCGCCACTCGCGCGTGGCGTCGGTCTGCGCCGCGGCCGGCAGCTCGGCCAGCCGCTGCAGGGCGTGGTCGTCGAAATCGGTGGCGTGGAACAGCGCCAGCGCGTTGAGCACGTCGTTGCGCTGCTCGTCGCTGAAGTGGAAGCGCTTGCGTAGCGTGAGCCAGGCCTGATCGGCACGGCTGGAGTCGCGCCGCGCCAGCCGCTGCAGTGCGAGCGCCGCGGCGTGGCGGTGGCGCGGCGTATCCGGCCAGTGCGCCGCCTGCGCCACGGCTTCGGCCGGATCGCGCAGCGCCAGCGCGAGGCGCTGCGCCGTCTCCGCATCGCGCGCGGGCAGCCAGCTGGCCAGCGCGGCGACGGTGCCGCCGGCACCGGCCGCCACGGCGCGATCGATGCGCGCCCACAGCCGTGTCGGCGTGAGCAGGCCGGCATCGTGCGCGGCGTCGAGCACCGGATCGCACGCACCCGGCAGCGCGGGCTTCTGCCACAGCGCGGCGAGGTCGCGATCGAAGTCCAGCGACTGGCCCTGCGCCATGCGCGCCTGCAGCGCGTCGCAGGTGAGCGCGTCGCCGAGGCCGTCCTGGTAGAGCGGGAGGAAGTCGGTCCAGTCCTGCCGCCGCGCCAGCTCGCCGAGGAAGGCGCGGCGCAGGTCGTCGGCGGGGATCATCGCCGGGTAGCGGGTGAGGTAGTCCTGTACGCGGGCGAGGTCGAGCGTGGCCAGGTCGTGTTCGAGCGCGGCCGCTTCGAGGTAGGGATAGAGCACGTAGTCGCGCAGTCCCTGCGCCTGCGCGCGCCAGGCGTCGCCGCCCTGCTGCTGCGCGGTGGCATAGGCCTGCTTGAACGCCGCGCGCTGGGCGTCGGTCGGGGCTGCGGCTGCGGTGGCTGACGTACTGCGCACCAGCGCCAGCACGACGACCGCCATGCCGGCGAGACAGCGCGTGAGCGGGAACGGAAGGCGGCGGGGGGAGGAGCGGAAAACGGGCATCGTGCCTCCTGACTTGCTTGGGCGATGAGTGTAACGGACGGCCCTTGAACGGCCGCCCCGGCACGATGCCCCGGCGCCCGCGATGACGCCGTGCAGCGCGCTGATAGACTGGCGCGCTTGCCATCCCCGGGAACGTCATGACGCCTGCGTCCACGCCCTCCACGCGATCGCACTGGCCGGCATGGCTGGGGCTGCTGCTCGCCGCGCTCGCCGGGTTGGCCTGGTGGTGGTCGGTGGGGCGGCCGGTGGATTTGCCCGACGCGCCATCGGCACGCATCGCCTGCGTCTCCTACGCGCCGTATCGCCGCGAGGGGCAGACGCCGTACGACCCGGCCACCTTCATCTCGCCGCAGCAGATCGACGCCGACCTGCAGGCGCTGTCGCGCCGCTTCGACTGCGTGCGCACCTATTCGCAGGGCCAGGGACTGGATGTCGTGCCGGCGATCGCCGGACGCTACGGCATGAAGGTGCTGATGGGCGTGTGGATCGGTCGCGATGCGGCGGCGAACGCGCGCGAGATTGCGCTGGCCGCGGCGACCGCGCGGGCGCATCCGGAGGTGCTGCGCGGCGTGATCGTGGGCAACGAGGTGTTGCTGCGCGGCGAGCAGTCGTCCGCGGCACTGGCCGGCTACCTGCGCCAGGCACGCGCCGTGCTGCCGCCGGCGGTGCCGATCACCTACGCGGACGTGTGGGAGTTCTGGCTGCGCCACCCGGAACTGGCCGGGTCGGTCGACTACATCACCGTGCACGTGCTGCCGTACTGGGAGGACGATCCGGTGCCGCCCGCACGCGCGGTGCAGCACGTGGCCGACGTCTATGCGCGCGTGCGCGCCGCCTTTCCCGGCAAGCCGGTGATGATCGGCGAGACCGGCTGGCCCAGCGCCGGGCGACCGCGTCAGGGCGCCACGGCGAGTGTGGTGAACGAGGCTCGCTACCTGCGCGAATTTCTGCGCTACGCCGCCACCGTGCAGATGCCCTACAACGTGATCGAGGCGTTCGACCAGGGCTGGAAACGGGCGCAGGAGGGCACGGTGGGCGGCTACTGGGGCATCTTCGACGCGCAGGCGCGGCCGAAATTCCCGATGCAGGGTCCGGTGACGGAAGTGCCGAGCTGGTGGCTGGGCTGGCTGGCTGCCGCGCTGGGCGGCGTGCTGTTCATGGTGGTGGGGCGACCGCGCGGTCGTCGTGCCGCTCTGGCGCTGATGCTGGCCGGCATCTCCAGCGGCGCGGCGCTGGCGTGGCAGGTGCGCCAGATGCTGTACGCCTGCGGCCCGCTGTGGGAATGGCTGCTCAGCGGCGCTGCCTGTGCCGCCGCGCTGGTCACCGCGCTGATGCTGGCGCGCACGCTGGCAGCGGTGGTGCAGGGAGTGACCGTCGCGCCGCCGTCGCGGCGCTGGCGGTTCGGTTGGCTGTTCGTGCTGGCCTACTACGGCCTGCTGCTGGTGTTCGACGGGCGCTACCGCGACTTTCCGCTGGGCCTGTTCGCGCTGCCGGCGGTGGGTTATGCGCTGGTGGCGCTGGCCGGGGTCGAACCGGTCGGAGCACGTCGGCGCGAAGAAGCATTTCTTGCTGTCGCAGTGTCGCTGCTGGCAGCGATCGTGCTGACGCAGGAGCTGGGCATCAGCCTGGTGGCCTGGCTATGGCTGGGTCTGAATGCGCTGCCCGGCCTCGCCGTGCTGCTGCCGTCGCGGCGCTCCGCGCACCAGCAGCACCGCGCCGACCAGTAGCGCCAGCGCGCCGGACTGGTAGCAGTACAGCTCCAGCGCGAACGCGCCGAGTGCGGCGGCCAGCCACGCCGTCCAGGCGCGCTGGCGCAGCAGCGCGAGCCCGCCTGCGGCCAGCGCGGCGTAGCCGAAGGCGTTGCCGAGGAAGCCGGCGACCACCCAGCTGCGCAGCGTGCACCAGCCGTCGATCATGCCGGCCGCGGCGCAGCGTTCGCCCAGTGCGGGCGGCTCGACGAGCTGGTAGCGCAGCAGCGCGGCCAGCGCGCCGACGGCGAGCAGTCCGCTCCCTGCAAGCAGCATCGGCGACCAGCGACGGCGAGGGGCGCTCATCGACGATGCACCTTGTGCAGGCGCGGGGCGATATGGGCGGGCATGCGGATCTCGGCGGCAAGCGGCAGGTGGTCGGAAAACGCCTGCGGCAGCGTCCACACCTTGTCCAGCTGGATATCGGCCGAAGTGAGGATGTGGTCCAGCGCGCGTCGCGGCTTCCAGCTGGGAAAGGTCGGCGTGGCCTGATCGGGCGGCTGCAGCCGGCACTTGGCAAACAGGTGGCGCATCTCGCTGCTGTGCGCCTCGGTGTTGAGGTCGCCCATCAGCACGGCATGCGGAAAATCCGCCAGCACTTCGCCGATGAAGGCCAGCTGCTTGGCGCGCGCAGGGGCGCTGAGCGAGAGGTGGGCGATCATCACCGCCAGCGCGTCGTCGCCCTCGCCGAAGCGCGCCAGCATCGCGCCGCGTCCGGGAATGCGGCTGGGCAGCGGGTAGTCCAGCACGCTGTGCGGTTCGAGCCGGCTGATCAGGCCGTTGGCCGAATGCGCCAGTCGCGCCATCGGACGGTTCGGCTGGTGGCTCCAGAACGGCATGCCGGCGGTTTCGGCGAGGTAGCGCGTCTGGTTGAGGAATCCCGAACGCAGGCTGCCGGCATCGGCTTCTTGCAGGCCGACCACGTCGAACTGCGGCAGCAGTTCGGCGAGGCGGTCTAGGTTGTCCATCTTGCTGCGCCCGGGCAGCACGCCGTGCAGGCTGCGAGTGACGTACTCGTGGTAGCGCTGCACGCTGCCGCCGGCCAGGATGTTGCAGCTGAGCAGCCGCAGGCGGCGCTCGGGAACGACTGCAGGGGCAGGGACAGCGCGGCTCATGGACTCAGGTGGCAAGGTCGGCAAAACGGAAGCGCCAAGCATGCCGCGCGGCGCGTGAACGCCGCGACAGCCACTGCATCGCGGGCCTTACTTGCCGGCCAGCTCGCGCTTGACCAGCCATTGGGTCATCGCGGAGAGCTGGTCGAACGTGTGCACTTCGCCGCTGCGGTACTTGCCGTCCACCACGATGGTCGGCGTGCCGGTGACGCCCCACTTCTGGATCAGCGCCAGGTCGCTCTTCATCTGCGCGGTGACCTCGTCGGAGGTGGCGATGCGCATGAACTCGGCGCGGTTCACGCCCTGGCGCGCATAGAAGTCGGCCAGATCGTCGAGCGTGTTGAGCGGATAGTTCTGCTCGAACTTCTCCTTGAACAGCTCCAGGTGGGTGCGGTCGACCACGCCGAGCTTTTTCGCCGCGTAGTAGGCGCGGGCGAACGGCAGCCACTCGGCGCTGAACGGCGCCGGCACCAGCTTGAACACCACGCCCTTGGGTAGCGCGGCGCGCAGCTTCTCGGCGGTGGGCGCGAAATGCGCGCAGTGGATGCAGCCGTAGGAAAACACCTCGACCACTTCCACCTTGCCTTCGGGGCTGTAGCGCTGGGCCGGGCCGGGCAGGGTGACGTACTCGCTGCCCTCGGTGTACGGGGCGGCCGGATCGGCGCCGGCACCGGCGGTGCAGGCGGTAGCGAGCAGCAACCCGCCGAGCAGGGCGAACAGGCGCAGGCGGGACAGGTGCTTCAGCATGGATCGACTCCGGTGCAAGGGACGGCAGGAACGCAAGACCACGGCGAGCGGCAAAGGTGCCACGGCGGACGCTTACTTGCCGGCCGCTTCCTTCGCCGCGAGGTATTTGGCCAGCTCCACCATCTGCGCGTAGCCGCCCGCGCTGGGGCCGTCGATGCGGTACTTGCCGTCGATCACGATGGTCGGCGTGCCTTCCACGCCGTACGCCTTCACCAACTGGTCGGCGCGCTTGGCCTGGGTGTTGATGCTGAAGGAGTTGGCCACCGCCACGAACTCCTTCGGATCGACGCCGAACTTCGCATAGACCTTGGCGGCGTCCTCGATCTTGGGCAGGTCGGACATCGGCTTCAGGCCCTGGCCGTCGGCGCGCTCGGAGCTCAGCTCCTTGCTCTTCCACACCGCGTCATACATGGCGCCGTTGGCCTTCTCGGCCACGCCCAGCGCCTGCGCGGTGAGATAGGCGCGCTGGAACATGGGGAAGTTCTCCTGCGGGATGAACGACACCGGCAGGTAGGCCATCACCGCATACGACGGCAGGCTCTTCGCCAACTGGTCGACCATCGGATGGAAGTTGTTGCACGAGGGGCAGGCGTAGGAGAAGACCTCGGCCACTTCGACCTTGTCGGTGTTGCTGACCTTCGGCTGCGCCGGCTCGATGCGGAAGTAGTTCTTGCCTTCGACCCACTTCGGGTCCTCGACGAACGCCGGGACGTCGGCCGGGGTGGCCGGGGCGGTCGATGCGGCGGTGCTGGTGGCGGCCGGTGCGCTGCTCGGCGCGGCCGTGCTAGCTGCCGCGGCGGTGCCCGCTGCAGCCGGGCCCGGCGTGGCGGCTGCCGGCGCCTGGACGGGTGCGCTGGCGGAAGAGGAGGGAGCGGAAGCGGCCGGCGCCGGGCTGTTGCTGTCGTGGCTGCACGCGGCGAGCGTGAGCAGGGCGAAACAGAGGATCGGCAGACGCTTCAGCATGGAGAGGTTCCTTCGATTCGACAGCGGAAAGACAACGGACGCAGGGGGTAAAACGACAACGCCGACCCGGAGGTCGGCGTGTGCTCGTCGATCAGGGCGCGGCAGCCGCGGCGTCGCCGCTGTCGGCCGCATGCAGGCCTTCGATGTAGCTGGCCAGCGCGGTGATGTCCTTGGGCTCGAGCTTCTTGGCGATCGCCGGCATGATCTGCGCGTGGGCGTCGTCGCCCCACACGGTGCCGTCGTGCCACGACTTCAGCGTGGCCTCCACGTACTGCGCGTGCTGGCCGCCGAGCTGTGGATACATCGCGCCCGGGTTGCCGCGGCCGTCGACGAGGTGGCAGGCCATGCAGGCCGGGATGCCGCGCTCCACGTCGCCTTCGCGGTAGAGCTTCTGGCCCAGCTCGACCAGCGCCGCGTCAGCCACGCCGGGGCGCGACTGCTTGGTGGCGAAGTAGGCGCCGATGTCGTGCATGTCCTGCTCGGAGAGCGGGGTGGCCATGCCGAGCATGATCGGGTTCTGGCGCTTGCCGCCCTTGAAGCTGGTGAGCTGGCGCGCGATGTACGACTCGTGCTGGCCGGCGAGCTTCGGGTACTGCGGATCGGCCGAGTTGCCGTCGATGCCGTGGCACGCGCCGCACACGGCGGCCTTGCCCTGGCCGGCGGTGGCGTCACCCGGCTTGACCGCGGCGGTCGCCGCTTCGGCCGCCGCCGCTGGCGCCGCCGCGCTGGCCGCCGCTGCCGGCGCCGCGCTGGAAGCAGCAGCGGGCTTGGCGTCCTGGGCCATCACCGCGCCGGCGGACAGCGCGAAGGTGAGGGCGACAGCCGCCCCAAGCACAGCGTGCCGAAAATCGGCGGGCCGAAAACTCATACACTTGTCTCCTGAAAGACTGCAAATGCTGCCGTAAAGCCGCCGCGCGGCTTGCCTTGGGCAGAAACCGCAGAATTATCGCCGTGCCACCCTGACCGGTCAAACCATTCCCATGTCTCCCAATCCGCTCCAGGGCGCGCAGTTCGTGCTCGCTGCCCACCGTATCAGCCAGCTGCCCGCCGACCAGGGCGCCGAGGTGGCGTTCGCCGGCCGCTCCAACGCCGGCAAGTCCAGCGCGCTGAACGCGCTCACCGGTCATCGCGGGCTGGCGCGTACCTCCAAGACGCCCGGTCGCACCCAGCAGATGGTGGCGTTCTCGCTGCCGCCGCTGCCGCCGGTCGCGGGCGAGGCGCCGTTCGACGCGCGCCTGATCGACCTGCCCGGCTACGGCTATGCCAAGGTGCCGGAGGACCTGCGCGCGCACTGGAAGACCGAGATCGACGCCTATCTGCACCAGCGCCGCAGCCTGCGCGGCGTGGTGCTGATCGCGGATATCCGCCATCCATTGAAGGAATTCGACCGGATGATGCTGGACTTCTGTTTCGCCACCGCGCTGCCCTGCCACCTGCTGCTGACCAAGGCGGACAAGCTCTCGCGCAGCCAGGCGATGCAGACGGTGGCGGCGATGCGCCGGCAGTTCGCCGCGGAGGAACGCCAGGCCACCGTGCAGGGCTTTTCCTCCAGCGCCCCGACCGGCGTCGACGAGGCGCGTGCGCGCGTGCTCGAACTGCTGCGCCAGCCGCGCGAAGGCTGATTCGCAAGAATCCTTGCGACACTATGCCGCTGCGCGAAAGCGGCGATTCAGGCCGCGTCGACCGCCTGCATGAACACCGCGCACAGCGCTTCCATGCCGGCGCGATCCTCGTCGTCGAAACGGCCGGTGAGCGGGCTGTCCACGTCCCACACGCCAAGCAGCGAGCCGTCGGCCTTCACCAGCGGCACCACGATCTCGGAATTGGACGCCGCGTCGCAGGCGATGTGACCGTCGAACGCGTGCACGTCGATCACCAGCTGGGTCTGCCGCGTCTGCGCGGCGGTGCCGCACACGCCGCGCCCCAGCGCGATGCGGATGCACGCCGGCTTGCCCTGGAACGGGCCGACCACCAGCTCGGTGCCGTCGTAGAAGTAGAAGCCGGCCCAGTTGAGATCGGGCAGGCTGTGGAACAGCAGCGCGCTGAAGTTGGCGGCGTTGGCGATGAGGTCGCGCTCGCCGGCGAGCAGGCCCTGCGCGAGTCCGGCCAGCTCGGCGTACAGCTCGCGCTTGCTGGCATGGGAGGAGGAAGCAATGTGGAACATGGATGGTCCGTCCGGGCGGAGCGCTTATTATGCGCCGGGACTCCACCCGCCCGTCGTTTCCGCCCCGCTGGACGAGGACTGCCGTGCCTGCTGCCACCCGCATCGATGACGAGCTCGCCGGGTTCATCCAGGGCGCGACGTCGATCATCGCCGCCACCCGCAATGCCGAGCACCGGCCGGCGCTGGTGCGCGCGCAGGGGTGCCGGGTGGACCCCGGTGGCTGTCGCCTGGCGGTACTGGTGGTCGCCTGCCAGGCGGTCGAGCTGCTGGAAGACATCCGCGACAACCGGCGGGTGGCGGTGGTATTCACCCGGCCCAGCACGCACCGTTCGGTGCAGGTGAAGGGCGAGGATGCGCGAATCCTTGCTGCGTCGGCGCAGGACCTCGCACTGGCTGCGCGCTACCGCGACGCGATGGTCGCCGAGCTCGCCCTGATCGGCGTGCCGGAAGCGCGCGTGCGTGCGCTGCTGGCCGCGGTGGGCGAGCTGGTGGCGATCGAGTTCTCGCCGTCGTCGGCGTTCGTGCAGACGCCGGGCCCGGACGCGGGCCGCGCGCTGGAGATGGCGCCATGACGCCGGGACTGGATGCGATCCGCGACTGCCTGGATGGCAGCCTGCCGGGCGTGATGGCCACCTGCGCGCCCGACGGTACGCCGAACGTCGCCTACCTGTCGCAGGTCGAGTACATCGATCCGCGCCACCTCGCGCTGTCGTTCCAGTTCTTCAACAAGACCCGGCAGAACATCCTGGCCAATCCGCAGGCGCGGTTGCTGCTGATGCATCCGCAGAGCGCGGTGATGTACCGCCTGACCCTGCGCTACCTGCGCACCGAGTCGGCCGGGCCGCTGTTCGAGCGGATGCGCGCCAAGCTCGCCGGCATCGCCTCGCACACCGGCATGAGCGGCGTGTTCCAGCTCAAGGGTTCGGATGTCTACCGGGTCGAGGCGATCGAGCCGGTGCCGGGCCCACCGGTGCCTTCACCGCCGCTGCGGCGCAACCTGCTGGAAGCGACGCGAGCCACCGCCCTGCGGCTGGCCGATGCGGTCGATCTCGATGGCGCGCTGGAGGCGGTGCTGACCGGTTTGCGGCAGGACTTCGATATCCATCACGCGATGGTGCTGCTGCTCGACGGCAGTGGGCAGAAGCTGTTCACCGTGGCCAGCTGCGGCTACGGCGAGTCCGGCGTCGGCTCGGAGATCGCCATGGGTGATGGAGTGATCGGCGTGGCCGCGCGCGAACGCACGCCGATCCGCATCGCCCACATGACCGCCGAATACGCCTACGGCCGCGCCGTGCGCGAGGCGGCCGCCCAGGGCGGGCTGGCCGATCGCCTGGAAACCGCGATCCCGCTGCCGGGGCTGCCCGAGTCGCGCAGCCAGCTGGCAGTGCCGATCGTCGGCGGCGGCCGGCTGTCCGGCGTGCTGTACGTAGAGAGTCCGCGGGACCTGCGTTTCGGCTACGACGACGAGGACGCGCTGGTCACGCTGGGTAGCCAGCTCGGCATGGCGATCTGCGCCCTGCGCGCCGACACGACCGCCGAGCCGCTGCCGGTCGAGCCGGCGCTGCCGCCGCCGGATGGCGCGCCGGTGGTGATCCGCCACCACCCCGGCACCGACAGCGTGTTCGTGGGCGAGGACTACCTGATCAAGGGCGTGGCCGGCGCGATCCTGTGGACCCTGCTGCGCGACCACGCCGACCACGGCCGCACCATGTTCGCCAATCGCGAGCTGCGGCTGGATCCGCGGATCCGGCTGCCCGAACTCAGCGACAACCTGGAAGCCCGGCTGATCCTGCTGACCCGACGACTGGCCGAACGCGACGCGTGCATCCGCATCGAGAAGGCCGGTCGCGGGCGCCTGCGCCTGTGCGTGCGGCGCCCGCTGCAGCTGGTGGAGATGCCGAACGAGCGCGGCGGCTGATCAGGCCGCCGCGGCCACCGGCTGCAGCGCGCGCTCGAGCTTCTGCCAGTCGCGCTCGGCGAGCAGGCTGCGCGCCAGCGCCAGCGCGCCTTCGAAGGCGGGCGCCGGCGCGTGGGCGCGCATGCCGCCGAGCAGCCTCAGCCGCTCGGCGTGGTCGAGCGCACGGAGCATCAGGCGCAGGCCCTGCGCGCGCTCCGGCGGCGACAGTGCCGCATGCAGCTCCGCTTCGATCCCGAGCAGCTCGGCATCGCTGTAGTGCGTCCACAGCGCGGCGTTGTGCTCGCTTTCCTCGTAGTCCATGTGCTCGAAGTTGATGCCGACGAACACGGCGAGCTGCCGGTACAGGCGGTGCGCCGCTGCCGCGCGGGCCGCGCCTGCAGGTGCCAGCACCAGCGCATCGGCCAGCTCGTCGAGGGCATCGATGTCGGCCTCGTGATGGACGTGTTCGGCAGCGACCAAGGCGCTCGAGCCGGGGGCGCGTGCTTCCAGTGCCGGGTGCACGAAGCGGTTCTCGTGCTCCAGGTGGCGACGGCACAGGTCGAGCAGTTCGCGCAGCTGGTCGAGGCCGCCTTCGAGGTCGACGGCATCGTCCGGATCCATGCGGCCGATTCGTGTCAGCGTGTCGCCCATGAAGGCGCGCAGAGCTTTGTGGATGAAGCCGTACATGTTGTAGCGGGGAGCGGCCGCCTGGCCGGCCGCGGTGTCGGTGGGATGCATGGGTATTCCTGCGGGAGTGGGGTCCCGGCATTCTAGGAAGCCCGTCGGCGTGCGTTTGCTAAATCCTTGCTCCGCGTTTCCTAATTTCTTGCTAAAGGCGCGACGGGCTTGCCCGACCGGCATCCGGTGGCGACCATGCACACCCCCATGGCCCCAGGACAAGCTTGATGACCCGCTTCGACCGCGTGTTCATTGCCGGCACCGACACCGGCATCGGCAAGACCCATGCCTCGTGCGCGCTGCTGCATGCGCTGCGCGCGGCAGGGCAGGATGCGGTGGGCATGAAGCCGGTGGCCAGCGGCTGCGAGGAGACGCCCGACGGTCTGCGCAACGAGGACGCACTGGCCTTGCAGGCGGCCGGTCCGACAGGCGTGCCGTACGCCACGATCAACCCGGTCAGCCTGCGTGCACCGCTGTCGCCCCACCTGGCGGCCGCGCGCGATGGCGTGACGGTGACGCTGCCGCCGCTTACCGAGGCCTTCGAGCGGCTGCGCGCGCGCCATGCGCCGGTGGTGGTCGAGGGCGTCGGCGGCTGGCTGGTGCCGCTGGCTCCCGACTTGATGGCGTCCGCCCTGGCCCAGGCGTGGAAGCTGCCGGTGATCCTGGTGGTTGGCCTGCGGCTGGGCTGCCTCAACCACGCGCTGCTCAGCGCGCGGGCGATTGCGGCGGACGGTTGCGAACTGCTCGGCTGGATCGGCAACCGCATCGATCCGGCGATGGCGGCGGTGGAAGAGAACCTCGCCACGTTGCGCGAGCTGCTGCCGGCACCCTGCCTGGGCGTACTGCCGCACGGCGAACCCCCTCAGCGCGCCGCGCGGCACCTCGCCGCCGCGCTGGCGGCGATGGCCTGATCTGCCACGGACCTGGCCTTCACGCGCCGTGTCGGTCGTCGATGCTTTGATGCGCGCCCCGAAGTTTTCCCCATGGAGAGGCCCATGCCGCAACGCAACCACTACTACCTCGCCATCGATGACCTAGCCCGCGCGCGCGGGCCGGTGGAGCCGCTGAGCTACGACGGCGCCGGCCCGAACGACTTCGCTGCGGCGCTGACCGAGGCGCTGCGCAGTCCGCAACTGTTCGAGCGCTGGCGCGCCATGCAGGAGGAGCCCGATGAAGTCGACCCTGCGCTCGGCGTCACCGACGCCGCCGCCGAGGCGCGCGCCACGGTGGACGACATGCAGCGCGTGGACGTCGACCTGGTCACTTCGCTGCCGATGAGCGTGGTGCGCCACCGCCTCAACCTGCTGATCGGCAGTCACTGGACGCTGCGGGACATGCGCGCGGCCTGAGTTTGGCGCGCTGCGGCTTGGAAGCGTCGCCCCGGAATCGGTACAGTCGAGGGCTGTCGCATTCAAGCGTCCGGTCGTCGGGCGCGCGCTTCCAAGGGGAACCCCGCATGCTCCGACTCCGCACCCTCGTCATGGCCACCAGCATCGCCCTCGCCGCCTGTTCGCAGCACGGCAACGAGCCGGCCAAGTCCGCCGCGCCGGCCGCGCCCGCGCCGGCTGGCACCGCCCCGGCCAAGGCCGTCAGCACGGCCGCCGTCGCGCCGTTCAACGACGCCAACCCGTTCGCCAGGGCCAGCACGCTGGACTACCAGGCGCCGCCGTTCGACAAGATCACCGACGCCGACTACCAGCCGGCGATCGAAGAGGGCATGCGCCAGCATCTGGCCGAGATCGAGGCCATCGCCAACAGCGCCGCGCCGGCCACCTTCGACAACACCTTCGTGGCGATGGAGAAGTCCGGCGCGCTGCTCAAGCGCGTGATGGCGGTGTTCGAGGGCGTCACCGGCGCCAACACCGACGACACCCTGCAGAAGGTGCAGGAAGACGAGGCGCCCAAGCTGGCTGCCCACGAGGATGCGATCTACCTCAACAGCAAGCTGTTCGCGCGGGTGGAGTCGGTCTACAACCAGCGCGCGTCGCTCAAGCTCGATCCCGAATCGCTGCGCCTGGTCGAGGTGGTCTACCGCGACTTCGTGCACCACGGCGCCAAGCTGTCCGACGCCGACAAGGCGAAGCTGAAGGACCTCAACAAGGAAGAGTCGACGCTCAGCACCAAGTTCACCAACACCCTGCTCGCCGCCACCAAGGACGGCGCGCTGGTGGTGGACGACAAGGCCAAGCTGGCCGGCCTCTCCGACGGCGACATCGCCGCCGCCGCGGCCGCCGCCAAGGAGCGCAAGCTCGACGGCAAGTACGTCATCAGCCTGCAGAACACCACCCAGCAGCCCGCGCTGCAGGGGCTGGAGGATCGCGCCACCCGTGAGGCGCTGTTCAAGGCGTCGTGGGACCGTGCCGAGCACGGCGGCGCCAACGACACCCGCGCCATCATCGAGCGCATCGCGCAGATCCGCGCCGAACAGGCCAAGCTGCTGGGTTTCCCGAACTATGCCGCGTGGAAGCTGGAAGACCAGATGGCCAAGACGCCGCAGACGGCGATCACCTTCATGCAGAACCTGGTGCCCGCGGTCACCGCCCGCGCCGAGCGCGAAGCGAAGGACATCCAGGACGTGATCGACGCGCAGAAGGGCGGCTTCAAGGTCGAGGCCTGGGACTGGCAGCATTATGCCGAGCAGGTACGCAAGGCCAAGTACGACCTGGACGAGAACCAGATCAAGCCGTACTTCGAGCTGGACAACGTGCTGCAGAACGGCGTGTTCTACGCTGCCAACCAGCTCTACGGGCTCACCTTCAAGGAGCGCAAGGATCTCCCCGTCTACCAGCCGGACGTGCGCGTGTTCGAGGTGTTCGACAAGGACGGCAAGTCGATGGCGCTGTTCTATTGCGACTACTTCAAGCGCGACAACAAGGGCGGCGGCGCGTGGATGAGCAACTTCGTCGACCAGTCGAAGCTGCTGGGCACCAAGCCGGTGGTCTACAACGTGGCCAACTTCACCAAGCCGGCCGCCGGCCAGCCCGCGCTGCTGTCGTTCGACGACGTGATCACCATGTTCCACGAGTTCGGCCACGCGCTGCACGGCCTGTTCGCCGACGAGCAGTACCCCACGCTGTCGGGCACCAGCACCGCGCGTGATTTCGTCGAGTTCCCGTCGCAGTTCAACGAGCACTGGGCGACCGATCCGAAGGTGTTCGCGCACTACGCCAAGCACTACCAGACCGGCGCGCCGATGCCGCAGGCGCTGGTGGACAAGATCAAGAAGGCCGGCACCTTCAACAAGGGCTACGACATGACCGAGCTGGTCTCGGCGGCGCTGCTGGACATGGGCTGGCATTCGCTGGGCGCCGACGCGCCCAAGCAGGACGCCGACGCGTTCGAGGCCAAGACGCTCAAGGACGACAAGATCGACCTCAGCTACGTGCCGCCGCGCTACCGTTCCAGCTACTTCCAGCACATCTGGGGCAACGGCTACGCCGCGGGCTACTACGCCTACCTGTGGACCGAGATGCTGGCCGACGACGGCTTCGAGTGGTTCAAGGAGCATGGCGGCCTGACCCGCGCCAACGGCGACCGCTTCCGCGCCATGGTGCTGTCGCGCGGCAATACCGAAGACCTGCAGAAGCTCTACGAGACCTGGCGCGGCAAGGCGCCCAGCGTGGAGCCGATGCTGATCGACCGCGGCCTCAAGGACGCGCCGAAGGCGAAGTAATCGCGTCGTGTGCGTGTACGAAAAAGGCCGGCGCAAGCCGGCCTTTTTCATGCGTCCCTGACGTCGATTGCCCGCAGACCGCAGGAGCCTGCTCGCCAGCGATGCCTTTCGCTCTGGATGCGCATCAGGAGCAAAAGCTCGCTCGCGAGCGGGCTCCTACAAGTCAGTAGGCGAACTCGCGGAATACCGGGTCGACGCTGCCGCCCCAGGCGCCGTGGAACAGCTCCAGCTTGCGCTCGGCCGGGGTCTGGTTCGCCTCGACGATCTCGATCAGCGGCTGCAGGAAGATGCTCTCGTCCGCGCCGCCGGCGTTGAGGCGGGCGCGCCGCTTCAGGCCGTGCGCGGCGATCTTCACCGCCTCGCGCGCCAGGTCGCGCACGGTGCCGCCGCGGAACGGCAGCTTCAGCGCATGCTTGGGCACGCCGTCGCGCAGGGCGTGGCGCTCGGCGAGGGTGAAGTCCTTGACCAGGTTCCACGCGGCATCGAGCGCCTCGTCGTCGTACAGCAGGCCCACCCACAGCGCGGGCAGCGCGCACAGCCGGCCCCATGGGCCACCGTCGGCGCCGCGCATCTCCAGGTACTGCTTCAGGCGCACCTCGGGGAAGGCGGTGGTGAGGTGGTCGGCCCAGTCCTTCATGGTGGCGCGGGTGCCCGGCAGGGCGGCCAGCTCGCCGGCCATGAAGCGCTTGAAGTCCTGCCCGGCCAGGTCGATGTACTTGCCGTCCTGGTAGCTGAAGTACATCGGCACATCGAGGATGTAGTCGACGTAGCGCTCGTAGCCGAAGCCGTCCTCGAACACGAAGTCGAGCATGCCGGTGCGATCGGCGTCGGTGTCGGTCCAGATATGCGAGCGGTAGGACTGGTAGCCGTTGGGCTTGCCCTCGGTGAACGGCGAGTCGGCGAACAGCGCGGTGGCGATCGGCTGCAGCGCCAGGCTCACGCGGAACTTCCTGATCATGTCCGCTTCGCTGGAGAAATCCAGGTTGACCTGCACGGTGCAGGTGCGGGTCATCATGTCCAGGCCGAGCGCGCCGACCTTGGGCATGTACTCGCGCATGATCTTGTAGCGGCCCTTGGGCATCCACGGCATCTGCTCGCGCGACCACTTCGGCTGGAAGCCCATGCCGAGGAAGCCCAGGCCCATGCCGTCGGCGATCGAGCGCACCTCGGCGAGGTGGGCGTTCACCTCGCTGCAGGTCTGGTGGATGGTTTCCAGCGGCGCGCCCGACAGCTCCAGCTGGCCGGCCGGCTCCAGCGTGATGGATGCCTTGTCGCGCGACAGCGCCACGGGGTTTTCGCCCTCGCGCGCCACCTCCCAGCCGTAGCGGGCGGCCAGCGTTTCCAGCAGCACCTTGATGCCGCGCTCGCCCTCGAAGGTAGGGGGGCGCAGATCGTCGGTGCGGAAGCCGAACTTCTCGTGCTCGGTGCCGATGCGCCACGCCTCGCGCGGCTTTTCGCCGGCGGCGAGGTAATCGACAAGCTGCTGGCGACCCGCGATCGGGGTGCTCTTGACGGCACTGGGGATGGACACGGTGCAGGCCTTGTTCGGTGGGAGCGGCGATTATGGGGACGACGAGCCGCGCCCCAAGGGCGTGCGCGACAAATAATTGTACGCGAGAGTTCAGGAGCGCTGCACATGCCGAATGACGTGGGGCCGGCACCCGTTGTCGCAGCCCTTCGCGCCGGTTCGCATGCCGGCACTGCGCCCAAGAAAAAGCCGGCCAGCGGCCGGCTTTTCCTGCATCGACTTGGCGCCTGGATTCAGCGCTTCATCGAGTTGAAGAACTCGTCGTTGGACTTGGTGCTCTTCATCTTGTCCAGCATGAACTCCATCGCGGCCAGCTCGTCCATCGGGTGCAGCAGCTTGCGCAGGATCCAGATCTTGGCCAGCAGGTCCGGGTCGATCAGCAGGTCCTCGCGGCGGGTGCCGGAGCGGTTGATGTCGATGGCCGGGTAGACGCGCTTCTCCGAAATGCGGCGGGACAGGTGCACTTCCATGTTGCCGGTGCCCTTGAACTCCTCGTAGATCACCTCGTCCATCTTGGAGCCGGTGTCGGTCAGCGCGGTGGCGATGATGGTCAGGCTGCCGCCTTCCTCGACGTTGCGCGCGGCGCCGAAGAAGCGCTTAGGACGTTGCAGCGCATTGGCGTCGACACCGCCGGTGAGCACCTTGCCGGAGCTGGGCACCACGGTGTTGTAGGCACGGGCCAAGCGGGTGATCGAGTCGAGCAGGATCACCACGTCTTTCTTGTGCTCGACCAGGCGCTTGGCCCGCTCGATCACCATCTCGGCCACCTGCACGTGGCGCACGGCCGGTTCGTCGAAGGTGGAGCTGATCACCTCGGCGCGAACGGTGCGGGCGATCTCGGTCACTTCCTCCGGACGCTCGTCGATCAGCAGCATGATCAGGTGCGCGTCGGGATGGTTGTAGGTGATCGCCTGGGCGATGTTCTGCAGCATCATCGTCTTGCCCGACTTGGGCTGGGAGACGATCAGGCCGCGCTGGCCGCGGCCGATCGGCGCCACCAGGTCGAGGATGCGGCCGGTGATGTCCTCGCTCGAACCGTTGCCGCGCTCGAGCTTGAACGCCTTGCGCGGGAACAGCGGGGTGAGGTTCTCGAACAGCATCTTGTTCTTCGACGCTTCCGGCGGATCGCCGTTGATATCGTCGACGCGCAGCATGGCGAAGTAGCGCTCGCCTTCCTTCGGATGGCGCACGCGCCCGGTGATGTAGTCGCCGGTACGCAGGTTGAAACGGCGGATCTGGCTGGGGCTGACGTAGATGTCGTCGGGGCCGGCCAGATAGCTCTCGTCGGCCGAGCGCAGGAAGCCGAAGCCGTCCTGCAGGATCTCCAGCACGCCCTCGGCCCAGATGCCGCCGCCGGAGCGGGCGTGCGCCTTGAGGATGTTGAAGATCACGTCCTGCTTGCGCTGGCGCGCCACGCCTTCCTGGATGCCCAGCGACTCGGCGAAGGCCAGCAGCTGCGGCGCCTTCATGCGCTTGAGTTCGGTGAGGTTGATCAGGCGATCATTGCTGCCGACGTCACCGGTCTCGTCATCGTCCATCGGCAGGCCGTTGGGGTTGCGCTGGCCGCCACCGTTGCCGGGAGTGCCGCGCTGGCCGCGCTCGTGGCGACGACGCCGGCCGCGGTCGTTGCGGTCATTGCGATCGTTGCGACGCGCCTCGCCGTTGCCGCCACCCTGGCCCCCCTGGTTCGGTCCGCCAGGATTGCCCTGGCCGCTCTGGCCACCGCCCTGCGCCGGTGGGTTGGCATTGCCGGACTGGCCGCCGGGCGCGGGCGGATTCGCCTCGCGCGCCTCGGAGGCCGGGCGGGTGTTGCCGTCGGCGGCAGGTGCGGGGCGCTCGGCCGGCGGGCGCTCGTTGCCGCGATCCACCGGCAGGCTGCCCTGCTGCGGTGCCGGGGCCGGACGCGGTGCTTCGTTTGGCGTCGACGCTGCCTCGGCGGACGGCTTCTCCGCTTTCGGCGCAGCCGCCTTGCGTGGCGCGCGCTGACGCGGTTCGCCCGCAGGCCGGGAGTCGGCGCCCGAGGCGTCGTTGGGTTCTTTGCTTTCGATATCGGACACGGGCAAACCTCGTGGGGGCGCCGTTGGTACAGGAGGGAGGGAGGACACGTTGCGCAGAACGCGCGGCGGAACAGGACTGTTCCGAACAGGCTGGAATCTAGCACCCGCCGCGCGGCGCCGTAAAGCGCGGCGGCGGGTGGGCAGGGCGCGTCAGAGCGCCTTGTCGATCATCTGGGTCAGCTGGCCCTTGCCGACGGCGCCGATCTGGGTCGCCTCGACCTTGCCGTTCTTGAACATCATCAGGGTGGGGATGCCACGCACGCCGTAGGTGCGCGGGGTCTGCTGGTTCTGGTCGATGTTGATCTTGACCACGCGCAGCTTGCCTTCGTACTGCTTGGCCAGCTCGTCGAGCACCGGCGCGATGGCCTTGCACGGGCCGCACCATTCGGCCCAGAAGTCCAGCAGCACGGGGGTGTCGGACTTGAGTACTTCCTGCTCGAACGCAGCATCGCTTACGTGGGTAATGAGGTCGCTCACCGGGGTTCTCCGAGGGTAGGCGGTGGGATGAGGGCGACCGCGCGGCCGGCATCGGCTACACTGGGGTGCCCATGAAGCGCGGGTCGTTCCGGACTTGGGGAAGCGCGATCGCCGTTGCGGCGCCCGTGCATTCCAGCCTAACTCGGGGCGCGATTCAAGCGATTCAAGGGCCCGGCCAGCGGGTGGTTCCGTTGACATAGGCAAGCCCATTGCGCGGTTGCACTGCCGCCAGACGCCTTGCCTATGCCAGCGGAACCGCCGGTTCGGGCCGTTCCACTCCGGCGCTCGTCACGATTCGTGTCGGCGGCCGCGCCAGCCTCACCGGCCGGTGCGGCGCCCACGCCTCCTCCTCGCGCCGCATCCACCCACCTGTCCCAAGGCCACGCGGCGGCGGGACCGGGCGAGCCGCCTTGCGCCGCCCGCAGCGAAACTGGCCTCCCATGTCCGAAACCGTTCTCACCGATACCTTCTTTGCCAACTTCGATCTGCACCCGCTGCTCAAGCAGGGCCTGGACGACGCCGGCTTCACCCGCTGCACGCCGATCCAGGAGCTGACCCTGCCGGTCGCCCTGGCCGGGCGCGACGTGGCCGGCCAGGCCCAGACGGGCACCGGCAAGACCTGCGCCTTCCTGGTGGCGCTGATGAACCGCCTGCTGACCCAGCCGGCCGCCGCCGACCGCAAGGATTCCGACCCGCGTGCGCTGGTGATCGCGCCGACCCGCGAGCTGGCGATCCAGATCGACAAGGATGCCCAGTCGATCGGCCGCCACACCGGCCTGCGCACGGCGCTGATCTACGGCGGCGTCGACTACGACAAACAGCGCCAGCAGCTCAAGGACGGCTGCGACATCATCATCGCCACGCCCGGTCGCCTGCTCGACTACTACAAGCAGAACGTGTTCGGGCTCAACAGCGTCGAGGTGATGGTGATCGACGAGGCGGACCGCATGTTCGACCTCGGCTTCATCAAGGACGTGCGCTTCATCTTCCGCCGCCTGCCGGCGCGCGAGCAGCGCCAGGTGCTGCTGTTCTCGGCCACGCTGAGCCACCGCGTGCTGGAGCTGGCCTATGAGCACATGCACGAAGCCGAGAAGCTGGTGGTGGAGACCGACAACGTCACCGCCGACCGCGTGCGCCAGGTCGTCTACTTCCCCGCCAAGGAAGAGAAGATGCCGCTGCTGCTCAACCTCCTTGAGCGTACCCAGGCCGAGCGCAGCATCATCTTCGTCAACACCAAGGCCGCCGCCGAGCGCATCACCGAGCGCGTGAAGCGCCAGGGTTACCGCGTGGGCGCGCTGTCCGGCGACGTGCCGCAGCTCAAGCGTCAGAAGCTGCTGCAGCGTTTCCAGGAAGGCCAGCTCGACATGCTGGTGTGCACCGACGTGGCCGCCCGCGGCCTGCACATTCCCGCGGTCAGCCACGTCTTCAACTACGACCTGCCGCAGGACGCCGAGGACTACGTCCACCGCATCGGCCGCACCGCGCGACTGGGTGCCGAGGGCGATGCGATCAGCTTCGCCTGCGACCTGTACGCGATGAGCCTGCCGGACATCGAGACCTACATCGGACAGAAGATTCCGGTCGCCTCGGTCGATCCGGAGTTGCTGGTGATGCCCAAGCCGAAGGCGATCGACGCGCAATTCGTCGCGGATGCCGCGGCCGACAGCGCCGCGTTCGGCGACCGCGTCGAGCCGCGCGAGGGCGACAAGGGCGCGCGCGGCAGCCGCAGCGGCAGCCGCGACGGCAAGCGTGAAGGGCGCGGTCCGCGTCCGCCGCGTTCTGCCGAGGCGCGCCCGCCGCGGGCCGCGGTCGCCGAGGCGACAGTGGCCGAGGTCGCCGTGCCGAATCCGGCCACCGCGCCGGACGACGCTCCCGCCGACGCCAGTGGTGCGCCGCGCAAGCGTCGCCGCCGCGGCGGTCGCGGCCGCAATCGCCGCGATGGCGAGGCGGCTCCGGCCGAAGCGGGTGCAGCGGGCACCAGCCGGCCGGCGGCGGAGAACAATGCTCCGCGCGGCGAGCGTCGTCCGCCGCGCGAGCGCCGTCCGTCCAGCGATGCTGCCGGCACGCGGCCGTCGCGTCAGGTGGCGGTGCAGTCCGGCATGCCGGCCGAGGCGGCCGCGCCGAAGAAGCCCGGCTTCTTCCGTCGCCTCACGCGTCTTTTCACCGGCCGCTGAGCGTTTGTCGAGGGTGGACCCCGCGCGCGGCGCGGGGGCTCACCTTGCTGCGCGCATCCCGTATCCTTGCCGCTGGATGGGACGGCAACGTCGGGGAACGCGGTGATCCGCTTTGATCAGGTAAGCAAGCGCTATGACGGTGGCCACGAGGCGATCTCGCAGCTGTCGTTCGAAGTGGGCGACGGCGAGATGGCCTTCGTCACCGGCCACTCCGGTGCCGGCAAGAGCACATTGCTCAAGCTGCTGGCGCTGATCGAGCGGCCGTCGCACGGCCAGATCCATCTCAACGAGCTCAATCTGTCGAAGGTCGGCCGGCGCGGTATTCCCGGCTTGCGTCGGCGCATCGGCATGGTCTTCCAGGATCATCGGCTGCTGATGGATCGCAGCGTGTTCGCCAATGTCGAGCTGCCGCTGGTGATCGGCGCGCTGGCCCCGGCCGAACGCGCCAAGCGCGTGCGCGCGGCGCTGGAGAAAGTCGGCCTGCTGGCCTACGAGCGGCAGCTGCCCGATACCTTGTCCACCGGCGAGCAGCAGCGCGTGGGCATTGCCCGCGCCATCGTGGCGCGACCGAGCCTGCTGATCGCCGACGAACCGACCGGCAACCTCGATCCGCAGCTGGCGGTGGAAATCATGGGCCTGTTCGCCGAGTTCCAGCAGGTTGGCACCACCGTGCTGGTGGCCAGCCACGACCTGCCGCTGATCAAGCGCATGCGCAAGCGCGTAATCGTGCTCGATCACGGCCGCCTGGTGGCGGACGTCGCCGCGCAGGAGGTGCTGTGAGCAAGCGCCCCGAACAGTCCGCCGCGGACGATGCCGCGACAGCCCAGCGCGGCAGCCGTCGCAGCGAATCGCGCCGGGTCGCCAGCTGGAGCGAACACCATCGCTGGAGCGCGGCGGCCAGCCTGCGCCGCCTGCTGGCGCGACCGTTCGGCACCTTGATGACGGTGGCCGTGATCGGCTTGGCGCTGGCGCTGCCGCTGGCGTTCTACCTGCTGCTCGGCAACGTGCAGCGCATGGGCGATGCGCTCGGCCAGCGGCAGGCGATCAGCGTGTTCCTGCAGCCGGGGCAAAGTGGGTCCGCGGCCCAGCTGATGGCGAGCAGCGTGCGCGAGCGCGCCGATGTGGCCGCGGTGACGGTGAAGACGCCGCAGCAGGGCATGGACGAGCTGGCCGCGATGCAGGGTTTCAGCGGCGCGGTGCACGCGCTGGACGACAACCCGCTGCCCTACGTGCTCGACGTGCAGCCGAAGGACGCGCTCGATGCCGGCGCGGTGCAGGATCTGGTGACCCAGCTGCGCGACCTGCACGGCGTGGACATGGTGCAGGACAGCGGCAGCTGGCGGCAGCGACTGGACGCGCTGCTCGGGCTGGGCAACCGCATCGTCGCGGTGCTGGCGCTGCTGCTTTCGCTGGCCGCCCTGCTGGTGGTCGGCAACACGGTGCGGGTAGACATCGCCAGCCGGGTGGAGGAGATCGGCGTGCTGATGCTGATCGGAGCGAGTCGTCCGTTCGTGCGTCGGCCCTATCTCTACGCGGGCATCTGGTACGGGCTGTTCGGCGGCGTGCTTGCGTCGCTGCTGGCAGTGGCGATCGAGCTGTCGCTGGTAGCGCCGGTAGAGCAGCTCAACGCGGCCTATGCCGGCCAGCTCGAACTCGGCGCGCTGCCGCTGTGGCTGCTGCTGTCCACGCCGCTCGCCGCGGCGGTGCTCGGCTGGCTGGGCGCGCGGCTGGTCAGCGCGTGGCAGCTGCGGCGGACGACGGTCTGATGCACTGCATCCGCGCATTGGTGATGGTGATCGCAGGCACGGTGGCGTGCGACGTAGCAAGATCGACGGCTCCGGCAAAGCGCCGGGGACCGGGGCGGGAGAGGCAGTGATCGACGTGCGGACCTTGGCGGCAGGCGCCATGCGGAAATTGAAGCCATGAGCGGCAGCATCAGCGGCCGCAGCGTGGGCGAGGCGCCGCGCGTGCTGGTGGTTGATGGCTCGAAGGTGGTGCGCCAGCTGATCACGCGCGTGCTGGCCAGCGAGCTGCCGGCGGCCCAGGTGGTCGGTTGCGCCACCGGCGAGGAGGCGCAGCGCGAGCTGCAGTCCGGCGCGTTCGATTTCATCACTGTGGCGCTGCGCCTGCCGGACATGGACGGACTGGAGCTGGCGCGTTACGTGCGCGAATCGGCACCGCAGGCCTACGTGCCCATCGTGGTGGTCTCCGGCGACGTGGACGACCGCCTGCACCGGCGCGCGCTGGGCGAGCACGTCACCGACTACTTCGACAAGTCGCTGGGCTTCCCCGCGCTGGGTGCCTTCATCCGCGGCTACGTGAGCCCGCAGGAAACCGCCTCCGGCACCGTGCTCTACGTCGAGGACAGCCGCGTGGTGGCGCTGGCGACCCGACGCATGATGGAGAAGATCGGCCTCACCGTGCGCCACGTGGTCAGCGTGGAAGACGCGCTGGCACTGCTGGAGGCCGATCGCGAGCTCGGCTGGGTGGGGGCGGACGTGGTGCTGACCGACGTCAGCCTGAAGGGCGAGCTGACCGGCGGCGATCTGCTCGAACGCATCCGCACCGACTTCGGCTACGGCAAGGGGCGGCTGCCGGTGCTGGTGATGACCGGCGACGAGAACCCGGCCAACCAGGCGGCCCTGCTCAGGGCCGGCGCCAACGACCTGGTCGAGAAGCCGGTGGAGGAGCATCTGCTGATCACCAAGCTGCTGTTCCAGCTGCGCGTGTCGCAGCACCTGCGCTCGCTCAACCAGCCGCCGCCGGCATGAGCGGCGAGCGCGTCCGGCTGGAACCGGGCTGGAAGGCCCGCATCGGCGACTATCTGGAGCGGCCTGAGATGCGCGCGCTGGCCGACTTCCTGCGCGCGGAAAAGCGGGCGGGCAAGGAGATCTATCCGCCGGGGCCGGAGATCTTCGCCGCGTTCGACCACACGCCGTTCGACGCGGTGCGGGTGGTGATCCTCGGCCAGGACCCGTACCACGGGCCGGGCCAGGCGCACGGCCTGTGCTTCTCGGTGCGCCCGGGGGTGCCGGTGCCGCCCTCGCTGGACAACATCTTCAAGGAAATCACCCGCGACTTGGGCATCCCCCGGCCCGACCACGGCTGCCTCACGCCTTGGGCCGACCGCGGCGTGCTGCTGCTCAACGCGGTGCTGACGGTGGAACGCGGCCAGGCCGGCTCGCACCAGGGCAAGGGCTGGGAAGGCTTCACCGACGCGGCGATCGAGGCGCTCAACCGCGAGCGCGAGGGCATCGTGTTCCTGCTCTGGGGCAGCTACGCCCAGCGCAAGGGGCGGCTGATCGACACGCAGCGCCATCACGTGCTCACTGCCGTGCATCCCTCGCCGCTCTCGGCCCATCGCGGCTTCATTGGCTGCGGGCACTTTTCGGCCGCCAATGCCTGGCTGCAGCGGGCCGGAATGGCACCGATCGACTGGTCGCTGCCGCCGCGGGCGGCGCTGGCGGGGTGAACCGGCTTCACGGTGGGTGAATGTCCGCCGCGGAGAATGGTGAGTCCTCCCTGCCGACTGGACTTCCCGCCGGCTTTTCTGTACCATTTGGTTCAATAAGTCGACGCGGCGACCATCTGCCGCGCCGGAACTTTGTGTCGGCTTTAGCACTCCAAGTACCCGAGTGCTAAGCTGCTCCCCATTCAGGAGGTTCCGCCCATGTCCCAGGCCTTGGTCACCGCCAACATTCCGGTACCCAGCCTCGTTGGTAGTCTGGATGCCTATATCTCGGCGGTGCACCGCATTCCGGTGCTCAGCCAGGAAGAGGAGCAGGCGCTGTCGCGCCGCTACCTCGAAGACAACGACCTGTCCTCAGCCAAGAAGCTGGTGATGTCGCACCTGCGTTTCGTGGTGCATGTGGCCCGCGGCTATTCGGGCTACGGCCTGCAGCTGGGTGATCTGATCCAGGAAGGCAACATCGGCCTGATGAAGGCGGTCAAGCGTTTCGACCCGGATCAGGGCGTGCGCCTGGTGAGCTTTGCCGTGCACTGGATCCGTGCCGAGATGCACGAGTTCATCCTCAAGAACTGGCGCATCGTGAAGGTCGCCACCACCAAGGCGCAGCGCAAGCTGTTCTTCAACCTGCGCAAGAGCAAGAAGCGCCTGGGCTGGATGAATGCCGAGGAAGTGCGCACGGTGGCGAAGGATCTGGGCGTGCCGGAGGCGACCGTGCGCGAGATGGAATCGCGCCTGTCCGGCCGTGACGTCGGCTTCGAGGCCCCCGTCGATGCGGATGAAGATGCCAAGCCCGCGCCGGCTGCGTTCCTGGTGGACGATGGTGCCGATCCGTACGACTCGGTGTCCGATGCCGACCAGAGCGACAACCAGCTGGAAACGCTGTCGGCCGCACTGGAAAAGCTGGACGACCGCTCGCGCGACATCATCCAGCGCCGCTGGCTCAACGACGACAAGGCCACGCTGCAGGATCTGGCCGACGAGTACGGCGTGTCGGCCGAGCGTATCCGCCAGGTCGAGGCCAACGCGATGAAGAAGATGCGCGGATTGTTCGCCGCCGCAGCCTGATCGTCTCGTCATCAGCAGCAAGCAAAAACGGCCCCGCGAGGGGCCGTTTTTATTGGCGCCTGGCGTTTCTCGCTAGAGCTTCGCAGCCAGCAGCTTTTCCAGCTTCACCTGGTCGGCGGCGAACTTGCGGATGCCATCGGCCAGCTTGTCAGTCGCCATCGCGTCCTGGTTGTGGCCCCAGCGGAAGGCCGGCTCGCTGATCGGCTCCGGGCGCGGCGCGCGGGCGTCCGCATTCTCCAGTGCACGCGGCAGCGGGTCGTGGCTGGCATCGAGCTTTTCCAGCAGGTCCGGGCTGATGGTGAGGCGGTCGCAGCCCGCCAGGGCGCGGATCTGGCCGGCGTTGCGGAAGCTCGCCCCCATCACCACCGTCTCGAAATCGTGGCGCTTGTACCAGTCGTAGATGCGGCGCACCGACTGCACGCCCGGATCCTCCTCAGGCTCGAACGATTTCGCGTCGGTGTTGGCCACGTACCAGTCCATGATGCGCCCCACGAACGGCGAGATCAGGTACACGCCCGCCTCGGCGCAGGCCACCGCCTGCTCGAACGAAAACAGCAACGTGAGGTTGCACTGGATGCCGCGGCGCTCCAGTTGCTCGGCGGCGCGGATGCCGGCCCAGGTGGAGGCGATCTTGATCAGGATGCGCTCGCGCGCCACGCCCGCGTCCTCGTACAGGCCGATCAGGCGTTCGGCCTTGGCGATGGTGGCGTCGGTGTCGAAGGACAGTCGCGCATCGACCTCGGTCGACACCCGGCCCGGCACCAGGTCGAGGATCTTGCGGCCTACCGCCACGGCGAGGTGGTCGCCGGCGTCGACGAGCTGCTGCACGCGGTCGTGACCGCGCGACTTCGCCCACGCCACCGCCTCGTCCAGCAGCGGCGCGTAGGCGGGAATGCCGGCGGCCTTGAGCAGGAGGGAGGGATTGGTGGTGGCGTCGACCGGCTTGTAGCGGGCGATCGCCTCGATGTCGCCGGTGTCGGCGACCACGGTGGTGTACTGGCGAAGTTGTTCGAGCTGCGATGCCATGGGGAACTCCTGAATATCAGCCGCCAAGTATACGAGGAGGGGGTGGGGATCCCGTGAGCGCACCGCGGTTCAGTACAGGTCGATCGGATCCACGTCGAGCGACCAGCGCACGCGTCGCGCGGTCGGCAGCTGGCCGAGCCTGCGTTGCCACGGGCGCGCCACCGCATGCAGCTGGGCGCGGCTGGACGCTTCCAACAGCAGTTGTCCGCGGTGGCGACCGGCGCGCAGCGCCATCGGCGCAGGCATCGGGCCGGCCAGTTGCAGCGCATGGTCGGCCGGCAGCGCAGCCGCGGCGGCGGCAAGGAAGGCGTCGACCGCGGCGCGCTCGTGCGCATCCGCGCGCAGCAGGATCTGATGGCTGAACGGCGGCAGCGCGACCTGCTCGCGTTCGGCCAGCAGCGCCCTGGCGGCGGCGCCGTAGCCGTGGGCCAACAGGCTGCGCAGCAGCGGATGATCGGGGTGATGGGTCTGCAGCAGCACGCGTCCGGGCTTGGCCGCGCGCCCGGCGCGTCCGGCCACCTGCACCACCAGCTGCGCCAGCCGCTCGCCGGCGCGGAAGTCGATGCTGTGCAGGCCCTCGTCCACGCCCACGATGGCGACCAGGGTGAGGTTGGGCAGGTCGTGGCCCTTGGCCAGCATCTGGGTGCCGACCAGGATCGCCGGAGCATCGGTGCGCAAGCCGTCCAGCAGGTGTTCGAAGGCGTCGCGGCGGCGGGTCGTCTCGCGGTCGATGCGCAGCACGGGCACCTCGGGGAACAGCGCGACAAGCGCCTCTTCCAGCCGCTCGGTGCCCTGGCCCTGCGGCCACAGCGCGCCGGCGCCGCAGGCGGGACATGCCGCCGGCACCTTGCTGCGGTAATCGCAGTGATGGCAGCGCAGCTGGCGCTGTCCCGCGTGCAGGGTCAGCGGCCGCTCGCAGCGCGGGCAGTCGGCATGCCAGCCGCAGGCGTGGCACAGCAGCACGGGCGCATAGCCGCGGCGGTTCCGGAACACCAGCACCTGCTCGCCGCGCGCCACCGTGTCGCGCACCGCGGCCTGCAGCGCGGGGGACAGGCCGTGATCGAGGTGCTGCGAGCGCACGTCGACGATCTGCACCTGCGGCGCGTGCGCGGCGGCGGGACGTGCGCGCAGGGCCAGCGCGCGGTAGCGCCCGGCCGCCACGTTGGCCAGTGACTCCAGCGATGGCGTGGCGCTGCCCAGCACGATCGGCACACCCAGCGCACGCGCGCGCACCAGCGCGAGATCGCGCGCGTGATAGCGGAAGCCCTCCTGCTGCTTGTACGCCGCGTCGTGCTCTTCATCGATCACGATCAGGCCGGCATGCGGCAGCGGCGTGAACACCGCCGAGCGGGTGCCCACGATCACCCGCGCCTCGCCGCTGCGCGCACGCAGCCAGGCGCGCGCGCGCTCGCCCTCGGCGAGGTTCGAGTGCAGCACCTCCACCGCCACGCCGAGGCGGTCACGCAGCCGGCGCAGGGTCTGCGGCGCCAGGCCGATCTCCGGCACCAGCAGCAGGCTCTGCTTGCCCTCGGCCAGCGCCTGCTCGATCAGCGCCAGATAGACCTCGGTCTTGCCGCTGCCGGTGACGCCGTCCAGCAGGAATGGCTGGAAACGCCCGCGCTCGGCCGCGATCGCGGCGACCGCCTGCTGTTGTTCGACGCTGAGCGGCAACGGTGCGCCGACAGGCATGGCCACGGCCGCGGCCGTGTGGCGTTCGATCAGTCCGGCCGGGGCGAGCCGGCGCGCGGCCGCGCGCCAGGCCGGCAGGCGCTCGGCCAGGGTGTCGGCGCGCTGAGGACCATCGGCCAGCAGCTGCAGCAGCAGCTGACTGGCGCCGCGCCGGCTGCCTGCGTCCAGCGCGCTGCGGCCGGCTGTGGTGAGTTGCCAGTACTCCTCGCGCGTGTCTGGCCACGGGCGCGGCTCGCGCAGCGCCAGCGGCAGCGCGTTGGCATAGGCCTCGCCCGGCGCAGCCAGCCAGTAGTCGGCGGCCCAAGCCAGAGTCTGCATCAGTTCGCCATCCAGCAGCGGGGCCGGATCGAGCACCTCGGTCACCGGTTTGAGCCTGCCCTCGGCCACGCTCGACGTGGCCGAGGGATCGACCACGATGCCCACCTTGCTGCCACGTCCGAACGGCACCCGCACGCGGCTCCCTGCCTGCAGCTCGCCCTCGGTGGGCGGCAGGTAATCGAACAGGGTGGGCAGGGGCACCGGCAGGGCGACGCGGACGACGGTGGGCATGGCTACCTCATGGGGAGGCCAGTGTAACGGGGGGAGGCGCCATGCACGGGCGCGGCCCGCTCCGCCGCATCTTTCCGTCGGCCCTGCGGCGCTGCGAGCCTTTGGACTTTCTTGCTGTACCGGACTCTAGAAAAGGGGGGTAAGTGACGTCTCTCCGGCCCTTTTTGCCCTTATCCACAGCTGCTGTGGATAACTCTGTGGATGCGGCGGGGAAGGGGCCTCTCCAGGCCCGACGTGACGCCCTTCCCGACGGTATGGGCAAGTTTTAGCCATGATCAAATAACATTTTTAATCAACGACTTGCAAATTTTGGTCAGCTGGGCTTCACACGTCTGCAACAGGCCCGGTGACCCGGTTGACACTCCGGTGACGCTGTGCAAAACCCCTTCGCCGATCTGAGCGCCTAGCGTTTGGCCGGCCGAAAAGTGTGATGCACGTCTCAGTGTGAGAGGCTCAGCACGGCGCCGAACAGTAAGGCCGTGGAGAGCAGCCAGATGTAGCACCAGCCCACCGCAAGATATTTCACGATGGTCATCGTCCAGCCCTGGCGATAGATGCGCTTCTGCATCAGCAGCAGGTAGGTGGGTGCCCAGATCACCAGCGCCCACTCCAGCAGCCGCACCGGACGTGCGGCCCAGCCGGCCAGCCCGGCCAGCCAACCCTCCAGCAGCAACAGGCCCACGCCCAGCAGCAGCGCCAGGAACAGGAAGGCGTGGCTGTGCAGGGCGACGATCATGTGCTCCACGTAGAGCCGCCGCTTGAACACGTAGAACAGCTTCAGCAGCAGGGCGAACAGCGGCAGCATCAGGAACAGCGCCTGCGGCAGCGAGGCGAACAGCTGCGCGGTGATGCGTTCCCTTGCCAGGGTGCCGGCTTCCCCGCCGGAGGCCAGCGCGTCGATGTTGGAATGCATGTGTTCCAGCGCCTGGGTAAGGCGGCGGTTGGCGAATGCCGGCAGCCAGCGCAAATGGACCGGATAGGCCCTGGCATCCCAGGCGGAGTTGAGTGGATCGGTGGCATCGGCATCGGCGTCGTTGCCAGCGGTATCGGCACGGGAGGCCTTGCCGGTGTCCGCGGTGCTGTTCGCTTTCGCCAGTTCGGCGAGCCGGTTTGCCGCTTCGGTGCGCAGCCGTGCCTGGGCGGCTGCCGCAGCGGCAATGGCCACCGGGTTCGTGCCGGGGGCCGCGCGTGCCGAATCCACCTTGGCCAGCTCGGCGTCCAGCGCTCGCTGCACGGCCGCGGGAGTGTCGGCGTGGTCGAACGGTGTCGACAGCACCACGGCGTTGCGGGGCACGTCGTCTGCGTCGATCGCGAGATGGCACACCGCGAAGGCCAGCAGGCACAGCACGAACATCAGCCGGAACGGCGCGATGTAGCGCACCCGCCGACCGGAGAAGTATTCCAGCGTCAGGAAACCCGGCTTGAGCAGGAGCGGCGGCAGCGTGTGAAGGATGCGGCCGTCCACGTGCAGCACCATGTCCAGGGTGTCTTCCACCATGTGGTGCACGGGCTTGAGCACGCTGTGGATCGACTGCCCGCAGTGGTGACAGAACTCGCCCTGCATCGGCGTGCCGCAGTTGGCGCAGCGCACCGCGCCGACCTGGTCCAGCTCGTTCATCGATCGATCCCTTCCCCTGGAAGCGGCAGATGGTGTCACAAGCGTGCGTCGCGATCAGCCGTGCCGAACGGCTCGGCTAGAATGCCCGGCCCTGTCGACCGTTTCTGCCATGAACCCCTTCCGTCCCGATCGCGCCCGGGTCGCGCACGAGCTCGGCGCCACCGTGCGCCTCGCCCTGCCGCTGGTCGCCGCCCAGCTGGCGGCGATCGGCTCCAACGTCATCGACGCGCTACTGTCGGGCCACTACAGCACCCACGTGCTCGGCGCGGTGGCGGTGGGCACGAACGTGTGGTCGCTGGCGATCGTCACCGGCATCGGCTTGATGATGGCGGTGCCGCCGTCGGTGGCGCAGCTGGACGGCGCCGGCCGCCGCCATGCGATCGGCGCGGTGTTCCGCCAGGCGCTGTGGCTGGCGCTGATCACCGGCGTGGTGCTGTGGTTCGCCGCGCGTCACGCCAGCCCGCTGTTCGCGTGGATCGGCGTGGCGCCGGACCTGCGCGAGGACGTGAGCGCGTTCCTGCACGCGATCAGCTGGGGTGCGCCGGCGCTGACCTGCTACTTCGCCCTGCGCGGGCTGTCCGAAGGCCTCTCGCTGACGCGCCCGTCGATGTTCTTCAGCCTCGGTGGCCTGGTGCTGCTGGTGCCGCTGGGCTACGTGTTCATGTACGGCAAGCTCGGTCTGCCGCCGCAGGGTGCCCGCGGCTGCGGCATGGCGACGGCGCTGGTGCTGTGGCTGGAGCTGATCGCCTTCGCGATCTACGTGATGCGCCACCGCAACTATCGCG
This sequence comes from Dyella ginsengisoli, assembly GCF_044904665.1. Taxonomy (NCBI): domain Bacteria; kingdom Pseudomonadati; phylum Pseudomonadota; class Gammaproteobacteria; order Lysobacterales; family Rhodanobacteraceae; genus Dyella; species Dyella ginsengisoli. The sequence goes on from NZ_JADIKM010000001.1 coordinate 497,337, forward strand.
GGTTGGGATTGCTGGACCATCTGGAGGGTCCGGACTGGCGGCGCATCGGCGAACTGCTGCACGTGGGCGCGCCGATGGCGGTCAGCCTGCTGGCCGAGGCCGGCCTGTTCGTCGCGGTAGCGCTTGGCATCAGCCGGCTCGGCGACGAAGTGGTGGCCAGTCACCAGGTGGCGCTCAACGTCGCCTCGCTGTTCTTCATGATCCCGCTGGGGCTGGCGATGGCGATCACCGTGCGGGTGGGCAACGCGGTCGGTCGCGGCGATGCGCGGGGCGTGCGCTACGCCGGCTTCTGCGGCATCGGGCTCAGCCTGGTCACCCAGCTGGTATCGGCGGCGGTGATGTTCGGCGCGCCGCACTGGATCGCCGGCCTGTATACCAACCAGGCCAAGGTGGTGGATCTGGCCGCGCAGCTGTTGTTGCTGGCCGGCGTGTTCCAGTTTTCCGACGGCATCCAGGTGGCCTCCAACGGCGCGCTGCGCGGCCTGAAGGACACCCGCGTGCCGATGGCGATCACCCTTTTCGCGTACTGGGTGGTCGGCATGCCGACCGGCTGGTGGCTCGCCTTCCACCAGGGACTGGGCGCGCGCGGCATGTGGATGGGCCTGATCGCGGGCCTGAGCGTGTCGGCGGTGATGCTGTTCACCCGGTTCTGGCGCAGCGCCTGGCGCCAGCGCTGGGACAGGACGACGCAGCCTGACGACCCACACATGACCGCGCCGGTGCAAGCCGGTACGCTGCCGATCGATCCGTAACCTCCCCCTTCCGCACAGGATGGCTGCATGACCGCTTCGCGCCCCAACGGCTTCTGGGCCTTTCTCCGCGTCCTCGGACGCGGGCTCAACGTGCTGCGGCTGGTCATCCTCAATACGGTGTTCTTCGGCCTGCTGTTCATCGTGCTGCTGGCGATGGTCGGGGTGTTCGCCGGACGCCATGCAGGGCTGGGGCTGCAGCCCGACTCGGTGCTGGTGATCAAACCCGAGGGGCGGCTGGTGGAGCAGTACAGCATCGCGCCGCTGCAGCGGGTGGTGTCGGGGCTGTCCGGCAACGAGCCGAAGGAAGTACAGGTGCGCGACCTGGTGCGCGCGATCGATGCAGCCGCCACCGACAAGCACATCACCCGCATCCTGCTGCTGCCCGACCAGCTGCAGGCCGGCGGCTTCGCCGCGCTGCGCGAGGTGGGTGCCGCGCTGGATCGCTTCCGCGCCGCCGGCAAGCCGGTGATCGCCTGGGGCGTGAACTACGACCAGGGCCAGTATTACCTCGCCTCCCACGCCGACCGCCTGCTGGTCGATCCGCAGGGTGGCGTGATGATCACCGGGCTGGCCAACTACCGGCTGTTCTACAAGGACCTGCTGGACAAGCTCGGCGTGCAGGTGCACCTGTTCCGCGTGGGCCAGTTCAAGAGCGCGGCCGAGCCGTACATCCTCGATCACGCCTCGCCCGAATCGAAGGAGGCCGACAGCTACTGGATGGGCGGCCTGTGGGACAACTACCTGGCCAGCGTGGCCAAGCGCCGCAAGCTGGACCCGGCCACGCTGCGCAGCGATATCGACCAGCTGCCGGACAACATCGGCCGGACCCACGGCAACCTCGCGCAGCTCTCGCTGGACGAGCATCTGGTCGACGGGCTCGCCACCGAGGCTGACGTCGAGACGATGATGCGCCGCGAGGGCGTGCCGGCGGGCAAGCAGGGTCGCGGCTTCCGCGCGGTGGATCTGTCCGGTTACGTGGCGCAGCTGCCGGACGACACCGACACCCTGTTCAAGCCCGGCGTGGCCGTGGTGGTGGCCGAGGGCGAGATCGCCGGCGGCAAGCAGCCGCAGGGCGAGATCGGTGGGCAGTCCACCGCCGCACTGATCCGCGCCGCGCGCGAGGACAAGAAGACCAAGGCGCTGGTACTGCGGGTGAACTCGCCCGGCGGTGAGGTGTATGCCGCCGAGCAGATCCGCCGCGAGGTGGAGCTGACCCGCAAGGCCGGCATCCCGGTGATCGTCTCGATGGGCGACGTGGCGGCCAGCGGTGGCTACTGGATCTCGATGAACGCCGATCGCATCTTCGCCGAGCCGAACACCATCACCGGCTCGATCGGCATCTTCGGCATGTACTACTCGATCCCCGACACGCTGGCCAAGCTCGGCGTGCAGAGCGACGGTGTGGCCACCGGGCCGATGGCCGGCGCGTTCGACATCACCCGGCCGCTCGATCCGCGGGTGGGCCAGGTGATCCAGGCGATCATCGACAAGGGCTACCACGACTTCGTCGGCGGCGTGGCCAGGGCGCGCGGCAAGGACTACGACGCGATCGACGCGATCGCCCAGGGCCGCGTGTGGACCGGCCAGCAGGCGCTGGATCGCGGGCTGGTCGACCAGCTCGGCGGCCTCGACGCCGCCATCGCCTATGCCGCGCAGCAGGCGAAGTTGGCCAAGGGTTACCCGGTGCGTTACGTGGAGCAGCCGCTGGGCGGCTTCGAGCAGTTCATGGTCGGCCTCAACCAGAGCGCCACGGTGCGCATCGCGCAGAGCTACGGCCTCCATCTGCCGAGCTGGATGGCCGAGCTGCCGCGGGCGATGCCGGAACTGCAGCTGCTACGCAATGCGCGGGCCGGTCGCCCCAACGTCTACGCCTACTGCTTCTGCGCACCGCGCTGAGGATCAGCGAACGCCGTATCGCTCACGGCGCCGGATCCGTCTCGGTCACCACCGGCTCCCGCTGCTGACGGCCGGCGTCGGCGCTCCGGATTAGTAGGCGCCGCGTTGCCGGGGGGATTTACTGCTCGGCCGCTTCGATCTGCTTGCGCTGTTCGGCGGCCTGCTGGTCGACGGTCTTCTGCACGTCCTTGGCACGCTGCTCGTCCTTCTTCATGTCGTCCCACGGCGTGGCCACATGCTCAGGCTTGGCCTCGGCCTGCGGGGCGGGTGGCTTGCCCGAGCAGCCGGCAAGCAGCAGGGCGGCGGCGAGCAGGGAAAGCGGCGCGCGTGGCGACATGGCGAAAGATCCGGTGCGGGCGAGGGCACGAGTGTCCCGCCGCGCGGCCCGTCGGAGCAAGGTGGCTGGCTCGCAACTGTGCGGCCGTTCTAAGCTCGACGCATGAATACACGCATCGATGCATGGCAACTGCAGGGTCACACCGCGCTGGTGACCGGCGCCAGCAAGGGCATCGGCTACGCCGCCGCGCGCGAGCTGGCGGGGCTGGGCGCCGATCTGCTGCTGGTGGCGCGCGACGAGGATTACCTGGAGCAGGTGCGCACCGAACTGGCCGACGATTTTCCCGGCATCGAGGTGCTGGCCTTCGGCGCCGACCTCGCCGAACCGGAGGAGCGGCTGGCGGTGTTCGACTGGATCGCCGACCTGGGCGCGCCGCTCTCGCTGCTGGTCAACAACGCCGGCGGCAACCAGCCGATGGCCACGCTCGATTACGCCCAAGACGACTACCGCGCGATCTTCGAACAGAACCTGTTCTCCGCCTTCGAGATGTGCCGGCTGGCGCATCCGCAGCTGGTGCAGCACGCCCACGCGGCGATCGTGAACGTCGGCTCCGTGTCGGGCATCACCCACGTGCGCACCGGCTCGCCGTATGGCATGAGCAAGGCGGCGCTGCACCAGCTCACCCGCAACCTCGCCGCCGAGTGGGCGGTGGACGGCATCCGCGTGAACGCGGTGGCGCCGTGGTACATCCGCACGCAGCGCACCGACGGCGCCCTGGCCGATCCGGATTATCTGGACGAGGTGCTCGACCACACGCCGCTGCGCCGGATCGGCGAGCCGGAGGAAGTGGCCGCGGCGATCGCGTTCCTGTGCCTGCCAGCGGCCAGCTACATCACCGGCCAGGTGCTGGCGGTAGACGGCGGCTTCATCAGCTACGGATTCTGAGCGGCGCGGGTTGTCCACAACGTCTGTGGACAGCTTCCGGACAAGTCTGTGGAGCGATGCCGCAAATCCGCAATACTCAAGGGCTTTCACCGGTTTGATGCCGGCTTGGCCAGGCACTCGTGGAGTTATCCAGCGCAACTGGGGATGGCCTGTGGACAAGCCTGTGGGTGATTGCGCCAAGTGGCCGCCGCGCGGTCACTTGCATCACTTTGCGCACGTTCTGTGCAGCGCGCTCAGCGGCCGCAGTTGGCGAGCTGCGCCTGCAGCTCGGCCTCGCGCTGCTCGAACGGTGCGCGTTCGCTCTTGAACGCCTGCTTGAGCTTGTGCTCGTTGTCGTCGTACTCGTCCTGCAGCGCGTCGCAGGTTTCCTCGGGGCCAAGTTCGCGACAGACGTCCTGCACCCACACGTAGTTGTTGGCGACCAGGCCGCTGGTCACCTTGCCCCGGTTGAGCTCGGGCGCCGAAGCGCCGCCTCCGCCGCCCGGGCCGTACACCGAGGCGAGCGGCGCCTGCACGGCGCCGAGCACCCCGAACGGTGCCTGATAAGGCTGCGGATCGCCGTTGCGGCTGAGGTAGATCTTGCCGTCGGTGGCGCGCTGGCAGCTGTACAGCACGGGCAACGGGGTGCTGGGAGCGGGCTGCGCGGACGGGGGCGGAGCGGGTGCTGCGGCGTCCGGCGCCGCTTCCTGTGGTTGTGGTGCCGGCTGTGTGGGCTGCGTATCGACGAGGTGGATCGCCTGCTGTTGCTGAGTGCGTGGGCAGGGCGCGTCCTGATAGGTGACGGCGCCCCCCGCGCCGGTGCACTTGTACACGGTCCCTGCCGCTGCCGGCGCGATGACGGCAAGCAGCAGGCAACCGGAGAGCAGGGAGTGCAGCGCGGTCATGGGCGAATCCCGTGAGGACCGGCCGATGATCGCTCAGAACTCGGCCACGTGCTCTTCCGCGGCAAAACCGACGGTGAGCGCACCCTCGCCCACGTTGACCATGCCGGTGATGCTCATCGGTGCCAGCATCAGGTCGACCTTGCATTCGTCGCAGGCGGCCTTGAGCGCGTCGTAACCGGGCAGCTTCGGCACATCGGCCAGGTCGCCGCCGTAGCTCAGGCACACCGCCGGCACCAGCAGGCCGGCATGCACGCGCTTGATCACGTAGTCGAACAGCACTTCCACGCCGTGCTCGAAGCCGCGCACCTTGCCCACCGGGCCGGTCTCGCCGCGGTAGGCGCGCAGCAGCGGCTTGATGTCCAGCGCCGAACCCATCACCGCGCTGAACAGGCCCACGCTGCGATCGCCCTTGGTCTTGGCGCGGGCGCGCAGGTAATACAGGTCGCGCGGCAGCATGTAGCCGTAAGAGTTGTTGGCGATATAGGTCAGCCGCTCGCGGATCGCCGCCGGCGTCTGGCCGGTCTTGAACAGACGCGTGGCTTCGACGATGGCCGGGGCCGAGCCGGCGAACACCGAGCGCGTGTCGATCACGCGCATCAGGAACGGGCCGGGCATGGTGGTCTGGTCACGCACGTCGCGGTAGTGCTTGAGCACTGCGAAGCTGGCCTTGATCACGTGGTCGTTGATCGGGCTGCGCGTGGCGGTGATGGTGAGACAGAACACGCAGTCCTTTTCCAGGACGAGCTTTTCCAGGAACAGCTTCTGCACGTCCTCCACCGAGCACGGCTCGGTGGAGGCGGAATGGCTGCGGCTGCCCATCTTCAGGTCGAAGAATCGCTGGATTTCCGCCGGATCGCGGTTGTCCTTGAACACGTCCTTGTCGATGTTCACGGCGATCGGCATCACCGCGATATCGTGCTCCTCGATGAACGCCTGCGGCAGGTCGCAGGAAGCATCAATGGCCAGGCCCATACGCATAACGTGTCACCCCTCCAGAAGGCGCGCCGAACATAACACGGGCTTCCCCGCCGTGATCCACGCCGCAAAGCAGCATTTTGGCGGTGCCCGATGAGGGGCTATCGACCCCTGCTGCGCGAACCTTGAGGCCGCCCGCTTGGGGCGGCGACATCGCCGCCGCATACGGTTCTGGCGGCAGCGCCAACGGCGCCCCTAGAATGGCGTACCGACTTTGGCATCGTGCCGGCGTGGCGTCGCCGGTAATGCGGGATGGATCCATCTCGCCGACCCGCAGAGGTCCCATGAAAAGCAAGCAAGAGATCGTCTCCAACTGGCTGCCGCGTTACACCGGCACGCCGCTGGAGCAGTTCGGCCAGCACATCCTGCTGACCAATTTCGGCCACTACGTGGAGTTGTTCGCGCAGTGGCACGGGGTGGAAGTGCAGGGCCGCGACCGCCCAATGCCCAACGCCACCGCCGACGGCATCACCCTGATCAACTTCGGCATGGGCAGCCCCAACGCGGCCACCGTGATGGACCTGCTCAGTGCGATCGGGCCCAAGGCCGCGCTGTTCCTGGGCAAGTGCGGCGGCCTGAAGAAGAAGAATCAGATCGGTGATCTGGTGCTGCCGATCGCGGCGATCCGCGGCGAAGGCACCTCCAACGACTACCTGCTGCCGGAGGTGCCGGCGCTGCCGGCGTTCCAGCTGCAGCGCGGCGTGTCCACGATGATCCGCGACCTCGGCTACGACTACTGGACCGGCACGGTGTACACCACCAACCGCCGCGTGTGGGAGCACGACGAGGCGTTCAAGGACTACCTGCGCCGTACCCGCTGCATGGCGGTGGACATGGAAACGGCCACGATCTTCTCGGCCGGCTTCGCCAACCGCATTCCGTGCGGCGCGCTGCTGCTGGTGTCGGACCAGCCGATGATTCCGGAAGGCGTGAAGACCGAAGCCAGCGACCGCCAGGTCACCGGCCAGTTCGTCGAGCGTCACATCCGCATCGGCGTGGAAGCCCTCAAGCTGGTGCGTCGCCACGGCCGCAGCGTGAAGCACCTGCGCTTCGAGGAAGAGATCGAGTAGCTCAGCCGTGAGGTTCGGCTACCCGCGACACAGCGCCTGTTGACGTCCTGGGTCCTCGCTCGACTCCGGTCCCGTCCGCGGAGGCCTGAAGCCTTCGCGAGCGTGAACGAGCAATGGTGCGCCCGTAGGGTGTCGCGGCCGAGAGCTGACCGAACAAAGCGTTGATTTCAGGACGAATTCACCGTCGCATTAAAGTGCCGTTGACCTTGTGTGAGAAAAACGTGATAAAGGTATGTGCCAAAAGTCACAAAAACACTAGGTACTGGCAGGCACTTGTTCGCTTTCAACGCAACTCTTCGGGAGGGTTTTTACATGAATTTCGGCACCAAAAAGCTGACCACCTCGGTCCGCGCGGCACTGTCGCTCAGCGCCGTTCTGGCCGCAGGCATAGCCAGCCCTGCGTTTGCCCAGGACTCGACACAGAGCACCTCGGCAGATCAAAAAAATGCCACCAAACTGGAGACCATCACGGTCACCGGCTCGCGCATTCGTCGCGTGGACCTGGAAACCTCCAGTCCGGTGGTGACCATCGACCGGGCGCAGATCGAGCGCGCGGGCAAGCTCACCCTGGGTGACCTGGTGCAGCAGCTGCCGGAAATCGCCGGCGCAGCGACCAACCCGGCGGTGAACAACGGCGGCGGCGACGGCGCCTCCACGGTGTCCCTGCGCGGCCTTGGCTCGCAGCGCACGCTGCTCCTGCTGGATGGCCACCGCGTCGCCTATCAGGATCTGAACTCGATCCCGCTGGCGATGATCGAGCGCGTCGATGTGCTGAAGGACGGTGCTTCGGCGGTGTACGGCTCCGACGCCATCGGCGGCGTGGTCAACTTCATCACCCGCAAGGATTATCAGGGCGCGCAGGTCAGCGTCGATTACGGCGTGTCCGGCCACGGTGGCGACGGCAAGCGTCGCGGTTTCTCGGCGGTCTTCGGCCAGACCAGCGACAAGGGCGGCATCACTGTCGGCGTCAACTACAACAAGCAGGACGCCGTCAGCGCCGGCAACCGCAAGTTCTCGAACCCGGCGCTGTACAACTATTTCGGTAGCATCTTCCCGCTGGGTTCGTCGTTCATCCCCAACGGCCGCTACGTCATTCCGCGCACCGTGGCTGCAGCCAGCGGCCTGAGCTGCGCCGGCACCAGCGCCAACGTCTCGGTGACCCGCATCGACGGCACCAACGGCGCGGCGGGCAGTGATTTCCGTTGCTACCAGGGTTCGGGTGCCGGCAACGACACCTTCAACTATGCCCCCTACAACATCGAGATGACCCCGGCCGAGCGCGGCGGCATCTTCACGACGGGCAATTACCAGCTCACCGACAGCGTGCAGGCCTACTTCACCGGCTTCACGCAGAAGACCCGCTCCAACTATCAGCTGGCCCCGCTGCCGCTGATCTTCGGTGCCGACTCCGGCGTGATCCTGTCCAAGGACAGCATCTACAACCCGTTCGGTGTGGATGTTTCCAGCGGCGGCTGGCGTGACGTGATCGGCGGCAACCGCATCGGTCAGTACCGCACGCAGGCCGACCAGATGAACCTCGGCTTCCGCGGCAACTTCGGTCAGTCCAGCTGGCAGTGGGACGCCGGCGTGGTGTGGGCGCGCACCACCCAGAAGGGCAGCTTCAGCGGTTATTACTTCAAGTCCGGACTCGCCGCTGCGGTCGGTCCGTCGTACATTGATGCCAACGGCAACCCGGCTTGCGGCACGGCCACCAATCCGATCGCCAACTGCACGCCGGTCAATCTGTTCGATCCGGCGCAGTCTGCGGCCGCCCTCGCCGGTCTGCGGGTGACTCCGAGCGCCCAGAGCTATGCGTCTGAAAAGACCGCCTACGCGACGGCCAACGGCGAGCTGTTCAATCTGCCCGCTGGCGCAGTGAGCGCTTCGGTCGGTGCCGAGTACCGCAAGGACACCTCCTCGCTGACCCCGGACTTCGTCTCGCTGATCACCGATCCGAACCTCGGCAGCTGCCAGACCAGCCAGGACGCCTGCCGCTCGGCCCAGGCCGGCTCGATCAACGTCAAGGAACTCTACGGTGAGTTGTTCGTGCCGGTGCTGGCCGACATGCCGTTTGCCAAGTCCCTCAACGTGACGCTCGGCTCGCGTTATTCGAAGTACTCCTCGGCCGGTTCGACCACCAACTCGCGTTTTGGCATCGAGTACCGCCCGATCGACGACGTGCTGGTCCGCGGCACGGTCGACCAGGTGTTCCGCGCACCGACCATCGGCGACCTGTTCGGCGGCGTCACTCCCAGCGCTGACACCTACAAGGATCCGTGCTCGGGTGCCGGCTACAGCGCCAGCAACCCCGCCTGCGCCGGCGCCCCGGCTGGCTTCGTGCAGGGCACTGCGCAGACCCGCGCGCTCTACGGCAGCAACAGCAGCCTGAAGCCGGAGCAGGGCAAGTCGATCTCCTGGGGTGTGGTGTATGACCCGCATTACGTCCAGGGCCTGTCGGTCTCGGCCGACCTGTGGCGCATCTATCTGAACGACACGATCGGTTCGCTGGGTACCCAGACGATCATCGACCAGTGCTACAAGTTCGGGCGCTACTGTGATCTGCAGACCCGCAACGCGCAGACCGGCGACATCGAGACCGTCAACAACACCTCGCAGAACGTCGGTCGCGTCACGGTGTCGGGCCTGGACGTCGGCGTGAAGTACAAGCTGCCGGAATTCAGCTTCGGCAACTTCATGCTGACGCTGGACACGACCTACCTGAAGACCTACAACCGCGAAGCGATCGCTGGCGACATCAGCAGCCAGTACAACTACGCCGGCACCTACACCTCGTCGGCCACCGGTGGCGACGGCAACTACTCGCGTCTGCGTGGCATGGTCGGCCTGCTGTGGAACCTTGGTGACTTCGATGCGGCGATCCGTACCCGCTATGTGGGCGGCGTGCGCTTCGGCGATACCGTCTCCACCCCGGCTGGCTACAACACGGTGGCCAAGGCGAGCGATCCGAACACCGCCGTGCAGAGCTTCCATGCCGGTGCATACGCGATGACCAACATCCAGTTCGGCTATCAGTTCAAGCCCTGGAATGCGCGCATCGACGTGGGTGTGGACAACGCCTTCGACCGTCAGCCGCCGATCCTGTGGCAGTACGGCTTCAACGGCAACACCGACGAGCGTACGTACGACACCGTGGGTCGCTACTACTGGACCCGCCTGACGGTGAAGTTCTAAGTTCGACAAGATGTAAGGCAACATGGCCGCGCGATGCCTTGCATCGCGCGGCTTTTTTTTGGCTGGAACCAAGGTTTTCCGAATGACCGTTGCGGACGATGCCACCCTGATCGCCTTGCTTCAGCAAGAGCGCTGGAGCGACCTGGAACACGCTGCGCATGGTCGAGTGCAGGTTGATCCGGCGTCTGTACTCGCGCTGTTTGCGCTGGCCACCGCACGGCGCGAGTCCGGCAAGCTCGAAACGGCGGTTGAGGCATATGTGCGTCTGACGACGCTGGAGCCATCGGACCCGGCGCATCTGCAGAATCTCGCTGCCGTGGAGCGCCAGCTTGGTCGACGCGCCGAGGCAGAGGTCCATTACGCCAGAGCGCTCGCGCTCTCGCCAGGCAATCCCGAGCTGCTGCTTGACGCCGGATTGCTGGCGCTGGATGACGCCCGGTTGTTCGATGCCCGGGATCGGCTCGCCGCCGCCGTGCGGACCGCGCCCGGATGGCCCGTTCCACTGGTGTTCCTCGCACGCTGCCAGGCGGAACTGTGCGAGGACGACCAGGTTCGCCACTGCCTGGACCGGCTGCCGCTGGAGCAGCTTCCGCCCGATCTCTGTCTGGAGGTGGGCAATCTTGCGGCGCAGATAGGCGATACCGACCTCGCCAGCCAGCAGTGGGAGCGGGCTCGGCGCGATCCTGCATGGCGCGACCGCGCCACCGCCTTGCTCGCGGGCTTGCATGAACGCCTTAACCGGGTCGATGCGGCTCGTGAGCTGCTGGCGACTTTGCCGGCGCCGGCTGCCGCAGGCGATCCGGTGACGAGGCAGGAAATTCTCCAGTCGATGGCTGCGGTGGCCGCGCGCGACCGGCATGTGGATGCGGCCGTGGACAGCTACCAGGCCTTGCTGGCGTCGCCGTTGGGAGATGCTGTCCGTGCCCGCGTGGGCTTCGATCTGGGGCGCCTGCTGGTCGACCAGCGCGGACGGGAGTTCGAGGCGTTGGCCACACTGGGTGCCGCGCACGCATGCCAGGTGTCCATGCTCGAGCGTGCGATGCCCGCATTCGTGGAAGCGCCGCCGGAACCGCTCACGCTGGCACTCGCTGATCTTCCCGAGGGTTGGATGCCGCTGTCGCAGGGAGCACCGGCGGCCAACGCATCGCCGGTATTCGTGGTCGGGTTTCCGCGATCCGGCACCACGCTTCTGGAGCAGATGCTGGATGCCCATCCGGCGCTTGTTTCGATGGATGAGCGCACCTTCATCCAGGACGCCATCGACGACATGCAGCGCGATAACGGTCTGATCTATCCCGATGGGCTGGCCAGACTCGATGCCCGAGATCTTGATCGCCTGCGCGCGCGCTACTTCGAGCGGGTAGCCACGCAGGTGGCGCTGGCTCCGGGCGTGCGACTGGTGGACAAGAACCCGCTCAATATCCTGCGGCTGCCGATGATGGCTGCGCTATTTCCCAATGCGCGCTACATCCTTGCCCTGCGACATCCCTGCGACGTGCTGCTGAGCTGCTACATGCAGAACTTCCGCTCGCCGGTGTTCCAGTATCTGTGCCGTGACCTGCCCAGCATCGCGACGGCCTATGCCAACGCGATGCAGGGCTGGATGCATACGACCGGCATCCTCTCGCCCGCGTGCCTGACCGTGCGATACGAGGACTTGCTGGACGACTTCGAAGGTACAACGACTGAGTTGGCCAGGTTCCTTGATCTGCCCGACGCGCAGCCCATGCTGCGCTATCACCAGCACGCGCAGGCGAAGGGTTACATCAGTACGCCGAGCTATGCGCAGGTAGTGCAGCCGCTCAACCGGAAGGCCGCGTACCGCTGGAAGCGCTTCGCCGCTGCATTCGAAGAGGCGATGCCGACGCTGCAACCGTGGCTGCAGCGTTGGGGTTATGAGTCCTGAAGCAAGCGCAACGGCTCAGTAGCGCGGCACGCCCGAGTCGATCTCGGCGGCCCAGGCGTCCATGCCGCCTTCGACGTTGAACACCTGGCTGAAACCGTGCGCGGCGAAGCGCTCGGCGACGCCGCGGCTGGACATGCCGTGGTGGCAGATGAAGGCGATCGGGGTGTCCTTCGGCAGAGCGGCGAGGGCATCGTAGCCTTCGTCTTCCAGTACGCGGGCCTGCGCCAGCGGCGCGGCCTGGGCGCGGCCGCTGGCCGGGCGCACGTCGATCAGGGTGAGGTCGCCGGCGGCAAGGCGCTGCTGCAGCTCCTGCACGGTCAGCGACTTGATCTCCTGCGCACCGGGAAACTTCAGGCTGAGGCCCTCGCCCTGCACGGTGGAGACCCAGTCGATCACGATGCCCTTGGCGCGCTGGGCGCTGGCCGGGTCGAAATGGATGGTCAGACCGTTGGATTCGGCCACGATGTCGTGGTCGCCGGCCGGCGCGAGCTGGAAGCCGGCGCTGTAGTCCGGGCCGATTTCCAGGTGGATCGCCACGCCCGTCGCGCTGGCGGTGCCCTGGCGGATCATCTCGGCGGCCTTGTCGGTGATGGTGATTTCCGGCGGCGTGCGGTCCGGCGCGGCGGCGCCGAACAGCGTGTGCAACTCGCCGCTGGTGTACATCTGGCGAATGATGTCCGAGCCGCCGACCAGCTCGCCGTCCACGTACAGCTGCGGGATGGTGGGCCACTCGCCGTAGATCTTGATGCCTTCGCGGATCTCCGGGTCTTCCAGCACGTTGACCGTGTGGTAGTCCGGCAGCAGTTCGTTCAAGGTGTTGGTGGCGGCGGCGGAGAAGCCGCACATCGGCTGCTGGCGGTTGCCCTTCATGAACAGCACCACGCGGTGTGCGCTGAGCAGGGACTGGATGCGTTCGCGGGTGGCGGGATCGAGGGACATGCGGGGCTCCGGCAAAGAGGGCAATGATACGCCCCCTCCCATGTGCTGGCGGCCGGGATGGAGTTCAAGCGCGCCGGGCATCTCGCCGCAGCCGCGGCCTCAGGCCGCAGGGCGCAGTTCGCCCAGATCGCGCCGGCGTCGGGCCAGCGGCGCCAGTGCCAGCGCGGCGGCCGGCGAGGGCAGCACCAGCTCGCGGCTGGCGCGGCCCAGCGCGGTGGGCTGTTCGCTCCAGTGGATCAGCTCCATCGCGCCGGTGTGGTCTTCCACCAGCGCGGTGCAGTGTTCCACCCAGTCGCCGTCGTTGAGGTAGAGCACGCCGTCGACGTCGCGCACCTGGCCAAAGTGGATGTGGCCGCAGATGTGGCCGTCGAAGCCGCGCTCGCGGGCGTCGTCGGCCACGCGCTGCTCGTAGGCGCGGATATAGGCCAGCGCCTTGCCCACGTGCGACTTCACGATGATCGACAACGGCAGGTAGGGCATGTCCATGCGCCGGCGCCACGCGTTGACGCGGCGGTTGCTCCAGCAGATGAAGCGGTGCATCGCCTCGCCCAGTTGCAGCATCCAGCCGCGGCCGACCTGTTCCGGGTCGAACTCGTCGCCGTGGCTGACCCGGTAGCGGCGCCCATCGGCGCCTTCGTGCACGGCATCCAGCGCGATCCGCACGCCGCCGAAATCCTGTCCGGCCAGGCCGCGCAGCGCCGCGTCGTGGTTGCCGGGGATGTAGGTGACCTCGACGCCGCGGCGGGCCATGTCGAGCACCTCGGCAATCACCGCGGCGTGGTCGGCATGCCACCACATGCGCTTGCCCAGCGCTTCGAGATCGATGATGTCGCCCACCAGGTACAGCCGCTCGCAGCGCAGCTGGCGCAGGAAGTCGAGCAGGTAGCGTGCCTTGCAGTCGGGCGTGCCCAGGTGGACGTCGGAGATGAAGGCGCTGCGGCAGCGGAAGGTGGCCATGGCGTCGGTTCCCGGTGTGATCCGGGGCACCAGTGTCGGCGTGGTGCATCACCGCGCGATGGCGGCAAGGTTGCAGTGCGGTTGCCGCCGCCTCAGCGCAGGGCGCGGCGCGCGGTCGGTGCGATCCGCTCGGCCCAGCGCGCGTACTGCCGGGCGTCGGGGTGCAGGCCGTCCTCGGCCAGTTCGTCGGGGTGCTCGCGCGACAGGTCGGTGATGTCGACGAAGGCGGCGCCGGTCGCTTCGGCCGCCGCGCGCGCCAGCGCGTTGAAGCGGTCCAGCGCCGCGCCGATCGGTGCGGCATCGTGCCCGTGCTCGCGGGCGAAGCGGGTGACGCCCCAGTCGGGAATCGATACCACCACCACGCGCTCGGGGCGGTCGCCGGCCAGCGCCACCGCGCGCGCCAGCAACTGGCGAAACTCCCCGATGTAGTCATCCGCGCCACGGCCGCGGTACTGGTTGTTCACGCCGATCAGCAGGGTCACCAGGTCGTACGCCGGCGCCTGCTGCGCTTCGTCCATGGCGGCGGCGAGCTCGTCGGTGGTCCAGCCGGTGGTGGCGACGATGCGCGGCGGCGCCAGCGCCGTCCCTTCCGCCATCAGCTGCCGTGCCAGCTGCATCGGCCAGCGGGCGTCTTCCGGCACGCCTTCGCCGATGGTGTAGGAGTCGCCCAGGGCGAGGTGGCGCAGCGGGTCCGCCGCCCGAGTCGGTGTGCTCATGGGGGGCGCGCTCAGCCGGCTACTGCCATGCGCGGCGCCGGCTGCTCGGCGGCCATCTGTGCCAGCGCGCGTTCGATCCGCACGAACACCTCGCGCAAGTCGTGCGGCGGCGGCAGCAGGGTGAGCCGGAACTGGCGGCTGGACGGCACATTGAAGCTGGTGCCCGGCACCATCAGCACCGACTCGCGCTCGAGCAGGCGCAGGGCGAAGTCGCTGTCGTCGAACACCGGCAGGCGATCGGCGCGCACGGCCGGGAACGCATACAGCGCACCCTCGGGGGCGACCAGCTGCAGATAATCGCTGGCGGCGACGCCTTCGATCACCGCCCGGCGGGCCTCGTGCAGCCGACCGCCCGGCGCGGTGAGCGCGTGGATCGTCGGCGCACTTTGCAGTGCCGGCAGCACCGCCCACTGTGCGGTGGCGTTGGCGCACAGGCGCAGCGCAGCGAGCAGCTGCAACGCGTCGCGGTATTCAGCGGTGCGCGCGGGATCGCCGGACAGACTCATCCAGCCGATGCGGTAGCCGCAGGCGCGGTGCACCTTGGACAGCCCGCCGAAGCTCACGCACGGCACCTCGCCGGCCACTTCCGCCAGTGGCTGGAACACCGCGTCGTCGTAGAGGATCTCGTCGTAGATCTCGTCGCACAGCAGCAGCAGGCGATGCCGCGCGGCGATCGCCACCAACTGCTCGAGCAGCTCGCGCGGATAGACTGCGCCGGTGGGGTTGTTTGGATTGATCAGCACCAGCGCCCGGGTGCGCGGCGTGACCAGCGCCTCGATCTCGGCCGGGTCGGGCAGGTGGCCGTTCTCCGGCAGGCAGCGGTAATAGCGCGGCGTGCCGCCGTTGAGGATGGTGGCGGCGCTCCACAGCGGATAGTCCGGGCTGGGCAGCAGCACCTCGTCGCCGGTCTGCAGCAGGGCGCGCAGGCTGATGTCGATCAGCTCGCTCACGCCGTTGCCGATGAAGATGCGTTCGACCTCCACGCCGCGCGCACCGCGGGCGCGCTGCTGCTCGGCGATGGCGGCGCGGGCCTCTTCCAGCCCCTGCTCGTGGCCGTAACCCTCGCTGTCGCCCAGGTGCGCGGCGATCGCCTCGCGCAGGTGCGCCGGCGTGTCGAAGCCGTAGCGGGCGGGGTTGCCGATGTTGAGCTTGATGATCGGACGGCCTTCGGCCTCCAGGTCGCGCGCGCGCCGCGTCAAAGCACCGCGGATGTCATAGCGCACGTTCGCCAGGTGCGTACTGGGTTTGATCGGGGCCAACGAGGTGTTCCTTCGCTTTGCTGCACCAGCGCTTGCCGCCGGCGGTCACCCGATGCTAGCAGCGTCGACGGCGCCGGTGGAGCCGAATCCGGGCGTCATATCGGCCGGCCGCGGGGCAGGGCATAATCGCCAGACCATGAGCGATGCCCTGATCATCGAACGCTTGCGCCGCATCGGCTGGCGCGGCAATGAGCTGCCTGCCGATGGCCTGCGGCTCGCCCGCGTGGTAGCTCAGCACCGGGCCGGCTACGAGCTGCACGACGGCGAGCACCTGTTCGGCGCGCAGCCGGCGGGCCATTTCCTCAAGCGCGGCCTGGATCCCTCTGAGCGCCCGGCGGTGGGCGACTTCGTCGAGTTCGAGCCGGGCGCGCCGCCGCACATCCAGCGCGTGCTGGAACGTCGCACGGTGCTGTCGCGCGCGGCGGCGGGCGAGCGCTATGAGCGGCAGATCATCGCCACCAATATCGACTACGTGCTGGTGCTCACCGGGCTGGATGGCGACTTCAACGCCGCGCGCATCGAGCGCTATCTCACCCTGGTTGAGGATTCCGGCGCCCAGCCGGTGGTGCTGCTGAGCAAGCTCGACCTGCTCGACGATGCCGCCGCTCGCCTGGCCGAGCTGCGCGCGCGCCTGCCGGCCACCACGCCGATCCATGCCCTCAACGGCAAGAGCCGCGACAGCGCCGGGTTGCTGGCGCCCTACCTCAAGCCGGGCGACAGCGCGGTGCTGGTGGGATCGTCCGGTGCGGGCAAGTCCACCCTCACCAACACGCTGCTCGGCACCGACAAGCTGGCCACCGCCGCGGTGCGTGCCCACGACAGCCGCGGCCGCCACACCACTACCCACCGCGCGCTGCTGCAGCTGCCCACCGGCGGCTGCCTGATCGACACGCCGGGGATGCGCGAGCTCAAGCTCACCGGCGAGGAGGATCTCGACCTGTTCGCGGACATCGAGGCGCTGGCCGAAACCTGCCGCTTCGCCGACTGCGGCCACGGCAGCGAGCCCGGCTGTGCCGTGCAGCGGGCGCTGGACAGCGGCGACCTCGCCCCCGAGCGCTGGCGCAACTACCTCAAGCTGCGCGACGAGCGCGAGGACCAGGCGGCCACGCTGGAGGCCCGCCTGCGCCGGCAGCGCGGCGGTCGCCCGATCGATCGCCCGCATGGCCATCGCGGCCAGCGTGAGCGGGACTGAGCGACACCACCATGCTGTCCAGTCGCCCACCAACGCATCCACGGCTGATTGGCATGACGATCCTTGTTACTGGAGCCTCGCGGGTGATCGCCGATCGCGCGTCGCCAAACGCCGTGATCCTGCCCGCCTCGGTCATGCCCATCCTGGTCGCCGCGCTCGCGCGAAAGTCGCGAGGCCGCTAGCGCGATGGATGCATCGGTCACCGGCGACCTGAGCCGCTACGCTGCCCTCGACCAGCGCCTGCTCGCCGCGGTGCGGCCGATCCGCATCCTGCCCACCGTGGCGTGGCCGGCCTCGCTGGAGCGGCGGATGATCGATGCCTACATGGCTGGCCGGCTCAGCCTGCCCGAGGTGCGCTATACGCCGCCGGACCTCGCCGCCGCGCGCGCCGAGCTGGCGGCGATCGAGCGCGAGGCTGGGCACGACGATCCGCTCGGCGACTACCTGTGCCGCACCGCCGAGTCGTGGCGCATCGCCGCGGAGATGCTGGAGGCGGTGGGCACGGCGGGCGTCACCGCGCCATCGATCGTGCTGTATGGCCATCCCGGCGACCTGATTCCCGGCAGCAGCAAGAGCAACTTGGACGCGGCACGCTACTTCGTCGAGCTGGCCGACGAGCTGGGCGCCGATCTGCTGGCCGACGACGTCACCGCCGACATCCCGGCCGAGACCCTGCGCGCCGATCTGGCGCAGACGCTGGACGCGTTCTTCGGCCCCGGCATGATTTCGGTGGAGGTCGACCCCGAGCTCACCGCCAAGGCCGCCGCCGGCGCCACCCGCATCCGCCTGCGCGGCGGCACCGCCTTCAGCGATTACGACCGCCACCAGTTGCTGGCGCATGAAGCCTTCGTGCATTCGCTCACCGCGCTCAACGGCCGCGCGCAGCCGCTGCTGGCCTCGCTGGCCCGCACCTCGCCGCGGGTCACCGCCACGCAGGAGGGGCTGGCCGTGTTCGCCGAGCTGATGTCCGGCGCGATCGACATCTCCCGCCTCAAGCGCATCAGCCTGCGCATCCTGGCGATCGACATGGCGCTGCGCGGAGCCGACTTCGTCGAGGTGTACCGCTTCTTCCTCGAACGCGGGCAGAGCGTGGCCGACAGCTTCCACTCGGCGCAGCGCGTGTTCCGCGGCGTGCCGCTGACCGGCGGCGCCGTGTTTGCCAAGGACAACGTGTATCTCGCCGGCCTGCTGGCCGTGCACACGTTTTTCCGATGGGCGCTGAAACAGCGGCGCATGGACCTGCTGCGCCACCTGTTCGCCGGCAAGCTGGCGCTGCACGACGTGATCGCGCTGGAGCCGCATTTCGCCTCCGGCGCGATCGTTCCGCCGCGCTGGCTGCCGCCGTGGATGCAGCACGTGCACGGGCTGGCCGGCAAGCTGGCGTTCTCGCTGTTCGCCAACCGCATCCACATGGGGCGGGTGCAGGCCGAGGAGCTGTCGCTGGGCCTGTGAAGGGCCGCCAAAGTGCGGCGTTGCACAGCGGGTGGAGCGGGTCGCGGTGCTACCATTTGGCGTCTTCGCACCCGGATCATCGACTCGCCCCATGTCCAATCCCCCCGAGGAACTCAAGCACGCCGCGCTCGAATACCACCGGCTGTGCCCGCCCGGCAAAATCAAGGTCACCGCCACCAAGCCGATGGTCACCCAGCGCGACCTGGCGCTGGCCTACTCGCCCGGCGTGGCCTACGCCTGCGAGGCCATCGTGGACGATCCGAACGCCGCCAGCGAGCTGACCGCACGCGGCAACCTGGTGGCGGTGATCACCAACGGCACCGCGGTGCTGGGCCTGGGCGACATCGGTCCGCTGGCCGGCAAGCCGGTGATGGAAGGCAAGGGCGTGCTGTTCCAGAAGTTCGCCGGCATCGACGTGTTCGACATCGAGTTGAACGAGCGCGATCCGGACAAGCTGGTCGACATCATCGCCGCGATGGAGCCGACCTTCGGCGGCATCAACCTCGAGGACATCAAGGCGCCGGAGTGCTTCATCGTCGAGCGCAAGCTGCGCGAGCGGATGAAGATCCCGGTGTTCCACGACGACCAGCACGGCACCGCGATCATCGTCGGCGCCGCCGTGCTCAATGCGCTCGAAGTGGTCGGCAAGAAGATCGAGGACGTCAAGCTCGCCACCGCCGGCGCCGGTGCGGCCGGCATCGCCTGCCTGGACATGCTGGTGGCGCTGGGCCTCAAGCCCGAGAACATCCTCGCCTACGACCGCGAGGGCGTGATCTACACCGGTCGCGACCACCTGGACCCGGACAAGGCGCGCTACGCGCGCGACACCGACAAGCGCACGCTGGCCGAGATCGTGGCCGGTGCGGACGTGTTCCTGGGCCTGTCCGCCGGCGGCATCCTCAAGCCGGAGATGGTCGCGGCGATGGCCGACAAGCCGGTGATCCTGGCGCTGGCCAATCCGAACCCGGAGATCTCCCCGGCCGACGCCAAGGCGGTGCGCCCGGACTGCATCATCGCCACCGGCCGCTCGGACTACCCGAACCAGGTCAACAACGCGCTGTGCTTCCCGTACATCTTCCGCGGTGCGCTGGACGTGGGCGCTACCGGCATCAACGAGGCGATGAAGCTGGCCTGCGTGCGCGCCATCGCGCAGCTGGCGCGCGAGGAGGCGGCCGATCTCGGCGCCGCCTACGGCGAGGACATCCCCTCGTTCGGTGCGGAGTACCTGATCCCGCGTCCGTTCGACCCGCGCCTGCTGGTGATGCTGGCGCCCGCGGTGGCGCAGGCGGCGATGGATTCGGGCGTGGCGATGCGGCCGATCGCCGACATGGACGCCTACCGCGAGAAGCTCGGCCAGTTCATCTACCGCACCAGCCTGATCATGAAGCCGGTGTACGAGCGCGCGCGCGCCGACCGCAAGCGCGTGGCCTACGCCGAGGGCGAGGAAGAGGTGGTGCTGCGCGCGGTGCAGACGGTGGTCGACGAGCGCCTCGCGTTCCCGATCCTGATCGGCCGCCCGGACGTGATCCACACCCGCATCCAGCGCCTGGGCCTGCGCCTGCGCGAGGGCGTGGATTTCGAGCTCACCAACATCAACGACGATCCGCGCTTCAACGACTACTGGCAGCAGTACCACGCGCTGACCGAGCGGCGCGGCGTGTCGCCGGCGGCGGCGAAGAACCTGCTGCGTTCGCGCTCCACCCTGATCGCCGCGCTGATGGTCGAGCGCGGCGAGGCGGACGCGCTGATCTGCGGACTGGTCGGGCGCTTCCACAAGAAGCTCGGCTATCTGCGCAGCGTGTTCGACCTCGACCCGGGCGTGCAGTGCACCTCGGCGATGACCGCGGTGATCAACGATCGCGGCGCCTGGTTCTTCGTCGACACCCATGTGCAGGTCGATCCGAGTGCCGAGCAGATCGCCGAGGCCACGCTGCAGGCCAGCTACCGCCTCAAGCTGTTCGGCATCGAGCCAAAGGTGGCGCTGCTGTCGCACTCCAACTACGGCAGCCACGAGAACGCCAGCGCGGCGAAGATGCGCAAGGTCTACCAGATCCTCAAGGCGCGCTATCCGAAGCTGGAAGTGGACGGTGAGATGCAGGCCGACACCGCGTGGGACGAGGCGCTGCGCCAGCGCATGTTCCCGCACACCACGCTGAGCGGTCGCGCCAACCTCTTCGTGATGCCGAACCTGGATGCCGCCAACATCACCTACAACATGGTGCGGGTGATGACCGACGGCGTGGCGATCGGCCCGATCCTGATGGGCGTGGACAAGGCCGCGCACATCCTCACCCCGGCGTCCACCGCCCGCCGCGTGGTCAACATGACCGCGGTGGCGGCCGTGGATGCTCAGATTCGTGCCGCCCAGGGCGAGCGGCGCGGCTGATCGGCGCGGCGGCGCGGCCGGTCCGCGCTGCCAGGGACGGCGTACCGGCGCCATGCGCTCGCGCATGGACGTCCATTTGGCGGCCGCCGCGCACGGCCGCTAAACTCGAACATTGCTGCACCGCACCCCGGCGATGCATCCCCCTTTTCAGGCGCGCCTCCCCGGCGCCGCGGAGACCTCCATGGATCAGCTCGACGACATCCTCCACCAGGACATCGACCCCACCGAAACCCGGGAGTGGATCGAATCGCTCAATGCGGTGATCAGCCATGACGGCACCGAGCGCGCGCATTACCTGCTGGAGAAGATGGTCGACTCGACGCGGCGCGCCGGCGGCTACCTGCCGTTCGATCCGACCACCGAGTACGTCAACACCATCGCGCCGCCGAACGAGGCCAAGTGCCCGGGCGACGCCACCATGGAATGGCGCATCCGCACGCTGATCCGCTGGAACGCGATGGCGATGGTGGTGCGCGCCAACCGCAAGCCCGGTGAGCTCGGTGGCCACATCGCCAGTTTCGCCTCGTCGGCCACGCTGTACGACGTGGGCTTCAACCATTTCTGGCGCGCGCCCAGCGCCGATCACCCGGGCGACCTGGTGTTCCACCAGGGCCATTCCAGCCCGGGCGTGTACGCGCGCTCGTTCCTTGAAGGGCGCATCGCCGAGGAGCAGATGGACCTGTTCCGCATGGAAGTGGTGGGCAAGGGCCGCGGTCTGTCGTCCTACCCGCATCCGTGGCTGATGCCGGACTACTGGCAGGTGCCGACGGTGTCGATGGGTCTGGGCCCGATCCAGGCGATCTACCAGGCGCAGTTCTGGAAGTACCTGGAGCACCGCGGCCTGATCCCCAAGAGCGACCGCAAGATCTGGTGCTTCCTCGGCGACGGCGAGACCGACGAGCCGGAGAGCCTGGGCGCGATCTCGCTGGCCGGCCGTGAAGGGCTGGACAACCTGATCTTCGTGATCAACTGCAACCTGCAGCGCCTGGACGGCCCGGTGCGCGGCAACGGCAAGATCATCCAGGAGCTGGAGGGCGTGTTCCGCGGCGCCGGCTGGAACGCAATCAAGGTGGTCTGGGGCAGCTACTGGGATCCGCTCCTGGCCCGCGACACCTCCGGCACGCTGCGCAAGCTGATGATGGAAACCGTCGACGGCGAGTACCAGGCGTGCAAGGCGTTCGGCGGCAAGTACACGCGCGAGCATTTCTTCAACAAGTATCCGGAGACCGCGCAGCTGGTCGCCAACCTGTCCGACGACGACATCTGGCGCCTCAACCGCGGTGGCCACGATCCGCACAAGGTGTATGCCGCCTACCACTCGGCGGTGAACACCAAGGGCATGCCCACGGTGATCCTGGCCAAGACGGTCAAGGGCTACGGCATGGGCGCGGCGGGCGAATCGCAGAACCCCACCCACCAGCAGAAGAAGCTCGATGCCGATGCGGTGCGCCACTTCCGCGACCGCTTCAACATCCCGGTGCCGGACGACAAGCTGGCCGACGTGCCGTACTACCACCCCGGCAAGGACTCGCCGGAAGTGCAGTACATGCTCGAGCGCCGCCGTGCGCTGGGCGGCGCGCTGCCGCAGCGGCGCCGCAAGGCCGACACCAAGCTCAAGGCGCCGGACCTGTCGGCCTTCGAGCAGATCACCAAGGGCACCGGCGAGCGCGAGATCTCCACCACCATGGCGCTGGTGCGCGGCATGAATCTGCTGCTGCGCGACAAGCAGCTGGGCGAGCGCGTGGTGCCGATCGTCGCCGACGAGGCCCGCACTTTCGGCATGGAAGGCATGTTCCGGCAGATCGGCATCTACGCGCCGTTCGGCCAGAAGTACCGCCCGCAGGATGCCGACCAGCTGCTGTATTACCGCGAAGACCAGAAGGGCCAGGTGCTGCAGGAAGGCATCAGCGAGGCCGGCGGCATGGGCGCGTGGATGGCCGCGGCGACCAGCTACAGCATCTCCAACGTGGCGATGCTGCCGTTCTTCATCTACTACTCGATGTTCGGCTTCCAGCGCATCGGCGACATGTGCTGGGCGGCGGGCGACATGCGCGCGCGCGGCTTCCTGATCGGCGGCACCGCCGGTCGCACCACGCTCAACGGCGAAGGCCTGCAGCATGAGGACGGCCATTCGCACCTGATGTCCGGCGCGATCCCCAACGTGAAGTCGTACGACCCTACCTTCTCCTACGAGGTGGCGGTGATCCTGCAGGACGGCACCCGCCGCATGATGCAGGAACAGGAAGACATCTATTACTACCTGACCGTGATGAACGAGAACTACCAGCACCCGGACATGCCGGCCAGGTGCGAGGAAGGCATCATCAAGGGCATGTACCTGTTCCGCGACGGTGGCGCGGTGGGCAACGGCAAGGGCAAGGCGAAGTCGAAGGCACCGTGCGTGCAGCTGCTGGGCTCGGGCACGATCCTGCGTGAGGTGATCGCTGCGGCCGAGCTGCTGGAGAAGGACTTCGGCGTGTGCGCCGACGTCTGGTCGTGCCCCAGCTTCATCGAGCTGCGTCGCGACGGCTTCGACGCCGAGCGCTGGAACCGCCTGCATCCGGAAGCCGAGCAGCGCGTGCCCTACGTCACCGGCCTGCTGCAGGACCGCGCCGGTCCGGTGGTCGCCGCCACCGACTACGTGCGCGAGTTCGCCGACCAGATCCGCGCGTTCATCCCCGAGGGCCGGCGCTACACCGTGCTGGGCACCGACGGCTTCGGCCGTTCGGATACCCGGGTTCACCTGCGCGATTTCTTCGAGGTGGACCGCTACTGGATCGCCCACGCCGCACTCGCCTCGCTGGCGAAGGACGGCCTGGTCAATGCCAAGGACGTGGCCCGCGCGATCAAGGAGTACAAGCTCGATCCGGAGAAGCCGAACCCGTTGACCGTCTGATCGTTCGGCGTCACGCACCAGCAAAAAGCCCGCCGGAAGGCGGGCTTTTTGCTGCCTGGGAACCGCAGGCGATCAGTCCTCGTCGCGGCCGCCGAAGGCCTTGCGCAGCAGGAGGAACGCGCCGATGGTGCCGGCCACGATGGCGACCGTGGCGGCCGGATGGCGGTTCACCTGGCGGCGCAGGCGGCGGTACTGGTAGTTCGCCTCGTCGGCGAAGTCTTCCGCGGCGCGCGTGAGCTGGCGGCGGTAGCTGTCGCCGTGCCTGCCGAAGCGGCTGGTGGCGCGGCGGCCGCGTTCGATCAGGTCATGGGCGGTGCCTGCGGCGCCGTTGGCGGCCTGGCGCACGCGGTCGCCCACGCGCTCGGTGGTCTCGTGCAGGCTGCGTTCGATATCACGGCTACGGCTCATGGCAGTGGACTCCTCGGGTGGCGCGGCCCGGATTTCGAGCCGTCTGCAGATAACGGGATTGCTACGGTGCACCGCCACGCGTGACAGCAGCGTCGACACCCCGCGCGGTTCAGGCCAGCCGGTATTCCCCACCCGCGGCGAGCGCACGCTGGTAGGCCGGGCGGGCGTGGATGCGTTCGAGGAACGCGGCAAGCCGGGGCCGGCTCGCTGCGGCAAGTCCACCGCGCGAAGCGGCGGCCTCCAGCGGAAAGCTCATCTGGATGTCGGCGGCGCTGAATGCATCGCCACCGAACCAGCCGGCCTTGCCCAGTTCGCCTTCCAGATAATCCAGATGCAGCGCGATCTGCGGGTCGACGAAGCTGTCCTGCACCTTGGTCGCAATGCCTTTCATCACCGGCCTGACGAAGAACGGTGCCGGGCTGCTGGCCACCCGCTGGAATACCAGCTTGAGCAGCAGCGGCGGCATCGCCGAGCCTTCGGCGTAGTGCAGCCAGTAGTTCTGACGCAGGCGCTCGGGCGTGCCGTGTGGGGCTAGCAGGCGGCCTTCGCCATAGCGGTCGGCGAGGTATTCGACGATGGCGCCGGACTCGGCCACGGTCAGCTCGCCGTCGGTGATCAGCGGCGACTTGCCCAGCGGATGGACCGCGCGCAGCTCCGGCGGCGCCAGCATGGTTTTCGCGTCGCGCTGGTAGCGCTTGATCTCGTAGGGAACGCCCAGTTCTTCCAGCAGCCAGAGGATGCGCTGCGAGCGCGAGTTGTTGAGGTGGTGAAGGGTGATCATCGGGACATCAGAGCGGATCGCGACGGCTGCCGCAACCTCGCCCGCCTTCGCTCGGCGCGCGTCGCGCGGGTGCCTTCACGGCTCCAGCGTGATCGTGCGTGACAGCGTGGACACCCCGCGCTCGTCGAACGCCTCCACCGCCACCACGTAGCGCACACCCTTGGTCAGCGCGCGCAGCTGCAGCGTGGTGGGCTGGTCGGCGAAACGCTGGTAGGTCTCGTGCAGGCGATCGGCGCTGAGGCCCCAGCGCACGTTGTAGCCAACCGCGCCGGGCACCGGCTTCCAGCGGATGGTGGCGTTGCGGGTGTCCTTGTCGCGGGTGGCCGAGAGCAGCTCAGGCGCCGGCGGCGGCTGGCCGTCCTGGTGTCCGAATACGCGCAGGTCCGAGATCGCCAGGTGCTCCGCGCCCACGTGCCGGTGGACGTAGCGCACGTAGCGGAGGCGTGCGGGCGCGTCGAGCTCGACGTACGCATTGGCGTGGTCGCGCGTCTCGTGCGAAAGGTCGGCGAGGGTCTGCCAGTGGCTGCCGTCGGTCGAGCCCTCAAGCACGAACTGGGTGATCAGATCGGGGGCATCGCCGTAGCGCTCGGACTGGTAGTCGGCGTAGTTCACCTGGATCGCATTGACCGTGCGCGGACCGCCCAGATCCAGCGTCAGCGTCTGTCCGGGCGTGTTGGCGGCGGCCAGCCAGAAAGTGCGCGGATTTTCGTCGGTGACCTGATCCGGACCGTGCCCGGACACCTCGGAGGAAGCGGTCGCGTGCTTGTGCCAGGACAGCAGCATCCAGCCCGTGAAGGTGCTCTCTCCGGGCTTGAGCTGGTGGTCGGGCATACGCTGCGGGAAGTCGCCGAAGCGGGTATCGACCCACATCTGGCCGTCGTCGTGGAAGCCGGCCGGGTAGAGATCGATGCGCCGCTCGAAGTTCCAGTTCAGGCCGATCCAGTTGGTGCCGGTGTTCCACACGTTGCCATGGGCGTCCTCGAAGGTGGAGCCGTGGCCGGCGCCCTCGACGAAGCCGCCCGGCTTGTAGCCGACCGGATTGTACGGCGCATAGGTGAACGGCCCCAGCGGATGCTCGCTGACGTATACGCCGGTGGCGTAGGCGTTGTACTCGGTGCCCGGCGCGGCGTACTGCAGGTAGTAGCGGTCGCCGTGGCGGTTCATCCAGGCGCCTTCCATGAAGGGCAGGGTGGCCTCGTCGCGGTGGTCGCGGCCGAAGCGTTCCCAGCCGTGCTGGTCCGGGTGCAGCCGCAGCAAGGTTGTCGTCTCGCCCACGTAGGCCAGCCGCTTGCCTTCGCCTTGCGTCTCGTCGCCGAGCTTGAGGTCGATCTGCTGGCCGTACATCGGGTAGACGTTGGACGAGCCCCAGTACAGGTAGACCTTGCCGTCGTGATCCTGGAACAGGCCCGGATCCCACGGCCCCGGCGGCAGCTGGCCGGGCTTGATCTTGTATTCGGTGGACGAGGTCACCGCGTTCGGCAGCGGCGGCATCAGCCGGGTCCAGAATTTCCAGCGGCCGTGCGCGGGATCGGTGGAGTACAGCAGCGGTTCCTGATCGGTGGTCGAACGCAGCAGGAACAACTTGCCGTCGGCGACGAGCGTGGCCGGCGCCACTTCGCTGTCGAACGGCCACTTGTCGGGTTTGACGAAATCCCAGTGGACCAGGTCGGTGGAGTGCCAGTAGCCGTCAGCGAGTGTCTGGAACAGGTAGTACGCATCGCCGTAACGCACCACCGCCGGGTCCGCGCCGGTGCGGTACGAGATGCCCTGGTTCATCTGCTCGAAGTTGTAGCGGTAGTCCACGTCCATCGGGTTGGCCCAGGTGCGCGCGTGCGGATTCACCACCGCGCTGGCGACCTGGGTGGCGAGCGCGGCGGCGAGCGCCAGCGCGAGACGGAGGCGTGGATGGGCGTGTCGTGACATGGTTTGGGTCCGGAAATGGCCTGGCGGACGTTCCGTGCCCGGGCGTGGCGTCGCTTCGATGGCAGCGATGGCATTCCTGCCCGCTGCCTGCGGATCGCCGTCGGCAGCCCAACGGCCGCCACGGCGAAGGTGATGCCGCTTCAGTAGATCCAGGCGGCGTCGCCCTTGGGTGCATGCGCCTGCATGAAGCGGGTCATGGTGCCGTAGAGCTCCTCGCCGGGCGGCCCCCAGCAATGCGGCGCCATCGGCTGGTAGGTGATCGAACCCTCGAAGCGCGGGTTCGTCGCGGTCTTGAGGAACGCGTCCATCGCGCGCACGCCCATGTTGAGGTTGTAGGTGTCCGCGTCGCCCACGTAGATGTGCAGCTTGTCGGTGACCAGCGGCCCCAGCGTGGCCCAGTTCTTCTCGAGCATGTAACGCAGGTCGAAGTGCCGCTTCCAATACTCGGCTACATTGTGATCGATGGCGCCGCTGCGCTTGTCCCAGATGCGCTGCGGATAGCCATCCGCACCGATCGGGCCCCAGGCCGCTTCCCAGATGTCCCACTGGCCGCCGGAGCGCGAGTGGTCGCCCACCGCCAGCTCGTAGTGGTTCTCGTCCTTCATCATGGCGTCGACGTTGCCGTCTGGCTGGCGCGTGTCCACGCGCTCCACCTTCACCCAGCCCTTGTCGACGGTGTACGCGTTGGCGTCGTCGTAGATGTTCACCACCTGGTGGTGGCGGAAATCCAGCGAGTCCGGGCACATCGCGAAGCTGCCGCCGTAGTAACGCGGGTGGAACAGTTGCTGCGCCACCGCGATCCAGCCGCCGGTGGAACCGCCGGTGAGGATGCGCGCCCATGGCTGCTCGATGGTGCGGAAGCGGCGCGCGATCTCCGGGTACAGCTCCTGGTGGATGGCGTCGTCGAACGGGCCCTCGTTGGGCGAGTTCACCGCGTAGGAGTCGTCGTAATACGGCGAGGGATGCTGCAGCGTCACCAGGATCACCCGCGGCTTCTTCGTGGTATCCAGCCAGAACGCGCGCAGCTTCGACTTGTCGTTCTCGAAGCCGAACGGCGCGTCGGTGGAGAAGTGCCCCTGGTCGTAGACCACCGGGTAGCGCACGTCCGGGTGCTGGTCGTAGCCCTCGGGCAGCAGCACGGTGGCGCCGAGGTAGATCGGGTGGCCCCAGAACTTCGTCAGCAGCTTGCTCTGGATGCGGAAACGCTTGACGTACGCGCTGTCCTTCGGGAACGGGATCGGCGCGATCACCTGGTCGGCCACCAGGTGGATCGGCGTGGCGGCGGCCGGGTCGTAGTGCACCTTCACCGGCTTGCCGTAGAGGTTGCCCGGTGAGTGCTTCCAGTCCTGGCCTTCCCACTGGTCCATGTGCATCCACAGCGTGTGGCCGTCGGCGCGCTTGAACTCGGTGTAGACGTTGACGAACGGCTGCATCCAGTAGTCGCCCGCGGGCAGGTCGCGCAGGCTGGCGAGCGGGGCGCCGTTGTCGCCGGCGTCGATGGTGGCGACCTGGCCAGGGGCGAGCGCGCTGACGTCGTGCCCGAACAGCGGCACGCCGGTGATGTCGGCCTGCTCGACCGGCGGCGCCTTGTCGTCGCGGCTCACCGCCACGTACACGCGGCCGGTGATCGGCTGGGCGTGCGCGGTGGCGGCAAAGCTCACCTCGATGCGCGGGCCGTCGGTGGCCAGCAGGGGAGAGGACATGGCGGCCAGGACGAGCGCGGCGGCCAGTTGGCGGAGAGCACGGAGCGGAGAGTATGTGGTCATCCGCCGATGCTAGCGGTCCGATCGCCGCGCCTGCCACTGCCGCAGGGCAGGGTCACAGCGTCTCGACGGCCGCTTCGGTCGCCGGCTCGGGCTCGTCGTGCAGCCGCTGGCGTCGGCGCAGGGTGGGAAACATCGCCATCCACAGGCCCACCACCACGAGCGTGCCGACGCCGCCGATCAGCGTGGCCGGCACCGCGCCCACCCACGCGGCGAGCAGGCCGGACTCGAATTCGCCCAGCTGGTTGGAGGTGTTGATGAAGATCGCGTTCACCGCGCTCACCCGGCCGCGCATGTCGTCAGGCGTATCCAGCTGCACCAGCGCGCCGCGGATCACCATGCTCACCATGTCGAACGCGCCCAGTGCGAACAGCGCCGCCATCGACAGCCACAGCGAAGTCGACACGGCGAACACCAGCGTGGCCACGCCGAAACCTGCTACCGAGGCGAACATGGTCATGCCCACACGCCGCTGCATGGTGTGGCGCGC
Organism: Dyella ginsengisoli; assembly: GCF_044904665.1. Taxonomy (NCBI): domain Bacteria; kingdom Pseudomonadati; phylum Pseudomonadota; class Gammaproteobacteria; order Lysobacterales; family Rhodanobacteraceae; genus Dyella; species Dyella ginsengisoli. Next base: position 526,396 of record NZ_JADIKM010000001.1, read on the forward strand.
CAGCCACAGCGACATCAGCAGCGCCCCCACCGCCGGTGCCGCGCGCAGCAGACCCAGACCCCACGGGCCGGTGTGCAGGATGTCCTTGGCGAAGATCGGCAGCAGCGCGGTGGCGCCGCCGAGCAGCACCGCGAAAAGATCGAGCGAGATCACGCCCAGCACGTCCGGCCGCTGGCGGATGAAGTGCACGCCGGCGAACACGGTCTTCAGCGTGGCCGGCTCGCGCCGCGGCGGCGCGCTCTCGTAGCGCAGCTTCGCCATCAGCACCAACGAGGCGAGGTACAGCGCGCCGGCGATTACGTACACCACGCCCGGTCCTGCCACGTACAGAAAGCCACCCAGCGCCGGCCCCATGATCATCGCCGCCTGCCCGGCCGAGGCGTTCACCGCCATCGCGCGCGGCAGGATCGCCGCGGGCACCAGCGCCGGCAGCATCGACTGCATCGCCGGGAATTCGAACGCCTTGGCCACCCCGATCACGAACACCAGCGCGAGGATGCCGACCTCGTGGATGTCGTGCATCAGCGTGAGCGCGGCCAGCAGCGCGATCGCCACCCACTCCACCACCTGGCCGAGCAGCACGATGCGGCGGCGCTCGAACTGGTCCGCCACGTGGCCGGCAGGCAGCGCCAGCAGCACCGAGGGGATGAACTGCGCCAGGCCGATCAGGCCCAGGTCGAGCGCGCGGCCGGTGATCGCGTAGATCTGCCAGCCCACCGCCACCGACAGCATCTGGAAGCCGAAGCCCGAGGCGATGCGGGCAAACCAGAACGCGGCGAAGGCGCGATGCCGGAACAGCGCGTCGGCGTGGGGCGAGGGGGAGGCTGACATCGGAAGTCCTTGCGTGAATGCCGATTATCCTGCCGCCGTTGCGCGCGGGCCAAGCGAAGCGCGTTCGCAGCGGGAGCTGCGACATCGTCGGCGCGGCGGTTGCGTCGTCGCCGCGGCTCGTTCCACTCTAGGCGCCTGTTTCCTGCCGTGGATGTTCGCCATGTCGCCCGCCTTCGCCCGTTCCCTCGCGCCCGTCCTGGGCCTCGCCCTGCTCGCCGCCGGCTGCTCGCAGCAGGGGGGCGAATCGCACGGTGCGGCGAAGCCGGCGGCACAGGCGGCCGCGGGCGATGCGGCCGCCGCGCAGGACCTGGACACCTATCGCCAACTGGTGCGCATCCACAACGACGAGATGGCCACCACCTTCGGCGAGAAGATCGTGCACGACTACCCCGGCAGCGCCGCGGCGAAAGAGGTGCAGCAGAGCCTGCCGGAGATCAGCAAGCGCTACCACGAGAACGCCGAGAAGAACCGCCTCGCCGGCCTGTGGCTGTACCAGGTGTCGCCGATGGCCGGCGGCACGCAGTCCACCGCGGTGATCTTCAACAGCCAGCCGGTCGACGCCGAGAAAGTGCGCCTGGTGCTGCGCCGACACACGCAGTGGGGCCAGAACGCCTTCCTGTTCGGCAGCGGCAAGGGCTTCGTCTGCAAGGGCACCTGCACGCTGCCGGCGGTGGTCGATGGCAAGGCGATGGGCATCAAGGCGTTCGCGCCGCCCAGCGGCGAGCCGGCGCTGATGATCAGCGACGACAAGGCGTTCATCGCGCTGTTGAAGAAGGCGCAGAAGATCAGCCTCACCGTCACCCGCAAGGACGGCGGCCAGACCCAGGAGCTGGTGTACGAAGTGGGCGGTTTCGATCCGGCCAAGTGGCTGCCGCTGCCCAAGGCGAAGAAATAGGCGGGCACGTTTGCCCGGCGCTTCACTGGCGAGAGGAGAGCGAGCATGGTTCTGCGACGTGTGATCGGATACCTCACCCTGGCGGCCGCGCTGGCCGCGTGTTCCAGCGTGCCCCGCGCCGAGCGCGAGGCGCAGCGGCGTGCCGACTACGAGGCCGCCGCCGGCCCGAACCAGCACAGCTTCCGCTTCTTCGGCAACCTGTGGTCGTGGGAGCCGCTGGGCAAGGACCTGCTGGCGGTCTACACGCGGCCCAACGAGGCCTGGCTGCTAACCGTGGGCGGCTGCATCGACCTGGAGTACACCAACGCGATCGGGCTCACCTCGAACTTCCACGAGGTGAGCGTGGGCTTCGACAAGGTGCTCACCGGCCGGCGCGATTTTCCCTGTTTCATCACCGCCATCCGCCCGGTGAACGTCAAGCAGCTCAAGGCGGCGCAGGAACAGCGCCGCACCATCGAGGAGAAGCCGCGCGAGGCGGCGTCGAAGCCGGACGGCTGAGCGGGGCGCGCAGCGCGCTCAGTGCAGGAACAGTTTCTCGGCGATTTTCGCCAGCGGCTTTTCCAGCGCGTTCTGCACGCGCATTGGCAGGTCCAGCGGCTTGAGCAGCATCTTCACCGTCATCTCGGCCGGGATGTTCCGCCGCAGCAGGCCCTGCGCGCGGTTGCTGATCTGCCGGAACTGCGCGTCGCTGCCGCCGGGATAGCACTGGTTGAACACGTGGCGCAGCGCGATGTCGCTGTCCTCGCTCTTGATCTCGTTGACCCGGCGCAGGATCGCGCGCAGCACCTTGGTGCGGCCAAAGCCCTCGCGGTCGCGGTATAGCCGGTAGTGCTGGTAGAAGTGCTTGTAGTGGCGCACTTCGTCGCTCTTGATGTGGTTGGTGAGCTGCTTGAGCACCGGCTCGTCGGTGATCTCGTTGAGCGCGCGGTAGAGGCTGGCCGTGCCGGTCTCGACCACGCAGCGCGCGGCCAGCTCCAGCCCGCGTGAGGGCTCCAGCTGCTCGGCGGTGCACACCGCGCCGTACTCGTTCCAGAACGCCTTGAAGCCGGCCTCCCAGTCGAACTCCGGCCACACAGTGCGCACGTAGGTGGCCAGGGCGCGGCCATGCTGCAGCTCCTCGTGCTCCCAGTGCTGGCTGAGCCAGGTCTGCAGCGCCTCGTCGCCGGCGAAGTGGTTGACCAGGTTGTGCGTGTAAAGGTCCGAGCCGCTCTCGACGAAGGACGAGCTGCACAGCAGGAAGAACAGATCCTCGTTGTGGCGGATGCGTGCCTTGTCGATGCGGGCGAAGTCGATGCTTTCCAGCGTCCAGGGCAGCGTGTGGCTGTCGTAGCTCAACGGGGGATTCCTTGTCGGGGGCATGCGCACGCGGCGGAGGGCGGGCGACGTGACAGATCAATGACACAAGCATACGGCGTCGTCCGTGCATTGGAATTAACCGCGGCCGACCCCATCCGTGGAGGTTGCCCTGACCGCATGCGTCGGGGAGCGCTTCCCCCATCGACGGAGCTTCCATGATTCCTACTTTCAGCTATGCCGCCCCCGCTGCCAGCGCTCCGCTGGCGCCCTATCGCTTCGAACGTCGCGAGCCGCGCGACACTGACGTGGTGATCGAGATCCTCTACTGCGGCGTATGCCACTCCGACCTGCACACCGTGCGCGACGAGTGGGGCGCCGGTGAGTACCCGATCGTTCCCGGCCACGAGATCGTCGGCCGCGTCCTGCGCACCGGCAAGGCGGTGACCAAGTTCAAGCAAGGCGACCTGGCCGGCGTCGGCTGCATGGTCGATTCGTGCCGCGAGTGCGCCAACTGCCAGGAAGACCTGGAGCAGTTCTGCCTCAAGGGCGCCACCTTCACCTACGCCAGCAAGGACCGCGTCGACGGCACGCCGACCCAGGGCGGCTACTCCACCCACATCGTGGTGGACGAGGCCTTCGTGCTGCGCGTGTCTGACAAGCTTGACCTCGCCGCCGTGGCGCCGCTGCTGTGTGCCGGCATCACTACCTATTCGCCGCTCAAGCACTGGAAGGTGGGCAAGGGCAGCAAGGTCGGCGTGATCGGCCTCGGCGGCCTGGGCCACATGGCGCTGAAATTCGCCCACGCGTTCGGCGCGCAGGTGGTGCAGTTCACCACCTCGCCGTCCAAGCGCGAGGACGCGCTGCGCCTGGGTGCCGACGAGGTGGTGCTGTCGAACGATCCGGAGCAGATGACGCAGCATGCCGGCAGCTTCGATTTCATCCTCGACACCGTCTCGGCGCCGCACGATCTCAATGTCTACCTGCAGATGCTCAAGCGCGACGGCACCATGACCCTGGTCGGTGTGCCCGATGCGCCGCCCACGGTGGCCGCCGGTTCGCTGATCTTCGGCCGCCGCGCGCTGGCTGGTTCGCTGATCGGCGGCATCGCCGAGACGCAGGAGATGCTGGATTTCTGTGCCGAGCACGGCATCGTCTCGGACATCGAGCAGATCCGCATGCAGGACATCAACGAGGCCTACGAGCGCATGCTCAAGAGCGACGTGAAGTACCGCTTCGTGATCGACATGGCCTCGCTGCGCGACGCCGCGTAATTTCCTGCGGGAATAAAGGCGGTGGTGCCTAGCGCACCACCGTCACCGGCACGTGGGCGCGGGCGAGCACGTCGCCCGACACCGAGCCCAGCAGCCAGCGCGCCAGCGCGCCGCGCTCGGTATGGCCGATCACGATGTGGTCGCAATCGTGCTGGGCCACCTGGTTGATCAGCACGTCGCCGGGGCTGCCGTGCGCCAGCTCGATATCCACCAGCGCCTCGGCGTCCGGCTCCATCGTCTTCAATTCGTCGAGCAGCTCCTGCGCGCGCCGCGTGCCGGAGTCGGCCATCATCAGCGCGCACGCATCGGCGCCGCCCTCGGTCACCTGCAGCACCGACACCACCCGCACACGACCGTGGCTCAGGCGCGCCAGCGACATGGCCAGCTCGAACCCGCGCCTGGACGTGTCCGAGCCGTCGTAGCCCACCAGTGAATACTTGAACATCGGGGCACCTCCGCGTCCTGCCATGACCTGAGGGGGATCATGCCACGCAGGCCGCGAAAGCGATGGCGTCGCCGCGCCCGTCCCTGCCAGGATGTCAGTCGTCGACCCAGTGGCAGCGACGCTCGATGTGGGTGCCAGCGTCTTTTTCCTGATGATGCTCCTGCACCTTCTTGCCGGCGTAGCCGCCGGCTACCGCGCCGCCGATCGTGGCGAGCGTCTTGCCTTTGCCGCCGCCCACCTGATGGCCGAGCAGGCCGCCGGCCACGGCGCCGATCGCGGTGCCGGCGATCTGGTGCTGGTCCTTGGCGGTGTTGGCCACGCGCACGTCTTCGCACACCTGGTGACGGCTGCGCTCCTGCGCCTGTGTGGTAGTGCTGCCGCCAAACAGGGCGGCTGCGACAAGGGCGGGAAGCAGGAGTCGATGAAAGGAACGCATGGCGACCTCCGGGCATGTCGGGAAACCGGTCCGCAAGTGTTTTCGTCGGCGCGTGAGGCCGCGGTGCACCGTGCGTGTTCACGCCGTGTCCGGTCCGCGCCGCCGGACCACCGCGTGGGCGCGCGGCACGATCGGTCGGCCGAGCACCTCCGCCACCGACTGCGTCAGCTCCGCGCCGAGCAGCAGGATCAGTGCGGAGTAGTAGACCCATACAAGCAGCACCACCACGCCGCCGGCCGAGCCGTAGGCGCCGCCAACGTTGCTGCGGGCGAGATACAGGCCGATCACGAACTTGCCCGCCGCGAACAGCACGGCGGTCAGCGCGGCGCCGACGATCGCGTCGGGCCAGGCGATTGCCGCGTCGGGCAGCACCTTGAAGATCGCCGCGAACACGGCGGTGAAAAGCGCCAGGCTGATCAACGCCTCCAGCACCTGCCAGGCCAGCGTATCGCCGCGCACGAACACCGCGATCAGCGCGCTGGCGGCGAACGAGATCACCATCAGGAAGGCCAGCGACAGCAGCAGGCCCAGCGCCATCATGCGTGCGCGCAGCCAGTCGACGATGGCGCCGCCCGGGTGCGGCGCCAGGTTCCACACGCGGTTGATCGCGCCCTGCAGCTGGGCGAACACTGCCGAGGCGCCGACCAGCGTCACGCCCAGCCCGAACAGCCCGGCCCAGCTGCCCACGCCGGGGCGCTCGCGCGCGTTGTCCAGCACCAGGGTGACCGCATCGGCGGCGCGCGGTCCCACCAGGCGCTGCAGCGATGCGACCAGCTCGCGCTGCCAGGCTGGCTCCAGCGACGTCACCACCCACAGCAGCAGTACCAGCAGCGGGGCGAACGACAGCGCCGAGTAGAAGGCGAGCGCCGCCGCGCGCGTGCTCAGTTCATCGTGCGCAAAGCCGTGCGCGGTGCGCTGCAGTACCTCCCACGTCATCCGCAGGGCGGTGCGTACGCGCGAGGTCAGCGGAGTGGGTGACACGGCGACATCCTCTGGCGGGAAGTGACGTCCACGATGATGGTCCCCAAGGCGGTCGAATGTGAACGGGCGTCCGCGACCGGCCGGCCCGGGCTGCGAACTCACTGAATCCTCGCCCGTGCTGCACGAAGTCCTCACGCATCCGTGTCGATGCTGCGCTCCACCACGGACCCCGTGCGGCCCATCCGGTCGTCACCGTGGCCCGGCATTGACCGGCACGAAATGCATATCCACAAGGAGTTCACCATGATCAAGCGCAATCACGCTCTCGCCGCCCTTCTGCTGGCCACGGCCGGCGCGATGGGCGCCACCGGTGCTCATGCGGCCGAGGCCACCGTCAAGTGCGACCTGACGTACAGCCTGTCCGGCTGGTCGATTCTGTACAAGCACGCCGAAGGCAGCGGCATGGTGACCTGCGACAACGGACAGTCCTCGCGCGTGAAGATCACCGTGGTCGGCGGTGGCCTCACCGCCGGCAAGTACCACATCGACCACGGCAAGGGCGAGATCAGCAAGGTGCACAGCATCGACGACGTGTTCGGTGACTACGCCCAGGCTGGCGCCGAGGCCGGCATCGTCAAGAGCAGCAGCGCCCAGGTGCTGACCAAGGGCACCACCTCGCTGGCGCTCGCCGGCACCGGCGAGGGTGTGAACCTGGGCATCTCGGTGGGCAAGTTCACCATCACCCGCGAGTAAGTCGGGCCCTGCCGGCACATGTCGGTGCGGCAATTCGCCAAGGGCGCCCGCGCGGCGCCCTTGTGCGTTGGCGGCGCTACACTCCGGCGACTCACACCACGATCCGGAGATGCCTCGATGCGTCGCCTTTCCCTGTTGTTCGTGCTCTCGCTCTCGCTGCTGTTCGGGCCGGTCTCGACTGTGTTCGCCGCCACGCCACAGCCCGGCCAGGCCGCGCCGGATTTCCGCCTGCAGGATCAGAACGGCCACTGGCGCACGCCGGCCGATTACCGCGGCCACTGGCTGGTGATGTACTTCTACCCGAAGGATTTCACGCCCGGCTGCACCACCGAGGTGTGCACCTTTCGCGATGACATCGCCAAGCTGCGCCAGGCCGGCGCCGAGGTGATCGGAGTGAGCCTGGACGACGTCGAGTCGCACGCGAAGTTCGCCGAGAAGTACCGCGTGCCGTTCCCCCTGCTGGCCGACAGCGAGCACAAGGTGTCCAAGGCCTACGGCGTGCTCGCCTCGACGGTGGGCTTTCACTACGCGCGCCGCACAACCTTCCTGATCGATCCGCAGGGCAAGGTGGCCAAGGTCTACGAGGACGTCGACCCGGAGAAGAATTCGGCCCAGGTGCTGGGCGATCTCGCCGCGCTCAAGGCAGGATCCTGAGCGTGGCGGACGCCGCATCGCCGCGACCGGGCTTCGCGTCGTGGCGGCTCGGGCTGTGGGTGATCCTGCTGCTGGCTGCGTTCGGCGCCATGCAGTACGGCGTGCACGCGCAGCGCGTGTGGTCGGTGCTGCAGGTGGCGCCGGTGGACGCGGAGGGACGCGCCACGTTGCACGCCATGCTGGCCTGGGACGCGGCCTACTTCCTTGCCGCGGCGATGCTGGTGGTGTTCTGCGCCGGCGGCATCCTGCGCCAGGGCTGGGCGCGACCGGTGCTGCGCGTAGCGCTCGGCCTGCTCGCCGCGGGCCTGCTGGTGAGCGGCGTGCTGCTCTATCGCCAGTGGCTGGGCTGGCACGGCCAGCCGCACGCAGTGGCCGGCGCCGCCGCGCTGGTCGCGCAGGAGTCGCGCCGCGTTCACCTCTCGCTCGCCTTCGATGCCACTGCGATCGTGATGTTGATCTGGCTGGTTTGGCGCCTCGGGCAGCCGGCGGTGCGCGCGCAGTTCCGCCAGCGTCGCTGAAATTGCGCCATCGCCGGAGCTAGACTCGCGCCAATGTCCACACGGAGGTTGGCGTGATGAAGCGATGGTGGTTGCGCGGTGTGATGCTGGGTGCGCTGGTCGGCCCGGCCTTTTCTGGAAGCACGGCCCACGCCGAGGGGGCGTTCGCGGCCGCGAAGCGCGCCGAAGCCAGCATGCTGGTCACCGGCCGGATCGTGGTGGCGCCCGATGGCAGCGTGCACGGCTTCACGCTGGATCACGCCGACCAGCTGCCAGCGCCTGTGGCCCACCTGATCGGTAGCAACGTGCCGCGCTGGCGCTTCCAGCCGGTGCTGAAGGATGGCCAGCCCGTGATGGCCCAGGCGACGATGAATCTGCGCGTGGTGGCCACGCCGCAAGGTGGCAAGGACTACACGCTGGCGATCCGCGGCGTGCACTTCGGCAGCGACGGCGAGGCGTTCGGCCGGGAGCGCATCAAGACGGTGCCGCCGCGTTATCCCCCGGCGGCGATCCGGGCGAGGGTCAGCGGCGACGTCTACCTCGTCCTCAAGATCGATCCTGCCGGAAAGGTCGAGGACGTGATGGCCGAGCAGGTCAACCTGGGCATCGCCGGCACCGATCGCCAGATGAAGGAGATGCGTTCGATGCTGGCCAGTCGGCGATCGGCGCGGCGCGCGACTGGACCTTCGAGCCACTCGCCCCGGGCGCCGCGCCGGTGGATCGCTACGTGCGCGCGCCGGTGTCCTACCACCTGCACAAGTTCGGCGAGCCGGTGCGCAGCGGCGTCGGCCAATGGCACGTCTACATCCCCGGCCCGCACGAGGCGGTGCCGTGGTTTGACCGCACCGGCATGCTGACCGACAGCGCCGATGCGCTGCCCGACGACGGGCTGTACCTGTATTCGGCTCGGGATGCCCTGCATCTGATCACTCCGCTCGGCGGGGCTTGAGCGAACTCCGGGTGCGCAAACCCATCGGCGCGGATTCAGCCGGGATTGGCACGCGCGCCTGTATCCGTGGGCGACTGCCTTGAAGTGAGTCGCCCATGCGTCTGGTTCCGTTGATCGCCGTGTCCGCAGCTTGGTTGCTTGCTGCCCCGCTGCACGCCCAGCAGCTCGCCACGCGCTGCCACGCCAGCAGCAGTTTCGACGTCACCGTGCAGCCGGACCGGCTGGTGTTCGACCGGCCCTCGCCGGCGCCGCGGCAGCTGGTGTTGAGCCACGGCAGTCTCGTGGCCGACGGCGCGTCCGTGCGGCTGAATGCCGAGGACGAGGATCGTCTCGCGCTGTTCGAACGCGAGCTGCGTGGGTTGGTGCCGAAGGTGCGCGCGGTGGGTCGACGCGGGGTGGATCTGGCCGTGCAGGCTTTGCATCAGGAAGCCGCCGGCATGGGACTCGGCGCCGCCTCGCGCAGCGAGCTGGACCAGCGCCTCGCGGCCGATGCTGCCGAGCTGCGCCAGCGCATCGATGCCAGCCAGAGCACGCGCGACTGGCAGGGCGCCGCCGCCCAGCAACTGGGCAACCGGATCGCCGCCGACCTCACGCCGATCGTCGCTGGCGATCTGGGCCAGCAGGCGCTGCAGGCGGCGATGAGCGGCGATCTGGACACGGCGGCGCGCCTGCGCGACCAGGCCGCGGATCTCGCCACCGCGCTGCGTCCGCGGCTGGAGCGGCGCATGCAGGCGCTGGCGCCCGCGGTGGACGCGCTGTGCCCCTCGATCCGCCGGCTCGCCGACCTGCAGCAGGGCGTACGCGATGCTGCAGGTCGGCCGCTGGACCTGCTCTCGGTGGACGGTCGCTGATTTGCCCGAAAGCGAACCGCAGCTAAAGCGCGATGCGCCGGAAGCCCCCGGGTTAACCCGGGGGTAAGCGGCCCGGCGCCAGCATGGCGATATTCCTCCGCCATCGAGAGGCCACGCGCCGTGTCGCTGGCATCGCAGCCCCTGTACAACGCCCTGATCCGCCGCAGCATCGACTTGCAGCGCCTGTGCCAGCAGGCGGCGCGGCAGGTGGTGGAGCCCGGGCTGCGCGTGGTGCTGCAGGAAAACGCCGCCGCGCTGGAATTGCTGATCCTCGATCTGCAGATGCAGCTGGCCGCGCTGGGCGGGCGCCCCGCCACCCGTGGCCGCTGGAATGCTCCAGCGCCGTGGCGCTCGGCCACGTGGTGGGTGCGCAGCATGACCTTGAGCGACAGCCAGTGGATCCGCTTGCTGGCTCGTCGCGAGGCAGCCTTGCTTGCACAATTCGAGCAGGTGCTGGAGGCGGCGCCCACCGAGGCGGCGACCGAGCTTGGACGGCTGGCCGGGCGCATGCAGGCGGTACATCTGGACATGCACAGTCTCGCGACTGCGGCCCGCTGAATACCGCCGCGGACTTCCGTCCGCATGACGAACGATCCGGATGACTGATGGCACGGCATGACGCCTGGCCCATGGTCGGGCGCGGTCGACGGCGCATCGTGACGCTGCAGGCCAGCCCGGGGCTGGCCGTCACCACGGGGATACGCACATGCGCAAGACACTCTCGCTGCTGACGCTGGCCGTCGGCGTCGCCTTTGGCGCCCAGGCCCAGGCGCACGATCTGCACATCCACGGCGACCGGTGCAGCTTCACCACCGACTACGACGTGCGCGTGAACGACGCTGGCATCGCTTTCAGCCGCGACGATGGCACGCCCGCCAAGGTGTTCATGCACGACGGCCAGCTGCGCGTGGATGGTCGCGCCGTCACGGTGCACGCGGCCGATGCCGCTCGCCTGCGCGACTACGAGGGCACGGTGCGGTCCTTGCTGCCGGAAGTGGCGGGCATTGCGCGCGAGGGGCTGGATATCGGCTTCTCCGCCCTTACCACCGTCGCCACCACCTTCGCCGAAGATGGCGACGAGCGTGCGCGGCTGCTCGCGCGCCTCAACCGCAATCACGCCCAGGCGCTGTCGCGCATCGATGCCGGCCTGGGCAGCGGCGTGTGGGGCCGGCACGACATGCAGGACGCCCTGGGCGACAGCGTGGAAGGCGCCGTGTCCGAGCTGGTCAGCACGGTGACTGCTGGCGCGGTGAAAGCGGCGCTTAGCGGCGACCAGACCCGCATCGCGGCGCTCGAAGCGCGTGCCGACTCGCTGGAGAAAACCATCGACCGGGAAGTGGACGCGCGTGCCGACCGGCTTGAGGTGCGTGCCCGGGCGCTGTGTCCCCGGCTCGCTGCCCTGGATCAGCTGCAGCAGCAGCTGGAATTCCGCCTGCCGGACGGCTCGCCGCTGCGCTTGATCGGCCACGAGCGCGCCCCCGATGCGGATCCGAAACTGGCCAAGGACAAACTCGCCACGCGCTGATCCGGCCCGCGCATGCCACGCCGCCACGTCCCGACGCGGCGGCGTTTTCATGGGCGCACCGGCACGCATCGCGAGAGCGCCGACTTGGTTTCCGCGACGCGCCCGCCTAGGCTCGGGGGTTTCGGCTCAAGGAGACCACGCCATGCGCGATGCAGTTGCCAGCGCCCTCGCGGCCAGCGCCGCGATTCCCCTCTCGCAGCAGGATCTGTCCCGCTACGTCGACCAGGCCGTGCAGCTGGGCCTGCGCCTGGCCGGTGCGCTGGCGGTGCTGCTGCTCGGCATCTGGGTGGCGCGGCGGTTTGCCAACGTGGCGCAGCGCGCGTTCGGCCGGGCCAACTTCGACGTCACCCTCGCCACCTTCCTGCGCAATTTGCTGTACGGCGTGCTGATCGCGCTGCTGGTGGTCACCGCGCTGCAGGTGCTGGGCGTGCCGTCGGCGCCACTGGTCGCCGCGCTGGGCGCCGGCGGGCTGGCGATCGGCCTGTCGCTGCAGGGGTCGCTGAGCAACCTCGCCTGGGGCGTGCTGCTGGCGCTGTTCCGTCCGTTCCGCGTCGGGGATTTTGTCGAGGTCGGTGGCACGATGGGCACGGTCGACGCGATCAACCTGATGCATACCCAGCTGGTGATGCCGGACGGCCGCGAGGCGGTGCTGCCCAACGCCAAGGTCGGCAGCGATGCGATCATCAACTTCAACCGGCGCGGCACCCGCCGCTTCGAGCTCACCGTGGGCATCGGCTACAAGGACGACATCGGTGCGGCGATGGCCGAGATCGAGCGGTTGTTTGCCGCCGACCCGCGCATCCTGAAAGATCCCGCGCCGGGCGTGTGGACCACCGCGCTGGGCGAGAGCTCGGTGGATCTGGTGATCCGCGCCTGGTCCACGCCGGACGATTTCTGGGCCGCCCAGACCGATCTGCTGCGTGCGATCAAGGAGGCGTTCGATGCGGCCGGCATCACCATCCCGTTCCCGCAGCGCGAACTCACCGTGATCCAGGGCAGCCTGCCGGCCTCGGCCGAAAGGCAGAGCTGAGGCGGCATGGCCCGGGCCGCCCGGGGGCGCCTGCACTCACGGCAGACTCACCGCCCGGCGGTTGTCCGAGGAGATCCGGTCGATCAGCTCGTTGTATGGATCGATGCCGGCCTCGGCCGGCCTGCCGTCCACCACCACGGTGACAGTGCTGTCGCCCTTCGGCAGCAGGCGCTTCTGCAGGTACAGCGGCTTGCCATCCACGCCCTTGCGCGATGAAGCGGCAAACACGCCGATGTCGACCGGGATGTCCGGCGCGGCTTCGGTTTCCTTGCCGGCGTCGTCGACGTAGCTCTTGCCGGTGTGCACGGTCAGGGTCACCCGGTAGCGGCCGTCGGCCAGTTTCGTTGCGGTGGCGTCGGTGATGCGGTTGTCGAAGAAGGTGATCTTCCAGAACAGGTCGTCGATCAGACCGTGCCACTTCGGATCGACGCCGCGCCGGAGGGCGTCGACGAATTCCTGCGAGGTGGTGTACGGAGGCGCCTGGAACGCCTTGTCGTGCAGGAACTGCCGCAGCACGGCATTGACGGTGTCCTCGCCCACGTAGTCCTGCAGCGCGTAGAACACCAGCGACGCCTTCTGGTAGTGGATGTAGGTCTGGTTTTTCTCCACCTTGCCCAGCGGCTCCTCGCGCACCGGCTCGCCGGCACGGCTGGCCAGGTAGTTGTCCAGCTCGTACTTGAGGAAGCGGCGCATCTGGTCGGCGCCGTACCGGTGCTTCATCACCATCAGCGCCGAGTACTGCGCCAGCGACTCGCTGAGCAGGGTGGAGCCCTGCATGTTGGCGCCGATCACCTGGTGCGCCCACCACTGGTGCGCCACTTCGTGGGCGGTGACGTAGTAGGCGTAGTCGATCTTCGACGGGTCGCGCAGGTCGGCGATGAAGCCCACCGATTCGGAGAACGGAATGGTGTTGGCGAACGACTGCGCGAAGCTGGCGTAGTTGGGAAATTCCAGGATGCGCAGCTGGCGGAACTGGTAGGGCGAGAACTGCGCCTCGTAGTAGGCCAGCGCATCCTTCGCGCCCTGCAGCATGTCGTCCACGTTCCAGGCGTGCGCGGGGTTGTAGTAGACCTCCAGCGCGATGTCGTGCCAGCGATCCTTCTTGACCGCGTAACGGCCGGAGATCCACGAGAAGAAGTCCAGCATCGGCCGGTCCATCACGTAGTGGAACGTGCGCTTGCCGTCGGCATGCGTTTCGGCCTGCAGGTACCCCGGCGCCATCGCGATCTGGTCGTCGGCGGTGGTGATGGTGGTGTCGAAGTGGATCCAGTCCGAGTCATTGCTGATGTAGGTGTTGGCGCGCGCCGCCTCGTCGCCCAGGCGCGGCATGCGCGGCACGTCTTCCTTCAGGCCGAGCTTGCGGCGGGTGTTGCGGTCGGTGAGCTGGTTGTCCGGCTGGTAGCCGAAGCGCGGCAGCACGGTGCTGTTGAAGAACGTGCCGTTGTGGGCGAGGAACTGGCCCTGCGGCGCGTTGGTGAAGCCTTTCCGCGCGTAGTCGAGAGTGGCGTCGAACGACATCGAGGCGCCGGGTGCCAGCGGCGTCTTCAGCCGGTAGATCGCGTAACCGAGGCGGTCGTCCAGCTTCACCGCTTCGTGCGGGGCGAACGCCAGCGTGGTGGTGAAGTCGGTATCGGTGTTGACATGCAGCTCGCGGATCGGCGCGTCGTGCCGGTTCACCAGGGTCATGTGCGCCACCAGGTGCAGGCGGCGGCGCGCCGGGTCGATGTCCACGTCGGCCTGCACGGCGGTGATGCGCGGCTGCGCCAGGCCGGCGTAACGGGCGTACTGCTTCTCGTAGTCGGCGCGCTGGCGGTTGGCGTCGTCGCCGGTGCGGTACGTGTTGAGCACGTTGGTGTTGTAGAAGATCCAGCCACCGCACAGCGCGAAGCCGGCAAGCGCGAGGATCAGCGCCAGCCGCATCGGTGCGGTGAAGCGGGCCCGCGCCTCGCACTTGCGCTCGCGCCAGCCCTGCACGCTGCCGCGCACCCAGAACAGCGCCGCCACCACCATCATCGCCACCGCCAGCAGCGCCCAGTAAGCGTCGAGCCAGAGCGCGGCCGGCAGGAAATGGCCGAAGCCGTTGAGATCGGAATATGGCGTCGCCGGCGCCGTGCCGACGTTGTACAGGTGATGCTCCCACCCGAGCAGGCCGAAGCCGATCAGGCTGGCCACCAGCCACACGATGGTCAGCAGGTAGCCGAGGAAGCGGTTGTTCGCCAGCACCTGGAAGAACACCGCCAGCGCGGCGAGCAGCAGGTACGGCAGCGCGTCCAGCGCCAGCATGGCCAGGTAAAGGCCCGGCTCCAGATGGGTATAGCCGTGCGCAAGCTGCCAGCCGATCGCCACGACGCTGCCGGTGATGAGGAACACGCCCACCACGGTGAACAGCGCCAGCAGCTTGGCCACCAGCGGCACGCCGTCGGGGGTGGGAAAGGCGTCGCTCACCGCGGCCACGCCGGCGGCGCGTTCGCGCCACACCAGCTCGCCGGCGTAGAAAGTGAGGATGATGTAGAGCATCACCTGGAAGCCGCCTTCCACCGTTTCCACCATGCGGTGGGTGACCGGGTAGGTGGCGGTGCCGTAGAGCTGGCCCGACAGCGCCAGGATCGCCACCACGTTGACCAGCGCCAGGATCAGCATCACCAGGAACGGCACGCCGGTGAGCACCGCGCGCGTGTCGAACGCCCACTGCGCGCGCAACTGGATCAGTGTGGCGCGCCAGCCGGTGGCGAGCGCTGCGGTGACCGCATCGGCCGACACCGGTCGCAGCAGCGGCGGCTCGGGGCGCGCCTTGCGCTGCGGCAGCGACAGGCCCTCGCGGTCGGGCCGGAACAGCGCGAACGCCACCATGAACAGCACCAGCCCCACGCCGCCCCACAGCGCGCGGTTGAACAGCAGGATGCCGCTCAGCGGCGGCAGCACGTGGTTGAGCTGGTCGGCCGACCAGTAGCGCGTGACGATCGCCAGCGTGCGCCCGCCGAACGGATCGAGCAGCGCCGCCAGCCAGTGGTTGTCGACATCGCGGGTCAGCGCGCCGGTGATCACCTGCAGCACGAAGTACACGACTACGCCCACGTAGGTGGCCAGCAGCGAGCGCGTGGTGGTGGCGATGAGAAACAGCAGCCCGGCGATGAACAGCATCGACGGCATCACCATCACCGCCAGCGACCACAGATAGCCGGCCACGCGCGGCGGTCCCATCCGCGCCGCATCCAGCCACGGCATCAGGCCCCCGGCGGCCAGCCCCAGTGCGCACACCGCGAGGATCGCCAGGCAGGCCAGGTAGCTGGCGGCGAAGCGCCCGCCCAGATACGCGCGCCGCGTCACGGGGGTGGTGAACATCAGCTCGGCGGTGCGCAGATCGAAGTCGCGCAGGGCCGCGCCGGCGACGAACATCGCCACCAGGAAGATGCTGAACACGGTGAGCACCGCCATCAGCTTCACCGTCACCATCGGCGCGTTGCGCCAGACGTTTCCGGTGGCGCCGCCGAGCGCCACGGCGTCGGTACTGGTGAGGGTGAAGGCCATCGCGCCAAACACCGCCGCGACGATCCAGAACAGCGGCGAGCGCAGCTGCTGGCGCCACTCGAAGCGGAAGATCTCGAAGAACATGGGCGCGCTCCTGGGTGAAGGCGTGGCGGTACGGTCAGGCGGCCCGGGCGGTGGCCTGCGCCCGCAGGCGGCCGAAGTACACGTCTTCCAGGTCGGGCGCGACGGCCACGAAGCCCTCGCCCGGCGAGCTGTCGGCCAGCACGTGGATCTGCGTGCGACCGGCCATCAGGCGGGTGGAGAGAATGGTCATGCGGGCGCGGTAGCCGTCCAGTTCGGACTTCTCGATCGTGCGCCTCCACACGCGGCCCTCCAGGCTGGCGATCGCCTGCAGCGGCTCGCCGGTGAGCAGCACCTGCCCCTGGGCGAGGATCGCCATGCGCGGACACAGGTCGGTGACGTCCTCCACGATGTGGGTGGACAGGATCACCACCGTGCGCTCGCCGATCTCCGCCAGCAGGTTGAGGAAGCGGTTGCGCTCCTCCGGATCGAGGCCGGCGGTGGGCTCGTCCACGATCACCAGCCGCGGCGCGCCGATCAGCGCCTGGGCGATGCCGAAGCGCTGGCGCATGCCGCCGGAGAACGTGCCCAGCTTGCGCTTGCGCACGTCCCACAGGTTCACCTGGCGCAGCAGGGCATGCACCAGTTCGCGCCGTTCGCTGCGGGCGGTGACGCCCTTGAGCACGGCGAAGTGGTCCAGCATCGCCTCGGCCGACACCTTCGGATACACGCCGAACTCCTGCGGCAGGTAGCCGAGCAGGCGCCGCGTGGCGGGCTTGTCGGCGAGCAGGTCCTGGCCATCGAGCGTGATACTGCCGCGGTCCGGGTCCTGCAGCGTGGCGATCGTGCGCATCAGCGAGGACTTGCCCGCGCCATTGGGCCCGAGCAGACCGAACATGCCGTGCGGGATGTCGAGCGTGACCTCGCGCAGGGCGCGCACGCCGTTGGCATAGGTCTTGGACAGATCGCGAATGGCCAGCATGGGGTCCCTCCTGCGTCGCGACAGCGGCGCCTGCGTAACCCAGCGTACGTGGCTGTGCGCTTGCGGGCATGCGCCCAAGGTCATGCCATACGTACACGAACGGAGTCATTGCACACGTTTTCAGTCCCGCCGCCAGCGCGCCTTGGTTATGATGGAAGTCTTGCCGTGGCCCTTTTCCCCGCGGCCCGCCCCCATTCCCAGGAGTCCCCATGGCCGACCTCAAAGAAGCACGCGTTCCGGATATCGGCGGCGACAAGGTCCCGGTGATCGAGATCTTGATCAAGGTCGGCGACCGCGTCGAAAAAGAGCAGAGCCTGATCACGCTGGAGTCGGACAAGGCGACGATGGAAGTGCCGGCGCCGTTTGCCGGCGTGGTGAAGGAGATCAAGGTAGCGCTGGGCGACGAGGTGGCCGAAGGTACGGTGATCGCGATGATCGAAGCCGAGGGCGCCGCTGCGGCAACGGCTCCCGCTCCCGCGTCTACCCCTGCACCTGCACCTGCAGCGGCCAAGGCCGAGGCGCCGGCGAAGAGTGCGCCGGCTCCGGCTGCCGCGCCGGCCGCGGGCCCCGCTGGCGTGCGCGAGGCGCGCGTGCCGGACATCGGCGGCTTCGACAGCGTGCCGGTGATCGAGATCCTGGTGAAGGTCGGCGACAGCGTCAGCAAGGACCAGAGCCTGGTCACGCTGGAATCGGACAAGGCGACGATGGAAGTGCCCGCGCCATTCGCCGGCGTGGTCAAGGAGATCAAGCTCAAGGTGGGTGACGAGGTGGCTGAGGGCAGCCTGATCGCGCTGATCGAAAGCGCTGATGCCGCTCCGGCAGTGGCACCCGCTCCGGCGGCTTCCGCACCGGTGCCGGCTGCGGACCAGCCGGCACCGGTCCTCGCCCGCGGCGGCGTGCTGCCGGGCAACGTGCCCGAAGGCGACGTGCCGCCGCAAACGCGCCCGCCGTTCGACGCCAAGATCGTGATGCCCGGCGATGCGCCCTACGCCAGCCCGGCGATCCGTGCCTTCGCGCGCGAGCTGGGCGTGGACGTCAGCCAGGTGAAGGGTTCGGGCCGCGGCGGCCGCATCCAGCGCGAGGACGTGTCCGCCTACGTCAAGCACGCGCTCGCCTCGGGCGCCCGCCCGGTGCAGGGCGGGCCGGTTGCGGCCGGTGGCGGGCTCAACCTGCTGCCGTGGCCGAAGGTCGACTTCGCCAAGTTCGGCGAGATCGAGGAGAAGCCGCTCTCGCGCATCCAGAAGATTTCCGGCGCCAACCTCGCGCGCAACTGGGCGATGATCCCGCACGTCACCCAGCACGAGGACGCCGACATCACCGAGCTGGAAGCCTTCCGCAAGAAGCTCGGCGAAGAGAACAAGGACCTGAAGGTCACCCCGCTGGTGTTCCAGATGAAGGCGGTGGTGGCGGCGCTCAAAGCCTTCCCGCAGTTCAACGCCTCGCTCGACGAGACCGGTGAGAAGCTGATCCTCAAGAAGTACTTCCACGTCGGTATTGCGGTGGACACACCCGACGGCCTGGTGGTGCCGGTGATCCGCGACGTCGACAAGAAGGGCCTGCTCGACCTGGCCCGCGAGCTGGGCGAGATCTCCAAGAAGGCGCGCGACAAGAAGCTCGGCCCGGCCGACATGTCCGGTGGCTGCTTCTCGATCTCCTCGCTGGGCGGCATCGGCGGCACGGCGTTCACGCCGATCGTCAATGCGCCGGAGGTGGCGATCCTCGGCGTCTCCAAGGCGGCGATGAAGCCGGTGTGGAACGGCAAGGAGTTCGCACCGCGGCTGATGCTGCCGCTGTCGCTGTCCTACGACCACCGCGTGATCGACGGCGCGCTCGCCGCGCGCTTCGCCGCGTTCCTCGCGCAGCAGCTGGGCGACATCCGCCGCCTGCTGCTCTGACGCCGCGCCCTCTCCGAGGGACTGGCAGGGTGGCCCGTGTCAGCGGCCGCCCGCGCGAACAAGAAAACCAAGGATTCCCCCATGGCAAGCAGCATCGAAATCAAGGTTCCCGACATCGGCGGTCACGAGAACGTGCCGGTGATCGAGGTGCTGGTCAAGGAAGGCGATACCGTCGTCAAGGACCAGAGCCTGATCACGCTGGAGTCGGACAAGGCGACGATGGAGATTCCGTCCACCGCGGCCGGCGTCATCACTTCGCTCAAGCTGAAGGTGGGCGACGAGGTGTCCGAGGGCGCACTGATCGCCGTGCTGGAAAGCCGGGAGGCGGCCGCCGCTGCGCCGGCTCCTGCGCCCGCTCCCGCTGCTGCTGCGCCGGCCCCGGCAGCATCGGTTCCCGCGGCTGCGCCGAAGCCGGTCGGCGCGTCCGGGCGCACGGCGGACGTCACCTGTCAGCTGGTGGTGCTCGGCTCGGGTCCGGGCGGCTACACGGCGGCCTTCCGCGCCGCCGACCTCGGCCTGGATACGGTGCTGGTCGAGCGCTACGACACGCTCGGCGGCGTCTGCCTCAACGTGGGCTGCATTCCCTCCAAGGCGCTGCTGCACGCGGCTGCGGTGATCGACGAGGCGGAGGCGATGGCTGCCCACGGCGTGAGCTTCGGCAAGCCGAGCATCGACATCGACAAGCTGCGCGACTTCAAGTCCAAGGTGGTCGGCAAGCTCACCGGTGGCCTGTCCGGCATGGCCAAGCAACGCAAGGTGCGCACGGTGCAGGGCGCGGGCGCGTTCGTGTCGCCCAACGAGATGGAAGTGCAGACGTCCGAAGGTACGAAGCTGATCCGCTTCGAGCAGGCGATCATCGCTGCCGGCTCGCAGTCGGTGAAGCTGGGCATGTTTCCGTGGGACGACGAGCGCGTGCTCGATTCCACCCGCGCGCTGGAACTGAAGGACGTACCGAAGAAGCTGCTGGTGGTCGGCGGCGGCATCATCGGCCTGGAGATGGCCACGGTGTATTCCGCGCTCGGCAGCGCGGTGACCGTGGTCGAGTTCATGGACCAGATCATCCCCGGCGCCGATGCCGACCTGATCAAGCCGCTGGCGCAACGCCTGGGCAAGAAGCTCAAGGGCATCCACCTCAAGACCAAGGTGACTTCGGCCAAGGCCTCCAAGCAGGGCATCGAGGTCAGCTACGAGGGTGACAGCATTCCCACTGACACCGTGTTCGACCGCGTACTGGTATCGGTCGGCCGCGCGCCCAACGGCGCCAGGATCGGGGCGGACAAGGCCGGCGTGGCGGTGACCGAGCGCGGCTTCATCAACGTCGATACCCAGATGCGCACCAACGTGCCGCACATCTTCGCCATCGGTGACCTGGTCGGCCAGCCGATGCTCGCGCACAAGGCCACGCACGAAGGCAAGGTTGCCGCCGAGGTCGCCGCCGGGCAGAAGAGCCATTTCGATGCGCGGGTGATTCCGTCCGTGGCCTACACCGATCCGGAGATCGCGTGGGTCGGCGTCACCGAGCGCGAGGCCAAGGAAAAGGGCCTGAAGATCGGCGTGGGCAAGTTTCCCTGGGCGGCCAGCGGCCGCGCCATCGGCAACGACCGTACCGAAGGCTTCACCAAGCTGCTGTTCGACGAGACGACCCATCGCGTGGTTGGTGGCGGCATCGTCGGCACGCACGCGGGCGACCTGATCAGCGAGATCGCATTGGCGATCGAGATGGGCGCTGAAGCCGCCGACATCGGCCTGACCATTCACCCGCATCCCACGCTGGGTGAGTCGGTGGGCATGGCGGCCGAAGTCTACGAAGGCACCATCACCGACCTGTACATCCCCCGGAAGAAGTGATCCGGCGAGGCGCCGCGGCTGATGTTCGCGGCGCCTCCGGCTCTCCACAAAGAAAAAGCCCGCGCAAGCGCGGGCTTTTTCACTTCCCGGCGAACCGGGATAGTGGCTTACGCAGCCTGGACTTCGTCCGCCTGCAGGCCCTTCGGGCCCTTGGTCACGATGAAGGTGACCTTCTGGCCTTCCTGCAGCGACTTGAAGCCGGTGCCCTGGATGGCGCGGAAGTGGACGAACAGGTCGTCACCACTTTCCGGGCTGATGAAACCGAAGCCCTTGGCATCGTTGAACCACTTGACGGTACCGCTCTGACGATTTGACATGACGCTTTGACCTTTGACACATGGATGTATACGGCGTGGAGTGAGGCAGACTCGCCGCAAGATGACGCAGTGCAACCGAACTCTGGCCTCAAGCACTACCCCGCCAGCGTACACGTCTGCAACGTGCAATGCCTCATTTATTTTTCGACGTGTTCAGAAAGCCGGCGCTTTTCAAGATAAAAATCAAGACAATGAAAGGCTTGAGTGGCTTCTAGGATTTTTTCCCGGCGTCTGCTTCGGCGAGCAGAAACGGGAGTTTTCCGGCTTTGTCGAGCTTTTTGATCGCCGCTTCGGCCCGTGAGGCGCTGGCGCGGTCGGGGTAGGGGCGCCAGCCGAGCAGCCGGCGGGGCGGGTTGGCGCGGGTGTATCGGGCGCCGCGACCGGTGGCGTGGGCCGCATAACGCGCGGCCAGGCAGTTGGTGATCCCGGCATACCAGGCGCCGTTGGTGCACTCGATCAGGTACAGGCACCACTGCCCGGATTCGGGCAGGGCGATGTCGTGCGGATGGGGAGTTTCTCGGGTGCCGGCGGTTGCCATGCCGGCAAGTGTAGGGCGCTGCCGCCACGGCGGGACCGTGGCGGCAGCGGCTGGTCAGGCGACCGTGAGGGTGACGTCGATGTTGCCGCGGGTGGCGTTCGAGTACGGGCAGACCTCATGCGCCTTGGCGACCAGCGCCTCCGCGGCGGCGCGCTCCATTCCCGGCACGGTGATCGTCAGCGCCACCTCGATGCCGAAGCCGGCCGGGATCGGGCCGATGCCGACGCTGCCCTCGATGCGGGTGTCGGCGGGCAGGGCGATCTTCTGCTGTGCGGCGACGAACTTCATCGCGCCGAGAAAGCACGCCGAGTAGCCGGCGGCGAACAGCTGCTCCGGGTTGGTGCCGGTGCCGCCGGCACCGCCGAGTTCCTTCGGCGTGGTCAGCTTCACGTCGAGCACGTTGTCGGAGGAAACGGCGCGGCCGTCGCGGCCGCCGGTGGCTTGGGCATGGGCGCGATACAGAACGTTTTCGATGGACATGGGTGTCTCCTTGGTTGATCGGCTTGGTTGATTAAAATAGCGCATTAACAAATAGCGCACTATTTAGTAAATAATAAAAAAATGCGACGGCGCTTCACTGATGCTGCGACAGCCGTTCGCGTAGTCCGTCGAGCCGGGACTTGAGCTCCAGCAACTCGTCCAGCTCGCAGCCGCTGGCGCAGAAAATGGCTTCGGGTATCGCCCCTGCCTTGCGGCGCAGCGCGCGACCCTCGGCAGTGAGCGAAATGACGACCTGCCGTTCGTCCTCGACCGCCCGCTGTCGCGTCACCAGTCCCGCTGCCTCCAGCCGCTTGAGCAGCGGCGTCAGCGTGGCCGAGTCGAGGAACAGCCGTTCGCCGATCTGCGAGACGGTCAGGCTGTCGCCTTCCCACAGCACCAGCATCACCAGGTATTGCGGATAGGTGAGCTCGAGGTCCGCGAGCAGCTTGCGGTAGACCTTGGTCATCGCCAGCTGCGCCGAATACAGCGAGAAGCACACCTGCTGGTCCAGCCGGAGCGGCGCGGGGGTGGTTTCGGCTTTGCGGCGGGTCGTCATGGGTGCGAAATATACATAGCGCGCTATTCAATAGCAAGCGTTTCCAGGCGAAGACCCCGTTGTCCCGCTCATCCGCCGGGTACCGGCCCGAACAGATCGGTCTGGGCGGTGTACTCGTCGGCATCGACGAAGCCGGACAGTCCCACGCCCACGAGCCGGTAGCGGCTGTCGGCCGGACGCTCCACGCGGCTGCGCAACGCGCAGGCGATGTCCGCCAGTTCCTGCGCCGAACCCGGTCGGCTGGCCGGCGTGAGGCTGCGGGTCAGCGTCTGGAAGTCGGCGGTCTTGAGCTTGAGCACGATCGTGCGCGCCACGCGGCCTGCCTCGCGCTGGTGGCCGGCCCAGGTCTTCTCGGCCAGCCGACGGATGTGCGGTTCGAGTTCGTCCAGCCGCAGGTCGTGCTCGAACGTGTCTTCCGCCGACACCTGCACGCTGGGGCGCTCCGGCTGCACCGGATGGTGGTCGATGCCCAGCGACAGCTCGTGCAACCGGCGACCCCAGCGGCCGAAGCGCTGCTCCATCTCGGCCAGGGGCAGGGTGCGCAGTTGCGCCACGGTGGTGATGCCGAGCTCGGTCAGCTTCGCTTCCATCACCTTGCCCACGCCGGGCAGGCGCCCGACCTTGAGCGGCAGCAGGAACGCGTCCACCTGATGCGGTCGCACCACGAACAGGCCGTCGGGCTTGCGGTGGTCGGAGGCGATCTTGGCGAGGAACTTGTTCGGGGCGACGCCGGCCGAGGCGGTGAGCCCGGTTTCCTCGCGGATCGCCGCGCGGATCGCTTCGGCGGTGGCGGTGGCCGAACCGAGGCCGCTCTTGGTGGTGGTGACGTCGAGGTAGGCCTCGTCCAGCGAGAGCGGCTCGATCAGGTCGGTATGGCGGGCGAAGATCTCGCGGATCTGCCGCGACACCGCCTTGTAGCGCGTGAAGTCCGGCGGCACGAAGATCGCCTGCGGACACAACCGCTCGGCGCGCACCGCCGGCATTGCCGAGCGCACGCCGAACGGGCGCGCCTCGTAACTGGCCGCGCACACCACCGAGCGCGCGCCGCGCCACGCGACCACCACCGGCTTGCCGCGCAGCGCCGGATTGTCGCGCTGCTCGACCGACGCGTAGAACGCGTCCATGTCGATGTGGAGGATTTTGCGTGTGGAGACGGACACAGGGCTATGCGAAGGGAGCACGCGTCCATTCTAGCCATGCGCCGGCAGCGATCATTCAGCTCGTGGCATCGGCTTTCACATCCAGCCGTCACAGAGATCCGTACCGTTTGGTGGACAGGGTCATGTACGCGTGGTGATGCGATTTGCCACGGCCGTCCGACGGAGAACTCATGCAGGTTCAGGTGCGAACACAGCCAGCCCGGGATGTGGGTGCTGTGCAGAGCGATCAGACCATGTCGGCGCCCGCGGCCGTCGAGGCCGCCTTCGTGGCTTTCGTCGATGCGGCGCCCTTTCCATGCCTTGGCGCCAAGGCATCGCGCTCGCGCGGTCAGTTGCTCGTGGTGCGAGCGCGCGACCTGTGCTGCGTTGATGACGACCTCGCGATCACCGGCCACCTGCAGGCGCTGTCCGAGCCCGCGGACGGTTCCTCGTTCATCAGTGTCGCGGTGCTGTTTCCGACATCGCCATTGCTGGACGAACCGGCATTCGAGCGCGCTCTGTGGGAGCGCCTGGCGGCGATCCACGCGATCGATCGCCGTCGTTACGGTTGGGATCCGCGGGTGAGTGGCGATCCGGCGTCGCCGAGCTTCAGCATGAGTGTGGGCGGGAAGGCATTCTACGTGGTGGG
Source organism: Dyella ginsengisoli (assembly GCF_044904665.1). Classification (NCBI taxonomy): domain Bacteria; kingdom Pseudomonadati; phylum Pseudomonadota; class Gammaproteobacteria; order Lysobacterales; family Rhodanobacteraceae; genus Dyella; species Dyella ginsengisoli. Next base: position 550,703 of record NZ_JADIKM010000001.1, read on the forward strand.
TCTGCATCCGGAGGCCAGCCGTCCGGCCCGCCGGTTCCAGTGCCCCGTGCTGGTGTTCAACCTGCACAGCCAGTTCGAGCAACTGCGCGCGAACGGCCGCTACGACAAGCTGCGCGCGGCGATTCTGCAGCGCGATGTGGCGTATGCCGGTTCGCCCAACCCGATGCTCGCCTTGCACGGGCGCAGCTCGGAGGCGCGCCAGTACAGTGGGCGCCGGGTGGATGCCGACTGGGTCTGCCCGTTTGCTCCCGTCGGCCACGGTGATCGCGCATGATCCAGACCATCCCTCCCCGCAGCGGCGTGGCGTTCGAGCTGCGCAAGGGCGAGTCCCTGCGGGTGATCGATCCGCAGGGCGAGCAGGTGGCTGACCTGGTGGCGTTCAACCGGCACGACACCGGCGAGGCGATATCGTCCGGCCGCAGCATCGACTACGCCAGCCGCATCTACCTTTCCACCGGCGATCCGATCTACTCGAACCGCTCCAGCGTGATGCTGCGCATCGGCGAGGACACCGTGGGGCGCCACGATTTCCTGCTGTCGCCGTGCTCGGCCGAGATGTTTCGCATCCTCTACGGCGATGACAAACCGCACCGCGGCTGCTTCGGCAATCTGGCCGCGGCGCTGGCGCCGTACGGTGTGCAGCCGGATGCGATACCGACCGCCTTCAACGTGTTCATGAACGTGCCGGTGGATCCGGCCACGGGCGCAATCACCGTGGAACCTCCACTGAGCCGCGCCGGCGACTACACCGTGTTCGAGGCGCAGATGGATCTGTTGATCGGCCTCACCGCGTGCTCGGCCGGACAGTCCAACAATTTTGCCTTCAAGCCGATCCAGTACGAGGTGATCAGTCATGGCTGAGCCGATGTTGGCCACCCAGGGACCGCCGCTGCTTCCACCGGCCGCCGCCCCACGTCCGGGCACCATCGAGCGCATTCCGAAGTGGCTCAACCTGGTGCCGATGGTGCTGCAGTGGGCGTGGCTCGGCTTGCGCTACCGCAGCCTCACGCTGCCTTCGGCCGCCAATCCTGCGATCACGGCCGGCGGCCTGGTCGGTGATACCAAGTCGGAATACTTCGCCGCGATGGGCCCGCATGCCCGTGCTCGCGTCGCGCCGTTCGTGCTGCTCACCGCACGCGGCGCGCTGGCCGTCCCGGCCGCGTTGGCAGCGATGGCCGCCGCAGGCCTCACCTTCCCGGTGGTGGCCAAGCCGGATCTGGGCTGGTGCGGGTTCGGCGTGCGGCGCCTCGACGATGCATCGGCCCTGGCGGACTACCTGGCCCGCTATCCCGCGGGCGAAACGCTGATGCTGCAGCGCTATCTCGACGAGCCGGGCGAGGCAGGCCTGTTCTACATCCGCCATCCCGGCCAGGCAGGGGGCCAGCTGCTGAGCATCCTGCTGCGCCACTATCCCCAGGTGATCGGCGACGGCATCCACACGCTGGACGAGCTGGTGGCCGAGGACGATCGGCTGCGGCGGGCGTTCGACCGCCCGCGCGAACACCAGTGCGACTTCGACCCCGCGCGCGTTCCGGCCGCTGGCGAAGTGGTCCGCCTCTCGCTGATCGGATCGACCCGTGTCGGTGGCCGTTACGAGGACGGCTCGGCGCTGGCCACGCCCGAGCTGCTGGCCGCCATCGAGGCGGTTGCGCACGACATGCCTGAATTCCACGTCGGTCGTTTCGACGTACGCTTCGCGACGTTGCAGGATCTGCGTGCGGGTCGCTTCACCATCATGGAAGTCAACGGCGCCGGCTCCGAGGCGGTGCACGCGTGGGATCCGAAATACAGCGTGCGGCAGGTCTACGCGATGGTCTTCGCCAAGCAGCGAACGTTGTTCGAGCTCGGTGCGGCCAACCGCCGGCGCGGCTTCCGGCCGATCGGTGCGCTGGCGCTGGCGCGGCATCATCTGCGCCAGCAGCGCCTGATCAAGCTTTATCCACCGTCGAACTGAGCCGAGTCGCCCTTGCCCGCACGGCCGAGCCAGCGCTGCCGTGCTTCGAAGATGCCCAGCGCCAGGCTGCCCAGCACAAAGGGAAGCAGGCTGTAGGTGAGGCGGTAGCAGAGGATCGCCGCCAGCAGATCCGCGCGCTGGGCCTGGGTGAACGAGGCCAGCATGATCGTCTCGAACACGCCCAGTCCGCCCGGCGCATGGCTGATCAGGCCGGCCAGCACGGCGCCGACGTAGATCGGCAGGAAGTCGACGAACGGTGGTGCGATGGATGCCGGCAGCAGGATGTAGAGCGCCGCGATCGCCGCACTCATCTCCAACGCGCCGATCAGCATCTGCCGGGCCGCCGTACGGGCATCGGGAAACACCAGCGTCCAGCGGAAAATCCGCAGCGAACGCGGTTGCCTGCCCAGCCAGAACAACAGCGTCCCCAGCGCGCCCAGCAGGCCCAAACCGGGAATGCGCCCCCAGCCCTGGGTGATCGCCGGCTCCCAGCACAGCGCGCCGGTGATCACCACGGCGAAGCCCAATCCCACCCCGAGCCCGGCCACGCCGACGATGCGGGCGGTGTCGCCGGCACTGAGCCCGCTCGCCCGGTAGATGCGAAAGCGTGTCGCGCTCGCGGTCAGCGCGTGAAAGCCCAGGGTATTGGCCAGCGCATTGGCGACCATGCCGGCGAAAGCCGCGCGGCTCCGTGGGACACGTCCGGGCACGGTCAGCGCGACAGCCTGCATTTCGAACACGGCGAGCATGGCGAAGCTCACCCCGGTCGCCAGGATCGAGCCGGCGATGCGGCTGGCCGGTAGCTGCGACCATGCGGCGGCAAACGCGCGCCAGCTGATCTGCAACAGGTAGCGGTGCATCAGCCAGGCCGCCACCGACAGCATCGCCGCGGCCGCGCCCCATGACAGCCAACGCATCAGCGCCGACGAGGTGTTTGCGCTCGATACCGCGGGCCTGCTCATGCCGATGCTCCGGCCAGGCCGTCAATCGCCCGGAGCCAGGCCGGGCCCGGACGGTAGAGCGTCATGTCATGCATGGGCATCGGGTGTGGCGACATCGTGCGGGCCGGTGGGACAAGAGCGCGATTCTAAACGGCCGACGAAGCGGGAGAGGGGCCATGGCCACCGGCGAAGTGCGTCGCGCCGTCTTGTCGTGCGAGCTTCGAGTGTTGCCGGCGTCGTCCCGATGTGTGTGGTTCGACACATGCACTGCCGCCGAGGCCGGCACAGCGGGCGGTCGTCGTGTCACGCTATGGGTTGATCTTCCTCGCCAGTGACGCCGCGACGCCATGACGACTGCATCCGCTTCGCCAACCTATCTTCGCCGCCTAGGCACCTGGGACGCCGCCGCGATCGTGATCGGCGGCGTGATCGGTGCCGGCATCTTCCGCAATCCGGCCACCGTGGCCGAACGCACCTCGGCCGGCTGGCAGGTGCTGCTGCTGTGGGCGATCGGCGGCCTGCTCACGCTGGCCGGGGTGCTCTGCTACGCCGAGCTGGGCGCGCGCCGGCCGCAGGCGGGCGGCACCTACGTCTACCTGCGCGAGGCGTTCGGCAAGCTGCCGGCGTTCCTGTTCGGCTGGACCATGGCGCTGATCAACTATCCCGGCAGCGTGGCGGCGGTGGCGACCACCTTCGCCGACTATTTCTGCGCGGCGTTGGGTTTTCCCCCCGGTTTCGTCAAGCCGGTCGCGGTGGGATCGATCGCCTTCATCGTGGGCATCAACCTGTTCGGCATCCGCGCCGGCGCCTGGGTGCAGAACATCTTCACCGTGCTCAAGCTGGCGGCCATCGCACTGCTGGTGGTGGTCGGGCTGATCCTGGCGCGCGGCCATCTCGGCAGCGCGCTCGCGGCCGATCCGGTGCACGTGGCGTCGCCGGGCGACTTCCTCGGCGCACTGCTGCCGGTGCTGTTCGCCTACGGCGGATTCCACTACCTCAACGACCTGGCCGGGGAAGTGCGCGATCCGCAGCGCACGCTGCCACGCGCGCTCGGGCTGGGCATGGCCGGCGTGGTGGGCAGTTACCTGCTGGTCAACTTCGCCTACCTCGCCGGGCTCGGCCACGCCGGCCTGGCCGCCAGCTCGGCGCCGGCGGCGGACCTGCTGCGCGACCTGCTGGGCCCGAGCGGCGCGACGATCATGGCGCTGGGTATCGCCTGCTCCACCTTCGGCTACTGCGCCATCGCCATCGCCGGCGGCGCGCGCGTGCTGCAGACCATGGGCAGCGACGGCATGTTCTTCAGCGCGGTGGGGCGGATCGATCCCACCAGCCGTGCGCCGCAGGTGGCGCTCGCGACGCTGGGCGCGTGGGCGATCGTGCTCACCCTGTCGGGCAGCTTCGGTCAGCTGCTGGACTACACCACGGTCGGCGAGTGGCTGGCGCATGCGTTCGGCATCGCCACGCTGTTCTGGTATCGCCGCCATCTCGCGCAGGAGCCCTCGCCCTATCGCGTGCCGTTCTACCCGGTGCTGCCGCTGGTGTTCGTGGTGACGGTGTTGGGGGTGATCATCGCCACCTCGATCCACGCGCCGCGCGACGCGGGCATGAGCCTGCTGATCATCGCGCTGGGTGTGCCGGCGTTCTACGGCTGGCGCTGGCTGGAGCGGCAGGCGACCGGCTGAGCCGACGCGCCGTTGTCACGCCAGGCTGGTGGCGATGCCGAAGGCAATCGCCATCACCGCGGCCACGGCCAGGCAGGCGCTGGTGGGGCGGATGCGGCGGGCATCCACGCGCGGGATCAGCCGCCACAGCAGCGCCACGCCGACCAGCATGTCCACCACCAGCACGCCGCGCAGCGCATTGCTGGCCAGCAGCGCGCCGTAAGGCGGACGCACGTGGCCTTCGTGCGCGGCCACCGCGCCCACCATCGCCATGCCGGCCATGGTCCACAGCAGGCAGGCGAGGTACACGCGGTTGAACACCACGCTGGTGCGCTCGTTCCAGCGCAGCAGCGGCCAGGCGATCAGCGAAAAGAACAGGGCGAAGATCGAGCTGTACAGCACCCACCACAGGAGGGTGCTGAGCACGGTGAGCAGGGTGGTCATGCAGAAGCCTTGAAGCCGAGTCGGCGCAGCAGCTTTTCCATCAGCCAGGCAGGGCCGACCAGCAGGTAGGAGAGATCGGTGAGAAAGCTCGGCCGGCGCCCTTCGAACTGGTGCCCGACGAACTGGCCGATCCATGCCACCACGAACACCGCCAGTGCGGACCAGCGCAGGTTGGCCGCGCCGAGCCGGTTGAAGAGGAGGCCGGTGAGCAGCGCCAGCGCGGCGAAGGCCAGCAGCAGCGCGCCACCGAGCCGGTGCGAGCGCTTCCAGTACCAGGCGAACGCCAGGACCATCGCCAGCACCGCCCACGCGCCCGGCTGCAGGAAGCGCGCTGGCACCGGAATGGTCCACAGCAGCGCGATCACGCTCCACACGATCGGCGGTACGCAAAGCCAGTGCAGGCGCTGGTTGATCGGGTTCTGGTGATCGGCGCTGTAGCTGTCCAGCCAGTCCTGCATGGTGCGCATGGCGTTGTCTCCGCGGGTTGCCGGGTCAGGCGAGGGTGATGCCGGCCAGCCGCTGCAGCGCCTCGGCGTACTTCGCCTCGGTGCCGGCGATCACCTCGGCCGGAATGCGCGGACCCGGCGGTGTCTTGTTCCAGCCGATCGACTCCAGGTAGTCGCGCACGAACTGCTTGTCGTAGCTGGGCGGGCTGATCCCCACCCGGTACTGGTCGGCCGGCCAGTAGCGCGAGGAGTCGGGGGTGAGCATCTCGTCCATCACGTACAGCGTCCCGTCCTCGTCGGTGCCGAACTCCAGCTTGGTGTCGGCCAGGATGATGCCGCGCTCGGCGGCAAACGCGGCGGCCCAGCGGTAGATCGCCAGCGTGGCGTCGCGCACTTTGTCGGCCAGCTCGCGGCCGGCCAGCTTCACCACCGCGTCGAAGCTGACGTTCTCGTCGTGGTCGCCCACGGCGGCCTTGGTCGACGGGGTGAAGATCGGCTCGGGCAGCTGCTGTGCCTGCTGGAGTCCCGCCGGCAGCGCGATGCCGCACACGGCGCCGGTGGCCTGGTAGTCCTTCCAGCCGGAGCCGATCAGGTAGCCGCGGGCGATTGCCTCCACCGGCACCGGCTTCAGGCGGCGCGTCACCACGGCGCGCCTGGCGTACAGCGCCAGGTCGGTGCCCGGCGGCAGCACGTCGGCCAGCGGCACGTCGAGCAGGTGGTTGGGCACCAGGTGCGCGGTCTTGGCGAACCAGAAGTTGGAGATCTGGGTGAGCATCTCGCCCTTGCCGGGGATCGGATCGGGCAGCACCACGTCAAACGCGGACAGGCGATCGGTGGCCACGATCAGCAAACGGTTGCCTGGCAGCGCGTACACATCGCGCACCTTGCCGCGGTGGATCAGCTCCAGGCCGGGCAGGTTCGATTGGGACAGGGTGGTGGGCACGGGTCGGTTCCGGGTAGGGCGGGCGCGGCATAGTGTAACGGCGCGACACCCGACCGGGCCGCCGGTGGCGGGGGCGCTGGTAGACTGGTGCGTCTTCCATCCCGTGTGTTGCCGATGCGAACCGTCCTGATCGCGGCGTTGTGCCTGACCGCTGTTGCGCCCCTTCGGGCCGAGATGCCCGCTCCGCCCGCCCGCCTCGGGCTTTGCGCCGCCTGCCATGGCGAGCGCGGCAGGGCGCAGATTCCCGGCGCGCCCAACCTCGCCGGGCAGAAACTCGACTACCTGCGTGAAGCGCTGAAACAGTACCGCGACGGTCGTCGCGACGTGGCGTTGATGAAGGCCGCGATCGGCCCGGTCAGCGACGCCGAGCTCGACCAGCTGGCCCAGTGGTACAGCGCGCAGACGCCGGTGGCGGCGTCGCAGCCATGAGCTACACCTACACCCTCTGGTTCGCCCTCGTCGGCCTGTTCTTCGGCCACGGCCTGCCGGGCGCCATCGTCGGCGCGCTGATCGGCTTCGTGCTGGACAACATGCGCTACAGCCAGCGCCGCAGCGCGGTGCCGGAGGCCGGCGGCTTCATCCGTCCGCTGTTCGCGCTGCTCGGCGCGGTGGCCAAGAGCGACGGCCGCGTCTCCGAGGCGGAGATCGCCATCGCCGAGCGCCTGATGACCCGCATGGGCCTGGAGCCCGCCCAGCGGCAGGAGGCGATCGCCAGCTTCAACCGCGGCAAGACCGCTGAATTCGACGTCTCGCCGACCATCGGCGAACTGCGCGACTGGGTCGGCCTGCGCCGCGACCATGCCTTCCCGGTGCTCGACGTGGTGATCGAGACCGTGCTGGCCGAGGGCAACCCGCCGCCGGAGAAGATGGCGATCCTGCGCCAGCTCGCCTTCGCCATGCGCGTGAGCGACATGGAGCTGATGGCGCTGATGGCGATGAAGGGCTACGCCTGGAACGCCGGCAGCGGTCCGCGCGGCGGCGCCGGCAACGGCGGCGGCTACGTACCGCCGCACCGCTCCACCGGCGGCCCCGATCCCTACGCGGTGCTCGGCGTACAGCGCGACGCGGACGAGCGCACGATCAAGCGCGCCTACCGCAAGCTGATCTCCGAGCATCACCCCGACCGTCTTGGCGACCTGCCCGAGGACATGCGCAAGCGCGCCGAGGCGCGGGCCAGCGAGATCAACGCGGCCTACGAGCGCATCAAGGCCGAGAAGGGCTTCAAATAAAAGCCGTGTTGGAGCGCGCCGAAGTGCGCGAAAAGCCTGCATGGCGCCAACGCCGACAACCGGTCGCGCACACAGTGCGCTCCAACAGAGGTCGATCCATGAGCAAGCAGTCCCCGATCATCGCTCCGTCCATCCTCTCGGCCGATTTCGCCCGGCTCGGCGAGGACACCGCCAAGGTGCTCGCCGCCGGTGGCGACTGGGTGCACTTCGATGTGATGGACAACCATTACGTGCCCAACCTCACCATGGGCCCGATGGTGCTCAAGGCGCTGCGCGACTACGGCATCACCGCGCACATCGACGTGCATCTGATGGTCAAGCCGGTAGACCGCATCGTGCCGGATTTCGCCAAGGCCGGCGCCAACTCCATCAGCTTCCATCCGGAAGCCAGCGAGCACGTCGACCGCACCCTCGGCCTGATCAAGGAGGCCGGCTGCCAGGCTGGCCTGGTCTTCAATCCGGCCACGCCGCTGAACTGGCTCGACCACGTGCTGGACAAGCTCGACTTCGTGCTGCTGATGTCGGTGAATCCCGGTTTCGGGGGGCAGAAGTTCATTCCTTCGGCGCTGGACAAGCTGCGCGAGGTGCGCCGCCGCATCGACGACAGCGGCCGTGCGATCCGGCTGGAAGTGGACGGTGGCGTGAGCGCCGACAACATCGGCGCCATCGCCGCGGCCGGGGCCGACACCTTCGTCGCCGGCTCGGCGATCTTCAACGCGCCGGACTACGCCGCGGCGATCGCCGCCATGCGCCACGCCATCGGCTGATCGTCGTCGGAAAGCGCAAAAAGAAGTCCCGGCGCCGCGTGGCACCGGGACAAGCGTCGTCGGACGCGTCAGGGAGATCACCAGAGTGGGCGCCGCCCCGCCGCTGCACCGTACAGGCGCCATGCGACGGGTTTCCACGGCAATGGCGCGACGCCACTCAGGAGATTGGAACCCCGCCCGGCGGGGATGGTTCCCGCTCGTTCAGAATTTTCTTGCGACCCGAAAAAAGACTCCCCTCGCGCGGAGGGGAGAAGGAACGGCCATTAAGGTCGGGGAAAAACGGTCTATCTACAACGGCTGCCAATCCGGGTCGGGGTCCTGCGGGTGGTTTTCCATCGCGCGTCCTTGTGCGGCCGGGGGTGGCATGCAGTACGTGGCGGAGCTGTCGAACCATTGATCGAAACAGGGCATGACGGGCCTCCTCAGTGCAGGGCCATCAACAGTCCGAGCATGAGCCCACCGATGGCCAGGACCACACGCAGCGGCTCGAAGCCCTGCAGTTCGTTGTCGTCATGTGCGGCGTCGAGCTTCTTCATGTTGGTGCTCCCTCAAGGGCCTGGATGCATCTCAACCGGCCGGTCTGATGCGGTGATGCTGAAAACATGGCGAGTTGCGGGCAATGGCGTCCTGGTGCATGGTGACCTTGGAGGGCGAAACCCAAGGAAAGGGGTACTGGATGATGGCGAGTCGAATCTGCGTCTTTGCGCTGGCCGTGTCCGCGGCATGGCTTGTTTCCAACGCGGCGGCGGCATCCGCCGCCGATCCGGGCCGTTCGCCTGCGGACTCCAGGATGCCGCTGGCTGAAGTGGCCAGGACGAACTGCCCGCAGGGTCTGGAGCGTTACGTGCCGGGCGAGTACTACTACTGCGTTGGCGTGAGGGATCTGGCCGGGAGGAAGTTCGCCAGGGCGAGGGAGATGCTCGACGACGCCGCCCGGTGGGGCAACAAGCGTGCGCAGTTCCTGCTCGGGATCGGTTACTTCAAGGGCGATTCCGGTCAGCCCAACCGCCCGCTGGGGCTGGCCTATCTGCAACTCGCCAGCGAGCGGGACACGCCCTTCTATCTCGCGGTCTACCGTTCGGCCGAGAGCCAGGCCTCGGTGCAGGAGCAGGCGCAGGCCCGGCATCTGCTCGAGGCGATGATGCCGGTCTATGGCGATGCCACGGCTGCGCGCAGGGCCGAGCGGCACTATCGTCACGCACGATCCGACCTGACCGGCCAGGAAGGTTTCGACGAGAAGGTGTGTATCGACGGGATCACTGGCGGCAAGGTACCGCCACTGCATCCGTTGAAGGACAAGACGATCACCGTGCTCTGCCCCACGGCGCAGCCGGTGGATCAGGTCCTGGTCAAGCTCGACCGCTATGCCGACCACCTTCTGGAGGGGTGGGTCGGTCGCGTAACCGTCGGTGACGTGCAGCCGGTGACTGCTCCGGGCAAATAGGCCGGAAGCGGCAAAACCGGTCCCGATCTGTGGCGAAGGCATGGCAGACCACTGGATGCGTCTTGCGCATGATGCACGCCGCCATGCACGCTGCGTACCATCACGAACCGCATCCTACAGGGGAGTTCTCATGGGCCGCAGCATCGCCATCGTCGAAGACGAACCGCTGATCCGCGCCAACTACGTCGAGGCGCTGAACCGTTTCGGCTACGACACCCGCGGCTACGGTTCGCGGCACGAGGCCTCGGCGGCCTTCGCCATGCGCCTGCCGGAGCTGGTCATCATCGACATCGGCCTGGGCGACGAGCCCGAAGGCGGCTTCGACCTGTGCCGCGAGCTGCGCGCGAAGTCGCCGACGCTGCCGATCATCTTCCTTACCGCGCGCGATTCGGATTTCGACGTGATTTCCGGCCTGCGGCTGGGTGCCGATGACTACCTCAGCAAGGACACCAGCCTGCACCAGCTCGCTGCACGCATCGCCGCCCTGTTCCGCCGGATCGCCTCGATGCAGGCGCCGGCGGCCAGCGAGACGGTGATCGAGCACGGTCCGCTCAAGCTCGAATCCGAGCGCATGCGGATCACCTGGAATGGTGAAGAGATCCCGCTTACCGTCACCGAATTCTGGATGGTGCACACCCTGGTGCGCTTCCCCGGCCACGTGAAGAACCGCGATCAGCTGATGCGCGAAGCCGAACTGGTGGTCGACGACGCCACCATCACCTCGCACATCAAGCGCATCCGCAAGAAGTTCATCGCGGTGGCGCCTGAGTTCGACGCGATCGAGACCGTGCATGGCGTGGGTTACCGGTGGAAGCCGTGAGGCGATGGCTGCTGCTGATCGCCGCTTGTGCCTCGCCGGTATGCCTTGCGGTCGGCCAAGCGGATTCAGTGCAAGCAGACCGCGTCGTGTTGGTCTATGGCAAGGCAGACGGCGACGTTCCTGGATGGGCCGTGCTAGCCGACAAGCTGAGTGGCTGGACGGCCGATTGCTGCATGTACGCACGCGCTATAGGCGTGAACTTGGTCATGTATCAGGGCGAGTGGACGGGCAAGCCTGAACAGGTGATCGTGCTCAACGTCTGGCCTGCCAAGCTGCACAGTCTCAACGATGAAGTCGTCGCCGACCGCAAAAAATATCTCCAGCGCGATCCGGGAGCGCGTTCCAAGCTGTTCCGGATCCCACACGCGAAGATGACTTGCGATGCCATCGCTTACGAAGGCACGGATCACTTTGATGACGTGGTTGTGTTCTGCGATCCGGGCCGAACGACCGGCATACGCCTAAGCTGGTCGATGACCTTGGCGGCCGGCGATCCGCAGCGTAGAGCGCTGCTGGACGGATTTATGAAAGTCGCTGCCAACGCGTCCTATATGAGTCGAGAGGGCGATCATCGATCGCGGGACGGGCAGCGGGGCGCTGGCAAACACTCCGCGCCATGACCCTGCGCCGCAAGCTGCTGCTCGTCGCGCTGTGCACGCTGGCGCTGCCCGTCGCCGGCTGGCTCTACGTGCGGCAGATGGAAAACCTGCTGCGCGACGGCCAGGCGCAGGCGCTCACCGCGTCGGCGCGCGCCGTGGCGCGCAGCCTGGCGGTCACCGGCGCGGTGCTGCCGGAAGCCGGCCAGGGCTGGTATGTGCAGGCCGCCGGCACGCCGATCACCATCGACGGCTACGGCGACGACTGGGCACCGCTCACGCCGTGGAGCGAGCCGGTGGGTGCGCGCGGCAAGCTGCTGCTGGCGCAGGACGACAGCTGGCTCTACCTGTGGCTGGACGTGCGCGACAGCCGCCGCACGCGCGCCGAGGTCGACGATCCGCTGGTGCTGCGCGCCGATCACGTGGTGCTGTCACTGCAGCGCGGGACGGTGCTGCGTCGTTATCTGCTGGCCAGTGCGGCGCCCGGCCCGGTCAGCGCCCGTCCGCTGGATCCGCCGGTCGACGGCCTGCCCGATCTGCTCACCGCGCAGTGGCAGGAAGATGGCAGTGGCTATCGCATCGAGCTGCGCGTGCCGCGTGTGGACGGCGTCAGCGCGCTGGGCGTGGGCGTGTTCGATCCGGCCGATGGCGGCGATCCCCTCGCCGTCGAGCAGCGGCCGCTGCTGGCCTATTCGGACCCGCTGTCGGCAGAACTGGCGCAGCTGGCACCTGACGACGTGCACGCCCGCGTGCTGTCACCCGATGGCTGGTTGCTGGCACAGAGCGGACGACACGATGCGGATCGCAGCCAGGGCCCGCAGCCGGGCTGGTTCGCCGCGCTGATCTACCGCTCCCTGCTGGCCGACCGCGTGCAGGCCTCGCAGCCCTGGATGCAGGATGCGCCGCGCCTGCTCACCGACGAGGTCACCCAGGCGCGCCACGGCACGCCCGCCGCGGTGTGGCGCGACGGCGAGACGCGCGCCAGCGTGGTGCTCGATGCCGCGGTGCCGATCGAGCGGGCCGGTCACGTGCGCGGGGTGCTGCTGCTGGAGCAGGCCAGTCGCGCGGTGCCGCTGCTGGCCAACCGCGCGCTGTTCGGATTGCTGCTCACCAGCTTCGCGGTGCTACTGGTGGCCGGCGGCATCCTGCTCGCTTTCGCCACGCGGCTGAGTCTGCGCCTGGGCAAGCTGCGCGATGCGGCCGAGCGGGCGCAGGCAGCGGATGGACGTCTGGACGGCCTGTTCCAGCGCGGACGCTTCCCGATGACCGACGCGCCGGACGAGGTCGGCGACCTCGCGCGCAGCTTCGAGAAGCTGTTCGAGGCGGTGGGTGGCTACACCGACTACCTGCGTACGCTGGCCTCCAAGCTGTCGCACGAACTCAACACGCCGTTGGCGATCGTCAAATCCTCGCTGGACAACCTGGAGCACGCGCTCGATGCGGACGGCGGCGTGCCCGCGGATGCCGCGCCGTATCTCGCGCGGGCGCGCGACGGCACCGCCCGCCTCGGTGCGCTGGTACGTGCCATGAGCGAGGCCAGCCGGATGGAGCGCGCCATCGCCGCCGCCGAACCGGAGGACGTCGACCTGCGCGACGTGGTGCGCGGCTGCGCCGAGTCCTATCGCGCGCTGGCAGGGACGCGTCGTTTCGACTGCGTGCTGCCCGATGCACCACTGCCGTTCCACGGCGCGCCCGAACTGGTGGCGCAGGCGCTGGACAAGCTGTTCGACAACGCGCTCTCGTTCACCCCGGCCGAGGGCTGGCTGCGGCTGGAGCTGCGGGCCATCGATGGCGGCGCGCAGATCACCCTGGCCAACCAGGGGCCGCCGCTGCCCGAGGCGATGCAGGCGCGGCTGTTCGATTCGCTGGTGAGCCTGCGCGACAAGGCCACGCCGGGCGATGCGCCGCACCTGGGGCTGGGCCTGTACGTGGTGCGGCTGGTGGCCGAGCGTCATGGCGGAGTGGCTCTGGCGCGCAACACGGATGACGGCCAGGGTGTGGCGTTCACGCTGCAGCTGTTCGGCATGCCGCGCCCGCGGCTATAGCGCCTGCCCGTCACTCAGGTGAAAGCGCACCGGCACGCGTGCCGTGGCCGTGCCGGCGCCGCCGTCGCTGCGCAGCGCGCGGAAGCGCCACTGACGGGCCGAGGCCACCGCCGCGGCGTCCAGCTCGGCGAACCCGCTCGATTGCGCCACGGCGATATCCCGCGGCAGGCCGTCGGTGCCGATGGTGAGCACCAGCAGCACGGTGCCCTGGTGACGTTGACGTATCGCTTCTTCCGGATAGTGCGGCGGCGGCCGGCTGATGATCTCCACCGCCACCGGTGCCGTGGGCGCGCCGTAGGCCAGCACCCAGCCGCCGTCGCCGCGCTGCAGGTGCGCCTGGTAGGTCTCGGTGTCGCCACAGCCGCCGGTACGACCGTCGCAGCGGCGCACGCTGTAGGTGAGCTGGCCCTGCGCGTCGAGCGTGAAGTCGGTCAGCTGCATGTGGCGCGGGTCGATCGGCGCGTCGAGCACGGTCCCGACGAAGACACCACGGCGGAACATGTAGAGCTGCACCGCGCTGGGTTGGCACTGGGCATCGCGCTGCACGATCGCCTCGGCGACGTAGGCGTCGCCGCTGCGCCGTGCCCGCCCGGTCAGCACGCGTTGTCCACCGGTGAGCAGGAAGCGGTCTTCCTCGCCGCCGGCCGCGCCGCCAGCGGGGCAGGCGGAAGGCATGGTTGCTGCGGATGCGCTTGCCACCATGGGCTGCAGCGGGCGTGGCACATAGCGCACCACCGGCGTCGCGGGCGCACGGGCCGGCGCGCGATACAGGTACCCGATCAGGATCGCCAGCGAAGCGACGGCCACGCCTCCCAGCCACGTCGATGTTCGACGACGGCCGCGCGGCATGGCACGGGCAGGAAGCGGCGGTGGCTGGCTGGCGGGGCGCGGCAGCGGCGGCGGTGTCGCGGCGAGCGGCAGTGCCTGCCAGCTCGCGTCGCCGTCATGGCACCAGCGGTCGTCCGGGCGGGCGTAGTCGCCGCGCGCGTCGGCGGGCAGCGGGCCAAGCACGCGATCGCCGCGCAGCAGCCAGATCAGCGCCCCATCGTCGGCGTGGACCGCGGCCGCAGTACCGAGCTGTTGCAACTGGGCAGCCTGGGCGCGTGCCGTCGCCTCGTCCAGCGTGCGCCGGATGATCAGCGGCGCGCGCTGCCACACCTTGTCGCGAAAAGCCTCCGGCGTCATGCCGAATGCCGCGGCAAGCCGTGACTCGACGGCGTCGGCGTTGTGGTCGAGATGGTGGCCCGCCAATACCAGGCAGAACGTATCCATGCCCGCTGTTCCCTCCGGTGGGTACCTGTCAGCTTAACCAAGCCACGCCCCGCCGCCACCCCGCTGCCTGCTGGATGCGCCGCGGCGGGCGGCCGCGGCGCCCGTGCGGGTGCGCGATGGCGCGGCGTCGTGCCTACAATGGCCGTCTGTTTGGATCAGCCGGACCCACGCCACGTGATTTCCCGAGACGAATTCGACGCGCTGGTGGCCCAGGGCCACACGCGCATCCCGCTGGTGCGCGAGGTGTTTTCCGACCTCGACACGCCGCTGTCGGTGTACCTGAAGCTGGCCGATGGCCCGTACACCTTCCTGTTCGAATCGGTCGAGGGCGGTGCCACCTGGGGGCGCTATTCGATCATCGGCCTGCCGGCGCGCCGCGTGTATCGCCTGCGCGGGCACGAACTGGAAGTGGAAGATGCCGGCGAAGTCACCGAGCGCCGTCACCTGGACGATCCGCTGGCCGAGATCGAGAAACTCCGCCAGCAGTACGACGTGCCGCGGCTGCCGCAGCTGCCCGCCTTCAGCGGCGGCCTGGTCGGCTATTTCGGTTTCGAGACGATCGGCTACATCGAGCCGCGCCTGGCGCAGTGGGATCGCCCCGACGAGCTGGGCACGCCCGACGTGCTGCTGATGCTGGCCGAGGAAGTGGCCGTGTTCGACAACCTCAAGGGCCGGCTGTATCTCATCGTGCACGCCGATCCGTCGCAGCCGCACGCCTACGCGCAGGCGCAGCGCCGGCTCGACGCGCTGGTCTACCGCCTGCGCCAGGGCGGCGCGTCGTACCCGCAGCTCACGCAGTCGGTGGCGCTGGACGAGAGCGACTTCAAATCCTCCTTCACCAAGGCCGAGTTCGAGGCGATGGTGGAGAAGGCGAAGGAATACATCCGCGCCGGCGACATCTTCCAGGTGGTGCCGTCGCAGCGGCTCAGTGTCGGCTTCAACGCGCGGCCGGTGGACGTGTACCGCGCGCTGCGCGCGTTGAATCCGTCGCCATACATGTACTTCGTCGACCTGGGCAAGACGCAGATCGTCGGCTCCTCACCGGAGATCCTGGCGCGACTGAAGGACGGCAGGGTGGTGGTGCGCCCGATCGCCGGTACGCGCCGACGCGGCGCCACCGAGGACGAAGACAACGCGCTCGAAGCCGAGCTGCTGGCCGACCCCAAGGAGCGCGCCGAGCACGTGATGCTGATCGATCTGGGCCGCAACGACGTCGGGCGCATCACCGAGACGGGCAGCGTGGCGGTCACCGAGTCCTTCGTGGTCGAGCGCTACTCGCACGTCATGCACATCGTCAGCCAGGTCGAGGGCGCGCTGAGCGATGGGCTGTCCTACATGGACGTGCTCAAGGCCACCTTCCCGGCCGGCACGGTCAGCGGCGCGCCGAAGATCCGCGCGCTGGAGATCATCCAGGAGCTCGAGCCGGTCAAGCGCAACATCTACGCCGGCGCGATCGGCTGGATCGGCTGGTGGGGCGATGCCGACACCGCCATCGCGATCCGCACCGCGGTGATCCAGGACGGCCGCCTGCACGTGCAGGCCGGTGCCGGCATCGTCTACGACTCCGATCCCGCCTCCGAGTGGGAGGAGACCATGAACAAGGGCCGCGCGCTGTTCCGCGCCGTGGCGCAGGCGGCGCAGGGGCTGTGAGCCGCGTGATGGCCGGTATCGCGCTGGCTGGCGCGCTGGCGGGCAGCGTCCAGGCAGAAAAAGCGCCTTCGGCACCGGCCTGGCCTGACACCGCACTTGCGCGCACCGAAGCGCTGGCCCTGCTGCAGACGCTCAACGCCGACCTGCTCAGTCACGACAGCGCCACGCTGACGCTGGAGCGCTGGTGCGGCGCGCACGGCATGGCGTCGCCGGCGAAGGTGACCGCCGAGCGGGTGCGCGGGCCGGCGCACGCGTTGCCGGACGATCTGCGCGCGCAACTCGGCATCGGCGCGGACGAGCCGGTCGCCTATCGCCGCGTGGCGCTGCGCTGTGGCGGACGCACGCTGTCGGAGGCGGAAAACTGGTACGTGCCGGCGCGGCTGACCGCCGCCATGAACCGCATGCTGCAGACCACCGACGTGCCGTTCGGCAAGGTGGTGCAGCCGCTGCATTTCCGCCGGCGCACGCTGTCGGCCGAACTGTTGTGGTCGCCGCTGCCGGACGGCTGGGAACGTGCCGGCGCCTTGCCGGCCGATCGACCGGGATCGCTCGCGATGCCACACCGCCTGCTGCAACACCGGGCGCTGCTGGTCGACGGCGACGGTCATCCGATCAGCGCGCTGATCGAGACCTACACCGACCAGGTGCTGGCGTTCGATCCTCCGCGGCCACCGCCGGCACCCTAAAGCCCGCCCGATCCCGGCCGCTATCGGAAAGCTTGCCGCGGAACGTCCGCGCCCGTTTGCCAGGGAACGACATGAACGAACCCGACCTCAGCCAACTGCCGTACCGCCGCCCGCCGATGACGCGCGGGGTCGATCCCCAGCGCATGAACTGGCTTTGGCGGCTGATCTGCGAGCTGGGCGCGGTCGATGCGCCGGAAGTGATGGAAGCACTGCACGCCGCCCAGGTGCCGGTGGACCTGCGCCGGGTGAAGAGCTGGACGGTGAGTGATCGCGAAGCCTCGTTCTTCCCCATCACGCTGGCCGAGCTGGAACGCAACCTGCGCTCCGTGCTGGCGCTGCGCCTGGCTGCTCGCGAGGCACAGATGCAACTGCAGCACGCCTCCGCCGAGCCGGCCGGCGAGCCGCAGGCCGAGCTGGATGCCGGCGCGCCGCACGATGGCGACGGCGAAGGTGGCGTCGATCCCGCCCAGCTCGAGTGGTAAGCCGCCGCTGATTCCGCCGCGTCGCAGCCGCTGCGATGCGCTTCGGGTGTGCTGTGCGTCCACCGCACACGGCTATCATCCCGACGATGCACACCGCCCCCAAGGACGAATTCGGCCACGGCCTCGTGATCTACCGCGCGAGCCGGCTCGAGGCCCTGCTCGATCCGCTGCTCAAGCTGCTCGACAGCGCGCCGCCGGCCCACGTGCTGGCGCCGCAGACGGTGATCGCCGCGCACCCGGGCATGCGCCACTGGCTGGCCGGCGCGCTGGCGCGCAAGCGCGGCGCCGGTGGCATCGTTGCCAACCTGCGCATCTCGTTGCCCAGCAGCTGGCTCGACGAGCTGGCGCTGGTAGTGCTGGGCAGCGGCGCGGTGGCGCTCACGCCGTACCGCCGCGACCGCCTGCGCTGGCGCATCCACGAACACCTGCCGGCGATCGACGACGCCCGCGTGCGGGGCTACCTCGCCGGCGGCGACGCGGCGCGCCGCCGTTACCAGCTGGCCGACCGGCTGGCGCGCATCTACACCCAATACCTGGTCTATCGGCCGGACTGGCTCGACGCCTGGGAGCACGGCCGCGACGACCTGCCCGAACCCACCTTCATGGCGCCGCTGTGGCGCCAGTTGCGCGCGGACATCGGCCTGCCGCACCGCGGCGAGCGCGTGCAGGCGCTGGTGCGTGAGCTGGCGCGCGATCCCGCACGCCATGCCAGCGACGAGCCGCTGCACCTGTTCGGCATCAGCCACCTCGCCCCGGCCGAGCTGGCCCTGCTGCGCGCGGTAAGCCAGCTGCGGCCGGTGATCGTCTACGTGCCCGATCCCTGCCGCGAGTTCTGGGCCGGCCTGCGCGGCGAGCGCGAGCAACTGCGCGAGCTGGCCCGCACCACGGATTTCGGCGAGGCCTCCGAGCAGCACTTCCTGCAGATGGGGCACCCGCTGCTCGCCGCCTGGGGCCGCATGGGCCAGCACTTCATGCTCAACCTGCAGAACTTCGACGACGCCATCGCCATGGACGTGCGCCACTGGCAGGACGAGGCGCCATCGCCGGGCGAGGGCGACGGCCTGCTGCAGCGGCTGCAGGAGAGCCTGCGCGCGCTCGATCCCTCGGTGATCGCGCCCCTGCGCGGTGGCGCCGATGCGGCGCTGGCCGACCGCTCGCTGCGCGTGCACCTGTGCCACACCCGCCTGCGCGAGCTGGAAGTGCTGCGCGACGCGCTGCTCGCCGAGCTGGCCGCGCGACCGGACCTGAAGCCCTCGGACATCGTGGTGATGGCCCCGGACATCGCCGCCTACGTGCCGCTGCTGCCGGCGGTGTTCGGCGAGGCCGGCCGCCATCACGGGCCGCTGCCGTACCACCTGGCCGACGTGGCGGTGGCGCGCACGCATCCGCTGCTCGACGCGTTCAGCCGGCTGCTGGCGGTGCCCGAGTCGCGGCTCACCGCACCGGAGCTGCTTGACCTGATGCAGGTGCCGGAAGTGGCGCGCGCGCTGGGTCTGGGCGAAGGCGATATCGACACGCTGGCCCGCTGGCTGCGCCAGGGGCGCGTGGCCTGGGCGCTGGACGGCGCATTCCGCGAAGGCTTCGGCGTGCCCGGCATCGACGAGCACACCTTCGCCTGGGGCATGGACCGCCTGCTCGCCGGCTACGTGCTGGGCGACGCCGACACCGGTGACACGGGCTGGCGCCTGCCGGACGGCGAGCTGTGGCCGGTGGAAGGCGTGCACGGTCCGCAGGCGGCGATCCTCGGCGCGCTGGACCGCCTGCTGCTGGCGCTGGCCGAGCTGCATCGCGACGCGTCCGAAGCGCGCACCGCGTCGGCCTGGGCCGCGCGGCTGGAGCGCCTGCTCGACACGCTGTTCCGCATCGACCCGCGTGACCGCGACGCGGTGGAGGCGCTGTCGCTGCTGCGTCGCTTCCTGCAGGCGACCCGGGTGGAGACCGCCGACTGCGGACTCGATCCGCTGCTGGAGTTCTCCGTGGTGCGCGAGGTGCTGCGCGAGCGGCTCGCTGCCGCGCCGGAGCGCCAGCGCTTCCTGCTCGGCGGTGTCACCTTTTGCGGCATGGTCCCGCAGCGCGCGATCCCGTTCCGGGTGATCGCCGTGCTCGGTCTCAACGACGGCGAATTCCCGCGCAGCGTGGGCGACGCCGGGCTGGACCTGATGCAGCACCACCGCCGCCTCGGCGACCGCGACGTGCGCAGCGACGACCGCTACCTGTTTCTGGAGACGGTGATGGCCGCGCGCGAGGTGCTGCATCTCTCGTATATCGGTGAAGGCGTGCGTGATGGCAAGCCGCGCAACCCGGCCGCGCCGCTGGCCGAGTTGCTGCAGAGCCTGGACGACCAGGCCGGCCTGCGTGGTATCGACGCCGACGAGGACGACAGAGCACCGGCGCCGGGCGCGCCGCGCGTTATCCATCGGCCGTGGCGCATCAAGCATCCGCTGCAGCCGTTCGACCGCCGTTATTTCGACGGCAGCGATCCGCGGCTGTTCACCTTCGATGGCGGCAGTGCGGGCATGGTGGCCGGCCAGTCGTTGGCGCCGTTCCTCGCTGCCGGCGATGACGCCGGCGGCGAAGTGCCGGGGCCCATCGCCCTGCGCGAGGTGCAGGCCTACTTCCGCGATCCCGCGCGGCAGTTGCTGGCGCAGCGGCTCAACATCCGTCTGGACGCGCTGGAGGACGACCGCCTGCAGGCCGACGAGCCGCTGCAGCCCGGCTTCAGTGCGCTGGACCAGGTTGGCCGCCGGCTGTTCTTCGATGCGTTGGGCGCGGGCCGTTTCGACCTGCCGGAGCAGCCGTCGGCCTGGCTGCGGCTCGGCGGCATGCTTCCCGGCGGCCGGCTCGGTCTGGCCGCCTGGACGGCCGAACGCGATGCGGTGAACGCGCTGCTGCGGGCGGCACAGGCGCATCCGCTGTTCGCCGGAGCCATGCCGCAGCGTCAGCCGCGCGCACTCGCCCTCTCCATCGGCGAACACACGGTGGAAGGCGCGCTGGAACGCGTGTTCGCCACCGACGACGCGTTGTGGCTGTTCGAGGCCTGGCCGGGCAAGAAACCCGAGGCGCTGACGTTCCGCGAGCGCGTGCCGCTGTTCCTCGACTGGGCGCTGCTGCGGCTGGCGGTCGATGCCGCCACGCCGGTGCGGGTGGCGGTTTTCACCGCCGATGAAAAAGCCGACGTCGGTGCGCCGTTCAACCGCTGGGACGAGGCGCTGCAGGCCGCGCCGGCGGAAAACGCGCGCGCGATGCGCGAGGCACTGGCCGCGCGCGTCGCCGCGCTGCTGTCGATCTGGCGACAGGCGCAGCGCCAGCCGCTGCCGTATTTCCCGCGCACCAGCTGGGCCGCGCTGGACGACAAGCCCGATTCCGCGCGGCAGGCGTGGGAGGGCGGCTTCAACACCGGTGAGCGCGACTACGCGCCCGGCTACGCGCGCCTGCTCGCCGGCGAGATCAACTTCGCCGACGGCCAGCCGCAGCACGCCGAGCTGCAGGCGTTGGCCGGGCAGCTCGCGGCGCTGATCGAGTTCTCCACCCTGCAAGCGGTGAGCGCATGACCGGCACCGCCGAACACGCCGCGTCGCTGGACTGGACCCGCCTGCAGCTGGCCGGCCACGGCCGCACGCTGATCGAGGCCAGCGCCGGCACGGGCAAGACCTGGACCATCGCCGTGCTCTACCTGCGCCTGCTGCTGGAGCAGGGCCTGAGCCCGCGCGCCATCGTGGTCACCACCTTTACCGACGCCGCGGCGCAGGAGCTGCGCGAGCGCCTGCGCGCCAAGCTGGTGTGGGGCGAGATGGCCGCGGCGGACTGGCAGGCCGACACCGCCGACAGTGTCATCGGCCCCGATCTCCTCTGGCTGCATGTGCGCTGGCAGGACGATCCCGCCCAGGCCGAACGCGACCGCCTGCGCCTGCGGCTGGCCCAGGCCGAGCTGGACCTGGCCCCGGTCGGCACCATCCACAGCCTGTGCCGGCGCATCCTCGCCGACTATCCGTTCGAGAGCGGCGGCGGCTTCCAGCTGGGCGAGATGGTCTCGTCCGAGGCGCTGCTCGACGAATGGTCGGCCGACCTGTGGCGACGGCTGCAGCAGGGCGAGGTCGCGGTGGCGGAGGCGCCCGCGTCGCTGGCTGCGCTGCGTCGCCAGCTCAAGGCCTATCTGCAGCCCGGCGTGGCGCTGTGGGCACCCGATGCGGCCTGCCTCGATGCCGAACTGCCGCCCGCGCGCGCCGATGCGCTCGAAACGTTCGTCGCCGGCAAGGCGAACTTCCTGCCGCGCAAGACCGCGCTGAAGACGGCGCTGCAGGCGCTGGCACAGTGGCTGCGCGATCGCGGCGAGCCGCCCAAGGCATCGGTGATCGCCAACCTGCTCGCAGCCGAAACGGAAGCCCACCAACAACTTTCCGCTGATGCACTGGCCGCGCCCGCCACGCACGAACTGCTCGCCTTTGCCGCCCGTGCAGGGCGCGTTTTCGAGTACGTCGCGATGGTCGACCACGTGCGCGCCTGGCAAGGCTGGCTGGCCCAGGTGCACGCGTGGCGCGAGGAACGCCTTGCCGCGCGCGGCCAGCTCAGCTTCGACGAACTGATCGCCCGCGTCGGCACCGCGCTCAGGCGCGAGGACCGCGCCCTCGCCGACCGGCTGTTCGCCGCGTGGCCGGTGGCGCTGGTGGACGAGTTCCAGGACACCGACGGCCAGCAGTACGACATCCTGCGCGCGATCTACAGCGATGCCGCCGGCGCGGCGCGCGGGCGGCAGGTGATGATCGGCGACCCCAAGCAGGCGATCTACCGCTTCCGCGGCGGCGACATCCATACCTACCTGCGCGCCGCCGCCGGCGCCGACCAGGTGCTGCGGCTGGACACCAACCACCGCTCCTCGCGCACGCTGGTCGCCGCGCTGAACCAGTTCTATGCCGCCGCGGGCGCGGTGCTGAGCGTGGATCCGGACGCGCCCATCCGCGTCGAGCCGGTGCAGGCCAGCGGCCGCCGCGACAGTGCGTCGTACACGGTCGACGGCGCGCCGCTGGCGCAGCCGCTGCAGTTCCACTGGCAGGCGGACTATCCCGCCGCGGTCCCCGCGCGCTCGCGCGACGCGCTCGAGGCCTGCGCGCAGCAGATTGCGGCGCTGCTGGCCTCCGGTCGCCATCGCATCGGCGATCGCGCCGTGCAGCCGGGCGACATCGCGGTGCTGCTGCCCGGCAACCAGGACATCATCGACCTGCGCGCGCGGCTGCAGCGCCTGGGCGTGCCCTGCGTGGGTGCGGGTCGCTCCAGCGTGTTCGCGCTGGACGTGGCGCGCGAGCTGCAGATCCTGCTCTACGGCATCGACCACGCCAGCGACGAGGGCGCAGTGCGGGCGGCGCTGGCGACGCGGCTTTATGGGTTGTCGTTCCACACGCTGAAGGCGCTGCGCGAACAGCCCGAAGCCTGGCTCGATTACGAGCAGCAGTTCCAGCAGTGGCGCCTGCGCTGGCAGCGCGAAGGCGTGCTGGCGGTGGTGCGGCAGCTGATCGAACATGCCGCGCCCGCCCTGCTGGCCGGCGACGACGGCGAGCGCACGCTCACCGACCTGCGTCACCTGGGCGAGCTGCTGCAGGCGCAGTCCGACCAGCTGCACGGCAGCGAGCAGCTGCTGGCCTGGTTTGCCCGCCAGCGCGAGGGCGAGGCGGCCGGCGGCGATGCGGCGGACGAGCAGCAGCTGCGCATCGAATCCGACGCGCAACGCGTGCGCCTGATGACCCTGCATGCCAGCAAGGGCCTGGAGTTCAACCTGGTGTTCCTGCCGCTGATGTGGGACCACACACGCAACGCCAACGACACCTTGCCCGTCATCGACGAGCCGCTGTGCGGCCGCCGCGTGATCGGCTTCGGCAAGGCGGCCAAGGCGCAGTACGACCACGAGGGCCAGGACGAGCGATTCCGCGTGCTCTACGTGGCGCTGACCCGCGCCGTTTATGCCTGTCATGTCTACGTGCTGCCGCCGGATCGCCCGAAGCAGGCCAACAGCGACAAGCCGGCGGGCGATCCCGAGCGCGCGCCGCTGGACGTGTCGATCGAGCGCCTGCTCGCCGCGCGGGCGGCCGGTCTCGATCTCGCCGCAACGGCGCCGCAGCTCGGCTGGTCCGCCGACGGCTGGCCGTGGTGCGCCGGTCGGCTCGCGCTGGAGGTGTCGCCGGAAGGTCCGCGCATCGCGCGCCGGGAGCCGCCGCCGCATCCGGATGCGCGCGTCTACAGCTTCTCCACCCTGGTCCGTGGCGCTCACGACGGCACGCTGGAAGACGCCGCCGCCAGCGACGAGGCGCCCGTGACCGACGAAGTTGCCGAGGCGCTGGACGCCGTACTGCCGGTGGCTGAGCCGGCACCACCGCATCCGGAGCTGCAGGCGCTGGCGGCGATCCGCGGCGCCGACATCGGCAACGCGCTGCACGCGATGTTCGAGCACCGCACCATCGGCGAACCGATGACCCGCCAGCTCGGCCTGATCGACCGCGAGCTGGGAGACGCCGGCGTGCCGCTGGACGAGCGCGAGCGCCCGGCGCTGATCGAACGGATCGCGCGGCGATTGCAGGCCAACCTCGAGGTGGAACTGCTGCCCGGCCTCGCGCTGGGCCGGGTGCCGCCGCAGCGCCAGCTGGCCGAGATGGAATTCCACTACCTGCTCGACGGCGCCTCGGTGGCCGCGCTGCGCGAGGCATGCATGCGCCACGGTGAGCCGGAGTTGGTGCCGTTCACCGCGGTCAACCAGCTGCGTGGGCGGATGACCGGCAAGATCGACCTGATCATCGAGCATGACGGTCGCTTCCACGTGCTGGACTACAAGAGCAACTACCTCGGCGACCACCTGGACGGCTATACGCCCGAAGCGCTGCGTATCGCGATGGACGACCACCAGTACCGCTTCCAGGCGCTGCTCTACACCGTGGCGGTGGACCGCATGCTGCGCCAGCGGCTGCCGGGCTACCGCCGCGAGCGGCACCTGGGCGAGGCGATCTACCTGTTCGTGCGTGCAGTGGGGCTGGTGCCTGAGGCCGGCATCTGGCGCCACCGTTTCGACGATGCGTTGATCGACGCCGCCGATACGGCGCTGGCTGGTCGTATCGAAGGAGTCGCCGCGTGAGCGCCTACCGTTTCGTGCCCTCGCCGCTGGAACTGACCGACGCACCGTGGCGTCCGCTCGACCGCGCGGTGCTGCGCTGGACGCTGGGCCACGGCGGCTCGCCGCTGCTGGCCAAGGTCGCCGCCTGGGCCAGTTACGCCGACGGCGAGGGCGACACCGCCCTGCCGTTGTCCGGCGAGGCCGCCGGTCGCCACGGCATGCCGCGCCCGGATGAGGACGCGCTGGCCGCGCTGCGTGCCGACCCGCTGGTCGGCGACGGCAGCGTGCCGACGCCGTACGTGATCGATGCCGATGATCGGTTCTACCTGTGGCGCAATCACGCGCACGAGATGGCGGTGGCGGGCGCGGCACGCGCGCGGCGCGATGCGGCGCTCCCGGCCCAGGCCGACAACGCACTGCTCGACACACTGTTCCACGGCGACCGCTCCGACGCCGTGCAGCGTCAGCGCGAGGCGGTGGCCGCGGTGGCTGGGCGCAAGTTGTTCGTGCTCACCGGCGGCCCCGGCACCGGCAAGACCACCACCGTGCTGCGCATGCTGCTCGCCCTGCAGCGGCAGGCGGCGGGCGCCACGCTGTCGATCCAGGTTGCCGCGCCCACCGGCAAGGCGGCGCAGCGGCTGGTGCAGTCGCTGCGGCAGGGCAAGCAGGCGCTGGCGGCGCAGCTTGACGACAGCTGGGGCACCGCGCTGGCCGCGATCCCGGAGTCCGAGGCGCTAACACTGCATCGCCTGCTCGGCTACGACCCGCGCCGCAACCGCTTCACCCGCGATGCCGCGCATCCGCTGGCCGCCGACGTGGTAGTGGTGGACGAAGCTTCGATGGTCGATCTGGCCATGTTGCGCGCCCTGCTCGACGCGGTGCGGCCGCAGGCTACCCTGGTGCTGGTGGGCGATGCCGACCAGCTCACCTCGGTCGCCGCCGGCTCGGTGCTGATGGACCTGGTGAGCGCCTTCGAGGCCGATCCGCGCGGCGACCTGGTGCGGCTGGAGCACAGCTTCCGCGCCGAGCGGCAGCTGGTGCCGATCAACCGGGCCGTGCGGGTCGGCGATGGACTCGCCCTGCGCGCGGCGATGGAGGCCGCCGGCGAGGATGCGCGCTGGCGCGAGGTGGCCGACGCCGCGGCGCTGCGGCGCGCGCTGGCCGCCTGGTGCGAGCCGCTGGCCGCCTTGCCGATCCGTCCGCAGCTGCCGCCGCGCGACGAGGCCAACACCGAGGTGCGGGCGGCGATCGCCGTGCAGGCCCTGCGCGCCCTGGCGCAGCGGCAGCTGCTCTCGGCGCTGCGCGAGGACGGCTTCGGCGCGCTCGCCCTCAACGGCTGGATCGAGCAACGCCTGAAGCAGCTCTGGGGTGTGCCGGCGGAGCGCAGCTGGTACGCCGGTCGCGCCGTGCTGGTGACCCGCAACGACTACGCCGTGCGCCTGTACAACGGCGACGTCGGCCTGTGCCTGGCCGAGCCGGACGGTTCGCTGCGGGTGTGGTTCGAGACGGTGGACGAACACGGCCGTGCCAGCGCGCGCAGCTTCGCCCCCGGCACGCTGCCGCCGCACGAGGGCGGCTTCGCCATCACCGTGCACAAGAGCCAGGGCTCCGAATACGACCTTGCCGCCGTGCTGCTGCCGCCCGATCCCGAACATCGCCTGCTTTCGCGCCAGCTGCTCTACACCGGCCTGTCACGCGCCAAGCGCCGGGTCGAGTTGTGGGGCACGCCCGACGCGGTCGAGGCCGCGCTGGCGCAGCCGGTGCAGCGCGCCAGCGGACTGGCGGCGCGTCTTGCCGGCGCCGATCTCCCCGATGCGTGAGCCTCCGTGGTCGCGTTGCGCGCCGGCGGCAGGTGTCCTCAAAGGCAGCTGATGTGCGTGGCGCCGCCTCGCCCATTTGTCGCATGCACGCCGGCGCGATGCCTCGCTATCATGCTTCTCTGACGTTTCGCGCCCGGCGGCAACCATGCTCCTGATGATCGACAACTAGCATCGGCGTCCACGGGGATCCGCGACAGTCCAAGGTTTGCCTTCAAGATGGCTGCGGAACTGGGTTCATAGTCTCTTAGTGTCCGCGGGAGTCCGTTGTAAGCTAGGGAAAGTGCGGGTACCTTTGCGGGTACCGAAGACCCGATACCCGCACCATGCCACTCACAGACGCGAAGATCCGCAACACCAAACCCGGCCCGAAGCCGGCGAAGCTGGCTGATGGCGGTGGTCTCTATCTTGAAGTGCGTCCTACGGGGGCGAAGCTGTGGCGCTACCGCTATCGCATCGCGGGCAAGGAGAACCTGTTCGCCATTGGTGAGTACCCCAGCATCGCCCTCGCTGAAGCGCGTGCTGAGCACGGCAAGGCGCGGGCGTTGGTAAAACAGGGAGTCCATCCTTCTCACAATCGGCAGGCCGAACGCCTCTCGAATCAGGCGGCAAGTGCGAACACCTTCGAGGCTGTCGCGAAGGAGTGGATCTCGAAAAAATCTCCGAGGTGGACCGCGTACTACTCGCGACAAGTGACGCGGTTCATGGAGTCCGACGTGTTTCCTTACGTCGGGAAGCTACCGATCCGTAGCGTGACATCAGCACATTTGCTGGAAATAGTTCGCCGCATCGAAGGGCGGGGAGCCGAGACGGTCGCCTTGTTAGTTCGTCAATGGTCTTCGGCCATCTTTAGATATGCGGTCGCTACGCTGCGCGCTGACGGCGATCCTGCTGCTGCGTTAAAGGGGGCTATTCATCGTCCGAAGGTCGAGCACCACAAGCCGCTTTCTCGCTCCGAGATCGCCAGCTTCATCGGTGCAGTGGACAAGTACGGCGGCTATCGCACGACAGTAATCGCACTGCGCTTGATGCTGCTGACGTTCGTTCGCACTGTCGAACTTCGAAAGGGCAAATGGTCCGAATTCAACCTGCAGGACGCTGAATGGCGGATACCGGCAGAGCGTATGAAGATGCGAGAGCCGCACATCGTGCCGCTATCCGAACAGGCCGTGGTGTTACTGCGAGAGCTGCAAACCTATACGGGCGGCCGTGGGCTTCTATTTCCGAACTATAGAAATCCGAAGGAATGCATGACCGCGACCACCTTGAATCGCGCGCTTGAGCGCATGGGGTTCAACGGAAAGGGCAGTATCGGCTTCTCGGCGCACGGATTTCGCGCGACGGCCTCCACTCTCCTCAATGAGATGGGCTATCGATCGGATGTGATTGAGCGTCAGTTGGCACACTCCGAACGTAACAAGGTCCGCGCCAGCTACAACCACGCCGAGTACATGGAAGAGCGGAGGTCCATGATGCAGGATTGGGCCGATTTCCTAGAAGACCCGATGCGTAACAAGGGTAAGGGTACCGGCGTTACCACGCGGGCACGCCGACCTGGTTAGAGAGGCGGAGCGTCCTGGGCCGCTAGTCGACGGACGGAAGCAAACTTATCGAGCGCATGGCTTGATGCTCAGCCTGACCCGTGTCCTGGGCGGTGCGCTCTGTTGCTGGCTCCGAACTATCGCCATGGGTGCGTCCAAGCGCATGAGACTAGGGCGGAACACCCTTCGTGCGTGCACCGGCAAGTGCGGCTAAGAGCAAGCCGCTGAAGAGTGCCATTGGAGGGACGTTGTGGATTTTAGACTACGTCTCGACCTCAGCCCAGATCTGCTTCAAATTTGAAGCAGATCTGCCATACTTGGTTCCACGATGGCCGGAATTCACTACACCGCAGTGCATGTGCGTGAGCTGCTCGGGCTCAGTCGCACCGATCTGCAACGGTGGCTGTCTGCCCTACCTCCATTTAATCAAGTCAAAGCCAAACCCCGGACCGCGCGCCAGTTCACGATCGCCGATCTGGCCTTCTTTCGTGCCGTTGCGGAACTGCATCAGCGCTTGGGCCTGTCCCTGCATTCGATTGCCGCATTCTCCGCGCCACTCCGCGCTCGCCTCGACATGCGGGCTGCGCTGACCGGCGGCACCGTCCGCCTGTACATCAACCAAGTTGGCGATGGTGCGTGGGCCGTTGGCAGCGAGGCGCAGGGAGCTCTGTCGGTAGCACTGGACCTGGAGCCGATCTGGCTCGCTGTCTATGCGTTCGTTGGTGTGGCCATGCCGGCTCAGCGTGAACTCGCGCTTGGCTTGGTATCCCTGTCGGGGTCTTCACATCAGGAGGACCGTCGTGGTCGCCAAGCCCGCTGAGATCGCTGACCGGCTTGGCGTGCCGCGTGATGCCTACGTCGACCTGCGCGGAACTCCGACCGCGCGCCATTTGCGCTACATGGACTTGATGGCCCCCGCGCGTCGGCCTGGCGCGGACACGCAGGAACTGCCCGATGGTGTGATCCAGGTGGCGGGCAAGGCCGCCCTTTATGTGCTTCAGGCACCGGCAATTGCAGGCTCTCCGCCTAAGGAGCAGTTGATCCAGCTGATACGCACGCTGGCATGCCGCGCTGATGCGGCCTATCTGGCAGTGTCTAGCCCGGCGTCGACGAGCATCTATCCGATCGGGTTCTACCGGGCCGATGAACTTCCCGCCATCGACAGGGAGATTCTTTCCGACAACGCTGTCGGGCTTCGCACTCTGCTTAATGGGAATACGGAAGGATCCACGCAGAAGCGTGCCGATCAACTTTGGCTAGACGATCTGCTGTTCAAGCTCTTGACGGATGCCGCCGACGGATTGCGAGCGGCGTTTCCGTCGGAGCTGCTCTCTGACGGCGATGTGGTCTCGCTGATCGGTCGGGCGCTCTTCACCCGGTTTTTGGTGGACCGAAACATCGTGGCGGGAGACGACATCACGGCCCTCTTCCCGGGTATCGAGCGGCCCGAGGAACTGTTTGCCACTCCGGCTGCGCTGATAGCGACGTTCCAATGGTTGGATCTCACCTTCAACGGCGATCTGCTCGAGCTGGGAACTAAAGACTATGTCGACTTCATGGCGCGACTGGGTTCCTCAGTGGACCTGCTGTGCACTGTGTTGTCCAACGTCATGTCGCGAGCGCCGGGTGGCCAACTGTCGTTGGACTGGAATGGGTTGCGCTTTCAACACATCCCGGTGGATGTACTGAGCCAGGTCTACGAGCACTTTGCGCACCGCTTCATGCCCGAGACGGCGCGCCAGACCAGCATCCATTTCACTCCCCGAAACATCGCCGAATTGCTCGTCGACGGTGCCTTTGGCGCCGTGCCGGCGGAACAGCGTCACTGTGCACGGGTGCTTGATCCAGCCGTAGGGGCCGGGGTTTTCCTGGTTTTGGCCTATCGCCGGCTGGCGGCCGAATACTGGCTGCATCATGGCAAGCGCCCACGTCGGTTGGCGTTGCGTCGCATTCTCACGCAGCAGCTGTGCGGCCTGGACATCAATCCAACATCGATAAAAATGGCCGCCCTGAGCTTGTATCTAGCGGCACTGGAGCTCGATCCACAGCCGCAGCCGCTCAGCGATCTGCGCTTTGAGCGGTTGTTCGATGGAACGCTGCGTTGTGTCGATCAGGCTCATTTGGGAACAAGCGAGGACGCGGCACTCGGAAGTCTGAGCTCGTCATTGCGTAAGTTAGGGCCCTTCGACATCGTGCTGGCCAACCCGCCATGGACGCGCCTGCCGGGACGCTTCAAAAAGCTCCTGGACCAAGTTCCTTGGGATGCGGATGGCGCCTCACCGGTTCGCGCCAAGAGCCTGGTTCCCAATCAGTGGCCGGATCTGGCTTTTCTTTGGCGCGCTCAGCAATGGTGCAAGCCCTCAGGGGTGATTGGCCTGTTAGTGCATGCGCGCTTGCTCTTCAGCGAAGAGGCCGCCGCCGCCCGGACCCATTGGTTCGAGCGCACTCGGGTCACGGGCATCCTCAACGGCGTGTTCCTGCGAAAGGATCGCCGGATATGGCCGTCCAACACACAGCCATTTTGCGCGCTGGTGTCTATAAACGAGCCTCCCGGACCGGAGGACTCGTTTTACTTCCTTGTGCCGCGCCACGAACCGGCACTGGCCCGTCGGCGCGAGTTTCGTCTTGACCCACGGTCGGCGATCCCGGTCCCCGTCGCCATGGCGGCAAGCGTGCCGCACGTATTCAAGACCCTAGCGCGAGGCTCGGCGCTGGATCTGGAATTGATCTCGCGCTTGGGTGCAGAGCCGCGCATCTCGATGCGACAGTACTTTTCGAAAGAAAGGCTGGAAATTGCTCAGGGTTTTATTGCTGGGACGCAGAACCCCCTAGATGCCACATCGCTGCGTGGCCTCCCGGTGCTAGAAGGTACCGATAAACCGCTGTTCACCGTCAAGACGCGTGCTCTCAGCCGTATCGAGCACCGTTATCCCGCACTAGCCTTGCAGTGGCCTCGCAACCCTAGCATTTACAAGGGGCCCCATCTCCTGTTCCGCGAAGCGCCCAAACAGGACATCGCGCACCGTGGTGCACTTTGGACGGACGGTGACGTGGCTTTTAGCCGCTCGTTCTATGGCGTGCACATCCCTGAGGGCAGGTCCGCCATCGGTGACTATCTCTACGTATTGTCCTACGCAGACTTGCTGATGTACTGGGTGCTCATGACGAGCTCTAAATTCGGCGTGGAGCGCGACATCTTCAACAAGGATGACTACGGCAACTTTCCCGTTGTTCCTTGGACATCGCTTTCGACATCCATAAAGCGGAACGTGGCAGAGCTGGCAGTGGCGATCCGTGGCGGGAAATGTCCCTGGCCTCACATCAACGCACTAATGGCCAAGATCTATGGCTTGACCGTTCATGATCAAGCCTTAGTCGCCGACGCGCTGCGTTATGAGAGCCCGTTTCCCAAGAGCCAGTCGCTGAGCGTCGCTGAAATTTCGCGGGACGATCCGCGGATTCCCGCATTCGCATCTTCCTTGGGGGCGCTGCTTTCAGAAGCCGAGGGCGGTGATGTCGACGTCATGCCCATTACGCTCTCCAAGGATGATGGCCTGTGGCAGTTCTTGCGCGTCACGTCTGGAGCGTCATTGGTATTCGATGCTGAGGGTATCCGCGACGTACTCAGGCGCGTAGGCGATCCTTTGATGACTTCGGAGATCCGCCTACAACTGGCGAAAGGCGATTGGTTGATCGGACGTCTCAGGCATGCGCGCTATTGGAGCAAGAGCCAAGCGCATCTGTTAGCGCTCGACGTTATGGAGCGCGGCATGTGCTCTGGTTTGGCCTCGTACTGAGGCCGCGCCGTTCATGTTCCTGCACCTCGGTTCTCCTCCCAAAGGCCCGCCACCGCCCTTTGAGGCCTGGTCCGTCAGGCAGCTAAAGATACTGGACAAGGCAATTGTGCTCGCCTGGGGGCGCTCGATGGCGGCACCGCTCGGACGAGCATTGCTGGCCAGTGGCACAGAGGTCCAGATCACGGCGATGCTTCAGGATGCGCTCACAGCGTTGCTTAATAGCGGGGCTTTGCCGGGCTTTTCGACATCACTGTACGGCCCACCAATACGGGGCCAAGAGATGGAGGACTATTCGGGCGCTCGGCTGGAGAAGCGACCAGATTTGACGATCACGCGTCTTTCAGCACGTCCCGTGATGAACCACAACGCCATGTTCTACGAGTGCAAGATTCTGGGGAGGGGGCGTACGATAGATCACTACATCGCCCAAGGCGTTGCGCGTTTCGAAAAAGGACACTACGCATGGGCAATGCCGCATGCAGGCATGATCGGCTATTTGGTAACCGATAGTAACCAGAATGCCAAGTCCACCTTGGTCGAACGCTGGATGCATCCGACGTCCCCAGCCTCCTGCGCTCCTATAGCTAAAGTGCAGGAGGACGGATCCGCTCCAACAATAGCGATCAGCACGCATGCTCGTAATTTCATGCTACGGAACGGGGAGTTGCCGGGCCCAATCGCGCTGCGACATCTGTGGTTGAGCGAGCGCTCGACAATGGCCATTCCGAAGAAAAGATCGGTCTGACACCCGCGTGCTATTCGTGCCATGCCACACGTGGCGCTGTGAATACGACCCTTTTCCAGCTTTGTCCAACATGCTGCCGATCGCCCGACAGCACGCAGTTGCTGTCTAATTCCTCCCCAGGGTGTGTGAAAACTCTGCCGATGCGCAGCACCACCTGATCGTCGACCATCAGGTCGCCAACATCGGCACGATCGCAGCCAACTGGTGACCATGGCGAAGCGTGCGCGCACCGCCATGCAGGCCGAACACTTTGAGGTTGCCGCTGATCGTGGTTACGCGTCAGGCGGCGCATTGGGTCGGCATTGCAGCGCCAATTCGTGTGTGGTCTCAAAGCGGGGGGACGTCGGCGAAAGCGACAGACGGCACCTCACCCTTGCCTAAGCGCCTCCGGCGCTCAAGTACCTTAATGGCCTGTAGGTCGCCGATATCGCAGGAGTGGGTGGCGAAACCGCCGCGTCCTTGCTCCTTGTCCAGTCGCCGCATGAGCTCGGTTTCGGCAGAGTTCGGGTCACATTTGCGAGGCTTCATCAAGCACTCATAGCGCACAAGGCCGGCGATACTGAACTCGCATCTCGCCTCCTTGGCGGCTGCGTGTAAGCGGAGTCTCCAATGCAGGGTGCGCTACAGACTTTCGCCGCCGGAACAAGCGCAACCTTCCAGCGTGCAAATGTACCGGTTCACCATTGTGTTTCTAAACGGTCGAGACAGGGGCCTGCCCACAAGGGTGTGCCTTATCGCCGAGCTCCAATTGAACGGTGGTGTGGTCGATGCCGAACTGTGTATGCAGGTCGTGCTGGATCCGTGCGAGCAAGGCATCCTCGATCTGCGCATCGGGCTTGACCAGATGAACTGTCAGAGCCACTTCGGTCGTGCTCATGCCCCAGATGTGCAGGTCGTGCACGGCGGAAATACCCGGTAACCCTGCCAGGTAACCCTCGACATCTTGCGGGTCTATGTGCGGAGGCACCGCGTCCATGGCCAAGTCCAGCGAGCGCTTGAGCAGGCCCCAAGTGCCCACCGCAATGACGACAACGATGACCAGGCTGACGGTGGGATCCAGCCAGAGCCAGCCGGTCGTGCGCATGGCCAGGGCGGCCACGACTACGCCGAGCGAGACCGCTGCATCTGCCGCCATGTGAAGGAAGGCCCCCCGTATGTTTACGTCGTTCTTGGAGCCAGCCACGAACAGCCATGCGGTGATGCCGTTGATTACGACACCAATACCGGCCACCGCCATCACGGTGCCACTTGCCACGGGCTGGGGGCTACTGAAGCGCCCAATCGCCTCCCAGGCGATGGCCCCAATGGCCACAAGCAGCAGGACTGCATTGAGCAGTGACGCCAGGATCGAGGATCGGCGCATGCCATAAGTGCGCCGCCGGGTTGGCTGCCGTTTGACCAGGACTGTCGCGCCCCATGCCAGTGCGAGCCCCAACACGTCGCTCAGGTTGTGACCAGCGTCGGCAAGCAAGGCCAGCGAGTGCGCGAGGTAACCATAGACCGCCTCGGTGGCTACAAAGGCCAGATTGAGTCCGATGCCGACCGCGAAAGCGGTCCCGAAATCCTTCGGGGCGTGGTCATGAGCGTGTGCTGAGCCATGGGCGTGGTCGTGTGCCATTGCGTTTCCGTCGAATGTGGAGTTCGCCCATCCGGGCAGCGGTGAGACGCGACGACTGCGTGGCAGACCGCGTTGTGCTTAGGGATGCCGAGCAGGTTTCCATGTCGCCAGCGGCCGTCGGCGCAGGCGCAGTCATTGAAAACATCAGTGCTGGCTAGAGCGGGCGCAGGTCGAGCCTACGACGTGGGTGGGTGCTACAAAATCGCACATGTGCTGCACCCGCCTAGGTATTGGCCAAAGGCATATGGCGCGGACGCCCGGCTATGCGCCCGGGTGCCCGCACCATCGTCGGCTCAGTCGGTTTGACCGTCGATCGGCCATGACCCATCCACGGTGCTCTGGTAGACCCATCCGGCCACGCTCTGGCCGGTGCGTCCGTGCAGGCGAATCAGTTGTACGGCTCGGTCCACCTGGTCGTCTTCGCAGAACACCTCCAGCTTGATCTGTCGGGTCACGCGTTCGCCCAGTTCCATCGAATAGACCTGTTCTTGTGCACTGAGCGCCGTCAACAAGCCCTTGACGTCACTGACGGACAGGTAGCCGAACCCAGCCTCCTCCAGGGCGTGAATGACGTCGACGACGCGGCCGCGGTGGATGAATGCCTTCACTTCTTTCATGGGGTGGTCTCCTTGGCCAAGCGCCGTGCGGCGCGTTCTTCGATCCAGTCATAGAGCACCGGCAGCAGTACCAGGGTCAGCAGGGTCGAGGTGATCAGGCCGCCCACCACCACGGTGGCGAGTGGACGCTGGGTTTCTGCACCGACACCACTAGAGAGCAGCATCGGCACCAGGCCCAGGATCGCCACGCTGGCGGTCATCATCACCGGGCGCATGCGCAACGCCGTGCCGCGAACCACGGCCTCCCGAACTGGAAGCCCTTTCTCGCGCTGCTCGTTCAGGAAGCTCACCAGCACGATGCCGTTCAACATCGCCACGCCGAACACGGCGATGAATCCGATGGCCGAGGGCACCGAGAGGTATTGCCCTGTGATGGCCAGCCCGACGATGCCGCCGATGGTGGCGAACGGTACGTTGGCCAGGATCAATGCGGCGTACTTCACCGAGTTGAAGGCGGTGTAGAGCAGTACGAAGATGAAGAAGATCGTCGCTGGCACGATCAACGACAACCGCTTCAAGGCCCGCTGCTGGTTTTCGAATGCGCCGCCCCATTCGGTGTAGTAGCCGGTGGGAAGATGCACTTTTTTGTAGATCGCGGCATTCGCCTCCTTGACGAAGCCGTCGATGTCGCGACCCCGCACGTCCATCTGGATCACGGCGTAGCGCTGCAACTGCTCGCGACGGATAAACGAGTAGCCCTCGGCGTCACTGACCTCGGCTACCTGCGACAGCTGCACCAGCGCGCCACTGGCGGTGCGGATCGGGATGCGCTGGATCGCTGGCAGGGACGCTTTGTCGGCATCGTCCAACCGGACCGCGATGTCGAAGCGTTTCACGCCATCGAGCTGCGTCGTCACGGGCTCGCCGCCGATGCCGTTCTTCACCACGGTCAGCACGTCGTCGGCGTTGAGGCCATAGCGGGCCAGCGCGTCGCGATCCACCTTGATGCGGATCTGCGGCTTGCCGATATTTGCCTCCAACGCCAAGTCGGCCACACCGGGCACCCCGGCCAGCACTTCCTTCATGCGGGCGCTGAGCCGGTCCAGCTCGCCCAGGTCCTCGCCGTAGATCTTCAAGGCCAGGGTGGCACGTACGCCGGAGATCAACTCTTCGATACGCATCTGGATCGGTTGGGTATAGCTAACCACGGCGGTGGGCAGGGCGGCGGTCAACTCCTTCTGCATCGCCTCCTCGATGCTTTCCAGCGTCTCGCCCTTGCGCCACTGATCCTTCGGCTTCAGCGGCGTGTAGACCTCCATGTAGTTCACGTCGGCGGTCTCGCCTTTTTCCGCGCGGCCGATCATCGCCAGAGTGGTGTCCACCTCCGGGAATTTCTGCTTGATCAGTGCCGACACCTGCTTGGAGATATTGATCGACTCATCCAGCGAGGCCGAGGGAATCGAGGTGATGCGCCACATGATGGCGCCCTCTTTCAGGTTGGGCATGAACTCCTTGCCCAGGAACGGGAACAGCGCGAGGCTGCCGATCAAGGCGCCGGCGGCGATGCCCAGCACCAGCTTGCGCCGTTCCAGTGCCCACGCCAGCACGGTGGCGTAGTGCCGTTTCAGGAACGCGACCAGGCGCGTGTCCTTCTCTTCCTTGGGCTTCAATACCAACGCCGCCAGCACCGGAATCAGCGTCAGGGCCAGGATCAGCGAGCCGGCCATGGCGAAGCTGATATTGAACGCCATCGGCTTGAACATCTTGCCTTCCAGCCCCTGCAGGCTGAACAGCGGCAGGAACACCACGATGATGATCAAAATCGCGAACGCCATCGGATTGGCGACCTCGCGGGCAGCGGCCAGCACGGCCGAGGTGCGGTCCACCGGGCCCCCATGGGCTTTGCGCTCAGCCATGATGCGGTAGGCGTTCTCCACCATCACCACGGCGCCATCGACCATCATGCCGATGCCGATCGCCAGGCCTGCCAACGACATCAGGTTGGCTGACAGACCGGCCTGATTCATGCAGATGAAGGCGATCAGCATCGCCAGTGGCAACGCCACGACCACCACCAGCGCGCTGCGAAATTCGCCCAGAAACAGGAACAGGATAATCGCCACCAGGATCGAGCCTTCGATCAGCGCCCGCACCGCGGTTTCTACGGCCGCGTTGACGAGCTCGGTACGCTCGTACACCGGCTTGACCACCACGCCTGGCGGCAGCGCCTGCTTCACCGTTTCGAGCTTGGCCTTGACCGCATCGACCACGCTCTTGGCGTTCTCACCGATACGGGCCAGGGCCTGGCCCATGACGACTTCCTTACCATCCCGGGTTACGGCTCCGGTACGCGGAGCGCCCGCCTCGGTGATCGTGGCCACGTCACGCACATAGACCGGCGTGCCATCTTCGGTCTTGAGGACGATGTTGCCTAGGTCCTTTGCGTTCTGGACCAGCCCCAGCCCACGGACCAGGTACTGCTCGCGTCCCACGTCGACGAAATTGCCACCGACCTGCGCATTGTTCGCCTGCAAGGCTTCGATCACCTCCTTGAAGCCGAGCTTGTGTGCAATGAGCTTCATCGGGTCGATGCGCACCTGGAACTGCTTTTCCTGGCCACCCCACGACGTGACGTCGTCGACGCCGGGAGCGGTGCGCAGGATCAAGCGGATGGTCCAGTCCTGCAGCGTGCGAAGGTCCATGTCGTTCGGTGCGGTGCCCGCTGTCGCGCCTTTCAGTTTGTCGTCAGCGCGTTCGACCGTGTACCAGAACACCTGTCCCAGACCCGACGTGTTCGGGCCCATCTCCGGCTTGCCGTAGCCTGCCGGCAGGCGATCGCCCACCTGTTGCAGCCGTTCATTGACCAGCTGGCGGGCGAAGTAGATGTCCATGCTGTCGTCGAAATACACCGACACATAGGACAAACCGAACAGGCTTACCGAGCGGATCTGTTCCACCTTGGGCAGGCCCGCCAGCGCCGATTCCACCGGCGTGGTGAGCAGCTGTTCCACATCTTCGGCGGCCAGCCCCGACGCCTCGGTGTAGACGTTGACCTGCACCGGTGTGACGTCGGGGAACGCGTCGATGGGCAACTGGCGTACGGCCTGAAAGCCGAGAAAGCCGATCACCACGAAGGCGATCAGCACCAGCACCTTGTAGCGCAGGGAGAATGCAACCAGACGTTCCAGCATCATTCTTCTCCCAACTGCGAGCGCAGCAAGCGGGCCTTCAGCGCGAAGGCACCCTTACGTACGTAGATGGCGCCGGCCTTGAGCCCTTGAGTGATGACCGTCCAGCCATTGCGCGTGTCGCCGACCATCACCGGTGCCGGCTCGAACGCCCCGTTGCCCTTGGCGACGAACACGGTCGGCTGGTTCTGCAGCAGCACGATCGCGTCGGCCGGTACCGCGAGCGCTTTCACGGAGCTGCCCGCCTCGATGCGCGCCTCGACCAGCTCACCGGGATGCAGCAGATCCCTGCGGTTGTCGACTTCGATGCGCACCGGAACCGTGCGCGTGCGCTCATCGGTCTGGTGCGAGCGCTGTACCACTTTGCCGGGTATGGCGGTGTCGTGGACGAGGATGCGGGCGTCCGCGTCGGGTTCGACCCGTTCGGCATCGGCCGGGGACATTTGAGCGACGACCCACACCGAATCTTCCTTGACCAAGGTGAACAGCGTGCGACCCGGTTCCACCCGCTCGCCGACCAGAAATTCATCGGTGGTGACACGACCAGCAGCGGGAGCGAGCAGCTCGAAGCTTCCATCGGCCGCGGCCGAGCCCTTGCGCAGCAAGCCCCCGATCTGGCCCTCAGACAAGCCGTAGGCACGCAGCTTGGCGCGAGCCTGGTCGCGCTGCACTTTCGCCTCGTTGTAGCGGCGCGCCGACACCGCCTGTGGCCCCAGCGACGCGATCCGTTGCCAATCCTGTTCGGCGACGATCAATGCACCTTGCGTGGCGGCCACCTCGACGCTGGAGAGCACGACCAGCGGCGCACCGGCTTTCACGACATCGCCCAGCCGGGCCTTGCGAGCCAGCACCTGCGATTCCACGCGCGGCGACACCAGCACGGTGGAATACGCATCGGCCTTCACTTCGCCGGGCGCCTTCAATTCATCGGTCAGGTCGCGCGGGGTGACCTTGTCGAGCACGATGCCCGCGGTCTTGATCGCCTTGGCGTCCAGTGCGAGCGGGTTGGTAGACGAGGTGTCTTGTGCCATCGCCGGTCCGGCCAGGGCGGCCAACAACGCCATCCCCAGCAGGCCGCGCTTCAATAGAGATTCGTTCATCGGGAAATGTCCTGATTGGGGCCGTCCTGAGTGCGGCCATCGAGCCAGTCGTTCAGACGGCCAGCGGCGGTGAGGTAATCGAACCAGGCCTGCCAAGCTTGGCTTTCCAGCTCCTGGCCCGACAGCGCGGTATCGAGGCTTTGCTTGAGCTGTACGAGGTAATCGGACGTGCTGATTTCACCGGCACGCCAGAGCTTTTCCAGCAGCGCGGTGCGGTCCTCGAACGCGGCGGCGCGGCCGGTGCGAAACGCCTCGGCGGCACCGCGCAAGGCGGCATAGCGGGCTTGTGCTTCCTGCAGCCCCGCACGCAGGACAAACTGGCGCGATCGCACGCCTGCGGCTGCCGCATCGGCTTCCGCCCGGGCGGCATCCACTTCGGCACGTCCGGTATTGAGCACGGGCAAGGGAATGGACACGCTTACACCGATCACTTGATCGGTACGCGACCCGCTGCGTACCTGTCCACCGGTCAGGCTGAGTGTGGGATCGGGAATGCGCGCACGACGCGCGACCTGCACGCCGGCGTCGGCGCTTGCCTGCTGAGCGCGGGCCTGACGCAGTTCGGGTAACTCGTCGACGGCCAAGGGCGTCACACGGTCGGCCGCCGGTGATAGCCCCTCGGGTAACGGCGGCAAGGTCGTGAGCTGGTCGCCGCTGATGGCCAGCAAAGCGGCACGCGCGGCCGCCTCATTGCCGGCGAGCGTGGCCTGCTGCACTTGCGCCTCACCGAGAGCCAGGCCGGCCAGGTCGCGTTCGGGACTGCTGATGTCGCCCACCTTGAGCCGCTGTGCGGCTAAGTCGTCAAAGCGTTGCATCAGCGCGAGTCGACGGCGACCCAGTTCACTTTGCCGAGCCGCGAGAGCCGCCGTCGACCACGCCTTCAACCAGCGGGCGGCGACGTTGCGACGCAGAAGGTCATAGGCCGCCTCGGCGGCAAGCACATCGGCATCACCCTGGCTGGCCCGAGCGCGACGCTTGCCGGATAGATCCAGCGCCAAGCTGAGGCCGGCCGTACGCCGATTGACGTCGGCGTTCTCCGCATCGAGCGACAGCGAGGGGTTGTATAGCGGTTGCGCGGCGGCCCGCGCACGGGCACGAGCGGCGTCGAGATCCGCCCGCGCTGCCTGGACTTCGGGGCTGGCTTGCCAGATGCGGCGTACCGCGTCCTGCAATGGAGACGAGAGCAACGAGGGTGCTCGGGTCCCTGCCGCTAGGGGAGGATCGGATAATGGGGGTACGGGGGCAGCACTGAGCAGCGCCGCATACAACAGGCACGCGGCGCCAATAGGCACCGAACGGAACACAGACATGAAGCCATCTCCTGAAATCGATCACGAAGCGACGCATCGCCTGGGCGAATGCGTCGCGAAACGGAGCGGTTTCAGGCGATCGGAGGGCGCAGCAGAGAGCCAGTCGTCGCCGGCGTAAACCCGGAGCGGATGGTGAAGTTGTCGAAACGAGACTCCACCCTGGCGACAGCAAGCGGGGCAGTCGTCGGCAGCGTCACCGTGTGCGCGCACGCGCAATGGCAATCCGCTTCACCAAGGAGGCAGGCGCTCGCGTCATCAGCCGACACGTTGGCGATCGCTGTATCTGCCGGCGTGCTGACGGCGGAGACCGCGGTGGTCGAAACCAATCGCTTCTCTGGCGCATCGGCCAGACAGACCGTGCCGGCGACCAGCTTGATCAGCAACACGGCCACCGCCAACACCCAAAGGCCGCGGTGGCGGCGCAGGCGGGTCAGCAGCGATGTGCGGGCGAATGGCATCCAGTTATCGTAACCAGCCTCCGAGGTGTTAGACAATTTCACACGCGCATTGTGGTTCAGCTCAATAGGCCGGCCCCCCGCAGCCAATGCGGAGCGACTCATGCTACCCCTCTGGAAGCGATGTATGAAACCGAAACATGAGCACCTACGCGGTGTATTCCAGGCGATGGCGGCGGCCGCGCTGTTTGGTCTGAGCACGCCATTGGCCAAAACGCTCTTGGGCGCGATTCCTCCGCTGCTGCTGGCGGGCCTCTTATACGCCGGCTCGGGTATCGGGCTGGCAACGTGGATGGTGTTGCGGCGGTGGCGTGGCCGGAGACCCACTGAGGCACCGTTGCATCGGCGGGATTTGTCGTGGCTGGCGGGAGCGGTGGTGTTCGGCGGCGTGCTGGGTCCGGTCCTGCTGATGCTGGGGCTGGCCCATACGCCTGCCTCCAGCGCTTCGCTGTTGCTCAACCTTGAGGGCGTGCTCACTGCGGTACTTGCCTGGGTGGTGTTTCGCGAGAACGTCGATCGGCGCGTTTTTCTGGGCATGCTGGCGATCGTCGCCGGTAGCGTGCTGCTGACGTGGCAGAGGCAGCGCATCGGCGAATTGCCGTGGGGTGCGCTGGCGATCGCTGGTGCCTGCCTGTGCTGGGCCATCGACAACAACCTGACGCGCCCGGTGTCCGGTGGTGATCCGGTGCAAATCGCCGCGATCAAGGGCGGTGCGGCTGGTGCGATCAACATCGGGCTTGCCCTGTGGCTGGGGCTGCGCTTTCCTACCATGCTGCCGCTGCTGGCCACGGGGCTGCTTGGCTTTGTCGGCTACGGTCTGAGCCTGGTGCTATTCGTGTTGGCGCTGCGCAGTCTAGGTACGGCCCGCACGGGGGCTTACTTCTCTACGGCACCGTTCGGGGGCGCCGTCCTATCGCTGCTGCTGTTCGCCGACCATCCAGACCTCACCTTCTGGCTGGCCGGTGCCCTGATGGCGATGGGCGTCTGGCTGCACGTCAACGAGCGCCACGCGCACGAGCATACACACGATCCGCTCGCCCATGAGCATCGTCATCGCCACGATGATCACCACCAGCACGCGCACGATTTCCCTTGGGATGGCAGTGAACCGCACACCCACCCACATGTGCATGAGCCGGTCACGCACATTCACGCGCACTATCCGGACATCCATCACCGCCACCGGCATTCC
Source organism: Dyella ginsengisoli (assembly GCF_044904665.1). NCBI lineage: Bacteria > Pseudomonadati > Pseudomonadota > Gammaproteobacteria > Lysobacterales > Rhodanobacteraceae > Dyella > Dyella ginsengisoli. The sequence continues at coordinate 592,496 of NZ_JADIKM010000001.1, forward strand.
TGATATCCGAGTGCGAAGCAAGCCATCGGGAGACCGATCACGACGTTCACCCCTGACCAGTTTCGGTCGCGCATCACGCGACTGCTGGCAGGGCATTGCCGATAAACGGCCAGCCGCCCTTCATGTCCGGCCTGATCACCATAGTGCGCCATGCTGTCAGGCGTCGCCGACAGCAAGCCATACCATGCCCATTTCGAAATGCCGTCGCAGCGTTTGGTGTGGGCCCGCGTAGTCGCGGCACGGCCTTCGAAGGCAGGTCGTACGCGGTGCGAATGACACCGTGCCACCAATCGCGCCAGGACGGTTTCCTTGGGAGTGGAGTGGTCTAAGTTTACGCAGTGCTTTGACCTTGCTACATTTAAATAATGACAATAATTCTCATTCGTATATATTTGCGGCATCTCGCCGTCATCATCCTGTTGCTGTGGGGCGCATCGGCCTTACCGGCGTGGGCAGAAGATACCCCTTCCACCGTCCCGCAGACTTGGCAGATGCTCGACTACTTGGCGACCGATTACGCCGGTGCGGTGAAGGATGGCGCGGTGATCAGCGCGTCCGAATACGCCGAAATGCGGGAATTCACATCGACGGCTCGGTTACGCATCGGCGCGCTGCCGCCGACCGCGTCCACGCCGGAGCTCCTTAAGGAGGCCGATGCGTTGATGGCCTCGGTCGAGACCAAAGCGGCACCCGCCCAAGTGGCGACACAGGCACATGCGCTGGCCGATGCGCTGGTGCAGGCATATCCGGTGCCGACCGCTCCGGAACATGCCCCCGATCTGGCGCGTGGGGCGACGCTCTATCAGAATCAGTGTGCCGACTGCCATGGAGCGACCGGCCATGGCGATGGTCCGGCCGGCCTGCAGCTATCGCCTCGACCAGTGAATTTCGCTGACCAGACGCGAGCGGATCAGCGCAGCGCGCTGTCGTTGTACGAGGTGATCAGCCAAGGCGTGGAAGGCACGCCGATGGCGAGCTACGCTGGACAACTCTCTTCCGACGACCGCTGGGCGTTGGCGTACTACGTGGGTTCGCTGGCTTACACCAAGGAAGCCGCCACCGGCGCCGATACCTGGCAGCACGATACCGCCGCCCGTGCACAGATCGCTGACTTGAAGGAATTGTCGCGTGTGCGCGTCGCGCAGCTGACACCTACCCTCGGTGCGGAGCGTGCCCGGGCGATCGTGGGCTATTTGCGGGGCCACCCTGACGTCATCCAGCAGCAGGCGTTGGCGGGCATTCCGTTGGCGCGCGAGCGACTTGCGGCGAGCCTGACGGCTTATCGTGCCGGCGCGAAGACGCAGGCCACTCAGCTGGCGCTGTCGGCTTACCTCGATGGCGTGGAACCGGTCGAACCGCAACTCAATGCACGGGATGGTGCACTGCGCGCCCAGCTTGAAACGGCGATGGGAGCCTATCGCACCGCGTTGACGAGCAGCACCGCAGCAGTGGCCTCGGTGGCTAAACAGGCCGATGAGGTCGATGGTCTGCTGGTGCGTGCGCAAAAGGTCACCAGCGATGCGGCAGGCGATGCGGCTGCCACTTTTCTGGGTGCTTTCACGATCCTGGTGCGTGAAGGTCTTGAAGCCCTGCTGGTCGTAGTCGCCTTGCTCGCTTTCCTGCGCAAGGCCGCGCGGCCCGAAGCACTGCGCTACGTGCATGCCGGCTGGAGCCTTGCACTGGTCGCTGGCGGCACTACCTGGGCGATCGCCAGCTATGCGATTTCCATCAGTGGGGCCGGCCGTGAGTTGACCGAGGGGCTGTCCTCGCTGTTTGCGGCGTTCGTGCTGCTTGGGGTGGGTCTGTGGATGCACCAGAAGAGCATCGGCGGTCGCTGGCAGGCGTATCTAAAGGAAAAGATGGCCGCCGCACTCAACCGACGTTCCGGATGGTTCCTGTTCGGGCTGGCCTTCATCTCGGTGTACCGAGAGGTGTTTGAGAGCATCCTGTTCTATGCCGCGCTGTGGAACGACGGCCAGGAAGTGTGGTTGCTCGGCGGCATCGCGGCCGGTGCGTCGGTACTGGGGGTGATCGCCTGGGCGCTGTTGCGCACCAGTCGCAGGCTCCCGATCGGCACGTTTTTCTCTGCAAGTTCGGCGTTAATCGCCGTGCTCGCCATCGTGCTGACCGGCAAGGGCGTCGCCGCGCTGCAGGAGGCCGGCTGGGTGGCGGTGAGCGTCGCACCGGTGCCGCATATCGAACTGCTGGGCATCTATCCGACCTGGCAATCCCTGCTGGCCCAGCTGGCGATTCTGGTGATGCTGGCTGTCGGTTTCGTGTTCAACATCCATCGAAGCCGCCGACCACAGCCGTCATCCTCTATGACCAGAGAAGTTCTGCCCGATGCGGACTGAAGGCGATGCGGCATGACTGAGTGTGGTTGCCACGCAGAAGCATCCAATGAGGCGCAGCGCCGGATATTGCGCCTCGCCCTGGGACTCAATGCCACGATGTTCGTGGTCGGCCTCGTCGCCGGGCTGATCGCCCAGTCGATGGGCTTGATCGCCGACTCGCTGGACATGCTGGCCGACGCCTGTGTCTACGGTGTCGGTCTGGCGGCGTGGGCGCGCAGCGCCCACTTCAAGGCCTCCGCCGCACAACTGAGTGGAATGCTCCTACTCATCCTGGGGCTAAGTGTCTTGCTCGGCGTCGTATGGCGCAGTGTGATGGGAAGCCACCCGGAAGGCGGATGGATGATGGGCGTCGCCCTTGTTGCCCTGATCGTCAACGCCACGGTGTTGCGGTTGCTGGGACGCTTTCGTCAGGGCGAGGTGCATTTGCGCGCGACCTGGCTACTCACCCGGGTCGATGTCATCGCGAATGGGGCCGTGATTCTGTCAGGCGTCCTGGTGCTCTGGTTGCATAGCTCCGTGCCCGATCTGGTGATCGGTGCGGCCATCGCGGTCTATGTGCTCAAGGAGTCCGTGGGCATTCTTCGCGAGGCGCGGGAGGCACAAATCGCCGCCGGTGCCACGATCGCCAAGCTATGATGTCGCTCATCGCGTGGATCGGCACGATCGTGTACGACTGGGATCTTCGCCTGTTCCAGGCCATCCACCCAACGGTACCGCCGTCACCCGCCATGCTGCACTTGGCTCGCGTGTTCGCCGATGGGCCGTTGGTACTGAACGCCGGCGTCCTTGGGCTGATGCTGGTGCAGCCCCGATGGTCGATGCGCGGCACCGCGCTGAAAGCGCTGGTGGTCTCTGCCGTGGCCTTGATCGGCAACGCGCTTATCGACATGGTGTGGAACAGAGCTCGCCCGTTCGTGGCCGGCGTAGGTCATGCGTGGATCACCCATGCCGCCACCGGCAGCTTCCCCAGCGATCACCTGACCGCCCAGTGGGTGGTCGCCGGCATGCTCTTGCTCGACCCACGCACGCGCCGCTGGGGCATGGCGGTCGCGCTGCTCGGCCTGCCGATGGCGTGGGCACGCATCTATCTGGGCGTGCATTACCCAGGCGACATGGTGGGAGCGCTTGCCCTCGCTGCGTTAGCCACCCTGAGCATCTGGAGAGCGGCGACCACCAGATCGCTGAGCAGAGTCAACGTCCCAGCAGCTTGACGGAGAAGATTCGGCGATCACTATCCGCAGCAGGATTTCTGCTGCTGAATCGGCGGACAGGGCACGCTTCCATAGGAGCAGAACACGCAGCAGTCACCGGCTTTCGGTCGGAGCAGCTCGCCGCAGCTCGCGCAGTCGTAAAAGAACTGGCAGGCGTCAGTCGGCATAGTTTCGTTGGCCTGATGGCCGCAATGTGGACAGGTCAGCATGCTCTGCAGGATGAGCTCGGTCGTCATGGGTTTTACCGGGAAAATGAGAATGAAGTGTCGGCAGGGTCTTCTCTGTGCCCGTATCTTTCGTGTCGATTCAGCGGACTTCCACGGTATCGCTGACCGTGCGGCAGGATGCGCCAGGTGCAGGCACTAACAGGTCGCCGATCGACACGGCACCCATCAGCAACAGGCCCGGATAGAGCAGCCATCCGGTGCGATGGCCACTGGCCCGCATCACAAATACTGCCGCCAGTACCCGCAGCGGGCCGCCGCGAAGCATGCATGCAGTCCTTTCGACCTCGCCGTCGCGTCCGTTCAGCGCATGTGATCTGCCCGCTGCGCCGTGCTCTGGATCAGCTCGGCACGCACGCAATGCGCGTCTGTGATCGACGTTACCGTGGCATGACCTGCAGCCGCGCACCAACCGCTGGCAACGGCGTGACACGGTAACAGACATCCAAATGCCGGCCATCCACCTGGCCGACCCAACCGTCAGTGTAAGCATCGGTGGCCTGCACTGCGCGGCTGATGGTGAGGCCCGCGAACAGCAGCGGGATGCTGAGACAAACAGCGAGCCATTTCATGGTCGTTCTCCAAAAATGACGACTGAAACAAATGCCGCCACGCGCCTCACGACGCGCGTGGCAGCACCGCCTTCACGATCACCGGCTGGCCCTCAACAACTGGGCCCAGCTGACGAGGGTGTCTGTTAACTCGCCGGACGGATCGCCGTCACCGTGCTGGCCATGCCGTCTGGATGCAGGGTGAATTGCACCTTTTCGCCAACCTTCACCTTCGCTAGCAACGTCGGCGGATCGACCTTGAAGGTCATCGTCATGGCTGGCCAGCCTATGGCGGCGATCGCCTGGTGCTGGAGCGTGATCGTGCCCTTGGCGGTATCGGTGGCCTTGACGATGCCCACGCCCTGCGCCTGAGTGGATTTCGCCATGTGCATGCCGGCCATGCCGGGCATGTTTGGGTCCGTCTGTTGGGCAAAGGCCGCAGTCGAGGCCAAAGCCAGCGTACTGGCACATGCGAGGATGAAAACATGCTTCTTCATGGTTGAATCTCCTGAGATGGATGGAACGTCGGGGTCGATGGTGGGAGCTTGCGCAGTCGGTGCCGCATCAGTAGGCGGAATGCGGCTGGCAGGATCAGCATGGACAACAGGGGCGCGGTCACCATGCCGCCGATCATCGGCGCGGCGATGCGTTGCATGACCTCTGACCCGGCGCCGTGACCCAGCAGAATGGGGAACAGGCCCGCCAGGATCACGGCCACGGTCATCGCCTTGGGCCGTACGCGCTGCGCCGCGCCTTCGTGGATCGCGGCATCCAGCGCTTCGACACCCGCCTGTGGGTTGGCCACGCGCTGCCGATCCCAGGCCTGGCGCAGGTAGAGCAGCATCACCACGCCGAACTCCGCGGCGACGCCGGCCAGGGCGATGAAGCCGATGACCGTCGCCACCGATACGGCCTGGCCCAGCAGCCAGACCAGCCACAGGCCGCCGACCAAGGCCAGCGGCACACTGGCCATGATCAGCGCCGCCTCGGCCGCGCGCCGGAACACGGCATAGATCAGCACGAAGACAATGAGCAAGGCCACCGGCACCACCAGCCGGAGCCGCTGGGCGGCGCTGGCCAGGTACTGGAACTGGCCCGACCAGTCCAGTGTGACGCCGGTAGGCAGCGTGACCTGTTGTGCCACCGCGCGCTGCAGTCGGGCGACGACGCCACCGAGATTGCCGCTGTCGGTGTCGACGTAGACGTAAGTCGCCAGCTGGCCATCCTCGCTCTTCAGCATCGACGGCCCCGCCGCGACCGTGATGTCCGCGATCTGGACCAGCGTGAGCTGGGCGCCGTTGGCGGCCACGATCGGCAGTTGCCGCAAGGCCTGCACCGAGTCGCGGTCCACGCGCGGATAGCGCACCACGATGGGAAAGCGCTCGCGCCCCTCGATGCTCTGGCCGATGGGATCGCCTCCGACCACCGTCGCGATCAGTTGCTGCACCTGCTCCTGCGTCAGGCCGTAGCGCGCCGCCGCATCCCGGCGGATGTGCACGTCGACGTAGCGGCCGCTGGCCGGGCGTTCGGCGATCGCCGAGCGCACGCCGGGCACGGTGCGCGCGACCGCCTCAATGCGATCGGCCGCTGATTGCAGCGCCGCCAGATCGGTACCCAACACCTTGATGCCGATGGGGCTCTTGATGCCGGTGGAGAGCATGTCGATGCGGTTGCGGATCGGCGGCACGAACAGGTTCGTCAGACCTGGCACGTGTACGGCACGATTGAGATCCGCCTTGATCGTGTCCATCGTCATGCCAGGTCGCCACTGGTCTTTCGGCTTGAAGGTGATCGTGGTCTCGAACATCTCCAGCGGCGCCGGGTCGGTGGCGGTGTCCGCGCGGCCCGCCTTGCCGAACACATGGGCCACCTCGGGTACGGCCTTGATCATGCGATCCGTCAGCTGCAGCAGCTGCGACGCCTTGCCGGCCGACAGCCCCGGCAAGGCGGTCGGCATATACAGGAGCGTCCCCTCGTCCATGGCGGGCATGAACTCGCTGCCGAGCCGGCTGAGCGGCGCCAGTGCGGTGAGCAGCAGCAGGCCGGCCAGTCCTAGCGTGGTCTTCGGCCAGCGCAGCACGGTGTCGAGGATCGGCGCATACAGCGCGGTGAGACCCCGGTTGAGCGGATTGTCGCGCTCGGCGCGGATGCGCCCGCGCACCAGGTAACCCATCAGCACGGGCACCAGGGTCACCGACAGCCCGGCGGCGGCGGCCATTGCGTAGGTCTTGGTGAAGGCCAACGGCTTGAAGAGCTTGCCCTCCTGGCCCTGCAGCGCGAACACCGGCACGAACGACAGCGCGATCACCAGGAGGCTCACGAACAGTGCCGGCCCCACTTCCACGGTGGCCTCGGCAATCAGCGCCCAGCGGGCCTCGCCTTGCGCCTCCGCCCCGTCGTGCGCGTCACGCCAGTGTTCCAGGTGCTTATGGGTGTTCTCGATCATCACGATGGCCGCGTCCACCATCGCGCCGATGGCGATGGCAATGCCACCCAGCGACATCAGGTTCGCTGTGACACCCTGCAGGTTCATCACGATGAAGGCGGCCAGCACACCCAGTGGCAAAGTGACGACGGCCACCAGCGCCGAACGCAGGTGGCCGAGGAACAGCGCGCAGACCAGCGCAACGATCAGGAACTCTTCCAGCAGCTTGTCCCTGAGGTTCTGCACCGCGGCGTCGATGAGCTGCGAGCGGTCGTAGGTGGGCACGATGTCCACCCCCGGCGGCAGGCTGCGCTGCAGTTGCGTCAGGCGTGCCTTCACTGCCGCGATGGTGGCCTTTGCGTTCGCACCCGAGCGCATCACGATGATGCCGCCCACCACCTCGCCCTGGCCGTCCAGTTCGGCGATACCGCGGCGGAAGACTGGCCCCCGCCGCACGGTCGCCACATCGCGCAGCCGCACCGGCACGCCGTTCGCGTTGGCACCGAGGGGTACGTTCTCGAAGTCCGCGCGGGTCTTCAGATAGCCCTCGCTGCGAACCATCAGCTCGGCCTCGCCCTGTTCAATCACCGACCCGCCGTTCGCGCCGTTGGCGGCACGTACGGCATCGACCAACTGCGCCACGGTGAGACCGCGCGCGGCCAGCGCCTGGGGATCGGGCACGATCTTCCACGCACGGTCCATCCCGCCCAGGGTGGCTACTTCGGCCACGCCGGGCACGGTTTTCAGCTGGAAGCGCAGCGTCCAGTTCTGCAGCGCGGTGAGCTGGCCGAGGTCGTGCCGGCCCGTGCGGTCGACGAGGGCGTATTCGTAGATCCAGCCAAGACCGGTGGCGTCCGGGCCAAGCGAGGGGTCGACGCCCGCCGGCAGCTGGCTGCGCGCCTGGCTCAGATACTCCAGTACCCGCGAGCGCGCCCAGTAGAGATCCGTGTGGTCGTTGAACAGCACGTCCACGTAGGAGTCGCCGAAGAACGAGTACGCACGCACCGTGGTCGCACCGGGCACCGACAACATCGTGGTGGCCAGCGGATAGGTCACCTGGTCCTCCACTACCTGCGGCGACTGGCCCGGATACGGGGTGCGGATGATCACCTGGGTATCCGAGAGATCCGGCAGTGCGTCGATCGGCGTATGCCAGGCGGAGAAGACGCCCACCGCCGCCAGCCCCAGCGCGGCCAGCAGCACGAAGACGCGGTAGCGGATCGCGGCGCGGATCAGTGCGCCGATCATGGCCGCGGCTCCGGCGGGGACGTGCCCGGCATCGCGGCACTCGCCGCCGGCGCCGGTTCGCCCGTCTGTAGCCGCTGCAAGGCGCCGGACAGGCTCGCCTCCGAATCGATCAGGAACTGACCGGACACCACCACGCGTTCGCCACCGGCCAAGCCGGCAAGCACCTCGGTGTAGCCGCCGGCCGACCGGCCCATGCGCACGGGCACGGGCCGGAAGCGGCCGTCGCCTTCTGCCACGATCACCCTCGGCATTGCGCTGCCGGTCGCGATCACGGCGCCGTCGGGGACGACTGGCGTCGGTGGCCCCGAGGCCGGTTGCAGGGCCACGTCGACGAACATGCCCGGGCTCAATGCGTCACCGGGATTGGCCAGCACGATGCGGGCCCGCTGGGTGCGTGTCGTGGCGTCGATGTCCGGCAGCAGGGTTTCCACCTGGCCGCGGAACACTTGGCCAGGCAAAGCCGTCGCACGCACGGTCACCGGTGTGCCGGCGCGTACCGTGCCCGCCATGGCCTGCGGCAGTGCCGCCTCCACCCACACGGTGGACAGGCCGTTGAGCGTCATCAGCGTCTGGCCGGCGCCGACCTGCTGGCCTTCGCGCACGTCCAGGGCCGTGACCACCCCATCTTGCGGCGCGTGTAGCGTGACGCGGCCGTCGTGCGCCGAGGCGATGTCCGGCGCGGTCAGGCCCAGCACCTGCAGCCGCTGCCGCGCCGCGGCGCGCAGCGCCTGTGCATCACTGGACCGCGCCTGCTGCAAGGCGCGGTATTCGGCGATCGCGCTGTTCCATGACGGCGCCAGCAGTTCGGCCAGCGGCTGTCCTGCCTTGACGGCGGTGTACGGCGCGCGCACGTCAAGTCGCGCCACCACCGCGTCGGTCCGCGCGCTGACGGTGACGGCGTCGCGCAGGTTCCAACCTACGGTGCCAGGCACCTCCCACTGGGCTGCCAGGACGCGACGCACTACGGGCGCCGTGCGCACACCCAGGTTCTGCACGGTGCTCGGATCGATGTGTACGACGTCCTTGTCGGTGCTTCCCTCATCCGCGTACTTGGGCACCATTTGCATGCCCATCGGCGAGAGACCCGGATGATCGAAGTGCTGGTCCGGCACCATGGTGTCGTACCAGTAGAGCACCTTGCGTGGCGTGCCCTGTGCCGTGGCAGCGACGTTGGCCCGGGGCGGTGTGGCGCCGGCATGGCGACCGCCGACATACCCCAGGACGAGCAGGACGGCGGCACCCGCCAGCGCGCCGATCACGATAAGGATCCGTTTCATGGCAGGTGCTCCGACGACAGGGTGGAGGCGGGCAACAGGTAGGCCAACGCTGCCCACGCGCGGGCCTGGGCGGCCAGCGCATCGGTGTAGTCCAGGCGTAGCGCGATCTCGTCACGGCGTGCATCGAGCCACGGCTGCAGCGGGCCGCCCCCCCGGTACGCGGCCAGCGCCACTCGCGTGCGGTCGCGCGCCAGCGGGAGCAGCAGCTCGCGATCGCGATCCACCTGACGGTTCCAGCCCTGCCAGTCGGCGGCGATCCGCGCGATCGATTCGCGCTGGGCGCGGCGCGCGTCCTCGCGCGCGAATTGCACCGCGTCGCGGGCCTCCTGGCGGGCGCTGACGGCACGGTCCTGCCGGTTGCGGGTGAACAGTGGCAGGCTCACGCCCACCTGCAGGGTGACCATGTCCGACAGGCGCGGAGCGCGTTGGCCGTACATCAGGCTGACGCTCCAGTCGGGATGCAGGGTGGCCCTGGCCTGGTCGAGCGCGGCCTGCGCCTCTCGCTCACGCGCCTGCCACGGCTGCATCGGCGCCTGCCGGTCCACCTCGCGCTGCAGGGTAGGCACCGGTACCGGCAGCTGCGTGAAATCGGGCGGCTCGGCCAGCGGGGCGTCTACCTGCGGTTCGGGAATCCAGCGCGCCAGACTCGCCCGCGCGCGATCCAGCTCGGCCGTCGCGGCATCGATGCGATTGGCCAGCGCGGCCTGCTCGGCGCGGGCGGCGAGCGCATCGACGGCGTTGCCGTCACCGCCGCGCAGCCGCGCCCGTGTGACACGTACGGCAAGGTCGCTCTCTTCACGCAAGGCCTGAAGGAGGTCCAGCCGTTGCCGGGCAGCCCAGCCTTCTATCCAGGCATCGGCGATCCACTGGCGCAGGTCCTGCGCCAGCGCCAGGCGATCGGCCTGCGCTGCCGCCACCCCGGCGGAGGCGGCGTTGCGGTCGGCCTGGCGAGCGGCGCGGGAGGGAATGGTCTGCATGACGCCGACGGTGCGCATGGTCATGCTGTCGGCACGCAGGCTGAAGGCACCCGGCGCGGTCACCGGGTAATTGGCCACGCCGAAGCTGAGCACCGGGTCGGGAAGCCGGCCGGCCCGCACCGCATCGTCGCGGCTGGCGGCGACCTCGGCATCGCGGCTGTCAAGCAGGGGCGCGCGCTGCGTGCCAAGCCGTACCGCCTGGTCGAGGGTCAGCGGCACCGCCCCGTCAGCATGGGCACGCGGCACCGTCGCCCCAGCGAAAGCGCATAGGAAAAGGCCCGGCATCAGGCGCCGGACAAGGCATCGGGAAAACATGGTCACTCACTCCAGGGATCCGGAAACGCCGGGGCGCGATGGCCCGGCGAACGCAAGGCGGCCAATAGCGGCCTGCTAGATCAGGAGCGAGCAGTACAGGAGCATCGGTGGCGGCGCAGGGGGACGCCATCGTTCGGCGCGCACCCGCACATTGCCGCTGGACGATACCTGCGCCATCGCCGGCATCACCGGCGGCGGGGCGAGCATGCCGACCATCGCGGTCGGCACGGACGGTGCGCGTGCGTCCGGCTGGGTGGCGTGATCGGGATGGCAGTGGCCTTCGCACAGGGCACGCGCCGGAGCGCCTGTGCGCATGTCGGCGCAGTCCGGGGCCATGCCCGTATCGGGCATGGCCATGCCCGGCATGCGCATGCCGGCAGCCTGGCGACCGGCCATCATCGGCATGGCGGCCACTTCCGCCGGCAGAGCACCACCCGGCAGGCCGGCACACGCGTACGCCGCCAGCGCCAGCTGCTGGCACACCAGCCACAGCACCATCGCCCAAGTCAGGCGACGGCGAATGGTCGGTCGGAGCCGGCGGCAGCGTTTCATCATGGCGAAGATTACCCGGTCGCCACGTTGTTCGGATGACGCAGGTCAATCCGAGGACGCAGCCGTCGGCGATGGCGGCCATTTGCCACAACTTGAGCGCATCGGCCGGCCCGGGCCGGCAGCACCGGAAGGCGGCTTCCACAGCGCTCCCGCCGGCCCCGGCGGTTGCACAGAGGGCTTGGCGCCGTTGCGCGTCCGCACCCGTGCTGCCGAGCAGATCCACGCGCTTGCGCACCGCGATGGATCACGGGACTACTCCTGCGACCGGCGTGGACTGCCACTGCACCTCGGTGATCTGCCAGGCGTCGTGGTGCTGGCGCAGGGTCAGCATTTCGCGGCTACGAACCGTCACCGGCCGGCCCTTGGCGGTGCCGGCGATGGTGGTCTCGCTGCCGACCATGGCTGTGTCGCCCATCGCCATGGAGCCGAACGTCCCCGGGCTCACCCGAGCCTGCTTGAGAAAGGCGATGTCCGCGTCGAGGTGACCTGCGGCATAGGCATCTCGCGTTTGCGTTTCGCCACCTTCGCGGATGCTAGCGTCGGGCGCCAGCTGCGCCAGCGCGGTCGCGCGATCGCCACGCTGCAGGGCTTGCTGGAACCGGCGGGCGACCGCTTCGGCACCCGGGACGGCACCGGCACGCAGGCCCTCCAGCGGGATCGGCGTCTCGGCGGCAACCTCCTTCGCGCCTTGGTCGTGGTCGTGTGCGTCGGCGTGGCTGTGCTCATCCGGCATCGCCATAGCCGGCATCGCTTGCGCCGCGTCCCCCTGCGCGTGGTTGTGGCCACCGTCGCTGCCATCCATGTCCATGTCGTCATCCGGCGGTGCCTTGGCGACGATGTCTTTGTACTGCGCGGCTGTCATGTCCGGCAGCTTCTGCAGGAAGGCGACCATGCTCCAGATCGTGTCGTCGTCATGGCTGGCTCCCCATGCGGGCATCGCGCTCATCTTGATACCGTGCTTGATCACCCAAAATGCCTCCTTCGGGTCGACCCGCGCTTGGCTCAGGTTGGGCGGCTGAGGATACAGACCGGGGCGCAACTCGGAGTCTTTCATCGCCGGGGTGAGATGGCACTGCGTGCACATCGCCGCGTACTGGCCGGCGCCCTTGAGGATGAGCTGCGGATCGTTCAGGTCGGGCATCTTGAGGTCGGCCGAGCGCGCTTGGATGGAGCGCTCGCGCAGCGTCTGCAGCAGTGCAAACACCGGCTTGGTGTGGTGGTCGTCGGCGCCGATGTTGTAGATGCCTGAATAGACGAACGCCCCCGCACCGATGGCCAGCACACCCAGGACGACCGCCACGGTGATGCTGTGGTGCTTGATGTGTTTTTTCATGATGGATTCCCCTTCAGAACCAGATGCGCACGCCCGCCACGAGCTGCGGGTCGAATACGGGTTGATGGTCGCGCCGTGCGTAACCGGCGGTAGCGCCGAAGCGGCGCACCCAGTTCACGCCCACATACGGCGCGATCTCGCGGCGGATCTCATAGCGCAGGCGCAGCCCCAGCGAGGCGTCGGAGACGCCGGCGCCAAGGCGACGCGCCGGGTCGGCCTTGCCGTAGGCGTTGAGCTCGAACTCCGGCGTGAGAATCAGCCGCTGGGTGAGCAGCACATCGTAGGTGGCCCGAAAACGGGCCGCCGTACGACCTGACTGGCCGACGTAGGCCGTCGCTTCCACGTCGAAAAAGTACGGCGCCAGTCCCTCTACACCGACGGCAGCCCAGGTCCGCCCGGGGCCCACGCCGATGTCCCGTCGAACGCCTAACTGGGTCGACCAGTAGGTCGCCACCAGATGGTTCCACAGCACTTCAGCACTGCCGTCTTCGAGGCGTCCGGCGCTGCGCTCGCCCTCGCTGCGCAGCCACAGCTTGTCAGTGTCGCCGCCGTACCAGGCCTGCAGCTCCCAGGCCTGGCCGTTGGCGTTCCGCCCGTGCACCGCTTCGAGGTTGTCCAGCAGCAGTCGCCCCACCTTGGGCGGCACCATGTCCATGCCCGACATGTCGCCGTAGCCGACGCCGTCGGAATAATCGGGACTGCGCGCATCCGCCGGGGCCTTGCCGCCCTGCATGGCGCCCATCGCCATGCCGGACATGCCGTCGCCGGAAGCATTGCCCGACATCCCGGACATCAACGACGACGATGCCGACGGACGCGCGCCTTTGGCATGGTCTGCATGATCCATCCCGGGCATCGCCCCATGCTGCATGCCGCCCACGTCCATCGAGCCCATGTCCATCGTCCCTGTCGAGGGTGTCTTGGCGGCAGGGGCGGGATCGGGCATTTGGCCGTGCTTCATCCCGGCCATGTCGCGATCTTTTGCGGCAGGGCTGGCCCCGACTGCTGCCGGGGTGCTGGACGCGCTGGCCGGCATCGGCATGTTGCCCATGTCCATGCCACCCATGTCCATCGAGCTCATGGATGACGGCGGGCTGCTGGATGAGGTCGCCGGTGCGGATTCGGAGTGTTGCATGCCGGACATGGCCCCACGGTCCATGCCGCCCATGCCATCGCCTTTCCAGGAGCGAGTAGTCCCGGATGCTGCCGGAGCCTTCGTGCTGGACGTACTGGCGGGCATCGGCATGCCGCCCATGTCCATGGAGCCCATGTCCATCGAACTCATGTCCATCGAGTCCTTCGCCTGGGCGGTGCTGGCGGACGGTGCGGGCGCCGACTGCGCGGCGACCGGCGGTGCCAAGGCACTACCGGCAGCGAGCGCAATGCCGAGCGCCACGCGAAGCGGGTTTTGCAACGTGCTGATGACCTGGCTCATGACACCACCACTTCGCGGAACATGCCCGCTTCCATGTGGTAGAGCATGTGGCAGTGATAGGCCCAGCGCCCCGCGGCGTCGGCGCTCACGGCATAACTGACTCGCTGCGCGGGCTGCACGCTGATAGTGTGCTTGCGCACCTGGAACGCACCGTCGGGATTCTCCAGCTCGCTCCACATGCCGTGCAGATGAATCGGGTGCGGCATCATGGTGTCGTTCACCAGCACCACGCGCAGCCGCTCGCCGGCACGGAAATGCACTGGCGTGGCATCACTGAACGGCACGCCATCGAACGACCACATGTATCGCTCCATGTTGCCGGTGAGGTGCAGCTCGATCTCGCGGCCGGGCTCGCGCCGGTCGATCGGCCCACCGATGGTGTGCAAGTCGGCGTAGGTCAGCACCCGCCGACCGTTGTCGCGAAGGCCCACGCCTGGGTCGTCCAGGTTGGTGCGCGGCATGTCCACGTGCATGTCCACGCTGGGGCCGTACTCGGTACGGGCGTGGTGGACGGCGGGCGCCTTGTTCCCACCCATGTCCATCCCGGACATCCCGGACATGCCGGACATGCCGGACATGCCGGACATGTCCATGCCCTGCATGCCACCACCGCTGTGACCCCCATTCCCCATCGCCATCGCGCCCATCATGTCGACCATCGCCAGGCGCGTACGCGGGTCCATCGCCGGTACCTCGGCCTGCATGCCCAGACGCGGCGTCAGCGTGCCGCGGGCGTAGCCGGTGCGATCGATCGACTGGGCAAACACGGTATAAGCGCGGTCTTCCTGCGGCTCCACCAGCACGTCGTAGATCTCGGCCACGCCAATGCGGAACTCGTCCACCGGCACCGGCTCCACGTCCTGACCGTCGGCGGCGATCACGGTCATCTTCAGTCCGGGAATGCGCACGTCGAAATAGGTCATCGCCGAGCCGTTGATGAATCGCAGGCGCACCTTTTCGCCGGGCCGGAACAGGCCGCTCCAGTTACCGTTCGGCGTCGTGCCATTCATCAGGTAGGTGTAGGTGTAGCCCGACACGTCGCTCAAGTCGCTCGGGCTCATGCGCATGGTGTTCCACATCTTGCGCTTGGCCAGTGCTGCTTGGAGGCCCATGGTGCGCACGTCGCGGAAAAACTCCGGCGCGGTCGGCTCGGCAAAGTTGTAGTAATCGCTTTGGCGCTTGAGCGTGGCGAAGATGTGCTCCGGATCGTCATCGCTCCAGTCGCTGAGCATCACCACGTGGTCGCGATCGACGCGGTGCCGCTCGCCGCCGGCCGGGTCGATCACGATCGCACCGTACAGGCCGGACTGCTCCTGGAAGCGCGAATGCGAGTGGTACCAGTAGGTGCCGCTCTGCTTCACCGGGAAGCGGTAAGTGAAGGTTTCGCTCGGCGCGATGCCGGGGAAGCTGATGCCTGGCACGCCGTCCATCTGGAACGGCAGCAGGATGCCGTGCCAGTGGATCGAGGTAGGCACCGCCAGCCGGTTGGTCACGCGCAGCATCACGGTGTCACCCTCGCGCCAGTGCAAAATCGGGCCGGGAAGGCTGCCATTGATGGTGGTGGCGATACGCCGCGCACCGGTGAAGTCGACGGGGGTTTCGCCGATGGTCAGGTCGAATGTGTCGCCGCGCAGCCGCGGCATCGCCGAGGCGGGCATCGCCGGGCCGGCGGCGCCCCAGGCACGGCCGGGCGCCAGCAGCCCGAGGCCGGCCGCGGTACCACCGGCCGCCAGGCCGAGCACGAAGTGACGGCGTGAACGATCCACCCCGTCGGGAGGAAGGAAAGGATTCATAGGGGGACTCCATCTGCGCATCCACGGGCACGGACCATGCCTCGTGAATCGTAAAGAACGCGGGCGTGTAGCCTGAGGCTCAACGCACCACAGAGGTCATGCAGCGCAGAGTCAGACGGACGGCGGTCGCAGGGGTGGCGTCATCGCCACGGCCGGCGCATGGGGCACACGAAGGTGACCAAAACGCGGGGGCATCGGCAATGCAGCAGGCAGGCCGATGCGTGAAAGAAGCAGCGCGCTCGCGCACATGGATGCGCACGTGCAGTGATTCGCGGCGATGTGGTCAGCGCAACATACGTCCTGTGAGACCGGAGACATCGCATGTTGGGCGTGCGTCGGGGAGCGGCTTGCCATCGACATCGACATCGCGGTCATCGCCGGAAACGTTGGCGGCTGGGCCATGGCTGCAAAACTCTGAAGGACCAGTGCAAACCACGCCAGCAACCCGATCACCCGAAGGCGACGAGAGCGCTGAATTTGGTGGAGGGCAGGCATCATGGCCCTAGCACCCTAAGCTGGCGAGGCAACGGAATCAACCATGGAGTAGGGTTCATGCGCCTCGCCGGGTAGCCAGCGATAGGCTGTACGAGCTTTATGCCGCAATGAGGAGAGGGAATGTCCGCGCTTTCATTCGACACCATCCACGCGCTTCTGCAGCGTTGGCGCGCCGATCCTGGCGGCACGTATCAGAGCTGGTTCCTGTGGGAAAGGCGTTTGAAGCATTTCCGGTCCATCCGTCGCGGCCTGCAAGCGGTAGTAGAAGAAATTGATACAGGGACCTTTGGCACGGCGTACCGCGGATCATCGCTGGAGACCGTCGTGCACTCGATCGCCGAGCAGCGTCAGATTTTCAAGGGGGCCGATCACGCGTTCCTGTGGAAACCGAAGCTGCGGATTCCGGACATCTACGAAAATCCCGCGCATCAACGGGCGTTCGGACGATTCTTGCAGACGTGTCTGTGCTGCGATGGCGAACAGGCGCTGGTTGAGGCGGTCCACACGCTGGATGGGCATGCCATCAAGGGCTTGGGGCCGGCGGCAGCCAATCTTCTGTATTTCCTGCACCCCACTCTCGCCATGCCGTTCAACACGGCCATACTCAACGGCTAAAACGCGCTGATGGGGGCGAAAGCTCGTCTCGGTCGCTGGGATAGCTATCTCACGATGCGGCGACAGGTGATGACGCTCAACGAGTCACATCGCAACTTGTTATCGAACGATCTGGGTGCCGTGGCGGGCTTTCTGTTCGACATGGGCAGCGGCCGCTATCCGCTGCCCGTCGAAAATTCGCCGGGGGCGTGGTCAGCCTGGCAACTTGAACCGCTGGTCAAGCAGGCAGGCGGGGGTTCACCCGTTGCCCGGCGCGCGGTGGGGGGAGGCAAGACGTCGCGAGGTGCTTTCACCAGCGTGTCCGCCACTTCCGGAAACAGGAAGGCCAGCAGTACGTCGAACTTCCGGTTAGGCAGGAAGGCGGGGTCCCCCTGGCGCATCCGCTCCCGGTATTCCGCGGCCTTTCTCACCCACTTTCCCTGTGGGTCGTAGCGCCGGATGTGTTCGTGCCGGCCATAGGCTTCGAGCATGAGCCGGTAAATCCAGAGGGTCTCCTTCCGTTGCTCAAAGACGTGGTGGCTCAGCTCCACCAGGTTGGAGTGGCGGCTCCACACGGACCGGCCGTTCTTGGCCGAGTAGGCGGCCTGCAGGTAGATGTGCGGCCCTCCATCCGCCAGTGGCGTCGCCGGCAGAGTCAGACCATGTCGGGCGAATTGCGCCACGAGGGGTTGCCATCGTTCCTGAACGGCTTCGAGGGAAGGCAGCTTGTGGCCCCAGAGGTCCAGATAGAACGCTTCCAGCGCATCACGGAGCGGTTGCTCACGGGCCAGCTTCTGCTGGTGCTTCAAAGCCTGTGCGACCTTGACCTTCTCGGCGTCATAGTCGAAGAAGAACGAGCGAGGAACGCCATGGGCGCTGACTTCGTGCTTCAGCTCATCGAAGAACACCGTCTGCGTTTCCAGCCGGTTCTCAATCGTCCCACCCACCAGCGTCGGCACAGCCCACACGCATTCCAGGGCGAACCGTCCACTGGCCTTGGAGAGGGCAACCGTTTCCTCGGTCACCCGGAAGCCGTTGCGGTTGTTCGAGTAGAAGATGTCGTCTTCGGTGAGCCGGAAGTGGGCGGGGTCGAGGTCCCGGAAGAGCCACAGCAGACGCACGCCCTCGTGCGCGTAGAAAGACATCCGCTGCGTGATGACGTGCAGGAAGGTGGTCGACAGCTGTGCCTCGAACACCACCTGTTCGCCCTTCCAGGTGCTCTGCACGTCGGGCTGGCGCCAACGCGTGCCGTCGGCACTGACGACCCGGGTTTCCGGCTTGCTGTCCGAGAACGCAGGGTCGGCGTCGAGACTTTCCAGCACGCGCGCCTTGAAGCGCTTGTGCGCCTCGCTTTCCTTCGCCCCGTTGAACCGTTGAGCGCAGATGGCCCGGTCGCCTTTGCCCACGATGCCCGAGCAGGCGGTGTTCTCAAAGAGGTGCTTGAAGTAGAACCGTTCGCTGACCTTGTCATGCATACGCAGCGAAGCGAGGAACATGCCCTGGCTACACCAAGGGCACACGTATTGCGGGCGGCCCTCCTTGATCAGCGCCATCTTCTGCGCCACGCGTTTGCGTTCGACCACGTCGCCGTAGTCCCCGTCGCCAAGGAAGGCTTCGAGCGACACCCACAGGCCCGACTGCCGGTCCAGCACGTGGGGATGGGTCTGATCTTTGGCGGCAAGCGCAGCGAGGCGGATCATCGCGGTTCCTCCTTACAACACTCTGCCAGGGGCAGGTCTCACAGCGCGAGACAGGCGTTGCCTTCCTCTTCGGGAAGGGGGCCGCTGTAAGGGTAGGCAATCCGCGTGCATGAAAACTTGCATCGCCGAGCCCTCAACTGCTGGTCTGAGACAGGCGTTTCCTAAACAAAGATATTTCAGATCTATATCACCCACATGAGGCGGGGAGCTTCTCGTCTTGCGTAGGGGACATCCGCTCTGATGCTCCCGCTTCACCGAGTAATTCCATGATTCCTGAAAAACCCGACCCGCTGACGTGCGTCCTGGTGGTGACCGCCGCACTGCTGCTGGGCTTCGTTCGCTGCTCGGGGAACCTAAACAAGGTTCCCTGAGCCCATCCAACCAAGCAGGACTCGCCGAAGGCCCGGGGAAACCGGGCCTTCGGCGTTTTATGCCGTTCCAAACGAGGAATTGAATATGCATCTGGTCGAATCGATCGCCTATCGAGGCGAGAAACCGTGGCACGGCCTGGGCAATCGGCTCGAAGCTGGTCAGCCCATCGAGGTCTGGAGAGAGCGCGCCGGGATGGACTGGTCCATCGAGGATGCCGACGTGCGCTACGTGGTGGGGAACCAGGGGCTGGGCGTCATCCAGTCCTTCCCCAGCAACAAGGTGCTGTACCGCTCGGATACCAAGGCACCGCTGGCGGTGGTCTCCAAGCGCTTCCAGGTCGTCCAGCCGGGCGAGATTCTGGAGTTCTACCGTGACCTGACCGAGGTGGGCGGGTTCGAGCTGGAGACGGCCGGCGTATTGCGCGAGGGCCGCAAGTTCTGGGCATTGGCTCGCACGGGCCAGAGCGTCACGCTGCGCGGCAAGGACAAGGTCGAGGGCTACCTGCTGCTTGCCACGGCTTGCGATGGCACGCTGGCCACCACAGCCCAGTTCACCAGCGTGCGTGTGGTCTGCAACAACACGCTGCAGATCGCGCTCGGCCACGGGCAAGGCGCCATCAAGGTGCCGCACCGCAGTCAGTTCGATGCCGAAGCGGTCAAGCGCCAGCTCGGCATCACCGTGTCGTCCTGGGACGGGTTCGTCGCACGCATGAAGGCCTTGGTCGACAAGCCGGTGGATCCGGACTCGGCCGAGGGCCTGCTCCGTCGAATCTTGACCTATCCGGGTCAGGACAGCCGGATTGCTGTGGTGAACGAGCAGGCTGTGGCCAACGTGCGGGCGCTGTACGAAGGCGGTGGCCGGGGTGCCCAGATGGCTTCCAGTCGCGGGACGGCCTGGGGCCTGCTCAACAGCGTCACCGAGTTCGTCGACCACCACCGGCGAGCTCGCACCGAGGACCACCGCCGGGATGCGGCATGGTTTGGTCAGGGCGCGCAGATCAAGCAGCGGGCTTGGGATGCACTGGTCAAGGGGGTGGCCTGATGCGCGCTCTGGCGGCAAGGAAACCCGTCGTGCACGTGACCACCCGCGAGGCCATCTCTCGTGACCAGCAGGATGCGGTCATCGCGCAGGCGCTCGGCATCCTGTCGTCACGGGCAGTGGCTCCAGGGCAGTTCATGAAGGATCCGCCGACTGCCGGGCAGTTCTTTCGGCTGCGTCTGGGCGAGGAGAGCCGGGAGCACTTCGAGGTCGCTTTCCTCGACAACCGCCACCGGCTCATTGCGGTGGAACGGCTGTTCTCCGGCTCCGTGGACGGGGCCGAAGTGCATCCACGCGTGGTGGTCCAGCGCGCGCTGGTCTTGAACGCCGTAGCGGTCATGCTGGCGCACAACCACCCAAGCGGAAATCCCGAGCCGTCCCCCGCGGACCGGATGCTCACCTCACGTTTGCGGGAGGCGCTTTGCCTGGTGGACATTCGCGTGCTCGATCACTTCGTGGTGACCGCTACGGACGTGGTATCGCTGGCCACACGCGGCTTGATGTAACACGCACTGCACGTCGTCCCGCTCCTTCACAGGAAGCGGCATACCGCCCGGCCCCATGGCCGGGCGTTTCTTTTTCCGGAGAGGACACATGAAGAAGCAAGCAGCGTTGCGACTGGTCGACACGCGCACGCTCGATCGGCAGCAGTGGTTGGAGGTGCGCCGAGGTGGCATCGGGAGCTCGGATGCGGCGGCCGCCGTCGGCCTGAATCCCTACAAGAGCCCGCTGGCCCTGTGGATGGACAAGACCGGGCGCGCGGTTGAACAGCAAGACGCGGCCGAGGAAATGGATGATCCGCGCTACTGGGGTACCTTGCTGGAGCCCTACGTCGCGGCGGCCTACCAGCGCAAGACCGGCCGCAAGGTGCGCAAGGTCAATGCGGTCCTGCAACACCCCACGTTTCCTTTCTTGCTCGCCAACCTCGATCGGGAAATTGTCGGAGACCCGGACGTCCAGATTCTGGAGTGCAAGACCGCCGGCGAGTTCGGCGCGCGTCTCTGGAAGGATGGGGTCCCGGACTACGTGCAACTGCAGGTCCAGCACCAGCTGGCGGTCACCGGCAAGCGGGCAGCCGATGTCGCGGTGCTGTTGTGCGGCCAGCAGCTGGAAGTGCACCGCATCGAACGCGACGACGAGCTCATTGGCCGGTTGACGCTGCTGGAGACGCGCTTCTGGGAGCACGTAGAAACGGATACGCCCCCGCCAGCGGATGGCAGTGAATCCTCAGCGAAGGCATTACGTCAGCTCTATCGTGACCAGGGTACGGTGCTCGACTTTACGGGCAACACGGACCTCGATAGCGCCTTCACTACCTTGGTGTCGCTGAGGGAAGAACTGGATGCCAAGGAGCAGGAAGCCGAGCGGCTCAAGCAGGTCATCCAGCAAGCCATGGGGGAAGCGAGCAAAGCCTGCTTCAGCCGCGGCGAGGTCACCTACAAAGGCGCGAAGGAGAGCGCCTCCTGGGACGTCAAACGTCTGGCATCGGACCACCCCGATCTTGCGGCCCAATATGTCGTCACCCGGCCAGGCGCGCGCCGGTTTGTTGTGACTGCGCACAGTGCAGCGTGACCGCGCCGAACAGGGCAAGCAGAGCCTCGGGCCACGAGATATCCCAAAGACAGGGGCGCACATGCGCTCCTGCTTCCTTCAGGGGGATTTGGTGCCCTTGCTATCGCGCTTTTCGGCCATCTGCTTGGCCAGTGCCAGCAGCTTGGCGCGGTCTCCGCTGGAAAGCTTGGCGAAGGTGAGGAGCAACTCGGCCTGATCGTCTTTCTCGGCGAAGAGATAGGCGAGCGGCACACCAAGCGCCTCTGCCAGTGCGGCCGCCGTGTCCATATCCGCGCGATTGACGCCCTGCTCGTACCGGTTGATGCGGACGCTTCCGTTGCTCTTGCTCTCCGACACCAGGCCTCCAAGCGCGCGCTGGGACAGGCCACGCATGTCGCGTGCGGCCTTCAGGCGTGTCGCAAAGATGGATGCAATGGGCTTGGACAAGAGGCGACAGGGCTTGGTCTAACAGCCCTCAGCATTGCGCAAGCCTGTACCGTGCGACAGACTATACTGAAGCAGTATATATCACACGACGAACAGGCCCCTCGCGGCCTGAAGCAGCCAGGGGGGCACGCCTTGCGTCGCACACACGAACGGCATGTCGCCGTGGCAGCTGATTGTCTGTCGCTGACTATTTCATCCCTTTCCAAGGGCCATGGCCACGCCATGGCTCCTTTTCTCGTGCGTCCGACAACGGGCGCTTCTCAGTGTCACCCATACCCCACGCCAAAGGAGTGCAGATGGACGCATCAAACACCGAGTCGGTGAGCTGGTTCTACGAAACAGACGGGCAACGCAAGGGACCGATCACCGAAGAAGGCATGCTCGCCTTGATCAAGCAGGGCACCGTGACTTACGGCACGCTCGTCTGGAAAGCGGGCTTCCCTGAGTGGCTGAAGGCTGAAGACAGTGAACTTCGTAGTCACCTGGAGCGCGTCGCGCCACCGCCGATCACGGGCAAGCACATCGGCAATGGCGTCGTGTGGACACTCGCGTTCGCGCCCCTTATCGGCTACATCCTCGAAAGCGCCTTCGCCTACGCGATCAACAGCAGCGACAGCGCGGCCGATGCCGCCATGAGCGATTCGAAGTACTGGTTCATCACGCTGGCACTGAATATCGGCCTGTCGTATTTCGACGAAGGCCGACTCAACCGTGCCGGCTACGACACCGGCAAATTCAAGGCCATGGCCTGGCTCGTGCCGGTATACCTGTACAAGCGCGCCAAGGCGCTGAATCAGAGCCTCGGCTACTTCATCGTCTGGATGGTCTGCTTCGTCCTCACGATGATCGCCTGACGGTCCCCTCACGATGCGCGGCCCGCGCATCCGCTTCTCTTCGTTCCTGATGCCGGACCAAGCACCACCCCATGACGCCTGCGCGCATGGGTCTAACCCACTGTGACATGGAGCATGACAATGGCTGAGTTTTTCACCGGACTGAGCACGATCCTGACGATCGTTGGCTGGTTCTTTTTCGGGTTCGGTATCGCCAACCGGATCCGCCTGCGCAAGAAGAAGATCACCCCCACCAAGCGCCAGCTATGGCAATGGTGGTTCCTGATGGTCGGCGCATGGGTGCTGGGCGGGATCTGCCTGCTGATTGGCAACCACATGGCCACCCGCCAAGCCCAAGCCGCCAACCCGGCCGTTGCCGAGCAGAGTTTGGCGGACTTCGAAGCCACCCTCAGCAAACCCTCCACCACCGATACGGACCAGTGCGTCGACCACTGGGTTGATGCCTACCGCAAGGACGCCGGCGAGGATGCCGTGGTTACCCAGGACCAGCTCGACGAATGGACGGGTTGGTGCAAGGAAGGCAAGCAAGCTCCGGGCTTTTGAAACCCAGCCGTCAGGCTGTCACCAGCGTCAATTAACCCAAGAGCCCGGCGTGCCGGGCTCTTGGCGTTTCTGCGTCCTGAAAAACCTGCACACAGGCGACACAAATCGGAACGTCTCCACCGAGCGTTCCCAAAGCACGGGAGTAACGGCCGTGCGCGTGCCCGCGTTGCACCACTTTCATTTCCCAAAACCCACGAGGAGAACACCCATGCTCAAGGGCTTGGCCATTACCCCGCCCGCCATCGGGCGCATATCCATCGGCCGCGTGGTCGAACGCAACGGTAAGCGCCTGCCGGAGAAAGACGACCAGTTCACCTTGACCACCCAGGTACAGAGCCGCGATGGATGGGTGCTGCACCCGCTGGACGACGAGTTGCGCAAGGCCGCTGGCGGCAAGCTGCGTTCCATAGCGGTGCGGATGTTGTTCAACGACCCGACGCTCAACTTGCGTGCCGACTACTCGCTGTTCGACCGCAGCAAGGGGCGCCCGGTATGCGTGGGCAACGGCGAGAGCTGCCGGCGGCGCGGTAAGGACGGGATCGAGCAATTGCCGTGCCCGGGGGCGGACAACTGCGCCTTCGGCCAGGGCGAATGCAAGGCTTACGCGCGCCTCCATGTGCTGGTCGGGGATGGGGAGGGGGATGCGCTGGGCGGCTTCGTGCTTCGCACCACCTCGTACAACACCATCCGCACGCTCGCGGCGCGTCTGGAGTACTTCCACGCCGTGTCCGGTGGGCTCCTGACCTGCATGCCCCTGGAGCTCAAGCTGCGCGGCAAGTCCACCACGATGAGCTACGGAACGCCGATCTACTACGTCGACCTGATTGTGCGGACCGGGCTGACACTCGAGCAGGCCATCGAGCAGGCGAGGACCCTGGACGAGCGGCGTCGCTCTGGAGGCTTCAAGCAGGAGGCACTGGACAGTGCGGCCCACAAGGGCTTCTCCAATGGTGCGTTCGAGGAGCTGGAGGAGGATGTGTCGGCAGTGGTGGAGGAGTTCTTTCCGGAAGCCGCAGAAGCGACACCGCCGCAGCTGGTGCCAAACGACTTACGGGGGCGCCTGGACGCGAAAATAAAGCAGGCAGCAGTGAAAGGGGAGCACATGCCATGTTGAAGGTGATTGGTGGGTTGACTGTCTATGGCTTTGCCTTGTTCGGCCTAGGCGTGTACCTGATCCGCTCCCATGGGGCGGGCGCCAGTGAGCACTAAAGGGGAGGGGGCTTCGGCCCCCTCCATGGCCTGAGCAGCCTTTTTTTTTCGCTGATTGCGGATTCCGGTAACGGTTTGACCATCGCTCCGGCAACGCCTGATCATCCTGATCAAGGCACCGAGTTGCGGGATTCGATCATCTTCTGCGCGCCGCCGTCATCAACAGTGGAGGCCATCGGCCGAAACCGGGTCGGGAGCCGTCCCGTCGCTGACACGAGCTAGAGCACCTGGCGGCGGCTTGCCAGCAACACTCGGTGAGCACCAGCGGAGTGCCCAGCACTCGTCGGAATCGATGTTCAACCTACCGTAATCCACACGTTGACCCTCGGGCACGGCCATGCGGCTGCCTGAGGGGCACGGTAGCCCCTCGCCGTATGCGTCGGGCGCGCCTAAAATCAACCGGACAAGGGGGAGTCGTCGCTGTTTCGCGCTGAGCACTTCCGCGGTCGCGGAAGCAGTCGCTGCGGATGTCCCTCACATGGCCCGCATCAGGAAAGACTCGTGACCGCTCTTGCCCAACTGTTGGATACCTACCGCCACGCTGCTGTCACCGAGCGAGAGAAGGGCACGTATTTCGAGGAGCTGATCCTCACCTATCTGCGGAACGAGGCGAGCTACCGCGACCTCTACAGTCAGGTGTGGAGCTATGCCGATTGGGCCAAAGCCCAGGGTTTGGACGCCCGCGACACTGGCATCGACCTGGTCGCCCAGGCCGCCGGCACCGGCGAAATCCATGCGATCCAGTGCAAGCTCTACGACGCTAGCTACAAGTTGCAAAAAAAGGACATCGACAGCTTTTTCACCGCGTCCGGCAAAAAGCCCTTCACCCATCGGGTGATTGTCTGCACCACCAACCACTGGAGCGAGCACGCAGAGGAGGCGCTGCGCGATCAACAGCCTCCAGTCAGCAAGATCGACCTGCACGACCTGGAAAACAGCCAGATTGACTGGGCCAAGTATCAGGCCAAGGCACCGCCCGCGCTCAAGCCCAAGAAGACCCTGCGCGAGCACCAGCAAAGCGCGCTGAAGGCCGTGCGCGAGGGCCTGGCCAAGGCAGACCGCGGCAAGATGATCATGGCCTGCGGCACCGGCAAGACCTTCACCAGTCTAAAGGTGGCCGAGGCCATCGCCGGCGAAGGTGGGCGCGTGCTGTTCCTGGTGCCCAGCCTGTCGCTGCTGTCGCAGACCCTCACCGAGTGGACGCAGGAAAGCGCCATCCCGCTGCACAGCTTCGCCGTGTGCTCCGATAGCGACGTGGGCAAGAAGCGTAAGAAGGAAGACGACGCGGTCCAGACGTTCACCCACGAACTGCGCTACCCCGCCACCACCGAGCCGGCACGCTTGGCCGCCGAAATGGCCAAGCGCCATGACGCCCAGCACATGAGCGTGGTGTTCTCCACCTACCACTCCATCGACGTCATCAGCCAAGCCCAGCACGACCACGGCCTGGCCGACTTCGACCTCATCGTCTGTGACGAGGCCCACCGCACCACCGGTGTCACCTTTGCCGACGATGACGAAAGCGCCTTCGTGCGCGTACACGACGCCGACTACATCCGCGCCGCCAAACGCCTCTACATGACCGCCACCCCGCGCATCTACGCGGACAGCGCCAAGGCCACCGCCGAGCGCGACAGCGTGGCGCTGTGCTCTATGGACGACGAGGCGCTGTACGGCAAACAGCTCTACCTGATTACCTTTTCCGAGGCCGTCGAACGCGAGCTGCTGGTGGACTACAAAGTCATCGTGCTGGCCGTGGAAGAGAGCCACGTCAATCGCCGCCTGCAGAAACTGCTGGCCAGCGAAGACAACCAGCTCAAGGTAGACGACGCCTCCAAAATCGTCGGCTGCTGGAAGGCACTGGCCAAGCAAGGCATGACCGACGACCTGGTGGGTGACGACGGCCCCATGCGCAAGGCCGTGGCGTTCTGTCAGGTGATCGAGGTGTCCAAGGGTGCCAAGACCCACAAGGTCAGCTCCAAGAACATCGCCAACATGTTCCAAGCCGTGGTCGAGGCCTACCAAGAAGCCGAGGATATCGAGCCGGCCGCGCGCCTCACCTGCGAAGCCGAGCACGTCGACGGCGGCATGAACGCCAGCGAGAAAGAGGCCAAGCTGGACTGGCTCAAGGCCGACGCTCCAGAGGCCACCTGCCGTGTGCTGTCCAACGTGCGCTGTCTGTCCGAGGGCGTGGACGTGCCCGCGCTGGACGCCGTGCTGTTTCTCACCCCGCGCAATTCACAGGTGGACGTGGTGCAGTCCGTGGGCCGCGTCATGCGCAAGGCCGACGGCAAGAAACGCGGTTACGTGATCCTGCCGGTGGTGATCCCGGCTGGCGTGGAGCCACACGACGCGCTCAACGACAACAAGACCTACAACGTGGTGTGGCAGGTGCTGCAGGCCCTGCGCTCGCACGACGACCGCTTCGATGCGATGGTCAACAAGCTGGACCTGATCGGCAAAGACCCGCGCAAGATGGAAGTCGTAGCTATCACCGACAAGGTGCAGCGCAAGCCGGCCCACGCCAAGGCCGGCACCAGCAATGGCAAAGCCGGCCGCGGGCAGTTCGGCATCGGCGAGGCCGCCCCGCAATATGGCGAGAAAGGCACCGCGCCTCTGCCCTTTGAAATCGGCGAGATCGAGCGCGCCATCTACGCCAAGGTGGTGCAGAAGTGCGGCAACCGCCACCACTGGGAAGACTGGGCTAACGACATTGCCCGTATCGCCCGCACCCATATCGACCGCATCACCGCGATCATTGAGGACACCGGCCACGCCAAGGAGCGCAAGGCCTTTGAGGAGTTTGCCGAGGAGCTTCGCGATGACCTCAACGACAGCATCAGCGATGGCGAAATCATCGAGATGCTGGCCCAGCACCTGATCACTAAACCGGTATTCGACGCGCTGTTTGCCGGCTACAGCTTCGCCCAGCACAACCCCATGAGTCAGGCCATGCAAGGCGTGCTGGACGCCCTGCAGGAGCACCGCCTGGACAAGGAGGCCGACACGCTGGAGCGCTTCTATGCCAGCGTCCGCCAGCGCGCCGAAGGCATCGACAACGCCGTCGGCAAGCAAAAAATCGTGGTGGAGCTGTACGACAAGTTTTTCCGCAACGCCTTCCCCCGAATGACCGAGCGGTTGGGCATTGTCTATACCCCGGTCGAGGTGGTGGACTTCATCCTGCACAGCGTGGCCCACTTGCTCCAGACCGAGTTCGGCCAGACGCTGGGCAGCAAGGGCGTGCACATCATCGATCCCTTCACTGGTACCGGCACCTTCATCACTCGCCTGCTGGAAAGCGGGCTGATCACCCCCGAGCAGTTGCCGCAGAAGTACCGCCACGAAATCCACGCCAACGAAATCGTGCTGCTGGCCTACTACATCGCCGCCATCAATATCGAGGCGGTCTATCACAGCATCGTGGGTGGCGACTATCAGCCATTCGAGGGTATCTGCCTTACCGACACCTTCCAGATGTATGAAAAGGACGACCTGGTGGACGCCCTGCTGGCGGACAACAGCGCGCGCCGTAAGCGGCAAAAGAACCTGGATATCCGGGTAATCATCGGCAACCCGCCGTATTCCGCGGGGCAGAACAGTGCCAACGACAACAACCAAAATGTTGCCTATCCCCACCTGGATGAACGCATCCGCAGCACGTACGCCGCCCGCTCCAAAGCCACCCTGAAAAATGCTCTATACGACAGCTACATCCGCGCCATCCGCTGGGCTTCTGACCGTGTGGGTGACAGCGGCGTGATCGGCTTCGTGACCAATGCGGGCTGGCTGGACGCCAACACCGCAGACGGCCTGCGCAAGACGTTGGCCGAGGAATTTTCCAGCATCTACGTGTTCCATCTGCGAGGGAATCAGCGCACATCCGGTGAGCTTTCCCGCAAGGAAGGCGGCAAGATTTTCGGCAGCGGCAGCCGCGCCCCCATCGCTATCTCGCTGCTGGTCAAGAACCCCACAGCCACCGAGCACGGCCGCATCTATTTCCACGACATCGGCGACTACCTGAGCCGCGAGGAAAAGCTGGAAAAAATCACTGCCTACAGGAGCGTGACCGGTATCTCCGAAGTGGAGCAATGGACGACCATCGAGCCAGACGCCCACGGCGACTGGCTAAGCCAGCGCGACCAAGGTTTTGCAGAATTCATCTCGCTTGGTGACAAGAAGGGCGACGGCCCGCGCCTCTTCGAAAACTATTCAAATGGAGTGAAAACCAATCGCGACGCATGGGCGTACAACGCAAGCAAAACCGCCGTGTTGGCCAACATGGATCGGATGATTGCGTTCTACAATGACGAGGTTGATCGATTTAGCTCCAGCAATTTTTCTCACTTGAGCGGCAGTGAGCGCGAGGACGCCGTCAACGCATTTATCGATACCGACGCCAAAAAAATCAGCTGGGACTATGCCCAGAAAATAGGCGTCGCGCGTGGCCGAAAAGCGAATTCCAGTAGCGCCGCAGTTCGGCAGAGTCTGTATCGACCTTTCACTAAGCAGTGGCTTTACTTCGATCATTTTTTCAACAACCGCTTATACCAAATGCCTCGTATCTTCCCGGACGCGCAGGCAAAGAACCGCGTCATTTGGGTCGTTGGAATTGGGGCTACTGTGGATTTCGCTTGTTTCATCAGCGATAGCCTGCCCGACCTCCAGGGGCCCGCTAAGGTGCAGTGTTTTCCGCTCTATTTGTACGACGGCGATGCAGACACGGGTGGCGGTGACGCCGCAACTACGGACATGTTCGCCGCGCATTCGGTAGCAACCCACGAGCCTCGGCACCGAGACGCGCTTACCGATGAGGGGCTTGCGCATTTCCTCGCTGCCTATCGAAGCGAGGCCATCAGCAAGGAAGACGTTTTCTACTACGTCTACGGCCTGCTGCACTCGCCCGACTACCGCGCCCGCTTCGCCGACAACCTCGCTAAGGAGCTGCCGCGCATCCCTTGCGTAAAGGCCTCCACTGACTTCTGGGCATTCTCCCGCGCCGGCCGCGCGCTCGCCGAGCTGCATCTGGGCTACGAAACCGTCGCCCCCTACCCGGTGAAGGTCGACACCGGCGGCAAGCGCCTCACCGACGCTGGCTACCGCGTCGAGAAAATGCGCTACGGCAAGAAGGGCAAGGAAAAAGACCTCACCACCCTGCACTACAACGACATCATCACCCTAACCGGCATCCCGCTGGAAGCCTACGACTACGTGGTCAACGGCAAGCCTGCGCTGGACTGGGTAGTGGAACGCCAGTGCGTGAAGACCGACAAGGCCAGCGGCATCGTCAACGACGCCAACGACTGGGCCATCGAAACCATGGGAAACCCCAAGTACCCCCTGGAGCTGTTCCAGCGCGTGATCACCGTCAGCCTGGAAACCCTCAAGATCGTGAAGGCGCTGCCCGCGCTTGATATTCGTGAAGGCGGCTGAGACAGACACCCGAAGTACACCAGCAAGGATTTGCGATGCAACCCAACAAAACGACCGTGATTGGGCTGTTCAACGCTCAGTTCCAGTACCAGATTCCCATCTTCCAGCGCGGCTATGTCTGGACGCTCGAAAAGCAGGTTGGTCCGTTGTGGTTGGACATCCAAGACCGCGCCGAGGAGCTCACTGCGCGGAGAGCGCTGGAAGCTGGCGGAACCAGTACCGTGAGCATGCAGCCATTCCAGAAGCATTTCCTAGGGTCGATCGTCATGGCTCCGGTCCGACATACGTTCGGCCGTGTTCCTGCCTACGAGGTCATCGATGGCCAGCAGCGCTCCACGACCTTGCAACTGCTGCTTCTGGCCTTTCGGCATGCCGCGTTGAAGCTCGATCAAAGTCCCATCCCGCAGATGCTCGCGGGCCTGACGCGAAACATGGGGCCCTACAGCCAGCCGGAAGATCACTACAAGGTGTGGCCAACTCAGGCGGGGCAGGACGAGATCCGGCGGCTGAGTGACGAGCAGCTCACGGTTGAGGCGTTGTGCAGTGCCTATCCGGCACGAGAGGGTCGCCGAAAGATCGAACGCCCCTTGATGGTGCAGACCTTCCTTTATCTCTGCCACGCCTGCCTGGCATACATGCGGGGCATGGATCTGAGCGATGCGGTCGATCCGGCGCACGACCGCACGCACAGTGACGCGCTTGTTGCAGAGATACGAAGCCACAACGAGGTGCCTCCGTTAGGCACCGAACGGCCTTTGGATGCCGGGCGGGCGGAAACGTTGTTCATGGTGCTTTCGGAGCACATTCAGATAATGACGCTCGCGCTGGAGGCCGAGGACGACCCACAGGTCATTTTCGAGACGCTGAATGCCCGTGGCGAACCGCTGCTGGCGTCCGATCTGGTGCGCAACTTTGTGTTTCTTGAAGCCGCGCGAAGCCAGAGGCCCGTGCAAGAGCTCTACCAGAAGTTCTGGAGCTCGTTCGACTTGGATGCCGGCCCCAAGGGTGTGTCCGCGAACCGCTATTGGCGGGAGCGGGAGCGCCAGGGGCGCTTGACGTACCCGCGCATCGATCTCTTTTTCTTCAACTACACGATCCTGCGAAGCGAGGAGGTCACACTTGCCAGTCATGTTTTCCAAGCGTTCAAGGCGTGGTGGCAGGAAGGCCCGCGTGATCTGGAAAGGGAACTGGCACGCATCGTGGCGTCGAGTCACCATTTCAAGCAGCTGATTTCACCGGAAGGAACCGGCTACCTGGCCGAGTTCGCCCGCCTTGTTCGTTCGCTGGACGTCGGAACGGTCACCCCTGTGTACCTGGCGCTGCGGGAGCGCTTGGCAGATGACAGCGAGGAACTCAAGCAAGCGCTGGGTGATCTGGCCTCCTATTTGACACGGCGCGCCGTGTGCGGGTTGACCACGAAGGGTTACAACCGGTTCTTCCTACGTGTGCTCCATGCCGTGACCCAAGCCGCTCAAGCACCTCACATTGCTCTACGTAATGCGCTGTTGAGTGCGAGCGCACCGAGCGAGGTCTGGCCTGAGGATGAAGCATTCAAGGAAAAGTGGCTCCATCGTCCGGTGTACACCGAGCTGAAGCCGGGCAAGACCTGCGCCGTCTTGCGCGCACTGGAGTACGCCGCCAGGGGCAAGCTGCAGGGCAGCAACCACGTTCCTGTCCAGGCTGACCTCACCGTTGAGCACGTAATGCCTCAGAGCTGGGAAAAGCTCCCGTACTGGCAGACCCCAGACATGACCGATGAGCAGCGATCGCTGCGCGGAACCGCGATCCACTGCTTCGGAAACCTGACGGTGTTGACGCAACCGTTGAACAGCTCCGTCAGCAATGGCCCATTTCCGGACCCCGAGGTTCCGGTCGAGGGTGAGAAGCTGGGGAAGCGGTCCAGGCTAGGCCAGAGCGCGTTGCTGCTCAATACCTACTTCCAGAGGGCGGAATTGAGTGTCTGGAACGAGGGTGCCATGAAGACACGAGCCATGGCGCTCTTCGATGCGGCGCTGCTGGTGTGGAAGAGGCCCGCCGACGTGTCGGTCCAGCCGGCTACGGTTGCGCAAGCGCTCTACGGACATCGGTTGGAGCGTGCCGTTGAAGCATGACCGGCATGCTGCCTTCATGAGTGCTCCTCGTACGAGGGCGCGTGCTATGTCAGCAGCAAAAAGTAAATTTTTACCCACTGTGCACTACGTATATGAAGGGCGGTACCAGTTACATCGTTTCAAGAAGAGGCGGTTGAGTGAATCCAAGCCATCCGTATAGGGGGGAATTGGGGATGCGCACTTACCGTTTCTCCTAGAACACGTCCGTGTAGGCTGAAAGCCACCCTTCAAAAGCGACCGACGAGATCCCTCGTCGGTTTTTTTTGCACAGAAAAGAAAGGGTAGTGCACAGATGGCTAGTTATCACTTTGAGATCAACAGCGGCAAGAAGGGCTCGGTGCTCGAGCATGCGAGATACATCACGCGGGAAGGCAAGTTCAGTGACTACGAAGATCTGGTCGACACCGGATACGGCAACTTGCCGCGGTGGGCAGGGGGCGACCCGATCGAGTTCTGGCGGGCGGCCGAAAAGTACGAACGCGAGAATGGGTCGGTCTATCGCGAATACGAAATCGCGCTTCCCGTTGAGCTGGATCGGGAGCAACAACAGGAACTCGCGAGACGCACGGTGAAGCGCGTCGTCGGCCCGAAACCCTACCTCTACGCAATCCATGAGCCCGTGGGGAAACTCGGCGGAATGAACAATCCGCACATGCACTTGATGTTCTCCGACAGGCTGCCGGATGGCATCGATCGATCTCCGCAGCAGACCTTTGCCCGTCACAACCCCCAGCATCCAGAACGGGGCGGCTGCAAGAAGGACAGTGGTGGAAAGAACCGCATGGAGCTGCGAGATGCGGCACGTGCTCAGCGTAGGCTCATCGCCGAGATCCAGAACGAAATGCTCGCGGAGGTAGGCGCAAGCGCGCGGGTCGATCACCGAAGCTACAAGGAACGGGGCATTGCGGTGATGCCTGAGCGGCACCTGGGTGCCGCGCGAGTTAAGCACATGTCCGAGAAGGAACGGCACGAGTATGTTGCCGGCCGAAACGGCAGAGCTGAAGCCAAAAGCGGTCAGGCGGGCCGTCTTTGAGGCTGTCTGCAGGGCAGTAGGGCAGACGGTTCACGGGCTGGGCTCTTGCGCCGGCGAGGCTTAAGGCCGCCCCAGGGCTGATGTAAGCGCTTGGTTGGTGCCGCGCTTCTTCACCAGGGGGTACGGGTTGATCTGCCTCTCGGCACGGGTAATCGATTCACGCGATTCGGTCGCGTGAATCGCAGCTTTTTCGGGATCCGCCGCACCAGGGAATCCGTAAGCTCCCCCGCTAGGCAGACATCTCGAAAGTAGAACTTTCTGGCATCGTTCCCGAGCCAGGAGGTTCCATGAAGAAGTCGAAGTTCACCGAGACGCAGATCGTCTCGATCCTCAAGCAGGCCGACGCCGGGGTGCCCATCAAGGACATCTGTCGGCAGGCCGGCATCAGCGTGCCGACCTACTACCAGTGGAAGAGCAAGTACGGCGGCATGGAGGCTTCCGACCTCAAGCGCGTCAAGGAGCTGGAGGCCGAGAATGCCCGGCTGAAGCGGATGTATGCCGAGCTGGCGCTGGACAACGCGGCGATGAAGGACCTGATCGCAAAAAAACTGTAGGACCGGCGAGCAAGCGCGAGGCAGTGCGGTACCTGGTCGAGGTGCACGCGCGGCCGCTACGCCGGTCCTGCGAGTGCGTCGGACTGTCACGTGCCGCGTACTACCGCCCGCCGCTGGATTGGACGGTGCGCGATGCCGAGCTCATCGCTGCGTTGGCCCGTCTGGTCGAGGATCGGCCGAGCCGTGGCTTCTGGAAGTGCTGTGCCCAGCTGCGCAAGGCGCGGCCGGACTGGAACCCCAAACGGATCTATCGGGTGTACAAGGCCATGAAGCTCAACCTCCGGCGAGCCGCCCGACGCCGCCTGCCCAAGCGTGAGCGCGTAGCGCTGTACGTGCCGCGGCTGCCCGATACGGTGTGGTCGATCGATTTCATGAGCGACGCACTGGCCTGCGGTCGTCGTTTCCGCACGTTCAACGTGGTCGACGACTTCAACCGCGAGGCGCTGCACATCGAGGTCGACACGTCGATCACCTCGGCGCGGCTGGTGCGCATCTTCGAACAGATCAAACGCGACCACGGCTTGCCGCAAGTGCTGCGCTCGGACAATGGGCCGGAGTTCCTGGGCGAGGCATTTACCCAATGGGCCAAGACCAGCGGCGTGGCCATCCAGTACATCCAGCCCGGCAAGCCCAACCAGAATGCCTACATCGAACGCTTCAACCGCACCTTCCGAGAGGAGGTGCTCGACCAACACCTGTTCGCCCGACTGGAGGATGTGCGTGAAGCCGCTTACTGGTGGATGCTCGACTACAACGAGCAACGCCCCCACGAATCACTCGGCGACCTGACACCCGCCGAATACCGTCAACAAGCCGCCAGCGGTTCTACTTTTGAAGTGTCTGCTTGACGGGGGAGCTTACGAATCCGCCAACGGTCTCCGGGGTCAGGCCGGCCGAACGACCGGCCTGCCCCCGAGCTTTCTGCTAGAACGAGAAGAAGTTGTTGAAGAACTGCCCGTTGAGGTTCACGTAGGAGCGTCCGCGACGGTCGCGGTTGGTCCAAACCGCGCCGTTGGCCACCAGGATGTCCAAGGCAGGATCCAGGCGGCGTTTGACGCGCAGGGCCACCGGGCCGAAGCGAAGGATGTCGTTCCGACGTACCGAAGCGAACCCCTTCTGCCAGACCTGGGTGTGGAAGTGACGTGCGAGAATATTTGCGTCACCGTGTGCGATCGACGTGTCCGACGTTTCGCTGAAGATGCGCTGAAACTCATCCACGTGCCATCCGACAATAACGATGGCACGCTCCAGCGTATCCAACGAGATTGCACCTTCCTGCTCGGAAAAGTAGTGCAGGATTGCAGCGACCCTACCGACCATCTCGCTAGCCTTCGAGACAACATCGTTGATGTCGTGGTATGCACCTTCAGGCCGGATGAGCGGCTCGGCGTCGTTGACCAACTTGATCCAGCGCGTGGTGGCGTCTTCCGTGAACGTCAGGATGGTCTGGTCGATCGAGCCGGCTGCGAGCGCTTGATCGTATTCATCAAGCAACTCCCCAACTCGCTCATGGAACCTTGTCAGGTTGTCCCATGAAGGCTCTGCCGCGGACAGGAAGCGTTTGCCTTGCGTAGATGCGGGCCAGCCCACCAGGAACCGCGCGAGGAGACCGGTGCCACGCGCCTGCTCACCATGGCGCGCCATGTGCTGGCGAAATGCGGACGGTTGAGCCATCAGGCTGATCGTGACTCGCGGATTGCGCGCAACCACGCTCTTGCCGTCAGCCCGATCGAGCGTGAGTGTCGAGCCGTCCCAGGCAGAGTTGAGCCATCCAAGCTGCTTCATCGCTCCGCTGCGCAAAAGGATGTCGCCCTCAGCACTCATCCATGCAATGGACTCTCCGTTACCGTTAATTGCATCAGCGAACGCGCGCCCGGTCAGGTCCTGATGCACCATCTTCCGCATGCGAGGGCGGGCCGGTTTGATCTTGCGGTGTTCCGCCAGTTCCATGGTCACCTCATCCGTCGGCTTCCCCTTGCGGATCAGGGCGGAGCGCTTCTGTTGCAGCACCTGGGCGACGTCATCCCACATCGCCAGATCCCGTTCGTATTGTTCCATCGCGAGATCGTGCGCGGCTTGGCGACGCGCGACGAAGTCGTACAAGGCCCTTGCAACAAGATCATCCAGGGCGCTCTTGCGTTCACCGGACTCGGCGATTGCGAAGATGTTGAGCGACACCGGACGGACCTGCCCGGTGGGCAATTTGAACTTGATCCGCCCCTGGCAGGCAGCAGACATCACGGCCAAGAGCGACATGGCGATGAGCGCGTCAGGCGCCTGCAGGTGCCAGCTCAGCTCGCGCGCGGTCTCACGAACGAGGACCGGAAACTTGTCCAGCGGATATGCCGGAGGCCCGAAGTTGAAGTAGTTCATGCTGCACCTCCCTGTTCGCCGGCTTCGCTTACCTGAGGGGAAGATTTCCGGCGGCGGTCGGCTTCCGCCTGCAGCAGCCGCTTAAAGGTCGCCGACGACAGCTTGAGGCCTGCTTCGGCAAGAGCCTCGCGGATGTCCTTCAGTGACACGCCACGTTCAATGGCGTGAAGGATCTCTTCGTAATGTTCGGCGAACTTCGCCTGGTTGCTGGTGCGCTTCTTCGGTTGAAGCGCTGCCAGCCTGGCAGCGAGAGAGTTGCTGCCGGTGTAGCTTGCGTCGTGCGTTTTGGTTTCTGCGTACATTGTTTTGGTCTCCTCAGTGGTGGCTAGTGGAAGTGGGAGTGGCGCGTGCCTCAAGCCAAGCCACAACTTCGTGACGCCACCAGCGCGGGGACTTCCCAATGTAGAAGGGGAGAGGCCACGTACAATCGTACGCAGCGCATTTCTTGTTCATGCGCGCATAGATCTGACTACGGCTTTCGCCAGTGAGCTCCTTCACATCCGGAAGTCGAAGGGCCTTCTTGGGCTCGGACCGCCCAAGCTGGCTGCTGACTTCCAGGAGGAGTCGACGGATCTCCATCAACGTCACGTTATCGCGCGGGCTGGGAGCCCCCTCGGGTGACGTCTTCATACTGCGTGAGGCTCGAGCCTCATGGGGGATTGCGGTGGACATGGAACTTCCTTCGGTCAATGGGCAGGCCGGATTGCTTGCCCGGCGGCGATTTGACGAAGGAAGGGGTCCGTCGAGGAGAGGTTCCTCTTTTAACGGTACGTATCAAGGGCTTATAGGTATGTCCAAGCCACTGAACGTAACGGGTAGTGCGCGCGGCGGCTGCGATCGGTTCGGCAGCACGCGTGCCCTGCGTGGCCATCACAACCTGGAAGTGCTCGATGCCTCGTAGACGCGATGAAGGCACGCTTCGATATGATCGTTGAAACGTTGGAGTTCGTCTACAACATGACCGATGTCGCTAGATGCCGTGCAGGCGAGCAGCATGTTGCTTAACGCGAGCCGTAACGAAACCTTCCGCGAGTTGATGGCTGTTGCTCCCACGAGCGAGTCGTGCATCCATTGGAGTCGAAGGTCCCATATCTGAAGGATGGCCTCCGGCACAGCCCAGTCCGTGCGGCGCTCATGCAGATGCAAGCCTTCTTCGAGTGGCGTCATGAGGCTGCTGCCCTGGGTCTTTCGGCCAGGCCAGTAGATGTCGTATTTCGTTCGCTCCACGTGGCGTTGATGGAGAACTGCACATATCGCTGAGATGCCTAGCAACAAGGTAAAAGGCTTATCCTCGTTTATGTCACCACTAGGAGTCAGGCTAAAGAACAAGCGCAGCCTAAGTAACTCGTGCGCGGGCCCGATGGCATTGCAATAACTCTGGGACTCCACGGGGAACCCGATGGTCTTCTGGGTGATTGGCAATATGTCCGCCATGTAGTCCTGAAAAAAATCGGGGAACTGCCGAAGCTTAATGGCGAACTCCGCAATAGTACCGCCTTCTGGTGCCTTGAACCGCGCGGCGAGCTTGGTTCTGAATGCTTGAATTTCATGAGGCACCGGCGCCACTTGAGCACGCGGAGTGGTAGTCGCGATGATTCGTTCGATTTCCTTGAAAAAATGTACGCACTCATACCTGCAGAGGTAAACATAGAGCGCTTCGTCTAGGGGTGCTTCCCTTTTCGGCGCCCGTGGCACGAATTCTTTTAATGAAGCGGTAAAAAGGTCGAGTGCTCCTTCCGTTTCGTGCGAGGCCGAAAAATCGGTCGTGATCTGGGCTTCGAGTGACCTTTGAGTGGCACCGCAGCGACGGATGAAATGGTAAAAAAACGCATCTATTTCATGGGTTCTGGCTTCATCCATTTCGATGGTGAGGTAGGACTTTAGGTCAGAGAGCAAGTAGGTGTTCTGCTCGTTCTTCGTGATTGGAAAGGCGTCCCTAATTTCTAGGGACACTTTCTCAGGTGGCTCCTTGGTTAGAAAATCAATAAGACGCGGTTCGCGTTGTCTGACTAGAACAAGTAGCAGTTTGAGGACCTTCAGTGCCTTAAGCTTGTCTTGCTTAACATAAAATTCGAAAGTGTTCCCAGTGGTATCTACTACCATCCTCTTAATGTTCTCGAACGCTTCTTCCGGGTCGAGCAACCATCCATGTTGGTCTTTGAGCTCATCGGTAAGGCGGGAGTAGGTGATATCGTTCAG
Source organism: Dyella ginsengisoli (assembly GCF_044904665.1). Classification (NCBI taxonomy): domain Bacteria; kingdom Pseudomonadati; phylum Pseudomonadota; class Gammaproteobacteria; order Lysobacterales; family Rhodanobacteraceae; genus Dyella; species Dyella ginsengisoli. The sequence goes on from NZ_JADIKM010000001.1 coordinate 630,694, forward strand.
CGCCACGTTATCGTGGTTTCCAAGGTCAAAAATACCCGGAAAGATAGCCTTCGATCGCTCGGTTGGAAGATCACTCAAAATAGCGCGCAAAAGCGTCGCGCCGTTCGGGCCAAAAAAGGAAAGGCGATCGTTGCGAGCTTTCGCGTATTCCTTGCCAAAGATAAACCTCCTAGAGTATGGATTTACGTCCTGCTCAGCTTCTGTAAGGGCGTATTTTTCGCTCTTCAGATGTTCGGGGATGATTAATTCAAGAAGATGCCTGTCCATGATGTTTCCGCATATCGCTGTGGTTGTGCCGTGGGTAACATGTACCTACGGACGGCTGATCCTGCTTACCGAATAGCCCGCAACCGGATGCGCTGGCTCCGGAGTACTTCGCACGAAAATGCATTTTGGCGCAAAAGGGCTCGGTGGCGAGGCCTTGCTGCCTTGTGTGTCGGCGATCCCTTTTCCTCTTTTCCTGGAGCGAGTGCACACATGCGACTGTCAGCGCATGGTGCCCTTAGGTGCAACAACCTGCCGCCGCGAACGGACAAGGGATGCATGTAAGAATGGAGTCGTGGCCGCTATAGAGGCGCCGCCCATTGCAGTGAAGCAAAAGGCGGGTACGCAAGCGGGTACCGAAGTTCATCACCGGCCGCTATGGCTAGTTATTACAGAGAGTTACACCGCGTATGCTTCTGATGATCGACAACTACGACAGCTTCACCTTCAACCTCGTGCAGTACCTGGGCGAGCTGGGGCAGGAGGTGAGGGTGGTGCGCAACGATGCGCTCGATGTCGCCGGAGTGCGTGCGCTGAAGCCTTCGCACATCATGATTTCGCCCGGGCCGGGCACGCCGGACGACGCCGGCGTGTCGCTGGCGATCCTGCGCGAGATGGCCGGCGAGCTGCCGATCTTCGGCGTGTGCCTGGGCCACCAGGCAATCGGCCAGGCCTTCGGAGGCAAGGTGATCCGCGCCAAGCAGATCATGCACGGCAAGACCTCACCGATACGCCACCGCGGGCAGGGCGTGTTCGCCGGGTTACCCGATCCGTTCGAAGCCACGCGCTACCACTCGCTGGTGGTCGAGCAGGCCTCGCTGCCGGACTGCCTGGAAGTCACCGCCTGGACCGAGCATCCCGATGGCTCGATCGACGAGATCATGGGCCTGCGCCACCGGACCCTGCCGGTGGAGGGCGTGCAGTTCCACCCCGAGTCCATCCTTACCCAGCACGGCCACGCGATGCTGGCGAATTTCCTCGGCCTGCCGGCGCGGAAGCTCGCCGCATGATGTCGCGCGAGCTGCACATCACGCCGCAGGAGGCCCTGCAGCGCACGATCGAGCACCGCGAGATCTTCCACGACGAGATGATCGCGCTGATGCGCCAGATCATGCGCGGCGAGGTGAGCCCCCTCATGACCGCGGCGATCATCACGGGCCTGCGCGTGAAGAAGGAAACCATCGGCGAGATCACCGGCGCGGCGCGCGTCATGCGCGAGCTGTCGGCCAGGGTGGAGGCGCCGCCGCACGACCACTTCGTCGACATCGTCGGCACCGGCGGTGATGGTGCGTCCAGCTTCAACATCTCCACCGCCTCGATGTTCGTGGCCGCGGCGGCCGGCGCCCGCGTGGCCAAGCACGGCGGGCGTAGCGTGTCGTCCAAGTCCGGCAGCGCGGACGTGCTGGAGGCGCTGGGCGCCTCGATCGACCTGAAGCCCGCGCAGGTCTCTGCCTGCATGGCCGAGACCGAGATCGGCTTCATGTTCGCGCCGAATCATCATCCGGCGATGAAGGTGGTCGCGCCGGTGCGCAAGGAAATGGGCGTGCGCACCCTGTTCAACATTCTCGGGCCGCTGACCAACCCGGCCGATGCGCCGAATATCCTGATGGGCGTGTTCCACCCCGACCTGGTCGGCATCCAGGTCCGTGTGCTGCAGCAGCTGGGCGCGAAGCACGCGATGGTGGTGTGGGGCCGCGACGGCATGGACGAGATTTCGCTGGGCGCGGCGACCCTGGTCGGCGAGCTGCGCCACGGCCAGGTGCGCGAATACGAGATCGAGCCGGAGGATTTCGGCCTCGCCATGGCCTCCAGCCGCAACCTGCGGGTGGAGAGCGTGGCCGAATCGCGCGCGATGCTGGAAGAGGCGCTGCATGGCAAGCACGGCGTGGCGCACGACATCGTCTGCCTGAATGCCGGCGCGGCGCTGTATACCGCCGACGTGGTGGACAGCATCGACGACGGCATCACGCTGGCGCGCGCCACCATCGCCAGCGGCGCCGCCCGTGCCAAACTGCAGCAGTTCGTTTCCACCACCCGACGCCTCGCCGGCATCTGACGCCCCGCCCGGGCGCGGTGCCCTGTCTTACCGCCGCTCCCGCGGCGCCCCAACGACACCACGATCATGGCCGATATCCTGCAACGCATCCTCGTCCGCAAGACGGAAGAAATCGCCGAACGCAGCGCCAGGGTTTCGCTCGACGAGCTGGCCGCGCGCGTGGCCGACATGCCGCCCACGCGCGGCTTCGCCGCGGCGCTGGAGGCGAAGATCGACGCCGGCCTGCCCGCGGTGATCGCCGAGGTGAAGAAGGCCAGCCCCAGCAAGGGCGTGATCCGCGCGGATTTCGATCCGGGCGCGATCGCCCGCAGCTACGAGGCGGCCGGCGCGGCCTGCCTCTCGGTGCTGACCGACAAGGACTTCTTCCAGGGCAGCGAGGAGTTCCTGCGCCAGGCGCGCGAGGCCTGCTCGCTGCCGATCCTGCGCAAGGACTTCGTGATCGATCCCTACCAGGTGTACGAGGCGCGCGCGATCGGCGCGGACTGCATCCTGCTGATCGTCGCCGCGCTAGGCGATGCCGAGCTGATGAACCTCGCGCTGCTGGCTGCCGAGCTGGATCTGGACGTGCTGTGCGAGGTGCACGATGCCGAGGAGCTCGAACGCGCCCAGGCGCTGCCGGTGCCGATGATCGGCGTCAACAACCGCAACCTGCGCACCTTCGAGACCACGCTGGAGACCACGCTGGAACTGCAGCCGCTGGTCGAGTACGACCGCATCCTGGTGGCCGAGTCGGGCATCCACACGCCCGAGCACGTGCGCGAGCTGCGCGAGGCGGGCGTGCACGCCTTCCTGGTGGGCGAGGCGTTCATGCGGGCGGTCGATCCGGGCACCGAGCTCAAGCGCCTGTTCGAAGCGGACTGAGCCATGGACGAGGTGGCGATGCCGGCGCCGGAACAGGCGCCGCCGCAGCCGGTCGCATCGGCGCCGGTGGCCGGGCCGCGCACGGTGCTGTTCGATTTCGACGGCGTGATCACCGTGGACGATACCTTCGCCCGCTTCATGCGCGAACGCTACGCAGGCGTGGGCCGCAAGCTGCTCCTGCTGCCGGTAGTGCCGTGGCTGCTGCTGGTGTGGCCGTTCTCCTGGCGGCTGGGCGTGCGCACGCTGGTACATGTGGGGCTGCTGGGCGTCGGCGAGCGGCGCTACCGCGAGCTGGCGCTGGACTTCGCGTCCAGGCTGGTACGCCGTCCACGCCAGTTCCAGCGCGATGCACTGCTTGTGCTGCGCCGCCACCAGGCCGGGGGCGACCGGGTGATCGTGGTCACCGGCTGCGAGCGCACGCTCGCGCGCGGCCTGCTCGACGAACTGGGCCTGCCCGAGATTGAGCTGCTGGCTTCGGAGCTGGTGCCGCGCTGGCCGGGCATGCGCGTGAAGCGGCACAACGTGGGACGGCGCAAGCTGCAGTCGCTGGCCGAGGCGGGGGTAAGCGCCTGGCAGCGCGCCTACGGCGACTCGGTGCTGGACATTCCCATGCTCAAGGCGGCCGCCGAACCGGTGCTGGTGAACGCGTCGCCCAAGCTGTGCAAGCTGGTGGAAAAGGCGCTGGGCCGCAGCATCGAGCGCGTGGCCTGGTACTGAATCGGCACAAACGCAAAGCGGCGCCGAAGCGCCGCTTTCGTTCGCCCCCCCGCTGTTGATGCTCAGCGCGTGCCGAACACCACGATGGTCTTGCCGGACACCTGGATCATGCCCTGCTCCTCCAGCTGCTTGAGCACGCGGCCGACCATCTCGCGCGAGCAGCCGACGATGCGGCTCACTTCCTGTCGCGAGATGCGGATCTGGGTGCCGTCCGGATGGGTCATCGCGTCCGGTTCCTGGCACAGGTCGAGCAGGGTGCGCGAGATGCGGTTGGTGACGTCCATGAAGGCCATGCGGCTGACCTGGCGCGACGTGCGCAGCAGGCGGTTGGTCAGCTGGGCGCCAATGGCGAAGAGGATCTTCGGGCATTCCTCGCGAAGTTGGCCTTCCATCAACTGGAACAGCCGCTCGTAGCTGATCTCGGCCATCTCGCACGGGGTGCGCGTGCGCACCAGCGATTCGCGTTGGGACTGCTCGACGAACAGGCCCATCTCGCCGATGAACTGGCCGCGGCTGATGTAGGCGAGGATCAGCTCGCGCCCTTGCTCGTCCTCGGTGCAAACGGCCAGCGAGCCTTCGACCACGTAATACAGCGTGTTGGCCGGATCGCCCGGACGGATGATCGCGGTCTTGCCGGGATAGCGGCGGCGATGGCACAGCGCCAGGAAGCGCTCCATCGAGGCCGGATCGGGGGCGAATCCCAGCGGAGCCTGGGACCGTTCGAAAGCTTGCTGCAGCTGGTATTTGAGTTGCGCCACGATGTTTTCCGAATGAGGGTGACCCGGGCGGCCGGTCAGGCACGGCCCTGCGTGAGCGTAAGTGTTTTTCCCCTGTAGCGCCGCATTATGGCAAACCCGTCGCCCGGGGCGCAGTTTCAGTTTTCATCCCTTTTACTCCATACTTGGCGGTCTTCCAGCACCGATGACGTGTCGCGCGTCGGTCACAAGGGTCGCGGAAGCTTGTCTTTTCGTGCCGTACCATCCCGCGGGGACCCTTGTCGCTAACCCGCCTCTGCTGCTGGCCGCCGTGCGGCCATGGAGAGTTGCCGTGGTGAAACCACTTCCCCGCCTGCGCCTGCAGGGCTTCAACAACCTGACCAAGGCGTTGAGCTTCAACATCTACGACATCTGCTACGCGGTGTCCGAAGAGCAGCGCCAGCGCTACATCGAATACATCGACGAGCAGTACGACGCCGACCGGCTGACCCAGATCCTCACCGACGTGGCGGAGATCATCGGCGCGAACATCCTCAACATCGCCCGCCAGGACTACGACCCGCAGGGCGCCTCGGTCACCATCCTCATCTCCGAGGAGCCGGTGGTGGAGAAGCTCGGCCGCGACACCATTTCCGGTGCCGTGGTGGCGCACATGGACAAGAGCCACATCACCGTCCACACCTACCCGGAAACGCATCCGCACAACGGCATCGCGACCTTCCGCGCGGACATCGATGTGGCCACCTGTGGCGTGATCTCGCCGTTGAAGGCGCTGAACTACCTGATCGACAGCTTCGAGTCGGACATCGTGATCGCCGACTACCGCGTGCGCGGATTCACCCGCGACGTGAAGGGCAAGAAGCACTTCATCGACCACAAGATCAACTCGGTGCAGGACTACCTGGCGCGCCACATCCGCCAGAAATACGAGATGTTCGACGTCAACGTGTATCAGGAAAACATGTTCCACACGAAGATGCACATCAAGGACTTCGACCTGGACACGTACCTGTTCGAGGCTCACGCCGACGACCTTTCGTTCAAGGAGCGCCAGCGCATCGAGTCGCTGCTGCGACGCGAGATCGAGGAGCTGTTCCACGGCCGCAACCTGATGTAACGAAAAACCCGCCGAGAGGCGGGTTTTTCATGTCGGCCTTGGGGTCGCCTGCGGCTACAGGCGGTAGGCGACCTTCTTCATCACCATTGAGGTCAGCTGCATCAGCGGCGGGATGGGGAAGGGCAGCTCGATGCCGCCGCGCGCCTGGGCCTCGTCCGCGTGGCGAACCTCGTCAACCTGCATCTGCGCCAGCACCGCGCGTGAGCGCTGGTCCTGCTCGGGCAGGGTTTCCAGATGCTCGGCCAGGTGCGCCTCGACCTGCCGCTCGGTCTCGACCACGAAGCCCAGGCTGACCGGATCGCCGGCCAGCGCGGCCGCCGCGCCGATCGCGTAGCTGCCGGCATACCACAGCGGATTGAGCAGGCTGGGCCGACTGTCGAGCTCGCGCAGGCGCTCGGCGCACCAGGCGAGGTGATCGGTTTCCTCGGCGGCGGCGTGCTGCAGATGACGGCGGGTGTCCTCGTTGCGCGCCAGCGCAGCCTGGCCGTCGTACAGCGCCTGCGCGCAGACCTCGCCGGTATGGTTGATGCGCATCAGCCCCGCGGCGTGGCGACGTTCGCGCGCATCCATCTCGGCCTCGTCCAGGTCACTGGCCGGCGAGGGGCGGGCGGCCTGGGGATCGCCGGCCACCGTCTCCAGAGCGCGTTCGAAGCCGGCGATCAGGCGGTCGAGCGGGCTGAGCTGGCGTACGGTCATGGCGGTCTCCGGGGGGAAGGCGTGCTGCGGTCGCTATTGGAAGGCATGCGCGCCCCCGCGCCAAGCCGGCAGCGCGCCGCAGGCGTGGATTTGCCGGTTTCGGGGGGCTTTTCAAGCGGCCCGTCGTCCGTGCTAACATAGCCGGCTCACAGCTCGCCCATCGGTGGGCTTGTGCGATGGATGAAAGCTCCGCTATCATCTCGCACCTTTGTTTGACCCGATTTCCGTCACCGCCCTCACGGCGGCCAACAGGTATTCCGAAATGAAAACGTTCAGCGCCAAGCCGGAAAGCGTCAAGCGCGACTGGTTCGTGATCGACGCCACGGACAAGACGCTCGGTCGTCTGTCCACCGAGATTGCGCGCCGCCTGCGCGGCAAGCACAAGCCGGAATTCACCCCGCACGTCGACACCGGCGATTACATCGTTGTCGTCAACGCGCAGAAGGTGGCCGTCACCGGTGCCAAGCTGGACGACAAGAAGTACCACCGTTTCACGGGCTACGTCGGCAACCTCAAGACCACCAACCTGCGTGATCTGCTGGCGAGCCACCCCGAGCGCGTGATCGAGATCGCCGTGAAGGGCATGCTGCCGAAGAACCCGCTGGGCCGCGCGATGTACCGCAAGCTCAAGGTCTACGGCGGTGCCGAACATCCGCACACCGCCCAGCAGCCGCAGGCGCTGGAACTCTAAGGAAACCTCATGGCGATTCAGCAGAATTACGGCACCGGCCGCCGCAAGACCTCCGCCGCCCGCGTGTTCCTGCGCAAGGGCAGCGGCGCGATCGAAGTGAACGGCAAGACCCTCGAGCAGTTCTTTGGTCGCGAGACCTCGCGCATGATCGTGCGCCAGCCGCTCGAACTGACCCAGAGCTCCGACAAGTTCGACATCAAGGTCACCGTCGCCGGCGGTGGCATCACCGGTCAGGCCGGTGCGATCCGTCTGGGCATCGCCCGTGCGCTGATCGAGTATGACGAAACGCTGAAGCAGCCGCTGCGCAAGGCCGGTTTCGTGACCCGCGACGCCCGCGAGGTCGAGCGCAAGAAGATCGGTCTGCACAAGGCGCGTCGCGCCACGCAGTTCTCGAAGCGCTAAACTTTGTTTCATAGCCCCGTCGCCAAGCGGTAAGGCACCTGACTCTGACTCAGGCATTCGGAGGTTCGAATCCTTCCGGGGCTGCCAAACAAGACGCCGGTCGGCTCAAGTGACCGGAACAAAAAACCCGCCTCACGGCGGGTTTTTTGTTGCCTGTGTCTGGCGGCGGTGGCCGCCATCCACGATGCGGCGATGGATCAGATCTGGCGGTCGCCCACCAGCACGATGTCGGCCGGGCGGCGGGCGAACAGGCCCACGCTGACGATGCCCGGGAGCTGGTTCAGATCCTGCTCCAGCGCCACCGGATCGGTGATCTGCCAGCCGTGCACGTCGATGATCCAGTTGCCGTTGTCGGTGACGACGCCGTCGCGCCACACCGGATGACCACCGCGACGGGCGATCTCGCGACCGATCAGGCTGCGCGCCATCGGGATCACCTCGATCGGCAGCGGGAACTTGCCGAGCACGTCGACCTGCTTGCTCGAATCGATGATGCAGACGAACTTCTCGCTGGCCTCGGCGATGATCTTCTCGCGCGTCAGCGCGGCGCCGCCGCCCTTGATCAGACGCTTGTGCGGATCGCATTCGTCGGCGCCGTCCACATACAGCGTCAGCTGGCCGGTGCTGTTGAGGTCGAGCACCTCGATGCCGTGCTTCTTCAGCTGGGCGGTCGACTGCTCCGAGCTCGACACGGCGCCGCGGATGCGCTCGCGCAGATCGGCCAGCGCGTCGATGAAGTAGGCCACCGTCGAGCCGGTGCCGACGCCCACGATGGCGCCGTCCTCGACAAAGCGGATGGCGGCTTCGCCGGCGAGTTTCTTTTCGTTGCTCATGGGCAGGGATTCCGGAACTTGGGAGGAAAATCGTGCCGCCGGGCCGGCCGGCGTCATTCGAGGTCGAGGATGGTCTTCCACTCGGCAGCGGTCACCGGCATCACCGACAGGCGATTGCCCTTGCGCACGAGGGCCATCTCGGCCAGCGACGGCAGCGCCTGCAGTTCCTTCAGCGTGATGGTGCGCTTGAGTTTGCGCACGAACGCCACGTCGACCAGCACCCAGCGCGGATTGACGCGGCTGGCGCCCGGGTCGAAGTAGTCGCTCTTCGGGTCGAACTGGCTCGGATCGGGGTAGGCCTCCGAGGCTACCTCGGCCAGGCCCACGATGCCCGGCTCGGCGCAGTTGGAGTGGTAGAAGAACACGCCGTCGCCAACCCGCATGCCGTCGCGCATGAAGTTGCGCGCCTGGTAATTGCGCACGCCATCCCACGGTTCGCTGCCGCGGGCCTGCAGGTCATCGATGGAGAACGTGTCCGGCTCGGACTTCATCAGCCAATGCTTGATGCGGGCGGCCTTGATGGGTGCGGGCTTGCTGCGGGCGGCGCTCATGCGGGCGTCTCATGGTTGCGTTCGGCGTGACAGTCGATCAGTTCGCGGTCGGTGGCGACGAAGTCCAGCGGCACGTCCCAGCGCGCGGGTTCGATCGCGTCGACCTCCTGGAAATCGTAGGCAATACCGACCAGCAATGGTTCGGTGGGGCGCGCCTGCTCGTTGAGAAAGGCGAAGCTGCGGTCGTAGTAGCCGCCGCCGTACCCTAGCCGCTGGCCGCGGCGATCAAACGCCAGCAGCGGTACCAGCACCAGGTCGAGCTGGAACGGCGCCAGCGGCGTGGTCACACGCACCGGTTCGGGGATGCCGTGGCGATTGGGTTCCACCGCATCGCCGGCGTTCCACGGCGCGAAGCGCAGCTGGCGCTCGGCACCGAGCAGCGGCAGCAGAAATTGCTGGCCGCGCGCGAGCAGGGGTGGAATCACCAGGTTCAGCGCCAGCTCGCCGTTCACCGCCCAGTAGCCGGCCACGCGCGTATCGGTGTGATATTCGGGCAACTGCTCCAGACTATGGCGCAGGCCCTGGGCGGCGGCGATGCGCTGCTGCGGGGTGAGCGCCTTGCGGCGCTCGGTGAGGCGCTGGCGAAGCTCGCGTCGCTGGGCGATGGCATCCACGGTCGCGCGTCTCCCGGTGGGGCGCGCCGACCGGCGCCGCCGACAACACGCCGGCCGGCGCCTGGGCGCCGGCCGGTGCGGAAAAGAGGTGGCGTCAACCGCGATGCCGCTGCCCACCAAACGACCTTGATCCACGAGGATCAGGTGGGAGGGTTGTCCAGGCTTCGAGGCTTTCCGCACGCGGCGGACATGCACAACAGCCTGAATGCAACCGACCCGGGGCCGTATTTAGGAACAAGGCAAATGTAAGAGTGTGCTGGCGCACACCGCAGAAAACGCCGTCTCGGATTTTATCAGCAACGCCATCGCCGTGCCCGCGCCGCGGCGCTTTGCGGCAGGCGCAGTTCAGGCCCGCGGCGCGGCCGGCTCCAGCGCAGCTTCCAGCTTGCGGCGCAGCGCGGCCAGGCCATCGGTCACGCTCTGGTCGGCGCCGGAGTGCTGCTTGCGCAAGGCAAGGAATTCGTGGGTGACGCTGATCGCCGCCAGCACGGCGAGGCGGTCGAAGCCCGGCGTCTTGGCGTTGGCGCGCAGCTCGCGCATCTTGCGGTCGAGATAGCTGGCCGCTTCCAGCAGCCCCTCACGCTCTTCCGGCGCGCAGGCGATCAGGAACTCGCGGTCGATCAGCCGCAACGCGACCGGTTCGCTGGCAGGGGTGCTCATATCAGCTGTTGCTCTCGAGGGCCTTGAGGCGCTGGATCATCGCTTCCACCCGGCCGCGCGCCTGCTCGTTGCGCGCCATCAGGCCGGCGCGCTCGTTGGCGAGCTGCTCCTGGCTGTGGCGCAGGCTGCGGTTTTCCTCGGACAGGCGACGCACGGTGTCGATCAGCTGATCGACCTGGCGGTTTAGTGCGGCGAGTTCCTGCTGGAGATCGGGCGGCGTGCTCATGGGCCGAAACTATATCAGCAGGCCGGCGCAAAACTGCGGCGCAGGACGCCTCGCGGCGAGCGAGGCGGTAGACTGCCGCCCTGCCTTCGAAGGAGCCCGCCATGACGGCCCCCGCCCGCGTCGAATACGACGATCTGGACGACCTCACCCATCGCCTGAAACTGGGCACCACGCCCAGCGAACTGCACGGCTCGCTCAGCGGCTTCCTGGCCGGCGGCGGGCGCGTTGGCCGCCAGCCGCTGCTGGCGGTGCTGCACCTGGACGGCGAAGCGCCGAACCCCACCGTCGCCGACGCCGCCCTGCTGGAACGCCTGTCGCGCCAGGCCGCCGACCAGCTCGCCGACCCGGATCTGGGGTTCGAGCCGATGCTGCCCGAGGACGACCGCCCGCTGGCCGAACGCGCCGAGGCGACGGTGGAATGGTGCCGCGGTTTCCTCGGCGGCTTCGGGCTGGCCGGCTCGGAATCGCACGCGCGCTTGTCCGAGGAGGCGCAGGAAGTGCTGCGTGACCTGGGCACCATCGCCTCCTCCCACCTAGACTTCGGCAGCGAAGACGAGGACGAGGACGCGCTGATCGAGGTGCACGAGTTCGTGCGGGTGGGCGCGATGCTGCTGCACGCCGAGTGCGCGAGCGATCCGGCCGCCGGCAACGACACCCTGCACTGACGTGCGTCGCCCTTGATCACGCCGGCCGAATTCGCCCGCCGCCGCCGCCAGCTGATGCACCTGGCGGGCGAAGACGCCGTGGTGCTGGTCGCCGCCGCGCCCGAGCGCATGCGCAACGCGGACGCCGCCTGGCCGTACCGGCAGGATTCCGACTTCCACTACCTGTGCGGCTTTCCGGAGCCTGACGCGGTTCTGGCGCTGCTGCCAGGGCGCAAGCACGGTGAGGCGGTGCTGTTCTGCCGCGAGCACGACGACGAGCACGCGCGCTGGCACGGCGCGTCCGTCGGCACCGAGCAGGCGGTGGCCGCGTTCGGCATGGACGACGCGTTCCCGATCGACGACATCGACGACATCCTGCCCGGCATGATCGAGGGCCGCGCCCGCGTGTACTGCCACTTCGGCAGCGAGCCGCAGTTCGACGCGCAGTTGCTCGGCTGGATGCGGCGCTTGCGCCAGCTGCGCGGTGGTGGCGTGGTGCCGAAGGAATTCGTGGCGCTGGGGCATCTGCTGCACGACCTGCGCCTGTTCAAGTCGCCGGCCGAACTCAAGCTCATGCGTGCCGCCGCGGCAGTGGCCGCCGAGGCGCACCTGGCGGCGATGCAGGTGGCGCGCCCGGGGCGCCACGAGTACGAGGTGGAGGCCGAGTTGCTGCGCGCGATGCGGCTGCGCGGCGCGGTGGCGGCGTTCCCGCCCATCGTGGCCGGTGGCGCCAACGCCTGCACCATGCACTACACCGCCAACCGCGCGCGGCTCGCGGAGGGCGAGCTGCTGCTGATCGACGCGGGCGCGGAGGTCGACTGCTACGCGTCCGACATCAGCCGCAGCTTTCCGGTGAGCGGACGCTACTCGCGCGAGCAGCGCGCGCTGTACGACATCGTGCTCACCGCCCAGCTGGCCGCGATCGACGAGGTGCGCCCGGGGAACCCGTTCAGCGCCGCGCACACGGCGGCAGTGCAGGTGATCGCCGAAGGGCTGTGCGCGCTCGGCCTGCTCAAGGGCGACGCGGAGACGGCGGTGGCCACCGGCAGCTACCGACACTTCTTTCCCGCCAAGACCGGCCACTGGCTCGGCCTGGACGTGCACGACGTGGGCGACTACCGCATCGAGGGCGAGCCGCGCGTGCTGGAACCGGGCATGGTGGTGACGGTGGAGCCGGGCATCTACGTGCCACCGGACGATCGCAGCGTGCCCGAGCGCTGGCGCGGCATCGGCATCCGCATCGAGGACGACGTGGCGGTGACCCGTCGCGGCCACGAGGTGCTTACCGCGGCGGTGCCCAAGGAGCCCGAGGCCATCGAGGCGCTGCTGGCTTCGCGCTGAGCGCCGCGCCTCAGCGGTGCGTGCCGAACACCACCCACCACAGCAGCGCAGCGGCGACCGCCTTGGCCAGCAGCACGGGCAGCAACTCGAGCAGCAGGCGGCCCAGCGTGCGCGATCGCCCGACGCCATCCAGCCACTCGCTCATGCGCGAGTGCTGCGTGCTTCGTGGGGGCTGGTGCGCGCTCATCGGGCCTCCACGTCAAGGATCCGAAACTATGCCATTCCCGCCGCTGCCGCGGATGCACCGGATCAACGCGGTCGATGGCCGCACGGCGTTTCGTCGCGTGCGGCGTGGGCTTCCATGCGCGAGCGTATAGTCCGCCGCAGAACGACCTCATGAGGTGTCGATCATGTTGACGGCTGAATTCCTGTCCCGGCTGCAGTTTGCCTTTGTCATTTCCTTCCACATCCTGTTCCCGGCCTTCTCGATCGGGCTGGCGTCGTGGCTGGCTTTCCTGGAAGGCGTGTGGCTGGTCAAACGCACCGACCTGTGGCGCGATCTGTATTTCTTCTGGCTGAAGATCTTCGCCGTGGCGTTCGGCATGGGCGTGGTCTCCGGCATCGTGATGAGCTTTCAGTTCGGCACCAACTGGTCGGGCTTCTCGGTGGTGGCCGGCAACGTGGTCGGCCCGCTGCTCAACTACGAGGTACTCACCGCGTTCTTCCTGGAAGCCACCTTCCTCGGCGTGATGCTGTTCGGCTGGCGCAAAGTGAGCGACCGCACGCACTTCATCGCCACCTGCATGGTGGCGATCGGCACGCTGATCTCCACCTTCTGGATCATGTCCGCCAACAGCTGGATGCAGACGCCGGCCGGCTTCGTGATCAGGGACGGCGTGTTCTTTCCGGACGACTGGATGAAGGTGATCTTCAATCCGTCCTTCCCGGTGCGCCTGCCGCACATGGTGATGGGCGCGTTCATCTCCACTGCGATGGTGATCGGCGGCGTGTCCGCGTGGTACCTGCTCAAGGGCCGCTTCGCCGACAAGTCGCGCGCCACGCTCAAGCTGGCGCTGGCGTTCCTGGCGATCGTGATCCCGCTGCAGATCGTGATCGGCGACATGTCGGGCCTCGAGGTGCGCGAAAACCAGCCGGCGAAGCTGGCGGCGATCGAGGCACGCTGGGAAACCCGCAGCGACGTGCCGCTGACCCTGTTCGCCTGGCCCGATGAAAAGGCCGAGACGAACCACTATGCGGTCGACGTGCCGAGGCTGGGCAGCGTCATCCTCACCCACAGCCTGCACGGTGAAGTGAAGGGCCTGAAGGACTTTCCCGCCGACCAGCGCCCGCCGGTGAAGATCCCGTTCTTCTCCTTCCGCATCATGGTCGGCCTGGGCTTCGCGATGCTGGGATTGGCGCTGATCGGCCTGTGGCGCTGGCGCCGCGGCACGCTGGAAAAGCCGTGGTACCTGCGCGCATGGGTGGCGATGATCCCGTCCGGCTTCATCGCCGTGCTCACCGGTTGGTGGGTGGCGGAGGTGGGTCGCCAGCCGTGGGTGGTGTACGGCATCACGCGCACCGCCGAGGCGGCGACGCCGCTGCCGGTGAGCAGCGTGGTCGCCTCGCTGATCACCTTCGTGGCGGTGTATCTGGGCATCTTCGGCGCGGGCCTGTATTACTTGGTGAAGCTGTTCCGCACCGGTCCGGTGGCCGCGCCGGTGAAGGATGCGGCCGCGCACCAGACGCCGGCGCGTCCGCTGTCCGTGCCGCAAGAAACGATCGAGGGCTGAGCGATGGACATGGCAACCGTGCTACCCGTGGTGTGGTACTTCATCATCGGCTTCGGCGTGATGATGTACGTACTCCTGGATGGCTTCGTGCTCGGCCTGGGCATCCTCGCGCCGTTTGCCGACGACGAGCACCAGCGCGACCACATGATGAATACCGCCGCGCCGATCTGGGACGGCAACGAGACCTGGCTGGTGCTCGGCGGTGCAGGTCTGCTGGCCGCGTTTCCCAAGGCCTACGCGCTGGTGCTGTCGACGCTGTACCTGCCGATCCTGCTGATGCTGATCGCGCTGATCTTCCGCGGCGTGGCGTTCGAGTTCCGCTTCAAGGCACACACCTCGCGCTGGCTTTGGGGCTTGGCCTTCCACGTGGGCTCGCTGCTGGCGGCGTTCGCGCAGGGGGTGATCCTGGGCGTGCTGGTCGACGGCATCGTGCCGCTGGCGCCGGGGCAGACGCACGGCGCGTTCGCGTGGTTCAGCCCGTTCGCGATCGTGACCGGCGTGGCGGTGGTGTGCGGCTATGCGCTGCTCGGCGCGACCTGGCTGATCCTCAAGACCGAGGGGCGGCTGCAGCGCATCGCGTTCGCGCTCACCCGGCCGCTGATGGTGGCGGTGATCGTGTTCATGCTGATCGTCAGTGCCTCGCTGCCGACGCTGCACTCGGCGCTGATGCAGCGCTGGTTCACCGGCAACAACTTCCTCTACCTCTCGCCGGTGCCGCTGCTCACCGCGTTCGTGGCGGTGATGCTGTGGCGCTCGGTGACCAAGCAGCGCGAGATGCAGCCGTTCGTGTTTGCGCTGTGCTTCTTCCTGCTGGGCTTCATCGGCCTGGTGGTGGGCATCTGGCCGAACATCGTGCCGCCGGCGCTGAGCATCTGGGAGGCCGCCTCGCCGCCCAGCTCGCAGGGCTTCGTGCTGGTGGGGGCGGCGTTCCTGATCCCCGCCGTGCTGGCCTACACGGTGTATTCGTACCGGGTGTTCCGCGGCAAGGTGGCGGGCGACGCGGGCTACCACTGACCCGCGTCGCGGGCGGCGTCAGCCGAGCTGGGCGAAGGCGTCGCGGGTGAGGTTTTCCGGCTCGCCGGCGGTGCACACCACGTCGTCCTCGATGCGGATGCCGCCGTAGGGCTTGAGCGCGTCCACCCTGGCCCAGTCCACGTCCTTCGCGGCAGGCGTCTGGCGCACTTCGTCCAGCAGCATGTCGATGAAGTACAGGCCCGGTTCGATGGTCACCACCATCCCCGGCTCCAGCGTGCGCGTCATGCGCAGGAACGGGTGGCCGTCCGGACGGGCGATGGTCTCGCCGCGGTCGTTCTTCGCGAAGCCCGCCACGTCGTGCACCTGCAGACCGATCGAATGGCCCAGGCCGTGTGGGAAGAACGCGCGCGTCACGCCGCTCGCCACTGCGCTTTCCGGGTTCATGCGGATCAGCCCGTGGGCGAGCAGCACCTCGGCCAGCTGGTGGTGCGCCTGCACGTGCAGCTGGGCGTAGTCGACACCGGCCTTCACGCTGGCGGCCTGCCGGCGCTGCACGGCGTCCATCGCGTCGATCAGCGCCTGGAACTCCGCATGGCCGTCGGCGGCGTAGGTGCGGGTGATGTCGCTGGCGTAGCCGCTGGCGCTGGCGCCAGCGTCGATCAGCAGCGAGCGCAACGGCTTGGACGGGGTGCGGGTGAAGTCCATGTAGTGCAGCACGGCGCCATGCTCATTGAGCGCCACGATGCTGGAGTAGGGCAGCTCGGCGTCGGTCTGGCCGGCCGCGGCGAGGTAGGCCTGGTGGATGCCCAGCTCGCTCTCGCCGGCGCGGAACGCGCGCTCGGCGGCGCGGTGCGCGCGGGTGCCGATGCGGCTGGCCTCGCGCATCAGCTCCAGCTCGTAAGGCGTCTTGTAGGCGCGGTAGTAGTGCAGGTAGTCGAGCACCGCCTTGGGATTGTTCGCCTGCAGCCCGTCCATCGGCGGGCAGGCCTCGGCGATCACCGCGGCGTTGCCCTTGGGCAGTTGCGCGATCGCCTCCTCGGCGGTGCGCGCGATGACGATGTCGAAGTGCTCCACCCAGTAGCCGGCCGGCGCTTCGGGCACCACGTGCCAGTAGTCGCGCGGCTGCAGGAACACCAGCTTCGGCTTCGCGCCCGGCGTGTAGGCGATCCAGCTGCCCGGTGCGCGGGTCAGCGGCAGCCAGTGCTTGAACGGCGGATTGACCGCATACGGGTAGTGGTTGTCGTCGAGGAACTTGGTGCCGGGCTGGCCGGCGGCGATCAGCAGGTGATCGAAGCCGCCGCGCGCCAGCGCCCGATCGGCGCGTTCGAGCAGCGTCGCAAGGTGCTGGGCGTAGAGCGGGGCAAGGCGATCGTTCATGCGGGGATCCTCCCGGCGGGGCGTGCCCGGGGTGGCGGCAAGCGGAGCCGCGGCGCGGGCAACGCCGGAGTGGAGCGCATCGACGAAGCGGTGCGCGGGGAATCATGCATGATCGCAAACCTTCGCCGGCGGATGCCACCCGGCGCGCGGCGACCGGCCACTCAGGTCGGCAGGGCGAGCCAGCGGTCGATCACCGCGGCGTCTTCCTTGGCGATGGCGATGATGCGGAAGCCTGCCCAGATCTGTCCCATCGACGCGGCCCGCTCGTGCCACTGCGCCTGCACGCCCACCTCGATGTGCTGCGGCTGCGGACCCAGGCCGTGCAGCGGCAGCTGCAGCTGGTAGATGGCTTCCTCGCGTGGCGGCTGCTGGCAGATCAGCAGCATGCCGCCCGCGGAGAGGTTGCCGAGAAAACCCATCGGCTTGCCGCTGATCACGTCAGTGACCACGGCGGTGAAGTTGACGCGCTTGCGCTGCGCGCGGCGCTGTTCGCTGGAGGCGGGGCTGGTGTTCATGGCGTCCTCAGATTCCTGCCCGGCCCGGCGTCGGTCGCGACGGGCCCGGCCGCAGCAGGTTGCCGGTCAGGCTGCGCCAAGCGCGATCGAGCAGCGATTCCTTCACTTCGGTCAGCTCGCGCGCGCGACCTTTCACCATCTCGTGCGCCAGCTGCGGCAGGGTCATGTCCTCGGCGCGCACGCCGCGACGGTTGACGAACAGGGTCTGGCCGGACACCGGCGAGAACCAGGCGAGCTTGCGCTGGCTGAGCTTGCCGGTGCGCGGATCGGTGAACTCGAACCAGCGGCCGAACGGCATCAGGCGCAGTCGCTCCTGCAGCTCCACTTCGCGCGGATCGAGTTTCGGCTGGCTGCGCGGCGGCGGCGCGATCGACGGACGTGCGGGGCCCGGCCGCGCCGTGGTGTCGGTGGCCCTGGCGCCCGCTTCGCTCACCGCGGCCGGCGCAGGTTCGGCGGCGGTCTGCTGGTGTTCGCCCAGGCGTTGGTGCTGCTTGAGGCGCATCGCCAGGTCGGTGGTGCTGAGCGCCTCGCCGCCGGACGTCGGCACCGCGCTCTCGCCCGGGTTGGCCAGGCGCTGCGCGACCTGCGCGGCCTCCTCGTGATGCATGCCGATCTGCTGCAGGCCGGTTTCCACCTCGGCCTGCAGGTGGGCGCGATCGGTGACCGGCTTGCGACCGAGCAACTGGTCGGTGATCAGCAACTGGCCGGTGAACGCCTCGCTGTCCTCGCCGTGGCGCAGGATGGTCAGGGCCAGCACGTCCGACCAGGCGCGGTCGAGCAGCGCGCGCAGCAGGCCGCGCGGCGGATTCTGCGCAAAGCGCTCGCCGATCAGCGCGCTGGCGCGCTGGCGCGCCTGGTCCAGGCGCTCGCGGCCCTGCATCGCCTCGATATGCCGGCGCTCAGCGGTCTGCGCCTTGCGCGAGAGCAGCGCGAGATGCTGCTGGATGTCGGCCAGCAGCGCGGTGTACAGGCCGGCGCTGGGCGGCTCGCGGCTGGCGCGCTCCACCAGTTGCTCCAGCTTCGCGCGCAGGCTGCGATCGGCCTCGCTGCCGGAATCGTCCAGCCACTCGTGCGCCACTTCGGTCACGGTGCCGAGCAGCTGGCGCGCTGGGTGCTCCTTCTGCTCGAAGAAATTACGGTCGGTGACCGCCATGCGCAGCACCGGCAGCTGCAGTCCGCCGAGCAGGGCGTGGGTTTCCTCGCCCTGCTGCAGCTGGCGCGAGAGCTGGTCGAACAGCATCGCCACCAGCTCGACGGTGTCGCCCTGCTCGGCGCTCAAGCCGGTACGTGGAGCGCCGGCCGGCTTGCCGTGGTTGAGCTGGGCGAGCAGTTCCTCGCGCAGCAGTTGCGCGCTGCGCAGTTCGCGGGTGGCCTTGTCGGTCACCTGGGTGAGGTGTTGCTGCAGGGCGGAGAGCGCGGTCTGCAGTTCTTCGGTCGTGGCGACTTCGGCCGCCTCGCCGCCGATGGTGGTCTGTCCGCTGCGCCGACGCGCGAGCAGTTCGCGCAGGCTGTCGAGCACCGCGATCGGTTCGTTCGCCTGCGCAGTGCCGCCGCCGGTGCCGGCCGCTTCCGTCGCCACCGCGTTGGCTGGCGACGATGCCGCGCCGGATGCGGCGCTGCCCGGTGCGCCGCCGCGCACGACCTGCGTGCTCTGGCGCAGCAGCGGATACGGGCGCAACTGGGGCAGGATGCCCTCGTGCTGCAGGGCGTCGTTGAGCGCGCCGAAGAATTTCGGCAGGTCCGGCAGCAGGGCGTGTTCGAGGCACTTGATCAGCATCAGGTCGTGCTCGACCGGCAGTTCCACCGCGCCGGCGGCATGACGCAGCGCCTTGGCCACCGCCAGCGGACCCATCGGCAGCTCGCCGCCCTCCAGAGGCGGGGCTGCCACCAGTACGGCCAGCCGATAGCCGAGCTCGAAGATCGCCGCGCCGCCGCGCGACTCGCCGCGGGCCGCGAGCTTGTCCAGCGCCACGGTCATCTCGTGTTCGTCGGTGTCGACCAGGCTGAGCGGCTGATCCAGCGGCTCGGCCGGCGGGGGTGTCGGCGGTGTTCCCAACTGGTCGAAGTGCAGGTTCAGCTGCTCGAAGAAGCGTTGCTCCAGCGTGGCGCGCTCGCGCATCAGGCGCTGGCGCACATTGAAGTGGCGCTGCTGGTTGAACGGGTCGTGGGCAGTTTCCGACAGCGAGAAAAGCTGGCGCTCCAGCTCGTCCAGGCACACCCGCAGGGGGCGCGCCAGCCAGTCGGTACTCAACGCCTGACAATGCTCGATCAGCCGGCGCGCGCGTCCGGACCACTGGTCGCGCGCACTTCCGCCGCCGCCGCTGCGCGCGGGCAGACGGCCTCGACCCTGCGGTTCTGCTTCCATGGATGACCCTAGTGAACTCCCCCGGAGCGACGAGTCTATGCCGGAAGCCGGGGGCTCGCCATGGTCGTTTGGTCGAGTCGGTCGCGGTTGCATGCGCGGTGCTGGCTACACTGGCCGCGCGGCGTCCGGGACACACCCCGGGCGCCGATGAGCGGAGGACGTCGCGGAATGGAACAGGGGATCGACATGGCACCCGTCGATGCGGCCGGCCCGTCGTGGCTGGGTGCCGGGCGGGCGTGCGGCGGGCGGCCGAGCCAGCAGGACGACCTGGTGTGCCTGGCCGACGAGGCAACGCAATCGCGCCTGCTGGTGCTGGCCGACGGCATGGGCGGCGACGGTGCCGGCGAGCTGGCCTCGGCCGGCGTGATCGCCGTGGCCCAGCGACTGTGGCGCGAAGGACGCTGGCGCGAGCTGCCCGGCGCGCTGTTTCTCGAACAGCTCTGCCAGGACGCCCATCTTGAACTGCGCCGCCGCGGCGAGGGCCTGGTGGATGCCGCACCGCATGCCACCGTGGTGGCGCTGCTGCTCAAGCGCCGCACGGCGTACTGGGCGCACGTGGGCGACAGCCGCCTGTACCGTTTCACCCGCGACCGGCTGCTTGGCTGCACCGAGGATCACAGCGCGGTGCAGGTGCGCGTGCGCCGCGGCGAACTGACGGCGGACGAGGCCGGGCGCGCCGCCGACCAGCACCAGTTGCTGCGCGGCCTGGGCGGTCCCATGCAGCCGCGCGTCGATCACGGCTGCGCGCCGGGCAGGCGTTCGCGCTGTGCAGCGACGGCGTCTGGGAGCAGCTGTCCACGCAGGAGCTGGCCGCCTTCGCCGCGCGACGCGATCTGCACGCTGCGGTGGGCGAGGCGCTGGCGCTGGTGCTGACCCGCGGCGGCGATGCCGGCGACAATGCCGCCCTGATCCTGGTTCGGCCGGAGCGCGTACGGCATGCATGGTTGGCGCGTCCTCTCAGCTGGTGGTCTGCGCTGCGCAGCGCCGGCCGTCGTACTCATCCCGTCTGACCGCAGCGTCGGATACGCAAGGTTGCCCGCATGATCACGATGTCCCGAATGTTCCCTCGTCTCCTGAAATCCGCGGCCGGTCTGTCGGTGATGGCGGTTCTCCTGATGCTCGGCGGATGCGCCCAGTTCGACCGCCTGCGCCATCGCGGCGACCACGCCACGTCAGCGCCTGCGGCCCCTGCGCCCGCACCGGCACCAGCGGCACCCGCCGAGCCGGCGCCGCCGGTGCGGCCGCTTGGCTCGATCATCAACGACGACCTGCAGCACGGCCGCTATGCCGAAGGCGAGGCCTCGCTGCGCGCCTACCTCGTCGAGCATCCGAAGGATCGCCTGGCGCAGTCGATGCTGCGCCAGCTCACCGCCGATCCGCAGCGCACGCTGGGGCCGGCTGGCTCCAGCCACGTGGTGCAGGCCGGTGAGTCGTACAGCACGCTGGCCCAGCGCTATCTGGGCGATGCGCATTTGTTCCTGATCCTGGCGCGCTACAACGGCTCGACCCAGCCCGCTCTGCTGCGCGCGGGGCAAAAGTTGCGGCTGCCGGCCTCCCGGCGCGCGGCAGGCGACGAGCCCACCGCATCCGCGGGCACTGACGCGGCGGCGCCGGCCGCTCGGGCGCTGATCGAGTCGCCGGCGGCGCGCTCGCAGCGCCTGCAGCGCGAGAGTCTCGAACTGCTCGATGCCGGACGCGATACCGAGGCGTTGGCCCGACTGGATGCGGCGCTGGCCGAGGACCCGGCACTGGCTTCGGATCGCGGCAGCGCCGCTGGCTTGCGCCAGCGCGTCGTGGCGCGCTGCCACCAGCGCGCCATCGTGCTCTATCGCGACCAGAAACTGGAACCGGCGATCGCGCTGTGGGATCGCGTGCTGGCGGTGGACCCCTCGTACGAGCCGGCGCTGGCCTATCGCGCGCGGGCGCAGGAGCTGCAGCGTCGCCTCAAGCAGCTTTGACGCGCCGGCGAGTCAAAGCATCCGCGGCTGCGGTTACTCGCCGGTCGACTGATCCCCGGCGCGGCGCCGCGGCACCGCGGTCAGGCGGGTGGGCTGGACCACCGTCGCGCCGGGTCGGGCCGGTCGCGGTGGCGGCGCTGCCGGACGTCGCTGGCGCGACTGCAGGGCGCCGGCCATCAGGTTGAAGGCGGCGAACAGACGGCCGAGCTCGTCACGGCGCGTCAGCCGGATGCGGTAGCGCAGATCGCCGCGCGCCACGCGCAGCATGGCGTCGCCGACCAGGCCCATCGAGGCCAGCAGTCGGCGGAACAGGGCATAGGCGGCGCCGAGCACCGCCAGCAGGGTCACCAGCAGCACCGCGGCGATCGCAGCGAGCGTGGTCCTCTGCGCCGCGCGCAGCGGGCTGCGGCTGATGCCCAGCCGCAGCGTGCCGACGGTGGCGCTCTGGTAATGGATGGGTGTGTTGAACAGCAGCAGGCCGTCGCTGCCACCGTCGTCGCCGCGGTAGCTGTCGATCTCGCCGCGCTGCGCCAGCGGGTGTCCGGGCAGCGTCGGCAGCGCGCCGCCGACTTCCTCCGGGCGGGTGCTGGCCACTACTTCGCCGCCGCGATCGGCCACCGCCAGGTAACGGATCTGCTGGTTGCGGGCGATGTCTTCCACCAGCGCACGGGTGGCGGCGCGGTCGCCCAGCAGCAGATCCTCGGCCGATTCGCTGGCCACCATGCGCCCCAGCGAGCTGCCGAAATCCAGCGCCAGTCCGCTGACCGCGCGGCCCTGCATGGCATAGATCGCCGCCATGCCGGCAATCAGCACCAGGCCGAGCACGCCGCCGAGCACCGCCGACCAGCGCCAGCGCAGCGAGACGATGCGGCTGACCAGCGGTTGCTCGTGCAGGCGCTCGTACTCGCGCCGTGCCATGCGCAGGTCGTCGGCCAGCTCGGCGCCGCGCTGGTAGCGCGCGGCGGCTTCCGGCGCGAGCAGGCTGTGCACGATGTCGGTGAGGATCGCCGGCGTAGCGGCGTCCAGCGGTTCCAGCGGCGGCAGCGGATGCTGCAGGCGTTCTTCGAGCAGGCGCGGCACGTCGGCCGTCTCGTTCCACGGCAGCTTGCCGGCCAGCAACCAGTACAGCACCACGCCCAGCGAGAACAGGTCGCTGCGTGCGTCGGTCGGCTCACCGCGCAGGTGCTCCGGCGCCATGTAGGCGGGCGTGCCGCCGATTTCGCCGGGCGCGTCCGCGCCGGCCGGCTGCAGGCCGCGGCGTTCGGCAATGCCGAAATCGGCGATCTTGGCCTGCCGCCAGCCGTCGGCCAGCATGATGTTTTCCGGCTTGATGTCGTGATGGACGACGCCCTGTGCGTGCGCGTAATCCAGCGCGGTCGCCATCTGCAGGGCCAGTTCGAGCACCACCTGCAAGGGAGGCAGGCCCTCGCGGGCGGCGCGACTGGCGAGGGTGTCGCCGGGCAGGCGCTCCATCGCGAGGAACGGCTGGCCGTCGGGCGTCTCGCCCACGTCGAACAGCGTGACGATATGCGGGTGGGTCAGGTGGCCGGCCGCTCGTGCTTCCACCAGAAAGCGGCGGCGATAGCTTGCATCGGCGGCCACGCCCGCATGCAGGCACTTGATCGCCACCTCGCGTTCGATCTGCGGATCGTAGCCGGCGTAGACCACGGCCATCGCGCCACGACCGAGGATGCCCTCGATGCGGTAGCGGTCGATCGTGCGGGGAAGGTTGGGGTCGCGCATGGGCCGGCGATCAGCGCAGCAGCCACCACGCGAACGCGCCCAGCGCGCCGAGCGCCACGGCGCCCGCGGCGATCCACGCGGCCCACAGCAACCGCGAGGCGCGGGCGTCTCGAGTGAGGAACACGAACTCGGCCTGGCCCAGCCGCACGCGATCGCCGTGGCGCAGGATCGCCTCATGCACGCGCCGGCCGTTGACGAAGGTGCCGTTCGTCGAGAGCGTGTTCATGATCATGTAGTGGCCCTGCTGGTTGATGATCCAGGCGTGCGACGCGGACACGCTCAGGTCATCGACCACGATGTCGTTGTCGGCGCGGCGGCCCACCGTCTGCTTGCCGCTGCGCAGCGCGAAGCGGCGCTTCTCCACGCCGTGGCTGCGCCCTTCGAGCACGGGTTGGGCGACGCTCGCGCGCTCCTCGATCTGCGGCATCGAATCGGCCGCGTAGCGATGCAGCTCGTCCGCCGTGAACAGGCGCGTGCCCTGCGGCCCGGACGAGCGCATGCCGCGGACGACGTGAGGCGAGGGAGCGGGGCCGTTCATGCAGTGGGTCGATCTCGACGAGGGAAGGGTCAGAAGCGTATCCGGGGCAGGGTATGACCCGCATCCCCGGATATCGCTTCCTGTGACGGTTCGCGGCCATCAAACTTGAACAAGTTGGGCGTCGATCCGGCGTGACGGCGCGCACAGTCCGGCGAGCGGACTCAGTCGAGGAACAGCCCGATCACGTCGTTGAGGAAGCGCTGGCCCTGCGCGGTGGCCTGCAATCGGCTCGCATCGTCGACCAGCCAGCCGCGGCGTCGCGCGTCCGCCACGGCCGCGTCGATGCGCGCCGGGGCGAGTCCGGTGCGTGCGGCGAAGTCACCCATCGGCACGCCGTCGATCAGCCGCAGCGCGTTGAGCATGTACTCGAACGGCAGCTCGGCGGGGTCGACCGCGCCGCCGCCGCCGATCCGGCCCGGTCCGCCGCTGGCCTCCAGATAGGTGCGTGGCAGCCGCGCCTTCCAGCGGCGCTGGACCTTGCCGGTGGCCACATCGCTCACCTTGCCGTGCGCTCCGGCACCGATGCCCAGGTAGTCGCCGAACTGCCAGTAGTTGAGGTTGTGCGTGCAGCGCCGGCCCGGCCGCGCGTAGGCGGAAATCTCGTACTGGCCGTAGCCGGCGTCGGCCAGCGCGACCTCGCAGGCTTCCTGCATCGCCCAGGCGTGGTCGTCGTCGGGCAGCGGCGGCGGGTTGGCGGCGAACGCGGTGTTCGGCTCCAGCGTGAGCTGGTAGTGCGAGAGGTGGGTGGGCGAGAGCGCCACGGCGCGCGCCACGTCGGCCAGCGCGCCGTCCAGCGTCTGCTGCGGCAGGGCGTACATCAGGTCGAGGTTGATGTTGGCGTAGCCGGCATCCTGCGCCGATTTCACCGCCGCCGCGGCCTCGGCGGCCGAGTGGATGCGGCCGAGCCGGCGCAGCTTGTCGTCGTCGAAGCTCTGGATGCCGAACGAGAGCCGGTTCACGCCGGCGGCGAGGTAGCCGTCGAAACGGCCGTGCTCGACCGTGCCGGGATTGGTTTCCAGCGTGATCTCGGCGTCGTCGGCAAACGGCAGCCGCGCGCGGGCGCCGTCCAGGAAGCGCTCCACCAGCTCCGGCGCGAACAGGCTGGGCGTGCCGCCGCCGAAGAACACGCTGACGATGGGACGGCCGGCCAGCGCGGCGCCAAAGTCGACCCGATCGGCGTCGAGGTCGGCCAGCAGCGCGTCAATGTAGTCGGCGTAGGGCGGCGGTGCGTCGCGCAGGCCGTGCGAATTGAAGTCGCAGTACGGGCACTTCTTCACGCACCAGGGCATGTGCACGTAGAGCGACAGCGGCGGCGCGATCAGGCCCATCTCAGGCCTTCAGGTCGACCAGGCGCGCGTGCAGTTGCGCCAGCGCCTGGCCGCGGTGGCTGATGCGGTTCTTCAGCGCCTTGTCCAGCTCGGCGGCGCCGAGCGTGTGGCCGTCGGGCAGGAACAACGGGTCGTAGCCGAAGCCGCCGTCGCCGCGCGGCGCGTCCAGCACGCGCCCGTGCCAGCGCCCTTCGGCCACCAGCGGAGCGGGATCGTCGGCATGGCGCAGCAGCACCAGCACGCAGATGAAGAACGCGCGGCGCTGCTCGGCCGGCACGCCGTCCAGTTCGCGCAGCAGCCTGGCGTTGTTGGCCGCGTTGTCGCCGTGGGTGCCGGCGTAGCGCGCCGAATACAGGCCGGGCGCGCCGCGCAGCGCATCCACGCACAGGCCCGAGTCGTCGGCCAGCGCGGGCAGGCCGGTGACGCGCGCGGCGTGGCGCGCCTTGAGCAGGGCGTTCTCGACGAAGGTGAGGCCGGTTTCCTCGATGTCCTCCACGCCCAGCTCGCCCTGCGCCATCACGTCCAGCCCGCTGTCGGCGAGCAGATGGTTGAACTCGGCGAGCTTGCCGCGGTTGCCGCTGGCCAGGACGATGCGCGCCATCGGCTCAGCCTGCCGCCAAAGCGGCGCGCTGGGCGGCGACCAGTTCGGCCACGCCCTTCTCGGCCAGGGCCAGCAGCGCGTCCATCTCGTCGCGGCGGAACGCATGGCCTTCGGCGGTGCCCTGCACCTCGATGAAGCCGCCACCGTCGTTCATCACCACGTTCATGTCGGTGTCGCAGCTCGAATCCTCGGCGTAGTCGAGATCGAGCACCGGCACGCCCTGGTAGATGCCCACCGACACCGCCGCCACTGCGCCGATGATCGGGTTGCGCTTGAGGTTCTCGCGCGCCATCAGGTGGCTGACCGCATCGACCAGCGCGACGTAGGCACCGGTGATCGCCGCGGTGCGGGTGCCGCCGTCGGCCTGGATCACATCGCAGTCCAGCGTGACCACGCGTTCGCCCAGCGCCTGGCGATTGACGCAGGCGCGCAGGCTGCGGCCGATCAGGCGTTGGATCTCCATGGTGCGGCCGCCCTGGCCGCCCTTGGCCGCTTCGCGCTGCATGCGCGTATGGGTGGCGCGCGGCAGCATGCCGTATTCGGCGGTGACCCAGCCCTCGCCCTTGCCGCGCAGCCACGGCGGCACGCGATCCTCGATGCTGGCGGTGCACAGCACGCGGGTGTCGCCGAAACTCACCAGCACCGAACCTTCGGCGTGACGGGTGAAGCGGCGTTCGATGGTGATCGGGCGCAGCTGGTCGCTGGCGCGGCCGCTCGGGCGGCTGACGGTATGCATGGGTCGGGGAGCCTGGTTGGGCAGGGCAGGGCCGGAAAGTTTACCATTGCGCTCTTTTCCGCATGTCCGCAAAGGCTTCCATGATCCGCAGCATGACCGCCTACGCCTCGGCCGAGCTGGCAGGCCCCGCCGGCACGCTCAGCTGCGAGCTGCGCACGGTCAACCATCGCTATCTGGAAATCAGCCCGCGGCTGCCGGACGAACTGCGCGGCTTCGAATCGCTGCTGCGCGAGCGGGTGGCGACGCGGCTGTCGCGCGGCAAGCTCGATCTGACGGTGCGCCTGCGTGGCGAGGATCGCGGCGAATCGCTGCGGGTCAACGCCGCCACCTTGGCACGCCTGGGCGAACTGGCGCGCGAGCTGCAGCCGCGCTTTCCCACGATGCAGGTGGAGTTCACCGAGCTGCTGCGCTTCCCCGGCGTGCTCGACCGCGCCGAGGTGGACAACGACGCCCAGCAGGCGGCCCTGTTCGACGTGCTGGACCGCGCGCTGGATGCGCTCACCGCCACCCGCGAACGCGAGGGCGAGAAGACCGCGCAGATGCTGCGCGAGCGGCTCGACGCGATCGAGCGGGTGGTCGCCGACGTGCGCGGCTGGATGCCGGAGATCCGCGCCGCGCTGCGCACGCGGCTGGAAACCCGCCTCGCCGACATCAAGCAGCCCGCCGACCCGGGCCGGCTGGAGCAGGAGCTGGTGCTGCAGATCACCCGCACCGACGTCGACGAGGAGCTGGACCGCCTCTCCACCCACATCGCCGAGGCCCGCCGCGTGCTCGGCCTGGCCGAGCCGGTGGGTCGGCGGCTGGATTTCCTGATGCAGGAGTTCAACCGCGAAGCCAACACGCTGGGCTCCAAGTCGGTCGACGCGCGCAGCACCAACGCGGCGGTGGAATTGAAGGTGCTGATCGAGCAGATGCGCGAACAGGTGCAGAACATCGAATGAGCGCGCCGACGGCAGGAACCCTTTTCGTGGTGGCTGCGCCGTCCGGTGCGGGCAAGTCGACCCTGGTCAACGCGTTGCTGGAGACCGAGCCATCGATCTCGCTGTCTGTGTCGCACACCACGCGGCCGCCGCGGGTGGGCGAGCAGTACGGCCGGCATTACTACTTCGTGGAGCGCGCCGAATTCGAGCGCGAGATCGCCGAAGGCATCTTCCTCGAACACGCCGAGGTGCACGGCAACCTCTACGGCACCTCGCGCACCACGGTCGACGGCCTGCTGGCGCAGTCGCGCGACGTGCTGCTGGAGATCGACTGGCAGGGCGCGCGGCAGATCCGCGCGAGCAAGCCGGACTGCGTGAGCGTGTTCATCCTGCCGCCA
Organism: Dyella ginsengisoli; assembly: GCF_044904665.1. Classification (NCBI taxonomy): domain Bacteria; kingdom Pseudomonadati; phylum Pseudomonadota; class Gammaproteobacteria; order Lysobacterales; family Rhodanobacteraceae; genus Dyella; species Dyella ginsengisoli. The sequence goes on from NZ_JADIKM010000001.1 coordinate 658,267, forward strand.
TCGCGCCCGGAGCTGGAGCGCCGCCTGCGCGGGCGCGGTTCGGACGCGCCGGAGGTGATCGAGCGGCGCCTGCACAACTCGCGCGAGGAGATCGCCCACGCGCACGAGTTCGACTACATCGTGGTGAATGATCGCTTCGAGGACGCGCTCGCCGACCTGCAGACCATCGTGCGCGCGGTGCGCCTGCGCAGCGCGCTGCAGTGGCAGCGCCACGAGGCGCTGATCGCCGACCTGCTGGCCCCGTGACGCGCCGCGAAAACTTGCGTCGATTGCCTCGAACTTGCGCCCTAGCCGGCGGTCTGCGACAGGCTGCCGCGCGATGGCGCCATCCGCGGCGTTCCATTACCTTGTTCCTCTTTGGCCGACCCCGCCTCCCATGACCGAACCCGTCCGCACGCCGACCGACGCCGAGCCGCTGGTGCGCGTCCGTGGCCTGACCACGGTGCTCAACGGCAAGACCATCTTCGATGCGCTGGACATGGATATCCCCCGCGGCAGGATCACCGCGATCATGGGTCCCAGCGGCACCGGCAAGACCACCTTGCTCAAGCACATCACCGGCCAGATGCACGGCGACCGCGGCGACGTGTGGGTGGACGGGCAGAACGTGGCCGGACTATCGCGCGAGAAGCTGTTCAAGCTGCGCGAGCAGATCGGCTACCTGTTCCAGAACTCGGCGCTGCTGACCGATTTCGACGTGTTCGAGAACGTCGCGTTTCCGCTGCGCCAGCACACCGACCTGCCGGAAGAGCTGATCCGCAACCTGGTGCTGCTCAAGCTGCAGTCGGTCGGCCTGCGCGGTGCGGCGGCGCTGATGCCCAGCGAGCTGTCCGGCGGCATGGCCCGGCGCGTGGCGCTGGCGCGAGCGATCGTGTTTGATCCGATGTTGATCCTCTATGACGAGCCGTTCGTCGGGCTCGATCCGATCGCACTGAACCAGGTGCTGAAGCTGATCCGCACGCTCAACGACACGCTGGGCATCACCAGCGTGCTGGTGGCGCACGAGCTTGACGCGATCAAGCACGTGGCCGACCACGTCTACCTGATCGCCAACGGCAAGGTGGTGGCGCAGGGCGATCCGAAGACGATCGCCGACGACGGTTCGCCATGGACGCGGCAGTTCTTCGGTGGCGAAGCGGACGGCCCGGTGCCGTTCCAGTATCCGGCGGGCGACTACGCCCAGTCGCTCGGTTTTCCGCGGAGCCCGGCATGAGCGCACAGCCCCAACGCAACGCGGTGACCGAGGCGCTGGCGCAGATCGGCGCCTGCGGCCTGTTCCTGCTGACCATCCTGGCCGCCGTGCCGCGCAGCTTCCGCCACGGTCGCGAGACGGTGCGCCAGCTGTGGTTCACCGGCGCGATGAGCCTCACCATCATCATGACCTGCGGCCTGTTCGTGGGCATGGTGCTGGGCCTGCAGCTCTACTACGTGCTGTCGATCTTCGGCGGCACCGCGGCCAGCGGCACGGTGGTGGCGATCGCGATCTATCGCGAGCTGGGGCCGGTGGTGACCGCGCTGCTGTTCGCCGGGCGTGCCGGCACCTCGATCACCGCCGAGATCGGCCTGATGCGTGCGACCGACCAGATCGCCGCGATGGAGATGATGGCGGTGGACCCGATTGCCTACGTCGCCGCCCCGCGTTTCATTGCGGGAGTGATCGCGATGCCGCTGCTGTGCTGCGTGTTCTGCGCGCTCGGTGTGTTCGGCGGACACCTGGTCGGGGTGACCTGGCTGGGCATCGACAACGGCACGTTCTGGTCGAACATGACTTCCACCGTCGACGTCTGGAAAGACGTGATCAACGGCGTGATCTACAAGAGCCTGGTGTTCGGTGCGGTGGTCTCGCTGATCGCCGTGTACCAGGGCTACACCACGGCGCCGACCAGCGAGGGCGTGGCCTATGCCACCACCCGCACCGTGGTGGCCTCGTCCATCGCCATCCTGGCGCTGGATTTCGTGCTCACCGCTTTCCTGATGTGACTCCCTTCGTGACCCTTTCCGTTTCTTCCGCCTCGAGGATCGTGCCGTGACCCAGCGAAAATCCTATGCCGTCGGCACCGGCCTGTTCATCGTGCTCGGCTTTGCCGCATTGGCCTACCTGGCGACTCAGACCACGTCGATCGCCAACGTGCACCAAGGGCCCAGCTACACGGTGAAGACGCATTTCGCCAACGTCGGTCAGCTCAAGGAGCGCGCGCCGGTGAAGATCGCGGGCGTGCGCGTGGGCCAGGTCGAGTCCATCGCACTGGAGCCGGGCAAGGAGGTGGCCGACGTCACCCTCTCGATCGACAACAAGTACGACCAGATCCCGGTCGACTCGGTGGCTACCGTGTTTACCAGTGGCCTGCTGGGCGACCAGTACGTCGGCCTGCAGTTCGGCAGCGCGAAGAAGTTCGTCGCCGATGGCGGCACGCTGGCGCTGAGCAAGTCCACCGAGCCGCTGGAGGCGATGCTGGGCAAGTTCTTCGGCGCCGGTGCGTCGGCCGACAACCTGGGCGGCACCTACACAGTGAAGGCGCGCTTCACCAACGTGGGCGCGCTGTCGCCGGGCGCCCCGGTGAAGATGGCCGGCGTGGCGATCGGCAGTGTGCAGTCGGTGCAGGCCGATCCGGTCAAGCTCGATGCGCTGGTCACCCTGGCGATCGACAAGAAGTACGACCAGATTCCGGACGATTCCTCGGCCGCGGTATTCACCAGCGGTTTGATCGGCAGCCAGTATGTTGCAGTGCAACCCGGCGGGTCCCCCGACATGCTCAAGGACGGTGACGAGATGATCCTCACCCAGTCCGCGATGCAGTTGGAGGACCTGATCGGCAAGTTCCTGGTCAACGGCTCGCCCGGCGACAAGGGCGGCAACAAGCCCGCCGCCGGCGCGAAGTGATCGCGCGATTTTCGACCCTCTCCCCTAGGAGTTTCCCCATGCTGCGTCCCCTGGCACTCGCTCTTGCACTGACCTTCGGCGCCTCGCTGGCCGCACCGGCGTTCGCGCAGGACACCGCCGCGGCAGCCTCCGCCCAGCAGACCCCCGAGCAGGTGGTGCAGACCATCGCGCACGACCTGGACACCACCATCGCCGGTCACCGCGACGAGCTGAAGAACAACCGCGAAAAGCTCATCGCGGTGATCGATGACGTGTTCCTGCCGCACTTCGACATCGACTACGCCTCGATCCTGGTGCTCGGCCAGCACGCCCGCGAGGCCACGCCGGCCGAGCGCGAGCGCTTCGCCAAGGCGTTCTACAACTCCATCACCAACCGCTACGCCGAGGGCTTGCTGAACTACACCAAGGGAGCCGTGGTGGTGCTGCCGTTCAACGGCGACCTCAATGACAAGCGCACCGTGGTGCGCACCCAGGTGGTGCTCGAAGACGGCAAGAAGGTGTCGGTCGACTACGCCTTCCGCAAGAGCCGCAACGGGGACTGGAAGGCCTACGACGTGATCATCGAGGGCATTTCCTACGTCACCAACTACCGCAACCAAGTGGATGCGGAGATCCGCAAGGTGGGTATCGACCAGCTGATCACCAACCTGGAAACCCGCGGCGAAGATGCCCTCAAGACCATGGAAAAGGACGGCAAGGCATCGTGAGCCAGGCGGCCGGATTCCAGCTCGAGGCGCGCGCGGATGCCACGTTGGCGGTGAGCGGCGTGCTGACCTTCGACACCGCGCACGCGGCGCTGCTGGCGCTGCGCGAGAAACTCGCCAACGGTTCGTTTGCGTCGCTGGATCTGGCCGGGGTCGAGCGCGGCGACAGCGCCGGCCTGTCGTGCTTGCTGGCGGTGCTTGCCGACGTTCGCGCACACGGGCGAACGTTGGCCGTCCGTCATCTGCCCGAGGGCCTGCACGCGCTGGCGCAGGTCTGCGAGGTCGAGGATCTGCTCACCGCCTGACGGCGGCTGCGTAAGAAAAAAGGGCCCCGCGGGGCCCTTTTTGTTGATCGATGCGAGTGCGGTTGCCGGCGCGGGGAATCAGCCCTTGCCGCCGGATGAGTTGGTCTGGTCCGGATGCTTGTTTTCCCACTGGTGCTGCTCGTCGAGCAGTTGGTCGGGATCGAAATTGTCCTGGTCCAGCCCCTGCATCTGCTCGATCAGGCTGGACGGCGGGTTGCCGTCGTAGATCTTGTAGAGCCGGCGCTGGCGATACGCGTCGCGCACGAACACATACGGATCGTAGGCGGACTGCAGGAAGCCCTCCGCGTCGAAGGCGCGCGAGCGCAGGTTCACCAGGTACACCAGTTGCGGCAGGTATTGCTGCCCGTAGTGGTAGCTGTGGTTGCGTGCGTAGATCGTCAGCGGGTCGAAGAAATAGCCGTCCACCGGGATCTGCCAGACGTCGCGCACGGTGGTCGGGCCGAGGAAGGGCAGCATCAGGTAGTCGCCCTCCGGCACGCCCCAGCGCGCAAGCGTGACGCCGAAGTCATTGTTCTCGATCGGCAGCCCCAGCGAGCTGGCTGGATCGAACAGGCCGCCGATGCCCAGCGTGAGGTTGACCAGGAATCGTCCGGTGCTCTGCAGCGCCTGCTTGGGGCGTGCCTGCAGCAGGTCGTTGGCTACCGTCACCGGCATGCGCAGGTTGGTGAAGAAATCGCCGACCGAGCGGCGCACCGGCGGGTTGGTCACCTTGCGGTAGCCCACGGCCACCGGGCGGATCACCGCCTTGTCGAGCGAGTCGTTGAACGCATACACCTTGCGGTTGTACTTCTCTAACGGATCGTCGCTGCGCGGCTTGGCGATGGCGCAGCCTGCCAGCAGTGCGACCGCACCGAGAACGACCGCGCGACGCAGCCAGAGAGGAAGTCGTGGGTGAAGCATCGGTCTCGAATCCGTTGCAGAGCCGGGGGAGTGAAGAAAGTGTACTGTCTGGTTTTATATTATGCACGGGTTTCGCCGCGCTTTCGCCCGGCGCCGGCGGCGCAACCGGGCATCATACGCGCCGATCGATTGCCAGCAAAGCGTACGCTCGATACACTGAACGACCTTCCAAGTTGCTTTACCGCCTGAGGATTTCGCATGGCACGCATTACCGTGGAAGACTGCCTTGAGGTGGTCGACAACCGTTTCGAACTGGTGCTGATGGCGACCAAGCGCGCCCGCCAGTTGTCCAAGGGCGCCGATCCGGCGGTCAATCCCGACCACGACAAGCCGACCGTGCTGGCCCTGCGCGAAATAGCCGACCGCCGCATCGACCAGGCCACCATCGACGAGATCGACAAGGCCGAGCGCGAGCGCGCCGAGCGCGAGGCGCTGGAGTGGGCGGCGGCCGAAGTGGACGACGATCTCTCCAAGGGCGGGGACGACTGAGCATGACCAACGGCGGCCCGATGCATGATCGCGCTCCGCGGGCCACCGCCCGTCGGGGGCGTCGCGCGTTGCGGACGGCTGCCGTGATGGTCTCCCGGCACGGGGTGCCTGTCTGAGCGGGCAGCGCATTCCCGCGCCCATCGCCGCGGCGGATCCTTCGGAAGCCGCGGTGTTGCCGGACTACGTGCTGGCACTCAAGGATCGACTGACCTACCTACCGGCCGACCAGGTCGAGCGCGTGGTCCGCGCCTACCGCATCGGTGCCGTGGCGCACGCCGGGCAGGCGCGCAAGAGCGGTGAGCCATACATCACCCATCCCATCGCCGTGGCCGGCATCCTCGCCGAACTCGGGTTGGACGCCGAGACCATCATCGCGGCGATCCTGCACGACACGCTTGAAGACACCCAGCTCAGCCGCACCGAGCTGGCGGGTGAATTCGGCGAAACCGTGGCCGAGCTGGTCGACGGTGTGACCAAGCTCGACAAGATGCGCTTCAGCAACCGCCAGGAGGCGGATGCGGAAAGTTTCCGCAAGATGCTGCTGGCCATGGCGCGCGATATCCGCGTCATCCTGATCAAGCTCGCCGACCGCCTGCACAACATGCGCACGCTGGGTGCCAAGGATGGGTCCTCGCGCCGTCGCATTGCCCGCGAAACGCTGGAAATCTACGCGCCGATCGCCCAGCGGCTGGGCATGAACAAGTTCAAGGCGGAGCTGCAGGATCTGGGCTTTCGCGGCCTGTATCCGGATCGCTACCGCGTGATCAGCGAACGCATCCGTGCCGCGCTCGGCAACCGCCGCGAGGCGATGGGCAAGATCGAGGCGGCGCTCACCCAGCGGCTGGCCTCCGAGCATGTCGTGGCGCGCGTGGTGGGGCGCATCAAGTCGCCGTGGAGCATCTATTCGAAGATGCGCAACGAGCACAAGACCTTCGCGCAGCTGATGGACGTGTACGGCTTCCGCGTGGTGGTCGACAACGCGATGCAGTGCTACATGGCGCTGGGTGCGGTGCACACGCTGTACAAGCCGGTCGACCGCCGCTTCAAGGATTTCATCGCCATTCCCAAGGCCAACGGTTACCAGTCGCTGCACACCGTGCTGCTGGGACCGTTCGGCGCGCCGATCGAGGTGCAGATCCGCACGGCCGAGATGGACTCGGTCGCCGAGCGTGGTGTTGCCGCGCACTGGGCCTACAAGACCGATTCGGGTCCGGCCAACAGCGCGCAGGCGCGGGCGCGCGAGTGGCTCTCCTCGCTGGTCGACAGTCAGGCGAACACCGCTTCGTCCAGCGAGTTCATCGAGAACGTCAAGATCGACCTGTTCCCGGACGAGGTCTATCTGTTCACTCCGCGCGGCGACATCCTCTCCATGCCGCGCAACGCCACCGCGCTCGACTTCGCCTACGCCGTGCACACCGACGTGGGCCATCACGCGGTGGCCGCGCGCGTGGACAAGAAACTGGTGCCGCTGCGCACGCGGCTGGAGTCCGGCCAGCTGGTGGAGATCATCACCGCGCCCTCGGCGGTGCCCAATCCGGCGTGGCTGGAGTCCGTCGTCACCGGCAAGGCGCGCACGGCGATCCGCCAGTTTCTCAAGCATCTGCAGCACGAAGACGCGGTCGATTTCGGCCACCGCATGCTCGATCGCGCACTCGACGCGCTGGGCAGCAGCCTGGACGGCATCGCGCCGACGGTGCTCGACCGCTTCCTCACCGAGGCCAAGCTGCATCGGCTGGAAGAGCTGCTGGCCGACATCGCGCTGGGCAACCGCATGCCCGACGTGGTCGCCGCGCAGCTGGTGGCCGCCCGCGGCAAGCGCGCCCGCGCGCTCATCCCGGCGACCAGCACCGAGAAGATCCGCATCACCGGCGCCGAGCGCGGCGTGCTCAGCTTCGCCAACTGCTGCCATCCGTTGCCCGGCGACGATATCGTCGGTTATCTCTCCTCCGGCAAGGGCATCGTGGTGCACCGTGAGGAGTGCCCGAACGTCGCCGAGTTGCGCAAGCAGCCCGAGCGCAAGGTGTCGATCGAGTGGGATCGTGACGTGCAGGGCGACTACCGCGCCGAACTGCGCATCGAGGTCATCAATCGCCCCGGCGTGCTGGCCACGGTCGCCTCGGCGATCGCCGATGCGGACTCCAACATCGAGAACGTGGAGTACGTCGAGCGCGATGCCGCCGCCGCCACGCTGCTGTTCACGATGGAAGTGAAGAGCCGCCGCCACCTGGCCGAAGTGATCCGCCGCGTGCGCCGCACTGGCGTGGTCAGCGGGGCGCACCGCTACCCGCTGTAGCGCTCCGGTGCTTGCCTCGGGTGCGTTCGCGTCGCAGGATGCGGCGCTTGTCGATCATCCCCGGCCACGAGGTGCCTCCATGTCCCGCAGCATCATCGCCACCGAGCGTGCGCCCGCCGCCATCGGTCCGTATTCGCAGGCCGTCCGCGCCGGCAACACGGTGTATTTCTCCGGCCAGATTCCGCTCGATCCGGCGACTGGCGCGCTGGTCGAGGGCGACATCCGCGCGCAGACGCGGCGCGTGTTCGACAACCTCACCGCGGTGGCCGAGGCGGCCGGCGGCTCACTGGCGCAGATCGTGCGCGTGGGCATCTACGTCACCGACCTGGGCCACTTCGCCGAGGTCAACGCGGTGATGGCCGAGTATTTCCAGACGCCGTATCCCGCGCGCTCCACCATCGAGGTCTCGGCACTACCGAAGGCGGCGCAGGTCGAGGTCGATGCGGTCATGGTGCTCGACTGAGCCTCCTGCGCGGCCGACACCCACGTGCGCCGCTGCCGTCACCGCTGCAGCAGGCGCAGCGCCTCCGCTAGGCTTGCGCGATGCCTGCTCGAAATGCCACCGCCCAGCCATCCACGGACGCACCCGGGCTGCGCCCCGTCGCCAGCCTGCCCGGCGTCGGGCCGGCGCTGGCGGAGGCGCTGGCGCGGCTGGGGCTGGAGCGCGTGCAGGACCTGTGGTTCCACCTGCCGCTGCGCTATGAAGACCGCACCCACCTGACGCCGATCGCCGATCTGCGTCCGGGCGATCGCGCCCAGGTCGAGGGTGTGGTGGATGCGGTGGAGCGGGGCTTTCGCTTCCGCCCGCAGCTGAAGGTGGCGATCAGCGACGATTCGCGCGAGACGCTGCAGCTGCGCTTCTTCCACTTCCATCGTGCACAGGCCGACCTACTCAAGCCCGGCACGCGACTGCTCTGCTACGGCGAGGTACGCCTGGGTGCACAGGGGCTGGAAATGGTGCACCCGCAGTACGAGCGGCTGGCGGGCCATGCGCCGGCGGCCATGAGCGAGCTGCTGACGCCGATCTACCCCACCACCGAGGGGCTGGGCATCAAGCGGCTGGCGGGGGTGATTTCCAAGGCCTTGGCACTGCTGCCGCCCGAGGCCGCGCTGGAGCTGATCCCGCCGCCGCTGTGCGCGGAACATGGGCTCACCTCGCTGCGCGAGGCGCTGCTCTATGTACATCGCCCGCCGGCCGATGCGCATCTGGGTCAGCTCACGCTCGGCATCCATCCGGCCCAGCAGCGCCTAGCCTTCGAGGAGTTGCTGACCCAGCATCTCAGCCTGCGTCGCATGCGTGCGGCGGTGCGCATGCGACGCGCGCCCGCGCTGGGTGGTAAGGGTGAGCTGCGCGCGCAGCTGCTGGCATCACTGCCGTTCACCCTGACCGCGGCCCAGCAGCGCGTGACCGACGAAGTGGTGCGCGACATCGCCCGCAGCAAGCCGATGCTGCGCCTGGTACAGGGCGACGTCGGCTCGGGCAAGACCGTGGTCGCGGCGCTGGCGGCGCTGGCGGCGGTGGAGTCCGGCTACCAGGTGGCGCTGATGGCGCCGACCGAATTGCTGGCCGAACAGCACCTGCGCAACTTCCGCCACTGGCTGGAACCGCTGGGCATCGCGGTCGAGTGGCTGGCCGGCAAGGTGCAGGGCAAGGCGCGCCAGCAGGCGCTCAAGCGCGTGGCGGGGGGCGCGCTGGTGATGATCGGTACGCACGCGCTGATGCAGGAAGGCGTCGCGTTCGGCCGGCTTGGTCTGGTGATCGTCGACGAGCAGCACCGCTTCGGCGTGCACCAGCGTCTCGCCCTGCGCGACAAGGGGCTGGAGGGCGATCAGGTGCCGCATCAGCTGGTGCTCACCGCCACGCCGATTCCCCGCACGCTGGCAATGAGCGCCTATGCCGATCTCGACGTGTCCTCCATCGACGAGCTGCCGCCCGGTCGCACGCCGGTGCAGACCGTGGCCGTCTCCAACGCGCGCCGCACCGAAGTCATCGAGCGCATCGCCTGCGCGTGCGGCGACGGCCGCCAGGTCTACTGGGTGTGCACGCTGATCGAGGAGTCCGAGCAGTTGCGCGCGCAGGCGGCCGAAGTGGCGCACGCCGAACTGGTCGCCGCACTGCCGGGCCACGGCGTCGGCCTCATCCATGGCCGCATGAAGCCGAAGGACAAGCAGGCCGTGATGGATGCCTTCAAGGCGGGCGAGCTGGCCGTGCTGGTGGCCACCACGGTGATCGAAGTGGGCGTGGACGTGCCCAACGCGAGCCTGATGGTGATCGAGAACAGCGAACGCCTCGGCCTGGCCCAGCTGCACCAGTTGCGGGGACGGGTGGGGCGCGGCGCGATCGCCTCCAACTGCGTGCTGCTGTACCAGCCGCCGATCGGCCAGCTGGCGCGCGAACGCCTGCAGGTGATGCGCGAGACCAACGACGGCTTCCGCATCGCCGAGAGGGACCTCGAGCTGCGCGGTCCCGGCGAAGTGCTCGGCACGCGACAGACCGGCCAGCTCAGCTTCCGCATCGCCGATCTGTCCCGCGATGCGCACCTGCTCGATGCCGTGCATGAAGTCGGCGAGACGATGCTGCGCGAGCACCCGCGTGCCGCCGAGCTGCTCATCGAGCGCTGGATCGGCGGCGCGGCGCGCTACGCGCACGCGTGATGAGCGCGTTGTCCCGTCGCCCGCCTTGCGCTTAAGCTGACCGGCTCTGCCGATACGTGACGGACCATGAGCAAGCCGAAACTCCTGATTGATACCGACCCGGGCGTCGACGACGCGCTGGCCATCCTCATGGCGCACGCCCATGCCGACGTCGTCGGCCTCAGTGTCGCCGCCGGCAACGTCGGCCTCGCCCATACGGTGCGCAATGCGTGCACCCTGGTCGACCTGGTGGGCGCCGCCACGCCGGTGTTTGCCGGCTGCCCGAGCCCGCTGGTGCGCATGCCTGAGGAGGATGCCGCCTTCGTGCACGGCAGCGACGGCTTTGGCGACATCGGCTTTCCCGCGCCAAAGGCAGCGGCCGAAGACGAGGCCGCCGCGCTCGCGATCCTGCGCCTGACTCGCGAGTATCCCGGTCAGTTCACCCTGGTGGCGCTGGCGCCGCTGACCAACCTCGCGCTGGCGCTGCGGCTGGACCCGTCACTCCCGCAACGCGTCGCGCGGCTGGTGGTGATGGGCGGTGCGGTGACCGGCTTGGGCAATACCGGCAAGGTGCCGGCCGAGTTCAACGTCGGCTTCGACCCGGAGGCGGCGCACGTGGTGTTCGAGGCGTTCCCCCATTTCGATCTGGTTGACTGGGAGGCGACCCTTCGCTACGCCTTCGACGAGGACACCTTCGATCGCTGGCTCGCCGCCGGCGACGCGCGCGCCGAGTTTTTCGGCAAGGTGTTCGGGACGGCGCGGACATTCAACCGCAGCCGCGGCCGCCGCGGGGTGATCGCCGCCGATGCACTGGCGATGGCCGTGGCGATCGATCCGTCGATCGTGACCCGCAGCGAATCCCGCCACGTTGCCGTGGAGCTGGATGGTCGGCTGACCCGCGGCGCCACCGTGGTCGACTGGGCCGGCCGGCTGCAGCGTCCGGCCAACGCCAATATCGTCATGGAGCTCGACGCGGACCGCTTCGCCGCCATGGTGCGCCGGGCGCTCGGCGCGCCGTAGCGCTCCGGGTTGACCCGCGCTGCGCCGGGTTTGTACAATGCCGCTCTTTTCACCCACCGCTTTGAGCCTGTCATGAAGCCCGATACCCATCCGAACTACCGCCCGGTGGTGTTCCAGGACCTCTCGTCCGAGTTCGCGTTCCTGACGCGTTCGACGATTGCCACCAAGGAAACCGTCAAGTGGGAAGACGGCAACGAGTACCCGCTGGTCAAGGTGGATATCTCCAGCCATTCGCACCCGTTCTACACCGGCAAGCAGAAGACCTTGGACGTCGGCGGTCGCGTGGACAAGTTCCGCCGTCGCTACGCGCAGAAGTAAGGCTTGCAGTGATCCCGGCCGGCGCCCTGGCGCCAGTCGAGCAGGTCTCGAGCACGGGGCAGACCGACGTCTGCCCCGTGTTTTTTTGTGCCCTCCATCAGACCATCCGCTGACGCATGTGGGCGATGGCGTTGTGCGATAATGCGCGGCCCAGGTGCCACGGCGCCTGCTGCAGCGCCGGTCTCCCCGCCGCCGCTGCCCCGATTCCCTCGCCAGCCGGAGCCGCCCTGCGGTCGCGGCGGCGGTGACATACGTGAAGGAGGTTTCCGTGTCCGATGCAAAGATCGTCAAGCTGACCGACGAGTCGAACAACCGCAGCAGCGAGCTGCCCTTGGTGAGCGGCACGTTGGGCCCGTCGTGTATCGACCTGGGCACGCTGTACAAGGACACCGGCCACTTCACCTACGACCCCGGTTTCGGTAGCACCGCCAGCACCAAGAGCGCGATCACCTACATCGACGGCGACGAAGGGGTGCTGCTGTATCGCGGCTACCCGATCGAGCAGCTGGCCGAACATTCGAACTTCCTGGAAGTGTCGTACCTGCTGCTCAATGGCGAGCTGCCGAAGAAGGAAGAGTTCGCCACCTTCGAGCACCAGATCACGCATCACACGATGATGCACGAGTCGCTGAAGAACTTCTTCCAGGGCTTCCACCACAACGCCCATCCGATGGCCATGCTGGCCGCCTCGGTGGCCTCGCTGTCGGCGTTCTACCACGACGATCTCGATGTCGATAGCGCGGACGACCGCAAGCTGGCCGCGATCCGCCTGATCGCCAAGATGCCGACCATCGCCGCCGCCGCGTACCGCTACTCGATTGGCTGGCCAATGCGCTATCCGCGCAACAACCTCGAGTACGTCACGCGCTTCCTGCACATGATGTTCGAGGTGCCCAGCGAGCCGCTGACGCTCAATCCGGTGGCGGCCAAGGCGCTGGACCTGCTGTTCATCCTGCACGCCGACCACGAGCAGAACGCTTCCACCTCGACGGTGCGCCTAGTCGGCTCGACCGGCGCCAATCCGTACGCATCGATCGCTGCGGGCATCACCGCGCTGTGGGGCCCTGCGCACGGTGGCGCCAACGAGGCCGTGCTGAAGATGCTCGAGGAGATCGGCACGCCGGATAAGGTCGAGACGGCGGTCAAGCGCGCGAAGGACAAGAACGACAACTTCCGCCTGATGGGCTTCGGCCACCGCGTCTACAAGAACTTCGACCCGCGCGCCAAGATCATCCGCGAGATGTGCCACAAGGTGCTGGCCGAGCTGGGCGTCAACGACCCGCTGCTGGACGTGGCGATGAAGCTGGAAGAGGCGGCGCTGAAGGACGACTACTTCGTCGAGCGCAAGCTGTATCCGAACGTCGACTTCTATTCGGGCATCATCTACAAGGCGCTGGGGATCCCGACCGAGATGTTCACCGTGATGTTCGCCATCGCGCGTACCGCCGGCTGGATCGCGCACTGGATCGAGCAGCACGAAACCCCGGGGGCACGCATTGGTCGCCCGCGTCAGGTCTACACCGGTGCCGCGCCGCGCGATTTCATTCCCGCCGCCAAGCGCTGAGTGAGCACGACATCCTGGGACGGCACGAGCCGCTCCGGGATGTCCAGAAAAACGCCCCGGCATGCCGGGGCGTTTTTTGTTCGGCACGGCGCGATCTCAGCGCAGCGCGGCGAGCTTGCGCTCCAGATCGTCGTCTTCGCGATCTTCGAACAGCAACTGCTCAACGGCAGTCACGCCCGCGCGGCGCATCGGCTTCTCGTCGATCCGGTCCAGCGGCGGCTGGCGCAGGGAATCGGTCGGCAGCACGGTGAGGTCGAACGGCAGCCCGTCCGCCGAGAACAGCAGCACCGGATATTCGGCCGTCTCGTCGCGGCTCAGGCGCAGGCGGCGGGTCTGGATTTCGAACGGCACGCCTTGTTCGTCCAGGAAACGCAGCACGTCGTCGGGATCGTCGGCGAACAGGTGCAGACAGACGGCGGAGTGCGCGTCCGCGGTGCCTTCCAGCACGGCACCGACGAGGCGCGGCTGATATGCCTTGAGAAAGCGCATCGCCTCCACCGCGGCCTCACGGCAGCGGCGTACCCGTTGCGGCTGGGTGTCAGCCAGGAATATCCGCTGATGCTCGCGCAGCGCCTGCTCGATCTCGTCATTGCGCGGCAGACTCTGCGCATCGACGATACCCAGGCGCTCGGAGGCTTTCAGCTTGGCATGGTGGAAGTCGCGGATGCCGTGCTCGCTCATCAGCCTCGCGGCTTCCTGGGCAACGCGCAGGCGATTGCGCTGCAGGCGGTCATGGGCGTGGATGCGGTGGTGCTCGCCTCGGGCCATGTCTCGCTCCTTCGTCGGTGGGGCCGCCGTCCGGCTACGGGACGGCGGGCACGACACGATCCTACCCGGTACGTCAGAAAATGTCGTACGCGTGCTGCTTGTCCTGCTCCTGCTGTTGCTGGGCCGCCTGGCTGCGCAGCTTGTCCAGGTCTTCCACCTTGAATATCTCCGACATCGTGTTGGTATCGCCCGGCGGGGCCGGCAGGCCCGTGCTGCGGTCGATGGTGAGGGTGGTGATCCCCGGCGGCATGGACAGCATGTTCACCGGCAGGCCCTTGAGGGCGCTGCCCATGTAATCCATCCAGATCGGCAGCGCGGCCTGTGCGCCGAACTCGCCAACGCCGTTCGAGCGACCGAGCGAGCTGAAGTCGTCGAAACCGACCCAGACGGCCGTGGACAGGTCCCCGTTGAAGCCGACGAACCACGCGTCGCGATGATCGTTGGTCGATCCGGTCTTGCCGGCCAGATCCTCGCGCCCCAGCGCACGCGCTGCCGCGCCCGTGCCGCGCAGGATCACGTCCTTCATCAGCGACGTCACCAGATAGTCGTTGCGGATGTCGATGACGTGTGGAGCAAGTACCGGCGGGGCCTTGGCATTGTCATGGGCATCGCTGGGCAGGACCACATCGCCGACGGCATCGGGCGCGCTGCTGCCGATGGCAGGATCGTCGGCAGTGGATGCGGCAATGGCGGCCGCGGCTGGCGTGGGGGCGGCGCTCTCGGCAGGCGGAGGGCCGGGCGGACTGGTGTCGAGCAGCCGCTCCTGGCACGAGCGGCAGGCGCGTGCGGGGTTTGCCAGATAGACCGGCTTGCCGTCGCGATCGTCGATTTCGCGGATGAAATAGGGCTTGACCAGATAGCCGCCGTTGGCGAACACCGCGTAGCCCCGTGCCATGCCCATGGGCGACACCGAGGCGGTGCCGAGCGCCATGGAGAGGTTGGGCGGCAGCGCATCGAGCGAGAAGCCAAAGCGCGTGGCGTACTCGCGCGCATAGCGCACGCCGATGGCGTCCAGCAGTCGCACGGACACCAGGTTCTTCGACTGCACCAGCGCTTCACGCAGGCGGATCGGCCCGTCGAACTTGTCGTCGTCGTTGGACGGGGTCCACAGCCCGCCGGGCTTGGACGGGTCGGGCAGCGCTAGCGGCGCGTCGTTGACGATGGAGGCAGGCGTGAAGCCGCGATCGAACGCGGCCGAATAAATGTAGGGCTTGAAGCTCGATCCCGGCTGGCGAGCGGCCATCACGGCGCGATTGAACTTGCTCCGCGCGAAGCTGAAGCCGCCGACCAGCGCCTGGATGGCGCCGTCCTCCGGATTCACCGAGGCGAGCGCCGCCTGCGCCTTGGGAATCTGCGCCAGTTCCCACGCACCCTTGTCGTTGCGCGAGACGCGAACGATGTCGCCACGCTTGAGCACGCTGTCCACGCGCTTGGGCGACACGCCCACGCGCGAGTCGCTGATGAAGGGGCGGGCCCAGCTCACGGCGGTAAGGTCGAGCGTGGCGCTGTCGTGACTGGCCAGGTAGACGGTTGCCTCGGTTGGCGACACGGCTGTCACCACGCCGGGCTGCATGCCCGAGATGCTGCTGTAGCTTGCCAGCAAGTCGTCGAAGTCGGCGGTGCCGGCGCTGTTGGCGAGGTCGGAGTGAGCTTCGGGACCGCGCCAGCCGTGGCGGCGATCATAGGCCACCAGTCCATCGCGCAGTGCGTCGACGGCGGCGGTCTGCCTGGCGCTCTGCACGGTGGTCTTCACCACGTAGCCCTCGGTGAGCGCGTCGTTGCCGAGTCGATCGAGCACCTGCCGGCGCACCATCTCGGCAAGATACGGGGCATCGACCTCGATCGGCTGCTCGTGTGCGAAGGCGCCGTTGGGCTCCTTGACCGCCTGCTCGTACTCCACCTTGCTGATGTAACGATGCTCGAGCATCTGTCCGAGCACCCAGTTGCGACGTGCCAGCATGCGGACCGGGTTGTTGATCGGGTTCACTGCCGATGGCAGCTGGAACGTCGAGGCGATGGTGGCGCACTCGGCGATGCTCAACTGGTCCAGCGTCTTGCCGTAGTAGTACTCGGCGGCTGCAGCCACGCCATAGGAGCGATGGCCCAGGAACATCTTGTTGAGGTAGAGACCCAGGATCTGGTCCTTGGTCAGCTCGTTCTCCATGCGCACGGCAATGAAGATTTCGGTGAGCTTGCGCGAGTAGAGCTTCTCGGGGCTCAGGAAGAAATTTCGCGCGACCTGCTGCGTGATGGTCGATCCACCCGAGCCCTTGTCGCCGCCGGAGATGATCACGTGCCATGCCGCACGCGCGATGCCGTGCCAGTCGAAGCCCGGGTGCGTGTAGAAATCGGCATCTTCCGCCGACAGCACCGCATGCTTGAGTCGATCCGGCACCTTGTCGATGTCGACGGGGATGCGGCGGGTCTCGCCAAAGCTGGCGATCAACTTGCCGTCGGCGCTCTCTACCCGCAGCGGTACCTGCATGCGGTAGTCCTTCAACTCGTCGACGTTGGGGAGGCGCGGAGAAATCAGCCAGTAGGCGACGCCGATGGCGGCTACGCCGAGCAGCAGTCCCGAGAAGGCCAGGATCAGTGCCCAGCGGAGCAGACGCTTCAAAATTCGCATGATGTGGAGGTAGCGAGACCTGAGTCAAAACGTGCCAGAGTATAGATGTAGCACTATCGCCTGCAGGGTCGGTTGCGGTCCCGGGGCAAAAAACAGGCCAAAGAGCCGGATGACTCAAATGTGTGTCCCATCACGCCACTGAGTCGAGAAAGTGATCGTATACCGTTGCTATTGCGTTAATTTTTGGATTTAATGCCAGCGCACATCCGCCGGGAACCGGCTGGAGTGCCAGGGGAAGGGGGACAAACCGTGGGTCTTTTTACACCCAAGAAGCCGCCGCTTATTGGTGTCGACATCAGTTCGACTGCCGTAAAGCTGCTGCAGCTCAGCCAGGCCGGTGGCCGCTATCGCGTGGAGCATTACGCGGTCGAGCCACTGCCCCCCAATGCGGTTGTCGAGAAGAACATCGTCGAGGTCGAGGCAGTCGGTGAAGCGATTCGGCGCGCGCTGGCGCGGTCCGGCTCCAAGCTCAAGCACGCCTGCGCAGCGGTGGCAGGTTCCGCCGTGATCACCCGCGTAGTGCCGATGTCCAGCGAGCTGTCCGAGGAAGATCTCGAGGGGCAGATCCAGGTCGAGGCCAACCAGTACATTCCCTATCCGATCGACGAGGTCAGCCTCGATTTCGAGGTAATGGGGCCGGTTCGCGACAACCCCGACATGAACAACATCCTGCTCGCTGCCTCGCGCACCGAGAACGTGGACATGCGGGTGGCGGCACTCGATCTCGGCGGGTTGGCCGCCAAGGTGATCGACGTGGAGGCGTTTGCACTGGAGAACGCCTTCGCCATGCTGGCCGACCAGCTCAACGTCGGTCGCGATGCGCTGGTCGCCGTGGTCGACATCGGCGCCACCATGACCACGCTGTCCGTGCTGCGCAACCAGCGCACCATCTATTCGCGCGAGCAGGTGTTCGGCGGCAAGCAGCTGACCGACGAAATCATGCGCCGCTACGGTCTGTCTTATGAAGAGGCCGGTCGCGCCAAGCGCAAGGGCGGTCTGCCCGAGTCTTACGAGACTGAGGCGCTGGAACCGTTCAAGGAATCCCTGACCCAGCAGATCAGCCGCCTGCTGCAGTTCTTCTTCGCGGGCAGCGAATACAGCAAAGTGGACCAGGTCGTGCTCGCCGGTGGCTGCGCCTCGATCGAGGGCCTGGCACCGATGCTCGAGGAGCAGTTGGGCATCCCCTGCGTAGTGGCCAACCCGCTGGCGCGCATGTCGCTCTCCTCTCGCGTGCAGGCGCAGGCCCTGGCCCAGGATGCGCCGGCGCTGATGATTGCTGTCGGCCTTGCGCTCAGGAGCTTCGACTGATGGCACATATCAACCTCCTTCCGTGGCGCGCCGAGCGTCGCAAGCAGCGAGAGCGTGAATTCTTCATGCAGCTGGGTGCGGCTGCTGCTGCTGCCGTACTTTGCGTGCTGCTCTGGGCCTGGTGGATGGGCTTGCGCATTGACAACCAGAACGAGCGCAACGCCTATCTGCAGACCGAGATCAAACAGCTCGACGAGAAGATCGCCAAGATCAAGGATCTGGAAAAGGTGCGCGATCGCCTGCTGGCGCGCAAGCAGATCATCGAACAGTTGCAGGCCAACCGCTCCCAGATGGTCCACCTGTTCGACGAGCTGGTGAAAACCATCCCGGCCAGCGCGCGCCTCACCGGTCTGAAGCAGAGCGGAGACTCGATGTCGCTTGATGGCGTGGCGCAATCCAACGCGAGCGTCGCCGAGTACATGCGCAACATCGAATCGTCGCCGTGGATGGGGCATGCGGATCTGCGCAAGACGGAGAATCTCCACAAGGATCAGCGCATGCCGTACACCTTTGGGTTGAACGTCTCGCTGAGCCGTCCCAAGGACGATGCCCAGGCCGGCGAAGTAATGAACGCTCCGGGCTCGACCAAGGCACCTGCCACCACGACCGCCGACAAGTCGGCAGCGAAGCCGTCGACGGGAGGGGCCAAGCCGTGAAATTTTTCGACGATCTGCGCAGCCTCGATCGCAACAACATCGGCGGTTGGCCACAATCCATCAAGATATTCTTCACGGCGCTGCTGTTTGTCGTGATCGGCTTCCTCGGCTGGTACCTGTACATCAGCGATCAGCAGGATTCTCTGCAAACGCTGGCCGGCAAGGAAGAGCAGCTCAAGCAGGAATTCGCGCAGAAGCAGGCCAAGGCGGTCAACCTCGACGCCTTGCAGCAGCAGCTCGACGAAATGCAGGACATGCTGCGCCAGCTGCTGCGTCAGTTGCCGGGCAAGACCGAGATGCCTGAGTTGCTGGTCGATATTTCGCAGACCGCGCTCTCGGCGGGTCTCGAGGTGGACCTGTTCCAGCCCGGCGCCGAGACGCCCAAGGACTTCTACGCGGAGGAGCCGATTTCGCTGCGCATGACCGGCACCTACCATCAGTTCGGTACTTTCATCAGCGGTGTCGCCTCGCTTCCGCGCGTGGTCATTCTCACCCTGCACGACGTGTCGCTCACGCCTAAGCAGGGGGCCGAAGGCAGTGGCCAGTTGGTTCTCCAAGGCACGGTCAAGACGTATCGCTACCTTGACGACGACGAGACCGCTGACGGCAAGGCGGCCAAGGCGAAAGGCAACAATAGGGGGCGGAAATGAGCCGGTCTCTCGCCATGAGGCATAGCCGTGTGCTGCGTGTGGCAGCGCTGTGTGGCGCGCTGATCGCGCTCGCGGGCTGTACGCGCGGCATGTCCGACCTGCGCGACTGGGTCGCCAAGGAGAAGCTCAAGAAGGGTGCGCCGATCGATCCGCTGCCGGTGATCCGCACCTTCGAGACCTTCGAATACAGCGACCAGGGCGACCGCGATCCGTTCAGCCCCAGCTCGGCCGAAACGCAACCGTCTTCCAGCTCGGCAGCCGCAACGGGGCCGCGGCCGGACGAAAATCGCGCCAAGCAGCCGCTGGAAATGTTCGCCCTGGACAGCCTCAAGATGGTCGGCACGGTCGGCACCGGTGCCAACACCGAGGTGCTGATCAAGGATCCGGGCGGCGTGATCCATCGCGTGCACAAGAACGAATACATGGGCCAGAACTACGGCCGTATCACCGCGATCAGCGACGATCACGTCGATCTCGTGGAACTCATCTCCAACGGTAATGGTGGCTGGATGGAACGTCCGGCCAGCATCGCGCTCGGCGAGAAATAGGAAACACAGGGGCTGATGCAATGAGCAACCAAACCAAACCTGTTCAGGGCCGAATCATGCGCCATGCAAGCCGTTACCTGGCGATGACCTTGCTGGCGGCGAGCGCCTTCTGGGCGCAGTCCGCCGCAGCCGCCACCGCGACCCTGAAAGACATCAGCTACGACGTGCTGCCCGGTGGCCGCGTCGAGTTGCACATGAATTTCGCCGAGGGCCAGGTGCCCCAGCCGAACATCTTCACGACGGGAACGCCGCCGCGCATCGCGGTGGACTTTGCGGATACCACCAATGCGGCCCCCCGCCATCTGGATATCGGCAAGGGGTCGACGTCCGGGGTGTCGGCCGTATCCGCTGGCGGACGTACGCGCGTTGTGGTCGAGCTGATGCGGGAATCTACTTACACCTCCCGCGTGGACGGCAACAGCCTCGTGCTGACGGTCAACAACGGCAGCGACGCTCAGAACACCACGACGGTTGCCACTACTGATCCGTCCAAGCGCCTGCCTTCCGCGAGCACCGGACCTGCCGTGTCGAATGTCGATTTCCGGCGCGGTCCCAAGGGCGAGGGGCGGGTGTTGATCAATTTCAGCGGTCCGGGCGCGTCTGCCAACATGCGCACGGAAGGCGACAAGGTCATCGTCGATCTGGATCACGTGAATCTTCCGGCCAGCCAGGCGCAGCGACTGGATGTGGCGGACTTCGCCACTCCGGTTCAGTCCATAGTGACGCGTGCCAGCGGCATGGGCGCGCAGATGGAAATCAGCACCGGCGGCAACGTCGAGACTTCCTCATATCAGTCCGGTGATCAGTACGTCGTCGAAATCGCACCGAAGAAAAAGGATGTCGCCACAGACCAACTTGCGAAAGGTCAGGAGCCGGTCTACAGCGGCAGCCGGGTCACCTTCAATTTCCAGGATATTCCGGTGCGGTCGGCCCTGCAGCTGCTGGCTGACATCTCTGGCCTCAACCTTGTGGCCTCGGACTCCGTGGGTGGTAGCGTTACCCTCCGCCTCGTCAACGTGCCGTGGGATCAGGCTCTGGACGTCGTCTTGCGCGCCAAGGGTCTGGACAAGCGCCGCAGCGGCAATGTGGTGTGGATCGCCCCGCAGGCCGAACTCGCCAAATACGAGCAGGATGTGGCCGACGCCCGCTTGAAGGCCGAGGACAACGCCGAGCTGATCACGGATTACGTGCCGATCAGCTATGGCAAGGCGGCAGATATCGCGAAGCTGCTCACCACCGAGAGCAAGCAGAGCTCGGGAGGGGCCGGACAGAGCGCGAATGCCAGCCGTGGGTTCCTCTCTCCCCGCGGCAGCGTTTCCTACGACGATCGCACCAACACCCTGCTGCTGCACGACAGTCCGGACAACATCCGCGAGTTGCGCAAACTCATTGCCGTGCTCGACAAGCCGGTGCAACAGGTACTGATCGAGTCGCGCATCGTGGTGGCCACGGATCAGTTCACCCGCGAACTCGGCGCCAAGTTCGGCGTGCAGGGACGCTCGAACAATACGGAGTTCCAGAACGCGGCAACTGCCACACCCAGCCTGCAGAGCGGCATTGGTGGCGGGAACGTGGTCTCAATCGGTGGCAAGGATCAAGGCAATGGCACGGCAAGCGGCCTAAATCTCAACCTGCCTACCACGACCGCCGCTGGCAGCATCGGGCTCGCTATCCTCGGCGCCAACTACGCCCTCGATCTCGAGCTCTCCGCCGCACAGACCGAGGGGCGCGGTGAGGTCATCTCCAGTCCGCGCGTAATCACCGCCAACCAGCAGGAAGCGGTCATCCGTCAGGGTCAGCAGATCGGTTACGTGACCTATCAGAACAGCGCGTCGGGTGCGGCGGGTAGCGGCACGGCCACGGTGCAGTTCAAGGATGCGGTGCTGGAACTCAAGGTGACGCCGACCATCACGGCGGACAACCGGGTCTACCTCAAGATCAACGTGAAGAAGGACGCCCTGGCGAAGTTCATCGATGCGCCCGGAAGCGGTCAGGTCCCGCAGATCGACACGCGCGAACTCAATACGTCCGTTCTGGTCGACAACGGGCAGACGGTGGTGCTGGGTGGTATCTACGAAATCACCAAGCAGAACTCCGTCACCAAGGTGCCGGGCCTGGGCGACATTCCAGGTCTGGGAGTCCTGTTTCGCAGAACCTCGCGCCAGAGCGACAAGGCGGAGCTGTTGATTTTCGTGACGCCACGGATCCTCAGCGACACGCTGCAGTAAGCCGTCTGGCGGCAAATGGACTGAAGAAGGGCGGCGCATGCCGCCCTTCTTCGTTTGATCTGCCCAGCCTCGTCCATGACGACCGGGCTATACCCACGCCCCCGGCTAAACTTCCATGATCAGGTGTGGTCCTAGGCCTGCTTCGAACATGGAAATCTGCATGACCGACACATCGTCAGCTCCCCCTGCCCATCCCCTGCAGCAGGCCTTCGCGCAGCTGCGCGAGGATCTGCAGCGCACCATCATTGGCCAGCCGCATCTGATCGACTGCCTGCTGATCGCCCTGCTGGCGGATGGCCATCTGCTGGTGGAGGGTGCGCCGGGATTGGCCAAGACCACCGCGGTGAAGGCACTGGCAGCGTGCATCGATGCGGACTTCCACCGCGTGCAGTTCACCCCGGATCTGCTGCCGGCCGACCTCACGGGCACCGACGTGTTCCGTCCGCAGTCCGGCAGCTTCGAATTCGAGCGCGGCCCGCTGTTCCACAACATCGTGCTGGCCGACGAGATCAACCGAGCGCCGGCGAAGGTGCAATCGGCGCTGCTCGAGGCGATGGCCGAGCGGCAGATCACCGTGGGCCGCAGCACCTGGCGGCTGCCCGAGCTGTTCCTGGTGATGGCCACGCAGAATCCGATCGAGCAGGAAGGCACCTTCGCCTTGCCGGAGGCCCAGCTCGACCGCTTCGTGATGCACGTGACCATCGGTTATCCGGATGCCGCCTCGGAGCTGGCCATCCTCAAGCTCGCGCGCACCCAGGCCAGCCGTCACGCCCAGGCGCACGCCGCGCCACGCGCGCTGCTCACCCCCGCCGATGTGATGCAGGCGCGCGAGGCCGTGCTCCAGGTGCACATGGCACCGGCGCTGGAGGAGTACCTCACGCAGCTGGTGTTGGCCACGCGCGACGCCGGTCGCTACGGTCCCGAGCTCAAGCGCTGGATCGCCTGGGGCGGCAGTCCGCGCGCCACCATTGCGCTGGACCGTTGCGCGCGCGCGCATGCCTGGCTGAATGGACGCGACTACGCGTTGCCGGAGGACGTTCACGCGGTGGCGCACGAAGTGCTTCGCCATCGCGTGCTGCTGAGCTACGAGGCCGAGGCCGAGGGCGTGCGCCCGGACCAGGTCATCGATCGCCTGCTGGACCTCGTGCCGCTGCCGTGAACGCGCCGTTGCGATCTTCCGACGGCGATGGCGCCGCGCATGTTTCACTGGCCGAACTGCTCGCGCTGCGCGCACGCGTCGGCAAGGCGTCGCTGCCCCAGCAGGCCAGTCGCGCCAGCCGCTCGGGCCAGCAGTCCAGCCGTCTTTACGGCCGCGGCATGGATTACGCCGAGTCGCGCGTCTATCAGGGCGGCGACGACGTGCGCCGGCTCGATTGGCGGCTGACGGCGCGCAGCGGCAAGCTGCACACCAAGCTGTTTCAGGAGGAGCGTGAAGGACGCCTGCTGATCGTGGTCGATGGGCACGCCTCAATGCGCTTCGGCACGCGCGTGCGCTTCAAGTCCGTGCAGGCCGCGCGTGCCGCGGCGTGGGCAGCCTGGTACGCGATCAAGGCCGGCGAACGCGTCGGCCTGATGGGGTTCGGTGCGCACGACGAACTGCTCGCCCCGCGTGCCGGCCCCCGCGGCGCACTGGCGGCATGCGGCGCATTGGCCGACTGGGATGCGAACGATGCCGCGTCGGGGGCCGAGCCGCTTTCGCAGGTGTTGCAGAACGTGGGGCGCGTGTTGCGCGGCGCCAGCCGCGTACTGCTGATCACCGACGGCGCCTGCAGCGACGAAGCGTCGCGGCGACACCTGGTGGAGCTGGCGCGCCAGGCCCGCCTCGGCGTGCTCGCCGTGGTCGATCCGCTGGAGACCGCGCTGACGCCGACCGGTCGATACCCACTGGAGCACGACGGCGAGCGGATCGAATGGATCGTCGGCAGCGAGCGCCAGCAGCAGGCACTGCCGCAGCTGCTTGGCGCCGGCCACGCCCGCCTGCTTGCCCTGACGAAAGCCACCGGTGTCGCTTGCCGCACGGTGGACACCACGGAGGATCCGTTCGACGCCGTGGCGGCGCTGCTCGGTCTGCGAGGGCGCGCGTGATGTGGATGCCCAACGGATCGGTACCGGCGGTCGCGCCCACGGGGCCGACCTTGCGCGACATCCACCTGCCGCCGGCGCCGGGCTGGTGGCCGCCGGCGCCCGGTTGGTGGGTGCTGGCCGCCATGCTGGTACTGGCGCTGTGGGCGATTGCGCGCCGCTGGCGCCAGGCGCGCGCGCGGGCGCGCCGTCGCGATGCGTTGCTGGCGATGCTGGAATCCGTGCTGGTGCGTCACGCGCAGTCGCCGCAGGCGCTCGCCACCGGTCTGCACGAACTGCTGCGGCGCGCCGCGCGCCGGCTGGAATCGGCGGCGATCACCCAGCGTGGCGAGCCGTGGCGCGCCACGCTCGCACGCGTCGCCGTCTCCGGCGAGAACATCGATCAATTGATGCAGCTCGACGCGGCGATGTATCGGCCGCAGTCGGCGATCGATGTCGACGCGATCACGGCCGCCATGCGCGCATGGCTGACGGCGCTGCCCGAGGCATCGGGCGAGACGAAGGCACTGCGCTCGCGCCGCCGGTGGAGGCGTTCCCGTGACGCTGCCTGAGCTGGCCTGGCCGTGGCTGATCGTGGCGCTGCCGCTGCCGTGGCTGGCGCGTCGCTGGCTGCGTCCGGCGACGCCCGGACGCGCTCTGCACCTGCCGCATCCGGGACTGCCCTCGATGGCGGCGGTGTCGGTGCGTGCGGCCGGTCCGCGCGCGGGCCTGTTTGTCCTGGCGTGGCTGTGCCTGGTCGCCGCTGCGGCGCGCCCGCAGTGGGTGGGGCCGCCGCAGGCGCAGCAGCGCAGCGGACGGTCGATGATGCTGGCGGTGGATCTCTCAGGAAGCATGCGCACCGACGACATGCGCCTGGCCGGACACCCGGTGAGCCGCTTCGGCGCGGTGGAGGCGATTGCCAGCGACTTCATCGCGCGACGCAGCGGCGACGAGCTGGGACTGGTGCTGTTCGGCAGCCGCGCATTCCTGGTGACCCCGCTGACCTACGACCTGTCGGCCGTCACCGCACAGTTGCAGGGCGCGGCGGTGGGGTTGGCGGGTACCGAGACCGCCATCGGCGATGCCGTAGCCGTCTCGGTGAAGCGGCTGGCCGCATTGCCGCAGGAGGCGCGCGTGCTGGTGCTGCTCACCGACGGCGTCAACAACGCCGGCAGCATCGCGCCACTGGAGGCAGCCAAGGCGGCCAAGGCGGCCGGCGTGCGCATCTACACCATCGGCATCGGCGCGGACCGCATGAGCGTGCCGGACTTCTTCGGCAGCCGCACCATCAATCCCTCGGCCGACCTCGATGTCGGCATGCTCACGGCGATGGCCGAGCAGACCGGTGGCCGGTTCTTCCGCGCCACCGACAGCGCGCAGCTGGCCGATGCGTATCGCACCATCGATGCGCTGGAGCCGATGCCGCAGCGCGCGCCCGCCCTGCGGCCGCGCTACGAACTGTTCCGCTGGCCGCTGGGGGCGGCAGTGTTGCTGTTCGCGCTGGCCGCGTTGTCGCGTGTCGGACGCGTGCGCCGGGAGCAGCCGGCATGATGGCGGCGCTGCATGCCTTCCACTTCCTGCGGCCGCTGTGGCTGCTGGGCCTGCTCGTGCTGCCGCTGCTGGTGTGGCGCGGTACCCGCGCCGATGCGGGCGTGCGCGAGCTGTCGCGGCTGGTCGATGCCGCACTACTGCCGCACCTGCTGACCGGCCGGCCGGCCAGTCGCCGCGCCTCCACTGCGCTGCTGGCGCTGGGCTGGACGCTCGCCACGCTCGCCTTCGCCGGCCCCACCTGGAGCCGGCAGCCGCAGCCGCTGTATGCCGAACGCGCCGCACAGGTGGTGGCGATGTCGCTTTCGCCGCGCATGCTCGCGAAGGACATCGCGCCGAGCCGGCTCGATCGCGCCAAGTACAAGGCGCGCGACCTGTTTGCCAGCAATCGTGCCGGCCAGAACGCGCTGATCGCCTACGCCGGTGAAGCCTTCGTGGTGGCGCCGCTTACCTCCGATGCGGGAAGCCTGGATGAACTGCTCGACGCGCTGGCGCCGGACACCATGCCCACCGAGGGCGACAACGCCGCGCAGGCGATCGAGCAGGGCGTGAAGCTGGTGGCCCAGGCCAAGGCCGGCGGCGGCTCGCTGGTGCTCATCACCGACCGCGCCGATGCCGCTGCGCAGGCCGCGGCACGCCGCGCGCTGGCGCAGGGCGTGCGGGTGTCGGTGCTGGGTGTCGGCACCGCCGGCGGCGGCCCGGTTCCGCTGGCCGAGGGCGGCTTCCTGCGCGACGCCCAGGGCAACCTGGAGCTGGCGCGGCGTGACGATGCTGCCCTGGCCGCGCTCGCGGCCGCCGGTGGCGGGCGCTACGTGCCGGCCAGCGACGATCACAGCGACATCGATGCCCTGCACGCACAGCTGCGTGGCGGCGACGCAACCGCCAGCGATGACGCGAGCAGCGAGCAGTGGCTCGACCGCGGTCCGTGGCTGTTGCTGCCGCTGCTGGCGGTGGTGGCGCTGGGCTTTCGTCGCGGCTGGCTGCTGGTGCTGCCGCTCGTGCTCGTGCCGCTGCTGCTGCCCGGCACCGCGCATGCGGACGGCTGGCGTGACCTGTGGCTGCGACCCGATCAGCAGGCGGCGCGCGCGCTGCAGCACGGTGACGTCGCCACGGCGCGCAAGCTGGCGCGCGATCCCGCGCTGCGCGGCGCCGCGGCCTACCGCGGCGGCGATTACGCCACGGCGGCGCAGGCGCTGGCCCCGCTGCCCGGCACCGACGCGCAGTACAACCTCGGCAATGCGCTGGCCAAGGAGCAGCGTTACAAGGAAGCGATCGCCGCCTACGATCGCGCGCTCGCCCGCGACCCGGCGAACGCCGATGCCAAGGCCAACAAGCAGGCCGTCGAAGACTGGCTGCGCCGCCAGCAGGAAAAGCAGCAAGACGACGCAAACAACGACAGCAAGGATCACCAGGGCAAGGACGGCCAGCAAAACGGCCAGGACGGCCAGTCGTCGTCCAAGGACAAGCCCTCCGACCAAGGCAAGCCCAAGCCCGGCGACAGCGGCCAGGGGCAGTCCGGCAAGCCCGCCGACCAACCGGACAAGAACGCGCAAGACCAGGCGCAAAAGCCGGGCAATGACGCTTCGCAGGACGCCGGCAAACCGCAGACGGCCGAACAGCGCGCTGCCGAGCAGGCGCGTGCCGAGGCGGCACGCAAGGCGCTGCAGCAGCAGATGGATCAGGCGCTGGCCAAGCAGGGCAAGCCGTCCAAGGCGGATCCCGACCAGCCGCACCAGCTCGGCCTGCCCGATGACAGCGACCCGTCCTCGCGCCTGCCGGCCGAAGTGCGCCAGGCGCTGCAGCGCGTACCGGACGATCCGGGCGCGCTGCTGCGGCGCAAGTTCGAACTCGAATACCGGCAGCGCCACGGCGGCGCGCCGGCGGAGGATGAGCAGCCGTGACCCGTCCGCTTCGCTTTCTCGCCCTCGCGCTGTGCTGCTGGCTGCTGCCGTGGCTGGCGCACGCACAAGTGCAGGCCTCGCTCGATCGCAGCACGGCGCAGCTCGGCGACACGGTCACGCTCAACCTGCGTTCGCAGACGGCGCCCCTTGCCGCGCCGGATCTCTCCCCGCTGAGCGCCGATTTCGAGGTGCTGGGCAAGTCCAGCGGCAGCACCACCAGCTTCGTCAATGGCCAGCGCACGGTGGAGTATTCGTACGGCGTGGCGTTGCGCCCGCTGCACCAGGGCACGCTGCGCATTCCGCCGCTGACGGTGGGCAACGAAACCACCCAGCCGCTCACGCTGGAGGTCACCGCGCCGAGCGCGACCGGCCAGGCCGCGACCGGGCCGGTGTTCGTCGAGGCGGCGATCGATCCCAGCCACGCCTACGTCGGCCAGCAGCTGTCGCTGAGCGTCAAGCTCTACTACACCGCCAACCTCGCCAACGCATCGCTGGGCGATCCGCGCATCGACGGCGTCGACGTGAGCCGCATCGGCGGCGACACCGATTACCAGGCCGAGCGCAACGGTCGCATCTACAACGTGATCGAGCGCCGCTACGTGCTGGTGCCGCAGCGCGCTGGCGAGTTGACGATTCCGCCGATTCCGTTCCAGGGCGACCTGCTCGATCCCAACGATCCGGACAGCTTCCTCGGCATGGGCGCGCCGGTCTCCGCGCAGAGCCGCCCGCTTTCCGTGATGATCAATGCGGCGCCGTCCGACTGGGGCAGCGCCGCGTGGCTGCCGGCACGCAAGCTCAGCCTCACGCTTGATGGCCTGCCCGACGCGGCCACGCCGCTGCGCGTGGGGCAGCCGTTCAACCTCACGCTCAGCATGGAGGCCACCGGCCTGCCGTTCGAGGCGCTGCCGTCGCTCAGCCTGCCGGCGCTCGACGGCGCCACCGCGTATCCGGACAAGCCGGTTACCGGCAACCGTGCGGATGGTCCGTGGGTGGTCGGGCGTCGCCAGCAGGCATTTGCCATCGTGCCGGGCAAGGCGGGCACGCTGACCGTGCCGGCGATCACCGTGAAGTGGTGGAACGTGCTCACCGGTCGCGCCGAGACCGCGACGGTTCCCGAGCATCAGTTCACCGTGTTGTCGGCGTCCGGCGCACCGGCGCCAGTGGTGACGCCGCCGGCAACTGCCGGGTCGAGTGCGCCCGCGGCGACGTCGTCGCCGGCCGTGGTTGCCGAAGGCAACAGCGCGCCGGCGCGCAGCCTGCCATGGTCCTGGATCGCGCTGGGCAGTCTCGGCCTGTGGCTGGTCACGGTGCTGCTCGGCGTCGTGTGGTGGCGTCGCCGGGCGTCCCGGCCCGCGCCGATCGCGACGGCGGGAAGCACAGCGACGCTCTCCGCCCGCGAGGCGAAGCAGGCCTTCCTGCGGGCGGTGCGCGAGGCGGACGTGACGGAGCAGGCGCATCGCCTGTTGGCGTGGGCGCGGACCGAGCGCCCCGCACTGCGTCACCTCGATGCGGTGTCGGCGGCGCTGGCTTCATCCGAACAGCACGCGGCCATCGATGCACTGCAGCGCGCACGCTACGCCACGTCGGCGCACGCGCCGGATCGTCAAGCGCTCGCGGCGGCCTTTGCGTCGGGCTTCGCCTGGCGCAGCGAAGCTTCGCCGCCGGCCGGTCAGGAACCGCTGCCGCCGCTGTATCCGTTCACGCTGCGCTGAGCGCGTTGTCCAGGATCGCCGCCATGGCGGCGTCGTGCGCACACAGCGTCACCTGCATCGACGGCCACTGCGCCAGCGCCTCCCGCACGCTGCGCACGGCCACGGCGGCAGCCGCCTCGGGCGGATAGCCGTAGACACCACAACTGATCGCCGGGAACGCCACGCGATGCAGCGCGTGGCGCGCCGCCACGGCCAGCGCGTTGCGGTAGCAGCAGGCGAGCAATGTGGCCTCGTCACGATCGCCGCCGCGCCACACCGGTCCCACCGTGTGGATGACGTAGCGCGCGGGCAGCGCGAAGCCCGGCGTGATCACGGCTTCGCCGGTGCGGCAGCGCACGCCGGGCGAGTGCTCGGGCAGTGCGCGGCAGGCGGCCAGCAGCGCCGGCCCGGCGGCGCGATGGATCGCGCCATCCACGCCGCCACCGCCGAGCAGGCTGGGGTTGGCGGCATTGACGATGGCGTCCTGTGCCAGCGTGGTGAGGTCCGCGACGATGTTGCGCAAGGTCATGGTCTGTCCATCGGCAGGCACGTATGCTTGCCAGCGTTGGTTGGTCCTGAGTGCACCGCAAACATGACGAAAACCGAAGATCTCCCGTTCGGCTACCTGCTCAACGACGTGACGCTGCTGTTCCGCAAGCACTTCGATCGTCGTGCAGTGAAGTTCGGGCTGACCCGCGCGCAGTGGCGGGCCACCAAGATGCTCCATTATCGCGAGGGACTGCGCCAGACCGAACTGGCCGAGTACCTGGAGATGGAGCCGATCGCGGTGGGCCGCGTGATCGACCGCCTGCAGGCGGCGGGATTTGTCGAGCGCCGCCCCGATCCGCGCGACCGTCGCGCCTGGCGCCTCTATCCCACCGAACAGGCGCGCGCCGTGATTGGCGACATGGAGGAGATCGGCCGCGGCCTGCGCAAGGATGCCACCCAGGGCATCGACTACGACGAGCTGGCGCAGGCGCTGGCCGTGCTTGAACGGATCAAGGACAACCTGCAGGCG
Source organism: Dyella ginsengisoli (assembly GCF_044904665.1). Taxonomy (NCBI): domain Bacteria; kingdom Pseudomonadati; phylum Pseudomonadota; class Gammaproteobacteria; order Lysobacterales; family Rhodanobacteraceae; genus Dyella; species Dyella ginsengisoli. The sequence goes on from NZ_JADIKM010000001.1 coordinate 688,399, forward strand.
CTCGACCAGTCGGTTACCGATCCGGAAGACCCTGCCGAAAGTCACGGTGATGGCGGGTAAACGTTCGCGGCGCTGAGGCGTTGGATCGAAGCTGTGCCGCGCGTGTCGCGGCGCGTGCGATGACGCGCCGTGAATCCGCTCGCGGCTGCGTGCCGTAAGGTTCGCGACTCGACCCCCGAGAACTCCCCCGCATGTCCCGCAAGAAAGTCGTTCTGCTGTTCGTCGTGCTCGCCGTCGTGGCGCTGGCCGCCTACCTGCTCAGCCACCGCGGCAAGCAGGCGTCGTCGGCATCCCGCGGTGCGGCCGCTGCGGGGGCTTCGGTGCCGGTGCAGGTAAGTGCCGCCACGCGTGGCGACCTCGATCTCGTGCTCACCCTGGTCGGCCGCGTGGAGGCGTGGTCCACGGTGACGCTGCGCGCGCGCGTGTCCGGCCAGTTGCAGTCGCTGGGCTTCACCCCCGGCGCGCACGTGCACAAGGGCGATGTGCTGGCGCAGATCGATCCGCGGTTGCTCAAGGCGCAGCTCGACCAGGCGCGCGGCGTGGTGGCGCGTGATCGCGCCCAGTTGCAGAAGGCACGGGCCGACCAGCAGCGCTACACCGACCTGCTCGCCAAGGGCTTCGTCTCCCAGGCCGACTTCGATACTTACAAAGCCAACCTCGCCGTAGCCCGCGCCGCGCTGCAAAGCGATCTTGCGACGCAGGAGCTGGCGCAGACCCAGCTCGACTACGCACGCATCGTGGCGCCGTTCGACGGCGTGGTCGGCGCGCCGCTGGTGTGGCCGGGCGCGCAGGTTACCTCCGATGCCACCGACCTGTTCGTGCTCAACCAGGACGATCCGGTACGCGTCACCTTCGCCATCCCGCAGGATTCGCTGCCGGCTGTGCGCACGTCTCTGGCGCGCGGCGCCGTGACCGTGCAGGCGACCGTCGCGGGCGATCACGGCAGGCCGCTGCGCGGCACGCTGGAGTTCATTGACAACGCGGTGGATGCATCCACCAGCACGATCACTCTCAAGGCGCACTTCGACAATGCCGCGCGCCGCCTCACGCCCGGCCAGTACGTACAGGTGAGCCTGCCCACCACCCATCTGGCCGGCGTGGTCACGGTGCCGGTGCCGGCGTTGCAGAGCTCGTCCAAGGGCAGCTTCGTGTTCGTGCTCGGCGCCGATGGCACTGTGCAGCAGCGCTACGTGGAGACCGGCCCTGCCCAGGGCGACCGCCAGGTGATCGACAAGGGCGTGGCGCCCGGCGAGCAGGTGGTGATCGAGGGGCAGATGCTGTTGGCGAACGGAGCCAGAGCCCATGTCGCCAAGTGATGACGCGCGAGAAGACGGCGACGAGGTGACGGCATGAACATCCCCGCGCTGTGCATCCGCCGTCCGGTGATGACCACGCTGCTGATGGCGGCGCTGCTTGTATTCGGTGTCGTGGCGTATCCGCGGTTGCCGGTGAACGAGCTGCCGAACGTCGACTTTCCCACCATCAGCATCAACGCCAGCCTGCCCGGCGCGTCGCCGGAAACCATGGCCTCGGCGGTCGCCACGCCGCTGGAAGCGCAGCTGTCGACCATCGCCGGCATCGCCTCGATGAGCTCGACCAGCGCGCTGGGCTCCACCTCGATCACCCTCACCTTCGACCTCAACCGCAACATCGATGGCGCCGCGCAGGACGTGCAGTCGGCGATCTCCGCCGCGCAGCGCCAGCTGCCGCGCGAGATGCCCACGCCGCCCACGTTCCGCAAGGTGAACCCGGCTGATGCGCCGATCCTGTTCCTCACCATGCGCTCGGACACGCTGCCGCTGTCGCAGGTGGACGAGTACGCCGAGACCGAACTGGCGCAGCGCCTGTCGATGGTCGACGGGGTGGCGCAGGTGAACGTCTACGGTGCGCAGAAGTACGCCGTGCGCATCAGCGTCGATCCGGACAAGCTCGCCGCCGCCGGCATCGGCATCGATCAGGTGCAGAGCGCCATCGCCGACGCCAACGTCAACCAGGCTACCGGCTCGCTGTACGGCCAGCGCCAGCAATTGCCGATCCGCAGCGACGGCCAGCTGATGCGCGCGGCGGCCTACAACGGTGTGGTGGTGGCGTGGCGCAACGGTGCTCCGGTGCACGTCGGTGACCTGGGCGCAGCGCGCGACAGCGTGCAGAACGACCAGGCCGCCAGCTGGTACAACGGCGAGCGCGCGTTGATCCTGGCGATCTCGCGCCAGGCCGGTGCCAACACGGTGGATACGGTCAAGCGCATCCGCGCGCTGCTGCCGGGTTTTGTCGCCACGCTGCCGCCGTCGGTGAAGCTGGCCACGCTGTACGACCGCTCGCAATCGATCCGCGAGTCGGTGGACGATGTGCAGCTGACCCTGCTGCTGGCCGGCGTGCTGGTGGTGCTGGTGATCTACCTGTTTCTCGGCAACCTCTCGGCCACGCTGATCCCCGCGGTTGCGTTGCCGATCTCGGTGATCGGCACCTTCGGCGCAATGTCCGCGCTGGGCTACAGCCTGGACAACCTGTCGCTGCTGGCGCTCACGCTGGCGGTCGGCTTCGTGGTGGACGACGCGATCGTGATGCTGGAGAACATCGTTCGCCACATCGAGGCGGGCGAGCGCCCTTACGATGCGGCGGTGAGGGGTGCCGGCGAGATCGGCTTCACCATCTTCTCGATGACGCTGTCGCTGATCGCGGTGTTCATCCCCGTGATGTTCATGGGCGGCATCGTGGGGAGGCTGTTCCACGAGTTCGCGGTGACCATCAGCGTGGCGATCGGGATCTCCGGCATCGTGGCGATCACGCTCACGCCGATGCTGTGCAGCCGCTTCGTCCGAGCGCACGACCACGACAAGAAGAACTGGCTGATCGCCGGCTTCGATCGCGGCTTCAGCGCCGTGCAGCGCGGCTACACGACGAGCCTGAGCTGGTGCATGGCCCGCCCGCGACTGGTGCTGGCGGGATTCAGTGCCAGCCTGCTGGCCACCGCATTGCTGTTCTTGGTGGTGCCGAAAGATTTCATCCCGGCCGGCGACAACGGCCTGCTGCGCGTGACCACCGAAGGCCCGCAGGACGTCTCCTTCGACGCCATGGTGGCGCGCCAGCAGCAGCTGGCGGACATCGTGGCGAAGGACCCCAACCTGGCCGGCTACATGTCCAGCGTGGGTGCCGGCGGGCCGCGCAGCACGGTAAACAACGGCACCCTGCTGCTCAAGCTCAAGCCGGCGAACGAGCGCGCGCTCACGCCCGATCAGATCATCCAGGAGCTGCGCAGGAAGTTCGCCGCGGTGCCGGGCGTCCGCACCTACATCGCCAATCCGCCGGCGATCCAGGTGGGCGGCCGGCAGAGCAAGGCGCAGTACCAGTACACCCTGCAGTCGGTGGATCTGAAGGCGCTGTACGCCTGGAGCGACAGGGTGGTGAACGCGTTCCGCGCCCTGCCGGGCTTCCAGGACGTCACCACCGACCTCGACCTCAACAGCCCGTCGATCGCCGTCGACGTGAACCGCGACAAGCTCGCGCCGCTTGGGCTCACCATGGCGCAGGTGCAGAGCGCGCTCGGTGCAGCGTTCGGTGCCAACCAGATCTCCACCATCTACGGTGCGGCCACGCAGTACTGGGTGATCCTGCAGGTGGAGCGCAGCCTGCAGAGCGATCCGGACGTGCTCTCGCGCATCTACGTCACCGCCAGCAGCGGCGCGCTGGTGCCGCTCAATGCCGTGGCCACGTTCAAGCGCCAGCCCGAGGTGCTCACCGTCAACCACCAGGGGCAGCTGCCGGCGGTAACGGTGTCGTTCAACCTGGCGCCGGGCGTGTCACTCAGTGAGGCGGTGTCGGGCATCGAGCGCGCCATGGCGGATATCCGTCTGCCGGCGACGATCACCGGCAGCGTGCAGGGCACCGCGCAGGCGTTCCAGGATTCCGTGCAGGGCATGGGCCTGCTGTTGCTACTCGCGGTGTTCGTGATCTACCTGGTACTGGGCATTCTGTACGAGAGCTTCATCCACCCGCTGACCATCCTCTCCGGCCTGCCTGCCGCGGCGGTGGGCGCGTTGCTCACGCTGGTGGTGTTCCAGGCCTCGCTGGACCTGTTCGCCTTCGTCGGCATCGTGATGCTGATCGGCATCGTCAAGAAGAACGCGATCATGCTGATCGACTTCGCGCTGGAGCGGCAGCGCGAGGAGGGCATGGCGCCGGCGCAGGCGATCTTCGAGGCCTGCCGCGTGCGCTTCCGTCCGATCATGATGACCACCATGGCGGCCTTCGCCGGCACGCTGCCCATCGCGCTGGGCATCGGCGCGGGTGCCGAGGTGCGCCGGCCGCTGGGCCTGGCGGTGGTCGGTGGCCTGCTGGTGTCGCAGGTGCTCACGCTGTACCTGACTCCGGTGATCTACCTGTATCTGGATCGCCTGCAGCATCGCGGCAAGTCGCCGGCGCTGCAGGCGCAGACCAGCGAGGTGTGAGCGGAGGCATCGCGTTCACGCCTGCGCCGGCTAAGCTGCCGCTTTCCGGCAAGGGAGACGGCGGCGATGCGCAATAACCACGCGAAACGAATCGGCACCATCGCGATCGGCACCAGCGCGCTGCTGGCGCTGGCACTCGGTGCCTGCACCAGCCGGGCCGCGACGCCCGGCACGCTCGATGACGCGGCGCTGCTGGCGTATGCGAAGCAGCCTTGGGACAAGGCCACCTTGATGCACACCACGGTGGAGCTCGGCCGCCATCACGGTCAGCGCGTGGTGGCCGAGTACCCGTGCGGCGACGTCTGCCCGCAATACACCGCGCGGGTCATCCACTACGAGCTGGCCGACGGCGCGAGCTGCGACAGCGTGGGCGGCGTCGAGCAGGAGGTGCTGATGCCGGTGGCGATCACCGTGCGCCCGAAGACCTTCTGCTTTCCGAAGGTGCTGGTGGACGCCAAGTTGCACTACACCCGCTAGCGAAGTCCCATCTGTAGGAGACCGCTAGCGGGCAATGCTCCTGGCTCTGGATGTGGAATCAGAGCAAAAGCATCGCCCGCGAGCGGGCTCCTACAGGGTGGTGGTTACTCGCCCTGCTCGCCGGGGAAGGCGCCCGGGGCCGAGCCGAAGTCGCCCTTCGCCTGTGCCGCCATGTACGCATACGCCGCGTAGACCGCCACGTTCTGCGCCAGATCCTGCGGGTCGATCTTGTCCAGCGTGTCCTCCGACGTGTGGTGCCAGTCGAAGTAGTAGGTGCCGTCCTGGGTGAGCGACAGCGCGGCCATGCCCTTGGCGTGCATCTGCGACAGATCCGAGCCGCCACCGCCGGGCTTTTCGGCGTCGTAGGCCACGCCGATCGGCGCCAGCACCTTGGCGATCTGCCCGATCGCGCCGCGCGCCTCGGGCTTCACGCTGGCGCTCATGCGCCAGATGCGGCCGGCGCCGAAGTCCGACTCGGTGCCGAGCTGGTGGTTGGCCACGTCGGCCCCGTGCCTGTCGGCATACGCGCGACCGCCCCACAGGCCCATCTCCTCGTTGGCGAAGGCGATCACGCGGATGGTGCGGTCCGGCCGCTGCGGCAGGTCGTGGATCAGCTTGGCCGCGCCCATCGCGATGGCCACGCCGGCGCCGTCGTCGATCGCGCCGGTGCCCGGGTCCCACGAATCCAGGTGCCCGCCGATGTCGACGATCTGCTTCGGATGCTTGCGCCCGGTGATCTCGCCGATCACGTTGGCGCCGGTGTACTGGCCGGTGATGCCGCAGTCCAGGTCCATTTTCACCTGCACCGGCTGGCCGTGCGCCAGCACGCGCTCGAGCTGGTCGGCGTCGGGCCCGGCCAGCGCCGCGGCGGGAATCGTCCTTGCCGGGTCGGTGAAGCCGGTGACGCCGGTGTGTGGCGCGCGGCTGTGCGGATCGGTGCCGGCCGAGCGCAGCAAAAAGCCGGCGGCACCCTTGGACTGCGCGATCACCGGGCCCTGCGTGCGCACGCCTGAGCCGATGCCGTAGTCGTGGCCATCCTTCTTCCGGGTCATGCGCGCGCCGACGTAGACGATGCGGCCCTTGATGGTGGCCGGATCGGCCGCCTTCAGCGCGTCGAGCGTCGGGAAAGCCACCACCTGCGCGGTGAGTCCCCCCTTCGGCGTGGCCGGCGAGTAGCCGAGCGCGGTAAGCACCAGTTTCTGCGGGAACGGCGCGACGATTTCGCCGCTCTCGCTGCGGCGCTCCCACAGCGGGTAGCTCACCGGTTCGGTGTAGACGCGATCGAAGCCCAGCGCCTTCATCTTCGCCACCACCCAGTCGCGGGCGCGCTGGTCGTTCGGACCGCCGGCGAGGCGCGGGCCGACCTCGGTGGTGAGGCCTTCGACGATGCGGTAGGCGGTGTCGTCGTGCATCGCCCTGTCGCGCAGCTGCTCGGCGGTGTGCACGGCGGCGGCGGGAATCACGGTGGGCGCATCTGCCGCGGCGGCGGATGCGGAGCTGGCCAGTACGACACTGGCGGCAAGCAGGGACAGGCGAAGGCGGCGCATGGGGGACTCCGTGGGCAAACCCCGATTATGGCGGGGTGCCCACGGGCCGCTTAGGCCACAAGTCATGCTTGCAGCCGGATCAGGGCTTACGCCTGCGGCCGGTTCTTCAGCAGATCACGGATCTCGGTGAGCAGCACCACGTCGGCCGGCGGCGGGGCGGGTGCGGCCTCTTCCTTGCGGCTGATGCGGTTGATCGCCTTGACCACCAGGAAGATCGCGAACGCGATGATCAGGAACTGGATCAGCGTGTTGACGAACATGCCGTAGTTCACCGCCACCTCGGCCACCTTGTGCGCGGGGTCGGTGTTGTCGGCGGCCTTGAGCACCCACTTCTTGTCGGCGAAATCCACGCCGCCGGTGAGCAGGCCGATCGGCGGCATGATCACGTCGTTCACCAGCGAGGTGACGATCTTGCCGAACGCGCCGCCGATCACCACGCCCACGGCGAGGTCGATCACGTTGCCGCGCATGGCGAATTCCTTGAACTCCTTGAGCATGCTCATGGTTCCCCTCCCAGGGTATGTGACTGACCCGGCGACTCTAGCGCAGTGGCCCAAGGGGCAACAGGCGAGCGCTGCTCAGGCCACGCGTCCGTCGAGCGTCGTCACGCCCACCAGCTCGGCATGGAAGCGGTCGCCGCGCTGCAGCGCCGCCACGCCGGCCGGGGTGCCGGTGAACACCAGGTCGCCGGCCTTCAGCTCGAACAGCCGCGACAGCGCCGCCAGGATCTCCGGCACGCTGTGCACCATCTCGCCCAGCGTGGTGTGCTGGCGCAGCTCGCCGTTCACCGTGAGGCGCAGCACCGTACCCGCATCCACCGTGGCTTTCGCTGCCGGCACCAGGGCCGACACCGGCGCGGAATGGTCGAACGCCTTGGCCACGTCCCACGGATGGCTTTTGGCCTTGGCGACGGCCTGCAGGTCGCGGCGGGTGAGGTCCAGCCCTACGCCGTAGCCCCACACCAACCGGGCCGCCATCTCCGGCGACAGGTCGCGACCGCCGGCGCCCAGCGCCACCACCATCTCCACCTCGTGGTGCAGGTCGGCGGTGGCCTGCGGGTAGGGCACGTCCGCGCCGTCCGTGACCACGGCATCGGCGGGCTTGCAGAAGAACAGCGGCGCGTCCTTCTCCACCACCGCGCCCATCTCGCGCGCGTGCTCGGCGTAGTTGCGGCCGATGCAGAAGATGCGGCGCACGGGAAAGCGCTGGTCGCTGCCGGCGATCGGCAAGCTGGAAACGGGCGGGGGAGTGATGGCGTAGGTCATGCCCGAAAGCGTAGCAGGGCACCCCACGGCCGCGGCAGCGCGGGTAGCGAATGACAGCTGTCACCGCCGATGCCTGATGACGGCCGCTGCCTTTCGATCGGCGCACACTCCACCCTTGTCGCCAGGATGAGCCGGGGTGGGCCGGCCGGGGAGTACACGTGGACAACGCGGAACTGTTGAAGCAGCTGCGCATCGATCGCAACCAGCGCGAGGAGGTCGGCAGTGGGGGCCACAGCGGGCGCTGGATCGCACTCGGCGTGGTGCTCGTGCTGCTGATGGGCGCGGGCGGCTGGTGGTGGATGGCGCATCGCCCGGTGGTCGTGCAGACGGCCGTCGCCGCCAGCCCCGGCAAGCAGGGCGAGGCCGGCGCGGTGCTGGAAGCCACCGGCTATGTCACCGCGCGTCGCCAGGCCACCGTCTCCGCACAGATCACCGGCACGCTGACCGAGGTGCTGATCGAGGAAGGCGACCACGTGACCAGGGGCCAGATCCTGGCGCGACTGGAAGACAGCGGCTATCGCGCCAACCTCGACGCCGCGCTCGCCAGTGCCCAGGCCGCGCAGGCGCAGGTGGCGCAGCTGCAGGCCCAGCTGGTGCAGGCGCGCGCCGATGCGGCGCGGCTGGATGCGCTGGTGGATCGCGGGCTGGTGTCGAAGCAGGCAGCCGAGCAGGCGCGCACCGCCGTGGCCAGCTACCAGGCGCAGGTCGATGCACAACGCCGGCAGGTGGCCGCCGCACAGGCGCAGGCGCGGGTGGCGCAGGTCAACTACGACTACACCGTGGTGCGCGCGCCGTTCGCCGGCGTGGTTACCGACAAGGCCGCGCAGGTCGGCGAGATCGTCTCGCCGCTCTCGGCCGGCGGCGGCTTCACCCGTACGGGCGTGGGCACCATCGTGGACATGGATTCGCTGGAGATCGACGTCGACGTCAACGAGGCCTACATCGGCCGCGTGCAGCCGGACATGCCGGCCGAGGCGGTGCTCGACGCCTATCCCGACTGGCGCATCCCCGCCCACGTCATCGCCATCGTGCCGACCGCCGACCGCGGCAAGGCAACGATCAAGGTGCGCGTGGCGCTGGAGGCGAAGGATGCGCGCATCGTGCCGGACATGGGCGTGCGCGTGGCCTTCCTGGAGCACAAGGAGCCGGCGGCCGCCGCATCGCCCAAGGGCGTGCTGGTGCCGGCCCAGGCGCTCACGCAGCGCGACGGAAAGAACGTGGTGTTCGTGGTGCAGGGCAAGGTGGCGCGGCAGCGCGTCGTGACGCCCGCAGCGCAGACCTATGGCGATCTGCGCCTGCTGCCCGAGGCGGTGAGCCCCGGCGACAGCGTGGTGGTGTCGCCGCCATCCACGCTGCACGACGGTTCGGCCGTCCAGACGTCCACCCCACCCTGACATATCCCTGTAGGAGCCCGCTGGCGGGCGATGCTCCTGGCTTTGATGCAGACCAGGAGCAAGAGCATCGCCCGCCAGCGGGCTCCTACCGCGGGCCATTCATCTACGCAGGAGAAGCACCATGGAAACGCTGATCGAGATCCACGACCTGGCCAAGGTCTACGAGCGCGGCAAGCAGAAGGTGGAAGTGCTGCACCACGTCGACCTGGCCATCGCGCGGGGTGACTTCCTGGCCCTGATGGGGCCGTCCGGCTCGGGCAAGACCACCTTGCTCAACCTCATCGGCGGCCTGGATACGCCCAGCGCGGGCAGCATCACCGTCGGCGGTCAGCGCATCGACCAACTCGGTGCGGGTGCGCTGGCGAAGTGGCGCGCATCCAACGTCGGCTTCATCTTCCAGTTCTACAACCTGATGCCGATGCTCAGCGCGCAGCGCAATGTGGAGCTGCCGCTGCTGCTGACCAAGCTTTCCGGCGCACAGCGCAGGAAGAACGCTGCCATTGCGCTGCAGCTGGTGGGTCTGGCCGATCGCGCCTCGCACAAGCCCAGCGAACTCTCCGGCGGCCAGCAGCAGCGCGTAGCGATCGCCCGCGCCATCGTCTCCGACCCCACCCTGCTGGTATGCGACGAGCCGACCGGCGATCTCGACCGCCAATCCGCCGAGGACGTGTTGGGCCTCCTGCGCACGCTGAACCGCGAGCACGGCAAGACCATCGTGATGGTCACGCACGATCCCAAGGCCGCCGAATACGCCGACCACATCCTGCACCTGGACAAGGGCTCGCTGGTCGAGCAGGCCACGGCCTGAGGAGGCGGCGATGAAATACCTTCATCTCATCTGGGCGGCGCTGTTCCGCCGCAAGACGCGCACCTTGCTCACCCTGGTGTCGATCATCACCGCGTTCCTGCTGTTCGGCATGCTCGACGCGGTGCGCACCGCTTTCGACAGTGGCAGCAAGAGCGTGGTCGGCGTGGATCGACTCATTACCGCCTCGCGCTACTCGATCATCCAGTCGCTGCCGCAGGCCTTGCAATCGCGCATCGCCGGCGTGCCGGGCGTGCGGGACGTGGCGTATGCCAACTGGTTCGGCGGCTTCTACCAGGACCCGAAGAATTTCGTCTTCAGCTACGCGGTGAGCCCGAACTACCTGGACGTCTATCCGGAGATCCAGCTGTCGCCGGAGCAGCGCAAGGCGTTCGACGGTACCCGCACCGGCGTGGTGATCGGCCCGTTGCTGGCCAAGAAGTACGGCTGGAAGGTGGGCGACAAGATCCCGCTGCAGTCGGCCATCTTCCCGCAGAAGAATGGCGACAAGACCTGGCAGTTCGACATCGTCGGCATCTTCAGCGTCGGCAAGGGGGCAGCCAACGGCCTGGACCAGCTGTTCCTGCTGCACTGGAAATATTTCGACGAGGCCAACCTCTACGCGCGCCACGAGATGGGATGGTACATCGACCGGCTGGCCGACCCGAATGCCGCCGACAGCGTGGCCAAGGCGATCGACGCGATCTCGGCCAACTCCGACCACGAGACCAAGACGCAGACCGAGCAGGCCTTCAGCGCCTCGTTCGCCAAGCAGCTGGGTGACATCGGCCTGATCGTCACGGCAATCATGGGCGCGGTGTTTTTCACCCTGATCCTGCTCACCGGCAACACCATGGCGCAGGCGGTGCGCGAGCGCACGTCCGAACTGGCGGTGCTCAAGACGATCGGCTTTTCCAGCTCGGGCGTGCTCGGCATGGTGCTGGCCGAGTCGGTGCTGTTGCTGGTGCTGGGGGGCGCAATCGGTCTGGGCATCGCTTCGCTGCTGGCGCCGGTCGTGACCAAGGGCAGCGGCGGCATGGTGAACCTGCCACCGGTCGGCGCCACCAGCTGGGCGATCGGCGTGGGGCTGATGGTGCTGATTGGCCTGGTGGTCGGCGCACTGCCGGCGCTGCGCGCGATGCGCCTGAACATTGTCGACGCCCTCGCGGGCCGCTGAGGAGATCCATCATGAAAAAATTTCTCGGCTTCCTGGGCAACCTCGGCCTGCTGGTGCTGCTTGCCGCGGCGCTGGTGATCTGGACCCGACTGCCACTGGCAGCAGTCGGCGGTCTGGCACTGCTGCTGGTGCTCTGGCTCGTGCTGTTCCGCCGCGGGCGGCAGACGCTGTCGGTGACTCGCGTGGGCATCAGCACGCTGGGCCAGCGCATCGGTGCCTCGTCGGTGATCGTGATCGGCATCGCCGGCGTGGTCGGCGTGCTGGTGGCGATGCTGGCGATGGGCGACGGCTTCGCCGCCACGCTGCAGCAGACCGGCAGCGACGACACCGCCATCGTGCTGCGCGGTGGCTCGGCGGCCGAGCTCAACTCGGTGCTGGAACGCGACAGCCTCAACGTGATCGAGCAGGCGCCCGGCGTGGCGCGCGATGCCGACGGCAAGCCGATCGCCTCGGCCGAGATCTCGGTGGTGGCGAACCTGGCCAAGAAGAACGATCCCAGCGTGGAAGCCAACGTGCAGATCCGCGGCGTCAGCGATGCGGCGTGGGCGCTGCGCCCGAACGTGCACATCACCGAGGGGCGCCGCTTCAAGCCGGGCCTGCGCGAGCTGGTGGTGGGGCAGGGCGCGCAGCGGCAGTTCGCCGGGCTGGAAGTGGGGCGGCAGATTCGCCTTGCCGGGCAGCCGTGGACGGTGGTCGGTGCGTTCGCCGCCAACGATTCGCACGATTCGGAACTGTGGGGCGACATGCAGACCGTCGCCTCGGCCTACCGGCGTGGCTCCAGTGCGCAGTCGGTCACCGTGCGCCTCACCGCCCCCGCGGCCTTCGCCACCTTCAAGGCGGCCCTGCTCAGCGACCCGCGCATCAAGGTGGATGTCACCACCACCCGCGAGTACTTCGCCAAGCAGTCCGAAGGGTTGACCAAGCTGATCCGCATCGTCGGGCTCACCGTGGGCATCATCATGGCCATCGGCGCGGTGTTCGGCGCGCTCAACACCATGTTCGCCGCCGTCGCTTCGCGGGCCCGGGAGATCGCCACGCTGCGCGCGATCGGCTTCCGCGGCGTGCCGGTGGTTGTGTCGGTCCTGCTGGAGACGATGCTGCTGGCCCTACTCGGCGGCCTGCTCGGCGGCTTCGTCACCTGGCTGATCTTCAATGGCTACACCGCGTCGACCCTGGGCTCGAACTTCAGCCAGGTGGTGTTCCAGTTCAAGGTGTCGCCGCAGCTGCTGTGGACCGGCATCAAGTGGGCGATGGCGATCGGCTTCATCGGCGGGCTGTTTCCGGCGGTGCGCGCCGCGCGCCTGCCGGTGACCACGGCGCTGCGTGAACTCTAAGGGCGAGGAGTGAGTGGAGAGGAGTGAGAAGTGAGAGAGAGCGTCGGCCTGACGCGCTGATTGGCCTGTTTCTCACTCCTCACTTCTCGTTCCTCACTCCTCGCTCCTACGGCATGACCGGCGGCACGTAGGTCAGCGTCATGCCCAGCAGCCACAGCAGTCCCAGTACCAGGGGCACGTGCACCACGAGCTGCATGAAGGTGTAGCCGACCACGTCGCGGGCCTTCAAGCCGAGCACGCCCAGCAGCGGCAGCATCCAGAACGGGTTGATCAGGTTGGGCAGCGCCTCGGCGGCGTTGTAGACCTGCACGGCCCAGCCCAGGTGCACGTGCAGGTCGTTCGCCGCCTGCATCACGTAGGGCGCTTCCACCAGCCACTTGCCGCCGCCGGACGGCACGAAGAAGCCGAGCACGGCCGAGTACGCGCCCATCACTGCAGGGAAGCTGTCGGTGGAGGCGACGCGCACGAACAGGCCGGACAGATGGTGCGCCAGCGTCTGGCCGTCCGCGCCGGTGGCCTTGGTCAGCAGCGCGGCGATGCCGCCGTACAGCGGAAACTGGATCAGCACGCCGGCCGTGCTCGGCACGGCGCGCGCCACCGCATCGAGAAAGCTGCGCGGGCGCCAGTGCAGCAGCAGGCCGAGCGTGAGGAACAGGAAGTTGTAGGCGTTGAGGTCGGCCACCACGGTGATCGCCGGCCGGGTGGCGAACTGGTAACCGAGCCAGCCCAGGCCCAGTGCGCCGATCAGCACGGCCAGCAGCGGGCTGTATTCCAGCCATTCGCCGGGGCGGGTGCGCGGCGGCAGCGCGGGCAGCGGCGCCTCGCTCACGCCGAAGTCCTGCGCCACGCGGGCATTGGCGTCCGACGGTGCGGTGAACCAGCAGATCAGCAGCGACACGGCGGTCAGCGCCGCGGTGAGCACGATCGACTGCCACAGGAAGATCGTCTGGGTGAAGGGCAGGACGCCGGTGATGTCGAGCAGCCCCGGCGGCATGCTTTTCGGGTTGGCCTGTAGCTGCGCGGCCGAGGATGAAAGTCCCATCGCCCACACCGCGCCCAGTCCGAGATACGCCGCTGCGCCCGCAGCGCGATAGTCCATCCTCAGGTCGTTGCGCCTTGCCAGTGCGCGCACCAGCAGGCCGCCGAACACCAGCGAAAAACCCCAGCTCAGCAACGAGGCCAGCATGCTGACCAGCCCCACGTAGACCACGGCGCCGCGTCCCGAGCGCGGCACCCGCGCCAGCGCGTCGATCAATCGCGCCACCACCGGTGCGGTGGCCAGCACGTAGCCGCCGATCACCACGAACGCCATCTGCATGGTGAACGGGATCAGGCTCCAGAATCCGTCGCCGAAGGCGTTCACCGTCGCCACCGGCGTGCCGCCCGTGCCCAGCACCGACAGCGCCACGATCACCACGCCCAGCGCCGCAAACACCCACGCATCGGGAAACCATTTCTCCGACCACGCTGCGCTGCGCAGGGCCGCGCGCGCCAGCAGACCTTCATTCGTCGTGGACATGCCTCGGGCTCCATCGGTGGAAGCGGGCATGGTGGCGCGCGCGTGCCGAGGCCGGCAAGCCGACCAAGGTGGAGCAGCGTCAGGCGTCAGGCGCTGCGCTTCTGCCGCGCCAGGGTGATCACCCCCACGCCGAGCAGGATCACCGCCATGCCGGCCAGATCGAACGGGCCCACATGCTCGCCGGCGAACAGCACCCCGAACAGCACGGCGACGGGCGGGTTCACATAGGCGTAGCTGGTGGCCACGGCGGGGCGCGCGTGCTTGAGCACGTAGAGATACGCGCTGAAGGCCACGATGGAGCCGAACAGGGCGAGGTAGGCCACCGCTGCGGTGGCGCGAACGGTCGGGTGGTCCGGCAGGTGCTCGCCACCGGCATAGCCCACGCCTAGCAGGGCCACGCTGGCGCAGAGCATCTGCGCGGCGGTGTTCATGGGGCCGGCGGGCATGTCCTGGCGGCGGCTCCACGCCGAGCCGAACGCCCAGCACATCGCCGCGGTGATCAGCGCCAGCGCGCCGATGCGTGAGCCGGACAGGCCGGCGCCCAGGTTCAGCACCACCACGCCGGCGAATCCGATCAGCAGACCCACCGTCTCGCGCCGCGTCGACCACTGGCCGTACATGCCGGCGAACAGCGCGGCGAACAGCGGCATGCTGGCGACCGCCACGGCGGCGATGCCCGAGCTCACGCGCTGCTCGGCAAAGCACACCAGGCCGTTGCCGAAACCGAGCAGCAGTACGCCGGTGAACGCCGCATTGCGCCACTGCCGTGCGGTCGGTGCGGCCAGTCCACGCATGCGCAGGAAGCCGTAGAGCAGCACGCCCGCGCCGAGAAAGCGCACGCCGGCGAGCAGGAACGGCGGATAACTTTCCAGCGCGTAGCGGATGCCGAGATAGGTCGAGCCCCAGATCACGTAGAGCGCGAGCAGGGCGAGCGGAATCATCACGCGCTCGTCGACGGGGCCGCGTGCGGCGGACGCGGAAGCTGGCAGGGACATGCGTGGGGAATCGCGCGGGGGAGAGCGCGCCATTATCCGCGAGCGCGGCGCGCCGCACGAGGGGCGACGCTGGCATCGCGAGGGAGCGTCGCGGCGTGTTCGCGGGCAAGCAGCTGTACCTTGCGCTCCACGCCCCAGCGCCAACCGCCGGGCGAGCCGTCCTCGCGCACCACGCGGTGGCAGGGCACGATCAGCGCCAGACGATTGCTGCCACAGGCCTGGCCAATGGCGCGGGCCGCCTTGGGCATGCCCAGCTCGCTGGCCAGTTCGCCGTAGCTGCGCGTGCTGCCCTCGGGAATGCGGGTGAGCGCCTGCCACACCCGCCACTGGAAGGCAGTGGCGGCCACGTCGATCGGCGGCAGCGCTGGCGCCTCGGCATCGCTCCAGCCCAGTTCGTGCGCAATGCGGCCGACCACGGCGTCCAGCCATTCCTCGCGGCCGGCGTCGACGCGCTCGCGCTCGGCACGGGGAAACTCCTGCGCCAGCCGCGCCTGCAGCGAGGCCTCGTCGTCGCCGAGCGACACGGCGCACAGACCGCGCGTGGTTGCAGCGACCAGCAGCTGTCCCAGCGGCGTGGCGGTGATGGTGTAGCGGATGCTGGCGCCGGCGCCGCCGGCGCGGTAGCTGGCAGGCGTCATGCCAAGCAGGCGATCGCTGTGCTCGTAGACGCGGCTGGCGGAGCCGAAGCCGGCGTCGTAGACCGCATCGGTTACCGCGCTGCCCTCACGCAGGGACTGGCGCAGTTGGTCGAAGCGCCGGGCGCGGTGGTACTCGGACGGGCTGACACCGTAGCGGCGACGGAACGCGCGCTGCAGGTGGGTGGCACTCAGGCCCGCGGTGGCCGCCAGTTCGGCCAGCGTCGGCAGCGCATCGCACTGCTCGATCCGCGCGCGGATGCGCTCGAGGGCGGTATCGGTGGTGGGCTTGGTCATGGCGGCATCCGCGAGAGGATGCGCTCAGGCTAGTGGCGCAGCGCGGAGCGGGCCATCCGGATCTTGCGCGTCACCGCGCAAGGCGCAATCAATGCGCGGCGCGACGGCCTTCGTGCAGCACCACGAATTCGCCTTCCAGCGTCTGCGAGCGATGCGCGGCGCGCGCGGCCGAGGGACTGGCGCGCAACTTCCACTGGCGGACCGCCAGCAGCAGCACGCCGCCGACCAGCAGCACACCGGCGACGGCCAGTCCGAACACCAGCAAGACGCCCACCACGGCGAGGCCGAGTAGCATCGAAAGAGCGCGGACCAGCGGGTGGCGGGCACGACGTGGAGCGGGCAGGACGAAGCGCATGTGTTAAAAATCCGTGTGGTAAAATCAACGACTTACGCGTGCAACGATGAGGCCTGCGTGCCTCCGAGACAAGTGCCGATGGATAGAAACGAGACCGCCCTCCCGCTCTGCCGGCTGGACGATATTCCCGACGGCGAGGCGATTGCCGTCGATGCGGTGCTGCCTGACGGCCCGGAGAGCCTGATCGTGCTGCGACAAGGTGCCGCCGTGCACGCCTACCTCAACATCTGTCCGCACGCGGGGCGCCGGCTGGACTGGGCGCCGGGCAAGTTCCTGATCAGCAAGGGCGCGCTGATCTGCGCTGCCCACGGTGCCAGCTTCACCGCGTCCACCGGCTGGTGCATCGGCGGGCCATGTCGCGGTCAGGAGTTGCACCGGGTTGCCGTCGCGGTGGTCGAGGGCGAGGTGCGCCTCGCCTAGGAGCCTGTCGGACTTTGGTCGGCCGCGCTGCAAATCAGGCTCCGTGGTCCATGTTTCCGCCGCTTCTTGGCCTATAGAACCACTATGGGTCAGCGAATCGTCGAAAATCTGTCCTCGCACAGCCGTATTTTCGCCTCGACCACCAAGGCCCGACAGGCTCCTAGAGTCGCGCGTCGGCGAGCCCCGGCGGCAGCACGCTCTTGATGTCGAACAGGGCGCAGGCTTCGCGGCCCCAGGCGCGGATGGCGGCCGCGTCCATCGCGACGAACTGCTGGTGCGCCACGGTGAGCACGATGGCGTCGTAGCTGTCGACGGCAGGCTGTTCGATCGGCCTCAGGCCGAGCTTGCGCTCGGCTTCGTCGGCGTCGGCCCAGGGGTCGTAGACGTCCACCGTGGCGTGCGCCGCTTCCAGCTCGCGCACGATCTCCACCACACGGGTGTTGCGCAGGTCCGGACAGTTTTCCTTGAAGGTGAGGCCCAGCACCAGGATGCGCGAGCCCACCACGTGAATGCGCTTGTTCGCCATGAGGCGCATGACCTGGTGCGCCACGTGCAGGCCCATGCGGCTGTTGATGCGCCGCGCGGCCAGGATCAGCTCCGGGTGGTAGCCCAGCACCGTCGCCTTGTGCGTGAGGTAGTACGGATCCACCCCGATGCAGTGGCCGCCGACCAGCCCGGGCCGGAACGGCAGGAAGTTCCACTTGGTGCCTGCGGCGTCCAGCACGTCCTGGGTGTCGATGCCCATGGTGTTGAAGATCATCGCCAGCTCGTTGATCAGCGCGATGTTGACGTCGCGCTGGGTGTTCTCGATCACCTTGGCCGCCTCGGCCACCTTGATGCTGGGTGCCTTGTGCGTGCCGGCGGTGATGATGCGCCGGTACAGCGCGTCGACGACCTCGGCGACCTCGGGCGTGGAGCCGGAGGTGATCTTGGTGATCGTGGCGAGGCGGTGCTGGCGATCGCCGGGGTTGATCCGCTCCGGGCTGTAGCCGCAGAAGAAATCCACGTTGAAGCGCAGGCCCGAGACGCGCTCCAGCACCGGCACGCACACTTCCTCGGTGGTGCCCGGATACACGGTCGATTCGTAGATCACGATGTCGCCACGCTTGAGCACGCCACCGATGGTGGCGCTGGCCTGCTCCAGCGGCGTGAGGTCGGGCCGGTTCGCCTCGTCCACCGGCGTGGGCACGGTGACGATGAACACGTTGCAGTCGGCCAGCGCGGAAGGATCGCTGCTCAGGCGCAGTTCGGTCGCCGCGTAGATCTCGGCGGGCGTGGTTTCGTGCGTGTGGTCGATGCCCTGACGCAACTCGTCGACGCGAGCCTCGTTCACGTCAAAGCCGAGCGTCGACAGACGACGCCCGAACTCGACGGCCAGCGGGAGCCCGACATAGCCGAGGCCGACGATGCCGAGTTGGATGGGTTTCAACATGCCGCCTATCTTGAAGGGTCCGGCAGCGGTCGCCAAGCCGCCGGCGGGCGCCATCCGCGAGCGGCGCGGGATGCGACGGCCGGCGCGGCGATGCATTCAACGCGCGTCGAGCGGCAGCGTGCCCCCGCCTGGCGAGCCTAGGCCGCCCGCGGTGAACCGGATCAACCGGGTCGCCACCACCCGCGGCAGGCGCTCACGCCTGCACCAGCCGTCCCCGCCGTGCAGTGGAGCTTCCGGTGCCGCGGGCGGGGCGTCCGATGGCGCCTTGCCAACCCATGGCAGGCGCCTCGATCCGTCAAGAATCCGGCCCGTCAGCCGGTCAGTTGCCCAGCCGCTGGTTGGTCAAAGCCGCATTGCCCACGATGCCGGACAGCGGCAACAGCTGGCTGAGGACGCGGTTCCACCGCGTGACACCGGCCGGTCCGACCCACACCACGTCACCGGCGTGGATCCTGAAGTTGTCCGCCAGAGCGAAGGCGGCGGGAGAGCGGGCGTTGAGGTGGTAGACCGTGGCGGGCTCCTGCATCAGGTTGGCGACGCCGCGAATGACATAGACCGCCTTGCCATTGGAAGTCACCGGATTCAGCCCGCCGGCGCGACCGATCACCTGGGTCAGGGTCAGCTGGGCGGTCTTGAAGGTGATGGCCTGGGGCCGGATCACCTCGCCCATGACGTAGACCTCGCGATTGTCGTTGTAGGGCAGGAACAGGCGGTCACCGGGCTTGAGGTAGATCCCCCGGATCGCTCCCTCGGCACTGCCGGAAGCGTTGAGATCCAGGTGGTAGTCCTTGCCGTCGCGCGTCAGCACCAGGTCCGAAAGGTCGGCTTGGGCAGTGTCCACGCCGGCGCTGCCGACGACCTGCGCCAGAGTCATCGGTACCGAGTCGATCGACTGAGGATCCGTTTTCGTGAAGGCGCCGCCGAGCGTGATGCGCTGGCTGCCGTAGCCGACCACATTCACATCCACCTGCGGATCGTCCACGTAGCGCGCCAGCTTCGTGCTTATTTCCTTGCGCAGCTCCTCCACGTCCATGCCCGCGGCCTTGATGGTGCCGACGTAGGGATAGAAGAGCGTCCCATCCGGACGGACCAGGCGGCCATTTGGGACCGTCTGCTGTTGCGAACCGGCCGGTGAGGTGAGTTCCGGGTGGTCCCACACCGTGATGTAGAGCGTGTCGCCCGGTCCTATCTGATAGGACTCGGGCTGGTAACTGAGCAACTCGGCAGGCACTGCGTGGCCGGACGCATCGGTCACCGCGCTGGAGACCAGCTCCGGCGTGATCTGCACCATCTGCACGTGGCCGCTTTCCGGCGCGTCGTCGCTGGTGATCGAGTCCGGAGTCAAATGCTGCCCGGGCGCGATGGCGCAGCCGGTGAGCAGCAGCATCGAAAGCGCAATTCCTGCAAACCAATGACTTTTCATGACCGTGGCCTTCTATGGCGATGCCTTGATTCAGGCAAAAGTTGGTCCTGCCTCAGGCGAGGCATGACGGTAAATAGAATCTCCCCGCTTTCAGGCGAGTCACGCGAACATCATTCATTCCAATGGCGGCGGCCATCATTCGGCCGGATGCCTATTGGAAACACCCTCGTTACATGGCTTCCATGCACTGTGCGGCAATATAAAAGCCGATTTGTGATGCGTTATTGACGCGGCGCAAGTAGGCGCGCGATATCACCGTTTTTTTGTGAACAAAACGTGCGTGCGGATGAATTGCGTCTTCACGTGTGTGAAAGACGCTTGATTCGCCAGTGATCCGTGCGAGGCTTTGTTTCAAGCCATTCCTGACCGCGTTTCGAATGAGATGATTTTTGTAACTGTTTGTAACAATGAGTAACAGTGGCTGACACCTGCCGGTTTGATCTGGATCACCTGGCGTCAACACACGAGTGTGTATCTCTCAAGAAGACAGTCTCGAGTGTCGCAACAATCACGCGTGACAAACTTTTTTTGCATATTCGTGAAATTGGCGTCTATTTCCGAAGTTGCACTTGACGTGCTTTTGGAGTTGCCATTGCCAAGCTTCCGGTCATTTTTTTGGCATTCAATTGATGTTTGACAAGTGCCGGCCCGATTTCGAATGGAAAAATGCCTTTTTCAGGGGCCATGCCACGGATTTCGCATCGGCCCACAAGGGACTGCGCGGGGGCGCTTCGGTACGTGTTCAATCGCATCTTGATCGTGTGTGTGGGCAATGTCTGTCGCAGTCCGATCGCGGAGTTCCTGCTGCGCGATCGGCTTGCTGGCCGGAGCGTGCAGGTGACCAGCGCGGGGTTCGGTGCGCTGGTGGGGCATCCGGCGGACCGGCACGCCACGGCGCTGCTGCACGAGCGTGGCATCGACGCCTCGACGCATCGGGCAAGGCAGGTCGAGCCGGCGATGTTGCGGGATGCCGATCTGGTGCTGGCGATGGAACGCCGGCACGTGCACGCGGCGGCAAGGCTGGCTCCGGAAGCCAGCGGCAAGTTGTTCTTGTTGAGGCGATGGCTCGATGCCGGCGACGTGCCGGACCCCTACCTGCAGTCGCGACAAGCGTTCGAACACGTCTACACCCTGATCGAGCGAGGCGTCGCCAGTTGGCTGCGCTACCTGTGAACCCTACTCATACTCTCTGGAACGGCCTCCATGACTACTCGCCAGACGTTCTCTCCGCGCGATGACGACATCGACCTGCGCGCCATCCTCGGCACCCTGCTCGACCACAAGTGGCTGATCATCGCCGTCACCGGGCTGTTCACCGTGGCGAGTGTCGGTTATGCCTTGCTGGCCACGCCCATCTACCGCGCCAGCGCCATCGTGCAGGTCGAGCAGAAGATGCCGGGCCTGCCCGGTCTGGACGATCTGGCCCAGACGCTCGGCACCTCTACGTCGCAGGCGGTGACCGAGATCGCGCTGCTCACCTCGCGCTCCGTCGTGGGCCAGGCCGTGCACAACCTGGGCCTGGAAGTGGACGCCGAGCCCGAGCACTTCCCGGTGGTCGGTGCCTACCTCGCGCGCCATTACACGCCAGACCATCCCGGGGCGGTGGCCGCTCCCATGGCCGGCATGAACCGTTACGACTGGGGCGGCTCGACGCTCGACATCTTCCAGTTGGACGTACCGGCGAGCCTGCTCGACACGCCGCTGCATCTGGTGGCCGGCCAGCGCGGCGCCTACACGCTGACCGACGATGACGGCAACATGCTGCTCTCCGGTCGCGTCGGGGAACTGGCGTCCGCCGGCGGCATCGAGATGCAGGTGAAAGCCCTGCAGGCCAACCCCGGCACGCGCTTCGACGTGGTGCGCCATGCATCGCTGGGATTGATCACCGCGCTGCAGGGCAACCTGATGGCCTCCGAGCAAGGCAAGGACTCCGGCATCATCCAGGTGTCCTACGAAAACGCCGATCCGCAACTGGCCACCAACCTGCTGGACCAGGTCACCGCGCTGTACGTGCGCCAGAACGTCGATCGCAACTCGGCCGAAGCGGCCAGCAGCCTGAAGTTCGTCAAGGATCAGCTGCCCAAGGTGCGCATGGACCTGGAGCAGGCGACGCAGGCGATGAATGCGTTCCAGACGCGGGCGCACTCGGTCGACATCACGCTGCAGACCAAGGGACTGCTCGATCAGATCGTCTCCATCGAGAGCAGCCTGCAGCAGTTGCACATGCAGATGAGCGACATGCAGCACCGCTACACGCCGCAGCATCCCGCCTACAAGGCGCTGCAGCAGCAGATCGGCCAGCTGGAGGGTCAGCGAAGCGCGCTGCAGAAGCAGGTCGGCCTGTTGCCCGACACGCAGCAGCAACTGCTGCGCCTCACCCGCGACGTGCAGGTGAGCAACCAGACCTATACCAACCTGCTCAACCAGGCCCAGCAACTGGATATCGCGCGTGCCGGCACGGTGGGCAACGTGCGGGTGATCGATCGCGCCGCGACCGATACGACCAAGCCGGTGTGGCCGCGGCGGATCCTGCTGGTGCTGGGCGGCACGGTGCTGGGTGGCTCGCTCGCGGTGGGCTTCGTCTTCCTGCGCCAGCTGCTCAAGCGCGGCATCGAGGACCCGGCGGTCATCGAGGCGCTCGGATTGCCGGTGTACGCGTCCATTCCGCGCAGCGAACTGATGGAAGGCGCGTTGCTGCGCAGCAGCCGTCGGCGTCCGCGCTACGGTCAGCGCCTGCTGGCGCTGCGCGCGCCCGCCGACATCGCCACCGAAGCCCTGCGCAGCCTGCGCACCAGCCTGCATTTCGCCCGCCTCGAAGCCAAGAACAACCTGCTGATGATCAGCAGCTCCAGCCCGGGGGCGGGCAAGACCTTCGTCGCGGCCAATCTGGCCGTGGTGATCGCGCAGGCCGGGCAGCGCGTGCTGCTGATCGATGCGGACATGCGCAAGGGCAGCCTGCACGCGTCGGTGGGTGGCCGGCCCGAGCAGGGCCTGTCGGATCTGATCAGCGGCCAGATCGATCTGCCCCACGCGATCCGCAACGTGGAGGGCGTCAACAAGCTGTTCTTCATCGCGCGCGGCAAGGTTCCGCCGAACCCCTCCGAGCTGCTCATGCACGCCAATTTCGTGGCGTTGCTGGACAAGCTGAAGTCGCGCTTCGACCTGATCATCATCGACACGCCGCCGATCCTCGCGGTGACCGATGCAGCGGTGATCGGCCATCACGTGGGCACCGCCCTGATGGTGGTGCGGTTCGGTCTCAACCAGGCGCGCGAGGTGGGGTTGTCCAGGCAGCGCTTCGAGCAGAGCGGCGTGCCGATCAAGGGCGTCATCTTCAACGCCGTGGAGAAGCGCGCCGCTGGCTACTACGCCTACTACGCCTACGCGAGCGCACCGGCCGAGATCCCGGCCCCGCTGGGCGCCTAGCCCGTGCCTGCCATCCACCCCCACACCACGGAGCGGTCGCAACGATGAAAGTCACCCTGTTCGGAACCGGCTATGTCGGCCTGGTCACTGGTGCATGCCTGGCGGAAATGGGCAACGAAGTGACGTGCGTCGACGTCGACATGGACAAGCTTGCCCGGCTCAAGCGCGGCGAGGTGCCGCTGTACGAGCCCGGGCTCGAGCCGCTGGTGCGACGCAACCAGGCCAATGGAAACCTTGGATTCACGATCAATGCCGCCCCGGCCGTGGCATCGGCCATGGTGATCTTCATTGCCGTGGGCACGCCGCCGAGCGAGGACGGCAGTGCCGACCTCAGTCATGTGCTGGCCGTGGCACGAACCATCGGCCAGCACATCAGGCAGTACGTGGTGGTGGTGAACAAATCCACCGTGCCGGTGGGCACCGCCGAGCAGGTGCGGGCGGCGATCAGTGAGCAGCTGGCGGCCCGCGGCGCGGTGGTTCCGTTCGACGTGGTCTCCAACCCCGAGTTTCTGAAAGAAGGCGAGGCGGTGGAGGACTGCCTGCGCCCGGAGCGGATCATCCTCGGCAGCGAGAGCGCGCGTGCGCTGGCGGTGCTGCGCACGCTGTATGCGCCGTTCAATCGCAACCACGAACGCATCCTGGTGATGGACGCGCGGTCGGCCGAGCTGACCAAGTACGCGGCCAACGCCATGCTCGCCAGCAAGATCAGTTTCATGAACGAGATGGCGAACATCGCCGAGCGCCTCGGTGCCGACATCGAGCAGGTGCGACGTGGCATCGGTTCGGACCCGCGCATCGGCCATCACTTCATCTACGCCGGGGCCGGCTACGGCGGCTCGTGCTTTCCCAAGGATGTGCAGGCGCTGCGGCGCATGGCCCGCGGCCGCGCCTACGAGCCGCTCGTGCTGGGTGCGGTCGAGGCGGTCAACCATGCCCAGAAGCTCAAGCTGTACGACCTGATCCGCCGCCACTTCGCCGGCCAGCTCAAGGGCAGGACGGTGGCGCTGTGGGGACTGGCCTTCAAGCCCGATACCGACGACATGCGCGAGGCGCCGAGCCTCTACCTCATGCGGGCGCTGTGGGATGCCGGCGCGACGGTGCGCGCGCATGACCCGCAGGCGGGCGACGAGGCACGGCGAATCTGCGGCGAGCGCGCGGACCTGGTGATCTGCGATCACCCCTACCAGGTGCTGGAGGGCGCGGACGTGCTGGCGGTGATCACCGAATGGAAACTTTTCCGCAGCCCCGATCTGGCGCGTATCCGCGACGCATTGCGCGAACCGGCGATCTTCGACGGTCGCAATCTCTACGATCCCGAGGCGGTGGAGCATGCCGGGATCGCGTATTACGGGATCGGTCGCGGGCGTTCGCTGCGCATTTCCTCGATGGCGCTCGATGCTCCCCTGACGGCATTCGATGTCCTCCCGCTGGCGACGGTGTAGACCAGCCATGGCATCGGTTCTCTTGTCACGCTGGCCCATGACCTACCTGCCGCAGGGCTGGCACCGCGCCGCGGGTGCCATCTCGCTGCTGTGGTTTGCCACCGCGCTCGGTGCCGGCATGGCGTTCCTCACCCAGGCCCTGCTGGCCCGCGAGCTGGGGCCGGCCGGCTATGGCCTGTTCACCTCGTCGCTGGCCATGGTGTCCATGGTGGCGCCGCTGGCGGGTTTCGGCCTCGCCCAGTTCTGGCTGAAGGTGTACGGCGCGGAGGGCTGGGCGGCCGATCGCTGGCTGCGGCCGTCGCTGCGGTTCCTCGCGGTGACCACCGCGCTGACGATGTCGATCGTGGTCGTGTGGGCTGGCGTGGGTGCGCCGGCGGATGCCGCCTCGACCCTGGTGATCCTGCTGCCGGTGGTGCTGGGCGTGCTTGCCGCATCGCTGATCAGCACCAAGCTGCGGCTGGAGGAGCGCCACGGGGCGCTGGCGCTGTGGCAGCTGGCCACCCCGGGCAGCCGGATGATGGTGGCCATCGCGCTCATGCTGGTGCCGACGCTGGCCGGGCGCTTCGTGGCGTTCGGGTTCGCCGTCATCTCACTCGGCGTGGCGGCACTGGCCACACCGCAGGTGTGGGCGATGCTGCGCGGCGAGATGAGGCTCCACGGCCACGGCCCGCGTCCGGCCGCTCCCGCTGCCGGGGTACACCGTGATGTCGACGCACCGCGCGCGTGGTCGGTCTGGTCGCAGGCGTGGGCGTTCGGCCTGTCGGCGGTGCTGTATCCGGTGTTCTTCCAGATCAGCACGGTGCTGGTGAAGTACTTCGACGGCAACGTGCAGGCCGGCATCTTCGGCATCGCGCTGGCGGTGATGACGGCGATCTACCTGATCCCGTCCACGGTGTTCCAGAAATACCTGCTGTCCAAGCAGCATCGCTGGGCGGTGCACGATCCGAAGAAGTTCTGGCTCGTCTATCGCCGCGGCAACGTGATCATGCTGGTTGCCGGCATCGTGCTCGGCGGCCTGGTTGCCCTCTTGGCGCGATGGGCGGTGCCGCTGGCGTTCGGCGAAAAATACCGGGCCGTGACGCCGGTGCTGATGGTGCTGGCGTGGTGCGTGCCGATCCGCTTCATGTCCACCGGCGTCGGTTCGGCGCTGCTCAGCGAGCGGCACATGCGCTACCGCGTGTTCGCGATGGGTTTGAGCGCGCTCGTGGTCATCGTGCTCAACGTGCTGCTGATTCCCACCCACCACGAAATCGGCGCGGCGATCGCGACGGTGGTGGGCGAGTCGGTGCTGCTGCTGGCCCTCTACGGCGGTGTGCAGCGCTTTCATCCACCGCGGGAGCGCGCGTCATGATGCTCGGCTCGCGCCTCAAGCGCTTCATTCGACCGCTGCACAACCTGCTGTGGGCGTTCAACGGGTTCGCCTACGATTTTTCGCGCTACGTGCGCTACGGCGGATGGCGCGGGCATGCCGACCACCGCAGGCGCGACTACAAGGCGGTGAAGACCTATCACCAGCTGGAAAAGAGCCTGAGCTTCCGCGAGCGGCGCGCGGGTTCGGGCTGGGAGGCGGCCGACAACCTGTTGCGCCTGCTGGGCCGCGGCGAGCCCGCGCCGGCTGGACTGGGCTATCACGAGACGGTCGGCCTCAAGGTGCTGCGCGACTTCGCCGCCAGCGCCGATGGCGGCGGTGAAACCGCGCGCCGGGTGGAGGCATTCCTGCAGCAGGTGCGGCAGCAGTCGGCCGAGGGCGGGGTGATCGAGCTCGGCGTCGATGAGCTGCTCGCCGGGCGGCTGGACGACCCCGAGCAGTTCTTCTTCTCGCGTCATTCCGTGCGCGACTTCCGCCCTGCCGCGGTGCCGCGCGAGCTGCTTCAGCGCGCCATCCGGCTGGCGATGCGCACGCCCTCGGTATGCAACCGCCAGGCGTGGCACGTCTACCAGATGGACTCGCGCGCCAGCATCGATCGCGCGCTGGCGCTGCAGAACGGCAACCGCGGGTTCGGCCATGAGGTGCCGTGCCTGCTGATCATCACCGCCGACCTGCGCGCATTCGATACCCACGGCGAGCGCTTCCAGCACTGGGTGGACGGCGGCATGTTCGCCATGTCGCTCGCGCTGGCCCTGCACTCGCTGGGGCTGGCCTCGTGCTTCCTCAACTGGAGCCGCGGTGCCCGCGACGACCGGCGCCTGCGCCGGGTCGTGGCGCTGGATGACGCCCATACCGTCATCACCATGATGGCGGTCGGCTATGCCAGCGAAAAACTCAAGGTGTGCTATTCGGCGCGCCGCCCCGTGGACAGCATTCTCACCTTTCTGGACGACCACGCATGAAGCGCTTTTATCTTTCCGGGCAACGCACTTTCGACAATCGCGGCTGCGAGGCCATCGTGCGCAGCACCGTGGATCTGCTCACCGAGCAGTTCGGCGAGGTCGAGGTGCTGGTACCCGCAACCGACAGCGAGCGCGACGCGATCCAGTGGCCCGAGGCGGCTGCCCGCGGGGTGCGCTTCGTGCGCGCCTATCTGCCGATGGAGGGGCGTTACTGGGTGCAGTTGCAGCGCCTGCCGCTGCCTTCGCTGCAGGGCGCGAGCTGGCCGTTCCCGATGCCGTCGTGGCTGCGTCACGACCTGGCCAGCGTGGATGCCGTGCTGGCCGTCGGCGGTGACAACTACTCGCTCGACTACCGCATTCCCTCGCCCATAATGGCGGTGGATCGCTATGCCATGGACATGGGCAAGCCGGTGATTCTCTGGGGTGGTTCGGTGGGCCCGTTCGATCGCGCGCCTGGCCTGATGGCTCCGATGGCCCGGCACCTGGCGCGCATGCGGCACGTGGCGGCGCGCGAGTCGGTGAGCTACGAGTACCTCACCGGCAAGCTGGGCCTGAGCAACGTGATCCGGATGGCCGATCCCGCCTTCGTGCTGGCTCCCGAGCCGGTCGCGCTGGATGCCTTCTGGCCCGAAGGCAGCGGTCGGGTGCTCGGCCTCAACGTCAGCTCGCTCATCGAGCGCTACCGCCGCCCGGGTCAGGACCTGCGGACCGAGGTCGGCGATTTCATTCGCCACGTGGTCAGCGCGCTGGGCATGCGGGTGCTGCTGGTGCCGCACGTCAATCCGCTCACCGAGGACGGCCACGGCGGCGACTCGGACTACATGGCGCCGCTGCTCGACCAGCTCGATGACCTGGGCCGGGCGGTGACGCTGATGCCCGGCCACTTCAATGCAGCGCAGACCAAGTACGTCATCAGCCAGCTGGATTTCTTCATCGGCGCGCGTACGCACGCGACCATCGCGGCGCTGTCCAGCGGCGTGCCGACCATCTCCATCGCTTACAGCGTGAAGGCGCGCGGCATCAACCGCGACCTGTTCGGCAGCGAGGAGATGGTGCTGCAGACGCCGGATGTCTCGGCGATCTCCCTGCGCAAGGCGATGGACTGGCTGGTGCAGGAGGAGCGCCATTTGCGCGACACGCTGGCGCGTCGCATGCACGAACTGCGGGCCATGGCGCGCGCCGCGGCGGCACGCATCTCCGAACAGCTGGTTCACTGAGAGCAGCCCCTCGCGCATGAACTCCCAAGCCGTCAGCCTGCGACCGATCGAACTCGCTCCCGCCGTGGACACGCGCGTCGCTGCCGCAGTGGTGCCGATGGCGCCAGTCAGCGTGGTGGTGCCCTGTTTCCGCTGCGCCGGCACCATTGCCGGCGCGGTGGCATCGGTGGCTGCGCAGACCCTGCGGCCGGCCGAGGTGCTGCTGGTGGACGACGCCAGCGGCGATGACACGCTGGCCTCGCTGGAAGCAGTGGCGCGCAGCTATCCAGCCGGCTGGGTCAAGGTCATTTCCTTGTCCGTCAACGGCGGGCCGTCCTCGGCCCGCAACGAGGGGTGGGAGCAGGCGCGCCAGCCGTGGATCGCGTTCATCGACGCCGACGACAGCTGGCATCCGCGCAAGATCGAACTGCAGATGGCGGCGCTCGACCAGGATCCGCACATCGCGATGATCGCGCATCAGATGAACGTGCAGCCGCGCTCGGCGCCGCCGCCCGCCGTGACTCTGCCGATCAGGCTTGCCGCGGTGCCGCGGCGCCTGCTGCGCATGCGCAGCGGGTTTCCCACCGCCTCGGTGATGCTGCGTCGCGACCTCCCGTTCCGCTTCGACGAGAGCCGTCGACGTGCCGAGGACGCGCTGCTGTGGGGGCAGATCCTGCTGTCAGGCTATCGCTGCGTGACGATCCAGCAGGTGCTGGCGTCGTGGCACAAGCAGCCCTTCGGCGAAGGCGGGCTCAGCGGCGATCTGGCCGCCATGCACGCGGCGGCGTGGGACATGCGGCGAGCACTGTACGCGCAGGGGCTGGTGGGTCGAGCCGAACTGCTGGCCGCCCACGCCTATTCGGTGGTGCGCTATGCGCGACGCCACGTGCTGACTTTCCTGCGTCGCCGGCGCGCCGGCAGCGATGCCGGCCGGGGGAGCTGACGCCATGGCCATGAACGAAGGTCTCGTGAGCTCGCCGGCGACCGTGGCGTACTTTGGCGATTCCACCGCGGCCAACGCCCGCGCCGTGGTCACCG
Organism: Dyella ginsengisoli; assembly: GCF_044904665.1. NCBI lineage: Bacteria > Pseudomonadati > Pseudomonadota > Gammaproteobacteria > Lysobacterales > Rhodanobacteraceae > Dyella > Dyella ginsengisoli. Next base: position 717,355 of record NZ_JADIKM010000001.1, read on the forward strand.
TGCTGTTGGTGGCCGTTGCCTGGGTGATGACCGCCGCGGTGGTGAGCCTGCGCTCCACCGATGTGGGCACGGACACGCACATCTACGCGTGGGTGTTCCTGGCCATGCGCAACGGCGTGGTCGACACGCGCTTCGAGCCCGGCTTCGTGGCACTCACGCGCGTGAGCAGCCTGCTTGGCATGAGCGTGGTGGGCTACCAGGCCACGCTGTTCTCCGTGCTGCTGGGTGGCGCGGTCGTAGCGGCGAGGAAGTACTTCAACTACCTGGGCTCGCAGCGCGAGTTCCTCACCTTTCTCTGCGCGGTCCTGGTGTTTCTTTTCGTCTCGCCGATGTTCGTCAACGCGTCGATCAACGCGGTGCGGCAGGGGCTGGCGGCGCCGCTGGTGTTCGCTGCGTTGCTGGCCTTCCACCGTCGCCAGTGGCGCAGTTTCGTGGTGCTCGGCGCGCTGGCCAGCAGCCTGCACTACTCGTCGCTGATCTATCTCGGCTTTGCACCGGTGCTGCTGCTCAGGCTGCGCACCCAGCGGCTCGTGGCGGCCATCGGGTTCCTGGCGTACTGCTCCGGTCTCTCGATGCTGGTGGTGCGCGCCGCGGCGCCGGCGGTCTACACCGCGGTGATGAGCTACAGCTCCGGTGCGGTGTACCGGGCGGGCGTGCGGCTGGATTTCGCGGTGTTCTCGCTGTTCTGGTACCTGCTGCCGTTCCTCGCTTCGCGGCTGGTGCGCGAGCCGTTCGACGAGCGCATCAAGCAGAGCGCCGCTGTCTACATGACCATGGTGCTGCCGTTCCTGGCGGTGGGCTGGGGCAATTACTCCAACCGCTATCTGCTGGTGCCATGGGTCGCCGCCTCGTTCATCGTGGCGGCCATGGCCTGCCATTCGCGCCTGCCGGCCTTGCGCCATCCGCTACTGCTGCGCCTCGCGCTGATCCCGGCCGCCGGGGTGTTCTGCTACTACGTGCTGCACATGGTGCTGATATGAGCGTGCCCCGGGTGAGTGAGCGGATACCGCCGCCGGATGCCGCCATGCCAGGCCCGATCCAGCTCATGGCCGCGGCTGATGGACGCCGCATCGATTTCTCGCCGCTGCGGGATCGACCGCGCAGTGCCGCCATCGACCTGGTGTCCATGGCCGATCTCCTGCGCAACGCCTTCGTCTATCCACCGCACTCGATCTACAGCGACGTCAAGATAGCGATCTCCGGCTTCGAGCCGGGCCAGGATCTCCACGCGCAACCGCGCTTCCATTTCCCTTACCAGTCCTCGGCGGCGCCGGCGCGGCCGGACATGGCGCACGCCGACTGCCCTTTGCTGGTGGAGCGCTATCACCGGCTGCTGTGCGAGGCGGTGACCCGCGCCAGCGCGGACATGCGTACGCCGTGGCTGCTGCAGAGCGGGGGCAAGGATTCCACCTCGATGGCGATGGCACTGGCCGAGGCCCGTCCCGACGCGACGTGCGTGACCTACCTGGGCGGCCGCGAGGAGAACGAGGTGGACTCGGCGCGCTTCGTCGCGCGCCAGCTCGGGCTGCGTCACGAGACGCTGGTGTGCGAGCCGGGCCGCGCGTACGACCGCTATCTGGCGATGGTGCCGCAGATGCCGCTGCTCACTGCCGACTTCGCCATGTTGTCCTACGCCGACCTGGTGACCGAGATCGCCGGCAGCGGCGGCGATGGCGTGCTCGATGCACTCGGCTCCGATCCCTATTTCGGCCTGCCGCTGCGCTGGCCGCAGCTGCTGCGGGTAGTGCTGGCACGGCGATTGTGCCTGCCCGAAGGGGTGCTTCATTCGTCCCTGGTCAGCCGCAATTTCCCGCTCTCTTACGCGCTTGGCTCGCTGCAGATGGACCGCTTCGAGCGGTCCTTCCCGGGGTCGCGCTTTACCGATCGCGAAGTGGATGAACTGCTCTGCCTGCCGGTGGCGGGTGCATCCCGGCAGCGCCTGGAGACGTTCCGCGCAGACATTGCCGCAGCGCCCACGCTGGAGGCCCAGCGCCGCGTGGCGGCGACCATCGTGGAAGCGGCCACCTTCGGCAAGGGCATGTATACCGCCGACGCGGCGGGCCTGCGGCTGGGCTATCCGTATTGCGACACCGTGCTGCGCGAATGGATCTTCCACGAGGTTCCCGACCGCCTGCTGATCGGCCCGGGTGGGGTCAACAAGGTGCTGGTGCGACAGCATATCGCCCGGCAGTTCCGGCAGCTGCCCTACGTGAGGGCCAAGGGCTCGTTCCGTTTCGACGTCTGCGGACTCGCCGGGCGCTTCGATCAGGTGCACGACTTTGCGCTGCAGGCGCGGGCGCTGATGCCCGGCGCGCCCGCCTGGCTGGAACGACACCGCCACCAGCTGGGCAACAAGTACTTCGCATCCAAGTTCTACCTGCTGGCAGTGATGCTGCCGTGGCTGCTGAGCCGCATCGGTTCGGCCGAAACCCCTGCGCACGCGCGCTGACCGGGAGGAGGGACATGCACGTAACAGCTTCCAGCGACATGGCTCGGCGCATACCCGGGGTTTGCACGGCCGGTCGGTTGCGGTACGGCGAACAAGTGCTGCGGGCAGCGCGTGCATCGCAGGAGCCCGACAAGGGCCGCATGCCCACGGTGGCGGCGTGGCGAAACAGGAAGCGCACATGAGATCTCACGATTACCTCGCACAGACGCAGCGCGACGGGCCGACTGGCACGGCGCCGCAGCGCATACAGATCAATGCATCCCCGCATGCGGGTGAGGCGGATTTTTCTGCCGTGCACGGCGTGTCCGGACAGGTGGAGAACCTCGATCCGGTATCGATCGCCGATCTGCTGCGCAACGCGTTTGTCTATCCGCCGCATTCGATTTTCCGCAACGTGAAGCTGGCGACCACCGGCTTCTCGCCGCAGCAGAACCTGCATGACGAGCCGGCGTTTCACTTCGAGCGGCAATCGGCGGCGGTCACGCGGCCATCCGCCGACGTGGTCGACGACGAGCAGCTGATCGACACCTACCATCGCCTGCTCGGCCAGGCGGTGGTGCGCTCCACGGCGGGCATGCGCTCGCCGTACCTGCTGCAGAGCGGGGGCAAGGATTCCACGTCGCTGGCGATCGCGATGTCCGAAGTCGCGCGGCACACCACCTGCATCACCTACCTGGGCGGGCAGGAAGAGAACGAGGTGGACTCGGCGCGGCGGATCGCGCAGAAGCTCGGCCTGCGGCACGAGTCGCTGACCTGCGAGCCCGGGCGCGCCTACGACCGCTATCTCGCGCTGGTGCCGCGCATGCCGCTGCTCACGGGAGACTTCGCGCTGCTTTCCTACTGCGATCTCGCCACCGACATCGCCCAGGGCGGCGGCGACGGCATCATCGATGGCCTGGGCTCGGACCCTTACTTCGGCGTGCCTCCCAACGGCAAGCAGAAGCTGCTCGGCTCGCTGGCGCGGCGGGTGCGATTGCCGGCCGCGCTGCTGCGCATGCCCGTGCTGCGCGACAGCTTCCGGATGTCGTACGTGCTGGGAACGCTGCAGATGGACCCCTTCGAGCGCTTCTATCCGGGCTCGCGCTTCACCGACGCGGAAGTGGATCAACTGCTGGGCCATCCGCTGTCCTGGCTGTCCCGCCAGCGGCTGGAAACCTTCCGTGCCGACATCGATGCGGCCAGCACGCCCGAGGCGCAGCGCCGCATCTCGGCCACCATTCTGGAGCCGGCGCTGTTTGCCAAGGGCATGTACGTGGCCAGCGCACTCGATCTGCGCGTGGTTTACCCGTACTGCGATGGCCCGCTGTGCGACTGGGTGTTCCGCGAGGTGCCGGACGAGCAGCTGATCGGTCCCGGCGGGGTCAACAAGGTGCTGGTGCGCAAGCACATCGCGCGCCGCTTCGGCACATTGCCCTACGTGGCGGCCAAGGGCTCGTTCCGCTTCGACATCTGCGGCCTGGCGCGCGAACGGTTCGATCAGGTGTGGACGATGGCCGGCCAGACGCGTGCGCTGGTGCCGGGTGCCCCCGCGTGGCTGGAGCGCTATCGCCACCAGTTCGACAACAAATATTTCGCCTCCAAGTTCTACCTGCTGGCGATCCTCCTGCCGTGGCTGCTGCATCGGTTCGATGGAGCCAGGGCGGAGGCGGATGGCGGTGACTCGGCATGACCGGGCCGGCGCTGAGGAATGCGGTGTGCGCGCCCCGACGGGAATTCCTGCGGCAGGCCTGCGCGCTGGCGCTGCCGGCGTTCTTGCTGACGCGCGTGGCCAGTGCGACGGTGCTGCCGGCCGCGCTTGCATCCGCGGTGCCGTCCACGCCGATGCCGTCGGTCGACGTCCGCCGCCACGGCGCCGTGGGCGATGGAGTGCACGATGACACCGCGGCATTCCAGGCAGCGATCGATGCACTGCCGGCATCGGGCGGCATCGTGAGCGTGCCGTCCGGACGCTACCTGATCGACGCCGCGCGCTCGGTGCGCCTGCGCTCGCACACGCAACTCGTGATGGATGCGGACGCACAGCTGCTCGCCATGCCCAACGCGCTCAAGCGCTATGCGGTGATCCTGATCCGCGACGTGGACGGTGCAAGCATTCGCGGCGGGCGCATCGTGGGCGAACGGGCGGCGCATATGGGCAGCGAGGGCGAGTGGGGCCACGGCATTGCGGTGAGCGGCGCACGCGGCGTGAGCATTCGCGATGTCGACGTCTCGGCGTGCTGGGGCGACGGTATCTGCATCGGCACGATCTTCGCCCGCGGCCGCGCCATCAAGGTGGCGAGCGACATCGTGATCGAGCGGGTCACCTGCCGTGGCAATCGCCGACAGGGACTTTCCATTACCTCGTCACGGCGGGTCACCGTGCGCGACTGCCAGTTCAGCGGCACCGGCGGCACGCTCCCCGGATGTGGCATCGATGTGGAGCCCGGCACCCTGAAGATGGGTACCGAGGACGTGTCGATCTCCCGCTGCACCATCACCGGCAACCAGGGCAGCGGCATCCAGCTGGCGGGCGCGAACATCACGCGACTGCGGCTGGAGCAGTGCGAGATCCGCGACAACCACGGCTACGGCGTGCTGATCGGCGGCGCGCATCAGGTGGTCCTGGCCGGCAACACGATTGCCGACAACGGCCTGAGCGGAGCGATGCTGCGCAGGGACGTGCGCTCGTGCCTCGTTGCGGGCAACACGTTCAGCCGCAACGGCACGCGTTACCTGCACGAAGCGATCAAGCAGGCGATGCAGACGCTTGCCGGCGAGCGGGTGCCGCGCGGCACGCGTGACCTCAAGGTGGACGACGGCGCGCAGGCGACGGTTCTGCAAGACAACCGCTACCTGCGGTAGCGGCAGGTCCCTGCGCGTGCGCGGGGTGAATGGCTGTGCCGGCAAACCGCCGAGCGCAACGGGCGACTGTTGCCGATTGGTTCGATCGGCCCTGGCGACGCAGACGCTCGGGGCGATGCCGGCAAGGAACCCGCAGTACCACGGAGCGCCCATGAAATTCGTCCTGTTCGCCAATACCGACTGGTACCTCTACAACTTCCGCCTCTCCACGGCGCTGCGCCTGAAGGCCGACGGCCACGAGGTGGTGATGCTCTCGCCGCCGGGCGCGTTCGGCGCGCGCTTCGCTTCACATGGTCTGCGCTGGGTAACCCTGCCGATGGACCGTGCCAGCCTCAACCCGCTGCGTGAGGCGGCCACGTGGTGGCACCTTGCCCGCCTCCTGCGTCGGGAGCGGCCCGACCTGCTGCACAGCTTCACGGTGAAGTGCGCCATCTACGGTGCGCTGGCCGCCCGCGTGGCTCGCGTGCCGGCGGTGGTCAACGCGGTGGCGGGCATGGGTTACGTGTTCACCAGCGACGGCGCCAAGGCGCGCGCGCTGCGACCGCTGGTCAAGCTGCTCCTGCGCATGACGCTGGGCCACCGACGCTCGCTGCTGATCCTGCAGAATCCCGACGACGCCGCGGCGTTCTCCGATGCGCGCCTGATCGCCCCGGAGCGGGTCCGCATGATCCGCAGCTCGGGCGTCGACACGAGCCGCTTTCGTCCGGCCGATCCGGCCGCTACCACAGGTGGCCGCCTGCGCGTGCTGCTGGCGGCGCGACTGCTGTGGGAGAAGGGCATCCAGGAGTTTGTCGACGCGGCGGAGCATCTGCGCGCGCAGGGCCGGGACGTGGAGTTTGTGCTCGCCGGCACACCCGATCCGGGCAATCCGCGCTCGGCCACCCAGGCTGACGCGCAAGGGTGGAACGATGCCGGCCTGGTGACCTGGCTGGGCCACGTCGACGACATGCCGTCACTGCTGCGCACGGTGCACGTGATGGTGTTGCCGAGCTACTACCGCGAGGGCGTGCCCAAGAGCCTGATCGAGGCGGCCGCCTGCGGCCTGGCGATCATCACGACGGATCTTCCCGGCTGCCGCGAGGTGGTGACCGAGCACGGCAGCGACGGCCTGCGAGTGGCGCCGCGCGATGCGCTCGCGCTCGCGCAGCGCATCGGCATGCTGGACGACGATCGCGCATTGCTGGAGCGACTGGGGCGATGCGCCCGGCAGCGGGCGCTGAGCGACTTCGACGAGCGGCTGGTCATCCAGCGGACGGTGGATGTCTACGGTGAGCTGCTGTCCAGTGCGGATCGGCAGCGGCAGCACGCGCTGCGCGCCGCCAAATATCCGCCCAAGCCGCTCATCCGCTGACGGCGGGCCCTGCACCGGCGAGGCTGCCCGCTTCGCCGGGGAGGCGGGCGACCGTGTCCGGCGCGCTCCCCCGGTGGAACGGATCGCCGCGGCCGGGAACACCCGCCCGTGGCCGCCGCGCTTACGCGGAGGGCAGCGACGGCGACTGGTAGAGCGCCAGCCACTTCTTTGCGGCGGTATCGAGCGAATACAGCCGCTCGATGCGTTGGCGCGCCTGCTGCGCCATCACGGCGGTCACGGCGGGGCGCAATGCCAGCGCGTGCAGGATGGCCGCCGCCAGCTGTTCGGGATCGCGTGGCGGAACCAGCAGGCCGGCATCGCCCACCACTTCGCGCACGCCGCCGCAATCGGTGGCCACCACCACTCTCCCGCAGGCCATCGCCTCGGCTACCACCAGCCCGAATCCCTCCGATTCCGACGACAGCACGAACACGTCGCAGGCCGACATCAACTCGGGCACATCGTGGCGGACGCCGAGGAACCGCACGTCATCGACCAGGCCGAGCGAGCGCACCAGAGCTTCCAGCTCCGCGCGCAGGGGGCCTTCGCCCGCGATCGCCAGCACCACGCCGGGGACTTGGCCCTTCACCTGTGCAAAGGCGCGGATCAGGTTGGGGTAGTCCTTCAGCGCATGCAGCCGGCCCACCGCCAGCAGCAGCTTGCGATCGGTGCAGCCCAGCGCCCGGCGCTCTTGTACGCGCGCCTTCGGCAGAAAGTGGAACTTCGCTACGTCGATGCCGTTGTGCATGGTGACCATGCGGCCGGGTTTCACCGCGCCCTGGGCGACGAAGGCGGCCACGGCCTCGTCAGACACGTTGGTGGAAATATCCACCAGCCAGTCGGTGAGCCGATACGCCCACATGCGCATGCGCCCGCCGCCTTCGTTCATGTTGTGCGCGCTGCTCACCAGTCGGGGCATGGGCAGCGTGAGACGCAGCAGTCGGGCAAACAGGCTGGCATGCACCAGGTGGCTGTTCACCAGGTCGGGACGAAACGCCTTGAGCGATCGACGCACCGATCTCAGCGCGATGAGCAGGCTGAGCGGCGAACGGTTCATGCCCATCCCCAGCACCGTGACGTCAGGATGGCGCGGTACCACCTCGGCGGTGCCGGTCAGATGCACCAGCAGTACCGCGTGGCCGAGCGATGCGAAGCGATCGGCAAGGTCGACCACCAGGCGCTCGGCTCCCGCCACGCCGAGGCTGGTGATGACCAGTGCAATGCGCATTACCGGGCGAGCGCCGGTGCGTGGATCACGACGAGCATGGTATCCCTGCAGCAGCATCTGTCTGGCTATTCTGGAACGCCGATATGGGTGGGATTCGTGAAGTCATGCGTGCCGGGACAGTGGATATTTGCGCGTGTCCTGCTTGCCGCGCCTGATGGAGCTCGATCAGGTTTCCAGGTGGAGGCGGTCGTTCCAGTTCATGAGCCATCCGACGGGTGCAAACCAGCCGGGTATGGCCGGCCGGCCATCTCCGCCCGCGTGGCGGGAGCGGGCGTGGAACCGGTAGCGCCACCAGTTGGCGGCGGCGCGCGCGCGGATCGTCCAGCGCGCGCCGGATCGGTAGATGGCCGTGTAGACGTCCATGGCGCCCAGCGGGGCGTGGACACGCAAGCTGCGGGAGCGAGCGGTAAGGCCGCCCTCCTGATAAAAGCCGTCGACCCAGGCCCGGTCCAGGAAATGGACCTCATGGCTGGCATCCAGGGCGTGCCAAAGCCAGCTCTCCGCCATGAAGCGTTCACCGGCATGCTCCGGGAACGGATGTGCCAGCAGGGCAGTGCGGCGGATGACTTCGACCGTATCGAAGCCGCGCTGCGCGGAAATCCATTCGGCATGCGAGCCCGGGTTTCTCGGTACCCGGAAATGGGGCTGCCCCTGCCTAATGGCAGGAAAACGCCGCAGGCCACGCAGCACGCCCACGTGGTCGCGCGGATGCCAATGACCGAGCGTGCGCAGGATATCCGCCAGTGCTCCCGCACCCAGCAGGTCGTCACTGTCGACAATGAGCACCCACTCGCCTCGCGCTGCACGTGCTGCATGATTGATCGCGCGGTGCTTGCCGCCGTTCGGCACCCGTAGATGGCGCACCAGATCCGGGCGTTCCTCGGCGAAGGCCGCCAGGTGGGCAGGGGTGTCGTCCGATGAGCCGTCGTCGATCACCAGCCACTCCACCGGAGTGCCGGGATGGGCCTGCTGCGCGATGGAGCGAAACAGGCGGGTCAACAGCGCTGCGCGGTTGTAGGTCGGCGTGAAGATGGTCAGGGCAATTCGCCCCTCGAGACCCGGTGCGGCGCCATGCGCCGGGTCCGCCTTGTACTGCAGGTGACCGTGTGGCGAGCCCTCCGGCGGTGCCGACTTCATGGCCATCAGTTCCTCGCATGCCGCAAGACGTGCACTGTTGCCTGCAATGAGATGCCTCTACTTGCGCCATATCAACAAAACGATCGGCGACAGGCGGTGAACGTGGTGCGAGTGAAGCCGAACCTGGGCGGTTTTCGCACCGTCTGGCAGCGGCAGGCAAACCTGGTCACCGGTGACTCGGGCGGTGCCTTGGGCGTGGCTGTCCCGACGCCGGTCAGCGGGTTGTGCCGACCGCTTCGCTGCCCCGCGGGTGATGTCACGGCCCTCCCGTTCATGTACGGCGCCTTTTTCACAGGCCACTCACACCCCGATTCAGGTTCCTTGACGCCTTTGCGCACAAGGCCTCGCGGCGTTTCACTTTCGATATGGAGGTGCGCGATTCAGGCAGGCCCGGACCGATGCACCTACGGTGGCGCGGGTCGCCTTCCGCCGGATGTCCTTGTATCCGTGCGTGTTTCGGTTCGCGCCGTGGAGGTGGCGCCTTCCCTCAACCATCCCAAAGGTTTCTCGTGATCTTTCAAAAAAAATCCCGTACTCCCTCATCCGCTGTTGTTCTTCGTTCTGTCCGGGCCGATGCCCGCGCCTCCCGCCATCCCCGCAAGTTCCTTGCACTCGCTCTTTCTTCCCTGGCTCTCTCCGTGGTCGCGCTGCCGGCGTCGGCGAGCTGGTGGACTTCTTCGCCGACGCTGACGATCGGCGCCACGTCGATCAACGTGCGCAATGCCGGCGCACTTGGCAACGGCGTCCATGACGACACCGCCGCCTTCCAGGCCGCCATCAATTCGCTGCCCAGCAGTGGCGGAACCATCACGGTGCCAGCCGGCACCTACCGCATCAACGCGCTGAAATCGATCAACATGCGCTCGCACACGCGCCTGAAGCTGGACCCTCTCGCGCAGCTGGTGGCCATTCCGAACAACCAGACGCGCTCCTACGTGATCAAGGCGTGGCGCGTGAACAACGTCGAGATCGTCGGCGGCAGCATCGTGGGTGAACGCGCACGCCATATCGGCACCACCGGCGAATGGGGCATGGGCGTGGACATCCGCGCCTCGAGCAAGGTCTTCGTGCACAACACGAAGGTGACCAATTGCTGGGGTGACGGTTTCTATATCGGCGCGATCGGACCCAGTGGCTCGGCCACGCCATCCACCGACGTGACCATCAGCCACGTGATCTCCAGCAACAACCGCCGACAGGGCTTGTCGTTCGGGCCGGTGCAGCGCGTCTACATCCTTGCCAGCACCTTCGCCAATACCAATGGCACGGCCCCCCAGGCCGGTATCGACGTGGAACCTTCGACCCAAGGCAAGTCGACCGACATCCGCATCGAAGGGAGCTCGCTGACCGGCAATCAGGGCAATGGCCTGGAGGTGCACGCGCACGTGGCCGGTCTTGCGGTGGTATCGAGCACGCTCAAGGGCAACCGCGGTTTCGGCGTGCTGAGCGTGGATGGCGCCAGCAGCTCGCTGTCGAAGAACGTGATCACGCAGAACGGACTCGATGGCGTGGGCATGACGGCCACCAGCAACAACTGGCAGATCATCGGCAACACCATCACCTACAACAGCACACGCTGGTTCCTGGCCCACAACAAGTCGATCTTCACGTTGACCAGCAGCAATCGGGACGTCCAGATTTCCAGCACGACCCGGAATATCTACCTCGCCTCCAACACCCTCTCGCCCAAGCCGTAAGGGCCGAGGGCACTCGCTCGACCAGCCTCTCCCGGCACTCGCCCGGGAGAGGCTGCGAGCGGGGCGAATACGCTGGAAAAGGCCGCGCGAAGCGGCCGTTTCGGCGCTCAAATCACTACCGTTTTAAGCGTAACAAATTCAGCAAAATCAGTTACATAGGAACTTTTTAGAGCGTGCGTTTGCGCACGTTTCGTGAAGGCTGCGTTGAGGCAAGGTGAAGGTGTGTCATCCCTTTACCCTGTCCCAGAGGCTCCTGCATGAACCGTACGTCGCTTGATTTCGCCGCCCCCGGCTCCGTTTCCCTCCGCTCCGCCACCCCGACCCCCCACGCCCGCCGTGAACGCACTGCGCGGCCACGTCGGATGCTTGCTGCCGGCTTGGCGCTCGCCCTTGGCGTGGTGGCCGTGCCGGCCAGTGCCGCCACCTGGTGGACGGCCACGCCCACGATGACGATTGGCTCGGCCAGCGTGAACGTGCGCAATGCCGGTGCGCTGGGTAACGGCGTGCATAACGACACCGCCGCGTTCCAGGCCGCGATCAACTCGCTGCCCTCCACCGGCGGTACCGTGACCGTGCCGGCCGGCCGCTACATGATCGACGCCGTGACTTCGGTCAAGCTGCGCTCGCACGTGCGGCTGAAGCTGGATCCGTTGGCGCAGCTGGTCGCCATCCCCAACAGCAGCACGCGTTATTACGTGCTCAAGGCGTGGGGCGTGAGCGACGTGGAGATCACCGGCGGCCAGATCATCGGTGATCGCGTCAAGCACATCGGCACCACCGGCGAGTGGGGCATGGGCGTGGATATCCGCTCGTCGAGCAAGGTGTACGTGCACGACCTCAAGGTGTCCGACTGCTGGGGTGATGGTTTCTACATCGGTGCCACCGGCTCGGCGAGCACCGCCGTGCCCTCGACCGACATCACGGTCAGCCGGGTCACCTCCAACAACAATCGCCGGCAGGGCCTGTCGTTCGGTCCCGTGCAGCGGGTGTATGTGGTCAACAGCGCCTTCACCAACACCAACGGCACCGCGCCGCAGGACGGTATCGACATCGAACCGCAGACCCAGGGCATCTCCAAGGACATCCGTATTGAGGGCACCACGATTGCCGGCAACATGGGCAACGGCCTGGAACTGCAGCAAAACGTGACGGGGGTTGTGCTGAAGTCGAGCACCGTCAAGCAGAACCGCGGATTCGGCGTGTTGAGCGAAGGTGGAACCTACTCATGGATCGCCGCCAACCTGATCACCGAGAACGGGCTGGACGGCGTGGGCATGGTCGCCACCACGCACGATGTGAAGATCACCAGCAACACCATCACCTACAACAGCACGCGCTGGTTCTACGCCAACAACAAGTCGATCTACACGCTCACCAGCAGCACGCGAGACGTGCAGATCGGCAGCACCACCTACAATATCTACCTGGCCAACAACAAGCTCTCGCCCAAGCCGTGAGCACCGATGCCTGCGCACCACACCGGTGCGCAGGCATCACCCCGGGGTGTGGCGGCCAAGCCGTCGTGTATCCGGGGTGTCGCCGCAGTAACTCCATTTCACCAGCGCGGGACGCTGGTTGCAGTTGCGGATGGCGCGCATGATCCGCGTCTTGACCCCAAGCGGGCCGCGCGACGGCCCCAGGGCCACCAGTGCCAGTTCGATTTTCCCCAGGATCCGGTCCATCTGGCCGATCCAGGCGGAGTACGTGCCCGCCAGGTGGAGATGCACGTTGGGGTGGGCGTCAATCGTCTTGAGCAGATGACTGCGCCGGGTCGCCGTTGCGTTGTCAGCGACGACGTGGGTTTCCCGTCCCTCCGGGTACTGTGCCGCAATGCTGGCCACGAAGGCTGCCAGCTCAGCAGCGCCAGATCGCCGGGCACGTGTCGCGGTGTCAGCCGTACCTTGCTCCTGCAGTGCCCTGCGCAGAGCGAGCAGGCCAGGCCGTGGCTGGATCGATGAGACGCCCGGGCCAGCCGGCTCGTCGCGATCGGGCGCGGAGTCGGGGACGCGGAATATCGCCGCGTGCAGCGGGCGGTTCAGGTACAAACCCACGATATCGACGGCGCTGGCGTTGAACTCCGGCTCTGCCGGTCGCGGATGGTCCTCCAGTCGGTCGGGCTTGATGCCGTGCCTGGCCCAGATGCGTGCCACGGTCATGTGCGAAATCGAACCGCCCAGCTCGGCCGCGAGCTTGCGCGACGACCAGTAGCGCGAACCGTCTGCCGGAGTCTGCTCAAGTGTCTGTTTGAGTATCCGCCGCTCCAGCTTGTCGGTCAGCTTGTAGCGATCGCGCCCGGTGTGTCGCGCATACAGGCCGGCCAGGCGTTCGCTGGCGAAGCGCTTGCTCCAGCGTGCGATGAAGCTGTCGCTGCAGCCCATGCGCTGGCGGATCTGGGTCCAGCTGTAACCGTCGGCCAGCAGCAGCACGAGCCGGGCTCGCCGTGCCGCCGCCGAGCTGCCGTGGTCGGCCTGCGCCTGACGTTCAAGAGTGGTGCGTTCGGCGCGCGAGAGCGTCAGCATGGAGGTGAATGCGAGCTTCAGCATCGATGCACACTGGGATGTGCCGGGGGGCTGGCGCGGGTCGCGTTCATGCGGGCGGGCCATGGCCGGCTTGCCGCGCGGCCACCGCGTGCCCGGGCGATCCGCCCACCGGCCGCTGGCCACCCCATGCCTACCCGCCCCACGCCTGGCCGCCCCGCGCCCTGTGTGCGTCGACCGTGCCGCTGGCAGGTGGCTGAGGTCACGGCACGATCTTCCTCACCCGTGCGGCACGGGCCGCCGCGGCCGTGCGCGCATGCACCCGCTCGGGCTTCTGGCGACCGTCGGTGCGCAGTGGCCGGCTGCGGACGGCCTCGGTCGTGCCGATCGGGAGTGTCGCCTCGGACGTCACGCTTCCGGCCACGCGGGCTTGCTGATAACGCCGCACGCTTCGGTGCGTTGCGATGTAGATGACGGCCACGGCGCCGAACGACAGCAGGTTGCTGCCCGGGGTCAGCTGACGGGTCTGCGCGCCAATGCATGCGAACACGATCGCCAGCGTCACCAGCACGGCGAGGGCGCCGCGCGGCCCGATCCCCGCATCGAGCAGCAGATGGTGGATATGCCCGCGATCGGGTTTGAACGGCGAGCGGCGCTCGCCGAGGCGGCGGATCATCACCGCCAGGGTGTCCAGCACCGGCAGCGCCACGCACCAGAGCACGTCCACGGTGGTGAGGGATGCGTCGGTTTGCTGGCTCAGCCGGATCAGCGTCCACGCCAGCAGGTATCCCAGCACCACGCTGCCGGCGTCGCCGAGGAACACCTTGCGCCCGACCAGGCCCAGGTTGGCGGCCAGATACGGCAGCAGCGCGGCGCTGAGCAGCAGCAGCAGGCCAATGCTCGACCATTGCGAAAGGCCCTGGTACGCCGCGATGGCGCCCACCGCGACCAGTGCCAGCATGCCGGCCAATCCATCGATGCCGTCCATCATGTTGAACGCGTTGAGCAGTCCGATCACGGCGATCACGGTGAATGGAATGCCCAGGACCCCCAGCTCCAACTCGACGCCGAACAGGTGGCCCAGCGTATGGATGTGGGTGCCGGTGGCGATGGCTACCGCCAGCACCGCGCAGGCCTGAACCAGCAGCCTCGCGCGCACGCTCAGGTCGAAGCGGTCGTCCAGCGCACCGACCAGCATCAGCAATGCGGCCGTGGCCAGCACGGCGCAGGTAAAGAGATCGCTCTGGCCATAGACGCAGGCACCGAAGAGCAGTCCGGTGAACACCGCAATCCCGCCGATCAGGGGGATGTTGCCTATGTGCTTCTTGCGGTCGTTCGGTCGATCGATCAATCCGAGCGCCGGCGCGTGGCGGTAAGTGATGAGGAGGGTTGCCGCGCACAGCACGAGGGCGGTTGCGCAGGAGAAGAGGATCCTGAAATCCAGCATGGCCGGTGCATCCTGATCGACGAGGTGCTGCGGACCTGGGTCGTGGCCGCATGCCCTCCTGACCGCCTTGCGGCGACCAGTAAATCGAACGTTGGGCCCCCCTAAGCCCGCTTGTTCCCCACAAGCCGGAACTGGGCGGGAGCTTTAACTTCAGGTGGTGACTGCCGAGTGCATTTGACGTCAAATTCTGTGATACACGTCACAGAAATCATGTCGCTTTATGAGTTACACGCTGGTGCACTTGCGTGCCGATGCCGACGCTGTCGGTTGGCTCGCTGGCGAGCGTGGGCACACGCATGCAACGCCGTGCGGGCGAGGCCGCGCGACGTAGGCAGGTCGGCTTGTGAGAGCCTGGCGGCTCCCCTCATTCAAGGGTCCGGCCGAGCGTGCACCATGCGCGTCCGGCAGGCCGGCGCATGTGATCTGCGTCAGCGGAACATCAGGTTGATCACCAGCATGGTGACCAGCAGCACGGCCAGTGTGAGCGGCACGCCGACGCGCAGGAAATCCTTGCCGCGATAGCCGCCCGGTCCGGCCACCATCATCAGCGCCGGATGGCCGGAGCTGAGCAGGAAGGTGTTGGACGAGGACACCGCCACGATCAGCGCATAGGCAGACGGATTGCCGCCGGTGGCCACCGCCACGCTGATCGCGATGGGCACCATCATCACCGTCGCGCCCACGTTGGACATCACCTGCGAGAACAGCAGCGTGAGGATCGCCAGCGACAGCTGCAGCACCCATGGCGCCGCATGGCCGAGGTAGGCCAGCACTTCCTGCGCCAGCCAGGCGGCGGTGCCGGTGGCATCCATCGACCAGCCCAGCGGGATGAGACATGCGGTGACGAAGATCGTCTTCCAGTTGATCGCCTTGTACGCCTCATCCATGTTGAGCACGCCGGTGAGCAGCATGCCGATGGCGCCGGTCATCATCGCCACCGAGAGGTCGAGGTTGGTGAACAGCGCCAGGCCCTTGGCCAGCAGGAAGAAGCCCACCGCGTGCCAGATCTTGCCGGGGCGCTGCTCCTCCTTTGGGATGTCGGTGACCACCACCAGATCCTTGTCCTCGGTGGTCTGCGCCAGCTCGCGCCAGCTCGAGTGCAGCACCAGGGTGTCGCCGGCGCGCAGGCTGATGCCGCGCACGTCGTCGCGCAGCACTTGGTCGCCGCGGTTCACCGCCAGCACCGAAATGCCGTAGCGCTTGCGCAGGCGCAGCTCGCCGATGGTCTGCTTGATGAAGCGCGAGCTGGGCGGGATCACCGCCTCGGAGATGCCGGCGCGGGTCGGATTGAACAGCTCGGCCAGCTGACGCATGCGCGGCGACAGCTTGCACAGCTGGTTGTTGGCGAACTGCGCCAGCTGTTCGCGCGGACCGAGCACGCCCAGCACCGAGCCGACCCAGATCACCTGGTCCACCGGCGGCGCCATGCGCGCGTCGTTGCCGCTCTTGATCGCCAGGATCAGCGGCGCCTCGCGCAGCTGCTCGACCTCGCCGATGCTCATGCCGACCAGCGGACTCTCCGCGGTGACGGTGAGCTCGGCGGTCTCGCCGACGATGCCGTAGGTATCGGCGAAGTAGCTCTCGGTGCGGCCGGGCGTCACCTTCAACCGTTCGTCCTCACGCTCCGGCAGCAGCTTGCGCGTGAAGAAATAGAAGAACGCCACGCCCAGCAGGGCCAGTGCCAGGCCCACCGGCGTCACACTGAACAGGCCGAACTTCGGGATCGTGTGCGCGCCGGGCGGCAGGTTGTTGTTGGCGCTGGCGATCAGGTCGTTGAGGATGATCAGCGGCGAGTTGGCGATCAGCGTGGTGTTGGTCGCGGTGAGGATGCAGAACGCCATCGGCAGCAGCAGGCGCGAGATCGGGACGCCGGTGCGTGCGGACAGGCGGCTGATCACGGGGATCATCAGCGCCGCGAGCGCCTGGCTGGGGATCACCGCGCTGAACAGGCTGGTGACCGCGTTGATCACCACCCCCAGGCGCGATTCCACGCCGCGCGCCATGCGCATCACGAAGTTGGCGGTGAGCGCGAGCACGCCGGCGCGGTCCAGCCCTGCGCCCATGATCATGATCGCGATGATCGCGATCACCGCGTTGCCGGCGAAGCCGTTGAACACGCGGTCGGACGGGATCAGGCCGGTCAGGCCGATCACCACCACCACCAGCAGCGCCACCATGTCGGCGCGGATCCACTCGAGCACCAGCATGAGCATGGTGAAGCCGACCAGGGCCAGCACCAGGATCATTTCGGGAGTGAGGGTCAGGCCCAAGGGGGAAGCTCTCGCCGGGATGGGGTTCGCACGCCGTCAGCACACCGGGCCAGGCCGCACGATTGCGTGCGGTGGTGCGAAACAAGCCTCACGCGGCGCCCCGTCCCTCTGTCGAGCGGCAGTATATGCGGGCGCGCATGACCGCTGGTGAATCCATTCGTCGAAAGCGTCTTTTAGCGCCGGCGATAGAGCAGGTCCCACACGCCGTGGCCGAGCTTGAGTCCGCGCCGCTCGAAGTGGGTCTCGATGCGCCAGTCCGGCTTGTCGGCACAGGCACCGGGTGCCACCGCATTGCGCCAGTCCGGTGCCGCCTCCATCACCTCGAGCATGTGCTCGGCGTAGGGTTGCCAGTCGGTGGCGAGATGCAGCAGGCCATCCGGCGCCATCCGCGAGGCGAGCAGGGCGACGAAGTCCGACTGCACGATGCGGCGCTTGTTGTGGCGCTTCTTGTGCCACGGGTCGGGAAACCAGATGCGCGCCTCGGCCAGCGTGCCCGGCGCGATCTCGTGCTCCAGCACCTCGACCGCGTCGTGCTTGTAGATGCGCACGTTGCTGGCGTCGCGCGCGGCCAGCGCGTTCATCAGCCGACCCACGCCGGGGCCGTGCACTTCCACGCCGATGAAGTCGCGTGTGGCGTCGTGCTCACTCGCCCACGCCAGCGCCTCGCCGTTGCCGAAGCCGATCTCCAGCACCCGCGGCGCACGGCGGCCGAACGCGACGTCGAAGTCGCGCGGCTCGCCACGGTAGTCCAGGCCATAGCGCGACCAGTGCGCGTCGAACGCGCGCTGCTGTGCCGGCGTCATGCGCCCCTCGCGCAGCACGAAGCTGCGGATGCGGCGCAGGTAGGTCGGGCTGTCGGCCTCCGCGGCGGGGGCGTCGTCGTGGTCGGGGTGGTCGATCATCGGGGAGTCCGGGGGCATGGGCGGCGCAGCGAGGCGGCGCGCCCGAAAAAGTCGGCCGGCATGTCTCGCGACATGCCGGCCGCATGGCAAGGCCATCCATTGTATCGCCGGGGGTCAGCGATGTTGGAACCGCGTGGCGCCCGGATTGGCGTTGTCATCCGTCTTGCGTGGCGCCACGCGGCGCGGTTCGCTTTGCGCCTGCGGGGCCGCCTGCGGTGCCGCTCGCGGGGCGGGAGCCTCGAAGCGGCGCGGCATCGGCTGTGGCGCGGGCATCGCCTCGCGCGGCGCCTGCACCATCGGGCGCGCGGCCGGCGCCATCGGCGCCTGACGCGATTCGAAGCGCGGCTCGAAGCGCCGCTCCATGGCCGGCTCGCTGGATCGCGGGCTGGGTGCACGCACGACCTGCGGCTCGCCCTGCGGGGCGCGCCAGGCGGGCGCGGCCCGGTTCTCGGCCGGGATGAAGCGCGGCGTGGCCGGCAAGGTGGCGGGGCGCGGCCCTTCGCGCGGCCCGGCATAGCGGTAGCTAGGCGTCGGTGTCGGGGCCGGCGTTGCGGCCGGAAGCTGTCCGGCGCGGACGAATCGCGGTACCGACGGCAGCGTGCCGCCGCGTGCGGGCGGTGCATTCGACTCGTCCGGACCGGATCGGCCGTGCACGAATCGCGAGGACGGCATCGCCAATGCACGCTCCCGCGGCGCCGAGTCCGGGCGGCCGCGCGCCTGCGGGAACCGGCTGGCATCGGCCGTCGCGGGCCCGGCCTCGACGCGCCGCGCGGGCATGGCGCCGGCTTCGTCCGGCATCTGCCGGCCGCGGACGAATCGCGAGGACGGCATCACCATCGTGCGCTCCGGCAGCGCCGCGTCAGGACGGCCGCGTGCCATGGGGAAGCGGTTGGCCAGATCGCCGGACGGCGTGGCGTTGTCGCCGCGCGGAGCGTTCGCGCGATTCGCCACGGCAGGCGGCGCACGATGGCTCACCACCGGTCGATCGAAGCGCCCTTCCGGCGCCGCCCGCCCGCGCTCCGTGCGCGCGCCGGCATAGCTGGCGCGCACCGGTGTCACCTGCACGCCGTGGCCGAGGACGGGCGCGGTGCGCAGGTGTTCCGGATCGATGCGCAGCCGATGGCCTTCCACCTGCCGCGCCTGCACGAAGGCGTCGCGCGATACTGCGGTGATGCCGTGCGGCGCGTGGCGGTTGGCATAGTGCTCGTCCGGATCGCGGCCCTCGCGATAGCGGCGATAGCGCTCGTTGAAGTAGCGCTCGAAGCCGTCGCGGTCGTCGTGGTGACGATCCCAGCGCAGGTTGTGGCGATTGACGCGGCGGTAGTAGTCGGCGCTCACGTGATACCAGGGGTTGTAGAAGTCGCCCGGTCCCAGCGGGAACCAGCCGATCGGCGCGCCGGCGCCCACGGAAACGCTCCAGCCGCTGCCGCCGACGAAAGCCACCAGCGCCGGTGCGTACACCGCGCGCAGCTCGCGCGGCCCCGGAATCCAGCCCCAGCGGCCGCCCACGTTGATCCAGCGGCCGTAGTGGTAGGGCGCGAAACCCCACGGTGCATCGTCGATCCAGGTCCAGCCCCACGGCGCCACGTAGGCCCAGTGGCCGTCGCGGTAGGGCGCCCAGTCGCTGGCCACATAGGCGGGGTACCAGACCTGGCCGTAGGAGTCGTCGCTCTGCCAGCGACCGTAGTGGTCGAGGTCCTCGTAGCCGATGACGTCTTCGGAGACGTACTGGCGGCTGCCGGCGCGGGCGTAGCGCTCGTCGCGGTCGGCACACCACAGGTCGAACGCATCCTGCGATCCTGCGTACGACTCGGCGACCTGCGCCAGCGAGCTGTCGTCGAAACGGTACCGGTGTCCGCCGATCACCCGCCGGCTGGCGTCGTTTTCACCGTAGACCGTGGCCTGGCCGTCCAGCGCGGTGATCTCGGTGGTGCCGGTGCGGTCGTCCACATCGATGCGGAACACACCGGGCGAGCTCACCACCACCGCCACGTTGGGCGTATCGACCTCGTAACTCTCGTCCTGACCGAGCGAGCGCACCGACAGGTTGAGCGTGCCGCGAGTGAGTTCCAGCTGGGCCAGCCGGTCATCCAGCTGCAGCACACCCACGTCGGTGTCGCGATCCAGCCGCAGGCTGGCGTGGTCCAGCTCCAGTTCGGCGCGCGCGTTGCCCGCCGCGGTGAGGCGGTCGCCGCGGGTGAGCGGGCGGTTCACCGAGGCCTCGCTCCAGTCGCTGGCGCCTGCCGGCAGGAAGCCAACGTCGCCGGCCAGGTAAGCCAGGCGCGCGACGCGGTCGGGCGGGTCGCCGGACGACGTGTCTGCCGATGCGGACTGCGCGTGGCCGACGCTGGCGGCCAGTGCAAGCGCCACCAACGCGCCGAACCGCGGCCAGAGCCGCTTGCTGGTGAATCGGGAAATCCAGGACTGACGCATGACTTCCTCCATGGAAGCGGCGGCCCGGGCGATCGGGTCATCTCGTGAAAACGTCTCGCCGTCGGTCGGGATGACCGCGGCCGCATTATGGGCATGCGAACGGCGCGTACACCTTTTCTGCACGGCGTGATCGCGCGTGGGATTCAGCCGCCCGCCATCTGCGGTTTAGCCGGCGTTGGGCGGCGGGCTTGTGCTTCCCTCACGCGCGACGGGCGGGTTACCATCTGCCGCCGACGCGGGTGTAGCTCAATGGTAGAGCTGTAGCTTCCCAAGCTACTGACGAGGGTTCGATTCCCTTCACCCGCTCCAGCTTTTCTTCCATCAAGCGCAACTGGCTTGATGTGCAAAGGGATTTCGGCCTGCTGGCGACAACCAAAACGACCTCTCTGGGTATCGTTTTGGGTATCGTTTCATGCCAAAGCCGTTGTTTCTGACCCGGCCTTCCGGGCTCTACGTTCGCTTCCTCGTACCTCACGACATGCGAAGCCGAGTCGGCTCGAGTTTCGTCGTGCGCCGCCTTCATCTGCCGCTTGGTGACCGCGCCAGACTCACGGCGGCATGGATGGGTGTGGCACTCTCGGAGGCGTTTGAGCTTGTGCGACAGGGGGTCGCGGTGGATATCAAGAAGGTCGTAGACGACGTCCAAAGCGGCAAGGCCCGCGACATCCTGTTGCGCAAGGTGGAATTGCCCAATGGGGTGGTGCTGAGCGACGTCCAGGTCGACACGGAAGAGGACCAGCGCCAGCTCCAAGAGATCATGCGCTACGCCGCCGAGGACTCCGCGCGCGTAAGGGCAGTCCCACCCAAGCCCAAGGTCAAACCCGAAGAACGTCTGTCGACCCTGATGGAAACCCATCTGGCGGATCTGACGCGGGCAGACCGTGACGCCAAGACCGTGCTTGAAAGCCGGCACACCTTGAACCTGTTCATTGGCGTGGTGGGTGACCTCGCCGCGCACGAGCTCTATGGCAGTCACTGCCGAGCGTTCTTTGATGCGGTCAAACATTGGCCGAGGCATGCCAGCGTGCGGCCGGAGTTCTCCGGGCTCTCAGTCAAGCAGGTGCTCGCCAAGGCCAAAAGCTTGAATGAGCCGGCCCTGTCGCAACCTACGCTCAACAAGCACCGCCAGCGCCTGTCGGTGTTCTTGAACTGGCTTTTGAACAACAAGCACATCAACAGCAATCCGCTGGTTGGTGTGGTGAGCGTCAAAAAGCGGGATGCGGAAGAAGAGACGGGGAGGCCCTTCACGCAAGCCGAGCTCGACGCCATCTTCGAACCGAAGGCCTTCAAAGCGTGGGCCGAAAAGCTGCCCCATCGCTGGTGGGTGCCGATGTTGGGGCTGTTCTCCGGCGCCCGCGTCAACGAGCTGAGTCAGCTCTACTTGGACGACATCGAAACCATCTCGGATGTGCCGGGCTTTCACATCAACCGGCGTTTCGAGGGGCAGAAGATCAAGAACACGGCTTCTCGGCGGTTTGTGCCGCTTGCCCAGCCCCTTTTGGACGCGGGCTTTCTCGACTACGTCGCGGAGGTCAAGAAGGCTGGGCATCAGCGATTGTTCCCCCATCTGCCGAACAACGATGGCAACGGGTTCGGCAAGCAGATGAGCAAGCAGTTCGCGGCGTACATCAAGAAGCGCGGCGTGACGGACGATGGCATGGGGATGCATGCGTTCCGGCATACCTTGGCTACGCGGTTGGACCGCGCGGGCGTCTCCGAGAGCGCCATTGCCCGCATCACGGGCCACACGCCAAGCGGCGGTATCTTGCCGAAGTTCTACATCGACCCACCGACCTTGGCTGAGCGTGTGGCTGTACTCGCCAAGTTCGAACCGGGCGTGTCGTTGCCGAACTACACGAAGGACAAGTTCGAAGACGCGTTGAAGGAAGCCCACGAACTGCCCGCGAAGTGGGTAGCCGAGAAGAGCTGGCGAGAGCGCCGGGCGAAGAAGGCACCCTTCAAGGCAGCTTCGAAGTGACGTTCTACGGGCGCACCCATGAGCACCTGCCACTCATGCATCGTGTAACCCGGGAGTGACCCCGCCCGTGTGGCGGTAAGGCCAGGTAGGCGGCAATAGCCGAACATCGAGAGCGGACGCTCTTTCATCGGAGGAATAGTCATGTCAGACCAAGACATCGCACGATGCGTGACCGACCATCAGGGAGGCGAGGTGGAAGCGGTGCACGGCCCGTTCGGGCTTTGCGGCGCTCAGGCGTGGGAGCTGCGCGTGTTCTTGGAAGACGAAGAAGAGTACGGCGTGCGGTATGTCGTCGAAGCAGGCGGTGGCGGTCTTCGATATCTGGATGGATTCCAGACCCTGTGTGAATGGGTCACGGGGCACTGCAAGTCGTCGTAGAAATCTGGCCGATATGACGATGCCTCATCGCGGCGCCGGTGGTGTCAGATCTAAGGAGGGTAGATGTGGCGAAGATCAGCTGGAATCCGCGCGGCGGCGGTAGCTCCGAAGCGCCTGTGGTGTGGGGATGTACGGTGCTCATGCGAGAGGACGGCTCTTTCGAGACCGATTCCAAGGGTGAGACCGGTCATCTCATGCTGACAGCAGCGATCGAGGCGCTCAGACGCCTCGATACACTCAGGCGCGAACCCGCGTATGACTTTGGGCGTGGCGCCCCAGACGAGTTGGCCGAGCCCCCACCCCTTACGGAGGGGCCTAAGCGCACTCGGCGAAGCAAGTAGGCTAAGCCCCAGGTGTGATGTAGATTGCAGGAATCTCAGACAGGGAAGTCTCATGAAAAGCAGCGAATTGCGAGGGGTTTCCACGCCGAAGCTTCGGGTGCTTCGCCCGGTGCTGGAAGCTTGGATCGAAGCGGTGCATCGATACCGTAAGTTGCAAGGTCACGATGACGCGCCTTGGTGGTTCAATGAGCGCGCGTCGCTAAGCACCTTGGCAGGTGCGGTATGGACGTTGCCCAACTGGGCCACGCTCGAGGAATACGCGACGACCAAAAAGGGCGTGATGCCGGAGGACAAGGTCGACGAAGGTGGCCCCTCGCCAGAACGTAACGGCCGGTGTGATTTGCTGATTCTTGGGAAGTCTACGAACTTCGCCGTTGAAGCCAAGCAAGCATGGCAGTCGATCGGCTCACGAAGCAGTGGCGTCGCGAATATCCACAAGGCCATGCGCATGGCCTGGCATGACGCGGGCGATCTTCACCTGGATGAGGGCGAGCACCGGCTTGCGGCTACGTTCGTCGTGCCCTACGTCCCGAAAAAGGATGTCGTGGGAAGTCATCCGCATGAAGTGGTGCAACGCTGGTTGAAATCGAAGCCTTTCAATATCGATAGACGTTCCCCTGCCGCCCTTGCATACCTGTTTCCGAAGGATGTGGAGAACCTCGGGGCCAAAGATGAAGATAAGGGGGGCTACTTTCCGGGCGTTGTGCTCGTCATCGAGCATCGCCAGCGCGGGAACCGCTTCACATCAAAGCGCAAAGCTGGCGACGGATCTTGACTCGTTAGTGCTCTTGCCAGGGTGCCCACGCCTTGGCTGACCTGGGCAGGAGCAGCAGGGTGAGCGTGGAATCGTACTGGTCAGCGCGCAGCTTAAATTCCCGAACGTGAAAGCGCTCCTCCGCCTTCGGAAACCAGACGTTGGAGCCGATTGCTCGGCCAGTCTTTTCCTGTTCGATCCGATCATCAGCAGCCAAGGACTGAGCTGGGAGCGGTATCGGCGGTCGGTTCCGGGTCTGGAAGTAAGCGCCTGCGCGCATAGCGGGCTGGCTGGACCATGCCCAATCGATGAAGCCGTCTCGCGACATCACGAACACCGCCGACTCTTCGGTGTGTTCAAGCCACTTGAGGATGCTGGCCGTCAGTGAGACGCCGTACCGGTCAGCGCAGTGGCTGAACAGGTCGAGGTCGATAGGTGCTGTTCGAGTCTGGACGCGGTAGTCATCCAGTGGCATAAGCAAGTACGAGGCGAAGGTGTCAGATTCGGACTCGATGTTCTTCTCATCGGGAGACCAGTCGAGCATGTCGCCATCTGTGCACTGAAAAGCGTCACGCTCCATCCGATGAAGGATGTAATGGCCGAGCTCGTGAGCCTGAGTAAACCGAATGCGCCCAGAGGATGTGAGTGCTTCGTTGTACAGAAGCATCCACTTGGTCCGATCCTCGTTCGGGAATAGAGCGCCCTCGAACCGGTCGATGTCGGCTGACTTCACCTCCGTAATGGGGTCTGACCACGAAAAGAGGTTCGCGGCCTCGCGGGCGAGCATCATCACATCCACAGGAAAGCGCTGGGCGCCGTGATACTCGGCGAAGACATTGAGCTGGGTCGTAAGCCGAAAGGCTGCTCGCGTTGGCGTCCATGCCTCTGAGCTCATCTATGACTTCCTGAACGTGTCGAGGATGCGGCGAAGCTGTTCTTTCTCGGTCGAGCCGAGCTTTTGATAGTTCCGGAAAAACGCTTCGTCCACGTGGTTCTGTCCGGGGAGAGTGGCGTCGGCATCGAGCAGGTAGGCCATGGGAACCCCGAGCTCGATAGCCAGTTTGTCGAGTATCTCGGCAGACGGCTTCGCTTGTGGTCTGTTTTCGAGCTCCCACAGATAGCTCTTGCTGATCCCGACGGTCTCCGCGAGGCCGTCGAGCGTCAGCTTCTTTTCCTTCCGCAACGTGCGGAGCTTCTCCCCCAGGCTTTTCGCCATAACACACTCTTTATTTGACGGCAAGCACCCGTAGTACAACTATACCGAATTTTTTCGTTGACAACAGAGAACCTGTTCGCGACACTCTGCCGCAGGAAGTTCGGTATGGGAGCACATTTATGCTTCCTGAGGAAGTAGGCATGAGGCCTTGGACTGTTGTAGCCTGTTGTACAGAAAGGATATTTCTTGTTGCCAGGAAGGCTGGCACTCTTGGTGAGGGAGTGCTAGTCTGAACGGCAGAAAAAAGGCCCGGCAGAAACTGCCAGGCCTCGTATCACAAGCTCTTTTACAGCGTAGCTCATCGACTGGTTGCAGCCAGTCGACAACAAAACCGCGCCGATACACATCCCTAGGCACGGTCTCTGGGTACTGCTGGAAACAGTCCGAGGAGTATCAAGCAAAATTTCTTGCCTTGTCAAATCGTGCTTGTCCTGGAGTTTGTGGTGGGGTGCCTGACGAAAGGACCAACGCCATGCCAAGCGCGGCCGCTGTTCCCAGTCGTCCGGGTTACAAGCTCATCTTCAGGGCGTTCATCACCTTGAAGAACGGCAAGAGGCTCTACGCCTCTTCCGTTGGGCTGAAAGCCTGGCCGATCTGGATTCCTGAGTAATCGGGAGCAGGGCGGGGGATGTCCCCCGCCCTGCACAGGAAGCCGCTGAGGTATGTGGTCCACACGCGACATCAACCTCATTGCTCAAAGGAGAGCAGAAATGGCAACAAATCCGCCCAAAGGTGATGGTCACCGCAACGGTGCCGTACGTGGTCGTTCCCAGACGCAGACGCCGTCTGGTCACTACGTGAAGCGCGACACCGAGACCGGCCGCTTCATGGACGTCAAGTCGGACATGAAGCCGTTCAAGGGGGTCCGCAAAGAGAAGTAAGGCGGCGTGGCGGGGCGGTTTAGCCCCGCTATTTCATCTTTGCTATGCGGCGGGCTGCGCCGTCCCTCGGAGAACAAGCTATGGCGTCTTACAAAAACGAAAAATTTCTTCAACAAAACCAGAGTGAAGCGTTCGACCTTAGCCATGCCCCTGGCGTGCAGGCGCCCAACCCCGGCATTTATCGGTGCACTGGGTGCGGAGACGAAATTGGTATCGCAAAGGGGCACACATTGCCCCCTCAAGGTCATCACGCACACACGTCGTCGCAAGGTGCTATTCGTTGGCAGTTGATTGTTTACGCGATCAACCACTAACGATTCTTGATGAACCTAAGGCCCATGCATATGACTGCATGGGCTTTTTCTATGGCGGACGTTGACGCATCGCGTCTGCCGAATCCCCACCAGCTTCCTCATCACCCGCCTGCACCTGTTGTGGGCTAGGTTTGCTGCGCGGTCGACCAGCGCAAGGCGCGAGACCTCGTCCACGTTGTTCCCGCCCTCCATCAGCCGCACGGCGGCTGTCTCCGGGTGCTGCTTGTCTTTTCCCGCTCCGCGTCCCGGAGCCCACGGCGCAATCGGGTGCCGGGGAGAAGACCAATGGGCATCACCAAAGACAGGGCAGGCAACTACAAGCTCACCGGCAACACCACCGAGGCCGACGTCCTCGCCGCAGCCGAAAGCATCCTCAAAGCCAAGCTTGAACGCGAAGGCGACATCAGCAATCCCCGAGACGTCAGCGACTTCCTCCGCATGAGGCTCGGCGCACTGCTCCACGAAGAATTCCACATCCTCTGGCTCGACAACCGCCACCGCATCCTGAGCTGCCAAAAGCTCTTCACCGGCACCATCGACGGAGCCTCAGTGCACCCCCGCGAAGTCGTCCGGGCGGCACTGAACGTAAACGCATGCGCCGCCATCCTGGCCCATAACCATCCGAGCGGAGTGCCGGAGCCGAGCGCGGCAGATCGGAGCATCACCAGGGAGCTGGTGGAAGCCTTGAAGCTGGTGGGCGTCCGCATCCTGGACCACATCGTGGTCGGTGCAGGCTCCTGCGTGAGCATGGCGGAGCGGGGCCTCTTGTGAGGCTCCAAGACTGGTCATCCGATCAAAAGCGGAACTCCACAGTTCAGTGAAGTTCCGCATGAATGTTTTTTGCGTTTATCAAATATGTTTAATAGGAAGTTGTTGGCCGTCCGGCGCGAATTTAATTTTCTTTGGTTGAAATGAGTACAGATCGGACTGATTAAAGGGTGCTTTTATTCCAAGAAGATTAATGAATTCGCCAAGCATCTCGACCTCTTCCAGAGTTGCGCGGGGGTCGGCTGTTATCTCATCAAGAGTGTCGTTCAAATCGATGTCATATTGATGTATTTTGCTTGCGCCTTTGTGAATTATGTCCTGAAAAAGAATTCTGACTTCTTTTTCATGGTCAAACTCTTTCCTCTTTATCAGGAGAGTTTCTGCCATTGATGTCTTTCCCAGAATAATATTCTGTGCATGAGACTTCTCAATGGACATCTCGATTTCTTTTCTCCTTTTATACTCAACTTTACCCATAAAGCAGCTACTCTTTCCGTGAGTGTTTATGTAGGTATACCAAAGTGGATGAAAGATCTTCTTGACGGTGGTTTTTACTCTCACTCCGTCTTTATTTTGGCTATATATTCGCCACATTGCATCAGTTTCTTTCTCTGTTGTCCAGCACTGTCCATACCATTTACCTCTTAAATCTTCCAGCGAGACCTCTTGACCGTCGTCCATGATGGCCGTGCATTGAAGAAACGCGTTTTCAAAAGGGTCGTCCCACATGCTTGGCTTGACAAGCGTGTTCTTTTTGCTCTTTATGAGCTCGAGAAACCTTTGCCTTGAGAAGATTCGATAGATAGGTGTTTCGAGATCTATATTGCCAATAATGTTTTCTTGCGTATTGCTTGAAGATAATGGCATCTCTGTGGCTCCTTGATGGCGAATGTTTGTGCTTGGTGCGATTTCGTTTTTGCGATTTTTCTTTCTCTTATCGATTGTGAGACCGAGATATCAACATGTCGGCAAAACGATAAGCCTGCTCTCGAAGATGATTGGAGATCGCTTCTTCATTTTGGCGGATGGGATTATTGATCCAGAATCGCTCTTGCCATTGAAGTGCAGAGATTGCGCGGGATTCGTGGCCGTAGTCGTTGCTCCAGAAAACTCCTGCCACGTTGTACATTCGGGATTTAAGCTCCTCCACCATGATTTGTACATCTTGAAGAGATGACCCGTGCGAGTGCGAGGAGAGAATGCATATGTCGGCATCCTTGAAGAAGTTTTGGATATAGTTCTTAGGATTTATGTACTCGCCTCGCTTTTCTTGGTAGCTGCGATTCGCTGTGAAGAGCGTACTGAGTCCTTTGGGTGCTCGTGGGTGCGTAATATTTTTAACAATATTTCTCGGGAGCCGCGCGTACGTCTCCTGGCAAAGTGCTTCCACCAAATATCTCTGAAAGGAAGTCTTCCCGGTGTTGTTATCACCGATGAGGATATAAGCCCAGTTCGAAAGCATAGGAACCTCGTTGACTGTTTCTGGATAATTTAGTGCCCGGAACACGCCCGCAGGGCAATGAAAATAACGAGTAAGATGAAGATCCATCCACCGACGCCAAGGCCTTTGCTATTGGGCTTGGTTTGCGGGCCAGAAGGAGCGGGTGATGGCGCCGGCGTAGGCCGTGTCTGCGTAGCAGGTGCGCTGCTGCGTCGCATCTGTTCGAGCACCCGTTGATTTCCAGACTTTGGAGAGGAAGGCGGAGGCGTATGCTTTTGGCTTGCCGCCACGCTTGGCGCCGCTCGTGTTTGTCCCCCCATGCTTCGAAGGACATCGCCATTCTTAGGGGTATTTGCAGGCTGTTGCGGGCCGCTGCCCAGTCGGTACTTCGCCTCTGCTTCCGTCAGGGTCTGAATCTGCCCCTTTTGCGTGATCGTGATGGACAGGTGGGTGTAGTGCCGGCCACGGGCGTTGCTGTGGAACGGTTCGTCGACAAGGCCAGAGACGGTGATCCAGCGGCCCACCCAGGATTCGGATGGTACGTCGCCACGAAGAGCGCTCAGGCCGTCCGACCAAATGCTGAGCTTGACCGCGTTGCCGCGCCAGTCCGCGAAGTTGACGAACACATAGTGGGTCCGATTTCGCGCGAACCCTCGCTTCACATCCAAGATCCTGCCGACGAGCTCAATCTTGTCGCCGACCATGGACAGAACGGCGGCGTAGTTCAGTGCATCGAGGACGGGGTATGGCCCTTGGTAGGCGATGGGCGTCGCCTGCGCAGGGGCAGTAAATGACACGATGATTTGAGGGATGCCGCGCTTTTGCAGGAAGTCGCTGAGCGACGGCACCTGAGCCATCGACCCCGCTGCCACTTGCGCGAGGCTCTTGGCCTGGCTCTCGACAGGCGCGAGTCGGAGCACTTCTTTGAAGACCGACGAAGCTCCCGGTGCTTGGTAGTCGTTCCTTCGGAAAACCACAGCATCGGGGTCTGAGTGTGTTCGGCCCCAAATCCCAGCATCAGAAGCCAGCGCTTGAAGAGCCACATCCAGCGCCAAGAAGGAAAAGCGGTCGAGCTTTTCATCGAAGTCTGACGCGCTGCGCTTGGGATGCTGAAAGTTGAGCTGGCCGAGCTCAGTTGCCTTGGAGCCTCGCAGGGCTTCGACGAACATGCCGTCGTAGTCGATGAGCTGCACCAGGCCGCCGCCTTGGCTCACCATCACGTTGCCCGGCTGGATGTCGCCGTGGGCGATGCGCTCTCGCTCTAAGAATTCAGCGAGCTTGGCGAGCGTGCCCCTGAGGCGGGTGATGGCGGCAGCGTTCTTGTGCTCACGTTCGAGGAACTCGCTGAGGGTCTCCCCGGACGCCCACTCCATCTTGACGATCGGGTATTCCTTCCCCAGAACCCGGATTCCCTTGGGAATGAACTCGAACGGGAGGAAGTATGGGCTCGACAGTTGCTTCAAGCGCGCTGAAATCGCTTGGTACCGTCGTTCGAGCTCAGGCGCTTCTTTATGAAAGCAGCGCAGGGCATACCGTTTGCCACCAGCATTCACGGTGTACGTCAAAGCAAAGCCGCCGCACAGGGCAAGCGGCAACCCAAGACCGGTGGTCCGTACTGACCCACTTTTCAGCAGTGCGTCGAGAAGATGGACCTGAGGTGCTTGAAGCGCCTCGTTGTATTGTTCGAGTGTGGGATAAGACACGTCCGTTCCTGGACTCAGAGCAGAGCGATGACCAAGGTGCTGTCGTCGCGGCGCATGTTTTTTGCCTCGCGCTCCCGTTCCACGAGTTCCGCAAGTTCTTCGTTCGAGCGCACTGCGAGCAGGGTTTCAAGGGCAGCACTGTTGCCCGCCTCCATGTTCCGGAGAAGCCAGGCTCCGAGAGCATCGGTCATGCAGAGCAGGAACAATGGACGTGTTTCGGCGTACGACCAGACGACTTCTGGCACCTCGAATGCTCCGGAATCGAGCAGGTTCAGATTGTGCTGCGGCAGCGTTGAAAAGAGGGTCGGTTTGCCTTCGAACTGTTCCGAGGCCTGATAGGGGAGGGTCTCCAAGAGCCGCGCGCCATCGGTAAGCACCGCACAGGAGTCACCGACGCACTGGATGGTGACGGTCTGTTCGGCCAAGTCTTCCTGGGCGATGAGGGCGGTCGCGAAGCTGCCTCGTTCAAAGGCCGCAGCTTTCGACCAGCTCATACTGGCCTGGTCGTGCAGCTCGCCGAAGGTGGCCTGACACGCGTTGAGGAGCTCTTGCGAAGGGGCTGCCTCCGCTAGGGCCTCAGTCAGCAGACGCGCCCAGTTCTTGCCGTCATAGGACTCTGACGCCCCATCGCTGAGGACGATGCGGCCGGTATCACCGGCCACAAAGAAGGCGTCCTCATTGTCTTCGGGGCGATCAAGGTGCTTACCGACGGACCCTTGGAAAAGGATGTCCATCGCCGAGGCTTACCTGAGCTGAGCGGCGCGGGTGCCGATGTCGAAGAAGTCGACGATCTCGGCGATTTCACCGTTGTAGACGAAGCCCCGGGATTCCATGGTCGCCTTGATGCCCTTCTCTTCCGCCGCTTTTTGCAGGTGCGGGGGAAGAGGGCTCGACATCCGGAACAGGAGTTTGGCGTAGCTGTCGGGAAGCCCCGAATCACTGGTTGGGAACTTCGCCGGGTCGCCCCCTGCCGTGCTGACGTGCAGGTTGAACATGAGCACGGTGCCATCCTTGGTGCCAATCTGTTGAAGCTGATTGGCCAAGTCGGCCGGATCCCCATCTGTCGATTCACCGTCGGTGACATGAAGGACGGTTGGCGGGTAGCTGTCGGGGTTGGCGTCGCACCAGCCGGCCAGTTCTTCTGCGGCGCGCGTGATGGCATGACACATTGGAGTGCCGCCGCCTGCTTTGGCCTCAAACCAGACCGGGAACTTGATGGACTGATTGACCAGGCCGCCTGCGCCGTCGTCCATGCGCTTGGTGCGCTCTTCCACGCGCAGCGGATGGGCTTCGATCTGAGAAATCGGATGGAGCACGGTCGAGCTCAACGCGCCCGCCAGACCATTGTCGGCCGACGAACCCGAATAGCCGAGAACACCCACGTGGAAGTAGTCGCGCGTGCCTTCCGACTTGGTGCAGCGGGTGATGAGGGTCGCGAGCGTACGGTTCAGGACGTCGGCCACGAACTGAGCCTTCGTCTTGCCGTTCTCCATGGTGTCTTGCATGGAGCCGGACTGGTCGACCAAGAACAAGAATGCGGTCGGAGTGGTCCTGCTGATTTCGGCTTGATACGTCATGTACTTCCCCTGTTGAGATGCCTAACCCTGAGGCCGTATTCGTCGAAGCATAGCGCGCAGAGAAGTGCTTTGTGCACCGCAAATATGCGGATATCCCGCGAGGCAGGGCACCCGGCAGCTAGGGGAAAAACTTTAGTCTCGACGGACGTTGCATGCTCGGCGCCACTGGATGCACCATCAGGCAAACATCGGGGACAGGATGGGGATCGGATATCCCCCTAAATTCACAAGGTGGTGGGTTGTAGTGTCCTCCACCTCTTTGGTCGCCGACGATGATTCAAGCCGTCTGTCGAGCTCAAGGAGATCCACTGTGGCAGCAAAGAAGCAGGCGGCTGGCGAAGACGTCGTCGCGCCGCGCGCTCGGATGCACAAACTGACCATCCGCAACTTCCGCGCAATTGGTTCAGAGCCGGTCGAAATTGAGCTCGACGATATCGTTGTTCTCGTCGGAGCCAACAATACGGGCAAGAGCTCCATTCTTCGCGCTTACCAGCTGGTGATGGAGACTGGAAAGGACGGCGAGATGGTGCTCGACGACTTTCCTGGTGCGGCCATCCCAGAAGGCGGTCTTCATCCAGATGCGATGCCCAGCATTGAGCTCGAAACTGTTCTTTACGAAGACAGCAAGCCGCCGGCAGAGAAATGGATAGACACGAAGCCGAATGGTGACCGTCACGTCCGAGAGCGCTGGACGTGGCGCGCTCCGGGCAAGCCTGAGAAGCGTGGGTTCGACGTCCAAAAAAAGGAGTGGGACCCTGAACATGGTCCTTGGGGTGTGGCGTCCGTTGCCCAGGCGAATCGTCCTGCGATGCACCGCATTGAGGCATTTGATGACCCCAAAAAGCAGGCGGATAGCATCATTAACCTCCTGGTTGAGGCGACCAAGCAGCGAGTGACGGCACTTACTGCCGAAGAGGGTGGTGATGGCCCGTACGCCCAACTCATCAAAGGCGTCGCTGAGCTGCAAAAGACGGTGGCACAAGAAGCGATGGACGCCATCGAAGAAGTTCGTGCGGAACTTGGGCGGGCGCTTGCCAATGTGTTTCCCGGTTACGCCATCACCCTGGATGCTAGGCCAGAGGATGACCTCAACAAGGTACTGACGTTTTTCAAGGCGCCGCCAATCCTAAAAATGGGGCCCGGTGACGGGCACCAGTCAGATCTTGAGCGGCAGGGCAGCGGCACGCGTCGCACGCTCATGTGGAATGCGCTGCGCATCATTGCGGACTACAAGGGAAATGCCAAGGCGGGCGATAAGGGGGCGGAGAGGCCGCACGTTCTCTTGCTTGATGAGCCGGAGCTCTGTCTTCATCCGGCAGCTGTGCGTGATGCATGCCGCGTCTTGTACTCACTGCCACAAGGAAAGACCTGGCAGGTCATGGTGACTACACACTCGCCCGCCTTCATTGATCTCTCGCGGGACAATACGTCGATTGTGAGGGTGGAGCGAGCGGAGAACGGCACCGTTTCGGGGACCACCATTTTTCGGCCCGAGCGTGCCCACCTGAGCGACGACGACAAGGAGCGGTTGAAGCTGCTCAACATGTACGACCCGTATGTCGCCGAGTTTTTCTTTGGTGGCCGAACGGTCATTGTGGAAGGTGATACGGAGTACGCGGCCTTCCGGGAGGTTATGGCGGAATTTCCGGAAAGGTTCCGAAACGTGCATGTGGTGAGGGCCCGAGGGAAGTACACCATCGTGGCGCTTTGCAAGATCCTGAACCAGTTCAATTGCCCCTATGCCGTACTTCATGATGCAGACACACAGAGAGTCAAGGGCAAAGATGGGGCCTTGAAGGGTAACTCTGCTTGGGCCGCGAACCGACAGATCCTCGAAGAGATCCAAAAAGCCCCGGCCGGTTCTGTGCGCCTCGCTGCATCGCTTTACACCTTCGAAATCGCCATGTTCGGAAAGCTGGTGTCCGGCGAGAAACCATACGCCGCTTGGCTGCGGGTCAAAGAGGATGGCGAGGGCAAGCAGAAAGTCTTGGCTTTGCTGGACTTCTTGGTCGGGAACTCTGAGGTATGTCCCGATGGGGCTCTTGTCTGGATGGACGAGGATGTATTGGCTGCGGCTGTGGCTAAGTATGAGCCAAAATGACTATTTCGTATCGAGGCCTGGGGCGAATGATCTTGTTTTAGCCTAGAGGCTTAATATGTCGAGCATGAGCTTAATGGCCGCAAAGGACGATGTCTTGGTGCTTTCGCTGGTGAATATAATTTCGAGTGGTTGACCTGAATCACCTTTAAGTGATTTAGGTCAGGCAGCAAGAATGATCGAGCGTGATTGGCGCGTTGACTCAAGGAGGAAAAGGTGAGGGCTCCATCTATTATATTAACAGTTATTGTTGCTTTTTTCTTGTGTCTTCTTGGGTACTCTATATACAGAATAAAGGGTTCGAAAGAGTTTAGCCTTTGGGTTGGTCAGGGGAGGCGCGATGTATTTAGCAAGAGCACCCTTTTTGGGTTGCTCGCCCTCGAGTTTTCGATAATGCTTGGAACGATTATCCCTTATGCAAAATTTGGAAGTCACAAAGAGATTTATGACTACACTGTATTTGCGTTTCCTTGCCTGGCCGGAATAGTGGCTGGTGGCGGGATTTTTTTTGATGGAAAATCTCGGTTGGACGGCGCTGGTTGGTCATTTTTTGCTTCCGCAGTTATTTTGGCTGTGGCCTATGTAGTGTTCATTTGGCCGGCGGGTTTTGCTGGTCAGATATGGTTTTGGACAATAATTAACAGCACGGCAGCATGCGTTGTGGGATTGGCAATAATTGCTATCCGCAAGGATTACGGCTCTCATCCGTTAGATGGGTTATTTCTGCCCATAATCATTTTTGTTGGGATTGCCACAGTACTTTTAGGTATGGTGTTCTTCTTTTTCTCCGGCGCACTTTCACCTTTATCTGTGACGCTGCATGAAAGCTAAAAGAATCAGTGGAAGTATGAGGCAAGTTAATCCAAGGATCGTCGAAATCCATGGTTTTGCTTTTGGTCTGGATTCATTGTTCATTTGGTTTCTCGATTTTATAAAGTTTCCATACGGTCTCAAAAAATTCGATTTTGTCAACATATCATTAATATGAATACGCCAGAGCGCGTCTTAGTGTTGTACCAACACGACGCTCAAAGCAGAACCCAAAGCCCGTAACACTAAGTGTTAGCGGGCTTTTTGATGTGTCAAGGAAACTTGACATTTTTAAATCTTCTGGTTGGATGGGGCTAACGCTAAGTAAGCGTTGCCGGGGTGGCATGGACGCCGCCTTTCTTTCATCAAGGAGGATTTCCATGCCAGAACCCCAGCCCCACGCACGCCCCCATCTCGAAACCCACACCCGTGGCAAAGACCACTCGGCGGTGGCCGGCGCGGCCTACCGTCTTGGCCTTCGCCTCTACGACGCGCGCGCCAAGCAGTGGCACGACTTCCGAAGGCGGGCGCTCGGAGAAGAGATCGTCTTCGCCCTCACCGTGGCCCCGCCTGGTGCTCCCGGTTGGGCGACCGACCCGAGCGAGCTCTGGAACCGGGTGGAGCAGGCCGAGAAGCGGAAAGACGCACAGCTGGCCCGCGATTACCGCATCCCCATCCCCTTCGGCCTTGGCGATGACACGGCGAGCGCACTGGCCGAGGAGATGGCCCGCTTCATCTCCGACCAGCTTCATACCCCGGTCTCCATCGGACTCCATCGTGACGCGGAGCTTGATGCGCTCGGCGCCGTGAAGCCCAAAGAGAAGCAAGGTTTCCACGCACACCTGTACTTCCCCACGCGCCGACTAGCTGATCTGGTCGATGGTCAAGAGGACGGTGGCGTTCAAGGCTCGGGGTTTGGCGAGAAGCTCTCGATGCTCTCGAACAAGAACACCAGCGCCATCTTTGTGGAAAGCCTCAACGAGCGGTGGGCGAACCTGGCCAATGCGTACACCGAAGCGGCCGGCCTGGTGGCCGACTACGACCACCGGAGCTACGAGCGCATGGGTGTAGCTGCCGAACCTCAACTCACCGTGGGTCGTCACGTGGCGGCGATGGAACGGAAGGGCATGCCCACACGGAAAGGCCAAGAGCTCCGGGAGATGATTGCTCGGTCCGAGATCTTCGTCGCGGCCAAACATGCTGTGGCCGAGACGGAACAAGTGAGACGCTCAGAGGAATCCGGCGACCCATCGCCAAGAGCAGCCTCCTCAGCTGTTGTTGGAGCGTACGAAGAGCGAGATCCTCAACGCGAGGCCACCCAACGTGAGGGGCCTCAGCGCGAGGATTCCTTCTCGAAGCTCTTGTCCGCTCCGAACCCCATCCGGCTCGACTCAGTCTCCACGCCGGCAAGTCGAACGGGAGCGGCTGCATCATCCAGTGGCGCCACAGCGCAGGCGGGTGTCATGAGTGAGGCGAGAAGGCGAGAGCTTGGGCTCGGGGAGCTGGTGTTGCCCCGGCTCAAAGCGCTGACGCTGATCATCGAGCAGGCATTGGAAGCCTACCGCTCGATTCTGACCGCGATCGAGCGTCTGTTTTCGCTGTTGGAGCGATTGAAGGCCGACCGGCTCGATACGGCATACAAACTCGACCGGGCACGCCTGAGCCGAAAGGAGGCTCGGGACGCCCAGAAGACTTGGGAAGCCCGTCACTCGTGGCAACTGACCTTCGCGACCATGCCCGGCCTGGCCGCGCTCGGAAAGGATCATCAAGCCCTGGTGGCCCGGGTGAGGGAGCGGAACGAACAGGTCCAGCAAGTGAAACGCGAGCTGGCACGACATGACCAGCCGATTCGAGAGGCGCAGGCTGAGGCCGATGAGTTACTGGCCAAACAAGAAGCCATCCTCGCCCAGCTTCGCGAGGCAGTCTTCGAGCTTCGGGAAAAGGACGAGCCGGCCCTCAATGCGCTGCTCTCCGCCATGGCAGCCGAGGACCGCGCCCTCATCCAAGCCATGCTGTGGGAGAAGGAAGACGAGGAGGCGTCTCGCAACGAGCTCTCCGGCGCCCGCACGCTCGACCTCACCCCACCAAAGAAAAAGCCCCTCACTGGGAGGGGCTTGGTGCACTGACGAAAGAGAGGGCCCGGCATCGCCGGCTGCGCAAACTCGGTCAGGAAAAATCCAACTGCTTGCAGACGGCCTGGAAAGCCGTTTCGGCGACCGGCGCATCAAGGCCGCTGGCGATGGCGATCTTCTTGCCCTCGTACGTGATGAAGAGGGCGAACGAATACTTGGCGTACCAGTCAAAGCGATCCTGCTGAATTTTGTGCTTGCCGAGCTCGGAGAGGTACACCGGCTCTTTGGTCAGCCGGTCAATCTTGCCCTTCTGGTACATCTCCATCTCGCCTTCCGCGTCCCGAGCCTCGATGTAGGAATCAGTGACGTTGAGGCGGGTCGCGAAGACTTCGCCGCGCGGGTCCTTGTTGAGGATGCGGCTGCTCAGGAAGGCCGGAGCAAAGCCAAGCACACCCCAGAACACGAGCCACAAAGGGTTGCGGGTGAGGTCCGCCGCAATACCACCAAAGAACAGCCCGAGCCCACCCATCACGATGGCCACCAGGATCGGCCAGACCACTGCTTTCTCCGCATGTGCGGGAATGAGGTGGACCAGGGTGCGGTCGATCATCTTGTCGATGAGAACCGTGGCCTTCGTCTGTGGAGGCACCGAGTAGCCCTGGCTCACCGGCACTTCGCCGGGCCGCATATCGGGGGCATAGACCAGCTGGGGCTTGGGCCGCGCCGACAACCACAGACCACCACCCACCACAAAAAGAACCACGGACGTGGGCCATGCGATGCCCGTGTTGTGGATGAGGGTGAGCACCACCGGAAGCAGTGCACCCGCTGCGAAAAGAACAATCGCGATCGTCTTGCGAATCATGGCATCCCCTGTGCGTGTGCGAGGTCATCTCTCGCGTGGAAAAGGGAAGCCGGCCTAGGCTCCCCAGCAGTGGGAGGCACTAAAGCATATACGCATAACGTTTAAATGACTATCGACTAAACGAAGACCGGTTATAGCTTGCCGAGCCACACCTGAGAGGTGGGGCAGTGGCCGCCAAAACGCTCTATCGAGACGAAAACCGCATCTTTGCTGAGCTGCTGCGCGATCTCCGCCGTGAGGCGAAGCTGACGCAGGTCGAGATCAGTCAAAGGCTCTCACGCGCGCAGACGTTCGCGAGCGAGGCCGAGCGCGGCCTAAGGAAACTCGATGTGGTCCAGGTTCGCGACTGGTGCCAGGTGTGCGGGGTCGCCCTCGTCGATGTCGTTGCCGAGTTCGAGCGTCGCCTGAAAGATCCCGCTTACAAAGAGCCGCGTGAGCAGGATGGGCGCAGGCGGGGTGGGTAAGGTTGTTCAGATCGTGGTGATTGGGTGGCGTTTGAAGAGCGCCACGAAAAACGCTTTCACCACGTCGGCAGCATCTTCTTTCATCAGCTCCGCAGCTCCAAAGCGATAGACCTCGTATCCCGAAAGCCTGAGCTCCCTGTCTGCCGCCATCATGCGCGCGTATCGCTGCGGATCCGCGTGGCCTTGGGTATCTGCGTAATGCTGCTTGCCGTCGACTTCAATGACGATGCGGACTCCATGCGGGAAGAGGAGCAAGAAGTCCATGCGTGAATGCAGAAGTGCGTCCTTCCCTCTCGCCGCAACCGTCTTTGGGTCCCAGTGGAGCCATACCTCCGGAAGAAGGGCGGGAAGATCTGGGATGGCGGGCCCAAACGCTCGGTGATACGCGTCAAACAGGGTGCATTGTGGCGGCGACGTCTGAGGCAGGCTGTCTAGGAGCCTTCGGTAAAGGCTGACCTTTGCCTTGGCGTCGTCACTGATTTCCTGGGTCTCCGCCCACCACTGCTGCAAGTCCCGCCACCGAAGGCCATCCCATCCAATGCTTCGGTCATACACCAGCACCTTGTCGGCACCTGACAGAATCTCAACT
Source organism: Dyella ginsengisoli (assembly GCF_044904665.1). Taxonomy (NCBI): domain Bacteria; kingdom Pseudomonadati; phylum Pseudomonadota; class Gammaproteobacteria; order Lysobacterales; family Rhodanobacteraceae; genus Dyella; species Dyella ginsengisoli. The sequence goes on from NZ_JADIKM010000001.1 coordinate 755,836, forward strand.
TCGTTGTCGATCGCGTCGCTGAGTCGAAGATCGGGTTTTACATGCGAGGCGAAGATCAGATTCTTCGGCCGGGCTCGGGAACGAAGACCGCTCGAACCGAGTGCGAAGCATGGATAGCCATCCCGGCTCCCCGTCTCCCAAAGTTCTGCTCCCTCTTTTCGTAGAGCATCATTGATCAGGGAAACAAGGCGGCGTTGAGCGTGTTCGTCCGGATTGACTTCCCCAGAGACGAGCCCCTCGAGGAACAACGCGAAGCGGCGATCGGACGCCTCAAACGCTCCCAGTTGGTCGAACAGTTCCTCGGTAGACCAATCCGGATTCCGGAAGAAATGTTGGTCGATCTCGGATCGCAGGGTCTTCGTGGTAAGCCCGAGCATTTCGGAAAGAAGGTCATCGCCGAGCACCCACAACTCGTCCAGCAACTTCAAAAGCCGCCGAGCATCCGAGAACAGTTCATCGCTGGCGAGAGCGCGCGCGACGTCGCGCCGGCATCGCTTCGTGATCTCTGGAAACCCCTCATAGCTCCACAACGCATCTTGGAGCGCGTTGCGCTCCGCTGTTGTGATGCTGAACGATTGAAGCAGGCGCTTGGCGACGTCGGCAAGCTGGCCGTCTTCGATGGCCGATACACACGCTTCCATCCGCTCGCGCTTGGAGCCGGCAGGGTCGGGTGTTGGCAGGTGGAGCTTCTCGCAAAAGACTCCAATCTTGGTGTGCGATTCACCTACGCCAATGCGAAAGACCAAGCCTGACACGTGTCTGCGCAAAGCTTCCAGATCCATGATCCGTATCCATGTTTTGCCGCACACCAGGCGTGGGATCATAGCTGCAAGCGTCCATGGCAACGCGCCCAGTAGTGGCGGTGTGCCGAGGAGTCGGTTCCAACCCAATCAGGGCACCCCGTGAACAACTGGTTCGTTGAGCCCGTCTGGCAAAACTTCTCCTCTATGTACCGAGAAGCTGTCACTTCCAGTGCAGCTACGACGGGGATGGAGATCGCGCATCACCGAATGGCGGCGCTGTACTTTGGCATCTCGGCCGTTGAGTCCTTCTTGAACATGCAGATGAGGGACCATCTGCTCTCACGGGGCAAGACGCACGATGAAGTTCACAAGAAGCTGCGCCGTGGGCAGTTCATGGACAAGGTCAAAGACTGGCCGACGCTTATCGTCGGCAAAGACCTCGATCTAAGGCCGACTACGCTGGACCGTCTGTTTGCAGTGAACGCTCTTCGCGGCGAACTGACGCACCAAAAGAACTACTGGCCTGAGAGCTATGAAGAACTCAGTGAGACCGACCCAATGGAGGTCGTCGACTTGGTGGCCGAGTTCATCGTGGTGTTCCACCATGCCGCAGGAAAGCATTTTCCGTATTGGCTTTGGGGCTGGAACTACCTCAACCCCATGCAGGATGCCCACGAAATCATCATGCTTAATAACGGACAGTTCCTGCACTCGTTGTCCGCTCTCGGTTACATGTTCTCACCGTCGGTGGCTGGCCGCCACGAGGCCAAAGAGGCGGCCATTTTTTTGGACTATCGGACGTATGCGGACGTCGCGAAGTTCCTCGGGTCACTGGAAGCGTGTGAACCCAAGTTCGCGGCATACCCCTACCAGCCAAAACTCTGCCGACGTTGGTGGGAGCCTTCGCATCAACGCACATGCGGGAACGTCTCCAAAGAAGCCATTCAGCGCGCCTTGGAGATCGATGCCCAGTACGGTCAGCGTCGACAAACCCCGCCCAAACAGTCGGTCCCGCCCCGTTCCGGATGGGCGCGCATGGTGAACCTGCTGCGCCGGCACGATGGTCCTTAATTGCGCGAACGACGAGACCCAGCCCTCTGTCACTTCTTCCCCCGTTTCTCCTTCTCCCCACGGGCCTTCTTTTCAGCCTTCGCGCGGGCGTGCTGCAAGTACGGGTCAAACATCCCCTTGCGGTACTTGGTCACCTCAAACTCGGGAACCTCGATTTGCTCCATGAAGGTTTTCACCTCGCGGACCTCGGCGGGTTTGATGTAGTGCCGCTGTGCTGTGGATGATCCTGTGCAGTGCCCCATGAGCTGGCTGATGCGTGCTTCGGGCACACCGGAGCGGTCGGCCAAGGTGGCGAACGTATGCCGGAACCCATGGAAGGTCTTGGTCTTGCTGACGATGCCGCAGTGCTGACGAAGGTGCGTGCGGTTGAACCATCCACTGACCTGGTTGCCCGGTCCCGGATCTGCCCAGCTCAGGCCAGGGAACAGGTGGACATGGCCGGAGGCCTGCACGTCTCTCACGTAATCCAGGAAGCCCAGTTCAATCAGCTTGGGGTGGACCGGCATCACGCGCCGCGCATAGGGCGTCTTGATGTGTTGGCCCTCTCGGTCTCCTGACACGCTCAGGGCTGAGAAGTTGGGATGCCCCTCTTCGCGAATGGTCACCACATCCGCCACATACAGCTGGCAGATCTCATTGATGCGCATGCCCATGTACAGGGCAATGAGGGGCACCCACAGCTTGTGGGGTGCATCGAGGTCCGGCTGGTTGGCCGGTGCAAACAACGTGTTGAGTTCTTCGGCGGTGAACGGCTCCCGTTGGGTGGCCACTTCCTTTCGATGGCGAAACAGCCGAATGCCGTCGAACAGCTCGTTCTCGCAGTGCCGACGGTCCCGGCACCAGCGGAAGAAGCCCCGCATGTAGTCCACGTGCTTTTGCTGGGTGCACAGACTGATGGGTTCCAACCCCTCGCGCTCGGCCCGCTCAACGATGGACTTGGCGGACATGTGCCCCAGGGCGGTCTTACGCTGGGCGTGCTTGGGCCATTTGCTCAACGCCGCCAAGAAAAGGTCGGAGTCCTCGATGTGGTAGTCGTTGAGTGGCTTGTCCCCGGCCAGTTCCAAGAACAGGTTCAGCACGAATTTCATCTCACCGACCACCGACACGGCTAGCTTTCGCTGCTTGCCATACGCGACGTAGGGCTCAATGCGCGCGCTTAGGAGCGGAGAAGGATTCTTTGAGGGCGCCGGGCCGCCCTCATCAAGCAGGTCCAGGGCGGGCCCTGTTGGGGCATGTACTAATGCAGGAGGCAGAGACGGTGCCAAAGGGGGCGATGCAACCGGTGCCTGGATGGAAGCAGGCGGCGCAGGCATGGGCGGTGGGGCGAAAGACAGCTTCGCCAGCCGTTCGACGGCTTCCATGGCGCGCTCATGTTCCTCAGGTCCCGAGGCGGTGACCTTCAATCCGTTGGGTAATTCGATGTGATAATGCGGAAGGGCTGCTTTTGAACTGCCTCCATTGGACGAATCAAGCATAAATTCTCTTTAATCTTAAAAACAGTGATTAAAGGGATGATCATTTTTCTGTCAAGCCCCGTATTTTCTCGATCGCCAAGCCTGTCGCAAACCTCGAAAAACCGCATTCCAATGCGATATTCCGGTGGCGCGAAAAGTGTGACTTTGATCGCCAATTGGAAAATCCGCTTCTAGCGATCCATTGACGTTTTGAAATGTGCTGCCAGGATGGCTGGTGACTCATGCAAAATGAGTTGCTCAGGGTGTACTAATGCAGAGAAATTAGAAAAATGCTCTGGTATATATCTCCCTAATGCATTTTCCAATATCTTTTTCTTAAGTAAGTAAAAGATCTTACGATTCATCCGCATGTGCTAACGGCATTAGCGCGGTCCGAGCATGCGGCGAGCATGGTTGGAGAGAGAGTTTCAGGATGACATGGGTAGGCGGCCGCCGTCGAAAAACCTAAAACCACACCCTTGACAATGCTAATTAATTTGATTTTATGCGGACAGGTACTATTACGAGAAAGCCAATGACTATCGACCCAAATGAGATCTACAAAGTTTATATGTACGATGATGTAGAGAGTTTAGATCAAGCCATCCGCGCAGGCGCTGATGTTAACGCAGATGGTTATGATGGTGAATACTCCATGCTCCATAAAGTTAGCAATGTGGAGTGCGCTAGGCTTCTTGTGAAAAAAGGTTTAGACCTTAACTCGAGGGGGCGAGATAACCACCCGAGCGGAGGGGCCGGGGGCTTTGGATGGGAGTCCATTGAGATTGCCAAGCTCCTCCTCGATTCCGGGGCGGATGTCAATTTCAAATACAGGTTTGGCCCGCTCCTTTTTTATGCTAAGACACCTGAAATGGTGCGGTTGCTCATTGATAATGGAGCCAACGTTAACGCTCGCGGCTATCGACGTATGACGCCACTTTTCTTTTCTAAAAGTGTGGCGATCGCCGAGGTCCTAATCGAGAATGGCGCGAATCTCGACACCAAAGACCGAAGGCGCATGACGGCAGATGAATACCGGCGGCGAGGGGGTCACACGGATGTTGCTGACTTTATTTATGCGAAGCGAGAGCAGAAAATTTTGCGAGAAAAACTACCTTTGGCTGCCGAAGAGCATGCAAAGCGCTCGAGGAGCTACATCTGAGCCCGACCATTGTTACTCGTGTGCTCTTTGAGACGGGAATCGCTAGGCTAGGCTGATCTCCCTTACGCCTCATGGTCCATGCCAACCAGGCCCCGCAAAACCTCCTTCACCTCGCCCTCCGCTGCTCCGACACAGCCTATCTTTCGGCTCCGCATCGAGCTCGACAGGACCGAGCCCATGATCTGGCGGCGCATCGAGATGCCGGCCTCATCGACGTTCTGGGAGCTGCATGTGGCCATCCAAGATGCCTTCGGCTGGTTGGACTATCACTTGCACGAGTTCGAAGTTGGGTCGGTTGCGATTGGGGTTCCCGACGACTACGCAGAGAAGCCCATCGTTCCAGGTTGGTCGGCGACCCTGTCCGAACAGCTCGGCAAGGTGCGGACCTGCTCCTATCTGTACGACTTCGGGGATTGCTGGCGACACACCATCCACCTAGAAGAAGTCCGGGAGAGCGATGGGGGTGGCTACCCCCGTTGCTTGGCCGGTGAAAATGCCGCCCCACCAGAAGACTGTGGTGGGGTGCATGGCTTTCAGGAGCTTCTCGACACGCTCAACAAGCCCAGGTCGGCCGCATACCGAGAGTTGCGGGATTGGATGAAAAATAGGCACGCCAAGGTCTATTGGCCCTTCAAGCCACAAGCCTTTGACCCAGCCGAGGTGGTCTTTCATGACCCGGCCGAGCGGCTCGCCCAACTGGATGCGTGAAGCGACGCTCGCTGTTACCAGAGGGCGACGCTCTCTTCCCTCAGCTTCACCCGAAGCTTTTCCGCCTGGGTAAAGCAGAACGAGAACATCAAGCCGATGAGGGGCGTGATGGCAGCTGCCGCCAGAAAGCGCCAAACGGTGATGTGACTCATGTCCAATTTCAGCAGAAGCAGCAGGAAGAGGGCCACGCAGGTGAGCGCCTGCACATAGAAGTGGGCTGAGACAAAGACTTCGGCCATCCTGCGGATGAGCGGATAGCGAATGGGCGGGGTGGTTTCTCGAACGACGTAGGCCTGAACCTTGCGGCACTGTTCGATGAGAAAGGCGCCAGTTCCCTTGGGGAAGAGCTTCGAGGCGTGTTTCAGGATCTTCTTTCCTAGGAGGATGGCCGATAAAAGGGCGAGGAGCGCATTCTGTGCGTGTTGGACGGAGGCTTGGTCGATGAGGTGCATTGAAACTCCCTTTGGGGTTCGCGTGATACGGCGTATGCCGCAAAGGCAAGTCTGAGGCCGGCTTGCACCAACTATGCGGCGAAACCTGCCGCTTCTAGCCCTCCTTTTCGACCCAATATCCGTGCACTGCTCCTATGGGTGGTCTCGAACCTCCTTCCGTTGCCGATCTGGCCGACTGGCGTCAACATCAGCCGGGATGGGGCTCGAAGGCGACGCGCTCCATATGGATGAGACGGAGCGGATGCTCCGGGCGTAGCACGCAAAAAGGAAGGATGAAGGTATGGAGCAGCAAAAACATGGTCTTCAAGTGCGCGACGAGGCGGGCGACCTTCTTCTGGACGTCGGTCCGCATGTCATCAAGAGCCGGCCAGCCTTCGCCGAGAAGGTAGGTGTAATCGCGGCATCATGGTCGCAGGCAGAGGTCAATCTGAACTGCCTGTTTGCTGCTTTGATGGGAACGACAACAGAGCTCGTGGCCGAAAAGCTTGAGAAGGCGCTTAGCGGAGAGAGGGCGAGCGCATTTGCGAAGAAGATTGTCGCGAAGGCTCTTGTAGGGGCGGAGCTGGAATCCCTGAACGAAATGCTCGATCGCCTTGATGCGGTTCGCCTCAGACGTAATCGTGTCCAACATGACGCCTGGGCCTTCAAGCCAAGCGACAGCGACCGACTTTTCGCCATCCATGCCAACGACTATCTCGACCTGGCGACAAGGTTGGTGGCCGTAAATGAAGCGGAAGACCCCGCTCGGGCCAAGGGAGCGATCGAGGCGGTGATGGCTTTTGCTGCGAATGTTTCTTCTGGCTACACCATTGAAGAGTTGGACAGCATCGATGCCGAAATCAACGCCGTATCCAAGTCTCTTCTGCAAGCGATGCTTCATCACATCCGGCCTGGATCTCGAAAGGAAGTTGGGAGTGGGCCATGAAGAACAACTACGTCCTCATCGACTACGAGAACGTGCAGCCCAAAAGCTTGGCTGCGCTGAGGGGTGAGCACGTCTTCAAGGTGTATCTGTTCGTAGGGGCCAGCCAGGCTAAGGTCACCTTCGAGGTGGCCGAAGCCATGCAGGCGCTGGGCGAGCATGCGCGGTACATCAAGATCTCAGGCAACGGCCCCAATGCGCTGGACTTCCACATCGCGTACTACATCGGGCAGTTGGCGGCCCAAGACCCCAACGCGTTCTTCCACATCATCAGCAAGGACTCGGGCTTTGACCCCCTCATCAAGCACTTGAAGGCCCAAAAGGTCTTCGCCTGCCGATCCAAAGACATTGGCGATATCCCGATGCTCAAAGTTGGCCATGTCGCCAAGGCAGGGAAGGTCGAAGACAAGCTGGCGTTGATCCTGGCCAACCTTCGTCAGAGGGGCGCCGCCAAGCCCCGTTCGATCAAAACCCTGGCCAGCACCATCGGTGCGCTGTTCGCCAAGCAGCTGACCGAAGATGAGATCTCGGCGTTGGTGGAGGGATTGAAGGACGCTGGCCACATCAGTGTGGTGGGGGCGAAGGTGACCTACTACCTGTGAGCCATGCGTGGGCTGCTGGCGTATCAGACCCTGCCCGGCCGCTACCCCAGCGTCTCCGCCTCTGAGACTCCCCAACCTCAAGCTAAGGTCAGCGATGATCTCTGGGGAGTGGCCTTATGTCTTATGCAACAAAGATGCAGCTTCGGATGCTGGTTCCATGCTTGGCGCCTTTGGCGTTCACCTTGCTGATTGCTTGGGCGGTCAGCGTCCTTGAGGGCCTGCCCGGGAGGCTCGGGGGCCATCCCGTAGAGTCGATGCTCCCGGACTACATTCTGTTGGCGGGCCTTTCTCTCACATCTCTCCTGACAATTGTTCAGGGCATCCGTGTATGGCGGTGGACCAAGGGCGAGGGCGATCTTTGCTATGTCTGCGGGTGTCTTCTGGGTTTTGAAAAGCTGGGCAGGCGGGGCGTGTATAGGCCGTGCCTTGGATGCAACGCGAGTCATCCCGTCGGCTGATGTCGCCTAGGAGGGTCGAACATGTGGCGCAACACCTTCATCGCGGTGCGCTGGGCACTGGTGGCGGCATCGATTGTCACCGGAGGTGTCTCGGCGCTGCTTTGGTATCGATCCGCTCAGGTCTCCCATGACCCCTTCATGGGGCGTGTGGAACCAGCTGACGCCGCTTTCGCGCATGAGCTTAGGCTAGGGGCCCTCATGCGTGATTCCATGGATGTTTCCAGGCTCAACAGAAAGGCGGCGCTGTTGACCGCGTGGTCGATAGGTCTCAGCGCGCTCGCCTCTATCGTCGGAGCGTTCGTCTAGCTTATCCAATGTGGTTTCCGTTGGTTGATCGATGACACTGAGCCGCTAGCTACCAATTGAAGATAGAGCGACTGAGCAAGTTTCTTGCACAGGTCATTTATCCATCAACATCTGGACATTTCCAGAATTTGGATATAGTGGCTTTTCGAACGCGATAAACGGACTGGATATGATGGGTAAGGATAAAGATGAGCGCAGCACCCTGCCGGGTGAAGTTTCACCCCAAGAAACTCTTCCCCATGACGAGCCAACCGGTTCTGACGGTGTGGCGGATACGGCGCCGCATGACATCTCCGGCGCTACTGGAACATCCGAAAAAGATGCACTCCTGGCCGCCCATCACGCACGCGATTACCTAGGAAGTATTACGAAACATCCCGTTGCCTTTTCAAAAGCATTTGCAGCTGCTGAGCCGGTTTGGATGAAAGCGGTTCAGAAACATCAGGACGCCTTGGGTTTCGGTGTCAGGAATTCTCCTTTCGAGAAGTTTTCAAAATTGGCCTTTCCCACTCACGCGTTGGGCCAAGCAGTGCGTGAGTCGCCTTGGCAGAGGTTTGCGAAGGAAAATTCCTTTGTCTTAGGGGCATTGACCAAGACTTTCCCCATTGGCTCTGTGATGAAGGACCCCCTTCCCTCATTCAATCTGGCGAGCTCGATGGCAGAGCCTGTCTGGACGAAAGCGATGCGGGAGCGTCGGAGCGAATTCCTGGATGTCGTTGAGCGAGTCAGTAAATCCGCTTTTGTCTTCTCTCCGATGTTGGAGCAAGCAAGAAAGTTTCAGGAGCAGTTTGCATCTCAGTTTAAAGCATTTGACAGCTCGTTTTTCTCGGCAAGTCAGCAATTCGCCGACATTGCGCGCCGTTTTAAAGCATATCCTGAAGAGGTGCGCGAAGGTCTGGCAGTCATGGGGAAGCATGGATGGTGCCTTGACTTCGACATGGGCGCATCTGCGCCCATCAGATTCAAGAATCTGGTAGAAGAGGAGCGTGTTCAAGAAGCACACCAAGAGATGGTTTGCCACTTTGATGCTCGCGTTGACTCGATCAAGCAGGAGCTGTGCGATCTCTATCCCAAAAGGCAGCACATCATCGAGGCCGCCTTTGAGGCGTATGCAAACGCTCAATACATTTTGGCCATACCGACCATCCTTGCCCAGATAGATGGCATTTGCCTGGACGTGGTCGATGCTCACTTTTTTATGGCTAAAGGTAGGAAGAAGGTAAAAGACCACGTCATGAGCATTGCAAGCGGGAGCATTTCGAGTGCTTTTCTAGCACCGTTCGAGATTGGGTTGGAGGTTTCGTTGTCGGAGCGCGACAGGCCAGAGGGCTTTTCCGGTCTCAATCGCCATATGGTGTTGCACGGAGAATCGGTTGATTACGGGACCAAGGAAAATTGCTTGAAGGCGATCTCCGTCCTGAATTACATCTCCCAGTCCATCCAGCGGGTTTTGGGTGATGAAGAGGAGAACCAGCCCGCACAGCTTGTCAACGAGGTGGCGGAACAGGGTCCCGACTCCTGAGGTTGCCTGTGTCAGACCGTCGTTAGGCTTGGGGTTTTTGGCTTGAAAGCTGAGCGGGGTGGTGAGTTGATCATGCTCATCTTCCTGCTCTAACGCGTAGTCAGGCCGGCTCTCGCACTCCTGCTGGCATGAGTCGACCCTATAAGTTCGGGCAGGTCAGCTAAAGATGGTGCGAATTGCGCAGGAAATCCTAGGTCAGTTCGCTTCAACACGCTGTGGGCGAAGGAGTCCACCCGAATGATATCAACATACGGAACAAATAGAAGGTGCATAGCGTCTGCAAAGTCGCTGCCCGCCTTCTTGTGGGGGTTTCTTGGTCTCTGGGGAAGGGCTGACGCAAGAAGCAACTCGCCGATGAACGTGTATGCGCAAAAAATTGAAGGTGCCTTGGCGCGGAAGAATTCTTCGATAGGAAGATCGGGTGTGATAGATATGTTATCAGTGCTGCTTTTGTCTACTATCTTCTGATAAGCGTTGCGCAGTTCAAATTTATAAGATTTTTCAACTATTTTTGCGGCGTCAACTGTTGGAATTGTGCTTTGATCAAATGTTGATCTCATTTTTTCGTAAAGATTTATTAGCGATTCTTGCGTACTCCTGTTTCCTGCCCTTAGCCCATCTGAAAAATTATGATTGTATTTCCAGTTATCGCTTAGCCAAGTTGATAGCTGAACGATATCCCGCATTCCTTCGAGGATAGCTTGCCTTAATTGCGGCCACGTGGAGTTGTCGCGAATGAACATTTCAATGGCGGCCCTCCCGCCACGAAATAATGGGTATTTTTGCAGCAGTTCGTCGACGCATGTCTTATAGAAGGCAGGTTCCACCTTTGCGGAGATCCTCTTGGAGAGTGCGCGGCGCATCTTTCTGTTGGTTGAGTTTTCTATTACCCATTTATCGAGCTCCGCTTTAATATTTGGGCGTTCCATTTCAAAGCGGGGGTGCCACTCCGTCCAATCGAGCACAGCCGATGATCCACCCAAGACTGTCATTTCATGTTCGAAGATAGTTGAGCCGGAAGGGAGATGGTTATCTCCGCACATTTCTGCGATTGTGCGGATCCGTTCTAGCCCTTTGTCGATGACTCTCGGTTCGGTCGGAAGCGCTTCGAAGAAGAGTACGTCACTGAATACAAAACGGGCGGTGCCTTGATCGCGGAGAGCGAGCAACCGCTGCTTGATGGGTAGAGACGCCTCGTAGTCTGGGTGAGACGGCGAAAATCTGGAGAAATCCTGGCTATCTAGGTACACGACGACTGGTCTCATCGCTCATTCCTTTCAACGATTGACCCAGCCTAAGCTGGGCCTGTCTCAACAGGCAAGATGCTCAGCTAGGTTGCGAGCTCTGAAATTCGAACACTTCGGAACAGAGTGTCGTGACTAGGGTGGGCAAGCAGTCAGGCTCGTCCTCGCTGGGATGCTGGCGTGCCGCTGACGAAGCAGACCGTTGCGCCGAGCAAAAAAAAGGCTGCCAAGAAGGCAGCCTTTTTAGATTTGGCGCGGGGTGGGGACGAGCCCCGGGACTCTTGGAAAAGCGAGTTTGCGTTTGCTCATCTCTTCGCTGACATGGATACGTTTGGCCCCCGCAGAACCCCCTTAGTACCCACACCTTTTTCATGAGATGCCATGTTGTGCCCTCCATCAGAGCTTTCAAACGCGTGAAAAACACCATCTAGCGTTACTGCTACTGCGATACGGGCCAAAGCGGTATCCATGCCACACGCGAAGCAAATGAGCTCAGCAAAAAACGCTTTTACTACTGCTCCCAAGCTGTTTGACTTTTTTTGGTCTCAGGGGCGAGGTTACACCTTTCGCCTTTATGGGAAAAGGTAGGCCTATCAGTGGATTACTTCTTAGCAGCCTTCTTGGCCGGAGCCTTCTTCGCCGCTTTCTTGGCGGGCGCGGTCTTCGCCGTGGCACCAGCAATCAAGAGGCTGTCGGCCGTGACACCCTTCTTCTTCAAGGCATCAACGAACCACGTCGGGCGCTTACCCCGGCCAGACCAAGTCTGGGCCGCGTTGTCGGGGTTGCGGTACTTCGGCGCAACCACAGCCTTCGGACCCTTGGCGACCTTGCCGCCGCGCGTCGGATAGACCTCACCAATGGTCAGGCCAGCGCCCGCGAGGATGCCATCGATCTTGGCCCGCACTTCCTTGACGTGATTCTTCCGCGCGGATTCCATCTGCGCTTCGGCGTTCTTGATGAGCGCTTGGAGTTCAGCGGGGGAAAGTGAATCGAGATTGATAGCCATGTTGGTCCTCTCAAAGGGTTAGTTACGTAGACAGTCTACCTGAACGGTATTGGAAATACCCCACACACCTTGTCAGCTTTTCCCTACATAAAATTTGCGAGGCAGTAGACATTCTCGCGAGAAAATATTTCAAGCGTCGAGTTCATTGCGGGGCGTGGCGCGGCTGACAATTGCACCGCTGCTCGCAAGTTGCGCATTTGAATTTCCGTCAGGAGCGGTCAGTGGCCGCTAGTGAATAATTCTTCTTCATTCAGTCTTTCATGTTCTGGTGGAGGATTTATGCGATCAGTATTTAATCTACCCATTGCTCTTTTCCTTTCCTTGTTGGCATCCGGGTGTGCCAACATCAAGTCGCAAAGGGTAAACGAGGGGGCTGCTGGTTACGATGGTCTCATCTACCATCTTCCCCTGAAGGATATCAGGCTATCCGTAACTGTGGCTGACGATTCCCAAGGTTCGGGAGCAACAAAAATATATACGCCTAACGTGGAGGCTGGCGAAGCTTATCCGGATATGAGCTCCTCGTTTCTTATGACGATATCTAGAAGCGAGTTTGGATCGAACTCGCTGGAAATTTCGGTTAGCACATCAGGGTTGCTTAGCGTAAGTAAATCTACTTCAACAAGTGCGGTGGATGACATTGCAAAGAGCATTGCTTCTTCAATGGCTTCAAGGCGGCTCGACTTGTTCTTCAATCTCGGGCGGATTGTGGCTTCACCAGATCAATCATGCCCCGTCAGTGGGGTTTATAGTCGGCTTGTGACTTTCGATGAATTAAAAAAATCCGATCAGAATTTATGTGGATTTGATTTTCATGTTACGAGCAACGCTTCTCGCCTTCCCAGTCCGACAATAAATGATGTCGCACCGTTGCCCAATGGTGGTGTGGCGGGCAACGCGATGGCGCTAGGCAGGGTGTATAGCGGCATCTATTATAGACAGGCGATCCCAGTTCACATTGAGGCTACTCAGGCCTCGTTGAGGCAACTTGTTAGAGGCTTTATTGTATTTATTCCTGATGAGAATGCTGTCTATAAGTTGCCCGTTCCTAGAAATTTTTTCGCAAACAACTCAACGAATATCACACTCTCTGATGGTATGCCCACTGGGTACAATCCTCAAAAGAATAGTGAGGTGCTTGGTCTTTTCAAAATTCCTGCTGATGTCATTGGTGCCTACTTCGAGGCATTCGGAAAGCTTTTCACGGCTTTTGGGGACGCGAAAAAAAGTGAGGCAGCGGCAAGCGCAAATGTTGCATATCTTCAATTGCAAGAGTCGAAAACACAGCTTTGCCTCAAGGCGATTGCGGCAAATGATGCGGATGGCATAAAGGCTTCATGCCCCACATCAGCAGAATGACGCGATGAGCTCAGCAAACAAGTGCGGGCATGATCGACGGAGACTGACGTGGTGATCAGTTTTCCCTGATTGTAGGGTTCAGCCAACTTAATATGCTGGATGTGCCCCACACGTCTGGCCCGAGTCGGCGGATGGTCTGGCGACAGCCTGCCGACCTGTAAGCCTGGTGGAACCGACCGTGAGGCACCGGCTAGCTTGTGCACCCAAGCCCCGGATGGCGCCCGAAATGGGCGCCATTTTTTTGGTTCAGAATCCCAGCTGAGGTTGAAGCGCGAACCCCTTGGCGTGGTGCCAGAGAGCACTGCATTTGAGGCAGAGATGTTCTGCGAGGACACCCTCGAAGGTATCCGTGGACACTGTGTGCCAGGAGACTGGCTCGGTGAGAGAGGCAGCGTTGCAGCAGCCCGGATCTGAATTCGGCTGGCTGCACTCAGAAATGATCATGTCGTTCGTTCCTCTTCATGGGCCGCTAGATCGCGGCACCGAAAAGGATGGCGTCACGACCTTCGGCTTCGTCGACCCATCTCAGTGATGGGCCCAACGGCAAGAGCGGTTGAGCTGGCGTTTGTGAATCGTTCAGCAAAATTGGCACGCTCGACCACGCGTGCACGTCGAATGGCAGGAGAGGGCGTGAGGCAACTAGCGAGGGCTGTCGCCTGACTGGTAAGCTTGTTGGGTATCGTTTTGGGTATCGCTGGCTTACTGGTGTCCTGACGAAAAGCTGATCAAAAACAAGACGCTGTGGGAAAGGGACTCGATTCCCTTCACCCGCTCCAACTCCCCCTCGATCCCCGAGCCCCACCTCCCGACGCGTGCGCTGACCATGGCGGATGTCATCACCCTCGGCTGGCGGGAGCGCGTGGCGCTGCCCGATCTCGGCATCGCCGGCCTGAAGGCCAAGCTCGATACGGGCGCGCGGTCCAGCGCGCTGCACATCGACTCCCTCGAAACATTTCGCCGCGACGGCGCGACCTGGCTGCGCTTCAGCGTGAGCGCGGGCCGACGCCGCGTCAGCACCTGGCACAGCGAGGCGCCGGCGCTGGACCGGCGCGTGGTCACCGACACCGGCGGGCGGCGCAGCGAACGCTGGTTCATCCGCAGCACGGTGAGCCTGGCGGGGCAGTCGTTCCTGATTGACATCAGCTTGACCGATCGTCGTCACATGCTGTTTCCCATGCTGCTTGGCCGCACCGCCCTGATCGGACGCTTCGCGGTCGACCCGATGCTTTCCTACACCCAGCCGCGCGCGCAGCGCGTGGCGCCGGACAACCCATGAAGATAGCCATCCTCTCGCGCAACACGCGGCTGTATTCCACCCAGCGCCTGGTCGAGGCGGCGCGCGAGCGCAACCACGTGGTGCGCGTGCTCGATCCGCTGCGCTGCTACGTGCGCATCGCGCCGGGCAGCATGGAGATCCGCTACAAGGGCAAGGCGCTGCGCGACTTTGATGCGGTGATCCCGCGCATCGGCACGCAGAGCACCTTCTACGGCACCGCCGTGCTGCGCCAGCTGGAGATGATGGGCGTGTACACGCCCAATCCGTCCGACGCGGTGCTGCGCGCGCGCGACAAGCTGCGTTGCCTGCAGATCCTCGCCTCGCACGGCCTGCAGATGCCGGTGACCGTGTTCGGCGACAACCCCGACGACACCACCGACGTGCTGGCGATGCTGGGCGAGCCGCCGCACGTGATCAAGCTCAACGAAGGCAGCCAGGGCACCGGCGTGGTGCTGGCGGAAAAGCGCAGCGCCTCGCAGAGCGTGATCGAGGCGTTCCGCGGCCTGTACGCCAACTTCCTGGTGCAGGAGTTCATCGCCGAGGCCAAGGGCAGCGACTTGCGCTGCTTCGTGGTGGGCAACAAGGTGGTGGCGGCGATGCAGCGCGATGCCAGCCCGGGTGAATTCCGCGCCAACCTGCATCGCGGTGGCACCGCGGTGAAGGCGACGCTCAGTCCGCAGGAAAAGAAGATCGCCGTCCGCGCCGCCCAGGCGCTGGGGCTGGGCATCGCCGGTGTCGACCTGCTGCGCTCGGACCGCGGCCCGTTGCTGCTGGAGGTCAACGCCTCGCCGGGCCTGGAAGGCATCGAGGCAGCCAGCGGCGTGGACGTGTCCGGTCACATCATCAAGCATCTGGAGCAAAGCGTCGGCGGCTGAACGGTTCGGGCGGGAGCTGCGAACCATTAACTGCATCCTAACCACCCCCCGCCTATAAAGGCGTCACTGCATTTGCTTGGCACTTCAACCTGTAGGTCTGGTGGCAGCAGATTCGGTATCGGGGCAGTAGCTTGGGCCCGGATGCACTGATCCCGCGTGGACAGTCATCCGGGCCTTTTCTTTGCCCGCGCGGCGCGTTCAGTTTCGCGCCCGGGCGGCTCTGCTCCGGCACGACAGGCTTGTTAAGCTTGCAACCCATAAGGCCGGCCCGTGCGCCGACCGCTCGGAGTGGCGCATGCGCGTACTGGTGATCGAAGACAACAGCGATATCGCGACCAACATCGGCGACTATCTGGAAGACCGCGGCCACGTGGTCGATTTTGCCGGCGACGGCGTGACCGGCCTGCACCTGGCGGTGGTGCACGATTTCGATGTGATCGTGCTCGACCTCACGTTGCCCGGCATGGACGGGCTGGAAGTGGCGCGCAAGCTGCGCCACGAGGCGCACAAGCAGACGCCGATCCTCATGCTCACCGCGCGCGATGCGCTCGAGCAGAAGCTCACCGGTTTCGAGTCCGGTGCAGACGACTACATGACCAAGCCGTTCGCGCTGCAGGAACTGTCCGCGCGACTGGAAGTGCTGGCGCGGCGCGGCAAGGGGCCGCAGAGCCGTGTGCTCAAGGTGTCCGACCTCACCTTCAACCTCGACACGCTCACGGTGAACCGCGAGGGCAAGTCGATCCAGTTGAACCCGATCGGGCTCAAGCTGCTGCAGGCGCTGATGGAAGCCAGCCCATCGGTGGTGACCCGGCAGGACCTGGAGCAGAAGGTGTGGGGCGAGGAGCTGCCGGACAGCGACTCGCTGCGGGTGCACATCCATGGATTGCGTGCGGCGATCGACAAGCCGTTCGAGAAGCCGCTGATCCACACGCGGCACGGCATCGGTTACCGCATGGTCGATCCGGATGCAGTCCAGGCGTAAGCTGCGGTTCCGCCTCGTCGTCTCCTTCGCGCTGTTCGGCTTCGGCCTCAGCGCGTTGTTTGCATTTGCGGCGCTGAATATCCGCACCCGGGTGGAGGATCAGCTGGTCACCGCCACGCTCGTGGATGAGGTCGATAACCTCAATCGCCAGGTGCATGAACACCCCGACCAGCAGCCGAAGTTCGGCATCGTCGAGGCGTGGACTTGGAGCGACCGCACCATTTACAAGGCGCCGTTGGATTGGCAGCGACTTCCCAACGGGGTCCACGACGTCAGCGAAAAGGGGCCGGATGGCCGCCTTCGCCACTACAAGCTAGCCGTCGAACACAAAGACGGCATCTACAGCTTTCTTCGCTATGACGTCTCGCGTGACGAACTGGGCAAGCAGCAACTGCTCTTCAGCGTCATCGGCGCGGTCTTTCTTTTCGGCTTGCTCTCGCTCGCGATCGGCCTGTGGCTGTCGCGCAAGGTGCTCAAGCCGGTTAGCCAGTTGGCGCAGCGTTTGCGTGAGTTCCGCAAGGTCGGCAAGGCCGAGCCGCTGGCGGCGGAGTTCGCCGATGACGAAGTGGGAGAGCTGGCGCAGGCATTGGACGACTACGCAGCACGGCTCACGGCTATGGTGGAGCGCGACCGCGAGTTCAACTCCGACGTGAGCCACGAACTGCGCACGCCGCTGGCGGTGATCGCCAGCACCACCGAGCTGCTGCAGGGTTCGCCCGATCTCACGCCCAAGCTGGCCGAACGCCTCAAGCGCATCGAGCGCGCTTCGCGCCAGGCCACCGAGCTGATCGAGGCATTGCTGCTGCTGTCGCGCGCGGAGCGTCGCGGCCCGACCCGCGGCGAAACCACCGACGTGGCCAAAGTGGCCGCCGACGTGATCGAGAGCCAGCGCCCGCAGATCCGC
Organism: Dyella ginsengisoli; assembly: GCF_044904665.1. Taxonomy (NCBI): domain Bacteria; kingdom Pseudomonadati; phylum Pseudomonadota; class Gammaproteobacteria; order Lysobacterales; family Rhodanobacteraceae; genus Dyella; species Dyella ginsengisoli. The sequence continues at coordinate 772,882 of NZ_JADIKM010000001.1, forward strand.
GACAAGCCGGTTGCCGTGCACCTGGACCAGCGCGAGCCGGTGAGCGTGAACGCGCCTGCCTCGGTGCTGGCGGTAGCGCTGACCAACCTCATCGGCAACGCGATCAAGTACACGCTCGATGGCGAGGTGCGGGTGGAAGTGGGTGCCAACGGCATCGAGGTGATCGACACCGGTCCAGGCATCAAGCCGGAGGATGCCGAGCGACTGTTCCAGCGCGGCGTGCGCGGCGAAGGCGCGGGTGGCAGTGGCGCGGGGCTGGGCCTGGCGATCGTGCGGCGGCTGTGCGACCTCTACGGCTGGCAGGTGTCGATGCGCCCGCGCACCGACACGAATGGCGCCGTCGCCAGCATCACGTTCGGCTGATCCCCTTACCGTGTAGGAGCCCGCTCGCGGGCGATGCCTTTAGCTTTGATGTCGATTAAGGGCGAAGAGCATCGCCCGCGAGCGGGCTCCTACAGGGGGCAAAAAAACGCCCCGCGATGCGGGGCGTTCTTGCTCTGCACGGGGAAGGGCCGGATCAGACCGCTTCCAGCCAGCCCCACTTGTCGCTGGTGCTGCCGTCGAACAGGCCGAAGTACAGCTCCTGCAGGCGACGGGTGACGCGGCCGGCGGTGCCGTTGCCGATCTGCTTGCCGTCGACCGAGTTGATCGGCGTGATCTCCGCGGCGGTGCCGCACATCAGCAGCTCGTCGCACAGATACAGGTACTCGCGCGGGATGTCGCGCTCGACCACTTCGATGCCTTCCTCGCGTGCCAGCACCTTGATCGTGTCGCGGGTAATTCCGGTGAGAATCGAGGCGCTGGCCGGGGTGGTGTGCAGCACGCCGTCGAACACCAGGAACAGGTTCTCGCCGGCGCCCTCGCTGAGCAGGCCGCTGGAGGCCATGGCGATGCCTTCGCCGAAGCCCAGGCGACGCGCTTCACGGGCGATCAACTGGCCGGAGAGATAGTTGCCGCCGGCCTTGGCGCCGGCCGGGATGGTGTTTGGCGCAAAGCGCTGCCAGCTCGACACGCAGGCGGTGATGCCCTTTTCCAGCGCCTCCGGCCCGAGGTACGGGCCCATCGGCCAGGTGGCCACGGCCACGTCGATCGGCGTCTCGGCGGAGAGGCCAAAACCGCCCAGGCCACGGTAGGCAACCGGGCGCAGATACGCGGCGGAGAAGCCGTTCTTCTTGATCACGTCGCGGCAGGCGGCGGCCAGCTCTTCCAGCGAGTACGGCAGCACCATGTCGTAGATGCGTGCGGACTGGTACAGCCGCTTGAGGTGGTCGGTGAGGCGGAAGATCGCCGCGCCGTCCGGCGTGGCGTAGCTGCGGATGCCCTCGAACACCGACGAGCCGTAATGCAGCGCATGCGACATCACGTGGGTGGTGGCGTCCTTCCACGGCTTGATCTCGCCGTTCTGCCAGATCCATTCGGGGTATTGCTGCGCCATGACGGTTCTCCGTTGGGGGACCGCCCATGATAACGGGTCGGCCCGCGCGCCACTAATCGGCGGGGCGCAGCCACAGGCAGCCGGACTGCGCCACCAGGGCAAAGCGGGTGGACGTGCTGGCACCGCTGGCATCGTGCGGGCCGGTGACCAGGGTGAGGGCCGTCGGGTTGTCCTCCGCAGGCGCGGTGTCCAAGTCGGTATCCAGCGGCCGGCTGGCGTCGTACAGGGGCGAGGTCTGCGCCGTGCGCGCCGGGCCGTCGTCGGCCACGTCGAGCAGTGGCTGCTGCATCAGCGTGCCCAGCGTGCGGATCTGTTCGACCACGCCGCGCCGGCTGTAGCCGTCCCAGAGCATCAGGCCGGCGAGGCGGTTGGGATCGCGGGCGGCGAAGGCGTCGACGACCTGCTGGCGCAGCTCGTCCAGTGTGGCCGCGCACAGTTGCGAGGAGCGGTCCTCGCCGGGCACGGGCGAGGCATCGGGCGCAGCATCGCCTTGAGGGAGCGCCGGGGTGGCGTCCAGGTCCGCGCAGGCACGGTCGGTGAACACCTGGTGTCCGGCGCGATCGACGCAGCGGTGGATGCCGGCATCCTGCGCACGCAATGGCCTGCCGATCGACGCGGCCAGCAGCACCAGCAGCAGGAGGGTGATCCGGCGCATCACCGCAGCATAGCGCCGCGGCGTCAGTCGATCAGTGCAGCAGGTCCAGTACTGCCAGCGTGGGGCGGGCCCGGTTCAGCGTGTAGAAGTGCAGGCCCGGTGCGCCACCGTCGAGCAGGCGGCGGCACAGACCGGCAACTACTTCGGCGCTCAGCTGGCGGATCGACTCGGCATCGTCGCCGTGCGCCTGCATGCGCTTGGCGATCCAGCGCGGGATTTCCGCGCCGCACATGTCGGAGAAGCGCTTGAGCTGGCTGAAATTGCCGATCGGCATGATGCCCGGAACGATCGGCACAGTGACGCCGAGCGCACGCGCGTCATCGACGAAGCGAAAGTAGGCGTCCGGGTTGAAGAAGTACTGCGTGATCGCGCCGTTCGCGCCGGCTTCCACCTTGGCCTGGAAGTGGCGCAGGTCGGCCAGCGCGTCCTCGGCCTGAGGGTGGGTTTCCGGGTAGGCCGCCACCTCGATGTGGAAGTGCTCGCCCGAGTGTTCGCGGATGAAGCGCACCAGCTCGGCGGCGTAGCGGAAGTCGCCGGGCGAAGCCATGCCCGAAGGCAGGTCGCCGCGCAGCGCCACGATGCGGCGATAGCCGGCCGCGCGGTAGCCGGCAAGCAACTCGGCGATCTCCGCGCGGGTGCCGCCCATGCACGACAGGTGCGGCGCCACTTCCATTCCGTGCTCGCGATGCAGCCGCGCCACCGTCTCGCCGGTGTAGCTGAGCGTGGAGCCGCCTGCGCCGAACGTGACAGAGGCGTATTCCGGACCCCGCGTCTTCAGCTGCTGCGCAGCGCGATCGAGCTGCGCGCGCTGTTCGTCGGTCTTGGGGGGGAAAAATTCAAAGCTGATGGCCGGCATCGCCGCAGTCTCCAGGAAGGGCATCTTGGGTGGAGTTTATATCTTTATGTCGCGATGAAGCGATATAGATCGGCCATCAAGCCGTGCGGCCAGCGGGTCCATCGAACCCTGCGGGCGCGCCATGGCATGTCCCGTGGAAGGCGGCCATTGTCAGCATGGGGGAAGGGGGCTGCGATGTGCTTGGCGCGCGGTTGGTACACGCTCGCTGGACCGGCGCTTGGGCAAAGCCGCGTCCTGCCCGCCCGGCGGCCCATCGTGCTGGATCAGGAGGCGGGGCGAGTGATCATCATGCGCGCCATCGCCGGGCCGCCGCGGTCATGACGATGGCCCGACGGGGCGCCCCGCGCCATCGTCGAGTGGTTGTCCCCACACGCCGTGGCGGCGTGTGGGGCTTGCTCATTCAGAACTTCCAGCCGTAGCTGATGCCGACCGAGTTCTGGTACATCGAAATGCGCTCGCTGCCGCCCGGTGCGCCACCCATGAACACCGGCAGGATCGACGCACCCCGCACGGTCTTGCTGAAGGCGTGCATGTACGCCATGGTCAACTCCGCCCCTGATCGCATCGTGTGGGTGAAGCCAAGGGTGACGTGATCGGTGACGACGCCCGGTGCCACGATGTTGAAGGTGACGTCGGCGCTCTGGATCGGATTGCTGCCGTGGTTGAGCCCCGCGCGCCAGGTCCAGCGATCGGAGCTGGCATATTCGACGCCCAGCTTCCACACCTTCACGTCGTGCCAGCCAAAGCCGGGGCCATGGTTCGCACCCAACTGGTACGGGACTAGGCTGCGGTTGCTGACCGACTGCACGCCGCTGTAGTTGATCCGCTCGTAATCGAGCGCGACGCTCAGGCGTTCGACTGGCGTCCAGGCCAAGCCCAGCGAGTAGTTCTCCGGAATGTCGAACTTGCCGCCCTCGGCGAACAAGCCGCCGTAGCGGGAAAACCTGCTCATGCTGATCTTGCTGGCATAGGCGCCGCCGACCGAGAAGCTCGGAGTGAGGCGGGCGAAATAACCTACGCGCACACCATAGCCGTGCGATGTCTCCGGCCCTCGGTTGGTCACGTTCGCGGGATCCGAGGAGAGCCCCGGCGTGTACGCGAACGCCTGCAGTCCCTTGGCCGAGAACCGCTGCACGGCGAACTGGGGCGCGATGCCGATCGACTGGTTTGCGGTGATGGCATACGAAGCCGTCGGTGCAACGATCAGTTGGGTCAGGTCGACGCCGAGTGAGCCCGAGCCGCACAGCATGTTTGCCGGGCCCTGGCCGCAATTGAACTGGCCACCGGGATAATCGGTATTCATCCCCCCGTTGCCGAACACGCTGACGCCAAATGCCAGGTTGTTCCGCACCATTCGGTTGTAGCCGAATTCGGGAATGGCAAACAGCGTTCGACCGCTGTGGATGGAGCCGTCGAGGCCCGGTCCGAATCCGCTGCGCGACGCGCTGCGCTCGGGATCGAACAGATCAAGTCCGAGATCGAGTCGGTTGCCCGACATCACCATGGTGGCCGGATTGTTGGCACCGCCGAAACCGTCGCCGGTCAGGGCCATGGATGTGCCCCCGCGGCCCTTGGCCTTCATGCCATAGCCGTGTGAGAAGTAGCCGTTGGTTGCCGCTGCCGTGCCGCAGCACAGCAGCGCGGTGGACGTGACGAGAATTCGAAGTCGCATGAGCATTTCCCCTCCGCTGCATTCATTCGCCGGGCCGGGGAACGGAAGCGTGCCCTGGGGCCTTGCATATATACCCATGCAGGTATAGGTATATGACCCGGAGATTAGCACGAGCTTTTTGGTTTTTTGGTAGTCGGAAAACAAAACATTTCCGGATAAAAAAAGCCAAGAAAGATAATGCATTGCAGCATTTTCACGCGCACCTTTTCCGCCCGGATTTGTGGCTTCGTTGGGGTGGATCTGCCCGCGCAAAATGGCTGCCCCGTGCTAATCTTCCAAGGGTTTGGCGCATGGATTTTTCCGGGCGCACATCGTCACTGTCCCCGGCCTGATCGAAAAATCCTGCGTCGCAGCATCAACCGCCTTGATCGATGGACTCGCCTAGATGACCAAAAAGATCCCCTTGGAGATTCCGCTGGATACCGAAGAGGCGCAGCGACGCAAGATCGTCTCCCGCTTGGCGCGCATCGAGGGCCAGATCCGGGCCATCCAGGGCATGATCCTGGACAACTGCAGCTGCGAGCAGGTGGCACTGCAGCTCACCGCCGCGCGCCGCGCGCTGGACAAGGCTTTCTACGAGATGATCATCTGCAGCCTGAACAACCATATCGAGTCGTCCGACGACATCGAGGATGTCCGGGCGTCGACCAAGGAGCTGGCGCGCCTGCTCGCCAAGTTCGGCTGAGCAGGCCTATCGCGAGAGCGATTCCTGCTCCATCTGCAGATAGACGTTATAGGCATTGCGCCGATTGGCGACCTCAAACGTCGGCTCGGCGTTGAACTCGCTCCAGTCCACCTGCTTGTAGGCTTCGTCAAACGGTACGAGGTTGCTGGCAGCGGTGCCCATCTGCTTGCGCAGGAACACCAGGTAGTTGCGCGTCATCTGTGCGTCGGCGCGCGGATGCAGCGACGCGGGCCCGTGTCCCGGAACCATCACGCGGGCCGGTATGGCGAGCAGTTGGTCGATCGCCTTCAGCCACTGGCGGGTGTCGGCATCGCCGATGAAGGGCACGCGGCCCGCATACACCACATCGCCGGAGTACAGCACGCCATCGGGCTCGACCAGCATCGCCAGATCCTCGGGCGAATGCGCCGGCCCGATGTGGCGCAGGGAGAAGGTCACCTCGCCCATCTTGAAACCCGTGGGGGCATCCAGCCAACGGTCCGGCAGTGGAAGGGTGAAGTCTGGCCCGAGCCACGGCCCGATGAGCTGCTGGCGCTGAGCCAGGCGCTCGGTGGCCGCCTGCGAATTGAGGTAGCCATGCGCGCGGGTGTCTGCCCAGATCTGCGCCCCGATCCGGCGAAAGGCCGGAATGCCGTAGAAATGGTCGGCGTGGTAATGACTGATCACCACACGCCGGATCGGCTGCTTGGTGAGCTTGCGGATCTCCTCGATCAGCCGATCGCCCAGCGCGGGCGAGCCCAGCGTGTCGAACACCACCACGCCACCGCCGGTGATCACGAATCCCGCGTTGGCAATGAAGCCCTCGTTGGCGCGAGTCGCCTCTTCAAGCCGGCCCTCCACGTAGTAACTGTGGGGACCGACTTGATGCACGGGCAGATCGATGTCGCTGGGTGCCCACGCGGGTTTTCCGGCCGGCGCCGCCGCCAGTGCCGGCGACAGCCACGCCCATGCCAGCAGTGCAGCGAGCGTGCGCCGAAGCATCATCAACCGATGCCCGGATCGTTCTGCTCACCCACCAGCTTGGGCAGGTTCAATTTCGGCGCCGCCACCGTCTGGTGCGCCTTCAGGTATTCGGCCACCACATCCCACACCGGTTCGCCCGTGACACCCTCGGCCACCGGCGCCCAGCCGACGACCTTGTAGGACTTGCCGGCCTCGATCGGCTTGCCGTTCAGCCGCATGTCGTTGATGCGCTTGCCGGCGGCCGCATTCGGGTCGCAGGTATAGGTGAGCCCGCCGACGCGCACCATGTCGCCGCCCTGCTGGTAGTAGGGATCGGGGTTGAACAGGTTGTCGCCGACATCCTCGAGAATCGCCTTGATCCGCTCCCCGGTGAACTCGTTGACGGTCACGGTCGGATAGGTGATCGCCGTCTGGTCCATCAGCCGCTCATGGGTGATGGCCTCGCCCGGCAGCAGCGTGGTGCCCCAGCGGAAGCCGGGCGAGAACGCGATTTGCGCATCCTTCACGGCCATCAAGCCATCGAGGATGAGCTGATCGAAACTGCCGTTGAAGTTGCCGCGGCGATACAGCAAGCCCTCGCTGACGGCATGCTTCTTGGCCAGCTGGCTCTCGTACGGCTGGCGGTGCCTGGCGATCAGCGCCTGCATCGCCGGGTCCGCCGGGAGCAGGTCGGAGAACACCGGCAGCAGGCGATAGCGGGCTTCGCGCAGCTTGCCGTTCTTCACATCCAGATCGAGCACGCCGACGAACTTGCCGTTGCTGCCCGCGTTGGTGACCAGGGTCTCGCCGCCAGCATTCTTGACCTTCACCGGGTGCGGCACGCCGTCGTGCGTGTGCCCGCCCATGATGGCGTCGAGCCCGCTGACCTGCGAGGCCAGCTTGAGATCGCAATCCATGCCGTTGTGCGACAGCAGTACCACCACGGCCGCGCCCGCCTTGCGCACCTTGTCGATCACCTGCTGCAGGTGATCCTGCTGGATGCCGAACGACAGCTCGGCCACGAAGCGCGCCGGATGCGCGATCGGCGTGTACGGGAAGGCCTGGCCGATCACCGCCACGTCCACGCCATTGACCTGGCGCATGGCGTAGTCGGGAAACACCGGGTCGCCAAAGTCGGCGGTGCGGATGTTCTGCGCCACGAAGTCGATCTTGCCCTTGAACGGACCGTTGACGACTTCCTTCACGCGGTCGGTGCCGTAGGTGAATTCCCAGTGCCCGGTCATCACGTCCACGCCCAGTTCGAGCTGGGCATCGACCATGTCCTGGCCCTTGGTCCACAGCGAGGTTGCCGAACCCTGCCAGGTGTCGCCGCCATCCAGCAGCAGGGCACCGGGTCGGCTGGCGCGCAGGCGCTTGATCAGCGTGGCCAGGTGCGCGTAGCCGCCAACCTTGCCGTAGCGCTTGGACGCCTCGACGAAATCGAGGTAGGTCAGCGCGTGCGCCTCGCGCGTTCCCGGCTTGATGCCGTAGAACTTCAGCAGATGCTCGCCGACCAGGTGCGGCGGACGGCCGCGCGCGGCGCCGACGCCAAGGTTCGACGACGGCTCGCGAAAGTGGATCGGCAGCAGCTGCGCGTGGCTGTCGGTCATGTGCAGCAGGCTGACGTTGCCGAACGCCGGGGCGTCGTACAACGCCTCGCCTCTGGCACTGGCAGTGAATGCGCGGCTGGAAGCCAACGGCAGGCCGGCCGCCGCGGCAGCGGCCATCAGCTGGATGAACTCGCGACGATTCATGCTCATTGGAAGGATGCTCCCGGGGCGCTTACTGGTTGACCGGCGAGGCGGGATCAAACAGCAACGCCATGACGTCCTTGATCTGCTGTTCGGTGAGCACGCCCTTGGCGCCGAAACGCGGCATCGCCGAGCACAGCGAGTACCCCTTCATGTCGTTGATCATGCTCCAGGCCAGCTTCAGCACCGGCTCGGACTGGCCGCGGTTCTTGCCGTAGTTGTAGAGCGACGGGCCAATGGTGCCGTAGGCGATCTGCTGCTTGTCGAGCTGGTGGCAGGCGTAGCAATTGCCACCGGAAGGCTTGGCCGGATCGTCGGAATACTGGAAGCCGGTGCCTTCCTCGGCGATCGCCTGGCCGCGTTTCCAGTCGCCGAGGAACTTGCCATCGGCGGGAAACTTGACCGAGGCCTGGTTGGCCGCCAGGGCCTTGGAGGCCGCCTCGCCGGTGGGCATGGCAGGCGCGTGCAGCGAGCACAGGGCCTGGGTGGTGTCCTGCTTCAGGCGATCCATGTCGGCCTGGCCGTGAGGCTTGAACGATGCCTTCATGACGGCCAGCGCCTGGGCATTGCGGTCGCCCTGGTGCGCCGCCTCGGCAGCACTGGAGATCGCCGGCAGGGCCGCAAGCAGGATGAGTAGGCGAATCGGGGTGCGCATGGTCGACTCCTTAACGTTTGAGACCGGGGGCCGCCATCTTTCCGCCTTCGGCGTTCTTGGCGAGGAACATGGTCAGGTCGATCGCGGCTTCCGATCCGTACTTCAGTTCCGGCAATCGCTGTTGGCGGAAGCAGTCGCCGATGCGCCACTCCATCGTGCGCACCTCGCCCTGCGATACGCGGTAGGCCGGCCACGCGGTGTAGGTGGCCTGCGCGTCCGGGCCGGCCTGTGCGAGGTCGGGCAGTTGCTGCAGGCGGATGCGCTTGCCGACCTGTCCATGACAGGTGGCGCAGGAGAAATCGTGCGTGGCCGCGCGATAGAAGAAGATCGCCTTGCCCGTTTCGTAGGCCTGCTTCTCCTGCGGATGATCCAGCGGCAGGCTGATGGCCACGCCCTTGGAGGCATCGACGATGTAGGATGCCAGCGCTTCCAGGTCCGACTTGCGATCGCCGTCGCCAAAGCGGTTCTTCAGGATCGCCGCTTCGTCCAGGCCTTGCCCCTTCACCATGCAGGTGAGCAGTCGGCTATCGAGGTCCTGCACCTTCTTGGTGTCGGCAAAGTAGCGTGGCATGTGCGCGTATGCACCCTTGACCACACCCGCGCCGAGGCCCAGGTCGCAGCTCTTGGCCAGCGAGGTTCCCTTGGGGCCACGCACCTCGTTCCACAGGTCTTGTCCGCGGGTGATCCACAGTGCGGCCGGGTTGTCGTCGCCGAACATCGCGCGGTATTCGGCCACCGGGTCGGTTGCGGTTTCCGATTGCGCCCATACCAGCGACGCCGCCAGGCTTCCGGCGGCTCCTCCCACGAGCATCAGCCCGAACATCAGCTGCCTGGATTTCGATTTCATGTGCCGTCTCCTTGATGCCCGTCGACGCTCAGGGTTTGATGTAGGCATAGCCTTCGCGCGACTGCAGCCGCGCGATTTCGGCCAGGCCGGATGGGACGACGTCGATGTCGTCGTCCAGTTGATTCTTGGTGATCTTCAGCGTCGTCATGGTGTTGTTGCAGGCTTCGAAACGAACGCCGCTCTGCTGCAGGTCTTCGATCATCAGCGCGAACGGATAACCGCCTTCGGTCTTGCTGCCCTTGACCAGGAAACGCACGCTTTCGCCGAGTGCCACGACGACGATCTTCGCCGTCGGGTCGGCCGTGAGCAGGTTCCTGACCTGATGCATGGCGGTGACGGTGCCCTTGCTGTCGGTGTCCAGATGAAACACCACCCGCATCGGCGCGCTCTGCGTGCTGGCCGTCTCGGCGGCACGGACAGACCCGGCCGGTACGCAGGCCGCGCACAGGCCGAGCAACAGTGTCAGCGTCATCTTGACCATGGGTGTCACCTCGCTGGACGGTCGGGCCGCCCGCGTCTGCGGGCTGCCCGATCGTCGGCCGACCGACGGGATGCGCCGATCAGCTGATCACCGCTTCGTCGGTACGGGTTTCGCCGGCCGTGTCGAGCCAGGTGACCGAGACCTTGTCGCCCTTGGCGCCGCCCTTGAACTTGAAGGCCAGGAACGGGTTCTTGGATACCGCCGGACCCCATTCGGCCGTCAGCACGTCCTTGCCCTTGCAGCTGGCCTTGACGGTTTCGATGTAGTGGGCGGGCACCGGCTTGCCGCTGGCGTCCTTGCGCAGGCCGGTTTCCATCGGGTGGGACATCAGCACCTTCACCTCGACGGTGTCGCCCGTCAGGCTGGCGCGAATTCGCATCGGATCTGCCATCTCGTTCTCCTGGAGTCGGTTCAGCCGCCGCAACCGCCAAGGGTGACCTTGACCATCTGCTCGGTATAGAAAAAGCCCTTGTCGGTCTGCACCAGGGCGTAGAGGTTGGAGGTCTCGGCGATCTTCACGCGCGTCATCACGTACGGCTCGGTGCCGTCGGGGAAGCTGAAGGAGGCCGACAGCGCGTGCGGGTTCTTCTCCGACACGATCGCGATCATCTTGGTGTTGGGCAGCTTGCTCTCGATCACCACCGGCACCACGGCGCCGTTCTCGGCGATCGGCGGCGCCTGCAGCGCGATGTCGGTCGACTTCGTCGCGGTGGTGCCGCCCAGCGACTTGACCACTTCGTCGAGCGTCATCGCTTCGAACGGCTTGCGGTGATCGGTGGGCGCCAGCGGGTTGGTGGTTGCTGCGGCCGCGAGGCGCGGCAACAGGCCGGTCGCCGACACCAACAGCAGGGCGGTACCGCTGGCGCTGACCTGCAGGAATGCCCTTCTCGACATGTTCATGGATGACTCCTCGACTTGACTGCGTTTGCTGCGTGATGGGTGCGTTGGCGTGGCGGGTGTGGGGTGTCGCGGCATGCTCGGTTCCTCGGTCATTTCTTGGCGGGCTGGCTCAGGACCCAGTGGATGATGGCCGCCAGTTCCGCGTCGGACGGCCCGGACTGTGGCGGCATCGGGATCGGGCCCCACACGCCGGAGCCGCCCTTGCGGATCTTGTCCGTCAGGTGCTGCACCGCGCCGGCGTTGCCCTGGTACTTGGCGGCGACGTCCTGGAAGGCCGGGCCGACCACCTTGTGGTCTGCGGCGTGGCACGCGGTGCAGGCGTACGTGCCGAGCAGCTTGGGGACGTCCGGGGTTGCCTTGGCGTCGGCATTGCCCGGCAACTCGGACGCGGGCGGGGCCTGCTCGTTCATGGTCTGCAGGCCGCGGAAGTTGTCGCGGATGTCGCCGTACAGGTTCTCGACGAAGCCGGCCGGAAGGCTTGCGGTGACCTTCACGTCCTTCGCGCAGTCCTTCATGCAGGCGACGTTGTGGACGTCGGGCCTGCCCTTCACGCTCATCAAGCCGGGGAACGGCTTGACCTTGTCGTGCGCGGGCATCTTGACCTTGGGCAAGGTGTCCTTGTTGGCGACGAAGTCGGCCGGGACGATGTCATTGAGGTTCAGCACATAGGCTGTGGCGGCATACACCTGGTTGGCCGTCAGCGCCTTCGAGTGCGGGAACGGCATCGCGCGGTTGATGTAGTCGAACAGCGTGGTGGCGTAGTTGAGGCGGGCGGCCACGCCGGTCAGCGCGATATACGAGTTGCTTTCGCCGAACGTGCCGTGGCAACTGGCGCAGTTGGCGTCGTACACCTCGTTGCCTTCGGACACCGAGCCCTGTCCGTCGGGCAGGCCGGCGCCGTCGGGGCGCACGTCGATGTTCCAGCCGGCGATCTGCTCGGGGGTGGCTTTCTGCCCGAGTCCGTACTTGCCCTGGGCCTGCGCGGGCAGGGTGGCTGCCAGCAGCAGGACGGCCGCGAGTGCGCCGGCCATTCGATCAGGCTTCAACATTGTGCACCTTCCCCTCGGCATCGACGAGCCAGGTCTGAATGGCGTTGTTGTGATAGATCGAGCTGGTGCCGCGCACTTCGCGCAACTGGCGCATCTTCGGCTGCACGTAGCCGGTCGAGTCGATGCAGCGGCTCTGCAGCAGGGCGGGGCTGCCGTCCCAGTGCCAGTCCATCCGGAATCGGGTGAGTGCCTTGTTCAGCACCGGCGTCTGCAGCCTGGCAGTGCGCCAGTTCTTGCCGCCGTCGGTGGAAACGTCCACGCGCTTGATCTGGCCGCGACCAGACCACGCCAAACCGCTGATCTCGTAGTAGCCGCCCTTGTCCAGCAGGTGCTGGCCGCCTGACGGTGAGGTGATCACCGACTTGGCTTCCTGGATCCAGGTGTACTGGCGGATGCTGCCGTCCGGCATCGCGTCGCTGTACTGCAGCGACTCCTCGCGCGTGTTCCACGGCTTGTCGCCGACCTTGATCCGGCGCAGCCACTTCACGTTGGAGACGCCCTGCACGCCGGGCACGATCAATCGCACCGGGTAGCCGTTCTCCGGGCGAAGCATCTCGCCGTTCTGGCCGTACGCCACCAGCACGTCGTCCAGCGCGAAAGAGATCGGGATGGTCCGCGTGAGGCCGGCGGCATCGGCGCCCTCGGCCAGGATGTACTTGGCCTGCTTGGTGTCGAAGCCGGCGTCTTCCAGCAACGTGGACAGCGGCACGCCGGTCCACTCGGCACAGCTGAGCATGCCGTGGGTGTACTGCACTGTGGGCACCGACGGGTTGGCCCACTCCATCGCCGAGTTCGCGCCGCATTCCACGAAGTGGATGCGCGACACCGACGGGAAGCGCAGCAGGTCCTCCATCGTGTAGATCTTCGGCTCGCGCACCAGGCCGTGGATCATCAGCCGGTGCTCGTACGGATTGATGTCCGGACGGCCGTTGTGGTCGCGCTCGAAGTGCAGGCCGTTCGGCGTGATGATGCCGAACAGGTTCTGCAGCGGCGCAAACGCCACCGACGACTGGGTGGTGGTGGTCAGCCCCGGACTGCTGCGGCGGATGATGTTCTTCTCGAAGCTCGAGGGAACGCCGTACGGATTGGCGCCGACCGGCTTGCCGAGGTTCTGCGACCACGGCGGCAGGTTCGGGGGGAGGTGCTTGGGATCCATCGCGGCAGCGGCCTGCTCGGCCGCGCCCACCGATCCGGCCGCGAGCAGCGCGGCGCCGCCGGCCAGCAGCCCGCCCAGCGCGCGTCGACGCGAGCGACCTTCGGTGCTCAGGAAGTTCTCTGGTGCCTGCATCAAGCGGCCCCGTTTGGGATCCTGCTGGTCCATCGCATGCTCCGTCGAGGTAAGGCGGCGCGACGCGGTCATCGCTGCCGGAAAAGAGAGAACGTCGTCGCCGTGCACGCGAGGCGCACGGAGACGACGCGTGTCGGGTCAGGGCAGGCTGACCACCGGGCGCTGCTCGGTGGTCCACTCGTACATCGAGCCGTCGTACAGGCGGGTGTTCGGGTTCTTCATCACCTCGCTCAGCACGAACCAGGCGCCGGCAGCCAGATGGCCGGTGTTGCAGTAGGTGATGCTGGGCTTGCCGGTCTTGATGTCCAGATGCTTGAAGATCGCCGAGTACTGGGCCGGCGAGAGGTAGTGCTCGGTGCCGCCGGTGGAGGCGGTACGCAGATCCGGCGGCAGGTTGACTGCACCCTTGATGTGTCCAGCCTTGGCGACATCCGGCTTCTTCGCCAGGCCGACATAGAACGGCATCGGGCGGGCGTCGACGATCTGCACACCGGTGCCGATGGCCTTGGCGACGTCCTTGCTGCTGGCGACGTACTTCATGCGCGGTGCGGTGGCCGCCCAGTCGCCATCGCCCGCCGCTGCGGGCGTGGTGTCGAACGCCAGGCCCTGCTGCAGCCAGCCGGTGGTGCCGCCGTCGAGCAGTGCGAGGTGGTCGTCACCGTAGACCTTCATCGACCAGTACACGCGGGCCGCCATGTCCATGTCGGCGCCAGAGGCGCCCTCGGGCACGATCACGGTCGGCTTGCCGGCCTTCACGCCAATGCCCCGCATCAGGGCCTGAAAGGTCTCCTGGTCGGGCAGCATCAACTTGATCTCGCGCCCGTCGATCGTGCGCGCAACGCGCGCTTTCCCGAAGTCGAGCAGCAAGGCGCCGGGAATGTGACCGCCGAGCGTGGCGAGCGATTTCGTCCCCTTGTCGGTGGTGAAGACCGGTGCCTTGGCGAAGGAGGCAGGATCGCTGCGTACGTCGACGATGTTGACCTCGTTCTGATGCTGCGACAGCCACTGCGCGCTGACCACCGGGCCCGGCAGCGTCACCGCCTGGGCGGCGGCCGATCCGAGCAATGCCAGTGCGGCAACCAAGATGCCTCTGATGCGTGTGTTCATGTTCATTCCCTCCACCCCGTCCTTTCGGACAATTAATGAATAACGCGGTCAAGCGCCGTGAGCTGGCGTTCGACCGAAATGCGGCACTGGCTGAGCACGTGCATGCGACGGTCCTCGAACAGGCCCGGTCGATGCCCGCCTTGCTGGCGCATCGCCATGCGCCGATCGCGATGCCGCAGTACGGCGGCAATCTGTGGCGCGAACACCCCCAGTTGCGCGCGCAGCCAAGCGTCCACCGGATCGTTCCCGACAGCCGGCTCGCCGGCGATCTTTTCGGCCAGGGCGATCAAGCGATCGGCCGGCAACCAGGTTTCGTCGGTGACCCAGCGATTGGTGGTGAACAGCCGCTGCGGCATGCCGCGTGCATCGACGCCGATAGCCACCAGATGCGTGTAGCGGGGCGTCTCGTCGGCGGCCGCCCCGAGCTGGGCGAACACGTGAAAGTGTCCGTGCTCGGCGGGGGATGCCCCGGGCGTCCGATGTGCGTGGTAGTAGAAGTGCAAAGTGCCCGCGCGGCCGTCCATCGCCGTGGCCCCGCCCGGCTGGTACTGACGCCAGGCCTGCGGCGTGGCGGTGTCGCCAAGCGCGGCTGCCAGCGGCACCCGGCCGGATGTGACGAACCGGTCGAGGCAATCGACCAGGGCATCCGCCGCGGCGCGCGCGCGCGCGCGGCGGACGCGACCAAGCGCACGCAGGCTCGCAGCGATCCGTGCCTGCGGGAACGGCAGGCGCGGATGGTCGGCAGCGGTGGCGAGGGCGTGATTCATCAGCCCTGGCCGCCCTCGTCGCACTTCGGCGCCGGCGCGCAGGGGTTCTTCGGTGCGTCGCAATTCTTCTTGCCTTTGCCGGCCTTCGGCGCGCACGGGTTCGCCGGGCGAGCTGCCTGTGGTGCGCAGGGATTGGCTGCGTCGGCCTTCTGCGGAGCGCAGGGGTTGGCCGCACCGGCCTTCTGCGGTGCGCAGGGGTTCGCGGGCGCGGACTTGGCCGGCGTGGGGGCGCATGGATTGTTCTGGGCGTGGGCCGCGGATACGCCGCCAAACGGCGCCAGCGCGGCGGGTAGCGGCGCCATCGCCGCGATGGCCAGCGTGGCGGTCGACAGCCGGACGCCCAATGAGGCGCTGCGCTTGCGGTTGGTCTTGCTCATGGTGTCTGTCCTCGAAGGGTGGGATGGCGCGTCAGTCGGCGCAGGTGATGGTCTGGTCGCCACCGCTGCGGCGGGTGAACCACCACACGCCGGCGGCGACGCCGATCAGGATGGCCAGCACCGCCCATGCCGGCAGGCCGAGCAGGTCGCCAAGGGTTTGCGACTGCGGGCCAGCCGCCGCGCCCAGCAGCGGAGCGATCGGGGTGTAGACGCCGGCAAAGGCGATCACGCCGACGATCAGGCCGATGAAGAACACGATGCCGTCAATCCGACCGGCGGCCGCGCCGACCACGGAGGTGCCCGGGCAATAGCCGCCCAGTCCCATGCCCACGCCGATCAGCGCGCCGCCGAGCAGGGTGGCCCACAGGTAGGTGGTCGGCACGAAGATGTCCGAGGCATGCATGACCCCGGCGAGCTCGAGTACGTACAGGCCACCAGCGGCCACCAGGATGGCGGTGAACATCACGTTGAATACGGTCCAGTCCTGCAATCGCAGCTGGGCGGTCAGCCGGCAGCCGTTGCCCAGGCCGCCGCGCTGCAGGATGAAACCGAACAATGCGCCGCAGACCAGTCCCGAGATCGGGCCGGTCATTCCGAGTGGGAACGTCATTTCCACATCCTCCGCGTGAGCAGGCCGGTGGCCAGGCCTGCGCCGAAAAAGCCGATCAGGAAGACGAAGCCGGCCGTGGCCAGCGTGGCCGAACCGGAGAGGCCCAGCCCGCTGGTGCAGCCGGCCGAGACGCGCGCACCGAAGCCGGACAGGATGCCGCCCGCCAATGCCAGCGCCAGCCGCCCGGGCGTGCGTGCCTTCGGCGGCCCTTCGACCCGCAGTCGCATGCGGCCGGACCACCAGGCGGCCAGCAAGGCGCCGAGCAGCACGCCCAGCACTTCCCAGTTGATCCAGGAATTGAGCGGATTGTTGCCACCCTGCACCATGGCGCCGAGATAGCCGTTGGCCTGCGTGGCCGCTGGCGCCACCGTGTTGGACGTGACAGCCGCGATCGCGGTCGGCGTGCCGGAGGCACCAAGCCCATGACCGGTCAGCACGAAGGTGAGCAGCAGCGCCAGACCGAGCGCAGTCCCGGCGACATGCGCGTTCCAGATGGGTCGTTGTTTCATCGTGACTCCTGATCACCGCCTTGTCGGCCGGCCGGCGTGGAAAGGGGGAATACTCATACCCCCTTGGGTATGTTGCTAGATACCCCTTTTTGCCGCGACATGTCATGCCGCGATGCGGCAAAACCCCCTGGCCGGCCATCGCCAGCCAGGCCTGCCGTGCATGCCAAGAGCGTGCTGCCGGGGGCGGCGGCGCCCGGGGTGTCGCCCATGCGGGCAGGTGAATGGCGCGTGGTGGGCATCGCCGAGCACGCGGCAGGTCGTGGGATACGAGGCGCGGCCTGGGCTGCGGGCAAGGGCGCTCGCAGCGCGCAGTCCATGGTTCGTCAGGGAGGGGTGCCGTCACGGGCGCGTGAAAGGGGGAGGGGGTATCGCCGTGGCGGCGTTCCCGCTCAAGAGGCACCGGTCCGCTCGATTCTTGAGTGACGCCCGGAAAACGACGAAGGGCGCATCGCTGCGCCCTTCGCCTGTCACTTTTGCGGTGCGAACACCGATCAGTAGCGGTAGTGCTCCGGCTTGTACGGGCCTTCCTTGGACACGCCCAGATACGCGGCCTGGGCGTCGGTCAGCGTGGTCAGCTTCACGCCGATCTTTTCCAGGTGCAGGCGGGCCACTTCCTCGTCCAGCTTCTTGGGCAGGATGTAGACCTTCTTCTCGTAGCTGTCCTTGTTCGCCCACAGGTCGATCTGCGCCAGCGTCTGGTTGGAGAACGAGTTGGACATCACGAAGCTCGGGTGGCCGGTGGCGCAACCCAGGTTCACCAGGCGGCCTTCGGCCAGCAGGAAGATCGCGCGGCCGTCCTTGAACGTGTACTTGTCCACCTGCGGCTTGATGTTGAGCTTGGTCACGCCGGGGAACTTGTTCAGCGCGTCGACCTGGATCTCGTTGTCGAAGTGGCCGATGTTGCAGACGATGGCCTGATCCTTCATCTGGCTCAGGTGCTCGATGGTCAGCACGTCCTTGTTGCCGGTGGTGGTGACGTAGATGTCACCGCGGCCCAGCGTGCTCTCCACCGTGTTCACTTCGAAGCCTTCCATCGACGCCTGCAGGGCGTTGATCGGGTCGATCTCGGTCACCACCACGCGCGCGCCGTACGCACGCAGGCTGTGTGCCGAACCCTTGCCGACGTCGCCGTAGCCGCACACCACGGCCACCTTGCCGGCCAGCATCACGTCCATCGCGCGCTTCAGGCCGTCGGCCAGCGACTCGCGGCAGCCGTACAGGTTGTCGAACTTGCTCTTGGTGACCGAGTCGTTGACGTTGATCGCCGGCACCAGCAGCTTGCCGGCCTCCAGCATCTGGTACAGGCGGTGCACGCCGGTGGTGGTCTCCTCGGAGACGCCCTTCCAGTCGCGCACGACGGTGTGCCAGAAACCCGGGCGCTCGCTCGCCACGCGCTTGAGCAGGTTCTTGATCACCTGCTCCTCGTGGCTCTCCGAGGCCGAGTTGACCCAGTCCGAACCGTTCTCCAGCTCGTAGCCCTTGTGGATCAGCAGCGTCACGTCGCCGCCGTCGTCCACCACCAGCTGCGGGCCGAGGAAGGTGTCCGCGCCGTTGCCGGGGAAGGTCAGCGCGTCCAGCGTGCAGTCCCAGTACTCCTCCAGCGTCTCGCCCTTCCAGGCGAACACCGGGGTGCCGGTGGCGGCGATCGCTGCGGCGGCGTGGTCTTGGGTGGAGAAGATGTTGCACGAGGCCCAGCGCACGTCGGCACCGATGTCCTTCAGCGTCTCGATCAGCACTGCGGTCTGGATCGTCATGTGCAGCGAGCCGGTCACGCGCACGCCCTTCAGCGGCGCACTCGGGGCGTACTTCTTGCGGATCGACATCAGGCCCGGCATCTCGTGCTCGGCGATGTCCAGTTCCTTGCGGCCGAACTCGGCCAGGCCGATGTCGGCAATCTTGTAGTCGTGCTGGGGGATGTCGCGGGTGACAGCGTTCATGCATTTCTCCGGTTCGATGCGAAAAGGCTTCGCGTGAAAGCAACCGGGCGCCGTTGTGGAACGTGCCGCGCCGAGCCTGGCCGGATGGCGTGCCGGCCTCAAGGAGGCGGGCAGGGCGGACAAGGCCGCCGTCGCAAACGGTCGCAGCGCCCCTCGGCGGGCAGCGCGCCATTCTAACCGCAAGCGCGCCTCGCTGCCCCCCGCACATGCGGTCGCAGGCCGGGGAGTCGGCAAAATTGCTGCACAAGCAGCATTTTTCGTTAGGCTTGGGCGGTTACCTCACGGAGATCACCATGCACTTCCAGCCCGAAACCCCCGACCTGCCGCACGACGCCCCGCTGCGCGAGGACGTCAGCCGCATTGGTGCGATGGTCGGGCAGATGCTGGCCGAGCAGCGCGGCGAAGCGTTCTTCGAGCGGGTCGAGGCGGTGCGCACCAGCGCCATCCGCCGCCGCCGCGAAGACGAGCCGGTCGCCCTGCTGGATCGTGCCCTGAGCGGCATGCAGCCCGACGAAGCGGAGGCGCTGGCGCGCGCCTTCGCCACCTACTTCCAGGCGGTCAACATCGCCGAGCGCGTGCACCGCATCCGCCGCCGCCGCGACTACCAGCGCGCCGGCAGCGCGCCGCAGCCGGAATCCCTGCTCGACGTGTTCACTGCGCTCAAGGCGCAGGGCGTCACCGCCGACGAACTGCTCGACTGGCTCGGTCGCCTGCACATCGAACCGGTGTTCACCGCGCATCCCACCGAGGCGGTGCGTCGCTCGCTGCTGGAGAAGGAGCAGGCGATCGTGCGCTCGCTGGTGGACAACTTCGATCCCACCCGCACGCCGCAGGAGCGCAAGGAGGACGACGACCGCATCTTCATGGCGCTGTCTTCCGGCTGGCAGACCGCCGAGGCCTCGCCGGTGCAGCCCACGGTGCAGGACGAACACCACCACGTCGGCTTCTACCTTGCCAACCCGATCTACCGCATCGTGCCGGCGCTGTATGAGGCGCTGGCCGAGGCGTTGCAGCAGGTCTACGGCGTGGCTGCGCCGATGCCGCGGCTGCTCAGCTTCGCCACCTGGGTCGGCGGCGACATGGACGGCAACCCCAACGTGGGTGCCGACACCATCGCGGCCAGCCTGGCCAGCCAGCGCGCGCATGTGATCGAGCACTACATGGAAGACGTCGCCGGCCTGGCGCGCCTGCTCAGCCAGACGCAGGGGCGCGTGGCGGTCGATCCGCAGCTGACGGCCCGGCTGGACGACTACCGCGCGCGCTTCCGCGCCGCGGCGAAGAAGATTCGCCCGCGCCACGCCGACATGCCCTACCGCACCCTGCTCACCCTGATCGGCGCACGGCTGGAAGCCAGCCTCGAAGACGATCACGCCGAGGGCTACACCTCGGTCGATGAACTGGCCGGCGATCTGGAACTGATCGCCCGCAGCCTGATCGAGCACCACGGCCTGCACGCCGGCGCCTACGCCGTGCAGCGCGTGATCCGCCGCGTGCGCACCTTCGGCCTGCACCTGGCGCGGCTCGACGTGCGCCAGGATTCGCAAGTGCACGACGACGCGCTCGCCGCGCTGCTGGGCGATGGGCAGTGGGGCGATCGCACCCCGGAAGATCGCGTCGCGCGCCTGCATCCCTACGCCGGTGGCGAATCCACGCTGGCGCCCTCGGAAGAAGAGAGCGCTGCCAGCATGCGCGCCGTGTTCGAGGAACTCGGCGTTGCGCGCCGTCGCTACGGCACCGAGGCGATCGGCCTGTACATCATCTCGATGGCCCGTACCGCCGCCGACGTGCTCGCCGTGCTGGCGCTCGCGCGCCACGGTGGGCTCATTGAACCGCCGTCTCCCGGTCGAGGGGAGGAAGCCGGCACGAAGAGCACGGTTCCTCTGGACATCGCCCCCCTCTTCGAAACCGTCGACGACCTCAAGAACGCGCCGGCCACGCTGCGCGCGCTGCTCGCCGATCCGGTCTACCGCGCGCATCTGCAGGCCCGCAACGACCGCCAGTGGGTGATGCTCGGCTACTCCGACAGCGGCAAGGACGGCGGCACGCTGGCCTCGCGCTGGGGCCTGCAGCGGGCGCAGGTGGAATTGCTGGAGATTGCGCAGGAGGCCGGCATCCAGCTCGCCTTCTTCCACGGTCGCGGCGGCTCGGCCAGCCGCGGCGGCGCACGCATCACGCCGGCGCTGATGTCCTCGCCGCGCGGTTCGGTGGCCGGCGTGCTGCGGGTCACCGAGCAGGGCGAGGTGATCCACCGCAAGTACGGCATCCGCGCGCTCGCGCTGCGCAACCTGGAGCAGACCGTGGGCGCCGTGCTGCGTGCCAGCCTGCGCCCGCGCGAGGACGAGCCGCGCGAAGTCGAATGGCGCGAGCGCATGCACCGGCTCTCCGCCGCCAGCCGCGCGCACTACCGCGCGTTCGTCGACCGTGATGGGTTCGTCAGCTACTTCCGCACCGCCACGCCGATCGACGTGATCGAACGCATGACGCTCGGCTCGCGTCCCTCGCGCCGCCGCAGCATGCGCGGCGTGCAGGATCTGCGCGCGATTCCGTGGGTGTTCTCATGGACCCAGTGCCGCTCGATCATCACCGGCTGGTATGGCCTGGGCACCGCACTGGAGCAGGGCGCGGCCGAGTTCGGCGAAGCGGCGCTGGCCGAGATGGCGCGCGACTGGCCGTTCTTCAGCAACATGCTCGACGACGTCGAGATGGTGCTGGCCAAGTGCGATCTCGACATCGCCGAGGCGTTCTCGCAGCTGTCCGGCGAGCTGCACGCGCCGTTCTTCGGGCTGATCCGCGACGAGTTCGAGCGCACCTGCCACTGGCTGCTGCGCCTCAAGGGCCAGCGCGCCCTGCTGGAAGGCGCGCCGCGACTGGCCATGTCGATCCGCCTGCGCAACCCGTACGTGGACCCGATGAGCGTGCTGCAGGTCGACCTGCTCAAGCGCTGGCGCGCCTCCGGCGGCGAGGACGACGCCCTGCTGCGCGCCCTGGTCGCCTGCGTCAACGGCGTCTCGCAGGGGCTGCAGAACACCGGCTGATCATGGCCCGACTCGCCCTGCGCTCGACGTGGGGCGAGGTCACGGCGGGCTATATCTGCGTAAGCTTTGCTATCCATTCCTCCATGCACGGTCCAGTCATGCCCAACGTTCCGCCGCCCCGCCTCAACCCGCTCGCCCTCTTCATCTTCAGCTCGCGCTGGCTGCAGGTGCCGCTGTACCTGGGGCTGATCGTGGCGCAGTGCGTCTACGTGTTCCTGTTCGGCAAGGAGTTGTGGCACCTGATCCACGAGGCGTCGCACCTGGGCGAGCAGGAGATCATGCTGATCGTGCTGGGCCTGATCGACGTGGTGATGATTTCCAACCTGCTGATCATGGTGATCGTCGGCGGCTTCGAGACCTTCGTCTCGCGGCTGGGGCTGGAAGATCATCCCGATCAGCCGGAGTGGCTCAGCCACGTCAACGCCTCGGTGCTGAAGGTGAAGCTGGCGATGGCGATCATCGGCATCTCCTCGATCCACCTGCTGAAGACCTTCATCGCGGCCGGTTCGCTGCAGGGCCTGCCGTTCTGTTCGCCCGACGTGCTTGCCACGATGGCCGACACCATGAACACCGCCGGCGCGCTCAAGTGCACCACGCTCACTACGGTGGGCGTGATGTGGCAGACGATCATCCACGTAGTGTTCATCGCCTCGGCCATCGGCATCGCCTGGACCGACCGGATCATGCAGGCCGGCGTGACCCGCGTGCGCGACGGCCACTGACGCCTTTTGTAGGAGCCCGCGAGCGGGCTCCTACAACTACACCTCGAGGCGATCGTCGGGCCGGGCGACCAGGGCGTACAGGGCGGGCATCAGGAACACGCTGATCAGCAATCGGGTGAACAGGCCGCTGACGATCACCAGCGCAAACGGTCGCTGGGTGTCGGTGCCCACGCCGGTGGCCAGTGCCGCCGGCAGCAGGCCGAGCGCGGCGACCAGCGCGGTCATCATGATCGGGCGCAGGCGCAGGATCGCCGCCTCGCGGATCGCCGGTGCCAGCGCCATGCCGCCCAGACGCAGTTCGTTGACGTAGGAGATGTAGACCACCGCGGTCTGCACCGACACGCCGAACAGGGCCAGGAAGCCGATCCCCGAGGACACCGAGAACGGCGTGCCGGTGAGCCACAGCGCCACGATGCCGCCGACCGGTGCCGACAGCGCCACGCCGAGCACGGTGATGAAGGGGAACTTGAAGTTGCTGTAGAGGGTGAACAGCAGCAGGAAGATCAGCCCCACGGTGAGCGGCACGATGATCCGCAACTGCGCGCTGGAGGCCATGTACTCGGAGTACTCGCCGCCCCAGTCCACGCGGTAGCCCTGCGGCAGCTTCACCTGCTTGTCCACCTGCGAGATGGCGTCACCCACCGCGCCGGCCAGGTCGCGCCCCTGCACCGAGAACTGCACGCCGATGTAGCGCGAGTTGTCCTGGCGATAGATGAAGGACGCGCCGTCGGTGACGCGAATGTCGGCCAGCACCTTGAGCGGAATCTGCTTGCCCTCGGGCGTCGCCACCAGCAGGTTGCCGATCGCCGCGGGGTTGTCGCGGTACTGCTTCTTGAGCCGCACCACCAGGTCGAACTCCTTCTCGCCCTGCACCACCTGGGTAGCCACATCGCCGCCGATCGCAGTCTGGATCAGGCCGTTGATGTCGGCCACGTTGAGGCCGTAGCGGGCGATCGCGGCGCGGTGGATGTCGATGCTCAGGCTGGGTTGGCCGAGCTCCTGCACCAGGGTCACGTCGCGGATGCCGCGTACCTTCTCCAGCACGTGCTTGATCGCCTTGCCTCGGGCCTGCAGCGTGGCCAGGTCCGGCCCGAACACCTTCACCGCCAGCGCGCTCTTGAGGCCCGTCTCGGCCTCGTCCACCGCATCCTCGGCCGGCTGCGTGTAGTTGAAGATGATGCCGGGGAACTGCGCCAGCTTGCGGTTCATCGCCTCGATCAGCGCGGGCTTGCTGCGGTAGCTGCCGGTCCATTGCGAGTAGGGCTTGAGCGCCACGAAGAACTCGGCGTTGAAGAAGCCGGTGGGGTCGGTGCCGTCGTCGGGGCGGCCCAGTTCGTTGGTGACCGTGGTCACCTCGGGGAAGCTGCGCAGGATCGCGCGGATCTGCGGGGTGATCTTCGCCGCCTCGTCGAACGAGATGGTGTACGGCATGGTGGCGCGCACCCACAGCGCGCCCTCGTCCAGGTGCGGCATGAACTCCGCGCCGATGCGCGGGATCAGCAGCAGCGACAGGCCCAGCAGCACCACCGAGGCCAGCACGGTGCCGCGGGCGCGGGCCAGGCAGAAGTCCAGGCCCTTCGTGTACACCGACTTGATCGCCTCGAACGCGCGGTTGCGCCGCTCGCGCACGCCCTTGCGCATGAACCACGAGCACAGTACCGGCAGCAACGTCAGCGTGACGATCAGCGAGCCGACCAGGGCGAAGATCATGGTGTCGGCCATCGGCTTGAACAGCGTGCCGGACGGGCCGGACAGCACGTAGATCGGCAGGAAGCTCACCACGATCACCGCCACCGCGTAGAACAGCGGGCGGTCGACCTCCGCCGCGGCGGCGCGGATCACCTCGACCACGCCGACCTCCTGGCCTTTGCGATCGGCCAGCTGGCGATAGATGTTCTCCACCATCACCACCGCCGCATCGACCAGGATGCCGAAGTCGATCGCGCCGATCGACAGCAGGTTGGCCGAGGCGCCCTGCAGATCCAGGCAGACGAAGGCGAACAGCAGCGCCAGCGGAATCGTGGTGGCCACGATCAGCCCGGCGCGCAGGTCGTACAGGAAAAACACCAGCACCACGACCACCAGCAGCATGCCGCGCACCAGGTTGTCGCGCACCACGTCGGTGGTGCGGCTGATCAGCTCGCTGCGGTCGTAGAACGGCACGATCTTCACGTCCTTCGGCAGCACGTGGTCGTTGAGTTCGCGGGTCTTCGCCTCGACGCGCCGGAGCACGTCCTGGGTCTTCTCGCCGGTGCGCAGGAAGATCACGCCTTCCACTGCGTCGTCCTGGTCCTGGTAGCCGAACTCGCCCAGTCGCGGCGCGATGCCGGTGGTGACCGTGCCGACATCCTTCACCAGCACCGGCGTGCCGTTGTGCTGGGCCAGCACGACGTTGCCGATGTCTTCCAGCGTCTTGATGCGGCCCTCGCCGCGCACGTAGTAGAACTGGCCGCCCTGCGAATAGAAGCCGCCGCCGGCGTTGCCGTTGTTGGCCGCCAGCGCGTCCTGCACCTGGGTGGCGGTGAGGCCGAGCGCGGCCAGCCGGGTCTGGTCCAGCTGCACCTGGTACTGCAGCGTGCCGCCGCCGAAGCCGGAGTCGTCGGCCACGCCGGGCACGGCGCGGAACGCCGGCTCCACGGTCCAGTCCTCGATCGTCTTCAGCTCGGTCGGCGAGCGGTCCGGGCTCTGCAGCACGTAGCGGTAGATCAGCCCCGAGGGCGACGACAGCGGCGACACCGAGGGCGCCACGCCGTCGGGCAGTCCGAGGTCGCCCATGCGGTTGAACACCGCCTGGCGCGCCACGTGGTTGTCGGTGCCGTCGGCGAAGGTGATGTTCACCACCGACAGGCCGTACAGCGAGATCGAGCGCGTCACCGTGGTGCGCGGGATGCCGGTCATGCCGCGCTCGACCGGTACGGTGATCAGCCGCTCCACTTCCTCGGCGGCGTGGCCGGGCCACTGCGTCACCAGTTCCACGCCGGGCGGCGAGAGATCGGGGTACGCGTCCACCGGCAGCCGCCTGAGCGAATGCAGGCCGGCGCCGGCGAGCAGCAGCACCAGCAGCAGCACCAGCAGGCGCTGGCCCAGCGAGGCCGCCACGATGCGGTTCATGATCGAGGCGGTGCGGGAGGGGGTCTCGCCCCCGGGCAGTGGCTCGCTCATTGGTTTTGCAGGAACTGGACGAAGATGCCGCCGTCGACCACCACCTGTTGCCCGGCCTTCAGGCCGTCGCGGATGGCCACGTCGTCGCGGCTGCGGTCACCCAGCGTGACGTGCTGCCGCGCGAAGCCGCCGTCGGCCTCGGCGACGTAGACGAAGGGCAGGTTCTCGTCATCGCGAAGCACCGCCGACGCCGGCACCAGCAGCGCGTGGCTGGCCTGCTGCGCGCGCAGCGCCACATCCACGTACATCTGCTTTTTCAGCAAGCCGTCGCGGTTGTCCACCGCCACGCGCACGTCGATCAGCCCGGTGTCGGCATTCACCACGCCGCCGATGTTGGTGACCGTGCCGGTCAGCGGCGCGGCGCCGGCGGCACTGGTCGTGATCTCGGCGCTGTCGCCCACGTGCACCGCGGCCAGTTCGGCCGGCGTCACTTGGGCCATCACCCACATGCGCGAGAGGTCGGCCACGGTGAAGCAGGCGGTGCTGCCGGCCTGCAGCAGCTGGCCCGGCGTGATCAGCCGCTCTACCACGGTGCCGGCGATCGGCGCGCGGATCGCGCCGCCGGCATGCGCCACGGGGCGTCCGGACTGGATCGCCTGGATCGTGCCCGGGTCGACGCCCAGCGCGCGCAGGGCCTGCAGCGCGGCATCGCGGTCGGCTTCGGCGCTGGCCGCGTCGGTGGACGCCTGCGCGGCCTCGCGGGCGGACACGCCGTCGTGCTTGACCAGGTCGGCGTCCATGTCGGCGATGCGGCGCGCGTTGCGCGCGGCCACCAGCGCCTTGCTGTACGCGCCGAGCGCCGCGGCGAAGTCGGACGAGTCCACCGTGGCCAGCACCTGGCCCCTGGCGACAGTGTCGCCGGGGGCCACCAGCAGGCGCGTCACCGGTCCGGTGAACGGGGCCAGCACGCTGGTCGCGCGCTCGTTGTCGAAATCGACCCGGCCGGTGGTGTGCACGCTGGCGTGGAAGGCGCCGGCAGCCACCGCCTGCAGGTGGATGTGCTGGCGCTGCGGGGGCGTGAGCGTGACGTTGCGTGCGGTGACGGCCGCGGCGCCGGCGGCTTCATCGGGGGCATGCGAACAGCCGGCGATGAACGCGGCGCCGGACGCGGCGAGCACGCCGAGGGCGAGCGCACGCGGCCACCGGTTCACGCGGACGGAAGCGGGCGTCGTGCCGGGGGGATTACTTTTCATCGTGGTTCCGGACGGAGGTGGTCTGGGATGCGTGCGTGGCCTGCCACCAGCCGCCGCCGAGCGCCTGGAACAGCGCGGCGGAGTCCGCCAGCCGGCTGGCCTGCGCCTGCACCAGCGCAATGCGGGCCTGCTGGTAGCTCTGCTCGGCGCTGAGCACGGCGAGGTAGCCGGCGTAGCCGTCCTTCCACTGGCGCTGGGAGAGGTCGAGCGTGATCTTTGCCGCGTCCGCCGCGGTGGCGGCGGCCTTCAGGCCCTCGGCGTCCTGCTGCAGGGCGGAGAGCACGTCGGCGACGTTCTGGAAGGCGGTGAGCACGGTGCCGCGGTACTGCTCGGCGGCCTGCACGTAGGCGGCCTTCGCGGCGCGCTCCTGATGCATCAGCGCGCCGCCCTGGAAGATCGGCGCGCTGATCGCGGCGCCGAGGTTCCAGAAGCCCGAGCCGGGCTTGAACACCTCGCCGATCGCCAGCGCGGTGCGGCCGGCGTTGGCGGTGAGCTCGATCTGCGGCAGCCGGCTCGCCTCGGCCACGCCGATCTGCGCACTGGCCACATGCAGGTTGGCCTGCGCCTGCAGCACGTCCGGACGCTGCGCCACCAGCGCGGAGGGCAGGCTGAGCGGCAGGGCCTCGGGCAGGGTGAAACCGTCCAGCGTGAACGTCGCCGGGGGCGCCTCGCCGGGCGTGCGGCCGACCAGCACCGCCAGCAGATGCTGCTGCTGTTGCAGCTGCATCACCAGCGGCGGCAACGTCGCGTTGACCTGCGCCAGCTGCGTCGTCTGCGCCGCCACATCGAGCCGGCTGGCGTAGCCCTTGGCGAACTGGCGCTGGAGGATCTCCAGCATGTGCCGGTTGATCGCCACCAGCTGCTGCGTGGCATCGAGCTGTGCCTGCAGCGAGGCTTCCTGCACCGCCGCGGCCACCACGTTGGCGCTCAGCGTGATCTGCGTGGCGAGCAGCTGGTAGCGCGCGGCGTCTTCCTGCGCGGCGAGCGACTCCACCGTGCGGCGGTTGAGGCCGAACACGTCCGGCACGTACGACACGCTCACCTGCGGAGTGAACAGGTTGTAGAGGTAGGCGTTGGAGCTCGGCACCGGCGCCAGCGCGCCGGGCGGATCCTGCTCGCGGCTGGCCGAGATGCCGGCGCTCACGCTGGGCGCGTACGCGCCGCGGCCGGACAGCGTGGTCTCATGCGCCACGGTGAGGGCCGCCTGCGCGGCCTTGAGGTCATGGTTGTTCGCCAGCGCCTGCCTGATCAGTGCATCGAGCGGCGCCGAGCGGAACAGCGTCCACCAGTCCGCCGGCAGTTCGGCGCCCCGTTCGAAGTGCTGCGCGGCACCGGCGGTGACGTTGGGCGTGCCGGCGGTCGCGTGTGGCGAGTGGGCGGCATAGCTGTCGCTGGCACGGGCTGCCGGCGGCTTGAAGTCGGGGCCGACCGCGCAACCGGCCAGCGCGAACGTGGCGGCCAGCGCGCCCACGCGCAGCCACGCCTTCGGCGAGTGCGCGATGGCCGCGGCCGGGGCGCTTGCGTTGAGCCTGGAAGAGGGCATCCGGACGGCCTTCGGGGCGAGAATCAGCGCGCAACGCTATAACGTATCAATCGCTGAGGGAAGGTCCGGGGACAATCGCAAAATCCTGCGGAGACAAATGCTTGCGCCGCTTGGCGGATTAGCTGCGCTGGCAACCGTCGCGGCGGGGCGAGACGGCCGGACGCGTGGCATCCCATCGCTCGCCGGATCGCGCGCGCCGTGGCGACTGCCGTCCTTCGATCTTGCCGTCGAGCCCCTCACTGGCTAAGCCCTTTGGCGTGGCCCGTGACATGCTCAGCCGTCCAGCTCGCTCCAGCGCGCGTAGGCCGCTTCCAGCTCGGCCTGCAGCTTGGCGACGGCTTCGTTGGCCGCGGTGATCTTGGCGCTGTCCTGCTTGAAGAAGGCCGGATCGGTCATCGCCTCGCCGCGCTTGGCGATCTCCGTTTCCAGCTCCTCGATGCGCTTGGGCAGCAGCTCCAGCTCGCGCTGGTCCTTGAAGCTGAGCTTGCGCTTCGGCGCCGCTGCGGGAGCGGGCGCCGCAGGCGGATCGGTGCGGGTGAGGCCGGGTTTTGCGGCAGCGGCTGCAACGGCTGCCGCCGCGGTCGGGCGCTGGCGTAGCCAGTCGCTGTAACCGCCCACGTATTCGCCGATCTGCCCGTTGCCCTCCAGCACCAGGGTGCTGGAGACCACGTTGTCGAGGAAGGCGCGGTCGTGCGAGACCAGCAGCAGCGTTCCCTGGTAGTCGGTGAGCAGTTCTTCCAGCAGCTCCAGCGTCTCGACGTCGAGGTCGTTGGTCGGTTCGTCCATGACCAGCAGATTCGACGGCTGCGCGAACAGCTTGGCCAGCAGCAGGCGGTTGCGCTCGCCGCCGGACAGCCGGGTGATCGGCGCGCGGGCGCGTTCGGGCGAGAACAGGAAATCCTGCAGGTAGCCGATGATGTGCTTGCGCGCGCCGTTGAGCTCGATGAACTCGCGGCCCTCGGCCACGTTGTCCAGCGCGTTGAGCTTGTCGTTGAGCTGCAGGCGATGCTGGTCGAAGTAGGCGACCTGGATGCCGGTGCCCAGCTCGGCGGTGCCTCGCTGCGGCTTCAGCTCGCCCAGCATGATCTTCAGGAGGGTGCTCTTGCCGGCGCCGTTCGGGCCGATGATGCCGATGCGGTCACCGCGCATGATGGTGGTGCTGAAGTCGTCGATCAGTACGCGGCCGTCGTAGGCCTGGTGCACGTGCTCGAGGTCGATCACCTTCTTGCCCGAGGCCTGCGCATTGGCCGCGGTCATCTTCACGTTGCCGCTGAGGTTGCGCCGCTCGGCGCGCTCGTTGCGCAGCGCTTTCAGCGCGCGCACGCGGCCCTCGTTGCGGGTGCGCCGGGCCTTGATGCCCTGGCGGATCCACACTTCTTCCTGTGCCAGCTTCTTGTCGAACAGCGCGTTG
Organism: Dyella ginsengisoli; assembly: GCF_044904665.1. Classification (NCBI taxonomy): domain Bacteria; kingdom Pseudomonadati; phylum Pseudomonadota; class Gammaproteobacteria; order Lysobacterales; family Rhodanobacteraceae; genus Dyella; species Dyella ginsengisoli. The sequence continues at coordinate 802,471 of NZ_JADIKM010000001.1, forward strand.
GCCTGCGATTCGGCGTGCAGGCGCTCCTCGCGGCGGCGCAGGTAGTTGTCGTAGTCGCCCGGCCAGTCGGTGAGCGCGCCGCGGTCGATCTCGACGATGCGGGTGGCCAGCGCACGCAGGAAGCTGCGGTCATGGGTGACGAACAGGATGCTGCCTTCGAACTGCTTGAGGAAGTTTTCCAGCCAGCCGATCGCCTCGATGTCGAGGTGGTTGGTGGGCTCGTCCAGCAGCAGTACATCGGGCTTGCGCACCAGCGCCTGCGCCAGCAGCACGCGGCGCTTCATGCCGCCGGAGAGCGCGTTGAAGTCGGTGTCGGCGGGGAGTTCGAGCTTGGTGATCACCTCGGTGACCCGACGATCCAGATCCCAGCCGTGCTGCGCCTCGATTTCGTGCTGCACGTCGCCGAGCGCGTCGAAGTCGCCCTCGTGCAGCAGGTGGTGGTAGCGCGCCAGCAGGCGGCCGAGGTCGCCCAGGCCTTCGGAGACCACGTCGAACACGGTGCCTTCCGTGCCCTGCGGCACTTCCTGCGCCATGCGCGCGATCACCACGCCGTTCTGCACGCGGATCTCGCCGTCGTCGGCCTGCAGCTCGCCGGCGATCAGCTTCATCAGGGTGGATTTGCCTTCGCCGTTGCGACCGACGATGCACACGCGCTCGTTGCGCTCGATCGACAGATCGACGTGTTCGAGCAGGAGGGGGCCGCCGATAGAGAAGTCGACGTTCTGCAATTGGATAAGAGACATCCGCCCATTGTACGGGGCGGGCCCGGTGTTCCGCTGGAACGGGCCATGCGGCCCGGGTCCGGCTGGTCTAGACTTCGCCGGCTTTCCACCGGGAATCGGCATGAATCGCTGGAACGAACGCTACGCGGGCGAGGATTTCCTGTTCGGCACCGCGCCGAACACGTTCCTCGTGGCCCAGCGCGCCCGCCTGCCGCAGCACGGCACGGCGTTGGCGGTGGCCGACGGCGAGGGCCGCAACGGTGTGTGGTTGGCCGAGCAGGGGCTGGACGTGCTGGCGGTGGACGCCTCCGACGTGGCGCTGGCCAAGAGCCGTCGCCTCGCCGCCGAGCGCGGTGTGCGCATGGCCTGGGAGCTGGCCGACCTGTCGAGCTGGGACTTCGGCCGCGAACGCTTCGACGTGATCGCTGCGATCTTCATCCAGTTCGCCGATCCTGCACTGCGCACGCGCCTGTTTGCCGGCATGAGCGCAGCGCTGAAGCCGGGTGGCGTGCTGCTGCTGGAGGGCTATCGGCCGGAGCAGCTCGGCTATGGCACGGGTGGGCCGTCGGAGGTCGCCAACCTGTATACCGAGGCGATGCTGCGCGGGGCGTTCGCCGACCTGGCGATCGAGCACCTAGCCGCGTACGACGCCGAGATCCACGAGGGCAGCGGGCATCGCGGCATTTCGGCACTGATCGACCTGGTGGCGCGCAAGCCGGGCTGAGACACGATGCTGCGCCGCCGGTGCGGCGTGGCGGCGAGAGACCTTTCGGGGGAAGGGCGATGCAGGGGGCACTGACCGATCGTTACGTCGAGGCCAAGCGCCTCGCGCTGCAGGCCGCCGAGCTGTCGGCGGACGAGCGCGATGCGTTCATTGCCGATGCGTGCGCAGGCGACGATGCACTCGAGCGCGAGCTACGCTGGATGCTGCAGGCGCTCGATGCCACCCACACCGCCACGCTGCCAGTGCTGTCGGCAGTTTCGCCCGACCTCAGCGGGCACGATGCGCAGGCCAACGGGCCACGCCACTACCGGCTGCTGCGTCATCTGGGCGAAGGCGGCATGGGCACGGTGTACCTGGCCGAGCGCTGCGACGGCGACTTCACCCAGCAGGTGGCGCTCAAGCTGCTCACTGCCGCGGCCGAAGGCTCGCCGATCCTCACCGAGCGCTTCAGCCAGGAGCGCAAGCTGCTGGCGCGGCTGGAGCATCCCGGCATCGCGAGGTTGCTCGACGGCGGCGCGCTGGCCGACGGCAAACCGTTCCTGGCGATGGAGTACGTGCAGGGCGAGCGGATCGATGCGTGGTGCGATCGCCACGCGCTGGATCTGCCCGCGCGTATCGCGCTGTTCCTGAAGGTCTGTGCCGCGGTGGAGTATGCGCACCGCAACCTGATCATCCATCGCGACATCAAGCCGGCGAACATCCTGGTCACCGAGGACGGCACGCCGAAGCTGCTGGATTTTGGCATCGCGCGCATCCTGGACGGTCAGGCCGAGCTGCTGGTGACAGCGACCGCCGCCCATGCGATGACGCTGGCCTACGCCAGCCCCGAGCAGATCGAGCGCCTGCCGCTAACCACCGCCGCGGACGTCTATTCGCTCGGCGTGGTGCTCTACCAGCTGGTGGCCGGCCGTCGCCCGTACCAGCACCTGGTCACGCCGCACTTGCTGTCGAACGCGATCGTCACCGGCGACGTGCTGCCGCCGAGTCGAGCCGCGCGGCTCGCGCGTCAGGAGGCTGGCCAGCCGCCGGTGCGGACGCGCGCGGTGCCGCGCGATCTCGATGCGATCGTGCTCAAGGCGCTAAGGCGCAAGGTGGACGACCGCTATCCCGGCGTCGCGGCGTTGTCCGCGGATCTGCAGCGCTTTCTGGAGTGCCGCCCGGTACAGGCGCGGCGCGGGCGGCAGTGGTATCGCATGCGGCGCTACCTGCAGCGCAACCGCTGGCCGCTGGCGGCCGGCGCGGCGGTGCTTTTGGCGGTAGTGGCCGGACTGTTCAGCACGCTGCTGTCCCTGCGCGAGACGCGGCTGGCCCAGCAGCTCGCCGAGCAGCGCCAGCACCAGCTCGAACGCATCGTCGATTTCCAGCAGACCGCGCTCGACAGCGTGGACATCGACGCGATGGGGCATGCCATCGCGCAGGCGCAGCGGGCCAAGACGGATGCATCGGAGGCCGGCTCCACCGACGTCGCGCGGCATGCGCTGGACACCTTCGTGGTGACCCACGCGCTGGATCGCCTCGATCACGATTTCGCCGATGCGCCGCTGCTCGCCGCCGACATGCGGCAGTCGCTGGCACGCGTACTGGTCGGCATCGGCAGCTATTCGCATGCAGCGGCCGAACTGGGCAAGGTGCTGGCCACGCGGCAGCGGCTGGCGCCCAACGACGCCCCGGCGCTGCTAGGCACGCGCCTCGATCTGGCCGGCGTGCGACTGCGCCAGGGCGACACGACGTCTGCCGCAACGCTGTATGCCAGCGCTCTCGGTGCCGCCTCGGCACGGCCATTCACCGACCCGCTGCGGATACAAGCCGAAGCCGGACACGCTCGCGTGCTGGTGGCACAGGGACGTCTGCCCGAGGCGGAAAAGCTGCAGCAGGCCATGTTCGACGCGCTCGGCCAGCGGCTGCCCGCCACCGATCCGGAACTGCTGCGCCTGCGCCGCGACCTGATCACCACGCTGATCGGGATGGGGCGGCGCGATGAAGCGCTGGCCCAGGCCGAACCGCTGGTGGCGCTCGATCGCACCACCTTCGGCGCCGAGGCGCGCGAGACCCTCGACGCGATGGTGACGCTTGCCCAGTTGCAGCATTACCGGCACAACTTCGAACAGTCGCTGGTGCTGGCACGCGAGGTGGCGGCAGTTCGACTGAAGCGGCTGGGAGCCGACCACCCGGACACCCTACGCGCGCAGCACATGGTGGCGATGGACGAGGTGTACCTGGCGCAGGATGAGGCCGCCTTCGACCCAGCTGGCGCCGACCTGCAGCGCTTGATCGACGCACGCCGACGCGTGCTGGGCCCGGAGCATCCCGACACCATCGCCTCCATGACGCTGCAGGTGCGTCTGCTGGCCAAGCGCGGCAACGCCAGCGACGATTCGGCGATACGGCATCGTTTCATGGCCCAGGCGATCGAATTGGAGCGGCAGATCCTCGCAGCGCATCAGCAGCAGTTGGGCGAGGACCATCCGGATACGCTGATGGCGCACGGCAGTCTCGCTAACCTGCTGAGCTACGACGGGCAGTACGCGGAAGCCGTACGCGAGGCCCAATTGACCCTGGCTGGGCAGCAGCGCGTGCTCGGCCCCGCGCATCCGATCGTGTTCGCTACCTACGGCCTGCTGGGCGACATCGAGGTGGATGCCGGCCATTGGGCCGAGGCCCGTGCACCCTACGAGAAAGCGCTGGTCGGGCGCGACAAGCGGCTCGGCACCGACGATGCGCTGACGGTGGAGACCGCCTCACGCCTGTACGAGGTGCTCGATCACTTGCATGACGCCCGCGCCGCATTGGCGCTACGCCAGCGCTATCTGGATCCGATCGTCGCGAAGGATCCGGCCACCCTCAACGCCAGTCTGAAGGACGTGCGGCAGTCGGCGTTGAGTGTGCTGGGCCTGGCCAAGGCGCCGCTCACTCCCTGAGCACTGGTGCATGCGGTGAATCGGATGCATGAAAACAGAACGGGCCGCTTTGGCGGCCCGTTCCGGTACTTCTCTCGATGTCGCCCCGGCAGCGCTTTGCCCGGGGCGAACGACCGGCGTGCCGGTTACTTCAGCTTGGCGTCGGCGCGCAGCGCGTCGGCCTTGTCGGTCTTTTCCCAGGAGAACGCGGTGTAGGTGCTGCCGTCGGCGGCCTTCACCTCGTACGGCGTGCGGCCGAAGTGGCCGTAGCTGGCGGTCTGCTGGTACATCGGGTGGATCAGGTCGAGCATCTTGATGATGCCGTACGGACGCAGGTCGAAGTGCTTGCGGATCAGCTTCTCGATCTTGTCGTCGGCGATCTTGCCGGTGCCGAAGGTGGTGACCGAGATCGAGGTCGGTTCGGCCACGCCGATGGCGTAGCTCACCTGCACCTCGCAGCGGTCGGCGATGCCCGCGGCCACGATGTTCTTGGCCACGTAGCGCGCCGCGTAGGCGGCCGAGCGGTCGACCTTGGACGGATCCTTGCCCGAGAACGCGCCGCCGCCATGGCGGGCCCAGCCGCCGTAGGTGTCGACGATGATCTTGCGGCCGGTCAGGCCGCAGTCGCCCACCGGCCCGCCGATCACGAACTTGCCGGTCGGGTTGATGTGGAACTTGGTGCCCTTGTGCAGCCACTTGGCCGGCAGCACGGGCTTGAGGATGTGCTCACGCACGGCCTCGATCAGGTCCTTCTGCTTGACGCCCGGGTCGTGCTGGGTCGACAGCACCACGGCGTCGATCGCTGTGGCGGTGCCGTTCTCGTAGCGCAGGGTGACCTGGCTCTTGGCGTCCGGGCGCAGCCACGGCAGCGGCGAGTTCTTCTTCTTGCGGACCTTCGCCTGCTGCTCGACCAGGCGGTGCGAGTAGTAGATCGCCGCCGGCATGAAGTCCTTGGTCTCGTTGGTGGCGTAGCCGAACATCAGGCCCTGGTCGCCGGCGCCCTGTTCCTCGGGCTTCTTGCGGTCCACGCCCTGGTTGATGTCGGGCGACTGCTTGCCGATCAGGTTGAGCACGCCGCAGGTCTCGCCGTCGAATCCGACCTCGGAGGAGTTGTAGCCGATGTCGACGATGACCTTGCGGGTCAGCGCTTCGAGGTCGATCCACGCGCTGGTGGTGACCTCGCCGGCCACGATGGCCACGCCGGTCTTCACCAGGGTCTCGCAGGCAACGCGCGCGCGCGGATCCTGCGCGAGGATCGCGTCGAGGACGGCATCGGAAATCTGGTCGGCGACCTTGTCCGGGTGGCCTTCGGAGACCGACTCGGAGGTGAAGAGATGGCTGCTCATCGTGGGATATATCCTTCCTTTCGGATAAAGAGATAGAAACGGTCGCGCATCATACAACGGTCGGTTCGGCTTTGCAGGGCGGGCGCCGCGGGCCGCGCCCGTTTCGTTCAGCCGTCTGGACGGCCGCACGGCGTGGCGTTCAGAGCAGCTCGCTGCGGTTGCGGCCGCCACGCTTGGCGCGGTACAGCGCGCTGTCCGCGCGTTCGAAGGCGGTGTCTGGCGAGTCGTCGCCGCGCAGCACGGTGACGCCGCACGAGAGCGTGATGCGCACCGGCCGCTGCTGCCCGTGGAAGCCCAGGCTTTCGATCCGTTTGCGCAGCGATTCGGCCACGCGCATGGCGGCCTCCGCACCCACGCCGGAGAGCACCACCACGAACTCCTCGCCGCCGTAGCGGGCCAGCAGGTCGTCCGAGCGCAGGCCGGCGCGCAGCTGCTCGGCGACGATACGCAGCGCGCGATCGCCGGCGGCGTGGCCGAAGCTGTCGTTGATCTCCTTGAAACGGTCGATGTCCAGCACCAGCAGGGCGGTCTCGCCACCACCCTGCGCAATGCGCAGGCAGGCATCGGCCATGTGCTGCTCGAACACCAGCCGGTTGGCCACGCCGGTGAGGGGATCGGTGGAGGCCAGCGCCTGCTCGTGGCGCAGCGTGGCTTCCATCGCCTGCGCCGAGCGCTCCAGTTCGCGGATGCGCTGGCCCATCTGCTCGGTGCGCGCCTGCCACTCGCGCTCGCGCGCAGCTTCGCGCTGGCGGAAGGTCTTCAGGTGCCCGCTGATCGCCCCGAGACGCTGCTGCACCTCGACCTGCAGCGCGCCCAGTTCCTGCGCCTGCGCAACGTGGGCTTCCAGCGCGGTGATTTCGCCCAGCACCTCGTGGTCGAGCTGGTCGCGTGCGCTTTCGCCGTCGCGATGGGACATGTCCTCGCGGGCGAGGTAGACGGCCAGCTCTTCCAGCTGTTCGGTGACATGCTTGAGCAGCCGCTCGGCGGCGGCGCGGGCCTCGCCGATGCGGCGGCAGTGGCGGTTGACCAGCGAGGCGACGGCCTCGGCCTGTACCGCCAGCGTGGCCGCATCGGCGCTGGCCAGGATGGTGTCGCGCAGCGCGTTCAGCCGCGCCACCGCGTCGTCGTCCAGCCGCAGCCGGTCGACCAGGGCGAGCAGCACCTGGCCGGTGGAGAGGGACTCGGTGAACGGATGCGGATCAGGCGCGCCGCCGCGGGCGGCGGCGGACGGCAGCGGTTCGTCCAGCGCCTTGATCGCCTCGCCCAGCTCGGACAACAGCGCCTCCAGCGCCGGCTCGTCGACCGCATCGCGCACCTGGCGGCGGATGTTGCCCAGGCTGATATCCAGCGCGGCGACGCGACCGTCGGCGGCGTAGGTCAGCCGCGTGACCAGCCGGCGCAGCAGCGCATCCAGCCGCAGCCAGCGCGCCTCGCTGCGTTCGAGCCGCTCGACCGCTTCCTGCTGCGCGCGCGTGGGGGGACTGGCTTCCATGGGAGGGCGATTGGCTTTCGGCGGACGGGCTATCGTACGCGCCCGCGGTGATCGGTGCCTACCGGGACTCGCTCCCCTTGGCGCCGCGCTCGCTCAGGCGGCGACATCGCACGCAGCGAGATCGCCGGCGGCGAGCGCGGCGAAATATCGGCGCGTGAGCGCGAGCTGCTCGTGCGCCGTCTCGGCCCGATTCACCACCTGGCGGAAGGCGGCGTTTTCCGGACGGTCCTTGGCGTACCAGCCCAGATGCTTGCGCGCGATGCGCACGCCGGCCAGCTCGCCATAGAACGCGTGCAGATGTTCCAGATGGCCGAGCAGGATCGCGGCGACTTCATCCGGGGTGGGCTCCGGCAGCGTCTCGCCGGTGGCGAGGTAATGCGCGATCTCGCGGAAGATCCAAGGCCGGCCCTGCGCGCCGCGGCCGATCATCACCGCATCGGCGCCGGTGACGTCGAGCACGTGCTTCGCCCGCTGCGGCGTGCTGATGTCGCCGTTGGCCAGCACCGGGATGCGCACGGAAGCCTTCACCGCGGCGATGGTTTCGTATTCCGCTTCGCCTTCGTATTTGTCCGCGCGGGTGCGCCCGTGAACCGACAGCGCGGCGATGCCGCTGTCCTCGGCGATGCGGGCGATGCGCAGCGCGTTCTTGTGGTCGCGATCCCAGCCGGTGCGGATCTTCAGGGTGACCGGTATCTCGACCGCCTCCGCCACCGCCTTGCAGATGCGCGCCACCAGCGGCTCGTCCTGCAGCAGCGCCGAGCCGGACCACACGTTGCACACCTTCTTGGCCGGGCAGCCCATGTTGATGTCGATGATCTGCGCGCCGTTGGCCACGTTGAAGCGCGCCGCCTCCGCCAGCATCGCCGGATCGTAGCCGGCGATCTGCACGCTCACCGGCTCGGGTTCGCCCGCGTGGTCCATGCGCCGCAGCGACTTGCGGGTGTGCCACAGCGTGGGGTCGGCGGTGGTCATTTCGGACACGGCCAGCCCCGCGCCAAGCCGCTTGCACAGCAGGCGGAACGGCTTGTCGGTGACGCCCGCCATGGGGGCGAGCACCACGGGCGGGTCGATGCGGTAGGGGCCGATCTGCATCCGCCTATTGTAGCGGCCCATGATCGGCCCTGTAGGAGCGCACCCTGTGGGCTTCCTGCAAGGATGGTCAGTGCGCGAGGCTGGCTTCGACTTCGCTAGGCGCCGGGCGTACGTGCTTGTGCCGGAACAGGATCAGGAACGCGATCGCGACCACCGCCGAATACGCGGCGAAGCTGATCCAGATGCCGTGCCAGTCCTTGGCTCCGTCAGGTGCGGTGAAGAACGCCTCGATCACCACGCCGGAGATCGAGCTGCCCAGCACCGCGCCGACGCCGTTCGTCATCATCATGAACAGGCCCTGCGCGCTGGCGCGGATCGCCGGGTCGCTCTGCGACTCCACGAACAGCGAGCCGGAGATGTTGAAGAAGTCGAACGCCATGCCGTAGACGATGCACGACAGCACGATCATCCACAGCCCAGGGCCCGGGTTGCCGTAGGCGAACAGGCCGAAGCGCAGCGCCCACGCGGCCATTGAGATGAACATCACCGTCTTGATGCCGAAGCGCTTGAGAAAGAACGGGATGGCTAGGATGAACAGCGTTTCGGACACCTGCGAGATCGACATGATGATCGCCGGGTACTTCACCGCAATCAGGCCCGCGTACGCCGGCTCGGTGGCGAAGTCGTGCAGGAAGGTGTCGCCGTAGGCGTTGGTCAACTGCAGCGAGGCACCCAGCAGCATCGCGAAGATGAAGAAGATCGCCATCTTCGCGTTCTTGAACAGCTTGAACGAGGTCAGGCCCAGCGTGTCCAGCAGCGAGCGGCTGGAGGCGATGCGCTCGAGCTTGGGTGGGCAGGGCGGCAGGGCGAATGCGTACAGGCCCAGCACCAGCGCCGCGCCGGCGGCGACGTAGAACTGGCCGGAGGTGGTTTCAAGGTGCAGCAGGCTCACTGTCCACAGTGCCGCGATGAAACCCACCGTGCCCCACACGCGGATCGGCGGGAAGTGGGTCACCACGTCCAGCCCGTCACGCTTGAGCGCGTTGTAGGCCACCGCGTATGACAGCGCAATGGTGGGCATGTAGCAGCACATGTTCACCAGCATCACCCAGAACAGCACGCCGGGCTGGTCGATCGTCGGCACGATGCAAAGCACGATTGCGCCGAGGATGTGCAGTATTCCGTAGAGCTTCTCGGCGTTGATCCACTTGTCCGCCACCACGCCCATCAGCGAGGGCATGAACACCGAGGCGATGCCCATGGTGGAGAAAATCGCGCCGAACTGCGCGCCGCCCCAGTGCTTGTTCTGGAACCAGTACGCGCCGATGGTGATCAGCCACGATCCCCAGACGAAGAACTGCAGGAAATTCATCACGACCAGGCGGAACTTGATGCTCATCGGGGCTCTTCGTGCGGCAGGTGGACAAGGGGCGCCGCTGGCACGCGCCGGGTCGAACGCGACAGGTTGCGCCGCAGGTTCGATCGGTTCGTGAGCTGAGGGCATTCCCCGCAAGCCGGCCCGCGCCAGCGGGCCGAGGGCGCAGGTCAGCGTAGAGGAGCGGGCACGCGCCGGGCAAGCTGCGCCGCGAGCTGTGCGCGGCGGTCTACACTGCGACGCCCCGTCGCCCCGGTTTCGCCCCCATGCCGCTGTTCCTCACGATCGCCCTGGTGCACCTGCTGGCGTTGGCCAGCCCCGGCCCGGATTTCCTGTTCGTCTCGCAGACTGCGGCCAGCCGTTCGCGCGCGCAGGCGATGGCCGGCGTGCTGGGTATCGCGTTGGGCATCGCGGTGTGGGCCGCGCTGGCGCTGCTGGGACTGCACGTGCTGTTGCACCGGCTCGCGTGGCTGCAGCGCACGGTGGCCATCGCCGGCGGCGCCTACCTGCTGTGGATGGGGTGGCAGCTGCTGCGCGCGGCGTGGCGCCCGGCTGCTGCGGCATCCGGCGGTTCGGCTCCGCTCCCGGCCGGCGCCTGGCGCAGCCTGCGCGCCGGCCTGCTCACCAATCTCGCCAATCCCAAGGCCGTGGTGTATTTCGCCAGCGTGTTTTCAGCGCTGGTCGGTCCGGCGGTGACCACCGCCACGCGCTGGCAACTCTGGATACTGGTGGCGGTGGAGTCGCTGGCGTGGTTCGCACTGGTGGCCACGCTGTTCGCGCTGCCGCCGATGCGGCGCGCCTATCTGCGCAAGGCGCGCGTCATCGACGGCCTGGCCGGTGGCGTGTTCGTGCTGTTCGGCCTGCAGCTGATGCTGGGTTAGGCGAGCGAAACCCGGACTGCATCGCGCCGTGCAGGGTTCCGGTCGCCCCTGCCGCCATGCGCCACCTATTGCGTAGCGTGTGCCGGGCTATTCCGCCTCGAAGGCGCCGCGCAGCCAATGCATCTTTGCGGCGTCGCCGAGGCCGTCGTAGCTGACCACGTCGAAGCGGCAGGCGCGCTGCGCGTGCTGCGGATGCGCGGCCAGCCACAGCGAGGCGGTGCGCAGCAGCTTGTCGCGCTTGCTGCGGGTGATCGAGGCGGCCGCGCTGCCGTGGCCGCGCGCGCCGCGCTGGCGCACTTCCACGAACACGATGGATTCGCCCTCACGCATCACCAGGTCAAGCTCGCCGTGGCGGGTGGTGTAGTTCTGCGCCAGCAGGCGCAGGCCGTGACGTTCGAGTTCGCGCCGGGCGCGCTCCTCGAAGCTCGCGCCGGTGGCCCGCATCAGGGCGTGCCGCTACCCACGCTGCTGGCTGGCGCCGGCACGCTGTTGGACGGCAGCTCGGCCGGAGGCGCGGCCGAGGGCGCGTCGTCCATCTGCAGGCTGCCGGTGAGCGGCCGCGCCACCCCGTCGGTGAACCTGGCCCACACCAGCACGCGCCGCACCCGGCCGAACTGGTCGGCGGTGAGCTGGCCGGTGGCGCCGGGCAGGTAGCTGCCGGGATGGTCGCGCAGCCATGCCAGGTATGGCGCGAGGTTCCACGCGTCCATGCCGAAAGCGAACAGGCGCGCCGCACTGCCGCTGGCGGCCGGCAGCAGGGCGGCCATGCCGGCGTGCGGCGGCAGGCCGGGCTGCGCGTCGAACAGCCACGGCGCGTCGCAGAACTCCACGCCTTCCAGGTCGCGGTCGTCGCCGGCGTCGTCGCTGCCTGCATAGATATGCGAGGTGGCGAACACCGGCAGGGTGATCCGCTTGATGCGCAGCTGCGGCACCAGCAGGCGCGCCTGCTCCGGTCGCATGCTGATGAATACCGCCGCGTCGGGGTTGTCCGCGGCGATGTTCATGCCGGCGATGGTGTCGCCGAAATTCACGCTGCCCGACGGCAGGCTGGCCTGGGTGGCGACCTGGCCGCCGCGGGCGATCAGCTCGGCCTTGAACGCGTCCGCGGCGCGCTGTGCGAAGTCGTCGCCGGAGATGATCACGTATGCCGTGTGCAGGCCGCGCTCGATCAGGTGATCAGCCGCCTGGGCGCCCTCGGTCTCCGGCAGCAGGCCGAATTCGGTCACGCTGGCCGAGGGCATCGCCTTGTCGTCGGGATGGTTGAGCGCCAGCACCGGCACCGGCAGCGGGTTCTGGCCGATCACCGCGTTCACCTCGGCGCGGGTCAGTGGCCCGATCACCAGTTGGGCGCCGTCCTGCACTGCCTGCCGGTAGGCCTTGATCGCGCCGTCCGCAGTGCCGCCGCTGTCGTATACGCGCAGCGCGGCGCGCGGCGCGTGGTTGCGGCTGGCGTCGGCGTAGGCGGCGAAGAAGCCCTCGCGGATCGACGAGGTGGCGCCGGCGAAATCGCGCGTGGCGGGCAGCAGCAGCGCGATCTGGCTGGGCATGCGGTAGCCCTCGCGCACGTTCGCATCGGCGCCGGGCAGCATGGTGCCTACCGGCTGGTTCAACTCCGGCTGGGGGTGGGCGACTGTGATGCCTTGCTGCGACAGCGCCTCGTTGATCCACGGCAGCATGCGATCGGAACGGGTCATGGCGCCGGCGCGCCGCTGCAGCTCGGCCACGCCCAGGCGACCGAGCAGGCCGAGGATCTGGCGCTGGTTCTGCGTGCGATCCAGTCCGCTCAGCGAATCGTCCATCTGCACGCGGGTGCGCGCGGCACCCCACGGATCGCCGCTGGCATCGAGTGCGCGGGCGCGCAGCTCGAGCAGGCGCAGCTGCAGCGCCTGCGGCACGCGCAGGCTGGGTTGGGTGGTGAGTGCGAGCGCGGCCCGCGGGTCGCCGTGATGCAGCGCGATCTCGGCGCGCAGCAGGTCCAGTCGCACCGGCTCGTCGTCGGTCAGCCGCTCGCGGCGCACATCGGTCAGCACGCCGGCGGCGCGATCCAGCTCGCCCTCCTGGCGATAGGTCTCGGCGGCGTTCAGGCGGTAGCTGTCTGCGTGCGAAGGGTTGGCTGTGGCAAGCGCGAGATAGGCCTGGGCCGCCTGCTCGAACTGTCCCTGCTGGCGCAGCGCGTCGGCATTCTGCATCGCGCTGATTTCCGCGGGCGAGCGCCGGGTGGCCGTGGGCACGCACGCAGCGAGCGCGAAGCTGATCAGCAGGGCGAAGGCGGCGGCGCGGTACAGGCGCATGGAAAGTCCTTGAGTCGAGGTAGTCGTGATCGTGAAGGTCGGACTGCGCGATGATAGACGATCAATCCGCCGCACCGCGGCCGCAAGGATTTCCCGATGCCCTCCGTTCAACCCGGTTCGCTGTGGGTGGTCGCCACGCCGATCGGCCATCGCGACGACTTCACCGCCCGTGCCGTGCAGACGCTGCGCCAGGTGGCGGTGATCGCGGCCGAAGACACGCGTCACAGCCGCCCGCTGCTGCAGCATCACGGCATCGACACGCCGCTGGTGGCGCTGCACGAACACAACGAGCGTGACGTGGTGGATGCGCTGGTCCAGCGCATGCTGGATGGTGAATCGGTGGCACTGATCTCTGATGCGGGCACGCCGCTGATCAGCGATCCGGGGTTCCGGCTGGTGCGTGCCGCGCGCGCGGCAGGCGTGCGCTGCATCCCGGTGCCGGGCGCCTGCGCGGCGATTGCCGCGCTGTCGGTGGCCGGACTGCCGAGCGACCGTTTCGTGTTCGAGGGCTTTCTTCCGCCCAAGGCGGCGGCGCGACGGGCGCGACTTCAGGAGCTGGCGGGCGATCCGCGCACGCTGATCTTCTATGAGTCCTCGCATCGTGTAGCCGAGAGCCTGGCCGACATGCGCGACGTGTTCGGCGGCGGACGCGAGGCCGTGCTCGCGCGCGAGCTGACCAAGCTGTTCGAGACGGTGATCGGCGAACCGCTCGACGGTCTGGCGGCGCGCGTCGCGGCCGATCCCGACCAGCAGCGCGGCGAGTGCGTGCTGCTGGTAGCCGGGCGCGGTGAGGAGGTGGATGCCCGGCTCGCCGAAGGGCAGCGGGTGTTTGCGATCCTGCGCGAGGAATTGCCGCCGGCGAGGGCCGCCAAGCTGGCTGCGGCGATCAGTGGAGCGCCGCGCAAGGCCCTGTACCAGGCCGAGTAGTGAGGGAAGAGAAGTGAGGAGTGAGAGAAAGCGGAGGGGCGTGGCGCGCCCCCTCACTCCTCACTCCTCACTCCTCACCACTCGCTCCTGTATCCTTGCCAATGGAGTCGGCCGGACAGTCGCGTCGCACGCAAGTGCATCGAGGAAAGTCCGGGCTCCACAGGGCAGAGTGCCAGGTAACTCCTGGGCGGCGTGAGCCGACGGCCAGTGCAACAGAGAGCAGACCGCCGAACGGCATCTTCGGATGCGCGTGGTAAGGGTGAAAGGGTGCGGTAAGAGCGCACCGCGTACGGGGCCAACGCCGTACGGCACGGTAAACCCCACTCGGAGCAAGACCAAATAGGGGAACGATAACGCGGCCCGCGTTGTTCCCGGGTAGGTTGCTGGAGCCAGGCGGCGACGCCTGGCCGAGAGGAATGACTGTCGCGCCGCAAGGCGTACAGAACCCGGCTTACAGGCCGACTCCACCTTTCTCCACCCCGGGCGGGTCACCGCCCGGGGTTTTTCGTGGAGGCGTCGGCGACTGAATGCCGGTTCACGCCCCGCGGCCGTTCTGGCGTGCGAGGTCGCATGCCGGGAAGAAACAAAAATCCCTTTCATTCAAGCGCCTTGCTTGGCTTCCTCATGTAAGGTGTGAATTGTCGTCACCTCTTTGCTTTTACTCCTTGATTCACAAAAGAAATTCCCTTGACAGTCTCAGGGGGCGAGACTATCGTGGGTTTCGGTGTGAAATCGTGGGTTTTAGTGGAGTCATTGCGACGTGTTCCAGGGCGAAACCGCCATCACCGTTGACGACAAGGGCCGCCTTGCCATCCCCACGCTGTATCGGGAGCTGGTGACGGGCGCCTGCGGCAATCGTCTGGTGATCACCTACAACCCGTTCGAGCACGGCTGCCTGTGGCTGTTTCCGTACTCGGAGTGGGAACAGGTGCGTGACCAGGTCAATGCGCTGCCCAGCGTGAAGGCGGCTCACCGCAACCTGCAGATGAAGCTGGTGGGTGCGGCGGCGGTGGTCGAGCCGGACAGCGCGGCGCGCATCCTGCTGCCAGCCAGCCAGCGCGGCACCACGGGCATCGAGAAGCGGGCGGTGCTGCTGGGCATGGGCAACAAGTTCGAGCTGTGGAGCGAGCAGGCGCATCTGGCCAAGATCCGCCAGACCATCGGCGAAGACGACATCACCAGTGACATGGCCGATCTGCGCCTCTGAGTTTTCAGACGGTGCAGCGACAAAGTGCGGGACGGGAGCGGGAGTGCGGTATGGCCCAGAGCCGGAATACAAATTCAGGCTCGGCGCCGCTGCAGCACATTCCGGTGATGCTGGGCGAAGCTGTGGAGGGTCTCGCCGTGAAAGCGGGCGGGCGCTATCTGGATGGCACGTTTGGACGCGGCGGTCACGCCCGCGCCGTGCTGTCGCGCCTGGGTCCCGACGGCCGTCTGCTGCTGATGGATCGCGATCCGCAGGCGATCGCCGCGGCCAAGGCCGCGTTCGCCGATGACCCGCGCGTGTCGATCCGCCACGCCAATTTCTCCAGCCTGGCCGAGTGGGACGAAACCGCCGCGGGGCTGGACGGCATCCTGCTCGATCTGGGCGTGTCCTCGCCGCAGCTGGACGAAGCGGCGCGCGGTTTCAGCTTCATGGCCGATGCGCCGCTGGACATGCGCATGGACACCACCCAGGGCGAGAGCGCGGCCGAATTCCTGGCCCGCGCCGACGAACGCGAGATCGCCGACGTGTTGTGGCAGTTCGGCGAAGAGCGTCACGCCCGCCGCATCGCCCGCGCCATCGTCGCCGACCGCGACGCCACCCCGTTCACCCGTACCGGCCAGCTCGCCGCGCTGATCGAGCGCGTGGTCGGCCGCCGCGAGCCCGGCAAGCACCCGGCCACGCGCAGCTTCCAGGCCTTGCGCATCCGCGTGAATGGCGAGCTGGAGTCGCTGCAGCGCGGGCTCGATGCGGCGCTGGAGCGACTCAAGGTGGGCGGGCGACTGTCCATCATCAGCTTCCATTCGCTGGAGGATCGCGCGGTCAAGCTGTTCATCCGCGACCATTCCGGGCGCACGCAGGGCAGCCGGCGTGGCCCGCCGGTGGCGGCGGCGCCGGCGCGGCTGGCGCCGGTGGGCAAGGCGCAGTTCCCCTCCGACGCGGAGCAGTCGGCCAACCCGCGCTCACGCTCGGCGGTGCTGCGGGTGGCGGAGAAGCTCGCATGAGGATCTTCGGCGCCATTGCCCTCACCGGCCTGCTCTGCCTGGTACTGATTACCGCGCTCGGCGTGGTGTGGACACGCCACGAGAGCCGCGTGCTGTTCGTGCAGCTCACCAGCCTGCAGAACCAGCGCGACGATCTCAATGTGGAATACGGTCGGCTCGAACTGGAGCAGGCCACCTGGGCGGAGCCACGGCGTATCGACGAAGAGGCGCGCGCCAAGCTCGGCATGGTCACGCCGGCGCCGGCTGACATCCAGCTGGTGCGTCGATGAGCCGGCCGCGCAAGGTCACGCCGATGCAGCCGGGGCGCCGCCGTACGGCCGGTCCCAGCCCGCGCCGCCGCTTGACGGTAGTCGCGGTGCTGCTGGGTCTGGCCTCGCTGGGCCTCATGGCACGCGCCTTCGACGTACAGGTGGTGCGCAAAGGGTTCTACCAGGAGCAGGGCGATGCCCGCTTCCTGCGCGAGGTGCCGATCGCGGTGTCGCGCGGCACCATCTTCGATCGCAACGGCGAGCCGCTGGCGGTGTCCACACCGATGGTGTCGATCACCGCCGTGCCCTCGCAGGTGCTGGCGAACGACGATCAGCTGCCGCAGCTCGCCGCCGCGCTGGGCACGCAGCCGGACCAGTTGCGCGAGTACCTCGAGCAGCGCGCCAGCCGCGAATTCACCTACCTCAAGCGCCAGATGAGCCCGGAAGACGCCCAGGCGGTGCTCAGTCTTGGCATCCCCGGCATCAACGGGCAGCGCGAGTTCCGCCGCTATTACCCGTCCGGTGAAGTTACCGCGCACGTGCTGGGCTTCACCAACATCGACGACCACGGCCAGGAGGGCCTGGAGCTGGCGTTCGACGACTGGCTCTCCGGCCAGCCCGGCAAGAAACGGGTGATCCGCGACAACAAGGGCCACATCGTCGAGGACGTCGAGCAGGTGCGCGAGCCCAAGCCGGGCAAGAACCTCACGCTCAGCATCGACCGCCGCATCCAGTTCCTCGCCTACAGCGAGCTGAAGGCTGCGGTGGAAAAGTCCGAGGCCGACTCCGGCACCATGGTGATCCTCGACGTGAAGACGGGCGAGGTGCTGGCGATGGTCAACATCCCCACCTACAACCCGAACGCCGTGGGCAGCAGCTCGGCGTCGGCCCGTCGCAACCGCGCCGTCACCGACGTGTTCGAGCCCGGCTCCACCATCAAACCGATCCTGATGGCGGCGGCGCTCTCCAGCGGCAAGTTCACCCCGACCAGCCCGGCTATCGACACCACCGGCGGGCACTGGTTTTTCGGCGGTCATGACATCCACGACACGCACGACTACGGCGTGCTCACGCCCACCGGCGTGATCACCAAGTCGAGCAACGTGGGTGCGGCCCATATCGCCATGCAGCTCGACACCGAGCTCATGTACAACACCTATCGCGCGTTCGGCTTCGGCAACTCCACGCAGAGCGGTTTCCCGGGCGAAGCGTCGGGGCGCCTGCGCATCGGGCGCGACTGGCGCCCGCTGGAGAAGGCAATCCTCGGCTACGGCTACGGCTTGAACGCCACCGCCCTGCAGCTGGCCACCGCCTATGCGGCGCTGGGTGACGGCGGCGTGCTGCACAGTCCGACCTTCATCAAGGGCGGGCAGAGCGAAGCGACAGCGGTAATCGAGCCGGGCATTGCGCGCGAGATCGTGGACATGATGGAGACCACCACCCAGCCCGGCGGTACCGCCGCGCCGTGGGCGTGGATCGCCAACTATTCGGTGGCCGCCAAGACCGGCACCGCACACAAGGCGCAGGCCGGCGGTTACGCCAAGGATGCCTACGGCGCCGCCTTCGCCGGTCTGGTGCCGGCCAGCAATCCGCGCCTCGCCGCCGCGGTGATGATCGACAACCCGCGCAAGGGCAGCTACTACGGCGGCCTCGCCTCCGGCCCGGTGTTCGCCAAGGTGATGGACGGCGCACTGCGCCTGCTCGACATCCCGCCGGACAATATCGGTCGCTGGTACGTGGGCGGCCCGATGCAGGGCAAGAACGGACTGATCGGCAACAAGCCGCCGGACGCACCGAATATCGAGGAGGCGCCCGTGGACCGGGCGACGCCATGACCGGAACGCGCCTCGACCGCCTGCTGCTGGGCTTTGCCGACACCGCCGCGCTGAGCGGCATCGTCGTTTCCGGACTCACGCTCAACTCCCGCGATGCGCGGCCGGGCTTTGCCTTCGTTGCCCTGCGCGGCACCCGCCAGCACGGCATCGCCTTTGCCGCCGATGCGGTGGCGCGTGGCGCGGTGGCGGTGATCGCCGATGCGCCGGCACCGCCGGATGCGCCCTCGCTCGGCGTGCCTGTGGTGTGGGTCGATGCACTGGCCGGACACGTCGGCGAGATTGCCGCGCGCTTCTATCGCCATCCCTCGCAGGAGCTGCGGCTGATCGGCGTCACTGGCACCAACGGCAAGACCTCGACGGTGCAGCTGGTGGCGCAGGCGCTGGACCGTCTCGGTCATCGCGCTGCCAGCATCGGCACGCTGGGCGCCGGGCTGGTGGGCCAGTTGCGCGAAGGCGAGCGCACCACGCCGGACGCGATCAGCGTGCAGGCACAGCTGGCGACGTTCCGCGATGCTGGCGCCAGCCACGTGGCGATGGAAGTTTCCTCGCACGCGCTGGTGCAGGGACGGGTCAATGCGGTCGATTTCGAAGTCGCCGCCTTCACCAACCTTACCCACGACCACCTCGACTACCACGGCAGCATGGAAGCCTACGGCGCGGCCAAGGCGCGCCTGTTCGCGTGGCCGGGGCTGCAGGCGGCCGTGGTGAACATCGACGACGCCTTCGGCGCCACGCTGGCCGAGCGGCTGCCCGCCACGCTGCGCCGGCTGCGCGTGAGCGCCGCCGGACGTGCGGACGCAGAAGTGGCGGCCACCGGCATCGTCACCTCCGGCGAGGGGCTGGCGTTCCAGCTGCGCACGCCGTGGGGTTCACGCGCGATCCGCAGCCCGCTGCTGGGGCGTTTCAACGTCTCCAACCTGCTCACCGTCGTGGCCTGCCTCGGCGCGCTGGGCGAGCCGTTCGAGCAGCTCGTGGCCGCGGTGGAATTGCTCTCGCCGGTCAACGGCCGCATGAATCGCCTCGGCGACGGCCTGCGCCAGCCGCTGGTGGTGATCGACTACGCCCACACGCCCGACGCGCTGGAACAGGCGCTCGCCGCGCTGCGTGCGCATTGCGCCGGACGCTTGCTGTGCGTGTTTGGCTGCGGCGGCGAGCGCGACGCCGGCAAGCGCCCGGTGATGGGCGCGATCGCCGAGCGGCTGGCCGACATCGCCATCGTCACCGACGACAACCCGCGCGGCGAAGACGGCGACGCCATCGTGGCGCAGATCGTGGCCGGCTTTGCCGACCCCGCCAGGGCGCGAGTCGAGCGCGATCGCGAGGCGGCGATCCGGCTGGCGCTGTCGCTGGCCCGCGCCGGCGACGTGCTGCTGGTGGCCGGCAAGGGCCACGAGACCTATCAGGAGGGCGCGCAAGGCAAGCGCCCGTTCGACGATCTGGCGGTGGCGCGCGCCGCGCTGGAGGCCTGCGCATGATGTCGCTCGGCACCATCGCGCTGTGGACCCGCGGAACGCTGATCGGCGCCGACGTCGCCGTGCAGGGCGTGGCGATCGACACCCGCAAGCTGAAGGCCGGCGACATGTTCGTGGCGCTGCCGGGCGAGCGCGTCGACGGGCATGACTACGCTGCCGAGGCGATCGCCCGAGGCGCCGTGGCGGCGATGGTCACGCGCCGGCTCGATCTCGCCATTCCGCAGGTGCTGGTGAACGATGCGGCCGCGGCGCTGGGCGACCTGGCCAGCGCAGTGCGCGCCCAGCGCGACGTGCGCGTAGTCGGCATCACTGGATCCAACGGCAAGACCACAGTGAAGACGCTCACCGCGTCGATCCTCGCGCGCCACGGCCGCACCCACGTCAACGCCGGCAACTACAACAATGAACTGGGCCTGCCGCTGACGCTGCTGGCGATGCCGCGGGACACGCAATTCGCCGTGCTGGAGATGGGTGCCGGCAAGCCCGGCGACATCGCCTACCTCGCCGGCATCGCGCGCCCTGATATCGGCGTGATCACGTGCATCGCGCCGGCGCACCTGGAGCGCATGGGCAGCATCGAGGGCGTGGCCGAAACCAAGGGCGCGTTGTACCAGGCGCTGCCCGCCGATGGCGTGGCGATCATCAACGCTGACGACGCGTTCGCGCCGTTCTTCGCCGGGCTCGCCGGCTCGCGCCGCGTGCTGCGCTACGGGCTGGAACAGCCCGCCGACGTCGCGGCGGACATTATCGAGCAGCGCGTCGACGGCTCGCGCTTCGTGTTGAAGACGCCGCAGGGCGACGCTGATATCGCGCTGCCGCTGGCCGGCCGCCACAACGTCGCCAACGCGCTGGCGGCCGCCGCGGTGGCGTTGGCACTCGACGTGCCGCTGGCGACCATCGTGGCCGGCCTCGAGCAGGTCGACGGCGTCGCCGGTCGCCTCAAGGTGGAAGCGATGCCCGGCGGCTGGACCCTGATCGACGACAGCTACAACGCCAATCCCGGCTCGGTCACGGCGGCCATCGATACCTTGGCGCTGGCGTCGGGTGAGCGGGTGCTGGTGTTGGGCGACATGGCGGAACTGGGCGCCAACGCCCGCGCACTGCATGCCGGCATCGGCGCCCACGCGAAGGCGCGTGGCATCGATCGCCTGCTCGCGGTCGGTCCGCTGAGCGGCGCTGCGGTCGCGGCATTCGGCGAAGGCGCGACGCACTTCGACAGCAAGGACGCACTCATCGCCGTGTTGCAGCCGCTGTTGCGCCGCGGCGTCACCTGCCTGGTCAAGGGCTCGCGTTCGGCGGGCATGGACCAGGTGGTCTCGGCCTTGCGCCCCCCAACCGAACGTGGAGGCGCGCCCCATGCTGCTTGAACTGGCCGACTGGCTCGCCCGGCACTTCGCCGCGGTGCACCTGTTTCAGTACATCACCTTCCGCACGATCATGGCGGCGCTCACCGCGCTGGCGATGTCGCTGCTGTTCGGCCCGGCGGTGATCCGCAAGCTGGCCCAGCTCAAGGCGGGGCAGGTGGTGCGCAGCGACGGTCCGCAGACCCACCTGACCAAGGCCGGCACGCCGACCATGGGTGGCGTGATGATCCTGTTGTCGGTGGCAATTTCCACCGTGCTGTGGGCCGACCTGCACAACCGCTACGTGTGGCTGGTGCTGGCGGTGACGCTGGGCTTCGGCGCGATCGGCTTCTACGACGACTACCGCAAGATCGTCCTGCGCGACAGCCGCGGCCTGGCCTCGCGGTGGAAGTATTTCTGGCAGTCGGTGTTCGGCCTGATCGCCGCGTGGTTCCTGTTCCACACCGCGCAGCTGCCGGCGGAAACCGCGCTGTACGTGCCGCTGTTCAAGCAGGTGGCGATTCCGCTGGGCGTGCTGTTCGTGGTGCTGGCCTACTTCATGATCGTGGGCTTCTCCAACGCGGTGAACCTCACCGACGGCCTCGACGGTCTGGCGATCATGCCGACCGTGCTGGTTTCCGGCGCGCTGGGCGTGTTCGCCTACCTGGCCGGCAACAAGGTGTTCTCCGAGTACCTGGGCATTCCCTCGATTCCCGGCGCGGGCGAGCTGTCGATCTACTGCGGCGCGCTGGCCGGCGCGGGGCTGGGCTTCCTGTGGTTCAACACGTACCCGGCGCAGGTGTTCATGGGCGACGTGGGCGCGCTGGCGATCGGCGCGGCGCTGGCGGCGATCGCGGTGATCGTGCGCCAGGAGATCGTGCTGCTGGTGATGGGCGGTGTGTTCGTGATGGAAACCGCCTCGGTGATGATGCAGGTGGCTAGCTTCAAGCTCACCGGCAAGCGCATCTTCCGGATGGCGCCGATCCACCACCACTTCGAGCTCAAGGGCTGGCCCGAGCCCCGAGTGATCGTGCGCTTCTGGATCATCAGCGTGGTGCTGGTGCTCATTGGCCTTGCCACGTTGAAGGTGCGCTGATGTTCGGCTTCGGAACCAGCCAGGCGGTGAAGCGGCAAGGGCCGCGCGGCAGCTTCGACCTGCCGCTGCTGCTCGGGCTCGTGGGCCTGGCCAGCATGGGCGTGGTGATGGTCGCCTCCAGCTCCATCGCGGTGGCCGACAGCCAGCACATCGGTGCGTTCTATTACCTCAAGAAGCACCTGTTCTACCTCGCGCTCGGGCTGACCCTGGCCGGCTTCGCCATGCGCGTGGAGCTGAAGCTGCTGGAGAAATACTCCATGCCGCTGCTGCTCGCCGCCGGCCTGATGCTGCTGGCGGTGTTCGTGCCGCACTTCGGCATGCGCATCAACGGCGCCCGCCGCTGGCTCAACCTCGTCGTGATCAGTTTCCAGCCGGTGGAGGCGGTGAAGCTGATCCTCGTCGTCTACGTGGCGAGTTTCCTGGTGCGCTACCGCGACAGCGTGGAAAACACCTTCTGGGGCCTGCTGCGTCCGATCATCGTGGCCGGCGTCATCGTGCTGCTGCTGCTGGCGCAGCCTGACTTCGGCTCGGCCACGCTGGTGATCGCGGTCACCATCGGCATGGTTTGGCTGGGCGGCGCGCGGCCGATCTTCCTGTTCCTGATGGGCCTGCCGCTGATGCCGCTGCTGGCGATCGCCGCCACCAGCGAGAGCTACCGCATGAAGCGGCTCACCTCGTTCATGGACCCGTGGAAGGATCCGTTCAACGACGGCTTCCAGCTGACCCAGTCGCTGATGGCGATCGGTCGCGGTGAATGGACCGGGGTGGGCCTGGGTTCCAGCGTCCTGAAGCTCTCGTACCTGCCCGAGGCGCATACCGACTTCATTCTTGCCGTGATCGGCGAGGAGCTGGGCCTGGCGGGCGTGATTGCGGTGATCGCGCTGTTCGCGCTGGTGGTGGCGCGTGGCTTCACCCTGGGCCTGCGCGGCATCGAGGTGAACCAGCGCTTTGCCGGCTACGTGGCCTTCGGCATCTCGATGATGATCGGGCTGCAGGCGATGGTGTCGATCGGCGTGAACCTCGGCGCGCTGCCCACCAAGGGCCTCACGCTGCCGCTGATCAGCTCGGGCGGTTCGTCGGTGCTGCTCACCTGTGCGATGGCCGGCGTGCTGCTACGCGCCACCTACGAAATCAACCGTGCGCGCGACGCCCGCCAGATGGCCACGCGCATGCCGGCGCTGGCCGTGCCCGACGCCAACGCCGCACCGGCGATGCGCGATCGCCAGGCGGAGGCCGCATGAGCGCGTCCGTGCGCCCCGTGCTGATCATGGCCGGCGGAACCGGCGGCCATATCTTCCCTGGCCTGGCGGTGGCCGACTTGCTGCGCGCCCACGGCGTGCCGGTGGCGTGGCTGGGCGCGCGCGGCGGCATGGAAACCCAGGTGGTGCCGGCCCACGGCATCGAACTGCACGAGGTGCCGGTCGGCGGCCTGCGCGGCAAGGGCTGGAAGACGCGACTCGGCGCCCCGTTGATGCTGGCGCGCGCGCTGCTTGCCTCGCTCGCCGTGCTGCGCCGGCTGCGTCCGCGCAGCGTGCTGTCGATGGGCGGCTACGTGGCCGGTCCCGGTGGCCTCGCAGCGCGGCTCACCGGCACGCCGCTGCTGGTGCACGAACAGAATTCGGTGGCCGGCTACACCAACCGCAAGCTGGCCGGGTTCGCCCGTCGCGTGCTGACCGGCTTCGACGGCGCACTGCCCAACGGCATGTGGGTGGGCAATCCTGTGCGCGCGTCGATCGCCGCGCTGCCGGCGCCGGCAGCGCGCATGGCCGGGCGCAGCGGCCCGGCGCGCCTGCTGGTGCTCGGTGGCAGCCTGGGTGCTCGCGCGCTCAATCTCACCGTACCCCAGGCGCTCGCCGAGATGCCGGTGGATCAGCGCCCACGCGTGCTGCACCAGTGCGGCAAGCGCGGCCTCGATGAGGCGCGCCGAGCCTATGCCGAAGCCGGCGTGGCGGCCGACGTGGTGCCCTTCATCGACGACATGGCCGCCGCCTACGGCGAGGCCGATCTCGCTATATGCCGCGCGGGTGCGCTCACCCTCGCCGAGCTCACCGCGGCCGGGCTCGGTGCCGTGCTGGTGCCGTTCCCGCACGCAGTCGACGACCACCAGACCCGCAATGCCGAGGCGCTGGTCGCCGCTGGCGCCGCTGAACTGATCAAGGAAAGTGAACTGGACGTACAGCAACTCGCGCAGCGCCTCACCGTGCTGCTGGCCGATCGCCCCGGCCTTGTGGCCATGGCGAGCGCCGCCCGCACGCTGGCCAAGCCCGATGCGGCGCAATCCATCGCCCGCGCCTGTCTGGAGGTGACCGCATGACGCCGCGTCGCCTGCTGCAGCACGAAGATCTGATGAGCACCTTCCGCCGCGTGCATTTCATCGGCATCGGCGGCGTCGGCATGAGCGGCATCGCCGAGGTGCTGCACAACCTCGGCTACGCCGTGTCCGGCTCGGACCGGTCGAACTCGGCCACCGCCCAACGCCTGGCCGGGCTGGGCATCGAGGTGCGCATCGGCCACGAGGCGGCGCACGTGGGCGACGCCGACGTGGTGGTCACCTCCAGCGCGATCCGCGCCGACAATCCGGAACTGCTCGCCGCGCGCGAGGCACGCATTCCGGTGATCCCGCGTGCGGAGATGCTGGGCGAGCTGATGCGTTTCCGCCGCGGCATCGCGATCGCAGGCACGCACGGCAAGACCACCACCACCAGCCTGGTCGCCAGCGTGCTGGCCGAGGCCAACTACGACCCGACGTTCGTGATCGGCGGCCAGCTCAACGCGGCCGGCGCCAATGCGCGCCTGGGCACCGGGCAGTACTTGGTGGCCGAGGCGGACGAGTCGGACGGTTCGTTCCTGCTGCTGTCGCCGGTGATCGCGGCGATCACCAACATCGACGCCGACCACCTGGAGAACTACCACGGCGATTTCGCCGAGGTGAAGAAGGCGTTCTCCGCTTTCCTGCACCGCCTGCCGTTCTACGGCCTGGCGGTGTTGTGCGTGGACGACGCGGAAGTGGCCGAGCTGGCGCGCGACACCTCGCGCCGCATCATGACCTACGGCATCGAGCGCAGCGACGCCGACGTGCGCGCCGTCAACGTGACGCAGCGCGGCTTCACCATGCACTTCGATCTGGTGCTGCCGGGCCGCGCCGACGCGCTGCCGGTGCAGCTCAACCTGCCCGGCAAGCACAACGTGCTCAACGCGCTGGCCGCCGCCGCGATCGGCTGGCAGCTGGGCGTGGAGGCCGAAGCCATCGGTCGCGCGCTGGCCGGATTCCAGGGCGTGGGCCGGCGTTTCCACGCGCGCGGCGAGCTGGCGCTGGAGCAGGGCGGCAGCGCGCTGCTGATCGACGACTACGGCCATCACCCGCGCGAACTTGCCGCGGTATTCGCCGCCGCCCGCGGCGGCTGGCCGGAGCGTCGCCTCGTGGTGGCCTTCCAGCCGCACCGCTACAGCCGCACGCGCGATCTGCTCGACGACTTCGCCAACGTGCTGGCGGAAGCCGACGTGCTGCTGCTGACCGAGGTCTACCCGGCCGGCGAGGCGCCGATTGCCGGCGCCGACGGCCGTGCGCTGGCACGCGCGGTGCGTGCGCGCGGCAAGGTCGATCCGGTGCTGGTCGAGCATCCGCGCGATTTCAAGGACACCCTGCCGACCCTGCTGCGCGACGGCGACCTGTTGCTGCTGCTGGGCGCCGGCGATATCGGCGCCGCGGCGCTGGAGCTGGCCCGGCCGGGCAGCCTGAGGACCACCAAGTGATGAACAAGATCAACGATCCCGCCCAGTTCGGACGCGTCGCGGTGGTGATGGGCGGCAGCTCCGCCGAGCGCGAGGTGTCGCTCGATTCCGGCCGCAACGTGCTGGCCGCGCTGCAGGCGCGCGGCGTGGACGCGCACGGCATCGACGGCATCCCGGCACTGCTCGACGCGCTGCGCGCGGGCCACTTCGCGCGCGTGTTCAACATCCTGCACGGCCAGCACGGCGGCGGTGAGGACGGCGTGCTGCAGGGCGCACTGGAATCGCTCAACGTGCCGTATACCGGCTCGGGCGTGCTCGGCTCGGCGCTGTCGATGGACAAGACGCGCTCCAAGCGCGTGTGGCAGTCGCTGGGTCTGCCGACACCGAAGTTCGTTGCGCTGCCGCGCGGCGCCGACGTGCACGCTGCCGCGCGCGAGATCGGCTTTCCGCTGATCGTGAAGCCGGCCTGCGAAGGCTCCAGCGTGGGCGTCACTCGCGTGTTCGAGGAGAGCGACCTCGATGCCGCGGTCGAGCTGGCCGCGAAGTATCCGGGCGACCTGCTGATGGAGACGCTCATCGAAGGCGACGAGCTGACCGTGGCCATCCTCGGCCGCCAGGTGCTGCCGAGCATCCACATCGTGCCCAAGGGGGCGTTCTACGACTACAACGCCAAGTACATCGCCGAGGACACGCGTTATCTCTGTCCCGGGCTGCAGGGCGAGGCCGAGGCCGAACTGCGCGCGCTGTCGCTGCAGGCGTTCGACGCGCTCGGCTGCAGCGGCTGGGGCCGCGTCGACGTGATGCGCGATCGCACCGGCCGCAACTGGCTGCTGGAAGTGAACACCGCCCCGGGCATGACCTCGCACTCGCTGGTGCCCAAGGCTGCAGCCGCCGCGGGTATCTCCTACGAGGAATTGTGCTGGCGCGTGCTGGAAACCAGCTTCGACAAGGATCGCGGCATTCCCGGAGGGCGCCCATGAGGGGAGTCATCCGCCTCGTCGCCTGGTGCCTGGCCATCGCCCTAGTGGTGCTGCCGGTCGTCGGCGTGCTGCGCGGCTGGTTCGCGGCCGATCGTTGGCCGGTCACCCGGCTCACCGTGCAGGCGGAGTTCCGTCACGTGAAGGCCGAGCAGATCCGCGACGTCGTGCGTCCGCGGCTGGGTCGCGGCTTCTTTGCGCTGGATCTCGACGCGGTGCAGAAGGCCGTCGCCGCGCTGCCGTGGGTGGAATCGGTGGAGGCCAGCAAGCGCTGGCCGGACACCTTGCTGTTGCGCATCTACGAGCGCCAGCCCTTCGCGCGCTGGAACGACAAGCAGCTGATCAGCCGCCAGGGCCAGGTGTTCGACGTGCCGGCCAGCGAGCTCGATGCGAGCCTGCCCAGCCTGCACGGACCGGACGACCGGCTGGCCGAGGTGGTGAGCTTCTACGCCGATACCCGCAAGGCGTTCGGCGGCACCCATCTGCAGATCACCGGCGTGTCGCTCACCGAGCGGGGCAGCTGGAGCCTCGCCACCGCGG
Source organism: Dyella ginsengisoli (assembly GCF_044904665.1). Lineage (NCBI taxonomy): Bacteria > Pseudomonadati > Pseudomonadota > Gammaproteobacteria > Lysobacterales > Rhodanobacteraceae > Dyella > Dyella ginsengisoli. The sequence goes on from NZ_JADIKM010000001.1 coordinate 829,609, forward strand.
ACGGCGCGCAGATCGTGCTGGGCGATCGCGAACAGGCGGCCCGCCGGCTGCGCCGCTTTCTCGACGTGTACCCGCAGGTGGTCGCCGGCCACGCCACCGGGTTCGCCTATGCCGATCTTCGCTACACCAACGGTTTCGCCGTGCGCTGGCCACCGGCTGCCGGCATCGCCAATGAAACAGGTGCGCCCCGCACATGACGACGAATTGCCCCATTGAGTCCGGCCTATGAAGACGCGTAACGACAAACAGCTGGTCGTCGGCCTGGATATCGGCACCTCCAAGGTGGTGGCGATCGTCGGCGAGTACGAGCCGGGCGAGCCGATCGAGGTGATCGGCATCGGCTCGCATGTCTCGCGCGGGCTCAAGCGCGGCTCGGTGGTGGACATCGAGTCGACCGTGCACTCGATCCAGCGCGCGGTGGAAGAGGCCGAACTGATGGCCGGCTGCGACATCCGCTCGGTGTTCGCCTCGATCTCCGGCAGCCACCTGGAGACGCGCAACTCGCACGGCACCGCGGCGATCCGCGACCGCGAGGTCACCCCCGGTGATCTCGACCAGGTGCTGGAAGCGGCCAGTGCCGTCGCCATCCCGGCCGACCGCAAGGTGCTCTACAAGGAGTCGCAGGAGTACCGCATCGACGGCCAGGACGGCATCCGCTCGCCGGTAGGCATGAGCGGCGTGCGCCTGGAGGCGTCGGTGCATCTGGTCACCGGCGCAGCGGCCGCGGTGCAGAACATCACCAAGTGCATCCAGCGCTGCGGCCTGTCGGTGGACGAGCTGGTGCCCTCCGCTGTGGCCAGCGCCAAGTCGGTGCTGACCGACGATGAGCGCGAGCTCGGTGTGTGCCTGGTCGACATCGGCGCGGGCACCACCGATATCGCCATCTATACGCAAGGCTCGATCCGCTACACCAAGTCGCTGCCGGTGGGCGGTGACCAGGTCACCAACGACATCGCCTACGGCGTGCACACGCCGACCGCGCATGCCGAGGAAATCAAGATCAAGTACGCCTGCGCGCTGGCACAGCTCGCGCACGCCGACGAGACCATCCAGGTGCCCAGCGTGGGCGATCGCCCGCCGCGCCGGCTGGCCCGCCAGTCGCTCGCACAGAGCGTGCAGGCGCGCTACGAGGAAATTTTCGAGATGGTGCAGGACGAGCTGCGCCGGTCCGGCTACGACAGCCTGATCGCCGCCGGCATCGTGCTCACCGGTGGCGCCGCCCGCATGGAAGGCGCGCTCGAATTGGCCGAGGAGCTGTTCCACAAGATGGTGCGCGTGGGCGTGCCGCAGCACGTCAGCGGGCTCGGTGAGGTGATGTCCAACCCGCTGCATTCCACCGGTGTGGGCCTTCTGCTGCACGGCGCGCGCAGCGTCGGCGTGCGTCACGGCGGCCCGGTGGGCGGCGGCATGGGCGGGCCGCTGGACAAGCTGCGCGGCTGGTTCAAGAAAAACTTCTGAATGCATTTGGCGATGCCGGACGCATTGCCACGGGCGAAGGGAAGCGCCCACCACCACGGCCCGACAGGAGTCATCCGCCGCGGTTACAACGACAACTAAAGCTCTATGGAGGACGGGAAATGTTTGAACTGATCGATAAATTGACCCCCAACGCAGTCATCAAGGTCATCGGCGTGGGCGGCGGCGGCGGCAATGCCGTGGCGCACATGCTCAATGCCAACATCGAAGGCGTCGAGTTCGTCGTCGCCAACACCGACGCGCAGGCCATGAAGAGCTGCGGCTCGCGCACTCACCTGCAGCTCGGCGCCAACGTCACCAAGGGCCTGGGTGCGGGCGCCAACCCCGAGGTCGGCCGCCAGGCCGCGCTGGAAGATCGCGAGCGAATCGAAGAAATGCTCGAGGGCGCCGACATGGTGTTCATCACCGCCGGCATGGGTGGTGGCACCGGTACCGGTGCGGCGCCGGTGGTGGCACAGCTGGCGAAAGAGAAGGGCATCCTCACGGTAGCCGTGGTGACCAAGCCGTTCCCGTTCGAAGGCCGTCGCCGCATGCAGGTCGCTTTGAAGGGTATCGAGGACCTGTCCCAGCACGTCGACTCGCTGATCACCGTGCCGAACGAGAAGCTGCTCTCGGTGCTGGGTCGCGAAGTCACCCTGCTGAACGCCTTCAAGGCCGCCAACGACGTGCTGCAAGGTGCAGTGCAGGGCATCGCCGACCTGATCACGGCACCGGGCCTGATCAACGTCGACTTCGCCGACGTGCGCACCGTGATGTCCGAAATGGGCATGGCGATGATGGGCTCGGGCACCGCCCGCGGCGACGATCGCGCCCAGGCTGCGGCCGAAGCGGCGATCAACAACCCGTTGCTGGAAGACGTCAACCTCAACGGCGCCTGCGGCATCCTGGTCAACGTGACCGCCGGTCCGAATCTCACCATGCGCGAGTTCGACGAGATCGGCCGGGTGATCCACGACTTCGCCAGCGAAGACGCAACCGTGGTGATCGGCACCTCGCTCGATCCGGAAATGCAGGATGACGTGCGCGTCACCGTGGTGGCCACCGGCCTGAATCGTGCGAACGTGCGCCAGCCAGTGCGCCCGGTGCAGACCCAGCAGGTGGAGATGCGCCAGCGTCCGCGTCCGGTGGTGCTGCGCACCGGCACCGGCAACGAGGTGGTGGACTACGCCCAGCCGGACGTGGTGAGCAGCAGCCGTCACGATAGTGCGCCGCCCAAGGCGGCGGATTCGAGCTTCGACTATCTCGACATCCCCGCCTTCCTGCGTCGCCAGGCAGACTGAGCAGGTAGCAGGGAGCGCCGGAACCATCCGTCCCTGCGCCGGTCTCACCGACTTCGGTGATGCCGGCGCGGCAAGGCGGGTTCAAGGTGCGTCCTGCGCCCCGCTGGTGTGTCGCCGATGCCCTCGCAAATGTGAAGGCGTTGGCAAAGCCGCGTGTCTGGATGGCTCGCGGCGGGCCTCATGGCCGGACTCCCGTCCCCGGCCATGAGGCTTACTGTTTCTGTAAACCAATGATCTCAAAGTGCTTGTGGTACACGGGCGGCGGGTCCGGATGTCGCTTCAGCATGAAGGCAGGCTTAAGACTGTACGGTCCGGTTTGCTATTGCCTGAGGTTAAGACTGTGTTAGCATCTCCGACCAATCTGGCTGCTGCCGTCCACAGGTACCCTAGAAAATGATCAAGCAGCGTACGCTCAAGAACATCATCCGCGCGACCGGCGTGGGCTTGCACACCGGCGACAAGGTCTACATGACCCTGCGTCCGGCAGCGCCCAATACCGGCATCGTGTTTCGTCGCACCGATCTGAATCCGCCGGTCGACATCCACGCGCGTCCGGATTGCGTGGGCGATACGCGCCTGTCCACCACCCTGGTCAATGGCGATGTCCGCGTCTCGACAGTCGAGCATCTGCTCTCGGCGATGGCCGGCCTGGGCATCGACAACGCCTATGTCGACCTGTCCGCTCCGGAAGTGCCGATCATGGACGGCAGCGCCGGTCCCTTCGTGTTTCTGCTGCAGTCCGCCGGCATCGAGGAGCAGCCGGTGGCCAAGCGCTTCATCCGCATCAAGAAGCCGGTGAAGGTGCAGGAAGGCGACAAGTGGGCCAGCTTCGAGCCCTTCGAAGGCTTCAAGGTTGGTTTCTCGATCGAGTTCAACCACCCGATCATCAACAAGCGCACCTCGCGGGCGGAGATCGATTTCTCCACCACCTCCTTCGTCAAGGAAGTGAGCCGCGCGCGCACGTTCGGCTTCATGCGCGACATCGAGATGCTGCGCGAACACAACCTGGCGCTGGGCGGCTCGATGGACAACGCCGTGGTGCTGGACGACTACCGCGTGCTCAACGAGGACGGCCTCCGCTACGAGGACGAGTTCGTCAAGCACAAGATCCTCGACGCGATCGGCGATCTCTACCTGCTCGGCCACAGCCTGGTCGGCGCCTACTACGCGCACAAGTCCGGCCACGAGCTCAACAACAAGCTGCTGCGCACGCTGATCGCCCAGCCGGATGCCTGGGAAGAGGTTGTCTACGAGGATGATCCGGCCACCGCGCCGATCTCCTACGCCCATCCGGCCCAGGCGATCTGACCCGCCGCGCAAAGCCGGGCTCAAGCACAAACATCACGGCCACGCCCTGCAGCGTGGCCGTTTTGTTTTGTGGCGGGGGTCACGCGTTTGTCCACGATTGCTTCACGCCGCGGACACGCGGGCTTGTCATGGGCTCATGCCCTCGTGTTATAAACCCAGCCTCGCCGGACGCTTCCGGCGGAAATTTCGGCGCCATTGGCGTCATTGGGAGACCGCAGTGGCTTCGCCGGATGCGGTCGACAGGGGTCTCAATCAGCAGTTTCGGCGAGGGACGCCAGCTCCAGGAACAGTGCCCGCAGTTCGGGGTCTGTGACTGACACTGCAGCCGCCTTGAGATGTACGGCTGCAGCAGGCGAAAGCGGTTTTGACCGATCCGGCTCCGTTGCGGCCGGCGGTTGGGGGGCCACTTTCACGGTGACTGAACTGGCGCAGGTGCCGAGGGCACGTGCGGTGGCGAGAAGCTGCGTCTGCATAAGCCGCAAGCGGGAAGCCCAGGCCGGGGAGGACGCCAGAAAGACGAGGCGGTCGCCGCGTACATGTGCAAAACGCACCTGGTCGCGCAGCGATGTCGGCAACGTCTGGCGCAGGGCACGATCCAGCGCATCCAGCTCGGCCGCCTTCGTGGCCAACCGGGCAAACGCGCCACACTCGGCGAGGGGCTTGAGCCCTTGGCCGGAGCGGCGGGGGATGGGTGGAGCGGCGCGCTGCATGGTGCCGACTTCTTCAACGTGGAAAAGCATGCAAATCATACTCGTGTCCCGCACCAAGAAGGTGCCCAAGACCCTCGATCTGGCCTGTCGCCGCATGCGCTTGCGGATCGTCGCCATGGCGACGGTGGCGGTCACCGGGTGCATGGCGCTGGGTGCGGTGGTGGCGCTCACGCTGGCCAGTCCGCGGGATCGCGCGCTTTCGCAGATCAGCGAGCTCCAGCAGAAGATCAACGCGCAGGACATCAAGCTTGGCGCGGTCAAGCAGGATGCCCAGCGCAACCTCGACGCTCTTGCCGTGAAGCTCGGTCAGCTGCAGGCGCAGTCGACCCGGCTCAACGCTCTCGGCGAGCGCTTGGCCCAGATGGGCAAGCTGGACGACGGCGAATTCGATTTCGACCAGGCACCGCCGGTAGGCGGTGTCGAGGACACCACCGGCTCGGCCTATGCGCTGCCGCAGAATCTGGACACCAGCATCAACCAGCTGGCCACGCAGTTCGATGGCCAGCAAGCCCAGCTGACCGCGCTGCAGAGCCTGCTGATGGACGCGCGCATCGAGTCCAACCTCAAGCCGACCGGCATGCCGGTGCAGGGCTACATCTCCTCCTACTTCGGCGGCCGCCCCGATCCTTTCAGCGGCCACAGCGCGCGTCACACCGGCATCGACATCGCCACGCCGCTCGGCACGCCGGTACATGCGGTGGCCGAGGGCATGGTGACGTTCGCCGGCATTCGCAGTGGTTACGGCGACGTCATCGAGATCGACCACGGCAACGGCTACATGACGCGCTATGCGCACAACAGCAAGTTGATCGCCCACCCGGGCCAGCGCGTGCGGGTGGGCGATGTGATCGCCGACGCCGGCTCGACCGGCCGCTCGACCGGCTCGCACGTGCATTTCGAGGTCTGGTACAAGGGGCGCGTGGTCAATCCGCTCGCCTACGTGCGCAACCATCGCTGATCGCGCCCGCTCCCCGTCGGGGAGCGCCCGGCTCTTGAAACTCCCCGCTGGCGTCGCCACCCCTCTAGGGATGCGGCGAGTTGGGGCGTCGCGGCCGTTCTTCGCGTCTTTTCATGCGTTTGGGATAGCCGACGGACCCTAGTATCATCGCGTATTTGGCCCGGCCGGCCGCGTGCTGGCGGGCTCTCCTGTCTCCAGTATCCGGATGATCGATGTTCAATCGTGCCCTGACGAGCCTCTTTGGCAGCCGTAACGAACGCGTACTGCGCCAGCTCTCCAAGTCCGTCGCCCGCATCAACGCGCTGGAGTCCGAATACACCGTGCTCGGCGACGATGCGCTGCGCGGTAAGACCGACCAGTTCAAGCAGCGCCTCGCCGCCGGCGAGACGCTCGACCAGTTGCTGCCGGAAGCCTTCGCCACGGTGCGCGAGGCGGCCAAGCGCGTACTCGGCATGCGCCCGTACGACGTGCAGCTGATTGGCGGCATGGTGTTGCACATGGGCAAGATCGCCGAGATGCGCACCGGCGAGGGCAAGACCCTGGTCGGTACGTTGCCGGTGTACCTCAATGCGCTGGAAAGCAAGGGCGTCCACGTCGTCACCGTCAACGACTACCTTGCCCGCCGCGACTCGGCCCAGATGGGCAAGCTGTACAACTTCCTCGGCCTGAGCGTGGGCGTGGTCTACCCGGGCATGGACCACGCCGACAAGAGCGCGGCCTATGCTGCCGACATCACCTACGGCACCAACAACGAGTTCGGCTTCGACTACCTGCGCGACAACATGGCGTTGTCGAAGGATCAGCGCTACCAGCGCGGCCTGCATTACGCCATCGTCGACGAGGTCGACTCGATCCTGATCGACGAGGCGCGCACTCCGTTGATCATCTCCGGTCCGGCCGAGGACTCTCCCGAGCTGTACATCGCGGTCAACAAGATCGTGCCGCGGCTGGTGCGCCAGGAGAAGGAAGACGGTGCGGGCGACTATTGGGTCGACGAGAAGCAGAAGCAGGTGCACCTGTCCGAAGAGGGCATGGCTCACGCCGACGAACTGCTGCGCCAGGTCGGCGTGATCGAGGCCGAGAGCGGCCTGTACGACTCCAAGAACCTGGCGGTGGTGCACCATCTGAACGCCGCGCTGCGCGCCAACGCGATCTACCAGCGCGATGTGGACTACATCGTGCGCGACGGCGAGGTGATCATCGTCGACGAGTTCACCGGCCGCACCCTGGCCGGTCGGCGCTGGTCCGATGGCCTGCATCAGGCGGTCGAGGCGAAGGAGGGTGTGCCGATTCAGCGCGAGAACCAGACGCTGGCCACGGTGACCTTCCAGAACCTGTTCCGCATGTACACCAAGCTGGCCGGCATGACCGGCACGGCCGACACCGAGGCGTACGAGTTCCAGCACATCTACGGTCTGGAAGTGGTGGTGATCCCCACCCACAAGCCGATGATCCGCAAGGACAACCCGGACATGGTCTTCCTCGCGCAGGCGGCCAAGTACCGCGCGGTGATCGAGGACATCAAGGATTGCCACAAGCGCGGTCAGCCGGTGCTGGTCGGCACGACCTCGATCGAGGTGTCCGAGCTGTTGTCGGGCCTGCTCAAGCAGGAGAAGATCACGCACGAAGTGCTCAACGCCAAGCAGCACGAGCGTGAGGCGCATATCGTGGCGCAAGCTGGTGCGCCCGGTTCGGTGACGATTGCGACCAATATGGCCGGCCGCGGCACCGACATCGTGCTGGGCGGCAGCCTTGAAGTGGCGCTGGCGGCGCTGCCGGCAGATGCCAGCGAGATGGACCGCCAGCGCGTGAAGAGCGACTGGCAGAAGCGCCACGACCAGGTGCTGGCGGCCGGTGGCCTGCACATCATCGGCACCGAGCGCCACGAGTCCCGCCGCATCGACAACCAGCTGCGCGGCCGCTCCGGCCGCCAGGGCGATCCGGGTTCCTCGCGCTTCTACCTGTCGCTGGAGGACAACCTGCTGCGCATCTTCGCCGGCGACTGGGTCGGCCGCTGGATGCGCATGTTCGGCATGAAGGAGGACGATGCGCTGGAAGACCGCATGGTCAGCCGGCAGATCGAGAAGGCGCAGCGCAAGGTCGAGCAGCACAACTTCGACATCCGCAAGCACCTGCTCGAGTTCGACGACGTCGCCAACGACCAGCGCAAGGTGATCTACAAGCAGCGCGACGAGTTGCTGGAAGGCGAGGACGTCTCCGCCACCATCGCGGACATCCGCGAGGACGTGGTCGAGCAGATGGTGCGCGCACACGTGCCGGCCGACAGCATCGACGAGCAGTGGGACATCGCCGGCCTCGATCGCCAGTTGGAATCGGAATTCGGCCTGCATGCCCAGCTCAAACCGTGGGTGGAGCAGCAGCACGAGCTGGACGCCGATACCATTCTCGAGCACGTGCGCGGCCTGGTTGAGGAGCTGTTCCGCGCCAAGGAGGCGCAGATCGGCGCCGAGACCATGCGCCAGTTGGAAAAGCACATCATGCTCACCGTGGTGGACAACGCCTGGAAGGAGCATCTGGCGAGCATGGATTACATGCGCCAGGGCATCTACCTGCGCGGCTACGCCCAGCAGGATCCGAAGCAGGCGTTCAAGCGTGAATCGTTCGAGTTGTTCTCCACCATGCTCGACCGCATCAAGGGTGAGGTCGTGCAGATGCTGGCGCGCATCCGCGTGCGCAGCGAAGAAGAAGTGGCGGCGATGGAGGCCGAGCAGCAGCGGATGGCCGAGCGCCTGCAGCGCCAGATGCTGGCGACCGGCGGCGGCGCGCCGGTGAATCCGGGCGACGAGGCACGCCCGCAGGTGGCTGCGTCCGAGAGTCCCAAGGCTGGCCGCAACGATCCATGTCCCTGCGGCTCCGGCAAGAAGTACAAGCACTGCCACGGCCAGCTCAGCTGACCGGTGTGCGCCATGGTCGATGAAAAACGGGAGGCGATGCCTCCCGTTTTTTGTTCCGCGCTGGCTCAGTCTTCGCCGCCGGGTGGCCGCTTGCGGTGCGGCTCGGCATTCACCGTGACGTAGACGGGCTCTTCCGAGTCCAGCCGCAGGGCGGTGAGCTGGCCACCCCACACGCAGCCGGTGTCGATGGCGTAGATGCCCAGGCCGGCGAAGCGACCCAGTGCCGACCAGTGGCCGCAGACGATGCGCGTCTCGCGCCGGCGCATGCCCGGCACCTCGAACCACGGGTACATGCCGGGCTTCTGCGTGCCCGGCACATCCTTGCCCTCGAAATCGATGCGGCCCTGGACGTCGCAGTAGCGCATGCGAGTGAGCGTATTGATCGAGGCGCGCAGGCGTTCGACGCCCTGCAGGCGACTGGACCACGCGGCCGGGCGGTTGCCGAACAGGTTCTTCAGCAAGCGCGGATAGCGCGGACTGGACAGCTCGCGCTCGATCTCCTGCGCCGAGCGCTGGGCCTGGCGCAGCGTCCACATCGGCGCCAGGCCGGCATGCACCATGGTCCAGCCGAGCTGTTCGTCATGGTGCAGCAGCTTCTGCGAGCGCAGCCACTCGAACAGCACCGGCGCATCCTCGGCAAACAGCACCTCGCGCAGCTCGGGATTGACCCGCGCCTGTGCGTCCGGCTTGCGCAGGGCGATCGCCAGCAGGCTGAGGTCGTGGTTGCCAAGGGTGACCACGCACGATTCGCGCAGCCCGTGGATCAGCCGCAACGTCTCCAGCGACTGGCCACCGCGGTTGACGAGGTCGCCACAGAACCACAGACGGTCCTGCGCCGGATCGAAGCGCAGCTTGTCGAGCAGGCGCTGCAGCTCCGGAAAGCAGCCTTGCACGTCGCCGATCGCGTAGGTCGCCATCAGTGCAGCGTGCGCGGAATCGACAGCGTGAAGGTCGGGATCGGCGCGTCGAACTCGGTGCCGTCATCGGCCAGCATCTGGTAGCTGCCGGCCATCGTGCCCACCGCGGTCTCCAGCACGGCGCCGGAGGTGTACTCGTAGTCGTCGCCCGGACGGATCCACGGCTGTTCGCCGACCACGCCGTCGCCGCGCACTTCGTCCACCTTGCCGTTGGCGTCGGTGATCACCCAGTGGCGGGTGATCAGGCGCGCCGGCAACTGCCCTGCGTTGCGCAGCGTGACGGTGTAGGCGAAGACGTAACGGTTGTCGTCGGGCTTGGATTGATCGGGGATAAAGCGGGTCTGGACCCGTACATCGATCGTGTAGGGGGATTTCGCATTCATAGGCGCGATTGTAAGGCCTGCCGGCGCGATCCGGTCAGGCGGATGACGGCGCGCTTCAGCTTGCCGCGCGACGGGTATCGACGACCTTGGCGAGCCGCACGAAATCGGCCGGCGCCAGCGTCTCGGCGCGCGCGCCCGGATCGACTCCGGCCTGCCGGATGGCATCGGCATCCATCAACTGCTTCAGTCCGTTGGCCAGCGTCTTGCGCCGCTGTGCGAAGGCGGCCTTCACGATAGCGTGCACGCGCAGCGGGTCCGCGTCGTGAAGCTCGTGGGCCGCCAGCGGCACCAGACGCACCACCGAGGAATCCACCTTCGGCGGCGGGCGGAACGCGCCCGGCGGCACATCGAACAGCGGCACCACGCGGCAGGCCAGCTGCAGCATCACCGACAGCCGTCCGTAGACCTTGCTGCCCGGTTCGGCCGCCATGCGGTCGACCACTTCCTTCTGCAGCATGAAGTGCATGTCCTGGATCGCCGCGGCGTGCTCCACGCAGTGGAACAGGATCGGGCTGGAAATGTAGTACGGCAGGTTGCCGGCGATGCGCAGACGGGTGGCGCCCAGCTGGCTGGCCAGCGCGGTGAAATCCACGGTGAGCACGTCGGCCTGGATGATCGCCAGCGCCCCCACCGCAGCGGCGCGCTCGCGCAATGCGGGAATCAGGTCGGTGTCCAGTTCGATCGCCGTGAGGCGGCCGGCGGCGGCGAGCAGTGGCAGGGTGAGCGCGCCTTCGCCCGGGCCGATCTCCACCACGGTATCGCCGTCGCGCGGCGAGATGGCGCTGACGATGCGGTCGATGTAGCGCTTCTCGTGCAGGAAGTGCTGGCCGAAGCTTTTCTTGGGACGGGCGTTCATGGGCAACTCGGGAAAGGTAGTGCGCCGACCGGGATCGGCGAGTCGGCGCGATCAGGCGGCGCGGCGGCTGCGCAGCACCAGGTCCAGCGCCATGCGCGCGGCGGCGATCAGGCTGGACGGGTCGGCGCGACCGCTGCCGGCCAGATCCAGCGCGGTGCCGTGATCGACCGAGGTGCGGATGAAGGGCAGGCCGAGGGTGAGGTTGACGGTGCGATCGAACGCCTCGCTCTTGAGCACGGGCAGTGCCTGGTCGTGATACATCGCCAGCACTGCGTCGTAACGCGCGCGCATCGCCGGAACGAATGCGGTGTCGGCCGGCAGCGGGCCGAGCAGTTCCATCCCCTCGCCGCGCAGCGCGTCCAGTGCGGGAATGATCGTGTCGATCTCCTCGCGCCCCAGGTGACCGCCTTCGCCGGCATGCGGATTCAGACCGAGCACGGCGATGCGCGGTTCATCAATGCCGAACTTGCGCCGCAGTTCCGCATGCACGGTACGCAGCACCCGCTGCAGCAGCGGTCCGTCGATCGCGGCCGGCACGGCGGACAGCGGCAGATGGGTCGTGGCGAGCGCCACTCGCAGCTCCGGGCTGGCCAGCATCATCACCACATCGACGCCAGCGCGCTCGGCAAGGAATTCCGTGTGGCCAGTGAAGGCAATGCCGGCATCGTTGATCGACGACTTCTGCAGCGGCGCGGTGACGACCGCATCGTAGCGGCCGGCCAGGCAGCCGTCGGCCGCCTCGGCGAGCGTAGCCAACACGTAGCGGGCGTTGGCCGGGTCCGGCGCGCCGGGCTGCTCCGGCGCCGGCATGGGCACGTGGTGCACGCGCAGCTGCACCGCGGTGGCGAGCGCCGGGGCCGGGGCGTTGTCGTCAATCAGCTGGATGTCCAGCCCGCAGCGGGCGGCGGCGCGTTCAAGCAGGCCGCGATCGGCAATCGCCACCAGTTCGGCATCGAACGGAATCGCGGCCAGCCGCACCAGCAGTTCGGGACCGACGCCCGCCGGTTCGCCAGCGGTCAGCGCGAGCCGCAGGCGCGGGCGCGTGTCCATGCGGCCTCAGGCGTTTCCGTTGCCGGGCTGATCGGGATCGCGCAGCTCCGGCACCATCACCTTGATGTAGGCGTTGGCCTTGAGCTGGCGCAGGAAATCGTCATAGGCCTGCTCGGCCTTGCGGTTGCCGATCGCCTGGCGGGCCTGGTTGCGGGCGATCTCGTCGGTGCGGTCCGCCTGGCGGGTGCCCAGCAGCTCCAGGATGTGCCAGCCGGCCTCGCTCTGGAACGGCTTGGACACCTGCTCCGGCTTCAGTGCGGCCAGCTGCTGGGCGATCGTGGCACCCCACGCCTGCTGTGCGAACCAGCCCATGTCGCCCCCGGCGTTGGCGGTGGTGTCGTCCTTGGAGTTTTCCTTCGCCAGCTTGGCGAAGTCCTCGTGCTTGTTGACGATGCGGTCGTAGAGCTCCTGCGCCTTCTGCTGCGCCTGTTCGGGCGTCATCAGTTCGCTCGGGGTGATCAGGATCTGGCGCGCGTGATACTCGGTGACGACCTGGCGCTCGGGCTGACGCTGGCCGATCAGCTTTAGGATGGTGAAGCCGGTCGGACCGCGCAGCGCGGGGGTGATGTCGCCGGGCTTCATCGTGGCGATCGTGTCGGTGAAGGCCGGCGGCACTTCGTCGATGCGGCGCCAGCCGAGATCGCCGCCGTCGAGGGCGTCCTGCGCGTCGGAGTAGCGGATCGCCGCGGCGTTGAAGTCCATGCCGCCCTGGATCGCCTTGATCGCGGCGGTCGCCTTGGCCTGTGCCGCCTGGATGTCCGCGGGGGAGGCGCCGGAGGGAATGCTGACCTGGATGTGCGCCAGGTGCACTTCACCCGCCTTGTAGCTGGGGCTGCTGAGCAGGTTGTTGATCTCGCTGTCGGTGATCTGCACCGAGTCGCGCACCACGCTGTCGTGCAGACGCTGCGCGATCAGCTGTTCGGACAACTGCTGGCGGAAGGCGGCGAAGCTGGCGCCACTCTGCTGCACGGCCGCGCGCAGCTGGTCGGCGGTCATCCGGTTCTGCTGGGCGACCCCGGCGACCGCCTGGTCGACCTCGGCGTCGGAGACGCGGATGCCCTGGTCGGCGGCCTTGTTGACCTGCAGGCGCATCAGGATGAGGCGATCGAGCACCTGGCGCTGCAGCACGTTGAGCGGCGGCAGCTGGTTGGGGCTGTTCGCGTACTGCTGCTGCACGGCGCGCACGGCATCATCGAGTTCGCTTTGCAGGATCACGCCGTCGTCGACGACGGCCACGATGCGGTCCAGCGACTGGTCGCCAGCGACTGTCTGCGCGGGTTGCGAGGCCTGCGGCAGCAGCTGGGCGTGGGCGGGAGCGATGGTCGCGGCGGCGATCGCGAGCAGGAACAGCGCGAGAGGTTGCTTCATCAGAACGGAGCCTTCGATCGCCGTCAGGCGATGGACAAATTATTGATATCCCAGAATACCACGCCGCAAAAAGTCCTCGGCCTGGCCATTGAACGCACCCAGTCCCTTGAACTGCAGCTCGAACATGATCGCGTTGTTGGTCGGCGGCCGGGTGGCCGTGATGTCGTACTGGTTCACGTAGTGCCGTCCGACCAGGCTGACGATCACGCAGCAGCTTTCGTACTGCAGCCCGGCCAGTGCCTCCACCGTGCGACGGTCCTTCACCGAATACGTCCAGCGCGCGAGCAGGCGCCAGCGTTCGGAGACGGGATAGACCGTGGAGGCGTCGTATTGTTCCAGCAGCGTGTTGATGCTCCCCGGCACGCGGCGGAAGCGGTAGGAGAAGTTGAGGATGCCGTCGCTGCGGATGCGCCGCTGCAGTTCGAGCGTACCCAGGTCGGTCTTGCGCGTATTGGGGCTCCATTGGTACGAGGAGCTGGCGCGCCACTGGTCGTTGAGCTGGATGCTGGCCTGGGCCACGTAATCCGAGCCGGTCCAGTCGGTCACCGGTTGGCCCGGCAGCTTCACGCGCTGCGGGTTGAAGTAGCGGATCTGGCCGAAGCTGGCCGAGAAGCGCTCCACGCCGTTGTCGTCCAGCAGTCGCGTGGTGAGCGCGCCGGTGAGGTTGTTCGCGTTCATCTGGCGATCGGCACCGGAGTACTGGTTCGGCGAGAACAGCTGCCAGTAGTCGAAGCTGAGCAGGCGCGTGTCGAACAGCGGCAGGTTGTCCTGGTTGCGGTACGGCACGTACAGGTAATACAGGCGCGGCTCCAGCGTCTGCGTGTAGCTGTTGCCGAACAGCGAGGCGCTGCGGTCGAAGATCAGACCGGTGTCGAGGCTGGCGATCGGCAGCGCGCGACTGGGGCTGCGCGCGGTGAATGGCGACACCTGGTTGGCGCCGAGGCGGCCGCCGTAGCCGTAGAGCGAGTAGTAATCGTCGAGCTGGTACGCAGTGTATCGATAGGCCAGCTTGGGCCGCACGAACCACGCGGCGCCCTGCCAGTCGGCGGCGAGGTACGGGTAGAGATCGGCGCGCTTGCCTTCCACCACGCCGTCCTTGCGGAAGGCAACCGCCTCGTTGTCCATGCCGAATTCCAGCCAGTCGGCCAGCGGCACGTCGAGGTTGAAGGTGGCGCGCGGCCAGCGCTTGTACTGCAGGCTGCTGTCAGTGAGGAACGGGTCGGTGTTCTGGTAGCTGTCCACGCCCAGCGAGGCACTCCACCAGTTGCCGGAACCGCGCACGTAGGCGTTGGAGGCGATCGAATTGACCGCGGTGGTGTACAGGTCGTTGCTGAAGTCGCGCAGGTAGTTCTTGTCCGAGACGCGGTTCACGCTGGTGCTGAAATTCCAGCCCGGCCACAGGGCCGTGCTGTCCGAAAACTTGTACAGGTAGCGCTGTCGGCCCTGCGTGGTCAGCCCCGACTTGGCGAGGTTCTCGCCGTGATCCTTGTTGATGTATTCGAAGTCGAACTGCCCCCTGGTGCCGGGCAGCAGGTAGCGGAACTGACCGCCCAGCATCACGCCGCGGCTGGAGTACAGGCGCGGCTCCAGCGTGGCGTCGTAGTTCGGCGCCAGGTTGAGGTAGTAAGGCACGCTCGCCATGAAGCCCGAGTGGCTGGAATTGCCGAACGTGGGCGCGAGGAAGCCGCTCTTGCGGCGGTCGTCGATCGGGAAGCTGAGGTACGGCAGGTACAGGAACGGCACGTTGGCGAAGCGCATCGTCGCACCCTTCGCCACGCCCACGCCGGTGTCCCGGTTCAGCGTGAGCTTGTGCGCGCGCACCTCCCACAGCCGATGGCCCACGTCGCAGGTCGAGTAGGTGACGTCCTCATAGCGGCTGTGCTGGGCGTCGAGCAGGTTGGCCTTGCGCGCCACGCCATTGCCGCGCGATTCCAGCAGCTGGTAGGTGACGTTGTCCGCCACGCCGCGCTTGGCCTGGTTGTTGCCCCGCAGGCGGTCGGCGGAGAACAGCTGGCCGGCATCCTGGTAGCGCACGTTGCCGCGGGCGTCGTAGTCGGTGGTCTGGTCGTTGTAGTCGACCCGGTCGGCGCGCAGCAGCTGGTCGGCGCGCTGCATCCGCACGTCGCCGCTGAGCTTGTAGAGGGTCTGGTTGGAGCTGTCCACGCGCTCGGCGTCGACGTTGGTGTCCGCGCTATCGCGCAGTGCGCTGTCGCGAGGCAGGCTGGGGTCGTAGAAACCAAGCAGCGCGTTCGGCCGGCACATGGCGTAGCTTATCGGCCGCGACGGGCAGTGGAACGAGCCGAGCGGACAGGTCGTGGTGGCATCGGCGGGCGCGGCACCGGCCGATGCCGTGGAAGCATCCACTTCCAGCGGTGCGCCGAACAGGGCGAGGGCAGCGGCAACCGCCAGCAGGCGGCGCGGGGGCAACGGGCGCGGCGTCATCGTCACGTTGGCAGTCTGTCGGCGGAAAGGGCTCGTTAAGCTAGCAGAAACGCCCCGGACCCGGCAGACACGCGCGTATCCGGCCGCGGTGCAGGTTCAGCCGACGGCGTCGTTCGTCACGCGAGCAGGGCCTCGACGTGCGCCGCGGCGCTCGCCGCCAGCGCGCGCAGGTCGTAGCCGCCTTCCAGGCTGGACACCAGTCGTCCGCCGGCGTGGGTGCGCGCCAGTTCGACCAGCTGATGGGTGATCCATGCGTAGTCTTCGGTGCCCAGCCGCAGGTCGGCCAGCGGGTCGTCGCGGTGCGCGTCGAAGCCGGCCGAGACCAGCACCAGCTGCGGCCGGAACGCGTGCATGCGCGGCAGCAGTTCGTTGTGCCAGGTCTCGCGAAATTCCATCGAGCCGGCGCCGGCCGGCAACGGTGCATTGATGATGTTGCCCACCCCGCGCTCGTGCGCGAAGCCGGTTTCCGGATACAGCAGCGACTGGTGGCTGGAGACGAACACCACGCGCGGGTCGCTGGCGAAGATGTCCTGCGTGCCGTTGCCGTGGTGTACGTCGAAATCGGCGATGACGATGCGCTTCAGGCCGTGCGCCGCCATCGCGTGGGCGGCAGCGACCGCGATCGAGTTGAACAGACAGAAGCCCATCGCCTCGCTCGGCGTGGCGTGGTGGCCCGGCGGGCGCACGGCGCAGAACGCGCGCGGTGTCTGGCCGGCAAGCACGGCATCCACCGCGGCACAGGTGGCGCCAGCGGCGCGCAGGCCGGCCTCATCGGAGCCGGGCGACATCCAGGTGTCCGGATCGAGCTGCACGCGGCCCTCGGCCGGCGCGCTGCCCAGCACGCGATCGACGTGCGCGGCGTCGTGCACGCGCAGCAGCTGCTCGCGCGTCGCCCGCGGAGCCTCAACCCGATCGACCGCGGCAAAGCGGTCGGCATCCAGCGCCTGCAGTACGGCCTTCAGACGCAGCGGCGACTCGGCATGACCGGGGCCCGGGTCGTGCCGCAGGCAGCTTTCATGCGTGTACAGGCGCAGCATGAGGTGTTCAGTCGGCGGCAGGCGCGGGCTTGCGGCGGCGTTCGTGTTGCCACAGCACCTCGCCGTGTCCGCTGGCCCGGGCCAGCACGCGGCACAGCACGAACAGCAGGTCGGACAGGCGGTTGAGATAGCGCGGCGCCTGCGGCCGCACTTTTTCCTCGCGTCCCAGCGCCACCACCTCGCGCTCGGCGCGGCGGCAGACGGTGCGGGCAAGGTGGCAGCTGGCCGCCGCCATGCCACCGCCGGGCAGGATGAAATCCTTCAGCGGCGGCAGCGGATCATTGAAGCGGTCCAGCACCTGCTCCAGCCGCGCGATGTCGCTCTCCTCGATCATCGCCATGCCGGGGATGCACAGTTCGCCACCCAGGTCGAACAGCTCGTGCTGCACCTGGGTCAGCGTCTCGCGTACCTCGTCCGGCAGGCCGTCGCAGGCGAGCACCATGCCGATCGTGCTGTTGAGCTCGTCGACGGTGCCGTAGGCGGCGACCCGCAGCGAGTCCTTCGGTACGCGGGAACCGTCGCCGAGGCCGGTGCTGCCGTCGTCGCCGGTGCGCGTATAGATCTTCGAGAGGCGGTTGCCCATCGTGGCCTCAGCCAGCCAGCCTGGTCCGCGAGCCGTCGGCGCTGCGGGCGAGCAGGGTCAGCAGCACGTGCAGCACGGCGCCGATGCCCACGTACAGCGCGGTGGTGCCGAGGAACGGCAGGTACCAGTCGCCCAGGTTGGCGAACCAGCCGTCGAGGCTGCGCGCGGCCGCGGTGGTCGGCGACAGCCAGTAGAAGCTGCCGTTGGACAGCAGGTAGCAGGCAGCCTCGCTCACCAGCAGCGCGATCGCGGCCATGCCGAGCGTGGCCGGACGCAACCCCGCCTGGTGGCGCGCCAGCCAGCTGCCGCCCAGCCACAGCGCAAAGTACGACGGCAGCAGGAACCAGTAGCCCGGCGACACGCAGTAGTGGCTCCAGAAGCTCAAGCCCTGGCTGGTGATGGCGAAGAAGTCCACCAGCACCGCCTCGGCCATCAACAACGGAAAAGCCCAGCGGGCGGAGCCGCGCAGCCAGAAGCCGGCCAGGAAGAACACGCCCCAGGACGCATCCGGGATGGCGTCGAAGTGATGCAGGCGGGTGGCGGCCATCACCAGGGCGAGAACGCTGAAAATGCCGAGGCGCTGGGACTGCGTTGTGGCCATGGGGTGCTCCATCGAAAGCGGCGGAAAACGATCCGCTAGTCTAGTCGGCCGCCCGGCGCTTGGCGACCCGGCCGGCTGCGGCGCCCGGCCGCTGCAGCAGCACGGCTGGCGGCGCGTATCATTCAGCGGATGAACGCATCTCACCCTGCCGCCGCGGGCGGCGTGCTCATCGTCGGCGGCGGCCTGGTCGGCGCCAGTCTGGCGATTGCACTGGACGCGGCCGGCGTGCCCGCCACCCTGATCGACGCGGCGCCGCCGCAAGCGAACGCCGCGGCCAGCTATGACGAGCGCAACCTCGCGCTGGCGCGGGCCAGCGTGAACGGACTGAAGGCGATCGGGGTATGGCCGCACGCCGCGCCGCGCGCCACCGCCATCACGCACATCCACGTCAACCGTGCCGGCGAGTTCGGCAGCGCCCGACTGGACGCCGCGCGCCACGATGTCGACGCGCTGGGCTGGACGCTGCCCGCCCGCGAACTGGGCGCGGCGCTGGCGCGCCGGCTGGACGAGTGTCGCCTGCTGACCCGCCTGGCACCCGCCACGCTGTCGGCGCTGGAGCCGATCGATGGCGGCTGGCGGGCCACCGTGCGCGCCGCCGATGGCGAACGCACGCTGCAGGCCGCGCTGGTGGTAGGCGCCGACGGCACTGAATCGTTCGTGCGCGAGCGGCTGGGCATCGCCGTCGAGCGGCACGACTACGGTCAGAGCCTGTTCGTGTGCACCATCACGCCCGAGCGTGATCCGGCCGGGCGCGCGTTCGAGCGTTTCAGTGACGACGGCCCGATCGCCCTGCTGCCGCTGTCAGAGCGCCGCTGCGGCCTGGTGCTGACCGTGCCGGCGCACGACGCCGATGCCGTGGCAGCACTGGACGACGCGGCCTACGCCGCGCTGGCGCAGCAGCGTTTCGGCTGGAAGCTCGGCCGGCTCGCGCGGCCGGGTCGGCGCCAGCCTTATCCGATCCGCCGGGTGGCGGCGACTCGACTGACGGGCCCCCGCGCGGTGCTGGTGGGCAATGCGGCGCAGACGGTGCACCCGATCGGCGCGCAGGGCTTCAACCTTGGCCTGCGCGACGCGCTCACGCTGGCCGAGCTGGTTGCTGGCGCGGCCGATCCCGGCGCCGCCGAACTGCTGGACGACTATGCCGCGCGCCGCGCGCCCGATCGCGAAGGCACCATGACGATGAGCCACGGCCTGGTGCAGCTGGCCTGCCTGCCGCAGCCGTTGCTTGCGCCGTTCCGCTCGCTTGCGCTGCTGGCTTACGACCGCGTGCCGCCGCTACAGCAGATGCTGGCCCGGCGCGGCATGGGTTTCCGTGGTGAGCCGCCGCGTGCCGTGCTGGAGACCCTGCCATGAACCGTCCCCTTGCTGCGCGCGACATCGCCGGGCGCCGGCGTGGCCCCGAGCTCGATGTCGCCATCGTCGGAGGCGGCATGGTCGGCGCCGCGGCGGCGCTGGCGCTGGCCCGCGCCGGCTTCACCACTGCGCTGATCGAGGCGCGCGAGCCGGCGCCGTGGCGCGTGGAAGACGAAGTCGACTTGCGCGTGGTCGGGCTGGCGCCCTCGTCGATCGGCCTGCTGGATGCCTTGGGCGTCTGGACGTCCATTCGTCAGGCGCGCGTGGGGCCGTATGCGCACATGCACGTGTGGGACGCCGGCAGCGGCGCCGCGATCGATTTCGATGCGGCCGCCAGCGGCCAGTCCGCGCTGGGCTGCATCGTCGAGAACTCGCTGGTGCAGTCGACGCTGTGGCAGTCGCTCGACGCGGCCGGCGTGCAGCGCCATTGTCCGGCCGAGGTGGCCGGCTTCGAGGCGCGCGAGGACCGGATGCAGATCGAGCTGGCGGACGGCCAGTCGATGGCGGCGCGATTGCTGGTCGCCGCCGACGGCGCCGCCTCACCGCTGCGCGCGATGGCCGGCATCGGCACGCGCGGACGCGACTACCAGCAGCGCGGTGTGGTGGCGCACGTGCGCACCGAGCGGCCGCACGCGAATACCGCCTGGCAGCGCTTCCTGCCGACCGGCCCGCTGGCCCTTCTGCCGCTGGCCGACGGGCGCTGCTCGATCGTGTGGTCGCTGCCCGAGGAGGAAGCCGCACGCGCGCTGGCGCTGGACGAGGCGGCATTCTGCGACGCGGTGGGCGTGGCCAGCGACTTCCGCCTCGGCCGCATCACCGCCACCGGCACGCGCGCCGCGTTTCCGCTGCAGCTGAAGCTGGCCGAACGCTACGACGCCGAGCGCTTCGTGCTGCTGGGCGATGCCGCGCACGCAGTGCATCCGCTGGCCGGCCAGGGCGTGAACCTGGGCCTGCGCGACGTGATCGAGCTGCGCGACACCCTGGTCGACGCGCGCGCTGCCGGGCGCGACATTGCCGCGCCGCACGTGTTGCGCCGCTACGCGCGCCGCCGCCGCAGCGCCGATACGCTGGACGCGCTGGGCTTCGATACGCTGGCGCGCATTTACGCCTGGCAGGCGTCGCCGCTGGTCGCCATGCGCGGGCTCGGCGTGCGCCTGCTCGATCGCCTTGCTCCGCTCAAGCAGCTCGTCGGCGGGCATGCCGCCGGCCGCTGAACCCTTCCGTCCCACGCACCTGGAGTCCCACGCCATGCGCCTGCTACGCCTGACCTCGCTGCTGATACTTTCGCTCGGCTCGCTCGCCGCCCACGCGGCGATGGTGCACAAGACCGTCACCTGGACGCAGGACGGCACCACCTTCCGCAGCGTGCTGGTCTATGACAATGCGGTGTCCACCAAGCGCCCCGGCCTGGTGATGGTGCCGAACTGGTACGGCGTGAACGCAATGGCGGTGAAAAAGGCCGAGATGATCGCCGGCAAGCAGTACGTGATCCTGGTCACCGACCTGTACGGCGAGGGCGTGCGTCCGGCCGACAACGATCAGGCCCAGGCGGCGACCAAGCCGCTCTACGGCAACCGCCCGCTGCTGCGCCAGCGTATGAACACCGCGCTGGCCCAGCTCAAGGCGCAGGCCAAGGATGCGCCGATCGACCTCTCGCATCTGGCCGCCATCGGCTTCTGCTTCGGCGGCACGGCCGTGCTCGACCTGGCGCGCAGCGGCGCGGATATCGCCGCCGTGGTCTCGTTCCACGGCGGCCTGGCCACCGACGATCCCGCGCTGGCCAAGCAGATCAAGGCACGCGTGCTGGTGATGAACGGTGCCGACGACAAGGGCACCATGCCCGACGCACCCGCCTTCATGGACGAGATGCGCGCCAGCCCGGCCGACTGGCAGTTCGTGGTGCTCGGCCACGCCGTGCACTGCTTCACCGAGACCGACCAGCACAGCCCCGGCTGCATGTACGACGCCCGCGCCGCCGCGCGCAGCTACCGGCTGATGCACGACTGGCTGGATCACGCATTCGCCGGCACCGACTAATTCAGGTCGTCGGAAAGCGTTGCCTCATCTCGCACGCATCCGTTCCGTGTGGGATCGAGATTGTCGAGAGACGGGGGCGACGGCGTGGCCGCCACCTGCCCAGCCTCTATTGCGCTGTGTGATGCTCCGCTGGTCGCAACTGGTCGGTTGACGTCATGTTTCCTCGATTCCCGGGCATTTGCTTTGCCGCCGCGGCTCAATGCACCATCTGTCGATGACAACCGACCCTCTTCATGCGGCGGAGGATCGCCTTCGGCGCCGCGCCCAGCAGTACCTCGAAAGTCACCAACTGGTCGCCGCGCAGACGACGCTCGAGACGCTGCTTCAGCGGGTGCCGCTCGATGCGGTCGCACGCATGCAGCTGGCCAGCGTGTTGCTCGAACGCGGCCAGTTGCGTGCATCGACGAGGGAACTGCTGGCGGTCGTGTCACGGCTTCCCGACGATGCGGCGTTGATCACCCAGCTGGTCCGACGCCTGTACCTGTGCGGCGAAACGGTGGCGGCGCGCCACTGTCTCGATCATCCCGCGCTGGCGCGCGATCCTTCAGGCGAGTTGCTGGCCGTGCAGGCCCACCTGCACTGGATGCTCAACGACATTCCGGCCGCCCTTGCCTTGATCGAACGAGCGATGGCCGCGGGTGTCGATACCCCGGACGAGCACTATCTGCACGCCATGCTGCTTCAATTCACCGGTCAGATGGAGCGGGCGGGCGCAGTGCTGGACGCCTGCTTGCACCACTGGCCGACCTTCAGCGGGGCGGCGATGGCGCTGGCCCGCCTGCGCCGGCAGACGGCGGAATCGAACCACCTCGACTTCCTGCGTACGCAGCTTCGCCGCATCCCGACGAACAGCAAGGTCGCCGAGGACAATCTTGTCCGCGCCGAATTCGAGCACGCCCTCTTCAAAGAGCTGGATGACCTTGGGCAGCATGACGAGGCCTGGGCGGCGCTGGAGCGCAGCAACGCGATCATGCACGCGTTCAATCCATACGATGCCGACGGCGAAGCTGCGGTCACGGATGCGATCATTCGCCAGCCCCTGGCCGGGAATGTCGGCGGCGCCAGGTTGGCGCCGCGATTCGATGGCCCCGTGCCCATTTTCATCGTCGGCATGCCGAGGTCAGGCTCTACCCTGCTCGATCGCATGCTGTCGAATCACTCGAAAGTGGCCTCCGCGGGCGAGATCAACGATTTGCTGCGCCAGTTGCAGTGGCTCGCCGATGTGCCCGATGGCGACGCGAGGCATCGCCTGGAGCTCATCCGACGCAGCAGGAATATCGATTTCCACGAACTGGGCGCGCGCTACCTGCGGCAGACGCAATGGCGCGCACAGGGGCGCGACTACTACATCAACAAGTTGCCGACGAACTTTCCGTTCGTCGACCTCATCCACCGGGCGTTGCCGCATGCGCCGATCCTGCATACGGTTCGGGAGCCAATGGACGTGTGCTTCTCCAATCTGAAGGCCATGTTCGGCCATACCTCGGCCTACAGCTACGACATCGCTTCGCTCGCGCACTATCACGGCCAGTATGTTCGGCTGATGGCGCATTGGCATGCCACGCTTCCCGACGCCCTGCTCGATGTCCCGTATGCCTCGCTGGTGCAACAGCCCGAGGCGATGATGCGCACCGTGCTGGCGTATTGCGGACTCGAGCTGGAGGAAGATTGCCTGCATCCCGAACGCAATACCGCGCCTGTGGCGACGCCCAGCAGCGCCCAGGTTCGCGAGGCCATCCACGGCCGTGGGCTCGGCGACTGGCAGCATTACGCGACGCAGCTCGAAGCGCTGCGGTTGGCGCTGGCCTGATCCCTCTGCCTTCGGCGGACGAAGCGTGACGCAGGGTCCACTGCTTTGGGTTAGCTGATCGAGATGACGCTTACCTGCGTACCGCAGTCGCCGGGCTACGCATCATCGCCAAGCCATCTGCAGGCGGCCGCCGCCTCATTACACCTGCATCGACGGTGGCCGGTCTGCCGCGTCGCGACCGAACGCGGGGTTCGGTGTGCGTCCCATCGCGAACGAGAGCGTGCCGCCCTTGGCCAGTTCGGCGTGGCTGATCCAGCTCTTGTGCCACGGCCGACCGTTCCACGTCACCGACTGGATGTACGGTGTGTCGGCGCTGTTGCCGTGCGTCTCGATCACCAGCGCGCGCCCGCCGCCCAGGGCGAGCTCGGCGCGATCCAGCAGCGGGCTGCCGAACACGTAGTTGGTGCTGACCGGGTCGACCGCGTACAGCCCCAGCGCGCCGAGCACGTACCAGGCGCTCATCTGGCCGCAGTCCTCGTTGCCGGCCAGGCCGTCCGGCTGGTCGGCGTACATGGTCTGCAACAGCATGCGCACGCGCGCCTGGGTCTTGTGGTGCGCGCCGGTGTAGGCATAGAGGTAGGCCACGTGGTGGCTGGGCTCGTTGCCGTGCGCGTACTGGCCGACCAGGCCGGCGACGTCGGGCGGGGTGTCGCCGACCTGGGTGGAGTCGGTGGTGAACAGCGCATCGAGCTTGCGTTCGAAGCCGGCGTCGCCGCCAAACATGTCGATGTAGTGGTGCAGGTCGTGCTGGTTGAGGAAGGTGGCCTGCCACGCATTGGATTCGGTGAAGTCGCGCCAGCGCGAGCCGTGGCCCACCGCGCGCGGATCGAACGGCTCCAGCCATTGCCCGTTCTCGCCGCGCGGGCGCACGAAGCCGAGCTTCGCATCGAACACGTGGGCGTAGTTGCGCGAGCGCTCGCGTAGTGCCTTCGCATCGTCGTGCGCGCCGGCGGCGTCGGCGAGGTGCGCCACCGCCCAGTCGTCGTAGGCGTATTCCAGCGTCTTGCTGACTGCCTCCCAGTCCTTGTCGCTGGGGATGTAGCCGAGCTTGCGGTAGTACGGCAGGCCGCGGTAGTCGTCGTCCATCGCGCGCTGGCGGAACAGCGGCCAGGCCTTCGCCACGTCGATGCCCGGGAAGCCCTTGGCGACCGCTTCGGCTACCACCGCGGCGGAGTGGTAGCCGATCATGCAGGCGGTTTCCACGCCCTGCAGGGGCCACACCGGCGGACCGTCCGGGCTCTCCGCCGCCATGCGGATCAGGCCGTTGACCAGGTCGGGCACGCGCTCGGGCTGGGTCAGGGTGAGCAGCGGGTGCAGCGCGCGATAGGTGTCCCACAGCGAGTAGGTGCTGTAGTTGTGCTGGCCCGCCGGCAGCGTGTGCACGGCCAGGTCCATGCCGCGGTAGCGGCCGTCGACATCGCTGAACAGCGTGGGCGCCAGCATGGTGTGGTACAGCGCGGTGTAGAAGGTGCGCCGGGTGGCGTCCGAGCCGGTGTCGATGCGGATGCGCCCGAGCTCGCGATTCCATTCGGCCAGCGCGGCGTCGCGGGTGGCGTCGAAGTCCCAGCCTGGCGCCTCGGCCTCCAGGTTGCGCAGCGCGCCGTCGATGTCCACGCCCGAGAGCCCGACCTTCACCAGCAGCGGTGCACTGGCGATGTCGTCGACGTGCAGCGCCGCCTTCAGGTGGGCGCCGTGCGCCTCGCTGGCATCGCCGAGTGCAGCGTCCTCGCGGCACAGCGTGGCGTGCGCGAACGGGCGCGAGAGTTTCATCGCGAAGTGGATCTGGCGGCCGTTGGCCCACTGGTGCACGTGGCGGCTGCCGACCAGGGTGTCGTTGCCGACCACCCGCAGCAGCGCGTCGGAGACTTTCGCCGGCGCGTCGCCGTCGTGGAAGCCGTGCGCAAGGTCGACCAGCAGATGGCCCGCGCCCTCGCCGTGGAAGGTGTAGCGGTGCAGGCCGGTGCGCGCCGTGGCGGTGAGCTCGGCGAGGATGTCGTGGTCGGTGAGGTGCACCCGGTAGTAGCCCGGTTGCGCCTGCTCGCTGGCGCGGTCGTAGCGTGAGCGATAGCCTGGCCCCGGGGTGATCACCGCGTCGACCGGCGGTTGCTGCACACCCTTGGGCGGCATGCCGTCGAACTGTGAGCGGTAGTTCACGTCGGGCCGACCGCGCGTGCCGGGGGCGAGCTGCACCGGTCCCTGTGCCGGCATCACCAGCACGTCGAGCATGTCGCTGGCGCCGGTGCCGCTGAGGTGGGTGTGCGAAAAGCCCATGATCGAGCCGTCGCCCTGGTGGTAGCCCGAGCAGGCGTCCCAGCCCTGGTCGTGGGTGTCGGGGCTGAGCTGCACCATGCCGAACGGACGCGTGGCGCCGGGAAAGGTGTGGCCGTGCCCGCCGGTGCCGATGAACACGTCCACGTAGCGCGCGAGCCCGCCAGTGGTGAAGCCTGCTGCCGACTCCGGCTGGCGCGCCGCGGACAGCGCGGCGGCGAGCGGCGAGGCCGGTGCCAGGCGCGTGCCCAGCAGGGTGAGGGCGGTGGCGGAACCTTGCAGGAAGCGGCGGCGGGTCACCATGGTGCGTTTTCTCCGTGGAAGCGGCCGCCACGCGACCGCGGGGACGTGGGATGGATCAGGCGGTCAGCAGGTGCGGCTGTTGCGCGGCGAGGGTGACGATCAGCTCGCCGAACAGGCTGTTGGCCCAGGCGAACCAGCTGCGGGTGTACTTGGCCGGATCGTCCTGGTCGAAGGCTTCGTGCATGAAGCCGGTGCCGGCGTGGGTGGTCTTGAGCCAGTGCAGGCATTGGGCGATCTCGGCGTCGCGGTCACTGGTCAGCGCGCGCATGGTGATCGACATCGGCCAGATCATGCGCAGGCCCTGATGCGGCCCGCCGATGCCCTGCGCGGCGCGGCCATCGAAGAAGTACGGATTGCGCGCGCTCCACGCCAGCGCGCGGGTGCGCCGGTAGCGCGCGTCGTCGCGTGGGCAGGCGCCCAGATAGGCGAGGCTGGACAGACTGGGCGCGTTCGCGTCGTCCATGAACAGCTGGTTGCCGAAGCCATCCACCTCGTAGGCCCACACGTCGCCGCCGGCATCGCCGGCCATCAATGCGTAGCGATGCAGCGCCTTTTCCACTTCGTCGGCCAGCGCGCGGCAGTCCGCGGCGAAGCTGCGGTCATGATGGATCGCCTCGCTCATCGCCGCCAGCTGGCGCAGCGACGTGACGGCGAAGAAATTGGACGGCACCGACAGCGGATACAGGCAGGCATCGTCCGAAGGTCGGAACATCGAGTGGATCAGGCCGACCGGCCGCGCCGGGTTGCCATAGCCGCTCAGCGGCGGATTTTCCGCGGCGTTCTCCGACATGCGCTGGAAACGGTACGGCCCGCGTCCGTCCTTGCGCTGCTGGACGCGGAAGGTGGCGAGCACGCGGTGCATCGCCGCACGCCAGTCGTCGTCGAACGGTTCGGTGTCGCCGCTGGCCTGCCAGTAGCCGTGGGCGAGGCGGATCGGCCAGCACAGCGAGTCGATCTCCCATTTGCGCTCGGCCACGCCGGGGCGCATGTCGGTGTCGTCGTGCAACGCCCAGCTCAGTGCGGCGCGGCTGCGCGGATCGGGCAGGAAGGCATTGGCGTACGGGTCGATCGCAATGCAGCGCGCCTGGCGATGGATCAGGCCGCGATAGAGCCGCCGCAATGCCTTGTCCTCGCGCGCCAGCGGCAGGTAGGGCCAGACCTGGGCGGCGGAGTCGCGCAGCCACATCGCATCGATGTCGCCGGTGACGATGAAGGTATCCGGTCGGCCGTCCAGCGTGTCCAGCTGCACCGTGGTGTCCAGCGTGTTCGGGTAGCAGTTGCCGAACAGCCAGGCCAGTTCCGGATCGCCGATGGTCGCCACGGTCAGCGCCAGCGTCCGCTCGACCGCGGCGCTGGTGAATAGGCGCTTGCTCGGCGGTGGCCGGCGGCTGGCGAAGCGCGTCACGGGCGGCACCGCGGCGCGTGCGAAGTCGGCACCGGAGGCGAAGCCGCCCGCGGCGGCGCCGGCGAGCTTGAGCAGGGCGCGGCGGCTCAGCGTCATGGCGGGGTTCCTGGCGTGGCGGCGACAGCATCGACCAGCGAGCGAATATGCATCGCGCGACGCAGCGTGTCGATGTCGTCTTGCGAGCGGACCTGGAGCACGGCGTGTTCGCCGGGCAGCAGGTCGATGCCGTTGTCTGAAAGGGTCGCGTCGCGATCGCCGAAGTCGATCCACACCGCCCGCGCGAATCGGGTAGCGACGAGGTCCAGTGCCAGGCCATTGGCGTTGCGGCGCAGGGTGGCACGGATGTCCGGCGCCGGCAGCGTGAGCGCCGCGGCGCGGTCGAAGTAGAGCAGGTGGCGCGAGATCGTGCGGCCGTCGGCGATCAGCTCGAACACCGCCAGCGTGCGGTGCGGGTCGGCACCACGCAGCAGCGCGGCATCGGCGAGGTTGTCGACGTGGACGCTGGCCAGCGGCGGCAGCGTCACCGCACGCGTAGTGTCCGAGACCACCGTGCCGTCCATGCCGATCACCCGCGTCCGCAACTGCGCGGCCAGCGGCGTCGCGCGGTCGGACACGAGGAACACTGAAGTGCGTCCGTCCCGGCGCAGCGGCACCACGCGCACCGGCGCGTAGAACTGCCGCGCGCGGAACTGCAGCGCCTTCCAGCGGCCGTGCACGTCGATGCTCGACCACGAGGCGCCGGGCCACACGTCATTGAGCTGCCAGTACAGCGCGCCCATGCTGCGCGGGCGCGCGCTGCGCAGGTGGTCCACCGCCAGCTCGATGCCGTCGGCCTGCATCACCTGGCTGAGGTAGGCGAACGCCGCGAAGTCCTTCGGCTCGCCGTAGCCGCGGCGCACGTACAGCAGCAGGCGCTGGTTGCCGTTGCCGTGGTCGAACTTCTGGTGTGCGCGCATCACCGGCGAATCGATCGCCAGATCCTGCGGCGCGGCGAAACGCCGGATCGTCGCCATCACCGGCAGCGACTGCAGGCCGAATTCCGACTGGAAGCGCGGCGTGGTCTTCAAGTAATCCTCCACCGGCGCCGAGCCGCCCCACACGTCCCACACGTGGGCGTCGCCGCTGTCCGGGCTGTTGGCCGGCGCGTCGCCCTCGCTTTCCGGCGACCCCGGCCAGTACGGCACCTCGGGATCGAGCTGCGTGGCGACCTCGCGCAGGGTGTCGTCGAACAGCGCGTGCATGCCCTGCTCGATGCGCGCGCTCTCGGCCGGTCCGATGCGCTTGCGGAAATCCTGTCGGTCGCCCCAGCTCTCCCAGCTGGTCTGCACCTCGTTGTTGCCCGACCACAGCACGATCGAGGGATGGTCGCGCAGCCGCGTCACCTGCTCGATCGCCTCCTGCTTCACGTTGGCGCGGAACGCCGCGTCCGGTGGCGGGATCGCCCCGCCGAACATGAAGTCCTGCCAGATCATCAGGCCGCGCCGGTCGGCTATGGCGTAGAACGCATCGGGCAGGTACGTGCCGCCGCCCCACACGCGCAGCATGTTCATGTGCACCGAGCGCGCATCGTCCAGCAGGCGGCGCATGCGTGCGGTCGTGGTGCGCGAGGGGAGCGCGTCGAACGGCACCAGGTTGGCGCCCTTGGCAAACACCGGCGCGCCGTTCACGACGAAGGCGAAGCTGTGGCCCCAACGGTCGGGCGTGCGCTGCAGTTCGATCGAGCGCAGGCCGACCGTGCGTTGTGCCTGCGCGACCACGCGGCCGTCGACCATGACGTCGGCCGACACCCTGTAGAGGTTCGGTGCGCCGTAGCCGGCCGGCCACCAGCGCTGCGGACGGGCGATCGCCACGGGCACGTCGAACTGCTGCGCGCCGGCCACGAGCCGCACGTCGCGCGCGGTCGTGCCTTCGCGGCCGTCGGGCGCGCGCCAGTGCACGACGAGGCGGGCCGGCCCGGCCGTGTCGGACTGGATCGCGAAGCCGGCGCGCAGTTGCGCGCGGTCCGCGTCGACGTGCGTCTGCGCCACGTGGAAATCGTCCAGCCGCCAGCCGCTCCAGGCCTCCAGCCGCACGTCCTGCCAGATGCCCTGGGTCACCAGTCGCGGACCCCAGTCCCAGCCGAACTGGTAGGCCGCCTTGCGCACGTAGTTGGTCACCTGGCGGCCGGGCGGCTCGTCGCCGAAGGCCGAGTCGAACTCACCGGGCAGGGCGTAGGGCTGCTGCGCCAGCCACGGCTGCCACTGCGCGATCGGCGAGTGGAAGGTGACCGTCAGCGTGTGCTCGTCGGCACCGGCCAACCCGTCGAGCGGTACGCGCCAGCGGCGGAACATGTTGTCGGCGTGCAGCACGGGCCGGCCGTCGAGCGTGACGTCGGCCAGCGTGTCCAGCCCGTCGAACACCAGTGCGAGGTGGCGCTCACGGCGCAGCGCGGGATCGACCGCGAAGCGCAACCGGTACTGCCAGTCGGCCAGCCCGACCCACTGCAGCTTCGCCTCGTTGTCGCGCCAGTCCGGGTCGGGCAACTGGCCGTGCGCCACGAGGTCGGCCTGCACGCTGCCCGGGACCGTCGCGGCTTGCCACCGCTCGAACGGGGGATGATCGCGTGCCGCGCGGCTGCCGGGCAGCATCCGCAGCTGCCAGCCCCGCTCCAGCGGCTGGCTCTGCGATGCGGAAGCATTCGCCGCGACGAAGCCGGCCAGCAGGCCGGCGAGCAGCCAGCCGGGTCGGTGCAACGGGCGGTAGCGCGGGATGAGGGATGACATCGCCCGCCACCGTGCCACAGATCGGCCGGTGGACGGCATGGGGCATCGGTCATGCCCCGGCTGCTGCGGGCGCGGACTGGCCGCTCGCCCGGCTCAGTGGTTGCGGGCGACCGAGTAGTCGGCCAGCGCCAGCAGGGCGTCGCGATGCGCCGAGGCGGGCAGGCTGTCCAGTGCGGCGCGGGCCGCGCGGGCGTGGTGTTCAGCGCGCTCGCGGGTGCGCTCCAGCGCGCCGGAGTCGCGGATCGAGGCGATGATGCGATCGAGCGAATCCAGTCCGCCATGTTCGATCGCGTGGCGCAGCGAGCGCCGCTGCTCCTCGTCGGCGCGCTGCAGCGCATAGATCAGCGGCAGGGTCGGCTTGCCTTCGGCCAGGTCGTCGCCGATGTTCTTGCCCAGCGTGTCGGCGTCGCTGACGTAGTCGAGCAGGTCGTCGGCGATCTGGAAGGCGTAGCCGAGCTCCATGCCGTAGCTGCGCAGTGCGGCCACCTGGTCGTCCGGCAGGCCGCCGAGCAGGCCGCCCAGCTCGGTGGCGGCGGCGAACAGCACCGCGGTCTTGCGCTCGATCACGGCCAGGTACGCCGTCTCGTCGACGTCGGCGTTGCCGATGTTGAGCAGCTGCAGCACCTCGCCCTCGGCGATGGTGTTGGTGGTGTCGGCGAGGATCCGCATGATGCGCATGTCGTCCAGTTCCACCATCAGCTGGAACGAGCGCGAGTAGAGGAAGTCGCCGACCAGCACGCTGGCCGCGTTGCCCCACAGTGCGTTGGCGGTCTTGCGGCCGCGGCGCAGGTCCGACTCGTCCACCACGTCATCGTGCAGCAGGGTGGAGGTGTGGATGAACTCGACGATCGCGGCGAGCTTGACGTGCTGGTCCCCCGTATAGCCGGCGGCGCCCGCGGCCAGCACGTGCAGCATCGGTCGCAACCTTTTGCCGCCGCCGGCGATGATGTGCTCGGCGATCTGGTTGATCAGCACCACGTCGGAGGCGAGCCGGCTGCGGATCAGCGCATCGACGCGCTGCATGTCGCCGGCGGCCAGCTCGCGTACGCGGGTGAAGTCGTCGGGGCGGGAGGCGTCGGCGGGCATCGGGTTCTTCATGGCGGCAATTGGCAAGCGACCGATTATAGGGTTTGCGCATGACCGGGCGCGCCCGCGTGGCGACGCGACATGCCGCCGCAACGATGCCATGCCACCGCTCCGTATACTGTGCCGATGGTTTGCCTTTTCCCGATCGCGCCGTGAGCGCCCTTTCCCCTCTCGAACGCCGCAGCGCGCTGACCCTGGCCTGCGTGATCAGCCTGCGCCTGTTCGGCCTGTTCCTGATCATGCCGGTGTTCTCGGTGTACGCGAAGGCGCTGCCGGATTCCACGCCGCTGCTGATCGGCCTGGCGCTGGGCGTGTACGGGCTGGGCCAGATGTGCCTGCAGATTCCGCTCGGGCTGCTGTCCGACCGCATCGGGCGCAAGCCGGCGATCAGCATGGGCCTGGCGGTGTTCGCGCTGGGCGGGCTGGTGGCGGCGATGTCGCATACCTTGATGGGCATCGTGATCGGCCGCGCGCTGCAGGGCATGGGCGCGGTGGCCGGCGCCGGCACCGCGCTGGCCGCCGACCTCACCCGCGAGGAAAACCGCAGCAAGGTGATGGGCATCATCGGCGTGTCGATCGGCATGGCCTTCCTGCTGGCGCTGATCCTCGGCCCGCCGCTGGAGGCGGTCGACGGGCTGTCCGGGCTGTTTGCCGCCACCTCGATCCTCGCCCTGCTCGCGCTGGCCCTGCTGTGGCTGATCGTGCCCACGCCCGAGCGCGTGCGCGCGCCGGCGGCGTCCGGGTTCGGCAGCGTGCTGGCGATGCTGCGCGACAGCCGCATGCTGGTGCTCAACGGCTCGGTGTTTTTCCTGCACCTGCTGCTGACCGCCAGCTTCGTCGGCCTGCCGCTGCTGCTGGTGGACAAGCTGCACCTGCCGGTGAGCCGCCACTGGGAGCTGTACCTGCCGGTGATGGTGATCGCCGCGTTCGTGATGGGCGCCAGCCTGCACCGCATGAAGGAGATCGCGCAGAGCCTGCGCATCGTGACGGTGTGCATCGTGGTGATCGGCCTGGCGCTGCTGGGGTTTGCGCTCGGCGGCGATCACATCGCCCTGCTCGGCGTGGCGGCGGCGATGTTCTTCTCCGGCTTCAACCTGCTGGAGGCGGCGCTGCCCAGCCTGGTGTCGCGCCTCGCTCCGGCGGCGCTGCGCGGCGCGGCGATGGGCGCATATTCCACCAGCCAGTTCCTGGGCGCGTTCGTCGGTGGCGCCGTCGGCGGCATCGCGCTGGGCCGGCTCGGTACTGCCGGCGTGTTCGCCTGTGCGGCGGCGCTCACCCTGCTGTGGCTGCCGCTGGTGGTACTCGGCGCGCGGCGCATCGCCACTGCCGCCGCCACCCCCGCCGAGGCGTCGTCGCGGCTGCCGATGGCGGCCGATTGCAAAGGCGCCGACCCGGCCCAATGATGGGCCCCTGCGGTCGGCTTCGGCCGCGTCAGGGACGCCTGCATGGCTCACGAGCTCATCATGCTGATCGCCCAGTACGGGCTGCTGGTGGTGTTTTTCAACGTGCTGGTCGAACAGGCCGGCGCGCCGCTGCCGGCGGTGCCCACGCTGGTGGTGGCCGGCGCGCTGTCCGCGGGTGATCGGCTGCCGCTGGCCGGCGTGCTGCTGGCGGCCCTGCTGGCCTGCCTGCTCAGCGACACGGCGTGGTATCTCGCCGGCAGGCGCTTCGGTGCGGGCGTGATGCGCACGCTGTGCCGCATCTCGTTGTCCCCCGATTCCTGCGTGAAGCAATCCGAGCTGCGTTTCCAGCGCTGGCGCGGACGCATGCTGCTGGTGGCCAAGTTCGTGCCGGGACTGTCCACCGTGGCGCCGCCGCTGGTGGGGGCGATGGGCCTGCGCGCGGGTGCGTTCCTGCTGCTCGACGGCGTCGGCTCGCTGCTGTGGGCCGGTCTGGCGGTGGGGCTGGGTTATGCCTTTTCGGCCCAGGTGGACCGCGTGCTGGCGGCGATCGAGCAGGCCGGCACGGTGGCGCTGGAGGCCCTGTTCGCCCTGCTGCTGCTCTACATCGCCGCGAAGTGGTGGCAGCGCCATCGCCTGCTGGCGGCGCTGCGCATGGCGCGCATCTCCGTGGACGAACTGAACGAGGCGATCGCCGCCGGCCAGAACCCGGTGGTGGTGGACGTGCGGTCCTCGGCCTCGCGCCTGCTCGATGGCCGGGTGATCCCCGGCGCCCTGCTGGCCGATCTGGAGGGCGTGCACACGGCGCTGGCCGACGTGCCGCGCGATCGCGAGCTGGTGATCTATTGCAGTTGTCCCAACGAAGTCTCCGCGGCCAAGGCGGCGCAGCTGCTGATGTCGCTGGGCTATCGCCGGGTGCGCCCGCTGCAGGGCGGGCTCGATGCCTGGGACGCCGCCGGCTACACGCTGGAGCGTCTGTCCGGGTCGCCGCCGGGGGCGGCTCGCCGCGAACCGCGGCCGGCCCCCTCGCTGCGGGTTTGATCCAGCTCGCCTTCGCCGTACCCGATCCGTGCAAAATCGCCTGGCGGGCTGGTTGTAGCCTGCGCACGCGGCCGGCGGGGATGGCGCCGGATGTCCTTGGCCTGCGGAGATCACGGTGAAATCCAGACGCCGGGTGTTGCGGGAAGCGCTGCTGGGAACCCTGGGCATGTTCGCGGTCGGCTGCGCCGTCACCGCCTGGATCGTGGCCCGCACCGCGGCCGACGCGCAGGCCGTGCGCGACAGCCAGTTCCGCAAGTCCAGCGCCCAGCTGCGTCAGGAAGTCGCCTCGCGGCTGACCGTTCCAGCCTATGGCCTGGGCGGCCTGCGCGGCATGGTGCTGTCGATCCAGCGCCGGCCGACCCCGGACGAATTTCGCCGCGCGGTGCTGGCGCGGGACCTCGTGCGCGAATTTCCCGGCGTCTACGGGTTCGGTTTCATCGAGCCGGTGTCCGGCAACGAGCGCGCCGCCTTCGTGGCGCGCACGCAGGCGTGGTACGCGCAGCCGTTTGCGGTGCGCACCAGCGGCGATCCGCAGCAGTTGTACGTGATCCGCTCGATCGAGCCGATCGAGCGCAATGCTGCGGCGTTGGGTCTGGACGTGGGTGCCGAGCCGGTGCGGCGCGAGGCGGTACTGCGGGCGCTGGCCAGCGGCGCATTCACCGCCACTGGGCCGATCCACCTGATGCAGGGCGGCGGCAGCCAGTTCGGTGCACTGTATTTCCTGCCGGTGTTTGCCCCCGGGCCCGCCCGCGAGCTGCTGGGCCTGGTCTACGCGGCGGTCGAGTACCCCCGCATGCTGCACTCGCTCGTCGGCGACGAGCGGCTGGTGGATTTCACGCTGGCCGACATCACCACGCCGACGTCGGTCACGGTGTATCCGTCGATGGATCAGGCGCCTCCCGCCTACCGCTCGCACTACCAGCGTGAGGTCGAGCTGACCGTGGGCGGGCGGCACCTGCGCCTGGTCGTGCGCAGCACGCCCGCCTTCGATGCGGCCGTGGCGAACGACGCCGCCCAGGCGCGCCGTCTGGGCCTGGCCGGCGGCGTACTCAGCCTGCTGATCGCCGCGGTGACGTGGCTGCTCATCGCCGGTCGCCAGCGCGCGCTCGATCTGGCGCATTCGATGACGCTGGAGCTCGATCGTCTCGCCACGGTGGCGCGCCTCACCAGCAATGCCGTGGCGATCATCACGGTCGACGGCCGGGTCGCATGGAGCAACCCCGCCTTCACCCGGCTGGTCGGCCATGCCGCGGACGACGTGCAGGGCCGGCTGCTGTGCGATCTGCTTGGCGAACAGCCGCATGCCGACGATGCGTGCGCGGCAGTGAAGCGCGCCGTGCAGGAGGTCGTCCCGTTCCAGGGCGAGGCGCCGATGCGCGATCGCCACGGCGAGCCGCTGTGGGTGGAGCTGGAAGTGCAGCCGGTACGCGGGCGCGACGTGCAGCTGACCAGCTTCATCGTGATCCTCGCCAACATCACCGAGCGCCGCGCCATGGAAGACGAGCTGCGTGAGAGCCGCGGCTTCCTGCAGCGCACCGGCGACGTCGCCCGGGTGGGCGGCTGGCGGGTGGACCTGGCCACGCGGGCGACCACCTGGTCGGAGCAGGCGCGGCGCATCGTCGACATGCCGGCCGCTTACGTGCCCGGGTTCGGCAGCACCATGGCGCTGTTTTCCGAGGAGGCACGCGTGCGCCTGCAGGCCGCGCTGGAACGCGCCACCCGCGGCGGCGGCGGCTGGGACATGGAGCTGCCGTGTACCACCTTCAGCGGGCGCGCGATCTGGGTGCGCACGCTGGGCGAGGTGGAGACCGAGCACGGTCGCCCCGTGCGTATCACCGGCAGCCTGCAGGACATCACGCGCCGCAAGCAGGCCGAACTCGCGCTGGCGGAAAACCGCGAGCTGCTGCGCGTCACCCTGCACTCCATCGGTGACGCGGTGGTCACCACCGACGCGCAGGCGCATGTCACCTGGCTCAATCCGGTGGCCGAGACGCTGACCGGCTGGCGCGTGGACGAGGCGGTCGGTCGACCGATCGGCGAGGTGCTGCGGCTGCTCAGCGAGGAAACCCATCACGCCGTGATCAACCCGGTGGAGACGGCGCTGGCGGAGCGTCGCATCGTGGGGCTGGCGCACAACACCGTGCTGGTGGCGCGCGACGGGCGCGAGTTCGGCATCGAGGATTCCGCCGCGCCGATCAAGGATGACGACGGCACCGTGCGTGGTGCGGTGCTGGTGTTCCACGATGTCACCGCAGCGCGCGCGCTGAGTCGCGAGATCTCCCACCAGGCGCGCCACGACGCGCTCACCGGCTTACCCAACCGCACCGAGTACAAGGAGCGCGTGATGCGTTTCCTGCGCCGCGCCGGCGACGAGGGCGAGCATGGCGCCGTGCTGTTCGTGGATCTGGACAACTTCAAGATCGTCAACGACACCTGCGGCCATCACGCCGGCGATGAGGTGCTGGTGCAGATGGCCAGCCTCATGCGCGCCTGCGTGCGCAGCCACGACACGGTGGCACGGCTGGGCGGCGACGAGTTCGCGGTGCTGCTGGAAGGCTGTCCGCGCGAGCAGGCCGAGCACATCGCCCAGGCCATCTGCGACGCGGCGGACGACTATCGCTATGTCGCCGGCACCGGGCAGGGTTTCCGCGTCGGCGCCAGCATCGGCCTGGTACCGATCGCCGGCGCGATGTACGAGCTGGACGCGGTGATGCGCGCGGCGGACATCTCCTGCTACATCGCCAAATCGGCCGGGCGTGGGCGCGTCCATACCTGGGCCGCGCAGGATGCCTCGGTGCAGGCGCATGCCGGCGATGCCGCGTGGGGCGCGCGGATCGAGCAGGCGCTGGATCAGCACGGCTTCGTGCTCTACGCCCAGCGCATCCAGCCGGTGTCCGGGCATGCCGACCGGCACGGCTGGCATGCCGAGGTGCTGCTGCGGATGCTCGGCGAGGACGGCGAGCCGGTATCACCGGCGGCCTTCATGCCCGCGGCCGAGCGCTACCAGCTGGCCAGCCGCATCGATCGCTGGGTGGTGCAGACGGTGTTCGACCTGCTCTCGGACTGGCACGACCGCGCTGACATGCCGGCGATGCTCTCGATCAACCTGTCCGGCCAGTCGATCGGCGATCGAGCCTTCCACGATTTCGTCGGCGGGTTGATCGAGCGCGCGCGCTTCGACGTGCGGCGGCTGTGCTTCGAGATCACCGAGACCGCCGCCATCACCAATCTGGCTGTGGCGCGGGCCTTCCTGGAAGCGATGCGCAGCCGCGGCATCCGCATCGCGCTGGACGATTTCGGCGCAGGCGTCGCCTCGTTCGGCTACCTCAAGTACCTGGACGTGGACTATCTCAAGATCGACGGCCAGTTCGTGCTCGGCCTGGCCAGCGATCCACTCGACCAGGTGTCCGTGCGCAGCTTCTGCGAGGTGGCCCGGGTGCTGGGCATCCAGACCATCGCCGAGTGCGTGGAGCGCGACGAGCTGCTGTCGATCCTGGCGACGTTCCCGGTGGATTTCGCCCAGGGCTACCTCTTCCATCGCCCTGAACCGCTGGCGCAGCTGTTCGGCGTGCAGGTCGCGGCCGGAGCCTGAAGCTCAGGGAATCGGGCAGTGACCGTCCAGCGGTGCCTGCCGCGCCTGCGCCAGTTCGGTCGGCGTCGCCATGCGCTCCTGCGTCGGGTCGAACACGATGCGCGCCCGCACGTTGTCGCCGTCGCTGGCGTGGATGTTGGCGATGCCCACGAAGCGCAGCAGCGCCCGGCTGCGCTCGTCGTAGGCCACGTCGATGTGCGGCAGCGCAAACCCGATCCAGCCCGCCAGGCTCAGGCGGTACTGCCGCGCCGGGCGCCCTTCGACGGTGGCGTCGTCGATCCGCTTCACGCTGAACTTCAGCGTACCCAGCCGGCTGGGGATCACGAACGGCACGGTGTCCGAGTCGCCGCGACCGAGGCGGTCCCAATGGCTGCGGATCCAGGCGTCGAAGCCGGCGTCGATCACCGGCAGCGGGGTGGTATCCAGGGGCGCGCTGCGTTCGCTCGCTGCGGCGCTCTTGCGCACGAACACCACGCGCCCGTCGCCCGTGTGCAGCACGCCCTCGCGGTAGCCGGTGCGGCCGTCGACCAGTTCGAAATCCGGCGCCTGCGCATTGCCGTCCTCGTGCAGCAGCTTGCGCGCGAAGGGGCGGCCGTCCGGGCAGCGGTACAGCACCAGGCGCCCCGGTCCCTGCGCGTCGTCGAACAGCCAGTGCGACTCGCGATACATCAGGTGGCCGTCGCCGGTGGCATAGGCGCTGCCCTCGAGCTGGCGGATGCCGCCGATCGGCGTGGGTGTGTCGGCCAGCGCGGTGCCGGCGCAGGCGAGCAGCAGGGTCAGTGCGGCCGCACGGGTGGCCGGCAACGGGGCGATCGTCAAGCGCTTTCTCCAGGGCGGAAACGGGTCGGCGCGTCGCGGCACAGCGCGCGTGGCCGATGGTTTCTACGCAGGGGGTGCCGGCATGGATGCGGCCCGACCCGGCCCGGACCACGCCGAAAGCGGAGCGGACGGCTATGATAGGCAGTCCGTCGGGCGCGGCCGCAGCCGCTCGCCCGGCCACACCACACCGTCGGCCGGGCGATGCGCGCGCCGGCCCAGCAAAGCGAGGTAGTCCCATGGCACGCGGTATCAACAAGGTCATCCTGGTCGGCAATCTGGGCGCGGATCCGGAAGTGCGCTACACCGCTAGCGGCACGGCGATCACCTCGCTCAGCGTGGCCACCTCCGAGAGCTGGACCGACAAGCAGAGCGGCGAAAAGCAGGAGCGCACCGAGTGGCACCGGGTGAAGCTGTTCGGCCGCCTCGCCGAGATCGCCGGTGAGTACCTGAAGAAGGGCCGCCAGATCTACATCGAAGGCTCGCTGCGCACCGACAAGTACACCGACAAGCAGG
Source organism: Dyella ginsengisoli (assembly GCF_044904665.1). Lineage (NCBI taxonomy): Bacteria > Pseudomonadati > Pseudomonadota > Gammaproteobacteria > Lysobacterales > Rhodanobacteraceae > Dyella > Dyella ginsengisoli. The sequence continues at coordinate 867,882 of NZ_JADIKM010000001.1, forward strand.
GCGTGGAGCGCTACAGCACCGACATCGTGGCCAGCGAGATGCAGATGCTCGGCGGCGGCGCCGAGGGCGGCGGAATGGGCGGTGGTGGCGGTGGCGGCTTCCAGCAGCGCGGCCAGGGCGGCGGTGGTGGCGGCCGTTCCGGTGGCGGCGGCAACCGGGGCGGTGGCGGCGACTACAACCGCGGCGGCAACGACATGCCGCGCCAGGCTCCGGCCCCCGCCGACACCGGCGGCTTCGACGACGACGACATCCCGTTCTGATCGAACCGGCTCAGCCCTCGACAAAAAGCCCGCAGCGATGCGGGCTTTTTTGCTTGTGCGGGGGCGACGCGACTCAGGGTTGACCGACCACCAGCACGGTGAAGCTGCCCGGCAGCATCCCGGGCCAGCCGCGCGCGTTCTTCTTGGTGCCCGGGGTGGCGGTGGAGAGATAGAGACGGTGCGTCTGCGGATCAAGCGTCATGGTGCGCGCGCTCTTTTGCGTGGGGACGGTGGCGGCGACGGTGTAGTGGTCGGCGTCGTCTTCGTGCACGACGGTGATCGTGCCGCTGCGGCCGTTGGAGCTATAGGCCATGGCGGTGGCCGGATCGAAGGCCGCGGCGTCGGGGCCGTCGCCGATCGCCACCGTGGCGACCTGCTTGCCGGTGTTTGCGTCGGTCACCACCATGATGCGGTTGTCGCAGACCGAGAACAGGCGATGGTGCGCGTTGTCCAGCGCCAGCCCGCTGGGCGATTCGCACGGCGCCAGCGACCAAGTGTGCAGCACGGCGTTGCTGCGTGTATCGAGCTCGACCAGCTCGGCCTTGTCCTCGATGTTCACGTAGATGTGGCCGGCGCCGTCGGCCTGGGCGAATTCCGGCTTGCCGGGCAGGGTGATGGTGGCGATCACCGCGCGTTTGGCCGGGTCGATCACGCTGGCCGAGGCGCTGCGGCCGTTGAAGGTGAAGACGTGGCGCGAGGCTGCGTCGTAGAGGATCGCGTCCGGGTTCTGGCCGGTGCCGGCGATGGTGCCCAGCGGCTTCAGCGTGGCCAGGTCGAATACCGTCACCGAGGCGCTCGCGCCGTTGCTGGTGAAACCCTGCCCGAGATCCTCGGCGACGGCCACGCCGTGCACGCCGGCGGTGTCGGTGATGGTGCCGACCGGCTTGCCGCTGACGAGATCGACCACCACCACGCGGTCGCCGCGACTGACGAACAGATGCCGGTGCGGCGCATCCACGGAGAGGTAGTCCCAGCCGCCGGGGCCGCCCAGCGGCAGGCGGTCGATCACCTTCAGCGGAGCCGCGCCGCCGGCGTGCGCGGAAACGAGCGGCGCCAGCAGCAGGGCGAGGGCGGCGGGCAGGGCGGAGCGAAGCAGTGGCTTCATGGCGGTGGTTCCCTTGCGGTGAGTGAAGAGAAACAGGCGAACGTGAGGGCGGGGTCAGGTCGCCGCCCGGCGATGCCGGCGCAGCACGGCGTACAGCACCGGCATCACCAGCAGCACCAGCGGCACCTGCACCAGCAGGCCGGCGATGATCGCCACCGCCAGCGGCTGCTGCATCTGCGAGCCCTGGCCGATCGCCAGTGCCAGCGGCAGCAGGGTGAGCATGGCGGCGAGGGTGGACATCAGGATCGGCCGCGTGCGGTGCCGGCCGGCGCGATGCAGCGCATCGTGCAGCGGCAGCTCGCGCTGCGCATCGTCATCGTCGGCCTGCTGCAGCTCGGAGAAGTAGAAGATCGCCACTTCGGTGACGATGCCCACGATCATCGTCATGCCCATCATCGAGGAGATGTTGAGCTCGATGCCGGTGAGCCACAGCCCGATGAACACCGCCGGCAAGGCCAGCAGCGGCATCGCCAGGATCGCCAGCGCCACGCGGAAGCTTTCGTACAAAAACAGCAGCAGGGTGAACACCAGCGCGATCGCCGCCACCATCACGATGGTGAGCCCGCGGAACGCCTGCTGCTGCTGCTGATACAGCCCGCCAAGCTGGTAGAACATGCCCTTGGGCAGCACGCCCGGCCTGCCCAGTGCCGCCTTCACGTCGGCGATCGCCGAACCCAGGCTGCGCCCGCTGATGCGGCCGGTGACCGCGACCATGCGCTTGAGGTTGTCGCGGGTGATCTGCGGCTGGCCCTGCACCGGAGTCAGCGTGGCGACCTGCGACAGCGGCAGCAGATGGCCGTCGCCGGCGCGGATCGGCAGCGCGCCGATCTGCTCGATGTGTTGGCGCGCGTCGTCGGGCAGGCGTACGCGCACGCCGACCAGCTTGCCGCCGGTGGGCAAGCGCGCGGCCACGGTGCCGTCGACCGCCGCGTTGACCTGGTCGGCCACGCCGACCGGGTCGAGCCCCTGCAGCGCCGCACGGGCGGGATCGACGCGGATGTCGAGCGCGTCGCCGGCCGGGTTGATGCCGTCGCGCACACCGACCACGCCGTCGATCTTGCCGATCAACGCGGCCACCTTGCCGGCGGTGGCGCCGAGCTGTTGCGGATCGTCCCCGTACAGCTGCACCTCGATCGGCTGCGGCACGGCCACCAGGTCGCCGATCAGGTCTTCCATCAGCTGCGCCAGTTCGATGTCCAGCCCGGGCACCTGCGCCTCGACCTTGCCGCGTACCTGCTCCATCACCTGCTCGGTGCTGGGCCGCGAACCATTCCTGAGTCGCACGAAGAAGTCGCCTTCGTTGGCCTCGGTGAGGCCGCCGCCGAGCTGCAGGCCGGTGCGCCGCGAGTAGGTGTCCACGTTAGGATTGGCGCGGATGATCGCCTCGACCTGGCGCAGCAGGCGATCGGTTTCCTCCAGCGAGGTGCCCGGATCGGAGCGGTAATCGAGGATGAAGCCGCCCTCGTCCATGCTCGGCATGAAGCCGGTGCCCACCCGCGTATAGGCCAGCGCGCCCACGATCAGCAGCGGCACCACCAGCAGCAGGATCAGCAGTGGCCGCGCGAGCCACGCCTGCAGCGTGCGTTCGTAGCCGGCCATCATGCGCCGGGTGAAGCGCCCGGGCGGATGCTCGATGCGGTGGCGCCGGTCGAGGAAGCGCTCGGCCAGCAGCGGCACGGCGATCCAGGTCAGCAGGTAGGAGATGATCAGCGCGCTGGCCATGGTCAGCGACAGCGCCTTGAAGAACGCGCCGGTGACGCCGGAGAGAAACGCCAGCGGCAGGAAGATCACCACCGTGGCCGCGCTGGAGCCGGTCAGCGGCCGGGTGAACTCCCACGCCGCGCCGGCGATGCGTGCATGCGTCGGGTCGTCGCCGCTGTCGCCGCCCAGCCGGCGCATGATGTGTTCGAGCATCACGATCACGTCGTCGATGATCAGGCCCACCGCGGCGGCCATGCCGCCCAGCGTCATCATGTTGAAGCTCATGCCCAGCACGCGCAGCAGCAGCACGGTGATCGCCAGCACGGCCGGCACCACGATCAGCGCGATGAAGATCACCCGCGTGTTGCGCAGGAACACGAACAGCACCAGCCCCGCCAGCGCGATGCCGATCAGGATCGCGTCGCGCACGCTGCCGGCGGCATGGGTGACGAGCTGGGTCTGGTCGTACCAGTTGGCCAGGTTCACCCCGGCCGGCATCTGCGGGGCGAAGTCGGCCAGCCGCTGCCGCACCTCGCGGGCGATCTGCACGCTGTTGCCGTCAGGCTGCTGGTAGACCTGCAGCAGCACCGCGTTCTGACCGTCGGCGTTGACCTTGATCCACTGCGGCACGTGGCCCAGCCGGATCGTCGCCACGTCGCGCAGTCGCACCATGCCGCCGGGCGTAGCGCGCAGCACGATGTCGCCCAGCGCGGCGATCGACCTGGGCTGGTTGTCCGCCAGCAGCAGGTACAGCTTGTAGTGGTCGGATACGCGTCCCATCGCGTCGATGGTGGCGGCGCGGGTCACCGCGCTGCTCACGTCGGCGAGGCTCAGGTCGAACGCGCGCAGCTTGTCTGGATCGACATCGGCGTGGAACTCGGCCACCTCGCCGCCCTGCACGCCGACGCGGGCCACGCCGTTGATGCCGCTCAGCAGCGGGCGCAGCTGGTATTCGGCCAGGTCGTGCAGCGCGGCGGGCGAGAGCGTGTGCGAGCGCAGGCTGTAGGCCAGCACCGGGAAGGTGGTGGGGTCCATCCGCCGCGTCTCCAGCGCGGTGCCGGTGGGCAGCTGCGGCAGGATCTGTCCGGCCGCGGCATTCACCTCCTGCAGCGCGGCGGCCATGTCCGCGCCCCAGTCGAAGGTGACCGCGATCTCGGCGCTGCCGCGGCTGGTGGTGGAACGCACGTCGCGCACGCCGCGCACGCGTCGCACCGCCTCCTCCAGCGGCGTGGTCACCTCGATCGCCATCTGGTCGGCCGGGCGGTCGCCCGCATCCAGGGTCACCTGCACCCGCGGAAACGCCACGTTGGGGAACAGCGCCACCGGCATCAGGAACGCGCTGGCGATGCCGCCAAGCGCCAGCATCAGGGCGAGAAACAGCAGCGAGCGCCGGTGCCGCTGCATCCACAGCGAGAGATTCACCGCGCTGGCTCCTGCACGGCGTCGCCGTCGTGGAGTTCGTACACGCCCTGCACGATCACCGGGGCCTTCGCATCGAGCGGCCCGAGCACGCCCACCGGGTCGCCGTCGGGGCTGCGCAGGGTCACGTCCACGCGGCGGGCCTTGCCGTGGTCGAGCTGGAACAGGTAGTCGCCGTGCGCGTCGTGCAGCACGGCGTCGCGCGGCACCGCCCACGCGGTGACGTCGCTGGTCTCGATGGTGGCCCGCAGTGGCGCGCCGGCCACCAGCGTGGCGCCGGCCTGCGCCGGCAGGCTGACCCGCGCCGGCAGCAGGTGGCTCTGCGGATCGACCGCGGCGCCGATCATCGCCAGCGTGCCGTCGAGCGCGGGCGCGTTGCCGTAGACGCCGTGCAGGCGCACCGCCATGCCTGCGCGCAGCTTGCTGCCGTCGGACGGCTGCACGCCCAGCTCGGCGACCAGCGCCTGGTCCGGCGCGAAGGTGAGCAGCGGTGCGTTGGCGGCGAAGCGCTCGCCCTGGCCCACGCTGAGGGCGGTGACCACGCCGTCGGCGGGAGCCACGATGGTCTCCTCAGCGCTGCCGCCGCCGAGCGCGCGCTGCGCGGCCAGCGCGGCCTCGGCATCGGCCGCCGCCTTGCGCGCGGCGGCCAGCTGCGACTGCGTGGCCAGCCGCTGGGCGGCCATCTGTGATGCACGCGCCAGTTCGCTGCGCGCCAGCTGCGCCGCGCTTTGCGCCTGCTGGTAGGCGCTGCGCGCGGCCGGGTCGGGCGCGATCACCAGCAGCGGTTCGCCGCGGCGCACGCGCTGGCCGGCGCTCACCTTCAGCGCCTGCAGCTGGCCGCCGTGGCCCAGGCTGATCACGCGGGCGCGCTGCGGATCGCTGACCGCGCTGCCCCACGCGGTGACCGTGTCGTGGAAGCTCTGCTGTCTGGGCAGCGCGGTGCTGACCGTGACCACGCCGCGTGCGGCGGGCGCGCCATCGTCCTCATCGTCGCTGTCGCCATGGCTGCCGCCGCATCCGGCAAGCAGGAGCGCGAGCAGCGCAAGCGGCAAGAGTCGGCGAAGGGCGGGCGCGGCGCGGGTGGGCATCATGGCGTGTCGACTCGGGCAGAAGCGGAAGCGGGGGTGAGCTCGGTGCTGCCGAGCAGGGCGGTCAGCGCGATCGACGCGGTGGCCTGCTGCCGGGTTAGATCGAGCCGGTCGAGATCGGCGCTCAAGGCGCTGGCGCGGATGGTCAGGTAGGTGGGCCAGTCCAGCTCGCCCTGCTGCCAGCCGGATTCCGCCGCGCGACGCGCCTGCGCCAGCTCGCCGGCGTGGCGGCGCTGGGCGTCGGTGGCTGCGGTCAGCGTGCCGAGGTCGGCGGTCAGGCGCTGGATGTCGGTGCGCGTGGCGAGCACGCGGGCGGCGTAGTCGTCGCGCAGCTGCTGGCGGGTCGCGGTGGCCACGGCGATGTTGCCGCGGTTGCGGTCGAACAGCGGCAGCGTGATGCCCAGGGTGACGCCATTCGTGTAGACCGCGCTGGTGTCGCGCGCGGTGTTGAAGCCCAGCGTAATCGCGGGAAACTGCGCGCGGATCGCCCCGCGCAGCTCGGCTTCCTTCGAGGCGTAGCCTGCCTGCAGGGCGAGCAGGTCGGGACGGCGGCGCGGCAAATCATCCAGCGCCTGCCGCACCGCCGCGGGCGCTGGCTCCGCCTGCCACGGCGGCCCGACCAGGGTGATCGATGCATCCGGCGCCAAACCCAGCAGCGCGTGCAGGTCGGCCTCGACCTGATGCAGCGCCACGGCGTTGTCGGCAAGGCGCTGGCGGACGTCGGCCAGCGCATTCAAGCCGGCGCTGGCCGCGTCGTGGGTGAGGTTGCCGGCGCGCAGCGCGGCCTGCACCTGCCTGACCAGGGGCGCTACGGCGTCGCGCTCGCGCTGCAGCCGGACCTGCCGCGCCTGCAGCGTGGTCACCTGCTCAAACAGCAGTCGCGCCTGCGCCACGGTCTGCCACTCGGCCCACAGCAGGTCGAGATTGACCTGCTGCGCCTGGCTGCGCGCGGCGGCGACGCGCGACGAACGGGTGAGCAGGGCGCCGAGATCGGCGCTGATGCCCGCGCTGTAACCGGTGGTGAGATCGGCGGCGTTGCTGCGGGGGAAGTCCGCGCCGAGGTCGAGCTGCGGGTCTGGCAACAGGCCGGCGGCGAACGCCTGCGCGCGCGCCACGCCCAGCGCATCGCGCTTGCTGCGCAGGTCCGGATTGTTGGCCACCGCGAGCGTTGCCAGCTCGGTCACGTCCAGCCCGTCGGCGGGATCGAAACGATGCCCCGGCAACCACGCGCGTGCCGGCAACGGGGCGCTGAGCTGGCCTACGCTCGCGGCGCCGTGGCCGGCGGGCAGCGGCAGCGGGCGATACGTGGCGCAGCCGGCCAGCAGGGTGAAGGCCAGTGCAGACAGGCCGCGACAGACGCGAACCGCCGTGATCGGGCCGCGACCGGATCGCGCGATGGGGCATCGATGCATGAAGCTCTCTCAACCGGACGGATCGATGGGCACGGCGCCACCTGCGCGGTGGCGCGACAGACCACGAGCATGGCAGCGGCGCCTTTGCCCCAGCTTAGGTGTGGCATCGACCATCGCAGGCAGGGCGTGACGTAAGGTTGCGCCAAGGCGATGCGGTCATCATGGGGCAGCGGCAAGCGGAGGAGTCAGCGGCGTGCACATCATCCTGGTTGAAGACGACGCCCAGCTCGGCGCGGCGATCCAGCGCGCGCTGGAGCGCCTGAGCTACACCGTCACCTGGCTGCGCGACGGCCGCAGCGCCAGCGCGGCGCTGGCCGATCGCAGCGCCGACCTGGTGCTGCTGGACCTGGGCCTGCCCGGTCGCGACGGGCTGGAGGTGCTCACCACCGCGCGGCGCGACCACGTCGATACCCCGGTGATCGTGATGACCGCCCGCGACGGGCTCGAATCACGCGTGAAAGGGCTCGACGCCGGCGCCGACGATTACCTGGTCAAGCCGTTCCACCTGGACGAGCTGGCCGCGCGCATCCGCTCGCTGATGCGCCGCCAGCACGGCCGCGCGGTCAACCGCATCGAGGCCGGTGCGCTGTCACTGGACCTGGAGAGCGCCGAAGTGCGTTTCCGCGACGCGCCGGTGGAGCTGACCCGCCGCGAGTTCGCCCTGCTGCAGCAGCTGATGGAGCGTGCCGGGCAGATCGTGCGCCGGGAACACCTGGAGAATTCGATCTACGGGCTGGACAACGTGGTCGGTCGCGGCGCGCTGGAGGTGCTGGTGCACTCGCTGCGGCGCAAGCTGGGCGCCGACACCGTGCGCACCGTGCGCGGCTTCGGCTACATGCTGCCGCGGGAGCCGCAGTGAGCGCGGCGAGCCTGCGCTGGCGGCTGGGCTGGCTGGTCATCGCGACGCTGGCGGTGGTGCTGGTGCCGCTGGGCATCATCAGCTTCCGCGCCACGCTGGTGGAAGTGAACGAGCTGTCGGACGGCCGCCTGGCGCAGTCGGCGCGCACGGTCGACCTGCTGGTGCGCCAGGCGGGCATCGACGCCCTGCGCGCTCGCACGGATCGCGCGGTGCCCGCGCCACCGCGCCTGACCATCCCGGTGGCCGGCCACGAGGTGGAGACCGAGGTCGGCTTCCGCGTCACCGACGACGCCGGCGCGGTGCGGCTGGAGTCGGCCAATTTCGCCGATGTGCCGCGGGCCGCGGGGCGGGCGGAAGGTTTCGGTGAACTGGTGCTCGATACCATGCACTGGCGCACCTACACCCTGCGCGATCCGGCGCTGGGCATCACCATCCTGGCCGGCGAGCGCTACGACAGCCGCAACGACATCACCCGCGCGCTGTGGCTGGATCACGCGCTGCCGCTGCTGCTGGGCTTGCCGCTGGTGGCGGTGCTGGTGGGTTGGGCCGTGCGCCGCGGCCTGCGACCGCTCGATCGCCTGGCCGATGCGCTGCGCCGTCGCGCGCCCGGCAGTCGTGAACCGGTTGACCTGGCGCCGCTGCCACCGGAGCTGCAGCCGATGATCGCCGCGCTGAACGACCAGCTCGCCCGGCTGGAGGATGCGCTCGAGCGCGAGCGTCGCTTCAGTGCCGACGTGGCGCACGAGCTGCGCACGCCGATCGCCACCAGCCTGATCAACGTGGAGACGGCGATCGGCAGCCACGATCGCGCCGGCACCGACCTCGCGTTGACGCAGACCCAGCAGGCGCTCACCGTGCTGGCGCGACGGGTGGAGCAGCTGCTGGCGCTGGCCCGCATCGAGGCCGGCGCCGCCGCGGCGCACGCCCGGGTGGACCTGCGCGACATCGCGATGGAAGTGATCGACGAACTCGCGCTGCCGATCGCCGACTGGAACGTGGAGCTGTCGCTGGCGCTGCCGCCGCAGCCGCTGGTGGTCGAGGGCTTCGCTGCCGGGCTTGCCGCGCTGCTGCGCAACCTGGTGGAGAACGCGCTGCGGCACGTGCCGCAAGGCGGTGCCGTGGAGCTGCGCATGGAGCCACAGGCCGACACGGCGGTGATCGAGGTGATCGACAACGGCCCGGGCATTCCGCCCGAGCGCCGCGCCGAAGTGTTCGCGCGCTTCCACCGCGAGCCGGGCGGACGCGGCGACGGCTACGGACTGGGACTGTCGATCGTGCAGCGGGTGGCGCAGATGCACGGCGCGTCCATCGAGCTGGACGACGCTCCGGGCGGGCAGGGCCTGTGCGTGCGCGTGCGCTTTCCGCGGCAGTCCCGTCCGGCCTTGCATGCCGTTACTGCCACACCGTAACAGCCGTCCAGACGGCCGCGGCTGATTACTTGAAGTGGTGCACGAACCCCACCTGGAAGCCCCCCGGCAGCCAGCTGAGGATCAGTGGCGATTGACGATGAGCCGACCAGATGCCGATGCCGGTGCCCAGCGCGGCGCCGACCAGCACGTCGCTCTGCCAGTGGCCGCGCGTCTTCATGCGCGCCACCGCGTCGTAGGCGGGCAGCAGCGCCAGCGCGTAGATCGCGGGATGATCCTCGCCGTAGTTGACGATGAACGGTGTCACCGCGGCCGAGATCGCCGCCACCTCGCCGCTGGGAAAGCTCTGCGCGCTCGAGCTCTTGAACCACTGGTTGGGGCTGGCGGTCTGCGACGGGCGTTCGCGGCGGAAGCCGTACTTCATGCCGGTCGCGGCGATGCCGGTGAACACCATCGAGTCGACCGAGCGCCAGAATGTGTCGCCCAGCTTGCTGTCATCGCCCAGCGCGAGCGCACCCACGCCCACGGTGAGGATGCTGCCGTACATCAGCGCCTTCTGGTTGTTGCGGTTCCAGATGCCGCTGTTGTCGTAGTGAAGGCGATGGTCGATGCCGAACGGGCCGCCCGCAGCGTACGCGGTGCTGCCACTGGCGAGGGTGGCGAGAGAAAACAGGACGACGAATAGACGACGCATGATCAGGCTCCCCGTGCTTCGGGCGGCATACGCCCCTGCACGGGGGACGCTAGGCGCCGAGGCTTTCGCTCCGCTTACGTGGGAGGCAGCGTGCGCGTGTTCGGTTTGTGCCGGATTGACGAAGCTCAATCACGCCGATTGATCGTGCCCGGTGGCGAAGGTCGCCCGTTCAGCCCCGGAAAGGGGCAGCGCAACGGCGCAGCCTTCACGCTGCGAGGCGAAGCCGGCGTCGATCACGGCCATTACCGCCAGCGCCTCGATCGGCGCCACCGGCCACGGCGCCTCACTGGCGATGGCATCGCGCAGGGCGGCGTAGTAACGGCGCTGGTCGCCTGCGGCCAACGGCAGCGTGTGCGCATGGCCTTGCGCGTCGATCACGGTGAGCGGATCGGGATCTTCGCCCCAGCCGGGGGCTCCGGGTGAGAGGCCGGCCAGCAGTTGGGCTTCCTGGCGGTCGGCACCGGCCTTGACCAGGCTGCCGCGCGTGCCGTGCACCACGAAGCGCCGCGCACCACCGGCCGCCAGCATGCTGGCGTGCACGATCACCTGGCGCGCGCCGTAATCCAGCCGCACGTGCGCCCAGTCGTCGCTCAGGCCGCCCGCGCGCTGGATCGCGAGTGCGGCATGCACGCGCTCGGGCAGGCCGAACAGCTGCAGCGCCTGGTCGACCAGGTGTGGGCCGAGGTCGTACCAGATGCCCGCGCCGGGCGCGGACGATTCGCGCCAGCGGTCGCGCACGGTGGGGCGGTAGCGGTCGATGTGCGATTCGAAGTGCATCACCTCGCCGACCGCGCCCTCGTCGATGGCCTGTTTCACCGCGAGGTAGTCGCTGTCCCAGCGGCGGTTGTGGAAGACCGAGAGCTGGCCGGCGGATCGCTCCGCCAGCGCGACGAGCGAGCGCGCCTCGGCCAAGTTCAGCGCCATCGGCTTGTCGATCACCACGTGCCTGCCCGCGCGCAATGCATCGGCAGCCAGCGGCGCATGGGTGTCGTTGGGCGTGGCGATCACCACCACGTCGAGGCTGTCGTCGGCGATGAGGGCGGCCGGTGTTTCATGCACGCGAACCCCGGGCAGGTCGGCGTGCACCTTGCCGGCATCGCGTGAGGTGACCGCGGCGAGCTCGAGTCCGGGCGTGGCGCGGATCAGCGGCGCATGGAAGGTCTTGCCGGCGTAGCCGTAGCCGGTCAGGCCGAGGCGGATGGGTGGAGAGGCTGTCATGGTGGGTCCGGTGTCGAGCGCGCCTTGCATGCCCAAGACGCTGGATGACCGGCGTCCGCCGTTGAAAAGCGTCTCCGGCTTTCGCCGGGATGACGGTCGTGTAGCTTGAGGGCGAAGTGATCACATAGCTTCGTTAGGCTTTGCCACATCCAACGCGCAACGCAATAGTTGGCGCGCACTCCAAAGTCGTCATCCGGCGAAAGCCGGGATCCAGTGCCTTGTGCCGCGTTGCCTGCCTGCCACCCTCATCTTCGCGTGCCGAGCTCGGCCGGTCCGCTGCAAAAGACGAAAGCCCGCCAGGGCGGCGGGCTTTCGAGCTTGCCGAATGGGCCGTGGGCCTAATTCTCCCACTCGCCGTCATTGTTGCGGTTGGCATCCGGCAGATCGTGCTTCGGATCCAGTTCCACCTTGGTGATCGGCTGGTCGCCGTCCACGTGCACCACGTAGCTGGTGTGCTGCATCCAGGTCTCCACCGGCACGCGCACGTCGCGCTTGCTGCCGTCGGCGTAGGTGAGCTCCAGCGTGTTCGGCAGCACTAGTTTGTCGTGGTTGGACACGGTGATGTCCGCGCCCTTGCTCCAGTCGCCCTGGGTCGGCGCGACCTTGTCCACGCTCATGTCGAACTGCCAGTTGTGCGCGAACCAGCCGCGCCAGAACCAGTCGAGGTCTTCGCCGGTGTCGCTGGCCATGAAGCGGAAGAAGTCCGAGGGGCTCGGGTGCCGGTACGCCCAGGTGGCGATGTAGCGGCGGAAGGCCGGGTCGAAGCGTTCCGGCCCGATGATCTGCTCGCGCAGCAGCACCAGGCCGAAGGCGGCCTTGAAGTAGGTGATCGGGTGGCGGTATTTCTCCTTCACCGCGTCGGCGTAGGTCATCGGCGGCGGGGCGTCGGGATCGGCCAGGATCGCGGCGATCTGCTCGGCCGGCGTGCCCTTGCCCGGCGCGTATTCGCTGTCGCGCTTGGGCGCGAACTTGCCGCCGTCGAAGGCCTCGGCCTCGTACACGTCGACGAAGGTGTTGAAGCCCTCGTCCATCCACGCGTCGCGGCGCTCGTTGGAACCCACGATCATCGGGAACCAGGTGTGCCCGATCTCGTGCGCGATCAGCATGCGCAGCACCGGGCCGGCGGCCTTCTTGTGGTCGAAAGTGATGCCCGGGTACTCCATGCCGCCGGCGGTGCCCGCTTCGTTGATGGCCACCGGGTACGGATACGGGAAATAGGTCCTGGAGAAGAACTCCACCGACTTCTTGAGGTTCTGCGTGGCCACGCCCCAGGCCTTGTCGCCGGCGCTTTCCAGCGGATAGGCCGACATCGCCAGCGCGGTCTTGCCGCCGGGCAGGTTCATCCGCGCGGCGTCCCAGATGAAGGCCTTCGACGCGCCGAAGGCGACATCGCGGGTGTGCTTCATGGCGAAGTGCCAGGTCAGCGTGCCGCCCTGCTTCGGGCGCGAGGCCGGGTCAGTCACTTCCGCGGCGGAGCGGATCATCACCGTGGTATCGCTGTGGCGCGCCTGGTCCAGCCGCTTGAGCTGGGCTTTCGTCAGCACCTCCTGCGGATTGAGCAGCTCACCCGAGCCGACCACGATCATGTCTGCGGGCACGGTGACGCGGTAATCGAAGTCGCCGTATTCGAGATAGAACTCGCTGTTGAGGAAGGGCTGGGTGTCCCAGCCGCGCAGGTCGTCGTAGACGCATACGCGCGGGTACCACTGCGCCATCTCGAAGATGTTGCCCTGCTTGTTGGCGTTCCAGTCGGTGCGGCCGCCGAATTCGCCCGGCACGGTGTAGTCCCAGGTGATGTGCAGCTTGAGCTTGCCGTCGCGGGCCTTCAGCGCGGTGGGCAAGGTCACCTGCATGCGCGTGTCGCTGATCACCCACGCGGCCTTCTGGCGATGGCCGGATGCGTCTTCCACTTCCACCGAGCGTATGTGTTCGCCGTCGGTGAACTCGGTGGGGAATTTGTCTCCGCCAAAGGCGCCGCGGGCGTCGGTGCGATAGCGGTTCTGTTCCACCTGCAGCCAGATCACGTCCAGCGCGTCGGGGCTGTGGTTGGTGTAGGTGATGGTTTCCGTGCCGCTGAGCTGGCGCGCGGCCGGATCGAGCGTGGCCTGGATCGCGTAGTCGGCGCGGTTCTGCCAGAACAGCGGGCCGGGCTTGCCGCTGGCGTCGCGCATGGCGGTGGCCGGCTGCGGGTAAGCGAAGGGCGCGAAGGTTTCCTGCGGATCGAAGCGCGACGCGGGCGCGGCTCCGGCGGCGAGCGCGCCGGTGATGCTGGTGAACAGGAGAGCGGCGGCGAGCGGGCGGAGCAGCGGTGCAGTCATGCGGGCCTCGTGATGGTCAGGGCATGCCTCCCGCGCGGATCACGGCGAGCACGTCGTGGCAGGCGCCCATGGTGTGGTAATCGGTCTTGCCGGCGGGGCTCTTCTCGTCGCTCATCGCGCGGTTGTCGCGGGTGAGGATGCGGTACCAGGCGCCGTGGCGGTGATCGATGAAAGTGTGCCACGCGTATGCCCACAGCCGACCGTACCATTGGTCGTAGATTGCCTCGCCTGTGCGCACGTGAAGTCTTGCGGCAGCGGCCAGGCTCTCGGCCTGCACCCAGAAATACTTGTCGTCGTCGCACACGCGGCCATCCGGCGCGAAGCCGTAGGCGATGCCGCCGTAGACGTCATCCCAGGCGCGTTCCAGCGCCGTGTCGAACAGGTGACGCGCGGTAGGCGCCAGCCAGTCGGGCGCACGTCCTTGCGCCGCCAGCAGCGGTTCCAGCGTGAGCAGCAGCTTGGCCCACTCGGTGAGGTGGCCGGGCTGGAAACCCCACGGGCGGAACAGGTGCTTGGGGTCGTCGCGGTGGTAGTCCCAGTCCACGTTCCAGTGCGCGTCGTAGTGCTCCCACACCAGTCCGCCGGCCAGTGCGGCCTGGCGGCGCGTGATGTGGTCGGCGAGCGTGATGGCGCGATCGAGGTAGCGCACTTCGCCGGTGGCCTGGTGGGCGGCGATCATCGCCTCGCACATATGCATGTTGGCGTTCTGGCCGCGGTACGGACTGAACTGCCAATGCGCGTCGGCCTCGTCGCGGTACAGGCCGGCCTCGGCGTCCCAGTAGCGCTGTTCCAGCAGTTGCCAGGTCTCGTCCATCCAGGCGCGGGCTTCGTCGATGCCGGCCTTCACCGCGGTGGTGTAGGCCAGCAGAACGAAGGCCATGCCATAGGCGTGGCGGGTGACGTCCTCGGGCCGGTGGTCGCGCATGGTCCAGGCGTAGCTGCCGTCGGCGGCATCGCGATGCACGTCGCGCAGATAGCGCAGGCCGTGGCGTGCCTCTTCGAGGTAGTCACCGCGATCGAATTCGATCGCCGCCATCGCGTAGTTGAAGACGAAGCGCGTGCTGCTCACCAGGTGGCGGTGGCTGCGCTCGTAAACCGTGCCGTCGTCGCGGAAGTAATGGAAGAAGCCGCCGGCCGGGTCATGCGCGTGGGCGTCGTAGAACGCCATCGTCTGCGCGATGTGCTCGCGCAGGAACGTTTCGCTGCGCACGTCGGGCAGGGCGGGGATGGGGGCGGCGAGGGTCATGCGCGAACGGTCCACGGGGCAGGGCGGAAAACGGCACATCCCCGCCGCCGGGGCGGGGATGGCGGATGGGCGATCAGGCTCAGGCGACGCTGCGCACCTTCGAGCCGCTGAGGCCGTAGAACACGATGTACAGGTAGCACGCCAGCGGCAGCACGAAGGCGTGCTGCAGGCCGAAGCGGTCGGCCAGCATGCCCTGCAGCTGCGGGATCAGCGCGCCGCCGACGATCGCCATGATCAGCAGGCTCGACGCCTTGCTGGTCATCGGCCCGAGCCGCTCGATGCCGAGCGCGAAGATGGTCGGGAACATGATCGAGTTGAACAGGCCCACGGCGATCACGCTGTACATCGCCACGTTGCCGGTGGTGAGCATGGTGGTGGCCACCAGCACGGTGTTGATCGCGGCGAACAGCGCCAGCAGCTTGCGCGGCGAGAACCACGCCATGATCCACGAGCCGGCGAAGCGGCCCAGCATCGCGCCGCCCCAGTACAGCGACACGTACTTGGCTGCGTCGGCCTCGCTCAAGTGGCCGATCTCCGGCATCGACAGGTAGTTGACCATGTAGCTGCCCAGCGATACCTCGGCACCCACGTAGCAGAAGATGCCGATCACCCCGAACAGCACGTGGCGATGGCGCAGCACCTCAGCGAAACCGTGGCGTTCGTGGTCGCCCTTGTCGGTGGACTCGGTCAGCGCCGGCAGGCGGAACGCCCACACGAACAGCGCCAGCAGGAACAGCACCACCGCCAGCCCGATGTACGGGTACTGCACCGACTGCGCCTGCTGCGCCTGGTAGGCCAACTGGTCGGCCGGCGCCAGCGCGGCCAGTTCGGTCGGCGACTTCACCGCATTGGCGAGGATCAACACGCTGCCGAAGTACGGCGCGATGGTGGTGCCGAACGAATTCAGCGCCTGCGCCAGGGTGAGCCGGCTGGAGCTGGTCGCCTCCGGTCCGAGCAGGGCGACATACGGGTTGGCGGCCACCTGCAGCACGGTGATGCCGGTGGCCAGCACGAACAGCGCACCGAGGAAGGCCGGGTACAGGTGCAGCGCGGCAGCCGGCCAGAAGCCCAGTGCGCCTACGCCGGCGATCGCCAGGCCGGCCACGATGCCCTTCTTGTAACCCAGCGCGGCGATCAACCGGCCGGCCGGCATCGCCATCACGAAATACGCGCCGAAGAAAGTGAACTGCACCAGGATCGCCTGGGTGTAGTTGAGCTGGAACGTCGACTTCAGGTGCGGCACCAGGATGTCGTTCAAGCAGGTGAGGAAGCCCCACATGAAGAAGATCGTGGTGAGCACGCCCAGCGCGAGCGGGTAGGTGGTGTAGCGAGCGTTGCCGGACGCGGTCGATGCGGCGGCGGCGGGCGGAGCGGCAAAGGCCATGGCAGGGTTTCCCGATGGGCGAAGATGCAAGGGTGCCACAAGCCCCCGAATGCTCCAGCCGGAGCCGGGCCAAAGCCAGCAGCCGGGCGAATGTAACCGTTTCCACGGCATTCCCCATCGCGCGCTGCAACATCGTTGTGCGGTGCTACCTTGGGCGCCTCTTTTGGCTGCGAGTCCCCGTATGAGCAAGCTCCTCCGGAATGTCCGTTTCCTGATTTCCCTGATGGCCCTTGCCGGCGGCATCGCCACGGCTGCCGACCATGCTGCCGATGTCGATCCGCGCATCGGCACCGGCGGCGATGGCCACACCTTTCCGGGTGCCACGGTGCCGTTCGGCATGATCCAGCTCTCGCCCGATACGGCGATGCCGGACTTCAAGCACGGCTATAAATGGGCTGCCGGTTACCAGTACGGCGACAGCAGCATCCTGGGTTTCTCGCATACGCACTTTTCCGGCTCCGGCCACTCCGATCTCGGCGACGTGCTGGTGATGCCGCTGGCCGGCGCGGTGAAGCTCGATCCCGGCGACGCGGCCGTGCCGGGCAGCGGCTACCGCTCGCGCTTCAGCCACGCCAGCGAGGTGGTGCAGGCCGGCTACTACGCGGTGACGCTGGCGGACTCGGGCGTACGCGCCGAGCTCACCGCGGGCCGCCGCATAGGCTGGCATCGCTACACCTTTCCGGCCGGCCAGCCGGCGCACCTGCTGCTGGACCTGCGCCCCAGCATCTACGACTACCCCGGCAAGGTGCTGTGGTCGAACCTGCGCGTGCGCACCGACGGCAGCGTCACCGGCTGCCGCCTCACCAACGGCTGGGCGCCGGGGCGCACGCTGTGCTTCGCGATGCGCTTCTCGCAGCCGATGACCTCGCGCACGCTGTACGACCGCGACACCGATGCGCCGTACAAGGGCTTCAAGGGGCCCGGCCACCAGAGCGAGGATCACGACGCGCAGGACGGCCGCGCGCTGGAAGGCGTGTTCGATTTCGGCACGCTGAGCAAGCCGCTGGTGGTGAAGGTGGCGATCTCCACCGTGAGCGAGGCGGGCGCGCTGGCCAACCTCGATGCCGATGGCGCGGGCTGGGATTTCGATGCCCGTCGCCAGCAGGCGCACCGGGCGTGGAGCGACGCGCTGGCCGATGTCGACGTGGACGCGCCGGCCGTCGCGCGCACGCAGTTCTACACCGCGCTCTACCACGCGCTGCTCTCGCCCACGCTGAGCATGGACGTCAACGGGCAGTACCGCGGGCCGGATCACCAGGTGCACACGGCGAAGGGCTTCGACTTCTACTCCACCTGGTCGCTGTGGGACGTCTACCGCGCCCAGCAGCCGCTGATGGTGCTGCTGCATCCGGACAAGAGCACCGACTTCGTCCGCTCGCTGCTCGCCGCGCGCGCGGCCAGCCCGTTCGGCATCCTGCCGGTGTGGGCGTACGGCGGGCTGGAGACGTGGTGCATGATCGGCTATCACGCGGTGCCGGTGATCGCCGACGCCTACCTCAAGGGCGTGCGTGGCTTCGACGCCAACGAGGCGCTGCAGGCCATGGTGGCCAGCGCCAGCTACGGGCCGTACGGCGACCTCGCCGACTACATGAAACTCGGCTACGTGCCGATCGACCGCGAGCCGGAGGGTGCCTCCAAGACGCTCGAATACGCCTACGACGACTGGACCATCGCGCAGATGGCCACGGCGATGGGCAAGCGCGACGTCGCCGCCACCTTCGGCAAGCGCGCGGGCAACTGGCGCAACGCGTGGGATGCGAAGACCGGCTACATGCGCGCGCGGCTCGCCAACGGTGCGTTCCGCGAGCCGTTCGATCCGGCGGTGGCCGGCTACGGCAGCGATTACACCGAAGGCAACGCGTTCCAGTACTCCTGGTACGTGCCGCAGGACGTGCCCGGGCTGATTGAGGCGATGGGCGGCAAGAAGCAGTTCGTTGACAAGCTCGACGGCGTGTTCGACGCCAAGGTCGACCCCGCGCACTTCAAGCACGTGGAGGACATCACCGGCCTGATCGGCTGGTATGCCCACGGCAACGAGCCCAGCCATCACCTGGCCTATCTGTATGACTATGCCGGCGCGCCGGAGAAGACCCAGCAGCGCCTGAAACAGATCATGGACAGCCAGTACGCCGCCCGGCCGGATGGCCTGGCCGGCAACGACGACCTGGGCCAGATGTCGGCGTGGTATGTGTTCACGGCGCTCGGTTTCTATCCGGTGACGCCGGCCAGCGACGTGTACGCGATCGGCCGGCCGTTCGTGGCGAAGGCGGTGCTGCATCTGGCCGGTGACAAAACCTTCACGATTACCGCGGCACCTTTCGACGCCCTTCACCCCTACGTCGGCGAGATCACCCTGAACGGCCAGCCCCTGACGACGCCCTTTCTGCACCACCGCGACCTGATCGACGGGGGCGAGCTGCATTTCCGCATGATCGCCGCGCCCGCGGGCGCGGCAACGCAGGCGTCGCTGGCACGATGATCGCGGTCGGCGGCAAGGAAGCGGGCGGCTGCGGCCGGCCCCGCGCGGACGGGCAGGCGCCGGACGGCCCGCCGCGGCATGCCAGAATGCCGCGATACGTCTGTCCAGGACCCGTCCCGCAATGCCCATGAGGAACCTGAGCTTCCTGCGCTGGCGTGTGATCGGCCTGCTGTTGTCGGTCGCGGTGATCGTGGCGCTGCCCTACGTGATCACCCGCAACACCTCCACCGAGGCCCTGCGTGCGTCGGAGTGGGTGACCCATTCGTCCGAGGTGAAATCGATCACCTACCGCATCGCCTTTCTCAGCCGCGATGCCGAGGCGGCCACCTATCGCATCGTGATGGCCGGCGAGGACAAGGATGCGCAGGAGCGCCTGGACGACGCGACCAGGCAGATCTCCAAACTGATCTGGCAGCTGCGCGACTACACCCGCGACAACGCCGACCAGCAGGCGCTGGTCGGCTCGCTGGAAACCACCGTCAACGGCCGCGCCACGCTGATGTGGCAAGCCCTGTGGCGCGCGCGGCACGGCGATCGCGAGGGTGCGGAAAAGGCGCTGGTCGATGCCGGCAGCCTGTTCGTGATCGGCGACGTGCTCGACAAGATCGTGTCCACCGAAGACCAGCTGCTCACCGCGCGGCGCGAGGCGGCGGCCGCGCAGTCGTTCAACTACAAGCTGGTACTGGGCATTGGCGCCCTGGCGCAGGTATTGCTGCTGGGGATCATCGTGGTGGTGTCCGAGCGGCAGATCGGCCAGCGCCTGCGCGCCGAGGAGCGCGAGAGCCTGGCGGTGCGGCGCTCGCGGCAGATCGTGCAGGCGGTGCGCGAGCCGATCGTGCTGCTGGACGGCCGGCTCAACACCCTGCTGGTGAACACCGCCTTCGCCGAGCTCTACGGCCTGGACGCCGAGGAGCGGCGTTCGCTGCCGCTGGCCGAGCTGGGCGGCGGCGCGTGGAACGACGGCCCGCTGCTGCAGCGCCTGTCCGACGTGATGTCGCGCGATCGCGAGCTGTGGGATTACGAGCTCAACCAGCGCACCGCCGACGGTGCCGACCGCCGCGTGGTGATCAACGCTCGTCGCCTGCAACAGGAGTCCGACGCACCGGCCCTGCTGATGACGGTGAGCGACATCACCGTGCGCGCCCTGGTGGAGAAGCAGGTCAAGGAGCTCAATCGCCAGCTCGAAGGCAAGGTGGAGCAGGTCTCCGACGTCAACCGCGAGCTGGAGGCGTTCAGCTATTCGGTATCGCACGACCTGCGCGCGCCGCTGCGGCACATCGCCGGTTTCGCCGGCAAGCTGGAGCGCCACCTCGGCGAGCGGCTGGACGAGAAGGGCCACCACTATCTGGAAGTGATCTCCAGCGCCGCCCAGCGCATGGCCCAGCTGATCGACGACCTGCTGGTGTTCTCGCGGCTCGGTCGCGGCGCCATGCGCATGCAGCCGGTGGACATGCAGTCGCTGGTGGAGGAGGCGCGCGCGCTGACCGAAACCGACACCGCCGGTCGCCGCATCGAGTGGAAGATCGCTCCGTTGCCGGTGGTGGTAGGCGACGAGAACATGCTGCGCACCGTGTGGCAGAACCTGATCGGCAACGCCGTGAAATACACCGGCCAGCGCGAGCTGGCGAAGATCACCGTCGACACGTCGCGCGCCCCCGGCGGCGACTACCAGTTCACCGTCGCCGACAACGGCGCCGGGTTCGACATGGAATACGCCGGCAAGCTGTTCGGCGTGTTCCAGCGACTGCATCGCGCCTCGGAATTCCCGGGCAACGGCATCGGCCTGGCCAACGTGAGGCGCATCGTGGCCCGCCACGGCGGGCGCGTATGGGCCGAGGGCGAGCCGGGTCAGGGCGCGCGCTTCCATTTTTCCCTGCCAGCCTCTGAAGCCGGCGACACTCGTAGACAGGACCGTTCATGAACGACCGTTTCATCCGCACCATCCTCCTGGTGGAAGACAGCCAGGCCGACGCCGAGATGGCGATGGACGCCCTGCGCGAGGCCAATCTGGTCAACCCGGTGGTCCACCTGGAGGACGGCGTCGACTGTCTCGACTACCTCTACGCCCGCGGCGCCTGGGCCGATCGCGAGCGGCTCGATCCGGCGGTGGTGCTGCTGGACATCAAGATGCCGCGCATGAACGGCCTGGACGTGCTCACCCAGATGCGCGCGGACGAGCGCATGCGGCGCATCCCGGTGGTGATCCTGTCCTCCTCGCGCGAGGAGAGCGACCTGGCGCGCAGCTGGGACCTGGGCGTGAACGCCTACGTGATCAAGCCGGTCGACGTGGACCAGTTCTTCGAGGCGGTGCGCACGCTCGGCCAGTTCTGGGCGGTGCTCAACCAGGCCCCCGAGCTGGACTGAGCCGGTTCAGGACACGGAAACCGCCGCGCGCTAACGTGCGGCAGTCAGGGACGGTATCTCCGGGATGCATCCATGCCCAACAGCTTGAACCGCGCGATGGCCACCATCCGCATACTGCAGGTCGAAGACAGTGCACTCGACGCCGAGCTGGTGCTGGGCGAGCTCGATGCCGACGGCTTCGACTACGAGGTGCTGCTGGTCGACGACGAGCAGCCGTACGTCGAGGCGCTGGAAACCTTCCAGCCGGACATCGTGCTGTCCGACCTCAGCATGCCGGGCTTCTCCGGCCAGCGCGCGCTGGAACTGCTGCGCGCGCGCGACGACGACACGCCGTTCATCTTCATCTCGGCCACGCTGGGCGAAGAGGCGGCGATCGAGGCGCTGCGCAACGGCGCCACCGATTACATCCTCAAGCAGAATCCCGCGCGGCTGGCCAGCGCGGTGCGCCGCGCGCTCAGCGAGGCGGAGGCGCAGCGCGCCGCGCGCCGGGCCGAGTCGGAGCTGATCCGCGCGCAGCGCTTCGAGGCGCTGGCGATGCTCGCCGGCGGCCTCAGCCACGACCTGCGCAACCTGCTGCAGCCGCTGCTGTTGGCCGGCGACAGCCTGCAGGACTACGCCGACGATCCGCGCCTGGCGCGGCTCGGCGCGCTGGTGCGCGACTGCGGCAAGCGCGGGCTGGACATGGTGCAGTCGATGCTGTCCTTCGCCCGCGGTGCGCGCCGTGCCGAGCAGGTGCGGCTGGGCGGGCTGCTGGAGGCGCTGGACCTGCTGCTGCAGGGCTCGCTGCCCCGTTCCATCGCGATGGAAGTGGCGCTGGATGATCCGGACCTGTCCTTCGAGGGCAACCACACCGAGTTGCAGCAGTGCCTGCTCAACCTCTGCCTCAACGCGATCCAGGCGATGCCCGACGGCGGCCACCTGCGCATCGCCTCGTCGCGCTGCCGCCTGCCGGAGGATTTCTTCCTGCCCGGCGAGGAGCCACGCGACGGCGAATACCTGTGCCTGGTCGTCGCCGACACCGGCGAAGGCATGGATGAGGACACGCTGGAGCGCCTGTTCGAGCCGTTCTTCACCACCAAGAAGACCGGCACCGGCCTGGGCCTGCTCTCGTGCAAGCGCATCGTGGCCAGCCACGGTGGCGTGATGCGGGTGGAGAGCCGTCCCGGCGAGGGCACCCGCTTCCAGCTCTACATCCCGTTGACCGAGCTGCGCGACGACGCCGCGGCCCAGGCGCTGGACGGCGACAGTTTCGAGGGCAATGCCGAACGCGTGCTGGTGGTGGTGGAAGAGGCTGCCCAGCTCTCGCTGCTGTCGGACATGCTCGACGCCTACGGCTACCAGGTGCACACCAGCCAGAGCGGCACCGCCGCGCTGCAGTGGATCGAGTCGCACGGCGTGCCCGAGGCGGTGGTGATGGACGCGGAGATGAACCTGTTCACCGGCGTGCGCACGCTGGCCGCGCTGGTCGACCACGGCTACAACGGGCCGGTGCTGCTGCTGGCCCGGCCGGACGCGCCGCCGAACCTCGACGAGCTGCCGGCGCTCGATCACCTGCACGTGGTGAACAAGCCGGTGACCACCCGCGCCCTGCTGCTCTCCCTGCGCAAGGCCCTGGGAAGCAACGAGGCCGCCTGAGCGGCGGCCTTGTTCTTGTCCGCGCGCGACGGTGTCGGGCGCGGGATCAGTCGATCGACAATCAGTCGATGCCGAGTTTCTTCAGCTTGTAGCGCAGCGCGCGGAAGGTGATGCCGAGCTTCTTCGCCGCCGCGGTCTTGTTGTAGCGCGACTCCTCCAGCGCCTTCATGATCGCGGTGCGCTCGAGGTTGCTGATGTAATCCTCCAGCGCCACGCCGCTGCCCGGCGCTCCCGGCGGCGCGGCCGCCGCGGCGGTCGCCATTGCAGCCGGCGGGGCCATGCCGGCATCGAAGGCCGGTCGCGGCGCACGCTGGGGCAGCATCAGGTCGGAGGCGTCGATCGACTCGCCGTCGCTCATCGCCATCGCGCGCTCCAGCACGTTCTCCAGCTCGCGCACGTTGCCGGGGAAGTCGTAGTCGTCCAGCGCCTGCTGCGCCGCGGGAAGCAGCCGGCCGGGCGCGCCGCCGCTCTTGGCGGCCAGCTGCCGCAGGATGTGCGCGGCCAGCAGCGGCACGTCGCCGCGCCGCTCGCGCAGCGGCGGCACGCGCAGCTCGATCACGTTGATGCGATAGAACAGGTCCTGGCGGAACTGGCCCTGCTCGACCAGCGCGGCGAGGTTCTTGTGGGTGGCCGACAGGATGCGCACGTCCACCAGCACTTCCTCGCGCGCGCCGATCGGGCGCACGGCCTTTTCCTGGATCGCGCGCAGCAGCTTCACCTGCATGTGCAGCGGCAGTTCGGCCACCTCGTCGAGGAACAGCGTGCCGCCGTTGGCAGCCTGGAACAGGCCTTCCTTGTCGCTGCTGGCGCCGGTGAAGCTGCCCTTGCGATGGCCGAAGAACTCGCTTTCCATCAGCTCGGTGGGAATCGCGCCGCAATTCACCGGAATGAACGGGCCGCTGGCGCGCGGGCCCTGCTCGTGGATCAGCCGCGCCACCAGCTCCTTGCCCACGCCGGACTCGCCGGCGATGTACACCGGCGCCTGGTTGCGCGCGAGCTTGCCGATGGTGGCGCGCACCTGCTGCATGGCGGGCGAGTCGCCGATCAGCCGCTCGCTGGAGCTGGCCGCCGCGCCGGCGCCGGCTTCGCCGCGCTTTTCCTCGGCCAGCTTCAGCGCGGTGCGCACCAGCCGCCTCAGCATCTGGATATCCACCGGCTTGGAGACGAAGTCGAACGCTCCGGCCTTGAGCGCGCTCACCGCCGCATCGACGTTGCCGTAGGCGGTGATCATCGCCACCGGCGTGTCGGG
The DNA here is from genome assembly GCF_044904665.1 of Dyella ginsengisoli. Lineage (NCBI taxonomy): Bacteria > Pseudomonadati > Pseudomonadota > Gammaproteobacteria > Lysobacterales > Rhodanobacteraceae > Dyella > Dyella ginsengisoli. Next base: position 891,680 of record NZ_JADIKM010000001.1, read on the forward strand.
ATGCTCTTCGGCGATCAGCTCGATCACCTCGTGGCCGGTGCCGTCGGGCAGGCGCATGTCGGTGAAGCACAGGTCGTAGCTGCGCTCGCCCAGCGCGCGTCGGGCCTCGGCAACGGTGCCCACGGCATCCACCTGCAGGTCCATGCGGCCCAGGGTGATGGTGAGCAGTTCGCGAATATCGCGTTCGTCGTCGACGACCAGAACGGTCTGTAGGCTCATGGCGTGCCTTGCGCTGTGCGGGGTGCCGGCAGAATACCCGTCGGCGCCTGCAGGGGCAAAGGTTTGGCCGGTAGCGGAGGGATAGCGTGGGCACCCAGCGGACGCCCCGGTCGTGCCCATCGGCCCGCGCGTCAGTCGCGACCGACCGTGCGCGTCGCGCTCGATGCGGATGCCTTCGCTTCAGCCCCCGAAAATGCATCTTGCGCGGAATCATCCAGCGCCAGCGCCAGCGCCGCGGCGCCGACGCCGGACATCATCATCTTGCGACGGCGGGTTACAGCGGCCGCCGGAAGGATCACTTCCCCGCCATGCCCACGGCCACCGGCGCCGCCGTGCCGGCGCGCTCGGTCTCGCGGCGGAAGAAGAACAGCGTCACCAGCACCAGCGTCATCGGTACCAGCGAGAAGTAGAACGCGTGGATGCCGCCGAAACGGGCGAACACCATCGCGGTGATGCGCGAGCCCAGCGTGCCGCCCAGCGCGGAGAAGATCACGATCAGCCCGGTCATCGCCGCGTGCGAGGGCTTGGGCAAGGAGCTCAGCGCGACCGAATTGATCACCGGGTAGATCGGCGCCATCAGCAGTCCGATCAGTGGAATGAGGTAGGCCGCCACCGGCGCGCTGGACCAGCCAACCGAGGCGTCCACCGTCACGCCGCGTGCCAGCGGCAGAACCAGCAGCACCAGCGCGGCCATCGCCAGCACGCAGCCGTTGAGCAGGCGATGCCAGCTAACCCGGCGCAGCACCTGGCCGGCCGCGATGCGGCCCAGCGCGGTGGCGCCGGCCAGGATCGAGGCCATCTGGATGCTCATCGCGTTGGGCAGCTTGAGGATCTCGTTGTTGAACGTGGGCAGCCAGGTGCTGAAGCTCTGCTCGATCAGCACGTACAGGAACGCCGACAGCAGGAACACGTACACCAGCGGGCGCGCCAGCAGCCGCAGCATCTGTCCGACGGAACCGGCGGGCGAGGGACGCGAGGCGTCGCGTGCAGCCGACTCGTCCAGCGGCGACACCGCCAGCAGCGCGATCACCGCGAAGCAGATCAGCGCCAGCAGCCAGTACACCCGCAGCCACGCGGGGTCGGCAGGATTGGCCGGATCGATGAAGGCGCTGAACAGCCAGCCGCCGGCGAGCACGCCGACCATGAACAGGCCTTCGATGGTGTTGGTCAGCCGTGAGTGCTCGGCGCGATCGGCGGTGAGCAGGCCGATCGACGAATACACGGCCACTTTCGCCAGCGCGAACGCGACGCCGACGCAGGCAAACAGGAATTCAGTGGTGTAGAAGCCGGGAAACATCGGCATCAGCAGGCAGGCGCCGCCGACGATGGTGAGCGCGCCCATCATCGCCCGGCGATAGCCGAGCAGCGGCAGGAACGAGGCCACCACGAACGAGGTGATCGCGATCGGCAGATCCTTGAACAGCTCCAGCAGGCTGGCCTGCGGCTTGTCCACGCCGAAGCTGGCCATCGCCTGCAGGATCACCGTGCCCACGCTGTTGAGCAGGATCGCGAACACCATGTAGATCAGCGCCAGCGCGGCGACCATGCGGAATCGTTTCATGCGGCTCTCGATCGGTGCATCACAAAAAGAGCGGTCCGGGCCGCAGGTGTGAAACGCGATCCGGACCGCACGGGGTAAACCCTCACGCGCCGCGGGGAGGGCCGGTCAGGGCCCGCCCCGCGGTGGCTGCATCAGAACAAGTACTTCACCTGCACGTTGACCTCGCGGCCTTCCAGCGGACGGGCCAGGATCACGCCGTCGGTGCCATTGGCGGCGCCGAAGATACGCGAATTGCTCTCGGTCAGGCCCAGCTCGTTGGTCATGTTGGTGCCCTGCAGGCGCAGCTGCCAGTTCTTGTCCACGTTCGCCACCACGCCGAAGTCGATGGTGTTGTACGAGCCCAGCTGCTGCAGGCCCGACTGGTCCTGCGTGTGCGGGCCGACGTGGGTGTATGTGACAAATGCCGTCACGTCACCCCACGCGAACGGCAGCGTGTAGCTGGGCGTGAACGCGTAGTGCAGCTTCGGCTGGCGCTGCAGCTGCACGCCGTTGATGAACTGGCAGCGGTCCTGGCCGGTGGCCAGGTCGGTGTACTTCAGGCACGAGTTGTTGTGCGAGTAGTGGCCGTCCAGATAGTTCGCCACCAGCTGCAGCTTCAGGTTGTCGATCGGGCTCACGTAGCCGGTGAAGTTGATGCCCTTGGAGTCCGAGCCGTAAAGCGCCTGCGGGCCGACCGGCGTACCGGCGCCGTCGGTGGGCTGGTAGGTGAGGCCGTTGAACTGGCGGTGGTACACGCTGATGTCGGCGTAGACCTTGTCGGACTGGTACTTGTAGCCCGCCTCGAAGTTCTGCACCTTCTGCAGCGGCGGCGTGTTGCCGGTGGTGTTGCCGCGCAGCGCGTTGTCGAAGTCGCCGAAATGCGCGCCCTTGTTGGCGCGGAAGTACACGCTCATGTTGTCCGCCAGCGTGTAGTTCACGCCGAAGGTCCATGAGGGGTGGGTCTTGTTGTAGTCGGTGGTGGAGTAGGTGCCGTTACACACCGGCACGTTGTTGTTGTAGAGCGTGTCCTGGTTGCCGTCGAGGTCCCGGTTGGTGAGGTTGCACACCACGTTTTGCGCATCCTGGTTCTCGATGCGGCCGGACAGGTCGAACAGCCATTTGCCCATGCGCCACGAGTCGGACAGGTAGAACGCCTTGTTGGTCGCCTTGCCGCGCTCGGTGATGTTGTAGCCGCCGTTGTCCAGGAAGCCCTGGTTGTCGGTGAGCTGCTTGGTGACGCCGCCGTCGACATAGCTGACCGTGATCGGCGTGGCGTTGGGCGTGTTGGTCATCAGCATCTGGTTGCCCAGCGCCCACTTGTCATCGTCGGTGTAGTGCGCCAGGTACACGCCCGCGGTGAGCGTGTTGCCCTCGAAGATCTCCTTGCTCAGGCGGAAGTCGTTGCTCATGTTCTTCAGGTGCTTGTGGATGTACCACCAGCCCTGCGAGATCACGCTCTGGCTCGGGTCGACCGCGCCGCCGCCCACGTAGTTGGCGCTGGCCACGCTGCCGGCCGGCGTGTTGGCATTGAGGAACGCGCCCATCGTCAGTGGGTTGGAGCCGGAGAACAGCGCGTTGGTGTCGACGTCGCCGCCGTCGATGAGGAACTTGTCCGACAGGTTCCAGCCGTCGCCCAGGTCGTAGTCGAAGTTGCCGCCGAAGAAAGTCATCTTGGCGCCGCGGCCGTTGGCCAGGTTGGCGCTGGTTCCGCCGCCGGGATAGCCGGCCAGGAACACGTGCTGGATCGCCTTGCTGTAGTACGTGTCGGTGAGCGGATCGAAGCCGGGATAGGCGTGGAAGCTGTCGGTGCCGGTCTGGATCAGCGGGATCGGCGTGATGAACTGGTTGCGGTCGTTGAGCACGCGCGCGTACAGCGTCATGGTGCCGTTGTCGCTGTCGTGGGTGAGGGTGCCGGTGTACTGGCCGCCCTTGTCGGCGGCGAACTGCGGACTGCGCACGCCGTCGGAGGTGCGGTAGAAGCCGCCGACGCTGCCGTACCAGTCCTTGGCGATCGGGAAGCCGAAGAAGCCGTCGACGCGGCGCAGGTTCTCGTTGCCGTAGGTGACGCCGATGCTGCCGGACGGCACCTCGGTGCCCTGCTTGAGGATGAAGTTCTCGGTGGCGCCGATCTGGCCGTCGGCGAACACCACCGACGGGCCGCCCAGCACGATTTCCGCGCGGTCGATGGTGTCGTCGAGGCGGAAGATCGAGGTCTGCTCGAAGAACGACAGCGTGGGCATGCCGTACAGCGGCGAGCCCATCAGCTGCACCGTGTTGAACGGCGCGTCACCGCCGCCCGGGAAGCCGGCGATCTCGATGTTGGCGCCGGTCTGGCCGCCGGTGGATTCCGGCCACAGGCCCGGCGCGATCTTCAACAGGTCGGCCGTGCTCTTGGGGTTGGCCATCTTGATCTGTTCGGCCGTGGCCGTGGTCACCGAATAGCTGGTGTCGATCTTGCGCAGGCCGCCGGTGGCGGCGTTGCCGGTGACGACCACCTGGTCCAGGTTCTTCGCCTTGCTCGCATCGGGCTTGGCCTGGGCCTTGCGCGTGGAGCTGCCGTCCTGTGCGCCGGCGTCCTGCGCCAGCGCGAACGCGGGCAACAGCGTGGCGGCGATCGCCGCCGATAGTGCCAATCGGGTCAGATGCTTGGTATTCATTCGTGTCAACTCCTCACCAGTCTTGTGTGTGATGACGCGACGCCCCGGCGCCGCGCCGGTTCGCCGTTATGTTGTGTACTGAGCAATGTCGAACGCGGCGACGTTCGGTAACAGCACATCCGCGTGCGCCAGAGCGGGCGAATCGCCCACCGCCACCGCGGCCATCCCCGCCGCGAGAATGCTGTCCACGCCGGCCGCAGCGTCTTCCACGCCGAGGCAGTCGTGCGGTGCCACGCCGAGTCCGCGCGCGGCGTCGAGGAAGATTTCCGGATCGGGCTTGGAGCGCGCGATGCGCCCGGCATCGACCACGTAGTCGAACAGGCCGGCGATGCCCAGCCGGTCCAGCAGCAGCGGCGCGTTGCGGCTGGCCGAGGCCAGCGCGATCTTCATGCCGGCCGCGCGCGCCGAGGCGATCGCCGCCTGCGCGCCGGGCAGCAGGTGCTGCGGGCCGAACTGCGCGATCTGCTCGCGGTAGTACGCGTTCTTGCGCTCGGCGAGGGCGTGTTTTTCCTCCTCGTCGTAGGCGCGCGTGGCGCGCTCCAGCAGGATGTCGAGCGAGCCGCGGCGGTCCACGCCCTTCATGCGCTCGCCGGTGGCGTCGTCGAACGCCACGCCGATCTCTTCCGCCAGCTGCTTCCACGCGGCGTGGTGCACCACCGCGGTGTCGGCAATCACGCCGTCGAGGTCGAAGATCACCGCCTTCAGCGGACGCGGCAGGCGCGCCGGCTGCGGCTGCAGCGGCAGGGCGATCGAACCGCCAGGCGCCAGCGTGTGCACGGTGCCGTGGTGGCGAAAGCGCAGCGGCCCGCCGTCGGCCAGCGTGTAGCGCACGCCGTTGCGCTCGACCTCCACCCGCAGTTGCGCCGCGTGCCAGCGCAGGCCGAAGCGGTAGCTGGTCCAGCCGGCCGGCAGCGTGGGCGCCAGGCTGGGCAGGCCGTCGACCACGCGCAACCCGCCAAAGCCCCAGGTGAGCGCGAGCCAGCTGCCTGCCATCGCCGCCATGTGCACGCCGTGCGCGGCGTTGCCGTGCAGGTCGTCCAGATCCACCCGCAGGGTGTCGAGAAAGTAGGCGTAGGCCTTGTCGTGCCGACCGACTTCGGTGGCGAGCACGCTGAAGGTGGAGGCCGACAGGGTGGAGTCGTGCAGGGTGACGCCTTCGTAGTAGTCGAAGTTGCGCCGCTTGGCCGACCGGTCCACGTCGTTGCCGGCCAGCATCAGCGCGAGCAGGGCGTCGGCCTGCTTGCACACCTGGTGGCGATAGATGGTCAGCGGGTGCAATTCCAGCAGCAGCGGGCGCTTTCCTTCGCTGGCGGTGACGGCGCGCAGGCGCGGCTTGTCGAGAAAGGCGTCGTCCTGCGGAAAGATGCCCAGCGCCGGATCGACCGGCAGGTACATCGCATCGGCGGCCAGCGACCAGGCGACGATCTCCTGCTCGTCCAGCGCCAGCCGCGCTGCCAGCGCGGCCCAGTCCTGCGGGTGCTCGGCGGCCAGCCAGCGCGCGGTGGCGGCGGCGTCGCGCAGGTGCTTCTGCGCCATGCGGTTGGTGTAATGGTTGTTGTCCACCAGCGCCGAGTACTCGTCCGGCCCGGTGACCGAATGGATGCAGAAGGCGCCGCCGCGGCGGGGATTGAAGTGGCCCACGTCGAGCCACACGCGCGCCGTCTCGATGAGCATTTCCGCGCCCTGTTCGCGCAGGAAGTCGCGGTCGCCGCTGGCGTCGACGTACAGGCGCACCGCCCAGGCCACGGCCGCGTTGATGTGGTACTGCGCCGAGCCGCTGGGGAAGTAGGCCGAGCACTCATCGCCGCTGATGGTGCGCCAGGCATACAGCGCGCCGCGCGCATGGTTCATCTCGCGGGCGTGCGCCCGGGCGCGGTCGAGCGTGCGGTAGCGGTAGGCCAGCATGCCGCGCGCCAGTTCCGGCGCCGCGTTCACCAGCGCCGGCAACATGAAGGCCTCGGCGTCCCAGAAGTAGTGGCCCTCGTAGCCTTCACCGGTGAGGCCCTTGGCCGCGGCGGAACTGTGGCCGTCGCGTCCGCTGGACTGGAACACGTGGAACAGGTTGAAGCGCAGCGACTGCTCGACGCGCGGGTCGCCTTCGATCTGCAGATCCGTGCGCTCCCACAGCGATGCCAGTGCCCGCTGCTGGGCCTGCAGCAGGCCGCTGAACGCCTGTGCTTGGGCGCGCAGCAGCGCCTGGTCGGCGCGCGCGAGCAGGGCGGCATCGGTGTCCTCGTCGTGCGGTGTGGTCCAGGCGTAGGCGACGTACTTTTCGAGCGTCACCGAGCCGCCGGGCGCCAGCGCCCCTTCGTGGATCTGCACCACGCCGTTGGCGCCGTGGCCGCCGTAGCGGCAGTGCAGGGCGGCATCCAGCCGGTGGCGCTGCATGCAGGCCACGCGCACGCCGCTGTGGGTGGTGCGCTGGATCAGCCAGGCGCTCGTTTCGTCGGCGTCGGACTGTTCGGTATGGAAGCCGCCGTCCACCCGCACGCCGATGCGCGGATCGGCGCCCTGCTCGATGGCATCGCGCGCGGTGTCGATCGACGACTCCAGTGTGATCGCGCCGGTGTAGTCGAGCGAGTGCACGCTGTAGCGAATGGCCAGCAGGCCCGGCTCGTCCAGCGACACCAGCCGTTCGGCGCGGATCTCGATCTTCTCGCCGGCCGGCGAGCGCCAGCGCAGCGTGCGGCGGTAGCAGCCGGCGCGCAGGTCCAGCTCGCGGGCGAAATCCAGCCATTCGCCCTCGGCCAGGCGCACCGGCGTATCGCCCAGGCGCAGGTGGATGCCGATGGCGTCGGCCACCGGAATGCGCGTGTCGGTGTGCGCGGCGAAGCCCGGGAAGCGCTCGTGGTACTCGATCGGCGTGCGCTCCCAGGCGCCGGCCAGGAAGCTGCCTTGCGAGCCGCCGGGCGCTTCTTCCAGCCCGCCGCGCACACCGAGCGCGCCGTTGGCTAGCGCAAACAGGCTCTCGTCCTGGGCAAAGTCGGCCGGATCGGTGCTGTGCCGCACGATCCGCCACGGATCGACATCGGCCGCCGGCGGCGCAGGAGAGACGGTGCGTGCGGTCGGCGCCGGCGAAAGCGCCGGTGCGGCGTCGAGCTTGTCCAAGGATCCCCCTGCGTGGTCGGTTATCGGGCGCGCGCCGGACTGGCGCCCGGTCAACGGGGCGTGAAGATGACAGCAAATGATATCGATATCAAGATATCGATATCATTGATGCGCCGCCGCAAATGGGCAGCCCGCGGACGGACGCCGGCGGGCGGCGCCGCAGGCTTTGCAGGGCGGCCTCTGCGGCCCGCTGCGGGCGATGTTTTGCGGCACTGCGACGGGTTAGACGAAACGCGAACAAATCGACACACTGGCGGGACGTCGGGCGGGCCGTCGCGTTGCCACACCCGCGTCGTTCCGGTACGGAGGCCATGCATTGAGTCGTTCCCGCAAAGACAAGCCCGCCGCCGGCAGCCTGACCATGGCGGACCTGGCGGAGCTCGCCGGCGTCTCCAAGATCACCGTCTCGCGCGCGCTTGCGGACAGCCCGCTGGTGACGCCCGACACCCGCGAACGCATCCAGACGCTGGCGCGCGACCACGGCTACAAGCTCAACGTGAGCGCGCGCAATCTGCGCCTGCGCCGCAGCCACACGGTGGCGGTCATCGTGGAGATGAAGCCCTCCAGCGACCGCACCATGCTCGATCCGTACCCGTTGACCCTGCTCGGCGGCATCGCGCAGGAGCTCACCGCGGCCGGCTACAGCGTGCTGCTGACCACGCGCCAGGGGGCGGCGGCGGCCGCGGTGCAGGCGGCCGACGGCCTGATCCTGCTCGGCCAGGGCGTTCGCCAGGACGCGGTGCGCCGGTTCGACAAGCTGGGCCTGCCGATGGTGGTGTGGGGTGCGCGCAGCGAGGACGATGCGCACGCCGTGGTCGGCTCGGACAACCGCATGGGCGGCCGGATGGTGGCGGAGCACTTCCTGCGTCAGGGGCGGCGCCATCCGGTGTTCGTGGGCAATCCCAGCCACCCGGAAATATTCGAGCGCCTCAATGGTTTCGTCGACACGCTCACCGCGCACGGCGTGAAGCCGCTGCTGCTGCGGCGGGACGAGTTCACGCTCGCCTCGGGCATCGACGCGGTGCATTCGCTGGCCACGCGCAAGGTGGCATTCGATGCGCTGTTCGCCTGCAGCGATCTGCTGGCGATGGGCGCGATCCGCGCCGTGCAGGAGCTGGGTCGCAAGGTGCCGGACGACGTCTCGGTGGTGGGTTACGACGACATGCCGATGGCCGCCGCGTTCCAGCCGGCGCTGAGCTCGGTGCGGCAGGACTGGCAGGAGGGTGGCAGCCTGCTCGCGCAGAAGATGCTGGCGCTGATCCGCGGCGAGGCGGTCGGTTCGCAGGTGCTGCCGGTGAGCCTGATGGTGCGCGCTACCTGAGGTTTTCGTCCGCGGCCGCCGCCGGCTCGCCGCCAGTCTGGCGGGCGTGCGCCGGGGTGAGCGTGAGGCGGAAGCAGCTGCCGCCGCCGGCCACGCGCACGTATTCCAGCGAGGCCTGATTGGCCTCGGCCATCTGGCGGGCCAGGTACAGGCCCAGGCCGGTGCCGTACTCGTGCGTGGTGTAGAACGGCTCGAAGATCTGCGCGGCGACCTTGGGTGCGATGCCGGGGCCGCGGTCGATCACTTCCAGGATCGGCACGCCGTGCTCGCCCGGCCGGGTCACCACCATTACCCGCGCCGGCTCGGCGGGCAGGCGGCCGTAGCGCAGCGCGTTCTGCACCAGGTTCCACACCACCTGCTGCAGCTGCTGCGGATCGGCCACCGCCGCCACCGGCGCGCTGGAGTTGATCACCCGCAGCGAGTCCTCGCCCAGGTCGTTGCCCTGGCGGTACTCCTCGACGAAGGCGTTCGCCCAGTGACCCAGGTCCAGCGTCTCCGGGCGCGAGCGCTCGCGCCGCGACAGCTGCAGGATGTTCTCGATGATCTCGTTCAGCCGCACGCAGTGGTTGTTGATGATCTCCACCATGCGCTGGTCGGCCGGCGGCATGTTGCGCGACTCGGCCAGCAGCTGGGCGGAGTAGCGGATCGCCGCCAGCGGGTTGCGGATCTCGTGCGCGATCGACGCCGACAGCCGGCCCAGCGAGCTGAGCGTGAGCTCCTCGGCGCGACGCGACACCAGCGAGGTGTCGTCGAGGAAGATCAGCACGTGCGAGTCGTCGTTGGGCGCCAGCCGGGTGAAGCGCGGCACCACCTCGGGCACGCCGTCGGCCAGCTGGGTGGCGGTCTCGTCCAGCTTGCCCGAGGTCATCCAGTGATACAGCCGGCGCGACAGCTCCGGCGCCAGCTTGCCCAGGTCGCGCTGGTCGGCCGGCGGATTGCCCAGCAGCATCCAGGCCGATTCGTTGAGCTGGTGGATGTGGTTGGCGTCGTCTACCAGCAGCACACCGGTCTTCATGCGGCGGATGATCAGCTCGTTGACCTGCGCCAGGTTGGCCAGGTCGATGCTGCGCTGCTCGGCCAGCGCCTCGGTGGCGCGCAGCTGGCGGCCCAGCACGTTGCACAGCGTCGTGCTGGCGAAGTAGGCCAGGCCGAACAGGCCGGCCTCTACCAGCTCGTGGCTGTCGATGGCGCTGTTGGCGGGCGTCTCGATGACGGTGTGGCCGAGCATGCCCAGCGTGGCCAGCGAGGCGAAGAACAGCGACAGCCGCAGCGGCAGCACCAGCGCGCCAGCGCTCAGGTTCACCGCCAGCATCATGGCGATGCCGATGCGCGCGTCGTGCATGGCGATCACCGCCATCACAGCCACGCCGATGTCCACGATCAGGGTGATCGACACCGTGGCCGGTGCGATCACGGTGAGCCGGCGCGTCAGCAGCAGGATGGCGAGCGCCGCCAGCAGGTAGACCACCACCACGGTCTGGGCGAAATCCGGGTGGGTGAGCTTCAGCCACTGCATGCCCAGCGGGCTGTAGGCGAGCGCCACATAGACCGCCGCCTGCGCCAGCCGGAAGTAGTTCAGGAAGAACAGCTCGTGGCGGGTGGCCGTGGTGGCCCGACGAATACCCGGGGCGGGCGGCAGGGCGGGGCTGGACACGTCGATGCGCACTCCGCGGCAGGAATCGGGACGGGTTGCGGGCGAGTATAGACGCGCCGTCGCGCCTTGCGCAGCGTGGTCCGGACCGTGGCCGGCACAGCCCGCCCTTTCCATCCGGGCCCGCTGCTGCGAAAATGCGCGGCCGTACTGCGCCGTTTTGCGGTGAGCGGTCCTCGCGCCCATGACGCGCACGACCTATCCACCTTGGCAGCGCTTTGCACGCCGGCAGCGTTCCTCAACCGCCGTCCGACTCTCCCGAATGCTCGCCCCGGCCTCGGTGCGAGGGTTCGACACGTCCCCCATTCACTCGAGGTATCGAATGAATTTCCACGAGTACCAGGCCAAAGAGCTGTTCGCGCAGTACGGCATCGCCGTTCCGCCGGGCAAGGTTGCCAATTCCCCCGACGCCGCCGTCGATGCCGCCAAGCACCTGGGCGGTTCGCAGTGGATGGTCAAGGCGCAGATCCATGCAGGCGGTCGCGGCAAGGCCGGCGGCGTGAAGTTCTGCCGCAGCCTCGACGACGTCCGCGCTGCCGCCAAGGGCATGCTGGGCACGAACATGGAGACCTACCAGTCGGCCGGCCGCGCGCTGCCGGTGAACCTGGTGCTGGTCACCGATGCGACCAACATCGCCAAGGAGCTGTACCTGTCGATCCTCACCGATCGCGACTCCAAGTCGGTCTCGTTCATCGCCTCCAAGCACGGCGGCGTGGACATCGAGCAGGTCGCCAAGGACACCCCGGAAGACATCCACACCATCGTGGTGGATTTCGTCGAGGGCCTGCAGCCGTACCAGTGCCGCCAGCTCGGCTTCGCGATGGACCTCAACGCCAAGCAGGTCGGCCAGCTGACCAAGATCATGCTGGGCCTGTACAAGCTGTTCAACGAGAAGGACCTGTCGCTGGTCGAGCTCAATCCGCTCGCCATCCTCGAGGACGGCAACCTCGCCGCGCTCGACGGCAAGGTCAATTCCGACGACAACGCCGAGTTCCGCCACCCGGATCTGGCCGCCATGCGCGACCTGACCCAGGAGGACGCGGCCGAGGCGGCTGCCGTGCAGCACAACCTCAACTACGTGACGATGGACGGCACCATCGGCTGCATGGTCAACGGCGCGGGTCTGGCCATGGCCACCATGGACGTGATCAAGCTGGCGGGCGGCGAGCCGGCCAACTTCCTCGACGTGGGCGGCGGCGCCACCAAGGAGCGCGTGACCGAGGCGTTCAAGCTGATCCTGTCCTCGGACAAGGTGAAGTGCATCCTGGTCAACATCTTCGGCGGCATCGTGCGCTGCGACCTGATCGCCGAGGGCATCATCGCCGCGGTGAAGGAAGTGGGCCTGACCATTCCGGTGGTGGTGCGCCTGCAGGGCACCAATGTCGAGCTGGGCCGCGAACTGCTGGCCAACTCCGGCCTGGCGATCACGCCGGCCGACGATCTCAACGATGCGGCGCAGAAAGCCGTGGCTGCGGCCAAGGCCTGAGGAGTTAGCGAATGAGCGTTCTCGTCAACAAAAACACCAAGGTGCTCGTGCAGGGCTTCACCGGCCAGCAGGGCACCTTCCACGCGCAGCAGGCGCTGGACTACGGCACCAAGGTGGTCGGCGGCGTGACCCCCGGCAAGGGCGGCAGCGAGCACATCGGCCTGCCCGTGTTCAACTCGATGGACGAAGCCGTCGCCGCGACCGGCGCCGACGCGTCGGTGATCTTCGTGCCGCCGCCGTTCGCGGCCGACTCGATCCTGGAAGCGATCGACGCGGGCATCCGCGTGATCGTGGCGATCACCGAGGGCATCCCGGTGCTCGACATGCTGCGCGTGAAGAACGTGCTGGCACAGCATCCGGAAACCGTGCTGATCGGGCCGAACTGCCCCGGCATCATCACCCCGGGCGAATGCAAGATCGGCATCATGCCGGGCCACATCCACAAGCCGGGCAAGGTCGGCATCGTGTCGCGCTCCGGCACACTGACCTATGAGGCGGTGTTCCAGACCACCAACGAAGGCCTGGGCCAGTCCACCTGCATCGGCATCGGTGGCGATCCGATCAACGGCCTGAACTTCATCGACTGCCTGAAGCTGTTCCAGGACGACCCGCAGACCGAGGGCATCATCATGGTCGGCGAGATCGGTGGTTCGGCCGAGGAAGACGCGGCCGAGTTCATCGCCGAGTACGTGACCAAGCCGGTGGTGTCGTTCATCGCCGGTGCTTCGGCCCCGGCCGGCAAGCGCATGGGCCACGCCGGCGCGATCATCTCCGGCGGCAAGGGCACGGCGGAAGCCAAGTTCGCCGCGCTGGAGAAGGCCGGCGTCACCACGGTGAAGTCCCCGGCCGATCTCGGCAAGACGCTCGCCAAGCTGATGAAGTAAGCCGGCGCCCTACGGCACCGACGCAAAAGGCCGCGCATTGCGCGGCCTTTTGTTTGTCCGGTCGTCCGTGCATCGCTCCGCTACCCGCTACCGGCTGCCGGCTGCCGGCTGCCGACTGGCGGCGCCGCGAAGCCGGGCCGCATCATCCGCAACTCCGAATCGCGGCCTGCCGGACAACAAAAAAGCCGGCGAGCGATCGCCGGCTTTTCGTTTGCCCCGAACCTCCGCTCAGTGATGGCCGGAGAACGGCACCAGCTTGCGCAGCGTGGAGGGCGCGTGTGGCCACTTCGGGTCGGTCAGATACGGGTGATCCGGGTAGTTCAGTGCCAGCACCTTGCGTACCTGCTCGGCCTGATCCTTGCGATCCAGCGAGGCGTAGCTGCGCGCCAGGATGGCCAGCGCATCGGCCGTCTGCGGCGACTGCTGATAGTGCTCGACCACGTACTGCGCGCGGTCGGCCGAGGCCACGAACGCCTTGTTGCGCAGGTAGAACTCGGCCACGTTGATCTCGTACTGCGCCAGCACGTTGCGCAGGTAGATCATGCGCTGGCGCGCGTCCGCCGCGTAGGCGCTGTCCGGGAAGCGGCGGGTCAGCTCGGTGAAGTCGTCGAATGACTTGAGGTTGTAACCCTGGTCGCGGCGACTCTCCGAGCTGGAACGCGAAATGTAGCGCTCGATGATGCCCGAGGTGCGGCCGAAGTTGATCAGGCCACGCAGGTAGTAGGCGTAGTCGACGTGGCGATTGGTGGGGTAGGTCTTGATGAAGCGGTTGATCGTGGAATACGCGTCTTCCGGCTCGTTGTCCTTGTACTGGGCATAGGCCAGTTCCAGCTGCGACTGCTCGTTGTAGTCGCCGGAGGGAAAGCGCGCGATCAGACGCTGATAAGCTTTCGCGGCGGCGGCGTAGTCGCCGTTTTCCAGATCGTTGTGGGCCTTGCTGTACAGCTGGGCCACCGGCAGCGTGTCGATGGTGTCGCGCTTGCCTTTGAACATCGAGCACGCGCTCATCGTCAGGGCCAGGCCGAGCACGACGAGCAGTTTGGAAATACGCATGGGCAAGGAATTCAGATGTTTGATCGAAAAGGCATGATAGCCGAAACCGGCCGGGCCTCGCGGAGCGGGGCATGACCACCATTCGCCACGAGGCCGTGGTGCCGCTGGCTGCCGCGGGTCGCAGGTTCGACCAGACCGTGGCCGAGATGTTCCCGGATTATTCGCGCTCCCGGCTGGCCGGCTGGATCAAGGCGGGCGCGATCACCCTGGACGGCGCGCAGGCGCCGCCGCGGCAGCTGCTGCGGGGAGGCGAGCAGGTGCGGCTGGAGGCCGAACTGGCCACCGAAGTGACCAGCACCGCCGAGCCGATCGCGCTGGACATCGTGCACGAAGACGAGCAGCTGCTGGTGCTCAACAAGCCGGCCGGACTGGTGGTGCATCCGGGCGCCGGCAACCCGGCCGGCACCGTGCTCAACGCGCTGCTGCATCACGACCCGCTGCTGGCCGAACTGCCGCGCGGCGGCATCGTGCACCGGCTGGACAAGGACACCTCGGGCCTGATGGTGGTGGCCAAGACGCTGGCCACGCATACCGCGCTGGTGGACATGCTCTCGCGCCACGACGTGGAGCGGCAGTACGAGGCGGTGGTGCTGGGCACGCTGGTCGCCGGCGGCACCGTGGATGCGCCGATCGGCCGACACATGGGCGACCGCCTGCGCCAGGCCGTGCGCGACGAAGAGGACGGCAAGCGCGCCGTCACCCATTACCGCCTGCGCGAACGCTTCCGCGCCCATTCGCTGATCCAGTGCAACCTCGAGACCGGCCGCACCCACCAGATCCGCGTGCACCTGGCGCACATCCACCACGCGTTGGTCGGCGATCCGCTCTACGGCGGCGGCCTGCGCCTGCCCAAGGGCGCCAGCGAGGCGCTCGCGGCCACGTTGCGCGCCTTCCGCCGCCAGGCATTGCACGCCGAACGGCTGGCCTTCATTCACCCGGCAACGGGCGAGGCGATGGCGTTCAGCTCGCCGCGGCCGGCGGATATGGAGCGGTTGATCGAGGCGCTGCGCACGGATCTCGCCGAACGCGGACCGGTGCAGGATTAGCGCATGCCCCTTCGCAGCGATGATCCGGCCTGGGTCGTGCCGGGGTGGCGGGCGCCCACGGGCGTTCGCGCGGCCGTGAGCACGCGGCTGGGGCCGGGGGTGTCGATGGCGCCGTTCGATCGCTTCAATCTCGGCACGCGCAGCGGCGACGATCCGGCGGCCGTCGCGGCCAATCGCGTTGCCCTGCAGGCGGCACTTGAGCTGCCTCGACCGCCGCGCTGGTTGCAGCAGGTGCACGGCACCGAGGTATGCGTGGTACGCGATGCCGCTTGGCTGGAGGAGCCGATCGCCGATGCGGCCATCACCCGCGAATGCGACCAGCCGCTGGTGATCCTCACCGCCGATTGCCTGCCGGTTCTGCTGTGCAGCGACGACGGCAGCGTCATCGGTGCCGCCCACGCCGGATGGCGCGGGTTGGCGGCGGGCGTGATCGAGCGGACGGTGGCGGCGATGGCGATTGATCCCGCGCGGGTGCGGGCCTGGCTGGGGCCATGCATCGGCCTGTCAAGCTATGAGGTGGGCGAGGAGGTGCGCGCGGCGCTCGTGGATACCGACGCTGGCGCAGTGTCGTGCTTCGTGCCGACGCGTCCGGGTCACTGGCGTTGCGATCTTGCGGCCCTGGCGCGTCGCCGTCTGCAGGCGATGGGGGTGACGCAGGTAACCGGCGGCGGCTTCGACACCTTCACCGATTCGCGGTTTTATTCCTATCGCCGCGACGGCGCGCGCAGCGGACGCTTTGCCAGCGTGATCTGGCTGGAGGATGGCGGGGCATCGCGCTGAGTTGGCGGAGTCTTGCGGCAGGTCAGCTCGTGAGCCGCTGCAGGAACGACTGGCACCACGCGGTGATGTCGTGCTCCTCCAGCACCTCCATCATCGCGCGCCAGCGCTGGCGGCGTTCGCGCAGCGGCATCTTCAGGGCGCGCTCCAGCGCGTTCGCCACTTCGGCCGGGTCGGCGGGGTTCACCAGCAGGGCTTCGGTCAGCTCGTCGGCGGCGCCGGCAAAACGCGAGAGCACCAGCACGCCGGGGTTCTTCGGGTCCTGGCAGGCCACGTATTCCTTCGCGACCAGGTTCATGCCGTCGCGCAGCGGGGTGATCAGCGCGACGCGCGCGGTGCGGTAGTAACCGGTGAGCAGGCGGTGCGGGAAGGACTGGTTGACGTAGCGGATCGGCACCCAGTCCGGCGCAGCATACTTGCCGTTGATGTGGCCGGCCAGGCGCTCCAGCTCGCGGCGGATCTGGCGGTATTCCGGCACCGATCCTCGCGAGGGAGGCGCAATCTGCAGGAAGGTGATCTGCCGGTGCAGCGCGCTTGCGCGCTCCAGCAGGTGGGCATAGGCGCGAAAGCGCTCGGGTAATCCCTTGGAGTAGTCCAGCCGGTCCACACCGATGATCAGCGCGCGGTCCTGCAGGCTGTCGCGCAGCTGGGTGATCTCTTCCAGCTCGGCCGCTTCGCGGGCGGTCTGCGCGACCAGCGCGGTCTCGATGCTGATCGGGAACACGCCGGCGCGGAAGCTGCGCCCGTTGGCCGCACGGATGCGTCCGCCCGGGCGCATTGCGCCACCGATCTCGTGCAGGAAATACTCCTCCAGCGCGCGCAGGTCGCGCGCGGTGTGCAGGCCGATCAAGTCGTAGGACGCCAGCGTCTCGAACAGCGCCCGGTGCTGCGGCAGGCCGATCAGCAGGCCGGCGGCCGGCAGCGGGGTGTGCAGGAAGAAGCCGATGCGGTTTTTCACTCCGCGCTCGCGCAGGCGTGCGGCGAGCGGGATCAGGTGGTAGTCGTGCACCCAGATCACGTCGTCGGGCTTGAGCAGCTCGACCAGGTGATCGGCGAACAGCGCGTTGACGCGCAGATAGCCGTCCAGATGGTCACGCTGGTAATCCACCAGGTCGGGACGGTAGTGCAGCAAGGGCCACAGCGCGCGGTTGGCGAAGCCGGCATAGAACTCGTCATGGTCGGTGCGGGTGAGGTCGATCGTGGCGTAGTCGATCGATCCGTCCTTCGTGCGATGGACCTTGGTACTGTCTGTGCCGATCTTGCCGCTCCAGCCGAACCACAGGCCGCCGCGTTCGCGCATAGCCACCCGCATTGCCGAGGCCAGGCCACCGGTGGCGGTCTGCTGCGGCAGCGCCACGCGGTTGGATACCACCACCAGTCGACCGGGCTTCTTGCTGCCGCTCACAGGGCGTCCTCCCAGCGGCGCGAGAGCCGCATCGCCGCCTGGATCAGGCCCACCATCGAATAGGTCTGCGGGAAGTTGCCCCAGTGCTCGCCGGTGGCCGGCGCGATGTCCTCGGACAGCAGGCCGAGTGCGTTGCGCTGCGCCAGCATGCGCTCGAACATCTCGCGCGCCCGCTCGCGCCGGCCGGTGGCGGCCAGCGCCTCGATGTACCAGAACGTGCAGATGCTGAAGCTGGTTTCCGGGGCGCCGAAATCGTCCGGCGCGATGTAGCGGAACAGGTGGTCGCCGCGCCCCAGTGCCTTGCCCACGGCATCGACCGTGGCGACGAAGCGCGGATCCTTCGCCTCGATGAAGCCGATGTCGGCGAGCAGCAGCAGGCTGGCGTCCAGATGCTCGCCGCCGTAGGCGTCGACGAAATGGCCGAGGCTGGCATTCCAGCTGCGTTCGAGGATGCGCGCACGCAGTGTGGTGGCCTCGTCGTGCCAGTGCCGCGCGCGCTCGTCCAGGCCCAGCTCGGTGGCGATGTGGGCGAGGCGGTCGCAGGCGGCCCAGCACATCGCGGCCGAATAGGTGTGGACGGCGGCACGGCCGCGGAATTCCCACAGGCCTGCATCGGGCTGCTCGGCCATGCGCACGGCCAGGCGGCCCATCCGCTCCAGCCGTTCGAACATGCGCGCGTCGCCGCGGTGTTCGAGGCGACGGTCGAAGAACAACTGCGCCGAGGCCAGCACCACCGAGCCGTAGACGTCGTTCTGCCGCTGTCGCCAGGCGTCGTTGCCCACCCGCACCGGACCCATGCCGCGATAGCCGTCCAGCGCATCGGCGGTGCGCTCGTGCAGTTCGCGCTCGAAGGTGATGCCGAACACCGGGCCGATCTCCGCGTCGTCGTTCTCGGCGACGAGGTTGAACACGTAGCGGATGTAGTTCTCCATCGTGCGCGTGGCGCCCAGCCGGTTGAGCGCACGCACGGTGAAGGCCGCATCGCGCAGCCAGCAGTAGCGGTAGTCCCAGTTGCGCTCGGTGCCGGCCGCCTCGGGAATCGAGGTGGTGAGCGCGGCCACGATCGCGCCGGTGGCTTCGTATTGGCACAGCTTCAGCGTGATGGCGGCGCGGATCACTGCGTCCTGCCATTCGTAGGGAATCGACAAGTAGCGCACCCAGTCCAACCAGTACTGCTGCGTGCGGTGCAGGGCGAGCGCGATGAAATCAGCCGGACTCTCGTCGAGCGTCTCATCCGGGCCGAGCACGAAGTGCGCGGGGCGATCGAGCCCGAACGGCAGCGCGCGCTCGATCATCGGCACGGGCACGTCGCTGGTCAGTCGCAGCGTGGTGTCACCCAGCCGATAGCGCAGATGGTTGCTGCCGGAGGTGGCGGTAGCGGGGCTGGTTCCGTAGTCGCACAGCGGCCGCATCAGCACCCGGATGCGCGGCGAGCCGGCCAGCGGGCACACGCGGCGGGCGATCATCACCGGGTGAAACAGGCGACCACGCGCACGGTAGCGCGGCGCGAAGTCGGTGATCTCGATGGCGCCGCCGTGGCGGTCGTGCAGCCGCGTGACGAGGATGGCGGTGTTGGTTTCATACCACTGCTCGCTGCGCTCCAGATCCTGCAGCTCGATGCTCCAGTCGCCGCCCTCGCGCCGAGGCGAGAGCAGGGCGCAGAAGCTGGCGTCGCTGTCGAAGGTGGGCAGGCAGGCCCACACGATGCGCGCGCGCTGGTCGATGAGAGCCGCGACGCTGCCGTTGCCGATCACGCCCAGCTCAAGATCGTTCGGCAGGATCTCCGTGCGCTCTGGTGTCATGCGGCGTGGCTCCTTGCATCAGCGCGCGGTGCACGCGGAGCAACCAATGCTGCACGGCAGCAGGACTAGGCAGCGTGAATTGCGCGGCAGTGGGGCGTCGATGGCCCACGCGGATGCCGCAGCCGCCGGCGCGGGCGACCGTGTCGAAGGCATGCTCGTCGGTGAGGTCGTCGCCCAGATAGATCGGCTGGCGACCGGCGAACGGCGGCTGCTGGAGCAGCTCGCGCACGGCCCGCCCCTTGTCCATGCCGGCCGGCTTGATCTCCATCACGAGGTTGCCGGCCTGAAGCTCGTAGCCTGGCATCGCATCGGCAAGGGCGGTTGCGGCGTCGCGCATGGCCTCGAAGCGTTCGGGCGAACGGCGGCAGTGCAGGGCGATGGCGATGCCCTTGTCTTCGAGCTCGATGCCGTCGAGCGCGCCGAGCAGGGTTTCGGCACGTTGTCTGAGCTGCGCGTGTGCGGAAGTGTCGAGCGGGTGTTCGCGGCAACTGCCGTCCGCGTGGCGAAGCTGCAGGCCGTGCAGGCCGGCCATCGCCCAGGGCGGGCCGAACAGCCGGTCGAGGTCGGTCAGCGCGCGGCCGCTCACCAGCGAGAGAGCGCCGTCCAGCGCGGCGTGCAGTCGCTGCAGCAGCGCAAGCAGGTCGGGCGAAACGGCGACGGCGGCGGGATCGTCGTGGAAGTCGAGCAGGGTGCCATCGACGTCCAGGAACAACGCCCATCGCGCGCCCGGCGTGGGCAGCGGGGGCACGGGCAGATCGGAGGGCGGAGTGTCATCGGGAGCGGTCATCGACGCAGCACGCTAGCAAGGCGCATGTGAAGGCCGGGCACATCGGCTTGAATCGCCCACGCCCGTCCGCATCTTGCGGCTCAGTGGCAGCGGCGCTGCCAATACTTTATTGAGAGGGGATCACCTCATGCGGATGGACAAGCTCACCTCGCGTTTCCAGCAGGCGCTGGCCGACGCGCAGTCGCTGGCGGTAGGGCGCGACAACAACATGCTCGAACCGGTGCACGTGATGGCCGCGCTGCTGGATCAGCAGGGCGGCTCCACGGCGCCGCTGCTGACCCAGGCACAGGTCAACGTGCCGGCGTTGCGTCAGCGCGTGGGCGAGATGCTCGAACGTCTGCCGCAGGTGCGCGGGCAGGAGGGCAACATCAACCTGGGCAACGACCTCAATCGCCTGCTCAACCTCACCGACAAGCTGGCGCAGCAGCGCGGCGACCAGTTCATCGCCAGCGAGCTGTTCGTGCTGGCGGCGCTGGAGGACAAGGGCGAGCTGGGCGGCGCGCTGAAGGCCGCCGGTGCGCAGAAGGCCGCGATCGAGGCCGCGATCGAGAAGCTGCGCGGCGGCGAGAAGGTGCAGAGCGAGAACGCCGAGGAACAGCGCCAGGCGCTGGAGAAATACTGCATCGACCTGACCGAGCGCGCCGAGAGCGGCAAGCTCGACCCGGTGATCGGCCGCGACGAGGAGATCCGCCGCACCATCCAGGTGCTGCAGCGGCGCACCAAGAATAACCCGGTGCTGATCGGCGAGCCCGGCGTGGGCAAGACCGCGATCGTCGAAGGCCTGGCCCAGCGCATCACCAAGGGTGAAGTGCCCGAAGGCCTGCGCGATCGGCGCGTGCTGTCGCTGGACATGGGCGCGCTGATCGCCGGCGCGAAATTCCGCGGCGAATTCGAGGAGCGCCTCAAGGCCGTGCTGAACGACCTGGCCAAGCAGGAAGGGCGGGTGATCCTGTTCATCGACGAGCTGCACACCATGGTCGGCGCCGGCAAGGCCGAGGGCTCGATGGATGCCGGCAACATGCTCAAGCCGGCGCTGGCACGCGGCGAGCTGCACTGCATTGGCGCCACCACGCTGGACGAATACCGCAAGTACATCGAGAAGGACGCTGCGCTGGAGCGCCGTTTCCAGAAGGTCTACGTGGGCGAGCCCACGGTGGAGGACACCATCGCGATCCTGCGCGGCCTGAAGGAGCGCTACGCGGTGCACCACGGCGTGGAGATCACCGACCCGGCGATCGTCGCCGCGGCCACGCTGTCCAACCGCTACATCCCCGACCGCCAGCTGCCGGACAAGGCGATCGACCTGATGGACGAGGCCGCCTCGCGCATCCGCATGGAGATCGACTCCAAGCCGGAAGAGCTCGATCGTCTCGAGCGCCGGTTGATCCAGCTGAAGATCCAGCGCGAGATGCTGAAAAAGGAGAAGGACGAGGAGTCGAAGAAGCGCCTCGCCGACCTGGAGAGCGACATCGACAAGCTGGAGCGCGAGTTCTCCGACCTCAACGAGATCTGGAAATCGGAAAAGGCCGCGCTGCAGGGTGCGACCAAGGTGAAGGAGCAGATCGAGGCCGCGCGCGTCGAGCTGGAGGCGGCCCAGCGTCGGCAGGACTACGCCACCATGAGCGAGATCCAGTACGGCCGCATGCCGGAGCTGGAGAAGCAGCTCGCCGCGGCGCAGGCGGCCGAGCAGCAGGGCGACTTCAAGCTGGTGCAGGATCGCGTCACCGCCGAGGAGATCGCCGAGGTCGTCTCGCGCTGGACCGGCATCCCGGTCAGCAAGATGCTCGAGGGTGAGCGCGAGAAATTGCTGAAGATGGAAGACGCGCTGCACGCGCGGGTGGTCGGCCAGGAGGAGGCGATCAAGGTGGTCGCCGATTCGGTGCGCCGCTCGCGTGCGGGCCTCTCCGATCCCAACCGGCCCAGCGGCTCGTTCCTGTTCCTCGGTCCCACCGGCGTGGGCAAGACCGAGCTGTGCAAGGCGCTGGCCGAGTTCCTGTTCGACTCGGCTGACGCGATGGTACGCATCGACATGAGCGAGTTCATGGAGAAGCACGCGGTGTCGCGGCTGGTCGGCGCGCCCCCGGGCTACGTCGGCTACGAAGAGGGCGGCTACCTCACCGAGGCGGTGCGTCGCCGGCCGTACAGCGTGATCCTGCTGGACGAGGTGGAGAAGGCGCATCCGGACGTGTTCAACATCCTGCTGCAGGTGCTGGACGACGGTCGCCTCACCGACGGCCAGGGGCGCACGGTGGACTTCCGCAACACGGTGATCGTGATGACCTCCAACCTCGGCTCGCAGCAGATTCAGGACATCGCCGAAAACAGCGGCGCCGACGCCAACTCGGCCGAGGCGTACACGCAGATGAAGGCGGCGGTGATGGGCGTGGTGCAGGGCCACTTCCGGCCGGAGTTCATCAACCGGCTGGACGACATCGTGGTGTTCCATCCGCTGACCCGGCCGGAGATCCGGCAGATCGCGCGAATCCAGCTGCGCAGCCTGGAGAAGCGCCTGGCCGAGCGGCAGGTGGGCCTGACCATCAGCGAGAAGGCGCTGGACCTGCTCGGCGATGTCGGCTTCGACCCCGTCTACGGCGCACGGCCGCTCAAGCGGGCGATCCAGCAGCAGGTGGAAAACCCGCTGTCGCGCGAAATCCTCGAAGGACGGTTCCCGGCCGGCACGACGGTGGCCGTGGATGCCGAGGGCGGCCACCTGGTGTTCGGCAAGGTCTGAGCCACCCGGTCCTCGCAACGAAGAAGCCCGCCAATCGGCGGGCTTCTTCGTTGCGGCATCAACTCGGACGGCTTACCAGTGATACGCCACGGTGGCGTAGTAGTAGGCGCCGCTGAAACCGTACGGCGAGGAGTTCGGGTACGGCAGGATGATGTTGAAGGCGCTGGTGCGCGGCTGGTTCTTGTCGGGGTACTCGTTGGTGACGTTGTTGCCGCCGACGCTGAAGGTCCAGTCGTTCCAGTTGTAGCTGGCCGACAGGTCCAGCAGGAAGGTCGAGCCGAAGGTCTGATCGCCGCTGGGCACGGTGGCGAACGTGGTCCATTCGCCGTAGCGGGTGAGCTGGCCGTGGAAGCTCCAGTTGTTCACCGACCAGTCGCCGGCGACGAAGGCCTTGGTCTTGGGTGTGCCCTTGGTGATGCGGCCCTGCTCGGCGCGGTCGATGATCTGCAGCGTGAGGCCGGCCAGGCCCAGCTGCGGCGGATTCGGCGCGATGTTGCGAATGGTGGTCTTGTTGTAGTTGAAGCCGCCGGTGAGCTTGAGCGAGGAGTTCTGCAGCTCGATCGGATAGGTGGAAACCAAGTCCACGCCGCGGGTGCGCGTGTCGACGGCGTTGGTGAAGAAGCGACCGCCGCTGACGAACGGGATGCCGACCGAGGTCAGGTAGTTCTGCACCGCGCTGCCGACCAGGTTGCCACTGAGGATGATGCGGTGGTCGATGTCGATCTGGTACAGATCCAGCGTGGTGTACAGGCCGCTGGACGGCGTGAGCACGAGCCCCAGGCTGTAGTTGCGCGACTTCTCCGGCTTGAGGTTCTGCGCGCCCAGCGCCTGTGCGGCCGGATCGCTGACCGGGAAGGTGCGGATGGTGTAGGGCACCAGCACACCGTTGCCGGTGTTGACGAAGTTGATCGCGGTCGAGGAGTAGTACTCCTGCTGCAGAGACGGCGCGCGGAAGCCGTTGGACACGGTGCCACGCAGCGCCACGGTGTCATTGAACGCATACCGGCCCGAGGCCTTCGCCGAGGTGGTGCTGCCGAAGTCGCTGTAGTGCTCGTAGCGCGCGGCGAGGCCGGCGGAGAACTTGTAGGTCAGGTCGCTTTCCAGATCGACGTAAACCGCGTGGCTGTTGCGGCCGTGCGTGCCCGCATCGCCCGGCTGGTAGCCCGGGAACACCTGGGCGCCCGCGCCGGCGTAGGAGGCGGCGTCACCCTGCTTGATGGTGAACTTCTCGTGGCGGTATTCCAGGCCCCAGGCCACGGTCAGCGGGCTCTGCAGGCCGCTGACGTCGAAGTCACGGCTGAAGTCGCTGTTGAACGCGTCCTGCCGGTTGGTCAGCGTGCCGATGTAGAAGCCGGTCGGCGAGGTCGGGTCGAGCGAATAGTTGTAGGTGTCGGCGGTGTTGAGTTTCCAGTGGTTGCCGCCGGTATTGGCGCTGAGGTCGTAGTTCCAGCCGGCCACCTTGCCGCGCACGCCGAGCACCTCGGAGTCGTCGCGGATGGCGCTGTTCTCGATCGGCAAATAGCCGCTGGGATACTGAGCCAGCGCGCCGGGATACTTGGTGTCGTAGGTCGATAGCGAGCGGAAGAAGCCGCCGGCACTCACGTTGCGCTTGTTGAACAGGGTGAAGGCGTACAGCTGCGCGTTCGGCGTCAGGTCGTACTGCGCGTTGATCGCCGCCTGCTTGGAGCGGGTCAGCGGCAGGCCGTAGTGGAAGGTGACCGTGTTGTAGGTCGGGTCGGCCGGATAGCGCTGGTCGGGGCCGGCGCGGTTGGTCGGATCCTGATGGGTGACGTTGGCGCTCAGATGTACCCAGCCCTTGTCGCCCAGCTTGAAGCCGCCGTCGGCGCCGCCCTGCCAGGTCTTGCCGTCGCCAGTGTCGTAGCGGCCGCCGGTCAGGCTGACCGAGCCGTGCTCGGCGCCGCCCTTGAGGATGATGTTGATCACGCCGGCGATGGCGTCGGAGCCGTATTGGGCGGCCGCGCCGTCACGCAGCACTTCCACGTGGTCGATCGCATTGACCGGGATCGCATTGATGTCCACCGGCGAGGAACCGCGGCCGAGCGAACCGTTGACGTTGACGATCGCGGTGGGGTGCTGGCGCTTGCCGTTGATCAGCACCAGCGTGTGGTCCGGCGCCAAGCCGCGCAGCTGGGCGGGCTGGGTGGCGTCCGTCGCGTCGGTCACCGACGGCTGGGGAAAGTTGAACGAAGGCAGCAGGGTGCGCAGCGCCGAGGCCAGGTTGGGTGCGCCGGTGTTCTGCAGGTCCTGCGGGGTCAGCACGTCGATCGGCGCGAGCGAGGTGGATTCGGTGCGATCGAACGAGCGCGTGCCGGTAACCACCACGGTCTGCAGCTGGGTGGTCTTCTTGTCGCCTTGCTTGGCGGCGGCATCCTGGGCGGTGGCGGCCTGCGAGAGCGCGAGCAGGGTGGCGGCGGCAAGGGCGGTGCGGGTCAACAGCGGTCGTGCGGACATGGATGGTTCTCCCCAGATGACGGATCGCGTCTGTGCGCGATGAAAGTCCTTGCAGCGAAACGGCGCCGATCGCGATTTGTTGCGATGCGACATATATCCCTTGACTGCGAAACTAGGCAGGCATGGGGCCGGTGTCAACCAGACGTTAGTAATGTGTTGTCATGAAGCCGGCCCACACCGGTGGCCTGTCGCGCTTGAAATGTGTCGGCAAGCCGCCATAGTCGGCGCCAGCCCGATGCTCCACGGAGATTTCCCCATGCCCATTTACGCCTTCGCCTGCCAGGCCTGCGGCCACAGCTTCGATCGTTTGCAGAAGCTCTCCGACGCCGATCCGACCGTCTGCCCGGCCTGTGGTGCCGAGCAGGTGCAGCGGCAGGTGACCGCACCGTCATTCCGCCTCGCCGGCAGCGGCTGGTACGAGACGGACTTCAAGAAGGACGGCGACAAGAAGCGCAATCTGGCCGGTGACTCGGCGGCTGCGCCGGCGCCGGCTGCAGCCGCGGCGGCTCCCGCGCCCGCCGCGGCGACAGCGGCCGGCAGCGCCGACTGAACGAAGGGCGCATGAACGTGCGCGGATTCAATCGCCGTTCGGGAGCATCTCGCTAGCGTCCGCCCACCATCACCGGAGGGGCACCATGCGATCACTTTTCGCCGCGGCACTGGTTGGGGTTCTGGGCGCAGCTGCGCTGCTTTGCGCATCGGCCCCGTTGCGGGCCCAGGGTTGGAACGACCCGGTGCGCTGTGCCAGCAACGACGGCCACTACGCCCGTTGCGCGATGCCCTGGCGCGACGCGCGCCTGATGAAGCAGGAGTCCAAGGCCGCGTGCGTGCGTGGCGACACCTGGGGCGTCGACCGCAGCGGCGTGCTGTGGGTGGATCGCGGCTGCCGCGGCCTGTTCGTGGCGGGCGATCGCTGGGGCGGCGATGGTGACGGCGACCGCTACCGTGATCGTCACGACGATCGCGGCGGTTACCGCGACGGCTACGGCGATCGTTACGGCCGCGGCCGTGACGACGATGACCGCGGCTCCTGGCGCCCGGGGCCGGGCTGGGATCGCCAGATCCGCCTGCAGTGCGACAGCAACAAGAAGCGCTACCAGATGTGCCAGGTGGACGTGGGCCGCCGTGGCTACGTGCGGCTGGTCCGCCAGCTGTCCGACGCGCGCTGCACCGAGGACTACAGCTGGGGCTGGAACCGGGCGGGCGTATGGGTCGCCCACGGCTGCCGCGCCCAGTTCGTGGTCGATCGCCGCTGGTAGCGGCCACGTCGGCCATCCGGCGGCCGCGCGGCGGGCGTGGCCGCCGCCTGCGGTGATACCATTCCGGGCCTTTTCATCGCCTCACGCCGCCGCCGCGGCCCGGAGTTTCAAGCGCATGCGCACGCATTACTGCGGACTCATCGACGAGTCCCTGGTCGGCCAGACCGTCACCCTGTGCGGCTGGGTCAACAAGACCCGCCTGCAGTCCCACGTTGCCTTCATCGACCTGCGCGATCACGAAGGGCTGGCCCAGGTGGTGGTGGAGCGCGAGAACGCCGACGCATTCGCCGTGGCCGGCGAGGTGGGCTACGAGTATTGCCTGCGCGTGACCGGCACGATCCGCGCGCGGCTGTCGATCAACGACAAGCTGAAGACCGGCACGGTGGAGCTGCTGGCCGACACGGTGGAGATTCTCAACGCGGCGAAGGACCTGCCCTTCGCGCTGCACGAGAACCCCAACGAGGACATGCGGATGACCTACCGCTACCTCGATCTGCGCCGGCCCGAGATGCAGGCGATGATGCGCAAGCGCATCAAGCTGGTGCAGGCACTGCGCCGCTACCTCGACGAGCGCGGCTTCCAGGACATCGAGACACCGATCCTGACCAAGGCGACGCCCGAGGGTGCGCGAGACTACCTGGTGCCCAGCCGCGTGCATCCGGGTCAGTTCTACGCGCTGCCGCAGTCGCCGCAGCTGTTCAAGCAGATCCTGATGATGGCCGGCTTCGACCGCTACTACCAGATCGCCCGCTGCTTCCGCGACGAGGACCTGCGCGCCGACCGCCAGCCCGAGTTCACCCAGCTCGACCTGGAGTTCGCCTTCGTCGAAGAGCAGGACGTGCAGGACTTCGTGGAGGAACTCATCCGCCACGTGTTCCGCGAAGTGCAGGGCGTGGAGCTGGACGCCGCCTTCCCGCGCATGACCTGGATCGATGCGATGCGCCGCTTCGGCTCGGACAAGCCGGACCTGCGCATCGCGCTGGAGCTGGTCGACGTCGCCGACGCGCTCAAGCACGTCGAGTTCAAGGTGTTCGCCGAACCCGCCAACGACGTGGCCGGCCGCGTCGCTGCGCTGCGCGTGCCGGAAGCGGCCACGCTGTCGCGCAAGGAAATCGACACGCTCACCGAGTTCGTCGCCCGCTACGGTGCCAAGGGCCTGGCGTGGATCAAGGTGGAGGATCTGGCCAAGGGCCGCGAGGGCATCAACTCGCCGGTGGCGAAGTTCCTCGACGACGCGGCGCTGGACGGCCTGCTCAAGGCGACCGGCGCGCAGACCGGCGACATCGTGTTCGTCGGCGCCGGCAAGTGGAAGACCGTCACCGACTTCATGGGTGCGCTACGCCTGAAGGTCGGCAAGGATCGCGGCCTGGTCGAGAACAGCTGGAAGCCGTTGTGGGTCACCGACTTCCCGATGTTCGAGTATGACGAGGAGGAAAAGCGCTTCGTCGCCCTGCATCACCCGTTCACCGCGCCGAAGGTCGACGATATCGCCGACCTCAAGGCGAACGCCGCCAACGCGGTGAGCCGCGGCTACGACATGGTGCTCAACGGCAACGAGATCGGCGGTGGCTCGATCCGTATCCATCGCCCGGACATGCAGAGCGCCGTGTTCGAGCTGCTGGGCATCGGCGCGGAAGAGGCCGAGATGAAGTTCGGCTTCCTGCTCAAGGCGCTCAAGTTCGGCGCGCCGCCGCACGGTGGCCTGGCGTTCGGTATCGACCGCATCGCCGCCCTGATGGCCGGCACCGAGTCGATCCGCGACGTGATCGCCTTCCCCAAGACCACCAGCGCGCAGGACCTGATGACCGATGCACCCTCGCCGGTGGCCCCGACGCAGCTCAAGGAGCTGCACGTGGCCGTGGCGGCGACGGAGCCGGCCAAGGCGGTTTGATGACCCGGCTGCGGTCGACGCGATGGCTCGGCCGGCGCGTCGCGGTGGCGCCACGTCGCGTCGATCCGCAAGGTCTCGCGCGATGATCGAGCACGTCATCCTGCTGCATGGCCTGTGGATGCGCGGCTTCGCGCTGGCCATGCTGCACCGGCGGATGATGGAGGCCGGCTTCCGCATCCATCGGTTCGACTACCTCAGCGTGGCCAACACGCAGGAGCGCATCCTGGAACGGCTGCACGAGCGGATGGTCGAGCTGGCCGAGTCCGGCGGCGCGGTGCATCTGGTGGGGCACAGCCTGGGGGGGCTGCTGGCCTTGCAGGTGTGCCACGGCGCCGTGGACCTGCCGCCCGGTCGCGTGGTGTGCCTGGGCTCGCCCCTGCGCGGCAGCGCCGCGGCACGCGAATTTTCCGGTCTGGGCCGCAGCGGCGAGGTGCTGCTCGGCCACAACCGCGACCTGCTCGAAAAAGGCTTCGAGCGCTGGGACGGCCCGCGCGAGGTCGGCATGATCGCCGGCCGCTCGCCGATCGGCCTGGGCGCCGTGCTGGCCCACATCGAGGGCGAGCACGACGGCACCGTGGCAGTGTCCGAGACGCGGCTGCCCGGACTGGCCGATCACTGCGTGGTCGATACCAGCCACACCGGCCTGCTGTTTTCCGCCGACGTGGCGCGGCTCACGGCGCGCTTCCTGCGCGAGGGCCGCTTTGCCGATGCCGCGGCAGGCGAGCTTCCTGCCACGGGCTGAGCGCAGGCCACCGCCGCGTGGCGGATAGAGTAAAATTCCGCGCTTCATCAACAGATCAGGTTGTGCAGCGCCATGGGTAGAGGCCCGTCCATCGAAGGTCGCAAGAACGCCGAAGACGCCAAGCGCGCCAAGGTGTTCACCAAGCTCATCCGCGAAATCACCGTGGCCACCCGCGCCGGCGTGGCCGATCCGGCCGGCAATCCGCGCCTGCGCGCGGCGGTGGACAAGGCGTTGTCGGCCAACATGCCCAAGGACACCATCGAGCGCGCAATCAAGCGCGGCTCCGGTGCCGACGGCGGCGCCAACATGGAAGAGCTGCGCTACGAGGGCTATGGCCCGGCCGGCATTGCGCTGATCATCGAATGCTTCACCGACAACCCCACCCGCACTGTGGCCGACGTGCGCCACGCGCTGACCCGCCACGGCGGCAACCTCGGCACCAGCGGCTCGGTGGCGTTCCAGTTCACCCGCTGCGGCGAGATCGTGTTCGCCACCGGCGGCAACGAGGCGGCCGAGGAAAAGGTGCTGGAGGCTGCGCTCGAGGCGGGCGCCGACGACGTGGTGAACGAGCACGGCGAGAGCACCGTGCTGTGCGCGCCGGAGAACTTCGAAGCCGTGCAGCAGGCGCTGATCGCCGCGGGGCTGGAGTCGTCGCATGCCGGCGTGGTGATGCGTCCGAACAACCGCGTGGCGGTGCCGGACGAAGCGCAGGAGACGCTGCAGGATCTGCTCGAACGCCTCGATGCGCTCGACGACGTCAGCGAGGTTTATCACAACGCGCTGCTGCCGGCCGAGGCTGCCGGCTGATGCAGCCACGCCCCGAGGCCGCGCTGCGACCGCGTCTTCCATGACCACCCGCATCCTCGGCATCGACCCCGGCAGCCAGCGCACCGGCGTGGGCATCATCGACGTGGACGGGCAAGGCAGGTTGTCGCACGTCTTCCACGGCGCGCTCGTCGTGGCCGGCGAGGCCACGTTCCCGCTGCGCCTGAAACGCATCTTTGACGGCCTGTGTGACATCATCGCCGCCCATCAGCCGGCCGAGTGCGCGATCGAGCGGGTGTTCATGGCGCGCAATCCGGATTCGGCGCTGAAGCTGGGACAGGCCAGGGGCGCCGCGATCTGTGCGGTGGTCAGTCAGGGGATCGTGGTGCACGAGTACGCAGCAACCGAAGTGAAGCAGTCGGTGGTCGGCAGCGGCCGCGGCGACAAGACCCAGGTACAGCACATGATCGGCATCCTGCTCGGGCTGAAGGGGCCGCTGCAGGCTGATGCGGCCGATGCGCTGGCGATCGCCGTCACCCACGCGCACACGCGTTCGAGCCTGGCCCGCGTCGGTATTCCGCGTACGGCGTGGAGGCGTGGACGATGATCGGTCGCCTGCGCGGCACGCTCGTTTCGAAGCAGCCGCCGTGGCTGCTGATCGACGTCGGTGGCGTGGGTTACGAGCTCGAAGCGCCGATGTCGACCATCTACGACTTGCCGGCCACCGGAAAGGAAGTGATCCTGCTCACCCACCACGCGGTGAAGGAAGACAGCGTGGCGCTGTACGGCTTCATGCACGAATCCGAGCGCACGCTCTTCCGCAACCTGCTCAAGGTAAGCGGCATCGGGGCGAAGATCGCGCTGGCCGTGCTGTCGGGCGTGTCGACCAGCGACTTCGCGCGGCTGGTGCACGCCGGTGACGTGGTGGCATTGACCAAGATTCCCGGCATTGGCAAGAAGACCGCCGAGCGCATCGTGGTGGAACTGCGTGATCGGGTGGACGGACTCACGGTGAGTCTGCCCGGCATGCCGGCGAGCGCGGCCGGGCCGCTCGATGCGTCCGGCGAGGCGACGGTGGCGCTGCAGCAGCTCGGCTACAAGCCGGCCGAAGTCACGCGCCTGGTGCAGAAGGTCGCCGCCGACGGCGACAGCGCCGAGGCCATCATTCGCAAGGCACTGCGCGCCGCGCTCGGCGGCTAGGGCAGTGGGGAACGCCATGAACCAGCCAACCCAAGCTCCGCCCTCGACCGACGCCGGTGGCGCCGACGCCACCCATGGCAGCCGCTCGGCGCTGATCCTCGGTGCCATCGGCGTGGTGTTCGGCGACATCGGCACCAGCCCGCTGTACACCATGCACGAGACCTTCCTGCCCGAGCACGGCCTGCATCCGCGGCCGGCGACGGTACTGGGCATCCTCTCGCTGATCACCTGGTCGCTGATCCTGGTAGTGGCGGTGAAGTACGTGAGCCTGGTGATGCGCGCCGACAACAAGGGCGAGGGCGGCATCATGGCGTTGATGACGCTGGCCCAGCGCGCGGTGGGCCAGTCCACCCGCATGCGCAAGCTGGTGGTGCTGATGGCGTTGCTAGGCGCGGCGCTGTTCTTCGGCGACGGCGTGATCACGCCGTCGATCTCGGTGCTGTCGGCGGTGGAGGGCCTGGAGGTGGCGGCGCCCGCGTTGTCGCACTGGGTGGTGCCGCTCACGGTGGCGGTGCTGCTGGGCCTGTTCTGGATGCAGCGGCACGGCACGGCCAAGGTCGGTGCGGTGTTCGGCCCGATCATGGTGCTGTGGTTCCTCAGCCTGGGCGTGATCGGTGTGTGGAACATCATCCAGGCGCCGGGCGTGCTGTACGCGCTCAACCCCTGGTATGCGGTGCAGTTCTTCATGACCCACGGCGCGGCCTCGGCGCTGGCGCTGGGTTCGGTGGTGCTGTGCGTGACCGGTGCCGAGGCGCTTTACACCGACATGGGCCACTTCGGCCGCTTCCCGATCCGTGCCGCGTGGTTCTTCTTCGTGATGCCGGCGCTGCTGCTCAACTACTACGGGCAGGGCGGGCTGCTGCTGGTCGATCCGACCGCGATCGACAACCCGTTCTATCACTCCGTGCCGGACTGGGCGCTCTACCCGATGATCGCGCTGGCCACGGCCTCCACGGTGATCGCCTCGCAGGCGGTGATCTCCGGTGCGTTCACCGTGACGCGCCAAGCGATCCAGCTCGGCTTCGTGCCGCGCATGCAGGTGGTGCACACCTCGCGCGAGGCGATCGGGCAGATCTTCCTGCCGTGGGTGAACCGTGCGCTGATGGTGGCGGTGATCGCCACGGTGGTGAGCTTCGGCTCGTCCAATGCGCTGGCCGGCGCCTACGGCATCGCGGTGACCGGCACCATGGCGATCGACACCGTGCTGGTGATGATCGTGGCGCGGCGCATGTGGCACTGGAGCCGCACTTTGGTAGTCCTCACCGCGGCCGTGCTGCTGGTGATCGACTTGAGCTACTTCGGCGCGAACACGCTGAAGATCCTGCAGGGCGGCTGGTTCCCGCTGGTGCTCGGCCTGATCATGTTCGTGGTGATGACCACCTGGCGACGCGGCCGCGACCTGGTGGTGCGCGAGATCAAGCAGGGCGGCCTGGCGCTGAAGCCATTCATCGCCAACATCGCCGAGCATCCGCCACTGCGCGTGCCGGGTACGGCGGTGTTCCTCACCGCCAACCAGGAGGCGGTGCCGCACGCGCTGCTGCACAACCTCAAGCACAACAAGGTGCTGCACGAGCGCAACGTGCTGCTAACCGCCGAGACGCTGGAGACCCCGGTGGCCGAGGCCGACGAGCGCATCCAGGTGGAAGAACTGGGCGGCGGCTTCTACAGCCTCACCCTGCGCTTCGGCTTCGCCGAGGATCCCAACATTCCGCTGGCGCTGGCGCAGTGCTCGCGCAGCGGCCTGCCGTTCGACCTGATGGACACCACGTTCTTCCTGTCGCGCGAAACGATCGTTGCCGACGCGCGCCGTCCGGGCATGGCGCTGTGGCGCGACAAGTTGTTCGCCTTCATGGCGCGCAACGCGCTGCCTGCCACGGCGTTCTTCCAGATCCCCGGCAACCGGCTGATCGAGCTGGGCGCGCAGGTGGAGATCTGATCCGCTTGCGGATCGGATCTCCAGCGCGATCCACGGAGCTACCGCTGGGCCAAGCCAGGCGGTAGCGAGCCGAAGAAGTGCGGGAAAGCACTTCCCTGGCTGACGGACACGACTGCTTTTGCCTTTGACCTCTGTCCCACGCAAGAGCGCATACCGCCATAATGGCGACATGACCGACCGCATCATCACCGCCGCCGCCCAGCTCGACGACGACGCGCTGGAAGCCACCATCCGGCCCCGGCGGCTGGCCGAATACCTGGGCCAGCAGGCGGTGCGCGAGCAGCTGTCGATCTACATTGAGGCAGCCAGGAAGCGCGGCGGGGCGCTGGATCACGTGCTGATCTTCGGGCCGCCGGGGCTGGGCAAGACCACGCTCAGCCATGTGATCGCCAACGAGCTCGGCGTCAACGTGCGCTCCACCTCCGGCCCGGTGCTGGAGCGCGCCGGCGATTTGGCAGCGCTGCTGACCAACCTCGAGCCGCACGACGTGCTCTTCGTCGACGAGATCCATCGCCTGTCGCCGGTGGTCGAGGAAGTGCTGTATCCGGCGATGGAAGACTTCCAGATCGACATCATGATCGGCGAGGGACCGGCCGCCCGTTCGATCAAGCTGGACCTGCCGCCGTTCACCCTGATCGGCGCCACCACGCGAGCCGGGATGCTTACGGCCCCTTTGCGCGACCGCTTCGGCATCGTGCAGCGGCTGGAGTTCTACACCGCCGACGAGTTGACCGACATCGTCCGCCGCGCGGCAAAGATCCTCGGCATCGCCTGCGAAATGGAAGGCGCGCAGGAGATTGCCCGTCGCGCCCGCGGCACCCCGCGCATCGCCAACCGCCTGCTGCGCCGCGTGCGCGACTATGCCGAGGTGCGCGCCGAGGGTGCCATCACGCTGGCCGCGGCGCAGGCCGCGCTGGGTATGCTGAAGGTCGATCCGCAGGGCTTCGACGAGCTGGACCGCCGCCTGCTGACCTTGATCATCGAGAACTTCGACGGCGGTCCGGTCGGCGTCGAGTCGCTGGCCGCCGCGCTCAGCGAGGATCGTGGCACGCTGGAGGACGTGGTCGAACCGTACCTGATCCAGCAGGGCTATCTGGTGCGCACCGCGCGCGGACGGATGGTCAGCGCCAAGGGCTGGCGGCATCTGGGCCTCGCACCGCCGCCGCGCCAGGCGCTGGCGCCGGACCTGTTTGCCGCCGAGGCGGATGAGCCCTGATCCATCAAGGGAGCCGGCCCGGTCGGTCCGATCCGCGCCCCATCCTTTCGTCGCAGGAAATCACGACCATGCCTCCGTTCCACTGGCCCGTGCGCGTCTACTGGGAAGACACCGATGCCGGTGGCGTGGTCTACCACGCCAGCTACCTGCGTTTCATGGAACGCGCCCGCAGCGAGTGGCTGCGCAGCCTTGGCGTCGAGCAGTCGGCATTCAAGGCGCGCACCGGACTGGCCTTCCTGGTGCGCTCGATGCACATCGATTTCCTCAAGGCTGCCCTGCTGGACGATGAACTGCTCGTGACGGTCGAAGTCAAAGAACGCCGCGCTGCCAGTATCCTTTTCGGCCAGACCATCCAGCGCCGCGACGGTACCGGGCTCATCCAGGCCCAGGTGCGCGTGGCGTGCGTCGACGTCGAGCGCATGGTGCCGGTACGGATACCGGACGACGCCATTCCCGGCCTCACCCCCTGATCTTATTTCCGCGGAGAACTCCCAAGCCATGAACGGTGGACTGAACATTTTCAAGCTGATCGCGGAAGCGAGCCTGCCCGTGCAGCTGGTGATGCTCGTGTTGCTGGCGTTCTCCTTCATGTCGTGGGTCATCATCATCCGCAAGTACTCGCAGATGAAGGCAGCGATGGAGAGTGCCGAGGCGTTCGAGGAGCGCTTCTGGTCCGGCGGCGACCTGGCCCAGCTGTTCCGCGAGGTGAGCAATGGCGGCAGCGAGAACGGCGGCATGGAGACCATCTTCGAGTCCGGCTTTCGCGAATTCGCTCGCCAGCGCCAGCGCAAGCTCAGCGACATGCGCGTGGTGATGGAGAGCTCCGAGCGCGCCATGCGTGTGGCCGGCACCCGCGAGATCGGGCTGCTGGAGCGCAACCTGGAGTTCCTCGCCAACGTCGGTTCGATCAGCCCGTACGTCGGCCTGTTCGGCACGGTGTGGGGCATCATGGGCGCCTTCCAGGGTCTGGGCGAAATGAAGGACGTCACCATTGCCGCCGTCGCGCCGCACATTTCCGAGGCGCTGATCGCCACCGCAATGGGCCTGTTCGCCGCGATTCCGGCCGTGTGGGCCTACAACCGCTACGCCAACCGGGTCGAGCGCATCGCCTCGCGCTACGAGGTGTTCCAGGAGGAGTTCTCCTCGGTGCTGCAGCGGCAGATCCAGTCCGACGACGTCCGCTGAGGCCTGCCACCATGCGCCCCAGCCACCGCAAGCGGCACAAGCTCAAGTCCGAGATCAACGTCGTGCCCTACATCGACGTGATGCTCGTGCTGTTGATCATCTTCATGGTCACCACGCCGATGCTCAATGCGAACGTCGACGTGAATCTCCCGCAGGCCAATGCCCGCTCGCTGAAGGACAAGAAGGACCCGGTGATCATCTCCGTGGGCTCCGACGGCAAGCTGTTCCTCACCCTCGGCGATGCCAAGAAGGAAGCCATCGACGAGGAAGGGCTCAAGACCAAGGTCGGTGCTTTCGTGAAGGCCAACCCGGACATCAGCGTGCTGGTGGCCGGCGACCGTGACGGCAAGTACGACGGCGTCTATCAGGTGCTGGCCGACCTGCAGCAGGCCGGCGTGGCCAAGGTCGGCCTGATGAGCCAGCCGCCGCAGGGGACGAGCGCGTCCGATGGACGAAAGTAAGCGCACGCCCATGGCCGTGGTGCTGGCGGCCGTCCTGCACCTGGGCATCCTGGCGTTTCTCTACCTGGCCATCCTGCCGTGCACCACGTTCGAGAAGTGGTTCGAGCTGCTGCACCTGCCGGCCGGCTGGAACCCGATCGCCTGCGCCAAGCCGCTGGAGCTGCCGGGCCAGCCGATCGAGGCCGTGTTGATCGGTCCCACCGGCGCGCCGCCGCCCAAGCCGACCAAGGCCAGGCCCGTGCCTGACACCGTGCCGCCGCCTCCGGCCGTGCCGCCGCCGACGCCCACCGTGCAGGCGCCACAGGTGAAGACGCTGCCGCCGCCTCCCGAGCATCCGGACATCATCGACCAGGAGAAGGTGGTCGCCGACGCCATGCAGAAGGCCGAGGACGCCAAGCGCGAGCAGGAGGAGAAGCAGCGCCAGCGCCAGGCCGAGCTGGACGCCCAGGCGGCCAAGAAGAAGGAAGAGGAAAAGAAGAAGATCGACCAGCTTTTCGCCCAGCTCGACAAGGCGTCGGCCGCGACCCGGCAGGCCGACAACAAGAAGCGACAGGCCGAGCAGCAACTCAAGGACCTCAAGAATGCCAAGGACGACGGCTCGCCGGATCTTCCTGCGGCCGATCAGCGGCAGACTGGCACCAACGGCAAGGACGACAGCCTGCTGGCCAAGTATCAAGCGGCGATTCAGAACGCGGTCACGCAGAACTGGCTGCGCCCGGATAACATGCCGGCTTTGCCGTGCGTTGTGCACATCACCCAGCTGCCTGGCGGCGACGTGATGAGCGCCAAGGTCGACAGCAGCTGCCCGTACGACGAGTCCGGTCGGCGCTCGGTCGAGAACGCGGTGCTGCGTGCGCAGCCGTTGCCCTACAAGGGTTTCGAAAGCGTGTTCCAGCGTGATCTCACCTTCACCTTCAGGCCGCAATGATCAAGCCCATGCGTAAACCCAATCTGCTGCTGGCCCTGGCCTTCCTGCTGTTCGGCACCTTCCTCGCCTCGCCCGTCTGGGCACAGACGCTCAACGTCGATATCGTCGGTGGCGTCAAGACGGCGACCCCGATCGCAGTGGTGCCATTCGCGCAGGACGGCGGTGCGCCGCTGCCGACCGACATCGCCGACGTGATGCGCAACGATTTCAACCGCTCCGGCAAGTTCCGCGCACTGGCCAAGAGCGAGATCGTGGAGTTCCCGTCCAAGGGCTCGGACATCAAGTTTCCCACCTGGCGACTGCTCAAGCAGGACTACATCACCGTGGGCCGCATCAGCGACGCCGGCGGCGGCATGCTCAAGGTCGATTACGAGCTGTGGGACGTGAACAAGCAGCAGAGCCTGCTGGCCCAGTCGATGACCGCCCCGGCCGGCGACCTGCGCGGAGTGGCTCACCAGATCGCCGACCAGATCTACGAGAAGATCACCGGCGTGCGCGGCGCCTTCTGGACGCGCATCGCGTACATCACGGCGGTCGGCCTGGGCAACAACACCACCTACTCGCTGATCGTGGCCGATTCGGACGGCTACAACCCGCAGGTGGTCGCACGCTCGCGCGAATCGCTGCTGTCGCCGGCATGGTCGCCGGACGGTCGCAAGATCGCCTACGTCTCCTTCGAGAGCGGCAACTCCAATGTCTACGTGCAGGACATCACCACCGGCTCGCGCCAACTGGTGGAGTCCCACAGCCGCGGCATCAACGGTGCCCCCGCCTGGTCGCCGGACGGCAGCAAGCTGGCGGTGTCGCTGTCCTACGTGGGCAATCCGGAGATCTTCGTGCTCGATATGGCCACCCGCAAGGAAACGCGGCTGACCAACAACCTGTCGATCGACACCGAGCCGACCTGGTCGGCGGACGGGCAGAGCATCTACTTCACCTCCGACCGCTCCGGCCGGCCGCAGGTCTACAAGATGCCATCCACCGGTGGCGCCCCCGAGCGCATCAGCTTTCAGGGCCAGAACAATGCCGAGGCCTCGGTGAGCTACGACGGCAAGCAGATCGCCATGGTGCAGGGCAACGGTAACGTGTATCGTATTGCTGTCATGGACAACAGTCTGGGCGGACAGGTGCGGTTCCTGTCTCCGGGTCCCATCGACGAGTCGCCCAGCTTTGCCCCGAATGCCAGCATGCTTTTGTACGCCGCCACCGAAGGTCGTCGCGGTGTGCTTTATGCCGTGTCGGCCGACGGCTTGGTCCGCCAGCGCCTCGTGCTTTCCGACGGCGATGTCCGCGAGCCGAGCTGGGGGCCGTACCGGCAGCGTTGAAATTCTCCGGGACGGCAGCCCATCGCCGGCCCGGCAGCCCACGGAGTGGGTCCGTGAGGGCGCTTTCGGGCGTCCTTTCGGTTAAGGGTCGCGGGGTCGTCGACCGCGGCTCGTCAGTCGATGGCGAGGCAACCCGCCATGCCGACTTTTTCAAGTCAAAAGAACAGCCGGACCACCGGCGCCATGCTGTCCCGTAACCGCAATCGTCATTGACTGTCGGAACTCAAACCCGTTTGAAGGAACGTCACCATGAATAAGACCGTTCGCGTCGCCCTGGTCGCCCTGCTTTGCGTTGGCGCGGCCGCCTGCTCCAAGAAGCAGGAAGTGAAGCCCGCCCCGCAGCCGGAGCAGGCCCCCGTCACCCAGCCCGCCCAGAGCGACGGCAAGTACAAGCTCGGCGATCTGGATACCGACGCCTGCCTGCGCCAGCGCGTTGTGTATTTCGATTTCGACAAGACCGAGATCAAGCCGGAGTTCCAGCAGATCATGGCGTGCCACGCCAAGTACCTGCAGGACCGTCCGGAAGCTCACGTCCGTCTCGAGGGCAACACCGACGAGCGCGGCACGCGCGAGTACAACCTCGGCCTCGGCGAGCGTCGTGGCAATGCCGTCTCCGACGCCCTGCAGGCGGCCGGTGGTTCGGCTGGCCAGCTCGAAGTGATCTCCTACGGCAAGGAAAAGCCGGTGTGCCGTGAGCACAACGAGGATTGCTGGAGCAAGAACCGCCGCGTCGAGATCGTCTACACGGCGCAGTAATGAAGATCCGTCTGGCTACTCGTTTTGCAGCCAGCATCGGCATGGCGGGCGCGATTGCGTCCGCCATGCTGGTGGCCGGTCCCGTGTCCGCGCAGGACTCGCGTCTGAGCCTGGCCGAGCGCGTCACGCGCCTTGAGCAACAGGCGCAGAACCAGGACAAGGGCGGTATCGGCATGGTCAATCAGGTGCAGCAACTGCAGGCGCAGGTGCAGCAGCTGCAGGGCCAGATCGAGGAACTGCAGCACCAGCTGCAGCAGCTCGACGACAAGAACAAGGCCCAATACATCGATCTGGATTCACGCATCAGCCGCCTCCAGGGCGCGCCTGCTGCGGGGACCCCGGCAGCAGCGGCGCCCACCGGCGCACCGGCTGCCAACGCCTCCGGCAACACGGCGGCTTCCACGCCCGCATCGCCTGCCAGCAGCGCCAGCGCGCCGCGGGGCGGTGCCGCTCCCGCGCCCGCCGGTGCGGATGAGCAGGCGGCCTACGACACGGCATTCAAGGCGCTTCGCGCCGGCGATTACGCCAATGCCTCGCGCGGCTTCCGCGACTTCATCCAGCAGCACCCGGACAGCTCGCTCGCGCCCAATGCGTGGTATTGGCTGGGTGAGTCGTACTACGTCACCACCAACTATGCGGTGGCCCTCGAGGCGTTCCAGCGCCTGCTGAGCCAGTTCCCGCAGAGCGACAAGGCGCCCGATGCGCTGCTCAAGGTGGGCTATACCCAGTTCGAGCTGAAGAAGACCGGCGAGGCGCAAGCCACGCTGCAGGACGTGATCCGCAAGTACCCCGGCTCGAAGGCGGCCAGTCTGGCGCAGGAGCGCCTGAACCGGATCCAGCTGCAGTCGGCCAACTGAGGCCGCCGTCGTGAGTGGCATCGACACGGGCGTGGCCGAGGCCGAGGCCCGCTCGACCGGGGCGGCGGCCGAGCGGCTGCGCATCACCGAGATCTTCCACTCCGTCCAGGGCGAGGCCGATGCGATCGGCTGGCGCACCGTGTTCATCCGGCTTACCGGCTGCCCACTGCGCTGCGTGTGGTGCGATACCGAATATTCCTTCCACGGCGGCGGCTGGCAGGCGATCGACGACATCCTCGCCGAGGTCGCCCGGCACGAGGTGCGCCACGTCTGCGTGACCGGCGGCGAGCCACTGGCGCAGAAGCGCTGCCTGACCCTGCTGACGCGCCTGTGCGACGCCGGCTATGACGTGTCGCTGGAAACCTCCGGTGCGCTCGACGTGGCCGCGGTCGATCCGCGCGTGCGCAAGGTGATGGACCTCAAGGCGCCCGATTCCGGCGAGAGCGCCCGCAACCTGTGGTCGAACCTCGACCACCTGCTGCCGCACGACCAGGTGAAGATCGTCATCGCCAGCCGTGCCGACTACGAGTGGGCGCGCGGCGTGGTGGCCGAACATGGCATCGATCGCCGCTGCATGGTGCTGTTTTCGCCGGTGCACGGCGCGGTGCAGCCGCGCGACCTGGCCGAATGGATCATCGCCGACCGCCTGCCCGTGCGCTTCCAGCTGCAGCTGCACAAGCTGCTCTGGAACGACGCGCCAGGACATTGAATCCAGGAGTGAGTGCAGAGGAGTGAGAAGTGAGAGAAAAGCCGGGTTCGCCAAAGATGTCGGACGCCGGGCTCTACTCTCACTTCTCACTCCTCTGCACTCACTTCTCGTATTGCGAGGATTGAAGACATGACCGACACCCCCCAACCCAAGGCCGTCGTGCTCGTCTCCGGCGGCATGGATTCGGCCGTCACCATCGCCATCGCGCGCGAGCAGGGCTTCCAGGTGCACGCGCTCAGCGTCGCCTACGGCCAGCGCCACAGCTCCGAGCTGGAGGCGTCGGCACACGTGGCGCGCATGCTCGGTGCGGTGGAGCACAAGACCGTGCAGGTGGACCTGCGCAGCATCGGCGGCTCGGCGCTCACGGCCGACATCGAGGTGCCGCTGGACACCGAGGACGTCGGCATTCCGGTGACCTACGTGCCCGCCCGCAACACCATCATGCTGTCGATCGCGCTCGGCTGGGCCGAGGTGCTCGGCAGCCGCGATATCTGGTGCGGCGTCAATGCGGTGGACTATTCCGGTTATCCCGATTGCCGCCCTGCCTTCATCGAGGCGTTCGAGCAGCTGGCCAACGTGGCGACCAAGGCGGGGGTGGAAGGGCAGGGGTTGCGCATCCATGCGCCGCTTATGCGCATGAGCAAGGCCGACATCGCCCGCGAGGGCGGGCGGCTGGGGGTCGACTTCTCCGCCACGGTCAGTTGCTACCAGGCAGATGCGCAGGGGCGTGCCTGTGGTCATTGCGACGCCTGCCGCCTGCGCGCGCAGGGCTTCCGCGAGGCCGGCCTGCCTGACCCGACACGCTACGTCTGAGCGTGCTTGCTTGTGCCGCTGGCGCAAGCTCCCTAAAATTACCGGCTTGCGTTTGCAAACGCAGCCGCGTCACGCGGGCCGTTAGCTCAGTTGGTAGAGCAGTAGACTTTTAATCTATTGGTCCCGAGTTCGAGTCTCGGACGGCCCACCATCGACGAACCGCCGGGTTGTTTTTCCCCGGCGGTTTTTTTTCGCCCGCGCGTGGCGAGCGGCCACCGTGGAACAATGGTGGCTCCGAT
Organism: Dyella ginsengisoli; assembly: GCF_044904665.1. NCBI lineage: Bacteria > Pseudomonadati > Pseudomonadota > Gammaproteobacteria > Lysobacterales > Rhodanobacteraceae > Dyella > Dyella ginsengisoli. The sequence continues at coordinate 932,901 of NZ_JADIKM010000001.1, forward strand.
GCCTACGTCCCACGGTTCCGCATGAGCAACCCGGCCCCCGCCCTCGACCTGGTGATCTTTGACTGCGACGGCGTGCTGATCGACAGCGAACGCATCACCAACCGCGTATTCGCGCAGATGCTCGGCGAACTGGGCCTGACGGTGAGCGAGGAATACATGGCCGAGCAGTTCTTCGGTCGTTCGGCCGCCGAATCGGTGCGCCGTGCCGAGCAACTGCTCGGTCGCCCACTGCCTGCGGATTTCGAGGAGCGCTACGGCGAGCGCAGCCGAGCCGTGCTGGCGCGCGAGGTCACCCTCATGCCCGGTGTGGCGGACATGCTCGCGGCGATCGAACTGCCCAGCGCCGTCGCCTCCAACGGGCTGCGGGTGAAGATGGAGATCACCCTGCGCGCCACCGGCCTGTTGCCACGCTTCGGCGGACGCTGGTTCTGCATCGATGACGTGGCGCAGGGCAAGCCGGCACCGGATCTCTACCTGCTGGCGGCCCGCACGTTCGCCGCGCGACCCTCGCACTGCGTGGTGGTTGAGGATTCGCCCACCGGCATCGCCGCCGGTCTGGCGGCGGGCATGACGGTGATCGGTTACGCCGCACACACGCCGGCCCAGCGCCTGCTCGCCGCTGGCGCCCAGTTCGTGTTAGACGACATGGCGTACTTGCCGGCCCTGCTGGATGCTGTGGGCCGCGAGCGCGCGTTGCAGCCCGCCTGAGCCATGAGCATGACGACATTTCCACCGATCGCCCTGGCTTCCGACCGGCTCTCCCTGCGACTGCTCGACACGCGTGATGCCGCGGACCTGCTGGCGATCTTCGGCGATCCCGAAGTGGTCCGGTACTGGAGCCAGCCGCCGTGGACCGGCGAGCAGGATGCACTCGGCATGATCGAACGCGACCGCCTCGCCTTCGCCGAGGGTTCGGCCCTGCGGCTGGGCATCGTGTTGCGCTCGTGCGGTCGCGTCGTGGGCACACTGGCCTTGTTCAACCTCAGTCGGCCGAACCGTCGTGCCGAGATCGGCTACGCGCTGGCGCGCGCGCAGTGGGGCCATGGCCTGATGCATGAGGCGCTGGTGCAGTTGGTCGACTGGGCGTTCGATACGCTGCAGCTGCACCGGCTGGAGGCGGATATCGATCCGGCCAACCGGGCATCGGCGCGCAGCCTGCTACGGCTCGGCTTCCAGCGCGAAGGATTGTTGCGCGAACGCTGGATCGTCGATGGCCAGGTGTCGGACACCGAGTTCTATGGATTGCTGGCCTCAGAGTGGCGCGCGGCGCGGGCGCCTTGAGCGCGGGCCCTGCTGGCACCGCTCAGTGCCTGCGATGTGGCTGCATCGCGATGCGGGCCAGATAAATCACGATCACCACGTTGCCGACCAGGATGCCGAGCTTGAGCCAGCTGGCGTGCTCGATCACCTCGTAGGCTTCCAGCGGAACCAGTGAGCCAGTGGCGATCACGGTGAACCATTCGGCCCAGTGCTTGCGCAGCCACAGCCCCACGCCTTCGGTAATGAACAGCGCCGCGTAGGCGAGGGCGATCAGTCCGATCACCACGAAGCGTTGCGGCCCCAGCCCGGCCAGCGCATCGACCAGGTGCTGGCGCAGTGCGCTGGTGCCGCTGAGCGAAAGGTGCTCCAGCCAGTCGATCAACCGGTCGACGTTGCGCTGGCGCTGGAGATGGAAGGCCGCGGCGGCGGCGAACAGCAGTCCCAGCGCCTGCACCATCTTGTACAGGGCGATCAGGCGCAGCCCGAAGCGATGCTGCGCTTCGGGCGTGTCGTCATCGTCCTGGCGGTCGCGCAGGGGATCGGTCATGGCGGGCAGGGATGCGTGGGGAATCGAGCATTGTCGCGGGCCGCACGTGACAGCGCCATCCGCGAATGGTCGCAATACGTGGCGTGCGGCCAAGAAAAAGGCCACGCCGTCACCGGCGTGGCCCGGGGAAAAACCAGCCGGGTCTTCAGCAGCAGCGGCCGCCGGTGCCCTTGTAGCGCGCTGTCTGCCGCTCGCGGAAAAACTCCTCGTAGGTAGGAATCGTCCGATCGGGATGCGCGCGCTTCAGATGCGCCACGTAGACGTCGTAGTCCGGCACGCCGCAGCACAGCCGCGCCGTCTGCACCGCCCACTTCCAGACCGCCTGCACGGCGGCCTGGAGGAGCGCGCGTGGCTGGCGCGGAACGCTCATCGCGGTGCTCACGACTGCGCCACGCTGCTCAATGCCACGTAGGGCTCTTCCTGCGCGGTGGGGCGGTTGGCTTTCATTGCCTTGGCGATCGCGTTGAGCACGAACAGCGCCATCGCCACCACGAGGGCCATGAACAGGCCGGTGAGCGCCATGTCCACGTAGTTGTTGGTGACGATCCGCTGCATCTCCACGGCCGACTTGGCCGGGGCGAGCAGCTTGCCGTCGGCAATGCCCTGGGCGTACTTGTTGGCCGCCGCGGTGAAGCTGATCGGGCCGACCAGCTTCTCGTAACCGGCGGTCATCGTGCACACGATCAGCCACAGCGCCGGGATGCCCGGTGCCCACATGTAGCGCTCGCGCTTGAGCTTCACCACCACCACGGTGCACAGCATCAGGGCGATCGCAGCGAGCATCTGGTTGGCGATGCCGAACAGTGGCCACAGCGTGTTGATGCCGCCCAGCGGGTCTACCGCGCCCTGGTAGAGGAAGTAACCCCACAGCGCCACGCAGATCACCGTGGCCACGAGGTTGCCGGTCCACGACTCGGTGTGCTGCAGCGGCTTGTGGATGAGGCCTGCGATCTCCTGGATCATGAAGCGGCCCACGCGGGTGCCGGCATCGACCGTGGTCAGGATGAACAGCGCTTCGAACAGGATCGCGTAGTGGTACCAGAAGGCCACCATGCCTTCGCCGGGGATGATCCCGTGCAGCAGCTGGGCCATGCCTACCGCCAGCGTCGGCGCGCCGCCGGCGCGGCTGAGGATCGAGCCCTCGCCGATGTCCTTGGCGGTCTGTGCCAGCTGATCAGGGGTCACCACGAAGCCCATCTGGCTGATCGCCGTGGCCGCGCTCTGCACGGTGTCACCGATCAGCGCGCCCGGCGAGTTCATCGCGAAGTACACGCCCGGATGCAACGACGCGGCGGCCACCAGCGCCATGATCGCCACGAAGGCCTCCATCAGCATGCCGCCGTAGCCCACCATCTGCGCCTGGCCTTCATTGGCCAACAGCTTGGGTGTGGTGCCCGAGGCGATGATCGAGTGCCAGCCCGACACCGCGCCGCAGGCGATGGTGATGAACAGGAACGGGAACAGGTTGCCGGCGAACACCGGTCCGGTGCCGTCGATGAACTTGGTCACCGCCGGCAGTTGCAGGGTCGGTGCGGCGATGAAGATGGCGATCGCCAGCAGCGCGATGGTGCCGATCTTGAGGAAGGTCGACAGATAGTCGCGCGGCGCCAGCAGCAGCCACACCGGCAATACCGAGGCGAAGAAGCCGTAGCCGATCAGCATCCACGCCAGGTGCTTGGCGTCGAAGTCGAACATCGGACCCCACACCGGCGAGTCGTAGACCGCCTTGCCCAGCCAGATCGAGCCAAGCAGGAGCACCAGGCCGATGATCGACACTTCGAGGATGCGGCCCGGACGGAACCAGCGCATGTAACCGCCCATCAGGAACGCGATCGGAATCGTCGCGGCCACGGTGAAGGTGCCCCACGGGCTGTGCGTGAGTGCCTTGACCACCACCAGCGCCAGCACCGCCAGCACGATCATCATCAGCACCAGCACACCGAACATGGCGACCACGCCGGGCAACGGCCCCAGCTCGTCACGCAGCATGTTGCCCAGCGAGCGGCCGTCGCGGCGTAGCGACAGGCCCAGCACCATGAAGTCCTGCACGGCGCCGGCAAACACCACGCCGAACAGGATCCACAGCGTGCCGGGCAGGTAGCCCATCTGCGCGGCGAGCACCGGGCCCACCAGCGGGCCGGCGCCGGCGATTGCGGCGAAGTGGTGGCCGAACACCACCCACTTGTCGGTCGGCACGTAATCCAGGCCGTCGTTGCGCAGCACGGCCGGCGTGGCACGGCTGGGATCGAGCTGCAGCACCTTGTTGTTGATGAAGGTGCCGTAGAAGCGATAGCCGATCACGAACACCGAGATCGCCGCGGCGACCAGCCAGATCGCGTTGATCGGTTCGCCGCGGCGCAGCGCCACGACGCCGAGACAACTGGCGCCGATCACGGCAATGAGGGCCCACAGGAGTTTTCCTGCGGGCCCCGTGGTGGATGTGGCTGTCGCTTGCATGGGAGGACCCCTCTGGTGGAGATACCCAAGGGTCACCCTCGCGGCCGGAGTGGTCAATGGTCGCAGGGGCCTTGCCCCATTAGCCTTTGGTCGAATGGTTGTCGCGTCCGTCATGTGGGGTGCGGGGAGGCAGGACTAAACTCGCAGGCCCGCGTCCACAGGAGTCGTGCCATGCGCAGCAACGTTCGATCCGGCCTGCTTGTCCTCGCGCTGGCAGGTGGCGTGCTTCTCGGCGGAACCGCCGCGGCCACCGGCGGCCATGGCCAGTTCAAGGATCTGCTGAACAAGGCCAGGCAGGCCGCGCAGTCCCGCGCAGGCAGCAACAGCGCGACCAGCCAGTTGCCCACCAGCGACATCGCCGCCGGCCTGAAGGAAGCGCTCGCCAAGGGCACCACCCATGCGATCAATTCGCTGGGCCGCGAGGGCGGCTTCTGGAACAACGCCAAGGTGCGCATCCCGCTGCCGGGCAAGCTGGAACAGGCCGGCAAGCTGGCGCGCCAGCTGGGGCAGGGCGCCAAGGTCGACGCCTTCGAGCTGAGCCTCAACCGCGCCGCGGAGAAGGCGGTGCCGCAGGTGGCGGATATCTTCGGCGACGCCATCCGCAAGATGACCCTCGACGACGCCCGCGGCATCCTCTCCGGCGGCGATCATGCGGCTACCGACTTTTTCCGCCGCGTGGCCGGCGATGCGCTGGCCGCGCGCATCCATCCCATCGTGGCGCAGGCCACCGACAGCGTCGGCGTGACGCAAAAGTACAAGGCGTTCACCTCGGGCAGCGGTGGTGGCGCGCTCGGCGATGCGCTGGGCTCGCTCGGCGCGCTGGGCGGCGGGTCCAAGAGCGGCCACAGTCCGCTGGATCTGGATGACTACGTCACGCAGAAGACCATGGACGGCCTGTTCACCACCATCGCCGAGCAGGAGCAGTCGATCCGCCAGAACCCCGCGGCGCGCACCACCGACCTGCTGAAGAAGGTGTTCGGCGGCCGCTGAGCGCGCGGCGGCCTTGCATTTCACTGGCGTGGCCCGCAGTCCAGTCGAATCCCGCCGTGAGGACGACGCATGATCCACGAGATCCTGAAGATGGGCGACCCGCGCTTGCTGCGCGTGGCGCCTTCCGTGCCCGACACGATGATCGGCAGCGCCGAGCTCGACGCACTGATCGCCGACATGTTCGACACCATGCACCACGCCGGCGGCGTCGGTCTGGCCGCGCCGCAGATCGGCGTGGACCTGCAGCTGGTGATCTTCGGCTTCGAGCATTCGGACCGTTATCCCGACGCGCCCGAAGTGCCGCGCACCATCCTGCTCAACCCGGTGATCACCCCGCTCTCGCAGGACATGGAGGAAGGCTGGGAAGGTTGTCTGTCCGTGCCCGGCCTGCGCGGCGTGGTCAGTCGCTACAGCCTGATCCGCTACCAGGGCGTGGACCCGCAGGGCGCGCCGATCGACCGCCGCGCCGACGGTTTCCACGCCCGCGTGGTGCAGCACGAGTGCGATCACCTGATCGGCCGCCTGTACCCCTCGCGCATCACCGACTTCAGCCGCTTCGGCTTCACCGAGGTGCTGTTTCCGGGCCAGTCTCTGGGAGACGACTGACATGCGCGCAATCTGGAACGACACCGTGCTCGCCGAGAGCAACGACACCGTGGTGGTGGAGGGCAACCACTACTTTCCGGCCGAGGCGCTGCGGCGCGAGCATTTTCGCGACAGCGACCGCCACACCACCTGCCCGTGGAAAGGCACCGCGAGCTACTACGACGTGGTAGTGGGCGAGGCAGTGAATGCGGGTGCGGCCTGGTACTACCCCGCGCCCAAGGAGGCGGCGAAGCAGATCGCCGGCCGCGTGGCGTTCTGGAAGGGCGTGCAGGTCATCGACTGAGTCGCCGCGGCGGATCGCCTCCAGGCGTCCCCGCCGGCGCGGCGCCCGGGTATGCTGCGCCGTCGCCAAGTCCAGGGGGATCCGATGTCCGCGTCCGCACCGTCCGCCGCGCCGCTGCGCGGCTTCCGCTACTACGACCTGCTGGTCGGCGGCATGGTCGCCGTGCTGCTGTGCTCCAACCTGATCGGCCCGGCCAAGGTGTGCACGGTGACCTTGCCGCTGCTGGGCGCGCTCACCTTCGGTGCCGGCAACCTGTTCTTCCCGATCAGCTACATCTTCGGCGACGTGCTCACCGAGGTGTACGGCTACGCGCGGGCGCGTCGGGCGATCTGGGCGGGCTTCGGCGCGATGCTGTTTGCCACCTTCATGACCCAGGTGATCCTGCGCATGCCGGCCAGCCCGTCGGAGCCGTTCAACGCGCAGCTGCAGCCGGCGCTGGAAGTGGTGTTCGGCGGCACCTGGCGGATCGCGCTGGCCTCGCTGGTGGCGTACTGGATCGGCGACTTCGCCAACTCCTTCGTGATGGCCAAGATGAAGCTGCTCACCCGCGGCCGCATGCTGTGGACACGCACCATCGGCTCCACCCTCGTCGGCCAGGGCGTGGACAGCCTCACCTTCTACCCGATCGCCTTCATCGGCATCTGGGAAGGGCAGACCATCGTCAAGGTGATCGCCTTCAACTGGCTGATGAAGGTGACGGTGGAGGTGGTGTTCACGCCGCTGACCTATGCCGTGGTCGGCTTCCTCAAGCGCCATGAAGGCGTGGACACGTTCGACGAGGGCACGCACTTCAATCCCTTCAGCCTGAAGGACGAGGGCGAGCTGCGTCGCGTCGAATGAGTCGCGCGGGAACCACTTCGATGCGCCACGCCGGCATCGACCGGTTGCGCGGGCTCGCCATCGTGCTGGTGGTGCTGCACCACCTGGGCCTGCGCATGCCGTTGCGCGACACCGCGCTGGGTGACTGGCTGCCGCGCCGGCTGTTGAATGCGTTGAACTACAACGGCTACGAGGCCGTGTTCGTGTTCTTCGTGATCAGCGGTTTCCTGATCGCGGGCAACGCGCTGGATCGCTGGGGCGACCTGACGCGAATCGATCTGGCCACGTTCTACCGGCGTCGTGCCTCGCGCATCCTGCCCTGCCTGCTGGCGCTGGTGGGCGTGCTGGCGCTGCTCCACGCGCTGAACGTGCCGGACTATGTGATCGAGCGCCCCGGGCAGTCGCTGGGTGGTGCCGTCGCCTCGGCACTGGGCCTGTACCTCAACTGGTATGAAGGGCAGACGGGCTATCTCCCGGGCAACTGGGACGTGCTGTGGTCGCTGTCGATCGAGGAGGCCTTCTACCTCGGCTTTCCACTCGTATGCCTGCTCACGCGCCGGCGTGCGGTGCTGGTGCCGCTGCTGGTGCTGCTCGCGCTGTCGCTGCCGTGGTCGCTGGCGTCGATTGCCGGCAACGAGGTGTGGAAGGAGAAGGCGTATCTGCCGGGCATGGCGGCCATCGCGACCGGGATCCTGGGTGCGTTGTGGGTGCGCGCGTGGCCACCTGCCGCCCGCGATGCCCGCGCGCTGCGCTGGTTCGGTGGCGCGGCGATGCTCGCCATGATGACGCTCACCGCATCCTGGCTGTGGCGCACCATGCGCGACGGCGTGATGCTGATGCTCACCGTCGCGACGCTGTGCCTGCTGGTGGGCATGTCGCCGTCGGCACCTTCACGCAACCGCCTGCGCGGGTTCGGCTGGCTCGAAAGCTGGGGACGACTGAGCTACGAGATCTATCTCACCCACATGTTCGTGGTGTTCACTGCCGTGCGACTGTGGCGTGCCATGGGCGGCGATCCGCGCGCGGGCTTGTGGTGGTACCTGCCCACCCTGCTGCTGGCCTGGTGGCTGGGCTGGCTGGTCGCCCGCGCCTTTTCGCAGCCCTGCGAGCGATGGCTCAGGGGCCGCGGCTCCGTGCCGTCAATTGCAGGCGGCACATCGGCCTGACCCTGGCGCAAGCTTCACTTTGCGCCGACAGGCGTGCGTTCGACGACCAGACCGGCAAGGCGCCTCAAGAAACCTGCGGCTCGGCCGATAGGCCCGGTATGGTATGCCGTGCAACCCGTCGTTCCGCTTGTCCGGACCCGCTCGAGGCCGCCGGCACGGCGGCCTTTGCGGGCCAAGGCCGCGGCCTGGTGGCCGACCACGTCCGGTTGACGGGCGGTGCGGGATGGTGGCCGGCATGAGCCATTTCGACAAGCCACGCGCCGCCGCCGCCGGCAATACCGTCGACTGGGACGATCCGCACCTGCAGTCCCTGCTGAGCAAGACAGAGGGCTGGAGTCTGGACAACCGCGGCGTGTTCTCCCCCGTCGCGTGCGAGGTGCACATGGGGTGGGGCGCGGGCGCCGGCAAGCCGGCCACGCTGGTGTTCGAGCGCGACGGCGTGATGGTGGTGGAGGCCAGCTTCATCATTCCGCGTGGCGAGCAGGTGCGCGTCGATCGCGTGCAGGCCGGCGCACTGCGATCGACCTGGGGCAACGTGGTGGAAGGGCGCGAGGGTCATCGCGCCGACGACCGTGCCAACGGCGTCTACGTGTACTGGGTGCATACACGCTGAAGTAAGTGCCATCGTGGCTGGGGCATGACCCGCACGATGCCGGCTCATTGCCGTGCTGTCGGCTCTTGCGTGCCGGTCAGGTCGTCGGCGAGAGCCAGTTGTCGATGCCGGTATTGCCGGTCGTCCGAGGGCATGCGTCTCCGGCCGGAGTGTCCAGGTCTGCCGGTGTTCTGGCGTGTCACGGCTATGGCGTTCGTTCCGCATGTCGGGTTGCACCGGGTTGGCGGGAGAGCGCGGGGCTGCCATGAACGCGCGTGGAAAACCGGAGCAGCGCTGACCCGCCTGGCGGTTCCGTACGCGAAGAAGGGGCTGGTGCGCCCGCTGCAAAAGGTCGACGTCGCTTGTCGGGACAAAGTAAAGCCGTGCCCTGTCGGACCGGCCCGGGCCATCGATCGAAAACACGCGACCAGCATCCGTCTGGGGATGGTTTTAAAGCGGATTAAGGTGCGAGGCTGCGTATTTCGCACCAATCGTGCGGCGCTCGTCGATCGAAGATGCGCAGTCTCGCATTCCTGCGGAAACACTTGCGGTTTCGCACGAAATTGTCGCCATTAATTGATGTAGTTCGCATTTGTGCGAACGCAATTAATTTCGGCTCGTGGAGTATTTCGCAATACCTTGCGCGGCGGACTATTTAGATGCCCCCGATTCTGATTGCAAGTAGTTGCATTGATTGGACAAATTTGCCTGACAAATTCCGCGTAGATTGCCAGTTCGTCTTGTCCAGATAAGTGAAAAATGCTTGTTGCGCATCGAGTAATGGTCGGATTAATGTCCATCCGCTCGGCGTCTCCCTGGGGAGGGAGGTCGTGCATCTGCATATCGGCTGATATTGCCGCAATGACAGAGATTTTCTGCGTGCGCGGGGCGCGACGCGTAATTCGCGTCTGCATCACATCGATCGCCTATCACTCAACCAGTTTGGGGAGTTTTCGCATGTCCAAATACAGCAGTCGCTGGCTCGGCATTATCGGTGCCGCTGCCCTGCTCGGCGTTTCCGCCGGCGCCATGGCCGGCGCGGCACCGGGCAGTTCCGATACCAATCCGTATTCGCCGGCTTACGGTCATGCCTATCGGCACGGCCCGGTGCCGACCCGTGAGGCACATGATCTGATGCGGTCATGGGCCGCGCTGCACGCCGCCCGGACGTCGGGCACCGCGTCGTCGAAGCTGCTGGGTTTCGGCGGGGGTGTCGACGGGATCGGGGTGACCAGCGGCACGCCCAAGGTCTATCTGGTGGTCTACGGCAGCCAGTGGGGCACCGCCGGCACCGACGCCAGCGGCAACATGACGCTGTCGAACGATGCGGTAGGCGCCGTACCGTATCTGGAGAAGCTGTTCGCGGGTCTGGGCACGGGCGGCGAGCTGTGGTCGGGCACGATGACCCAGTACTGCGACGGCCCGCTGGTTTCAAGTGGCGCGACGTTCTGCCCTTCGGGTGCGCCGCACATCGGTTATCCGACCGGCGGCGCACTGGCCGGCATCTGGTATGACAACTCGGTGTCCTCGCCCTCGCAGGCGACCGGCGCCCAGCTGGCACAGGAGGCGATCAAGGCCGCGCAGCATTTCGGCAATACCACCGCGGCATCCAACCGTTACGTGCAGTACGTGATCCTGTCGCCGAGCGGCACGCATCCGGACGGCTTCAACACCTCCAGTGGCCAGTTCTGCGCGTGGCACGACTGGAACGGTGACCAGGGCGTGAGCTCGACTGTCGGCGACGTGGCGTTCACCAATATGCCGTATGTCTACGACATGGGTACCAGCTGCGGCGAGAACTTCGTCAACAGCGGTGCGGCGGGTGTGCTCGATGGCTTCTCAATCGTGGAGGGCCACGAGTATGCCGAGACCGTTACCGACCAGAACCCGGCCGGTGGCTGGACCAATCTGACCCGCAGGAGCAGCAGCTACGGCCAGGAGAACGGCGATGAGTGCGCCTGGATCTCCTCCGGTCAGGGCAGGTCGGCCGACGTGGTGATGGCCAACGGCACCTTCGCCATGCAGAGCACCTGGTCGAACGACACCAACGAGTGCGACATCGCCCATCCGGTCGTGCAGTAAGACGCGTAATCAGTGCAGAAACGAAAGGGCCGCGGCGTGAGCTGCGGCCCTTTCCGTTTCGTGGCTGGAATTGCTCTGGGCCCCTTGCTCAGCGACGCAGCTGGTTGATCATGTCGCGCAGTTCCAATGCCGCCGCGCGGGCGGAGGTGGCGAAGTCCTCGCCCTGGCCGGCGTAAAGGATGCCGCGCGAGGAGTTGATCATCAGGCCGGTGCGGTCGGCGGTGAGGCCGTGGCGGAGCACGGCCGCCACGTCGCCGCCCTGGGCGCCGATGCCCGGCACCAGCAGTGGCATGTCACCGACGCGGGCGCGGACCTGGCCCAGTTCCTCCGGCCAGGTGGCGCCGCAGACCAGTGCGCAGTTGCCGTTGCCGTTCCACTCGCGCGCGACGGTCTCGGCCACGCGCAGGTAGAGCGGCGCGCCGCCGCAGTCCAGCGCCTGGAAGTCCGCGCCGCCCGGATTGGAGGTGCGGCACAGCAGGATCACGCCCTTGTCGGCGCGCTCCAGGAACGGCGCGATCGAGTCGCGGCCCATGTACGGATTGAGCGTCACCGCGTCGGCGCCGAAGCGCTCGAACGCCTCGCTGGCGTAATGCTGCGCGGTTGAGCCGATGTCGCCGCGCTTGGCGTCGAGGATCACCGGTATGCCGGGGTGCTTGTCGTGGATGTGCGCGATCAGCCGTTCCAGCGTGTCTTCGGCGCGCAGCGCGGCGAAGTGGGCGATCTGCGGCTTGAACGCGCAGGCGAGGTCGGCGGTGGCGTCGACGATGGCTGCGCAGAATTCGAATACCGCGTCGGGCCGCCCCTTCAGCTGCGCCGGCAGCTTGCCCAGCTCGGGATCGAGGCCCACGCAGACCAGCGAATCGTGGCGCTGCCAGGCGTCGGCAAGGGTTTGCATGAAGCTCATCGCGGGTTCCTCGGGAGGGCGGCCGTCAGTACGGCGTGCCGTCCTTGTGCAGGTAGGTCCAGCGCCCGTCGAGGGTGGCGCCCTTGAGATCGACGTCCGGGTAATCGACCGTCTCGCCGACGCAGCGCGCGCCGATCTCCAGGTACAGCACCTCCGCGTCGCTGCGGTTGACCAGCGCGTGGCCGTCGCCGGTACCGGCCTTGAAGCCGGCGCACATGCCCGGGCGCAGCGGTGTCTCGCCGGCGTCGGTGAGCAGGGTCGGCGTGCCCTCGAGGATGTAGACGAACTCGTCCTCGAGGTGGTGTGCATGGCGTAGTGCCGAGTGCGCGCCGGGTCCGAGCCGGGCCAGGTTGACGCCGAAAGCGGTCAGGCCGAACACGTCGCCCAGCCTGCGCCGCAGCCGGTCGCCCATCTGCGCGGCGAACGGCGCGGGATAGCCCGAGCCGGTGCGCGCGGGGGCGTCACCGGCATCGATCGCTATGGGCAGCTTGGTGTCATCCACGGCGTCAGACCAGCTTCTTGTACTTCACGCGGTGCGGGCGGGCGCCTTCGTCGCCGAGGCGGCGCTTCTTGTCCGCTTCGTACTCGTTGTAGTTGCCCGGGAAGAACTCCACGTGGGAGTCGCCTTCGAACGCGATGATGTGGGTGGCGATGCGGTCGAGGAACCAGCGGTCATGCGAGATCACGATCGCGCTGCCCGGGAATTCCAGCAGGGCGTCTTCCAGCGCGCGCAGGGTTTCCACGTCCAGGTCGTTGGACGGCTCGTCGAGCAGCAGCACATTGCCACCCTGCAGCAGGGTCTTGGCCATGTGCAAGCGGCCGCGCTCACCACCGGAGAGGCTGCCGACGATCTTCTGCTGGTCGGTGCCCTTGAAGTTGAAGCGGCCGATGTAGGCGCGCGACTGGATCTCGAAGTTGCCGATGGTGAGGATGTCCGAGCCGCCGGACACTTCCTGCCACACGTTGTTCTTCGGGTCGAGCGCATCGCGCGACTGGTCGACGTAGGCCAGCTTGGTCGTGTGGCCGAGCTTTACCTCGCCCGAGTCCGGCTGCTCCTTGCCCATGATCATCTTCATCAGGGTGGATTTGCCCGCGCCGTTGGGGCCGATCACGCCGATGATCGCGCCGGGCGGCACCTTGAACGAGAGGTTCTCGATCAGCACGCGGTCGCCGAACGACTTGGTGACGTTCTTGAACTCGATCACTTCCTGGCCCAGGCGCTCGCCCGGCGGGATGAAGATCTCGTTGGTCTCGTTGCGGCGCTGGTACTCGACCGAGTTGAGCTCCTCGAAGCGGGCCAGGCGCGCCTTGCCCTTGGACTGGCGGCCCTTGGCGGCCGAACGCACCCACTCCAGCTCCTTCTCGATCGCCTTCTGGCGCGACTTCTCCTGGTTCGCTTCCTGCTTCAGGCGGGCGTCCTTCTGCTCCAGCCACTCGGTGTAGTTGCCCTTCCACGGAATGCCGCGGCCGCGGTCGAGCTCGAGGATCCACTCGGCGGCGTTGTCGAGGAAGTAGCGGTCATGGGTGACCGCTACCACGGTGCCCGGATAGTTCTGCAGGAACTGCTCCAGCCAGTCCACCGACTCGGCATCCAGATGGTTGGTAGGCTCGTCCAGCAGCAGCATGTCCGGCTTGGACAGCAGCAGGCGGCACAGCGCCACGCGGCGCTTCTCGCCACCGGACAGCGGGCCTACCTTGGCATCCCACGGCGGCAGGCGCAGCGCGTCGGCGGCCACTTCCAGCTGGCGTTCCAGCGCGTGGGCATCGTTGGCGGCCAGCAGGTTTTCCAGTTTCTCCTGCTCCTTGGCCAGCGCGTCGAAATCGGCGCCTTCCTCGGCATAGGCGGCGTAGACCTCTTCCAGCCGCTTCTGTGCGTCGAGGATCTCGGACACGCCTTCCTCGACCACTTCGCGCACGGTCTTTTCCGGATTCAGGTCCGGCTCCTGCGCCAGGTAGCCGACCTTGATGCCGGGCTGGGCACGGGCCTCGCCCTGATAGTCCTTGTCCACGCCGGCCATGATCCGCAGCACGGTGGACTTGCCGGCGCCGTTCACGCCCAGCAGGCCGATCTTGGCGCCGGGGAAGAAGCTGAGCGAGATGTCCTTGATGATCTGGCGCTTCGGGGGGACGATCTTGCTCACCCCGTTCATGGTGTAGATGTACTGCATGCTGGCTCCCGAAAGGCGTCCGCAAGCCGCGTTTGCGCGCGGCCCGGCAAGGTAGAGAACAAAGGGAAAAGACTGGCGATTATCGCCGATCGGCCATGTCGCTGCCATGGCGCGGGCCTGCACGCGGCCCGGCATCGGCTCGGCCACGCTCCACGCTCGCTCTTTCGACACGATCCGGGGTGACGGGGGCGATATGGAGGCGGTACGCAGGAGCGCAAGCGTAGGCCGCCGGCTGGTTCGGCTGGACGCCAGGATCGCGCGGCGGGCGCGGCACCTGGGCTGGCCGGGCGTGCTGGCGCACGAGTTCGTCCGCTTCGGCCTCAAGCAGGTCTCCGCCTGCCTGTTCGGCGGGCTGATGGTGGCCCTGCTGGTGGCGAGCTGGCGCTGGTATCCGGCGCACGCGGCGCTGTCGCGCTACGACTTCCTCACGCTGTCAGCGCTGGCGATCCAGCTGGTGCTGCTGGCGACCGGGCTGGAGAGCCGCGAGGAGGCCAGGGTCATCGCGCTGTTCCACGTGGTCGGCACGGCGATGGAGCTGTTCAAGACGGCGGTGGGGTCATGGACGTATCCCGGACCGTCGGTGCTGCACCTGGGCGGGGTGCCGCTGTTTACCGGCTTCATGTACGCAGCGGTGGGCAGCTACATCGCACGGGCGTGGCGGCTGTTCGATTTCCGCTTCAGTCGTCATCCGCCGTTCGGCGCCACGGTGGTGCTGGCCGTGGCGATCTACGTGAATTTCTTCAGCCACCACTATCTGCCGGACGCCCGCTGGCTGCTGTTCGCCGCGCTGGCGGCGCTGTTCGGCCGCACCTGGGTGCATTACCGCATCCGCCGGGTGCATCGGCGGATGCCGCTGCTGCTGGGATTCGTGCTGGTGGCGCTGTTCATCTGGCTGGCCGAGAACGTGGGCACCTACACCCACGCCTGGCTCTATCCCGCCCAGCGCGCCGGCTGGCATCCGGTGCCGCTGGCCAAGCTCGGTTCGTGGCTGCTGCTGATGGTGATCAGCTACGTGCTGGTCTCGGCGGTGCATCGGCGACAGACGCCGCGGCGGGGTGCGGCAAGCGCGCCGGTGGCCGCAAACCGCCGTCAGCGTTAAACTTTCGCGTCCTGTTCCCACCCTGACCCTGCCGAGGCTCCCGAATGTTCCCGAAGGACTGCACGATCGCCGGTTACGACCCCGAACTGGCCCAGGCCATCGCCGACGAAGGCCAGCGTCAGGAGGATCACGTCGAGCTGATCGCCTCGGAGAACTACGCCAGCCCGCGCGTGATGGAGGCCCAGGGCTCCAAGCTCACCAACAAGTACGCCGAGGGCTACCCGGGCAAGCGCTACTACGGCGGCTGCGAATACGTCGATGTGGCCGAGAAGCTGGCGATCGACCGGGTCAAGCAGCTGTTCGGCGCCGACTATGCCAACGTGCAGCCGCATTCCGGCTCGCAGGCCAATCAGGCGGTGTACTTCGCTCTGCTGCAGCCGGGCGACAAGATCCTGGGCATGAGCCTGGCCCACGGCGGCCACCTCACCCACGGTGCCAAGGTCAACCTGTCGGGCAAGATCCTCGACGCCGTGCAGTACGGCGTGGACGCCAACGGCATCGTCGACATGGACGAGGTCGAGCGCCTCGCGGTGGAGCACCAGCCGAAGATGATCGTGGCCGGCTTCAGCGCCTACTCGCAGGTGCTGGACTGGGCGCGCTTCCGCGCCATTGCCGACAAGGTTGGCGCCTACCTGTTCGTGGACATGGCACACGTCGCCGGACTGGTCGCCGCGGGCGTCTACCCCAGCCCGCTGCCGCACGCCCACGTGGTCACCTCCACCACCCACAAGACCCTGCGCGGTCCGCGCGGCGGCATCATCGTCGCCAGCAATCAGGGCATGGGCGCGGCGGCCGAGGAGATCGCCAAGAAGCTGCAGTCGATCGTCTTCCCCGGCATCCAGGGCGGTCCGCTCATGCACGTGATCGCCGCCAAGGCGGTGGCCTTCAAGGAGGCGCTGGAACCCGAGTTCAAGGCCTATCAGACCCAGGTGGTGAAGAACGCGCAGGCGATGGCGAAGACCATCATCGCGCGCGGCTACAAGATCGTCTCCGGCGGCACCGAGAACCACCTGATGCTGATCGACATGATCGGCAAGGGCGTTACCGGCAAGGACGCGGAGGCAGCGCTGGGCAAGGCGCACATCACGGTGAACAAGAACGCCGTGCCGAACGACCCGCAGAAGCCCTTCGTCACCTCCGGCCTGCGCGTGGGCACCCCCGCCGTCACCACCCGCGGCTACCTCGAAGCGGACTGCGTGGAGCTGGCCAACTGGATCTGCGACGTGCTCGACGCGCCGGCCGACGAGGCGGTGATCGCCAACGTGCGCGCCAAGGTCGAGGCGCAGTGCAAGAAGTTTCCGGTGTACGGCTGAGAGCGAGAAGTGAGTTGAGAGGAGCGAGGATTGAGAGAAAGCCGCGCCCGCTGTTGCTTTCCTCTCACTCCTCACTTCTCTACCTTCACTCCTGAGCCTTTATGCATTGCCCCTTCTGCCAGCACGAAGACACCCGCGTGATCGACTCGCGGCTCACCGACGACGGTGCCACCGTGCGTCGCCGTCGCGAGTGTCCGCAGTGCGGCGAGCGCTTCAACACCTTCGAGACCGCCGAGCTGAAGCTGCCGGCGATCGTGAAGAGCGGCGAGCGGCGCGAGGCTTTCGACGAGCGCAAGCTGCGCACCAGCTTCGAGCGCGCGCTGCAGAAGCGCCCGGTCGCCAGCCACGACGTGGACACCTCGGTGCGCGAGATCATCAACGACCTGCGCCGCAGTGGAGAACGCGAGGTGCCGTCGCGCCACATCGGCGAGCTGGTGATGCGCGAACTCGGCAAGCTCGACCAGGTCGCCTACGTGCGCTTCGCCTCGGTCTACCGCCGCTTCGAGGACGTGCAGGCGTTCCGCGAGGAGATCGAGAAACTCGAGCGCGACCTGCCTGAGCTGGAAAAGCTGCAGCTGTCGCTGCTGGGCGGCGATGCGGTAGCCAGGAAGTCGCGCAAGAGCGAGAAGTGAGTGGATAGGGATGAAGTGCGAGAGGAAGCTTCTCTCGTCCGGCCCGGCCGTCTCCCGATGATCTGCGTGATGTGTGCTTCTCTCTCCTGGGGCAGACTGTGTCGCTCCGGCCTCCCGCTCCTGGCTGCTCACTCCTCGCCCTGATGGCATTCACAGCGACCGACCACCGACACATGACGCATGCGCTCGCGCTGGCCGAGCGTGGGCTGTTCACCACCCAGCCGAACCCCCGCGTGGGCTGCGTGATCGCCCACGGCGACGCTGTGGTGGGCGAGGGTTGGCACCGGCGCGCCGGTGGTCCGCACGCCGAGGTGTTCGCCCTGCGCGAGGCCGGCGAGCGGGGGCACGGCGCCACCGCCTACGTCACGCTGGAACCCTGCGGCCTGCACGGCCGCACGCCGCCGTGCGCGGACGCGCTGATCGCCGCCGGCGTGCAGCGTGTGGTGATCGCCGCCGAGGACACTTCGCAGGCTGAAGGCGCGGGGTTGGCGCGTCTGCGCGCCGCCGGCATCACGGTGGAGACGGGATTGATGCGCGAGCCGGCGCGCGAACTCAACGCGGGATTCTTCCACCGCATAGAGCGCGGGCGTCCGTTCGTGCGGGTCAAGCTGGCGATGAGCCTGGACGGCCGCACCGCGCTGGCCAACGGCGCCTCGCAGTGGATCACAGGCGAGGCCGCGCGCGCCGACGGCCAGCGCTGGCGTGCGCGCAGCTCGGCCATCCTCAGCGGCAGCGGCACCATCCTGGCCGACAACCCCCGGCTCACCGTGCGCCTGCCGACGGATACCGAGATCGCGCCGCCGCTGCGGGTGGTGCTCGATCGGCGCCTGCGCACGCCGGCCGGCAGCCACATCCTCGACGCCGCCGCCCCGTCGCTGCTGCTGCATGGGGCCGACGCTGACGTACCGGCGCATCTGGCGGGCGTCGAGCGCACGGTGGTCGGCGAGCGCGGCCGGGGCCTGGACCTGGGCGAGGTGCTGCAGCGCCTTGCGGCGCGGGGCTGCAACGAGGTGCACGTGGAGGCCGGTCCCACGCTCGGCGGGGCGCTGCTCGAAGCGGGCCTGGTGGACGAGCTGCTGGTGTACATCGCGCCGGTGCTGCTTGGCGACGATGCCCGCCCGTTGCTGCACCTTCCAGCGCTCGCGGACATGGACGCACGCTGGAAACTGCAGTTGCTGGACCAGCGCATGCTGGGGAGCGATCTGCGCCTGCGCCTGCGTCCGGCAGGCGCCTGAGCAGTTCACTTCGCGAAGTCGATGCCGATCTTGCCGAAATGCCGGCCCGCGGCGAGATGTTCGAAGGCTTCGCGCAGCTCGCCAAAGCCGTAGACCGCATCGAGCACCGGCTTGAGCCGGATGGCCTCGAGCGCGGCCACCATGCGCTCGTGCTCCGCCAGCGACGCCACCGAGAGGCCTTGCAGCCGCACCCGCTTGAGGATCGCCTGCACCAGCGGCAGCGGCGCCTGCCTGCCGCCCATGAAGCCGACGATGCCCACGAAACCGTGCATCGCCACGGCGTCCATCGACTGCTCGAAGGTGGAGGCACCCACCGTTTCGACCACGGCGTCCACTCCGCGCCCGCCGCTGGCCTCGCGCACGGCGGCGCCCCAGCTCGGCAGCCTGGCGTAGTTGATGCCGAGGTCGGCCCCCAGCACCCGGGCGCGTTCGAGCTTTTCGTCGCTGGAGGAGAGCACGATGGCCCGCGCGCCGCGTGCCTTCGCCAGTTGCAGCGCGAACAGCGAGACGCCGCCGGTGCCCAGCAGCAGCACCGTCTGTCCGCTGGTCAGGCGTGCCTGCTCCAGCGCCGTCCATGCGGTGAGCGCCGCGATGGGCAGCGTGGCTGCTTCCAGTGAGCTGAGGTGCGCGGGCGCGCGCGCCAGCGCATAGGCGTCGTAGCAGGCCAGTTCACGCATGGCCCCGGGACCGGGTCCGCCGAGGTCCGCGCCCTCCCATTCCGGCCGCATCGCGCCGGCGATCCAGCGGGTCTTGTAGAAGGTGGTCACGCGGTCGCCGGGCTTGAAGCGGGCAACGCCGTCGCCGACTTCCAGTACCGTGCCGGCGCCATCCGACACCGGCACCAGCGGCAGCGGCACGTCGCGGTAGAGCTGGCCGTTCACCAGCAGGTGGTCGCGGAAGTTGAGCGAGGCGGCTTCCATCTTCACCAGCACCTGGCCCGGGCCGGGGCGGGGTGCGGGCTGCTCGGAGAGCTGCAGATGGTCCAGGCCAAAACGGGTCAGTTGATAGCTGTGCATGACGGGCTCCGGGTTGCGATGCCGGCGATGGTGGACTGCCCTGCCCGGAGTGATAATCCGCCGGTAAAGCATTTCTTTCATTCGCCAGATGAATCAATCATTCGAACTGACGCCCAACCGTCTGCGCGAGCTGCGTGCCTTTGCGGCGGCGGCACGGCGGTTGAACTTCACCCGTGCCGCGCGCGATGCGGGTTGCACGCCTTCGGTGCTTAGTCGGCGCATCGCGTCGCTGGAAGCGGCAATCGGGGGGAAACTGTTCCTGCGCACCACCCGGAGCGTGACGCTGACCCAGCGCGGCGAGCGGTTGCTCGCGCAGTGCGAGCGGCTGGAGGCGGTGATGCAGGATCTGGCCACGGGCCTGCGTCCCGGCGATGGCGAGCCGGCCGGTCGCTTGTGCGTCCATGTGCCAGGGTCGTACGGGCGCGTTCGTATCGCACCGCTGCTGGCGCGCTTCGCCGCAGCGCATCCGCAGGTGCGCATCGAGGCGACCTACGACGATGCCTACGTCGACCTGGTGGCCGGGCGCATCGATCTGGCCGTGCGTGTGGGCAAGCTGGCGGACGCCCAGCTGGTGGCCAGGCGCGTGGGCACCATGCGGCGCTACCTGTGCGCTGCGCCGTCCTACCTGGCGACCGCACCGGCACCCAGCGATCCGGTGGAGCTCAAGGCGCACCGCTGCGTGGCCTTCAGCGGCCTGCGCACCGGCACGTTGTGGCAGTTCAGTCGCCAGCGCCGGCGCCGCTCGGTGCGCATTGATCCGGTGCTGGCCTGCAACGATTCGATGGCTGTCCGCGATGCGCTGCTTGCCGGCGTGGGTATCGGCATCCAGGGCGATTACATGGCCGATCCGCTGGTGTCGGCCGGACGGCTGGTGGAGGTGATGCCCGACTGGGAGCTTTTGAGCTCGCCCGTGCATCTGGTGTGGTTGCCGGGGGCGGATCGTGTCCCGGCGCTGCGTCGGCTGATCGACTTCCTGGCGACGGAGCTGACCGTAGCCGGTTGATGTTGCTGCATGCCGGCAACGGAAACGCTGCGTGCGCGATGGCGGACGTTCCCCGGCGCCGGGCGCTGGCACGGGATGCTAGACTTCTGCGGCCAGTTCGCTGGCGGCAACAGACAACGACGTCTTCAGGGCGGGGTGCGATTCCCCACCGGCGGTAAGGTGCCAAGGCACGAGCCCGCGAGCGCTTCCGGCCCTGGCCGGAAGGTCAGCAGATCCGGTCAGAAGCCGGAGCCGACGGTTGGAAACCCGAACGGTTTCCAGAAAGTCCGGATGAGAGAAGACGGTACGGCGGGCGCCTTGGTCGGCGCGCGCCGACCATGCGCCTTGGGGCGTTTTTCGCAAGCCACTGCGCGGGAAACGTTTCATGATCCACACGTCCGACTTGAATGCCCATCCCACCCCGGGGTGGCGCTGATGTTTACTGGAATCATCCAGACCGTCGGCCGCCTGGTGCGGCTGGAGCCGCGCGGCGGCGACGTGCGGCTGTATGTCGATACAGCCGGCCTCGACCTCGCCGACGTGCAGCTGGGTGACTCGATCGCCGTGTCCGGCGTGTGCCTCACCGCCGTCACGCTGGACGCGCACGGTTTCGGCGCGGATGTTTCCAACGAGACGCTGTCGCTCACCACGCTGGGCCAGCTCAAGGCCGGTGATCCGGTGAACCTCGAGAAGGCACTGCGCCTGGCCGACCGACTCGGCGGGCATCTGGTGTCCGGCCACGTCGACGGCGTCGGCAAGGTGGTGTCGATCACTCCGGACGGGCGCTCGCAGCGCTGGACCTTCGAGGTGCCGGCGGCCATCTCGCGCTACATCGCGGCCAAGGGCTCGGTGTGCATCGACGGCACCAGTCTCACGGTGAACGAGGTCAACGGTCATCGCTTCGGCGTCAACCTGATTCCGCACACGGTCGAGCACACTGCCTTTCACGCGCGCCGCGTCGGCGACGCGGTGAACATCGAGGTGGATGTGATCGCCCGCTACGTCGAGCGGCTGATCGGTGGCGGGCAGGCGTCCGGCATCGACGTCGAGTTTCTCAAGCAGCACGGCTTCGCCTGAAGGCGAGGAGCGAGGAGTGAGGAACGAGAAGTGAGGAGTGAGAGAAGGCATCGGGTGTGACGCGCACTTGCTCCCTCTCACTTCTCACTCCTCTCCACTCACTTCTCGCTCCTCGCTCTTCGCTCCGTCCCCATTCCCAAGGTTCAGCCCCATGAGCTTCAACACCATCCCCGAGATCCTCGAAGACATCCGCGCCGGCCGCATGGTCGTGATCCTCGATGACGAGGATCGCGAGAACGAGGGCGACATCGTGATGGCCGCGCAGATGGTGCGGCCGGAGGACGTCAACTTCATGGTGCGCGAGGCGCGCGGCCTGCTGTGCCTCACGCTCACCGAACAGCGCACGCGGCAGCTCGGCCTGCGTCCGATGGTCAGCGACAACACCTCGCCATACCACACCAACTTCACCGTCTCGATCGAGGCGGCCGAGGGCGTCACCACCGGCATCTCGGCGCACGACCGCGCCCGCACCATCCAGGTGGCGGTGAAGTCCGACGCGAAGCCGCAGGACCTCTCGCAGCCGGGCCACGTGTTCCCGCTCACCGCGCAGCCCGGCGGCGTGCTCACCCGTGCCGGCCACACCGAGGCGGGCTGCGACCTGGCCGCGCTGGCCGGGCTGGAGCCGGCGGCGATCCTGATCGAGATCCTGCACGAGGACGGCTCGATGGCGCGCCGTCCCGAGCTGGAAGTGTTCGCGAAGAAGCACGGTCTGAAGATCGGCACCATCGCCGACCTGATCCGCTACCGGCTGGAGACCGAGAAGACCGTCGAGCGCGTGCATGAGGAAGACGTGGATACCGAGTTCGGTCCGTTCCGCCTGATCGCCTACCGCGACGCGATTCGCCGCGGCCTGCACTTCGCCCTGGTCAAGGGCACGGTGGATGACGGCGCCCCGGTGCTCAGCCGCGTGCACGTGCGCAACACCTTGTCGGACGTGCTGCACCTGAACCGCGATGACCTCGGCCTCACCGTCACTGCCGCGCTGCGGCGCATCGCCGACGAGGGCCGCGGCGTGCTGCTGGTGCTGTCCGGCGAAGATACCCCCGAGGCCCTGCTTGCGCGTCTGAAGGGCCAGCCGGCCACGGTCAGCGCCGAGGACGCCCAGCACAACCAGTGGCGCCAGCTCGGCCTTGGCGCGCAGGTCATGGCCGACCTCGGCGTGCACCGCCTGCGCGTGATTGGCACGCCGCGCAAGCTGGTGGGGCTGGGTGGGTTCGGGCTGGAAGTGGTCGAGTACGTGTGAGCGATGGATCGGCCGATGCGGCCGGCCCTTCGACCAGCATCGCGACGCTCAGGGCGAACGGTTTGCGGTTATCCGGCCAGATCTCAATCCGTTCGCCCTGAGCGTGGGCCGCCAAGGCCGCAGTCGAAGGACCCGCCCCGGCCCCACCGCAGCCACGATCGCCGCCCCACCTTGCTCTACGATCCCCTGACTTTTCCCTCGCTGCTTCGACCCAGACCATGCCTGCCACTCACATTCGCCTGATCGCCCCCTCCGGCTACCCGCACGATCGCGACGCGATGGCGCGCGGCGTGGCGCGGCTGCGCGAGGCGGGCTGTTCGGTCGAGGGCGCTGCGGTGCTGGAACGCAGCGCGTCCCGTTTTGCCGGTACGGACGCCGAGCGCGCCGCCGACCTCAACGCGCTCGCCACGCTGGATGTGCTGCCGGACATCGCGCTGGCGGTGCGCGGTGGCTACGGCGCCACGCGGCTGCTGGAGCATCTGCATTACGGCGCCCTGCGCGAACGGCTCGGCGGCGAGCCGCTGGTGCTGGTCGGTCACAGCGATTTCACCGCGATCCAGCTCGCCCTGCTGGCGAAGGCGGGCCTGCCGACCTTCAGCGGACCCATGCTGGGGCCGGATTTCGGCGCGGCCGAGCCGAGCGCGCACACGCTCGAACATTTCTGGAGCACCCTGCGCAACGGCCAGGGCCAAGCCGCATGGGCCACCTCCGGCGAGCACGCGCTGGACGTGGAAGGCCCGCTGTGGGGCGGCAACCTCGCCATGCTGTGCAGCCTGCTGGGCACGCCGTACTTGCCGCGCATCGACGGCGGCATCCTGGTGGTGGAAGACGTGGGCGAACCGCCGTTCCGCATCGAGCGATTGCTTTACCAGCTGCACCTGTCGGGCGTACTCGGCCGCCAGCGGGCGCTGGTGCTGGGCGATTTCGTCCATTGCCGGCCCGCCGGCTACGACAACGGCTACGACCTGGACGAGGCGTTTGCGCAGATCCGCAAGGTGGCCGGCATCCCGGTGCTCGACGGGCTGCCGTTCGGCCACGCGCCGGCCAAGGTCACGCTGCCGTTCGGCGTGCCGGCACGGCTGCAGGTCAGCGGCACACAAGCCTCGTTGAGCTTCTCCGGGTATCCGCACCTGGCCTGAGCCGCCGTGCCCGAGCGGCGGGCGCCGCAAACCCGTAAAATGTGCGGTCTGCCCCGGGCCGTGCGCCCACCGAGGACCACCTGCATGAAAACCATCGAAGGCAACTTCGCCACGCCCAAGGGCCGCTTTGCCATCGTCGCCGGCCGCTTCAATGGCTTCGTGGTGGAGCCGCTGGTGGCCGGTGCGCGCGACGCGCTGGTGCGCCACGGCGTAAAGGACGACAACATCGAGCTGATCCGCGTGCCGGGCGCGTGGGAAATCGCGCTGGCCGCGCACAAGGTGGCGGCCTCGGGCAAGTACGCCGCGGTGATCGCGCTGGGCGCGGTGATCCGCGGCTCGACTCCGCATTTCGACTACGTCGCCGGCGAATGCGCCAAGGGCCTGGCCCAGGCGGCCTACGCCTCGGGCGTGCCGGTCGCGTTCGGCGTGCTGACCACCGACTCCATCGAGCAGGCGATCGAGCGCTCGGGCACCAAGGCCGGCAACAAGGGTGTGGACGCAGCCATGGCCGCGCTGGAAATGGTCAACCTCTACGGGCAGCTGTGATGGCGCCGCCGAGCCAGGGCATCGACATGGCCGCGCGCTCGCGCGCGCGGCGCCGTGCGCTGCAGGCGCTGTATGCGTGGCAGCTGTCGGGCAGCCACATGAGCGCGGTGATCGAGCAGTTCCGCCACGAGCAGGACATGGAAATCGCCGACCTCGAATACTTCGAGGACCTGCTGCACGGCGTGGAAAAGCACGTCGATGCGCTGGACGCCAGCCTGCGCCCGCACATCGACCGCGAAGTGGCGCAGATCGATCCGATCGAGCGCGCCGCCTTGCGCCTGGCCGCCTACGAGCTGGGCTATCGCCCAGACGTGCCCTACCGCGTGGTGATCAACGAGGCGATCGAGGTGACCAAGCGCTTTGGCGCCGACCACGGCCACAGCTACGTCAACGGTGTGCTGGACAAGCTGGCCGCGCAGCTTCGCGCGGTGGAGAAGCGCGGCTGATGGTGTTCACCCTGGCCGGCGCGTCCGTGCTGCGGCAGGCGCCCGTGCTGGAGACGCCGCGCCTGCGCCTGCGTCCGCATCGTGCGGACGACTTCGATGCGCTGCACGCGATCTGGTCCGAGCCGGACGTCTACCGCTACATCGGCGGCGTGCCGGCCACGCGGCAGGACGTGTGGATGCGCCTGCTGCGCTACGGCGGCATGTGGCCGCTGCTCGGCTACGGCTTCTGGGCGGTGGAGGAGAAGGCCAGCGGCGCGCTGGTCGGCGATCTCGGCTATGCCGACTTCCAGCGTCAGATCACCCCTTCGCTGGACGGCATGCTGGAACTGGGCTGGGTGCTGGCGCCTGCGGTGCACGGGCGCGGCTACGCCAGCGAGGCGCTGGCGGCCGTCCTCGCCTGGGGCGATGCTTATCTGGGCGCGCACCGTGCGGCCTGCATCATCTCGCCGGAAAACGTCGCCTCGCTCCGGGTGGCGGAGAAGGCCGGCTTTCGTGCCTGGTGCGAGACCACCTTCCACGATGCGCCGATCCGCCTGTTCACGCGCGACGTGCCGGCCCCGGCCGGCAGCTGACGGCCCGCCGCCGATGGCCATGCGCTGATGGAATTCCGCCTGATCGACCGCATCCACGCGCGCACCGCGCAGGTGCGCGAGGACGTGCGCCTGGGCATCGGCGACGACGCCGCGCTGCTCGCCGTACCGGCCGGGCAGGAGCTGGCGGTGGCGATCGACACGTTGGTCGAGGGCGTGCATTTTCCGCACGGCACGGCGCCGGCCGACATCGGCTGGAAAGCGCTGGCGGTGAACCTGTCCGACCTCGCCGCGATGGGCGCCACGCCGGCATGGGCGCTGCTCGCGCTCACTCTGCCGGAGCTGCCGGCAGCGGCGCAGGCCGCGCGCGTCGACGGCCTTGCCGACGGCTTCGCGCAGCTCGCACAGGCGTACGGCGTGGCGCTGGTCGGCGGGGACACCACGCGCGGGCCGTTCACGCTCTCGGTGGCGGTGCACGGCTTTGTGCCGCCGGGACAGGCGCTGCGCCGCGACGGCGCGCGCGCGGGCGACCTGGTGTTCGTCACCGGCACGCTGGGCGACGCGGCTGCGGGGTTGCAGCGATTGGCACCCAGTACCGACCCCGACGAGGAAAAGCGCCGCGGCTTCCTGCGCGCGCGCCTCAATCGTCCGCAGCCGCGGGTTGCAGCGGGGCTCTCGCTCCGAGGCCGCGCCAGCGCCTGCATCGACGTCTCCGATGGCCTGCTCGCCGACCTCGGCCATCTGTGCACGGCCAGCGCCGTGGGCGCGGAGATCGAGGTGGAGCGGCTGCCGCTGTCCTCCGCGCTGCTCGGCAGTTGCGACGAAGCGGCGGCCCACGACTACGCATTGGCCGGCGGCGACGATTACGAGCTGTGCTTCACCGTGCCGCCGGCGCTGGCAGGCGAGGTGCAGGCGGATCTCGCGCGCCTCGGCTGCGGCGCCACGCGCATCGGTCGCATCGTCGAGGCGCCCGGCGTGCGCGTGTGCGGTACGGAGGGCGAGTGGCTCACGCCGGCGCGCCGCGGCTGGGATCATTTCGCTGACGACGCTGCACGATGACGAGCATGGCCGACCGCAAGACCCTAACCACCGCCCAGCGCCGCACGCTGATGGCGTCGCCAGCCGGCTGGATCGCCTGCGGATTCGGCTCCGGGTTCGCGCCCAAGGCGCAGGGCACATTCGGCTCGGCGGCGGCGATCCTGCCGTGGCTGCTGCTGCGCGTGCTGCCGCTGCCAGCGTACCTGCTGGTGGTGCTCGCTGTTTTCGCACTGGGCGTGTGGGCCTGCAACGTGGCCGGTCGCCTGCTCGGCGTCGACGACCACCGCAGCCTGGTGATCGACGAGTTCGTCGGCCAGTGGATCGCGCTGCTGCCGGCGCTGTTTGCGCCGTGGTGGATCGTGCTGGCCGGTTTCGTGCTGTTCCGCCTGTTCGACGTGTGGAAGCCGTGGCCGATTCGCTGGCTCGACCGCCACCTCAAGAGCGGCATGGGCGTGATGGTGGACGACGTGGTCGCCGGCGTGTTCGCCGCGCTCGCGCTGGCCCTGCTCATGCACGCATGCGGTGTCGCACTGGCGATCCAGTGACGCAGCCTCTGGCATCCTGCCGCGCCTGACGTTTTCGCTGGAGCCTTCCCATGCAGTATCGCCGCCTCGGCCAGTGTGGCCTGCAGCTGTCCGTGTTTTCGTTCGGCGCCTGGATCAACTTCGGCCGCCAGGTCGGGCGGTCGCAGGCGCGCGACCTGCTGGCGCTGGCGCACGATCGCGGGGTCAACTTCTTCGACAACGCCGAGACCTACAACCAGGGCGCTGGCGAAGAGCTGATGGGCGACGTGCTGGCCGATCTGCGCTTTGCGCGCGACAGCTACTGCGTGTCGAGCAAGGTGTACTTCGGCGCGGTGGCCGACCCAAAACCGACCCAGCGCGGGCTGTCGCGCAAGCACGTGATCGAGGCCTGCCACCAGGCGCTGAAGCGGCTGAAGGTCGATTACCTCGACCTGTACTTCTGCCACCGCCCGGACCCGGACACGCCGATTGCCGAGACGGTGGCCGCGATGGACCTGCTGGTGCGCCAGGGCAAGGTGCTCTACTGGGGCACCAGCGAGTGGTCGGCCGAGGCTATCGAAGAAGCGCACCGCGTGGCGCGCGAGCAGCACCTCACGGCGCCGGTGATGGAGCAGCCGCAGTACAACCTGCTGCACCGCGACCGGGTGGAGCGCGAGTACGCGCCGCTGTACGCGAAGTACGGCATGGGCACCACGATCTGGTCGCCGCTGGCCTCGGGCCTGCTCACCGGCAAGTACCGCGACGGCGTGCCGTCCGACGCGCGGCTGACCCAGCCCGGTTACGAGTGGCTGCGCGACGAGCTGCTCGATGCGCGCCAGGGGCGCGTGGCGCGGGCGCAGCGGCTGCAGCCGATCGCCGACGAGCTGGGCGTGCCGATGGCGCAGCTGGCACTGGCCTGGTGCCTGGGCAACCCGCACGTGTCCACCGTGCTGCTGGGTGCCAGCCGGCTGGAGCAGCTGGAGCAGAACCTCGATGCGCTCGACCTGCTGCCGCGCATGGACGCGGCATTGCGGCAGCGGATCGAGGCGGCGGTGGGCTGAGCCTTCGCCGCGAGCTCAGCAGGCGGGCGTCAACGCGGTTGACCAGTGGATCACTGGCCCAGCGTCAACGCCTTGCCCAGGTCGAGCAGTGGGGCGGCGATCAGGATGCGCGCCAGCACGATCACCAGCATCACCGCCATCGGCGAGAAGTCGATCATGCCCACCGTCAGCCGGCCGCGCAGCGGACGCAGCAATGGCTCGACGATGGCGCCGGCCAGGCGCAGCACCGGCTGGCGCGAATCCACCTGCAGCATGCTCATCAGCGACCAGCCGAAAATCAGCACCAGGTAGAACACCAGCACGAAGTCGATCAGGTCGGCCAGCCCCAGCACCAGCAGGCCGGCCGCGTTCGGCGCGGCGCCGAGCAGCACGAACAGCAGCGCGTTCTTGAGCACCATCACCAGCCACGCCAGCAGCAGCGCGGCAAGGTTGATCCGGCGCCAGTTCGGGATCACCCGGCGGATCGGCGCCAGCACCGGGTTGGTGGCGCGATACAGGAACTGGCTGATCGGGTTGTGGAAGTCCGCGCGGGCCGCCTCGGCCAGCACGCGCAGCACGAACAGCGTGGCCAGCAGGTTGAAGGCCAGTTCGATCACCAGCGACAGCGCATTGAGCAGGTAGGTCACTTAGGTCTTGTCCAGTTCGGCTGCCAGTTCGCCGCCGCGGCGGGTGGCCGCGGCGACGGCGTGCGCCACGATAGCGGGCAGGCCGTTGGCGGCAAAGCTCTCCAGCGCGGCCTGGGTGGTGCCGTGGGGCGAGGTGACCCGGCGGCGCAGCTCGCCCGGCGCCTCGCCGCTCTCCACCAGCATGCGGCCGGCGCCCAGGCAGGTCTGCGCGGCCAGCGCGCGGGCGGTGTCGCGCGGCATGCCCTGGGCCACGGCGGCGTCTTCCAGCGCTTCGACCAGGGCGAAGAAATACGCCGGGCCCGAGCCTGAGATGCCGGTGACGGTATCCATCAGCGCCTCGTCGTCGACCCAGCGGGTGAGCCCGGCGGCATCCAGGATGTGCTGCGCCTGCGCGCGCTGCGGTGGACTGACCCGGGCGTTGGCGCACAGGCCGGTGGCGCCGGCGCCGATCAGCGCGGGTGTGTTGGGCATGCAGCGCACGATCGGCAGCGCGCCGAACCAGCGCTCAAGCTGGTCCAGCCGCACGCCGGCGGCGATCGAGATCAGCAGCGGGCGGTTGCGCTGCAGCGTGTCGCGCAGTTCGGCGTGGATCGCCGGCATGATCTGCGGCTTCACCGCCAGCACGATGACCTCGGCCTCGGCGGCGGCCAGCCGGTTCTCGGCGTAGGTGGCTACGCCGAACTCGCGCGCCAGGCTCTGGCGCGACTCGGCCTGGGGTTCGGAGACGGTGATGGCGGCGGCGGGGATACCGGTCTTGAGCAGGCCGCCGATGAGGCTGCGCGCCATGTTGCCGCCACCGATGAAGGCGATGCGTGTCATGTTCGCTCCTGTGTGTCGTCAGCCGGATACCTTACCCCACTCGCCGCGGTGCGCGCTTTGCGCTGTCGGTCCGGCGAGCGGGTGTGCACCCTTGGCAAAACCGCTGTCGAGGACTGGCCGCATCGCCCCCGGCGCGAGTAGTATCGAGCCGCTCCAGGGGGATCCGGGAACGGCTTCAGGCTATCGGTGGCATGCGCGGCAGACGGCCGTCGCACGCCACCGGCGCCGGGGCAGGGCACCCGCATCGATTGCCGCAAAACACACTAAATTTCAGACGATCGGTTGAGGGGGAACTACCCGATGGATATCGCCGAACTGCTTGCCTTCTCGGTGAAGAACAAGGCCTCGGACCTGCACCTGTCGGCAGGCCTGCCGCCGATGATCCGCGTGGACGGCGACGTGCGCCGCATCAACATCCCGGCGCTGGAACACAAGCAGGTGCACTCGCTGATCTACGACATCATGTCGGACAAGCAGCGGCGCGATTACGAGGAGTTCTACGAGACCGACTTCTCGTTCGAGATTCCCGGCCTGGCGCGTTTCCGCGTCAACGCGTTCAACCAGAACCGCGGCGCCGGCGCGGTGTTCCGCACGATTCCCTCCGAAGTGCTCACGCTGGAGGACCTCGGCTGTCCGCGCATCTTCAAGGAGCTGATCGAGCAGCCGCAGGGCCTGATCCTGGTGACTGGCCCGACCGGCTCGGGCAAGTCGACCACGCTGGCGGCGATGGTCGACCACATCAACAAGAACGAATACGGGCACATGCTCACGATCGAGGATCCGATCGAGTTCGTGCACACCTCGCAGAAGTGCCTGGTCAACCAGCGCGAGGTGCACCGCGACACGCACGGCTTCAACGAGGCGCTGCGCTCGGCGCTGCGCGAGGACCCCGACTACATTCTGGTTGGCGAGCTGCGCGACCTGGAGACCATCCGCCTGGCGCTGACCGCGGCGGAAACCGGCCACCTGGTGTTCGGCACCCTGCACACCAGTTCGGCGGCCAAGACGGTGGACCGCATCATCGACGTGTTCCCCGCCGGCGAAAAGCCGATGGTGCGCTCGATGCTGTCCGAGTCGCTGCGCGCGGTGATCTCGCAGTCGCTGCTGAAGAAGGTGGGCGGTGGGCGCATCGCGGCGCACGAGATCATGGTCGGCATCCCGGCCATCCGCAACCTGATCCGCGAGGACAAGGTGGCGCAGATGTATTCGTCGATCCAGACCGGCCAGCAGTACGGCATGCAGACGCTGGACCAGAATCTGCAGGACCTGGTCAAGCGCGGCCTGGTGGCGCGCCAGGAGGCGATCACCTACGCCAAGAACAAGGACACCTTCAAGTAAACCCCGCGGTCGGCACCGCGGTTATCGCCGCGCCGACCGACTCGCTGCTGGGTTCAATGCCTTTTCGTCTCCCGGAGGAGACTCGCCATGAGCGATTTCGATTTCACCTCTTTCCTCAAGCTGATGGTCCACAAGAAGGCCTCGGACCTGTTCATCACGGCCGGCGTGGCGCCGTCGATGAAGGTGCAGGGGCGGGTGGTGCCGATCACCCAGAGCCCGCTCAGCCCGCAGCAGTCGCGCGACATGGTGCTCAACGTGATGACCCCCTCGCAGCGCGAGGAGTTCGAGAAGACCCACGAGTGCCAGTTCGCCATTTCCGCGCAGGGCGTGGGTCGCTTCCGTGTGTCGTGCTTCTACCAGCGCAACTGCGTGGGCATGGTGCTGCGACGGATCGAGTCGAAGATCCCCACCATCGAGGAGCTCACGCTGCCGCCGGTGATCAAGCAGCTGGCGATGACCAAGCGCGGCATCATCATCTTCGTGGGCGGTACCGGCACCGGCAAATCCACCTCGCTGGCGTCGATGATCGGCTACCGCAATGCCAACTCCACCGGCCACATCATCACCATCGAGGACCCGATCGAATACGTGCACAAGCACGAGGGCTGCATCATCACCCAGCGCGAGATCGGCATCGACACCGAGAGCTGGGAGAACGCGCTGAAGAACACGCTGCGCCAGGCGCCGGACGTGATCATGATCGGCGAGGTGCGCACCCGCGAGACGATGGAGCACGCGATCAACTTCTCCGAGACGGGCCACCTGTGCCTGTGCACGCTGCATGCGAACAACGCCAACCAGGCGATGGACCGCATCCTGCACTTCTTCCCGGAAGATCGCCGCCAGCAGCTGTTCATGGACCTGTCGCTGAACCTCAAGGGCATCGTGGCGCAGCAGCTGATTCCCACCCCGGACGGCAAGGCGCGCCGGGTGGCGGTGGAGGTGCTGCTGGGCACGCCGCTGGTGCAGGACTACATCCGCCAGGGCGAGATCCACAAGCTCAAGGAGGTGATGAAGGAGTCCACCAACCTGGGCATGAAGACCTTCGACCAGAGCCTGGTGGAGCTCTATCACGCCGGCGAGATCAGCTACGAGGACGCGCTGCGCCACGCCGACAGTTCGAACGAGGTGCGCCTGCGCATCAAGCTCGCGCAGGGCGGCGACGCGCACACGCTCTCGCAGGGTCTCGATGGCGTGGAGCTGGAAGAGTCGCGCGACAAGAACCAGTTCGGCGGCGGCATGCTGCACCGCTGATCCCGTGAGACGACAGACGAAAGAAGGGGCC
Source organism: Dyella ginsengisoli (assembly GCF_044904665.1). Lineage (NCBI taxonomy): Bacteria > Pseudomonadati > Pseudomonadota > Gammaproteobacteria > Lysobacterales > Rhodanobacteraceae > Dyella > Dyella ginsengisoli. The sequence goes on from NZ_JADIKM010000001.1 coordinate 964,703, forward strand.
CTTGGGGCCCCTTTTTCGTTCCGGGGAGAGACGACCTGCTCAGTCGTCGCCGGCGCTCAGCGTCAGGCCGCTGGTGTCCACGCTCTTGACGCCCTTCACCGCGCGGGCGACCTGCTCGGCCTTGGTCTTTTCGGCAGCACTGCCGACGTGGCCGCTCAGCGTCACCACGCCATCGTTGGTGCTGACCGAGATGTCCGTGGCGTCTACGCCCTTGGTGGTGGCGAATTCGGACTTCACCTTGGCGGTGATCCATGCATCGGCTGCCTTGTCCGGCACGGTCTGGTTGGTCGAGTCCTTCGACATGCTCTCCTGCGCGGCGGCCTGCGCCAGCGGCGCAGCGGCAAAGGCGGCGATCAGGCCCATGGCGACCAGGTTCTTGCGGATCAGATGGGTACGCATGGTGCTTCTCCTCTCTCTTGGATGACGCTGCCCGCAGGCAGTCGGTTGCCCGTGTGGCTCCCGGGGGACATGGCATCAAGCCGGGTGTGAACACCCCGTGGGCTTCCGCCGGTGCGGTTCAGCGGGGCGAAGGCGTTGCGAACGCAGCCGTGCATCGGCGCACACGCGCAGATCACACCTGGCAACCGCACGCGCAAAAAAAGAGGGGCGCCGATGGCGCCCCTCCGCGGTCGTACCTGCGGACCGGCTTACTTGAGTTCGGTCTGGCTGGTGATCACCAGGCCGTCGGCATCCACGTGTGCTTCCGAACCGACCGCCTTGATCCTTGCGGCCTGCGCCTGCATGGCCTGGAACTGGGCATGCGTCCGGTCCGCGGCTTCCTTCCTGGCGGCGGCCGCTTCGGCGGCGTCCGGCCCGGTGGCCGAGGGGTCGCTGCCGCCCATCGCGGTGCTCATGGCGGCAATGCTGTCGGCCTTGTCCATCATCAGCTTGATCCAGCTCTGGTACATGGCGCCGTCCAGGTGCAGGCGCATCATGCGGCCGGCGTCGCCGCCCGGCTCCTTCAGCGTGTCGGCGAGCTTGGCGTCCTCGCCCGGGCCAATGGCCAGCGCCAGCGCCTTCTCGCCCATCGCGGCCCACACCGGCTGGCCGATCATCTTGGTCAGGTCGGCCGGCAGTGCCACCGGCTTGCCGTCGGCGGTGATCTTCAGCTGGGCCAGCGCCGGGGTCATCATCTGGCCCATCGCCAGCAGGCCGGACGGGTTGTTGGTGCCCAGTACGATGCGTCCGGTGAAGCTGGGCATGCCCTGGCCGCTGCCCGCGGCGAAACTGTCCAGCGCAATGCGCAGGCCGAGCATGTCGCCGAACGGCGGAATCGCCGCCTTCTGCATGGCCGGGCCGAGCTTGGCGAAGCCTTCGTTGAGGTCGGCCAGCGCGGGGCAGCTGAACGGCTTGGCGGCGACCGCATCGGCCTGGGCCGACCAGAACGCCCGCAATTCGGCCACCGGCAGGGCCAGGCTCATGTCGAATGGCGCGCTGGCGTCGGTGCCGAGGCCCGGCAGGGCGACCTTCAGGCCGGCAAAGGCCTGGGTGATGTCGCTGGCCATCGCCACGTCCAGGCGCATGTCCTGGTGCTTGGCATCGAGCCGGGTGTAACCGAAGCTCAGCGCGGGTACGCGTGCAGCGATGCGGGTGGCATCGGCCTCGCACGAGGCGGGGATTTGCATCTGATTCGCCACCGGCTCGCCGGTCTTGGCCGACTCGGCTTGCGCATGGGCCTTGAACATGGCCTGGAACAGCGGATCCTTGCCGCCGGCGATCAGCGGCAGCAGGTGGCTGAGGTCGACCAGGCCCACCGCCTGCTTGCCGTAGCCCTTGGCCTTGGCGAGCTTTTGCAGCCGGCCGTCGTCCTGCAGACTCTTGGCCGGACGATCCAGGCCCAACGCCTGGCGCAGCAGCGCATCGGAGGCATCGGCCGGCAGCAGCGCGGCGACGGCCTGCTTGCCGACCACCGCGAGCACGACCTCAGTGCCCGCCTCGGTGGAGACGTGGCGGCGATAGCTCAAGTCGCCGAGCTTGGCGGTATCGAACTTCTTGCCGTAGGCGGTTTCCAGGCGGCCGACGAAGGCGTCGAACGCGGCCGGATCGCTCAGCTGGAAGCGGGCGACCGGGGCCAGGCCCAGGCCGTAGAACGCCGAATAGCCTTTCACGTCGAGGCCGGCGTTCTGGGCGAACTGCTCCACGGTCTTGCCGTCGAACTCGCCGGCGAACGCGCGCAGCAGGTTGGCGGTATGCGGATCCTTCGCCTTCAGCTCGTCGGCGGCGGCCTTCATCTGCGCGACCTGCGCAGGGAGCTGGGCGTTGGCCTGGGCGAACAATGCCGCGCGGGTGTTGTCGTCCAGTACGTCAAGATTGGCCGCCACGTACGGCGTATCCGCCGGGACGAAAGCCAACGGTGCATCCTTGTCCTTGTGGCCGCAGGCAGCCAGCAGGATGCCGGCCACGCCTAGCGCCAGCGCGCGCTTCATCGGTCGCATAGTGTTCCCCAGTGAGTGTGGTGTTGCAGCGGCCATTATGCCGCGTCTTGATGTTGCGCCGCCGGTCAGCGGGCGAGCAGTTCGCCGAGCACGGCCATGCGTACGAACACGCCGTTGCCCACTTGTTCGAGGATGCGCGACTGCGCGCCGTCCGCCACGTCCGAGGCGATCTCGATGCCGCGGTTGATCGGGCCCGGGTGCATCACCAGGCAGCCCTTGCGCGCCCTGGCCAGGCGAGCGGTGTCCAGCCCGTACTGGCGGAAGTAGGCGGCCTCGTCGGGCAGGTCGGTCTGCGCCATGCGCTCTTTCTGCAGGCGCAGCATGATGACGGCGTCGACGCCCTCGATGGCCTGGTCGAAATCCTCGATCAAGCGGCATTGCGGAAACTCTTCCGCCGCCGGCATCAGCGAGGCCGGCCCGCACAGGCGGATGTCCCGCACGCCCAGCGCGCTCAGTGCGTGCACGTCCGAACGGGCCACGCGCGAGTGCTTCACGTCGCCGCAGATGGCGACGCTGAGGTTCTCGAAGTCCGGCCGGTGCTGGCGGATGGTGAGCGCGTCGAGCAGGCCCTGCGTGGGGTGAGCACGGTTGCCGTCGCCGGCGTTGATCACCGACACGCCGCTCATCGCGTGGCGCACCAGCTCATCGGGCGTGCCGGACACCTTGTGCCGCACGATGATCGCGTCCAGGTGCATTGCCTCCAGCGTGTGCAGCGTGTCGTACAGCTCCTCGCCCTTGTTGGCCGAGGAAAAGCCGATGTCGAAATTGACCACGTCCGCGCCCAGCCGCCGCGCCGCCAGTTCGAACGAGGTGCGCGTGCGCGTGGAGGGTTCGAAGAACAGGTTCAGCACGGTGCGCCCCGCCAGCAGGTCGATCTTGCGGGTGCCGTGGGCGCAGGCGTCGCGCATGGCCATGGCTCGGTCGAGCAGGCGCTCGATGGTCTCGCGCGGCAGGTGTTCGAGCGTGGTGAGGTGGCGCAGGCGTGGGCTCATGGCGACTCGGCGATGGACGGGGAGGAAAGGGGCGGCTGAGCCAGGTCGGCCGCGGCCAGCCAGCGTTCGAGGATCACGGCGGCGGCTTCTGCATCGATCTGCGCGCCGTCGCGCCGCCGCCGCAGACCGGCCGCACGCGCATCGGCGAAGCGTTCGGCCGCTTCGCGCGAGCTGTGGCGCTCGTCGATCAGCACCGGCGTGGTGCCGTAGCGCTGCCTGAGCCCGTCTGCGAAGCGACGCGCCAGCTTGCTGGCGGGCTGCTCGGCACCGTCGAGGGTCAGCGGCAGGCCGACCACCAGCGTCTGCGGCAGCCATTCGCGATGCAGGCGATCCAGCGCCGGCCAGTCCGGCTGGCCGTCGCGCATCGCGACGGTGGCAAGCGCGCGGGCGCTCTGGGTAATCCGGTTGCCGACCGCCACGCCGATCAGCTTGCTGCCGACGTCGAAGCCCAGCACGCAGCTCATCGACCGAGGCTCATGCGTGGCCCGCGTAGCCGGGCAGCTGCAGCGGATCGAGCCCGATCAGGCCGGCGGCGGCGCTCCAGCGCTCTTCCAGCGGCGTGTCGAAGATGATGCGGTCGTTCGCTTCCACGGTGAGCCAGCTGTTGTCCTTGAGCTCCTGCTCGAGCTGGCCGGCGCCCCAGCCGGAGTAGCCCAGCGCCAGCAGTGCGTGGTGCGGCCCTTCGCCCGCGGCCATCGCCACCAGGATGTCGCGCGAGGTGGTGATCGACCAGACGTCGTTGACGCGGAAGCTCGACTCCCAATGGCCATGCTCCCGGTGCAGCACGAAGCCGCGCTCCTGCTGTACCGGGCCGCCGATCAGCACCGGCGCGTCGGCCAGCTCGGGATCGGCGCAGTCCAGGCGCATCTGGTCGAGGATGTCGCCCATGCGGTACTCGGACAGCTGGTTGATCAGCAGGCCGACGGCACCGTCCTCGTCGTGCTGGCACAGCAGCGCCACACCGCGCGAGAACGGCGCATCGGCGAGGCTGGGCATGGCGATGAGGAAATGCCCGGCGAGGGAGGAGGGGGGGGAGGCGCGCATGGGCGCATTGTAGTGCCGCCGCCGGTCGCTTGCCTGTACGCAGCGCTGCCGAACCTTGGGAGCGCTACTTGTTGCGCAGGATGTCGCCGGGCAGGAACTGCCAGGTGCGCGTGATGTACAGCTCGTCCACGCCCTTGTCGCGGGGAATCGGCGGAAACGGCGCGGCCAGCCGCACGATACGTTCAGCGGCCGCGTCCAGCAGCGGCGAGCCGGAGCTCTTGATCACCTCGATGCTGCTGATCCCGCCGTCGCGGTTGAGCCCCACGGTGAGCAGCAGCTCGCCGTGCAGCTGCTGCCGACGGGCCTGTTCAGGGTAGTTCAGGTTGCCGATGCGCTCGACCCGGTCCGACCAGCCGCGCATGTAGGCAGCATAGGCGTATTCGCGGGTGTTGGCGGAGATGTATTTCTTCTTCGGCCGCTTGGCGTAGGCCTCGTTCTTGTGGCGCAGTTCGGCAGCGAGCTGGGCGATCTCCTGCTCGCGGCGCAGTTCGGCGGCGCGCTCGTTCGGGTCGCTGGTCACCTCCGGCTTGCCGGTGCTGGCATCCACGCTGAAGCGGCTGTCGCCGCGGGTGGTGACGAGGCGTTGCTCGGTGGGCGGCTGCGGCGCGGGCGTGCTGGCTTCGACCCGAGAAGTGGCAATGCCCGGCGTGGGCTTGGGCAGCGGCCCGGTGAAGGCATTGGACGGCCGCTCGGCGCGGTCGCGATCGCCGCCGCCGCGGTTGTTGGCCTGCGCCAGGAAGTCGGCCTTGTCCGGCGCCTGCTGGTTGGCCACGTTGACCAGGGTCACGTCCAGCGTCGGCAGGCTCGACTTCGGTTTGACGAACTGGAACGTGATGCCGAGCAGCAGCACGCCGTGGAACAGCAGCGAAAACAGCATGGTCGCCCCGATCATGTCGGGGTCCTGGGTGCGTGGGACGGCGTTACTCACTTAGACACGGGTTCCGGCGGCGGTGTGTTCGATCGCATCGAACAGGGTGCCGGCGATGTTAAGCCCGAACTGGGCATCCAGTTCCCGCACGCAGGTCGGCGATGTGACGTTGATCTCGGTCAGGTAGTCGCCGATCACGTCCAGGCCCACGAAACGCAGTCCGCGCCGGACCAGATCCGCTCCGACCTCGGCGGCGATCCAGCGATCGCGGTCGGTCAGCGGCACGCCTTCGCCGCGGCCGCCGGCGGCGAGGTTGCCGCGGAACTCGTTGCCCTGCGGGATGCGCGCCAGCGCGTAGGGCACCGGCTCGCCGTCGACCAGCAGCACGCGTTTGTCCCCGGCGCTGATCTGCGGAATGAACTTCTGCGCCACCGCGAACTGGCGGCCCTGGCCGTGGGAGTCGCCGCCGAGCAGGGTTTCCAGCATCGAGTTGAGGTTGGCGTCACCGGCCTTCACGCGGAAGATGCCGCGCCCACCCATGCCGTCCAGCGGCTTGAGCACGGCCTCGCCATGCTCGGCCACGAACCGGCGCAGTTCGGCCGGGTCGCGGGCTACCAGGGTCGGCGCCATGCATTGCGGAAAGTGCAGTGTGAATACCTTCTCGTTGCAGTCGCGCAGGGCGCGCGGATCGTTGATCACCTGCACGCCGTGGCGCTGCGCCGCTTCCATCACCAGGGTGTCGTACAGGAACTGCTGGTCCACTGGCGGATCCTTGCGCATCAGCACCACGTCCAGCTCGCGCAGGTCCTGCCAGCGGGCTTCGCCGAGACTGAACCAGCCGGACGGGTCGTCCTTCACGGTCAGCGGCGCGAGCCTGGCCCACGGCGTGCCGTCGCGCAGGGCCAGGTCGCCCTGTTCCATGTAGAACAGCGAATGGCCGCGGCGCTGCGCTTCCAGCAGCATCGCGAACGTGGTGTCCTTGACGATCTTGATGGCGCTGATGGGGTCCATCAGCACGGCAACCGAGAGCGGCATGGGATTCTCCGGGGCGGGGTAGGGACGGTGTCGGAGTCGCGAGGCGGCTGCCCGACAGCCGGGGAAACCGTGATGTTGGCCGAGCGCACGCTGCCCGGCAAGGCGCTGCAACCCGAGCGTGCAATCAAGTGTGCAGCGCCGCGGCCGACATCCTTGTGGAAGGGCGGCACAATCGGCATCCCGCTTCATTTTGTCTTGACGGGCCGTGGGGCAAGCGGTAAACAGCAACGGCTGAAGGCGTCATCTGAAAAAAGGCGTCTCTACAAAATAAAAGCGGAATTCTTTTCATCTGCACGGGCTGCGCACGGCAATCACGCCAGGCACGACCGGTGCTTCACCTGAGCCTGGGGCGGGCCACAGGGGGGTTGAGTGAACTTGAACGTGAGTGCAAACGGATTGGCCGGTCTGAAGGTCATGGTGATCGATGACTCCAAGACCATCCGGCGCACGGCCGAAACCTTGCTCAAGAAGGAAGGTTGCGACGTGTTGACGGCCGTCGACGGCTTCGAGGCGCTGGCAAAGATCTCCGACCAGAAGCCGGCGATCATCTTCGTCGACATCATGATGCCCCGCCTGGACGGATATCAGACCTGCGCGCTGATCAAGAACAATCCCCAGTTCCGGGCTACCCCCGTCATCATGCTCAGCTCGAAGGACGGCCTGTTCGACAAGGCCCGCGGCCGCATCGTCGGCGCCGAGCAATATCTGACCAAGCCGTTCACGCGTGACGAACTGCTGGGAGCCATACATCGCCATGTGGGCACGGTTGCCTGAATTCCGTGACTGCGGCGTCTGAGGGGAGGCCTGTGGCAAAGATTCTCATCATTGACGATTCACCCACCGACGTGCGGGTGTTCACCACGCTGCTCGAAGGGGCGGGCCATGTCGTGTCCGCCGTGAGCACGGCCGAAGAGGGCGTCGAGCGCGTGCGCGCCGACCTGCCCGACCTGGTGATCATGGACGTGATCATGCCGGGCATGAACGGCTTCCAGGCCACGCGCACGCTGACCCGGGACCCGGTCACGGCGGCCGTGCCGATCGTGATGATCACCACCAAATCGATGGAAACCGACCGCGTCTGGGGTTTGCGCCAGGGTGCGCGAGCCTTCATCACCAAGCCGGTGAAGGAAAAAGAGCTGCTGGCGTGCATCAACGATCTGTTGCCGAGCGCGGCATGAACGAGGCGGTCAATCTCTCTCCGTTCGAAGTGCTTGCCCGCTACGAGCGGCTCTCGCTGGCCCATGCGTCGGACACGCGGCAGACGATGGAGGCGCCGGGGCTGTGGCGCGGCATCGGCTACCGCGTCGGATCGCGTCTGTTCGTCAGCAGTATCGACGAGATCAACGAGCTGCTCGCCGTGCCGACGCTGACTCCGGTGCCCGGCACCCAGCCGTGGCTGCTGGGCGTCGCCAACGTACGCGGCAACCTGGTGCCGGTGATCGATCTGGGACGCTTCCTTTTCGGCACACGCAGCCAGCCCGGCGAGCGTACGCGCCTGCTGGTGGTCCGCCAGAGCGGCGGCAGCGTGGCGCTGATGGTCGACGAGGTGTTCGGCCAGCGCACGGTCGACGAGCAGCAGCGACGGGAGGCGGAGCCGGAGGACGATCCGCGGCTGGCGCGGTTCGTCGACGACCGCGTGGGCGAGCAGAAGCTCGCCCTGTTCAGCATGGGCAAGCTGGTGCGTGCCCCGGATTTCCGTCAGGCCGCGGCCTGACGTACGACAGTCACTGAGGTAGGGCCGGTGCCGGGTTCGGGCCGGAAACAGGGGCGGCAAGTCTGGGATGGTGCTTCCGGCAGCGTCGGCGCACGATCCCAAGGTTGTGGAAGGGTGAGGTGAACATGAGCACTACAGGGGGCATCGGCAAGGAACGCGGCTATACCGGCCTGATCGTTCTGCTGCTGATCTCGATCGGTTTCGCGGCGCTGGACTTCGTCTTCCTCAACCAGAAGAACGCCGAAGATCGCCAGGCCGTGGGGCTGACCACGCAGATCCAGGTGCTGTCGCAGCAGACGGCGAAGTACGCGATCGAATCGGCGGACGGCAACGTCAACTCCTACAGCGAGCTGGAAAGCACGCGCAACGCCATCGACTCGGCGGTGCAGAAGCTGACCAAGGGCGATCCCAAGGGCGGCATGCAGGCGTACGGCGACAACAACGCCTCGCCCGCCGGCCGCGCCGTCACCGCGCTCAACAACGCCTGGGCCCAGCTGGACGGCGACATCGGCAAGATCCTGTCGAACAAGTCGGTGGTGCTGGACTCGGCCAGTCGCGCGGACACCCTGGCCAAGCAGATTCCGCTGCTCAACTCCAGCACCGAGCAGGTGGTCAACATCCTGCAGCAGCGCAACGGCAGTGCCGACCAGATGCTCGGCTCGTCCCGCCAGATGCTGGTGGCCGACCGCATGATCCGCCGTGTGCAGGAGGTGCTGCAGGGCGGCGATTCGGCGCAATCCGCGGCGGACGGCCTGGCCCGCGACGCCCAGCTGTACGGCACCGTGCTGAAGGGCCTGAGCGAGGGCGACAGCGCCGCGGGCATCCGCGCGATGAACGACGCCAATGCGCAGAAGATCCTCGGCGAGATGCAGACCAACTGGAATGGCCTGGCCGATCCGGTGGCCAAGCTGGTCGGCGCCGCAGGCAACATTGCCGATGTGAAACGCGCCGGCAACCAGGCCTCGCTGGATTCGCAGAACGTGCTGCTGCGCGCCAACGAACTGGCCGACCAGATCGGCAAGCTGCCGCTGCGCCGACTGTTTCCGAACCTGTGGTGGGGCATCATCGGCGCGATCGGCACGGTGGCCTTCGCACTGCTGCTGGTGTTCACGCTGGTGCGCGACCAGCGCAGGCGCTTCCAGGATTCGGCCGAGCTGAACCAGCGCAACCAGGAGGCGATCATGCGCCTGCTGGACGAAATGGGTTCGCTCGCCGAAGGCGACCTGACGGTGAAGACAACCGTGTCGGAGGACATCACCGGCGCCATTGCCGACTCGGTGAACTACGCCATCGACGAGTTGCGCACCCTGGTGACCACGATCAACGAGACCTCCGAGCAGGTGTCGTCCTCGGCGCAGGAAACGCAGACCACCGCCCGCCAGCTGGCCGAGTCGGCACAGGCGCAGGCGCAGCGCATCAGTACCGCGACCTCGGCGATCAACCAGATCGCCAGCTCGATGGACAACGTGTCGAAGGATTCCGCCGAATCGGCCGACGTGGCCGAGCGATCGGTGCAGATCGCCTCGCGTGGCGCTGAAGTGGTGCGTGAGACGATCTCGGGCATGGACTCGATCCGCGACCAGATCCAGGAAACCTCCAAGCGCATCAAGCGCCTGGGTGAGTCCTCGCAAGAAATCGGCTCGATCGTGGAACTGATCAACGACATTGCCGAGCAGACCAACATCCTCGCGCTCAACGCGGCCATCCAGGCGGCTTCGGCCGGTGAGGCGGGCCGCGGTTTCGCGGTGGTGGCGGACGAAGTGCAGCGCCTCGCCGAACGTTCGGCGAGCGCGACCAAGCGCATCGAGACGCTGGTACAGGCGATTCAGTCCGATACCAACGAGGCGGTGAGCTCGATGGAGCAGACCACCGCCGAGGTGGTGTCCGGAGCCCGCAAGGCCGAGGACGCCGGCAGCGCACTGGGCGACATCGAGCGCGTGTCGCACGATCTGTCCGCGCTGATTCAGAACATCTCCACTGCAGCACGCCAGCAGTCGGCGGCCGCGACGGACATTTCCCAGTCGATGAACGCGATCCAGGAAATCACCTCGCAGACGTCGCAGGGCGCGAGCCAGACGGCCGACTCGATCGGTTATCTGGCACAGCTGGCCAGCGATCTGCGCCGCTCGGTGGCGCACTTCAAGCTGCCGGGTTGACACGGGCTTACATGACAGGGGGCAACCTCGACGGTTGCGCCAGGCAGTTTGGCGCAGCCGCAGTGAGGGGCGCATGAGACTTCAAGACCATATCGATTTCACCACCCTGCAGTGGGTCAAGCCGGAGCTCGACGAGACTCTGGCCGCGGCCCGCGACGCGCTGGAGTCCTACGTCGACAACCCGGGCAACCGGGATGCGATGCGCTCGTGCGCTGACAGCCTGCATCAGGTGCACGGCACGTTGCAGATGGTCGAGCTGTACGGCGCCGCCATGGTCGCCGACGAAATGGAGACGCTTGCCATCGCGCTCCTCGAGGATCACGTGCCCCAGCGCGAGGAGGCCTACGCCTCGCTGATGCGCGGCCTCATGCAGCTGCCCGATTATCTGGAGCGCCTGTCCAGCGGTCATCGCGACGTGCCGGTCGTGTTGCTGCCGCTGCTCAACGAGCTTCGCGCCAGCCGCAAGATGGCGGCGCTGACGGAAGTGGCGTTGTTCAATCCGCGACTCGATGCCCCGCTGCCGCCGCAGGCCCCGCCGGCGGTGAGCGAGGACGAGGCGCATGCGCGCCGCGGCCGCGTGGCCGACCTGCGTCTGCGTTTCCAGCAGCAGCTGCTCGCCTGGTTCCGCGGACAGAACGCCGACCAGCAGTTGCTGGGCATGCGCGATACCCTCAACGCCATCACCGGCTGTTGCCACAGCACCCCCGGCCGCCGCCTGTGGTGGATCGCGGCGGGCACGCTGGAGGGGCTCGAACAGGGTCACCTCAAGGCGCAGGCAGCCGAAGTGCGCCAGCTGATCGGCAAGGTCGATCGCAGCATCCGTCAGATGCTCGAGCACGGCGAGGAGAGCCTGCGCGGCGGTGATGCGGACGATCTGGCTCGCAAGCTGCTCTTCATCGTGGCGCAAGCCAAGCAGCGCAGCCCGCAGATGCAGTTGTTGCGCGAAACCTATGCGCTGGACAGCCTGCTGCCCGACGCGGCGGAACTGGAGCACGCCCGCGGCTCGATGGCCGGTCACAACCGCGCCCTGCTCGACTCCGTCTCCCGTGCATTGAAGGACGACCTGCTGCGCGTGAAGGAAGCGCTGGACCTGTTCCTGCGCCAGAGCGACGCCGATCCGGCCCAGCTCGCCGCGCAGAGCGAAGTGCTCGAGCGCGTGGGCGACACGCTCGGCATGCTCGCGCTGAGCGTGCCGCGCCGGGTGATCAACGAGCAGCGCCGCATCCTCGACGAGATCGCCAGCCGGATGCGTTCGGTCGAAGACGAGACCCTGCTGGATGTCGCCGGCGCCCTGCTCTACGTCGAGGCCTCGCTGGACGACCATATCGAAAGCCTCGGCAGCAGCGAGGAGCCGGCGGCCGAGATGGGCGCCACGCCCGCGCTGCCGCGCAGCGAAGCACGCCACATCATGGCCACCCTCATGCAGGAGGCCACGGCCAGCACCAATCGCGTCAAGGACGCGATCGTCGGCTTCGTCGAATCGGCATGGCAGCACCACCACCTCAAGGACGCGCCCGGGCAGATGGAGGAGGTCGCCGGCGCCATGCGCATGCTGGCGAGCACGCGTCCGGCCGAGCTTGCCGAGGGCATTGGCCGCTTCATCGGCAACGAGCTGCTGGGCGATCGTCGCGTGCCCAGCAGCGCGCAGATGGATCACCTGGCCGACGCGCTGGCCGCGCTGGAGTATTACCTCGAAGCTGCCCGCGAACATCGCGGCGGCCTGGAGCACATCCTCGACGTGGCCGAGCACAGTCTGTCGATGCTCGGTTACTGGCCGGTGCCGGCCGCCCGCGCGCCGCAGCCGGAGTCGGAGCCGGAGCACGAGCAGCATGTCGAGGAGCACGCCTACGCCTTGACCGGGTTGGACGAAGAACTGGCGGCCCAGCCGGCGCTGTCCGAATCGGTCAGCGTGGGTACGGGTGACGACCTCGGCAGCCTGATGTTTGGCGAAGCGCCGCCGGTCAACGAGTTCGCCGAGGACGTGACCGGCCTGCATCTGGCCGAAACGGTCGATCAGGGCGCGGCCATGGCTGGCGCCGAGGTTGCCGAGGGCGGTGAGGACTGGATCGAGATCGAAGAGGAAGTGGTCGAACAGCGCCCCGTGGCCGATCCGTTGGCCGCCAGCGCCGGCTTCCAGGATTCCACCGACGGCATCGACGACGACATCCGCGACATCTTCCTGGAGGAAATGCAGGAGGAGATCGACAACCTGCAGCAGGCCGAGCAAGCCTGGCTGGCGGATCCGGCGCAGATTGCCGCGCTCACGCCGATCCGCCGCTCGTTCCACACCCTCAAGGGCTCCGGCCGCCTGGTCGGCGCCACCACGCTGGGCGAGTTCGCCTGGCGCGTGGAGAACATGCTCAACCGCGTGCTCGACCACAGCATCGAGCCGCACCCCGGGGTGCAGGCGCTGGTGCGCCATGCCATCGCGGCGTTGCCGCAGCTGCTGACTGCCTTGCGCGGCGAAGGCACACCCGATGTGCCGCTCAGCGCCATCATGCTGACCGCCGACCGGCTGGCCGCGGGCGAACAGGCCGACATCTCGGAGCTTGCGACCGGTGCCACCGAGACCGTGCGCCGGATCGTGCGTCGCCGCGTGCCGCGCTTCGACAGCGCCAGCGCCGGCATCCCGCAGGCCACGCTGGCCAATACCGCGCCGATTGGCGCCGCGGAGCCCGTCGAGCAGGCCCAGGGCATTGCGATGCCGGTGATGCCGCCGGTCGATTCGGTGTTGCTGGAGATCCTGCGCAGCGAGGTGGCCCAGTACCTGCAAACCATTCGTGCGCACATCGGTCGCAGCGGTTCCGAACTGCGCGTGGAAGATGCCCTGCTGCGCGCCGTGCATACCTTGCACGGTGCCATCGCCATGGTCGACATCCCGCTGCTCACGCAGCTGCTTTCGCCGCTGGAGAGCCTGCTCAAGCGCCTGCGCGCGGCCAACGTGCCGCTGTCCGCGGAGGGCGTGCATCTGTTGGGACGTTCGGCCGACGTGGTGGATCACGTGATGGCGCAGTTCGACGCCACCGACCCCCAGCTGCCCGACGTCGATGCACTGATCGCGCGCATCACCGAGCTGCGTGACGCGCAGCCCGAACCGCAGGTGGCGCACGTCGTGTTCGAATCCCGCGAGGACGACGACGCGGCCGCCGAGCGTGGGGCAGGCGACTCGCACGCCGAGGCTGCTGCCGCGCTGGACGAGAGCCTCGCCGAGGTGGACGCGCGTCGCGAGCAGCAGCTCGAAGAGGAGCATCACGACCGCCTTGCCGACGAGATGATGGCGGCGCTGGACGCGTTCGATCCGCTGCAGCAGGGCGCATCCCTGCCGCCGCCGCCGACCCCGCCGACCACGCCCATGGCTTCGGACGAGGAAGATATCGCGGCGATGTTCGCCGGCCTGCTCGACGAAACGCCGATTGCACCCGCGATCGAAACGCCTGCCGTCGAAGAGGTCGCTGCATCGCAGGTTGATGCAACCCACGTCGATGCGGAGCATGCCGAAGCAACCGAGGCCGTCGATACCGCAGAAGATGCCGGGGATGCCGAGCCGGCAGCAGCGGCCGCGTTTGCCGACGAGCCTGCTTCGGTGATCCACGAGGCGCAGGCCGCTGCCGCCGAAGAAGTCCCGGCGGTTTCCATCGGTGCCGACATCGATGCCGAGGTTGAGGCTTCGCCCGCCGAGGCGCTGGACGCCGAGGCGCCGGAGCTGCCGGTGGCGGCGTCGGATGCCGCTGTGGAACAGGCCGTTTCCGAAGATCAGGACGACGAGGAGGGCGTCGAAGGTGCCGAGTTGTGGCGCGGCGACATCGACCCCGACCTACTCGAAGTGTTTGCCGAAGAGGCGCGCGAGATCCTTGATCACGCCGACGAAGCGCTTGCCCAGTGGCGCGCCGAGCCGGCCGAGCTGGCACAGGTGCCGGTGTTGCAGCGTGACCTGCACACCCTCAAGGGCGGTGCGCGAATTGCCGGCTTCGTTCCGGTGGGCGACCTCGCCCACGCGATCGAGACGCTGCTGGAAAAGCCGATCACCGGTGAAGCTGCGCAGATCGCGACCCTGGTCGGCGCGCTGGAAGTGGGTTTCGACCGATTGCACGCACTGGTGCAACGGATCAGCCAGAGCAAGGGCATCCGCTACCCGCAGGACACCATCAACCACCTGCTCGCCCTCGCGGGCGAGGAGGCGCTGGTGGAACGCGACGACGAGATGGCGCCCGTCTCCGCCACGGCACCCATGCGCGAGATGGCGCCCGCTGCCGCCGAGTTGCCGGAACTCCTGCCCGAATTGCTGCCGGACGGTCACGACGAGGCGCGCTCGCCGCAGGAGCAGATTCGCGTCCGCGCCGAACTGCTGGACAACCTGGTGAACCATGCCGGCGAGGTGGCGATCTACCGCTCGCGCCTGGAGCAGCAGGTGGCCGGCTACCGCTTCAACCTGGTCGAGCTGGACCAGACCGTGGTGCGCCTGCGCAGCCAGCTGCGCATGCTGGAAATCGAGACCGAGGCGCAGATCATCGCGCGCTTCCAGCGCGAGCACCGCGAGGCGGGCATGGCGGTGTTCGATCCGCTGGAGCTCGACCGCTTCTCGCAGCTGCAGCAGTACTCGCGTGCGCTGGCCGAGTCGGTATCCGACTTGGTGTCGATCCAGAACATGCTCGACGAGCTCACCCGACAGTCCGAGACGCTGCTCATCCAGCAGTCGCGCGTGAGCTCGGACCTGCAGGAGGGCCTGCTGCGCACCCGCATGCTGCCGTTCGACACCATGGTGCCGAACCTGCGCCGCACCCTGCGTCAGGCGGCACAGGAGGAAGGCAAGCGTGCCCAGCTGTTCGTGGAGGGCGCGCACGGCGAAATGGATCGCAACCTGCTCGACCGCATCAAGGCGCCGTTCGAGCACATGCTGCGCAACGCGATCGCTCACGGTATCGAGTCGCCGGAAGATCGCCGCAAGGCGGGCAAGCCGGAGGATGGCTCGGTACGCATCCGCGTGGCCCGTGAAGCCACCGAGGTGGTGATCCGCGTGACCGACGACGGTCGCGGCCTGGACCGCGAAGCGGTGCGCAAGCGCGGCGTCGAGCGCGGTCTGCTGCGTGCCGAGGCGAAGCCGAGCGACGACCAGCTGCTCGCCCTGATTACCCAGCCGGGCTTCTCAACCGCCAGTTCGGTGACCCAGCTGGCCGGTCGCGGCGTGGGCATGGACGTGGTGGCCAACGAGATCAAGCAGCTCGGCGGTTCGCTGTCGATTGAATCGCAGCCAGGCAAGGGCACCACCTTCGTGCTGCGCCTGCCGTTCACGCTGGCGGTCACCCAGGCGATCCTGGTGCGCATTGGCGAGTCCACCTTCGCCATCCCGATGACCTCGGTGCAGGGCGTGGCCCGCATCACGCCTGACGAGCTGGCGATCCACCTGGCTTCGGACGAGCCCTCGTTCCTGCACAACGGCGACGACTACGGCATCCACGACCTGGCCGAACTGCTCGGCCTCACCGCGAGCTACGCCGCGGACGAGCCGCAGCTGCCGCTGTTGCTCACCCGCGCGGGCGACCTGCGCGCCGCGATCCGCATCGATGCGGTGATCGGCTCGCGCGAAATCGTGGTCAAGTCGGTGGGCCCGCAGATCAGTTCGGTGCCGGGCCTGCTCGGCGCGACCATCATGGGCGACGGTTCGGTGCTGATGATTCTCGACCTTGCGCCGCTGGTGCGTTACGGCATCGCCCGTCGCGAGCAGCGTCTGGCCGAGGGTCTGGCGCCGGTATCCACGCCGGTCATCGAGGAAACCCGCACCAAGCCGCTGGTGATGGTGGTGGACGACTCGATCACCATGCGCAAGGTCACCGGCCGCGTGCTGGAGCGCCACGATTACGAGGTCAACACCGCGAAGGACGGCGTCGACGCGCTGGAGAAGCTGCACGAGCAGCGCGTGCCGGATCTGATGCTGCTCGACATCGAAATGCCGCGCATGGACGGCTACGAGCTGGCCGAGCACATGAAGGCGGACCCGCGCCTGCGCGACGTGCCGATCATCATGATCACCTCGCGTACCGGCGAGAAGCATCGCCAGCGCGCGTTCGACATCGGCGTGGACCGCTACCTCGGCAAGCCCTATCAGGAAGCCGAGCTGCTGGCGCAGATCAGCGAGGTGCTCGAGCAACGTGCGATGGAGCTGGCCAATGGCTGAAGCAACGGCCGTCGCCCTGTTGTTCGACGATGCGGAACTCGGCGCCCACCTGCGCGAAGCCCTGCACGAGCGTGGCGCCAGCATCGTCCACGAAGGCGGGCTGGCGGACCTCAGTCGGGCGCTGCTGGATCGCATCGGTGCCGACGTGGTGGTGATCAATCTCGACGAAACGGACGACGAGGTGTTTGATCGCCTGGACGAGTCCATCCAGGGTGATCATCCGCGCGTGGTGTTCAACGAGGCCGATTCCACCCGTGCGCTTGACGGTTGGGCACGTGCCCGCTGGGCGCGTCATCTCGCGGCGAAGGTGATGGCGCGCAGCGATGTCGATCCGCCGCGTCCGCTGGCGGCCGAACCGGAAATGCCGGCAGCGGGCGTGGACAATTCGATAGCCGAAGCGTCGCCGGTGATTGCGGCGGCTGCGCCCGAGGCGGATTTGCACGAAGCGGAGATCGCAGCCGAGTCGGAGTCGCTGGAAGCCGAGCTCGAAGCGCTGCTGTCCGGTGATCCCCTGCCTGGTGAGGCGGCTGAGGACACGTTCTCTTCCACTGAGCACACCACCTTGCAAGCCGGCTTCGTGTCCTCCACCGGCGTGGAGCTGGATACACGCGAGCTGGACGATTTCGAGCTGGACGAACTGGCACTCGGCGAGCTGGACCAGCCGCTGCCGGAATCGCCGCTCTACGACGGCAATTTTCTCGACGCGGCGGCGGCCGAGTTGCCCGCCGCCGAGGAGCCGCAGCCTTCCGCGCCCCCGGCCACGCGCTTCTCGACCGAGGGCCTTAGCCTGCTCGACCACGACGCGGATCTGCCCGCACCGACCCCGGTGGAGAAGGCGCCGGCAGGGGAGGGCACGGCCCGCTTCAATCTCTCCGACGAATGGTCGCTGGTCGACGAGGATGCCGTGGTCGCCGCGCCGCCGGCGCCACCGCGACCGTCGGCTTCCGACTTCGGTATCGAGAAGATCAGCGCGCTGGATTTCCTCACCCCGGAATCGGAGGCGGCCGGACCGATCCCCGAACCCTTCATGACACTGGAGCTGGTTTCGCTGGAAGAAGCCATCGCCCCGCGTGCATACGACGCCAAGGCGGGCGGCGAGATGCTGCTCGAAGAGCTTTCCGGCGGCCTCTCGCGCGTGGTGCTGACCGGCGCCACGGTGGGCAGCCGCGCTTCGGTTGCCGAGTTCCTGCGCGAGCTTCCGCAGGGGTTCCGCGCCACCATCGTGCATATCCAGCACCTGGGCGGTCGCCCGGTGGATGAGCTGGTAGAGGAACTGGGCAGCCACTGCACCATGCCGGTGCGCGCGGCAGTCCATGGCCAGTTCGCGCGACCGGGTGAGATCATCGTCGTGCCGCCGGACGGTCAGCTGCGTCTGACCCGCGACGGCAAGCTGGAGATCGCCCCGTCGCAGGACGTGCCGGCGAGCAGCCCGTCGATCGACGCCAGCTTCACCGCCGTGGCCAACGTGTTCGGCGTGGATGCGCTGGCGATCGTGTTTGCCGGGCAGGCCAACGACGCCGTGGCCGGCTGCCAGGCCGTCCACGACCGCGGCGGCCGGATCTGGGTCGAAGACGCCCAGGGCGAGCACTACGCCGACATGGTCGGCGGTGTGCTGGCCGAGCACCTGGCCGATTTTTCCGGCACGCCGGCGCAGCTTGCCGCGCGCCTGATCGAGGAATACTGATGAGCGAACAGCCTCTCCCGCGCGAAATCCGCTGCGTGCTGGTACCGGCGGGCGATCTGCGCCTGCTGCTGCCCAACGCGACGGTCGCCGAAGTGATCACGTTGCCCACACCCGAGCCGGTGGAAGGCGCGCCCGACTGGCTGCTCGGTCGCATCGCGTGGCGTGGCTGGCGCGTGCCGCTGGTGTCCTTCACCCGCCTGGCCGGCGCCGGCGAGGGCGATCCGGACCTGGCCGTGCGCGTGGCGGTGCTGAAGGCGCTGGGCGGCAATCCGGAGCTGCCCTTCATCGCCGTGCTCACCCAGGGTTTCCCGCGCCTGACCACGCTCAACTCCGAGCTGATCATCCCCACGCACGATGGCACCGCGCTGCCGCCCGGCGTGCGCGCGCACGTGCTGGTGCGCGACGACATGGCGGTGATTCCCGATCTGGAAATGATCGAGCGCGAACTGGGTGACCTGGTCGCCGCCGAGGCCTGAGTCTTTCGCCGGATCCCTGCAACGGCGCACCTCCGGTGCGCCGTTCGCGTTTACGCGGCTCAGAGATCGCCGTGCAGCGCCTGCAAGGCGGCCAGCGCCGCCAGCCCCGCCGTTTCGGTACGCAGGATGCGTGGCCCCAGCTGCAGTCCATGGAACCCATGCGCGAGCAGCGCCGCCACGTCGCGTTCGCCCAGTCCGCCTTCCGGACCCACCACCAGCAACGCGCCGTCGGATGTCGGTGTCAGCTCGCGAGGGCGACAGCTGCCGTCCGGCAGCAAGGCCAGGCGCAGCGCGCCACCAGCCAGCCGATCCAGCCATGCCGACAGCGGCTGCGGCGGGACGATCGAAGGCAGCACGGCCCGGCCGCTCTGCTCGCAGGCGCTGGCGATGACTGCCTGCCAGTGTGCCAGCCGCTTGGCCGCGCGATCGGCGTCGAGCCTCACCTCGGAGCGTTCGGTCAGCACCGGCACGATGGCGCTCACGCCCAGCTCGGTGGCCTTCTGCACGATCAGGTCCATCTTCTCGCCGCGCGCCACCGCTTGGGCCAATACCAGCGGCAGCGGCGATTCGCTCGCCACCGCGGTGCGCTCGCCGATCGCCACGCTGACCTGGCGCTTGCCCGCTTCGGTGATGGTGGCGGCGTAGTCGTGGCCATCGCCGTTGAACAGCACCAGCGGATCGCCCGCACCCAGCCGCAGCACGCGCGCCACGTGTTCGGCGGCCTGCGCGGGCAGGGCGAGCGAGCTGCCGACGGTCAGCGGCTGGTGGTCGACGTGGATGCGGATGGTGCGCATGGAGGGCACGCTGCGTTGCGAAACGCCAAGGATAGCCGAGCGCGCCCGCGCGACGCCCCGCGCGCTTACCGCCGCAGCGCGCGTTCGACACCGGCGACGGCGGTGTCCACGAGGTGGTCCAGTTCGTCCGTCGTGGTCACGTAGGGCGGCATGAAGTAGACGATGTTGCCCAGCGGGCGGAGCAGGGCACCGTGCTTCAGTCCGTGCAAATACACCTCCAGACCGCGCCGCTCGCCAGCCGGGAAAGGCCGGCGCGTGGCCTTGTCGGCGACCAGCTCGACCGCGGCGATCAATCCGGTCTGACGAACGTCCGCCACGTGCGGGTGATCGCGCAGCGGCGCGAGGCGGCCGGCCAGATGGGCGGCCAGCGCGCGATTGCGTTCCAGCACCGGCTCCTCGCGGAAGATCGCCAGTGTCTCCAGCGCCACGCGGCAGGCCAGCGGGTTGCCGGTGTAGCTGTGCGAGTGCAGGAAGGCCTTGCCGGCGCTGTATTCGGCGTAGAACGCCTCGTACACCCGCTCGGTGGTGAGCACGGCCGACAGCGCCATGAAGCCGGCAGTGAGCCCTTTGGACAGGCACAGGAAGTCGGGCGACACGTCCGCCTGCTCGCAGGCGAACAGCGTGCCGGTGCGGCCGAAGCCGACCGCGATCTCGTCGGCGATGAAGTGCACGTCGAACTCGTCGCACAGCGCGCGCAGGCCGGCGAGGTAATCCGGGTGGTACATGCGCATGCCGCCGGCGCACTGCACCAGCGGCTCGACGATCACCGCGCAGGTCTCATGGGCATGCTGTTCCAGCAGCGCGCGCAGCTCGAGCAATCGACGTGCGGCAAGCTGCTGCGGCGTCTCGCCGGGCTCGCCTTCGTAGGTGTCGGGCGAGGGCGCCAGGATCGGCGTCAGCAGCAGCGGCGCGTAGGTCTTGCGGTACAGCGCCACGTCGCTCACCGAGAGCGCACCCAGCGTCTCGCCGTGATAGCTGCCAGTGAGCGCGATGAAGCGCGTCTTCTCGCCGTGGCCCTGGTTGAGCCAGTAGTGGAAGCTCATCTTCAGCGCCACTTCGATCGCCGCCGAGCCGTTGTCGGCGAGGAACACCCGATCGAGGCCCGGCGGCGTGATGCGCACAAGCTCCTCGGCCAGCGCGATCGCCGGCTCATGGGTGAAGCCGGCGAAGATCACGTGCTCCAGCTGTCGCGCCTGGTCGGCCAGCGCCGCCGCGATGCGTGGGTTGGCGTGGCCGAACAGGTTGGTCCACCAGGAACTGATGCCGTCCAGATAGCGGCGGCCGTCGGCGTCGATCAGCCAGGCGCCCTCGCCGCGCACGATCGGCACCATCGGGATGCGCTCGTGGTCGTGCATCTGGGTGCAGGGGTGCCAGAGGTGGCGGAGGTCGCGCTGGGCGAGCGCGCGGTTGCTGCGGTCGTGCGTGGTCATCCGGCTATGATCGTGGGCTCGCGCCGGGCACTCAAGCCGCGCGCTCGATTCAGGCCGGAGTCCGTGCGTTGACGTGGTGGAAGAAACTGCTGCTGGGCCTTGCCGCGCTGCTCGTCGCACTGGCGTTGCTGGTGTGGTTTGCGCCGGCGCGCTGGGTTGCGCCGATGGTCGAGACGCGGCTGCACGGCGCGCAGCTGCGCGAGGTGTCGGGCAGCGTGTGGGACGGTCGCGTGGGCGAGCTGGTGCTGGCCGATGGCACGGTGCTGGGCCGGTTGGACTGGCAGCTGTCGCGCCGCGCCCTGTTCGGCCAGGTACGCCTGCATGCGGCGATCGACGGACCGGTGATACGCGGTCACGGTGATTTCGCGCGCGACGGCGACAGCGCCAGCTGGCGCGGCGTGCAGCTGCACGTTGCGCTGGACGCGCTGTCGCATCCACCGACGACACCCTGGGGCATGCCGCGCGGCGAACTGGTGCTGGATCTGGCGCAACTGCAGGTGCTCAACGGCTGGCCCGACAGCGTGTCCGGCCGCGTGCGCTGGCCGCGCGCAACCATGCAGACACCGCAGGCCACCGTCGCCCTGGGCGACCTGATGGCTGAGCTCAGCGGCAGCCACGGCGTGATTCGCGCCGATCTGCGCGACGGCGGCAACGGTCCCCTGGCGCTGGCCGGCGTGGTCCAGCTGAGCCCGATCGGCTGGCGCCTCGACGCGCGTCTGTCCGCGCGCGACCACGAACCTGCACTGCAGCGCTGGCTGGCTCGCCTGGGCCCGCCCGATGCGCAAGGTGTCACCCATCTTCAACGCGGCGCCGGAGTGGGCGCCCTGTCTGCCGGAGCCTCCCGATGACGCTTGCCGACCTCACCCCCGCCCTGGCCGCCGCCCGCGAGGCCGCCGCCGCCGCCGCCGAGGTGATCCTGCACTACTGGCGCAAGGGCGTCGACGTGGAGCTGAAGTCCGACGACACGCCGGTCACCGTCGCCGACCGCGAGGCCGAGCTGGCGATCCGCCGCATCCTCACCGCCGCGCTGCCGGAGGCGGCGATCTACGGCGAGGAGTTCGGCCTCGACGGTGAGCGCGACGGCCTGCTGTGGCTGGTCGATCCGCTGGACGGCACCAAGAGTTTCGTGCGGCGCACGCCATTCTTTTCCACTCAGATCGCGCTGATGCACGCTGGCGAGCTGGTGCTGGGCGTGTCCAGCGCGCCGGTGTACGGCGAGACGATGTGGGCACACGCCGGCGGCGGCGCCTGGATCGACGGCAGCCGCGTGAGCGTGGCGCCGACTGCGTCGATGGCGCAGGCGTCCATTTCCACCGGCAACGTCAAGACGCTCACCGCCGACGCGCGCTGGGCCGCGCTGGGGCAGATGATCCGCGACGCCAACCGCATCCGTGGCTACGGCGATTTCTGCCACTACCACCTGCTGGCGCGCGGCAGCCTCGATCTGGTGATCGAGTCCGACGTCAACATCCTCGACGTGGCGGCACTGGCGGTGATCGTGCGCGAGGCCGGCGGCGTGTTCACCGACCTGGATGGCGCGCCTCTCACGCTGGAGTCGCGCAGCGTGCTGGCCGGTACGCCCGCCCTGCACGCCGACGCGCTGGCGCGACTGCGCCGCTGAGCTCGAAGAGATCGCTTCGCGCGAGCCCGCCGCCTGCTTCCTGTGGGTGCGCCGCGGCTCAGCGCGCCGCGTGCAGCAGACCCGTCTGCCACATCGCCTGCACCTGCAGCCGCTCCGGTCCCTTGAAGTGATGGTCGAGCAGCTGCTGCAGCGCGACTCGTCGCTGCGCCCCGTCCAACGATGGATCGCCCTCTACGGCGGACGCCTCGGCCGCAAACGCGTCGAGTCGCTGCTGCCACTGCGCGCGCTGGCGATCCAGTGCATCGAGCCGATCCGCCGCGGCGTTGCCCCAGGTGGCCGCACGCTCGGCGTGCCGTTGTGCCGGCGTGAAGGAGGGCGCGGCGAGCTGATCGGTCTGCGCCTGGATGGTGCTGGCCATGGTGGCCAACGCGCGTTCGTCCGCGACCGCATCATCGGGCGTGTCGGCGTGGGCCAGCTGACGCAGCAGGCGCGCGTCGTCGGCATCGGCGGTGGGATAGAACGCCTGCGCCAGCGCGGGGCCGAGCAGGCGTGCGCGCAGCGCCCGGTCCTGCGCGAGGCGGGCCGCCAGGTCGCCACCACCCGGTGCGGCCAGTGCCGTGCGCGCCTGTTGATAGGCGACGTAGCGCCCAAACAGCTCCATCACCGCGGCCTGCTGGCCGGCGTCGAGCGGGCGCCGCTGCAGATCCTCGCGCAGCAGCTGGCGGACGCCTTCCAGGTCGGTCTCGCCGAGCAGGCTGAGGTAGTAGTCGAACAGCCGCCGCAACGCCGGATCGGGTTCGACGCGGCCAGCGAAGCCGGTCGTCACGCCGCCATCCACCGCGGTGCCGCGCAGCGAGCCGTCGCGCAACGCGCGATGAGGATCGGTCCGCATCGGTGCGATGGCGGATGGCGAGCTGACGTATGCGCGGCTCGCGCCGGTTGTCGCGGCCTCGACGGCCGGTTCTGCCTGTGTCGTTGCCGGTGCACTGGCCCGCATGTGCCACAGCAACGCCAGCGCGGTCAGCGCGACGGCGCCTGCCAGTGCCAGGCTCGCGCGCTGCATCAGAGCCCCAGACCCTTGAGCCGGTTGGCCTGGCTGCGATACACGGCCACCGGGTCGGCCGAGAAAAGGCCGCGCAGACCGAACAGCTGGTTGACCTCGTCGAGGTGGTTCCAGCCGTAGTTGTCGCGGATCACCGTGCCCCAGTGGCTGGAGCAGCGGCCGACCAGCCCATCGTTGGCGCTGCCGAAGAAGAACAGGCTGCCCGCGCCGAGCAGGGCGTCGGAGGCATCGAAGCCGTTGGTGAGCACGCCGGTGCCGCCGTAGGAGAAGTAGCGGATGCCGTTGACCGAGGCGGCGCCGCTGCCGCAGGCGCTGGTCGGCGCTCCGGCGGGGAACTGCGCGTTGAACTGCGCAGTGCCCGCACTGGTGAGCTGGACCAGCGCATCCGTCGCATTCTGCGAGGACTGCCCGCCCGAGAAGCTGCTGATCAGGTCGGCCAGCGCGGTGGCGAATCCTTCGGCGAGCGCTCGCTGCACGCTGCCGGCCGGCGCCAGCACGGCGATGCCGTCGGCCACCGCGCTGCCACGGTGCGGCGTGCCCGTGCTGGTCACCGAGGCGACCAGATCCGGCCGCACCGCCGCCACATAGCGGATGGTCAGGCCGCCCTGGCTGTGGCCGATCAGGTTGAACTTGCGATAGCCGTAGACGGCGCGCAGGTTGTCCAGCTGCGTGATGAGCTGGTTGCCGCGGGTGATGTCGCTGCCAAGCTGGCTCACGCTGGCCACGTACACGGTGGCGCCGCCGGCACGCAGACCCTTGGTGATGCCGTACCAGTAGTCGACGCTGCCGAAGATCTGGTCGAAGCCGAACAGGCCGTGCACCAGCACGATGGGATAGCGCGTCTGGGTATAGGTGTCGGTGGCGCGGGCTGGTGCGGACCACAGGCCCGCTCCTCCCAGCAGTGCGACGGCGAGCAGGAGACGGGAGACAACGGCGAAACGACGCATGGCAGATTTCCTTGGCAAGGCGCGTGAGCGCGGGCGGAACGACACGACGTACGCGCCAGTATGTGCAGCCACCTTTGCCGCGCGCCATGCGAAAAAGTCAAAGAAAATCAGGTATATGTGATGCATCGCAGCAGCCTCGCGCGGGCGCCGTGGCGCAGCCCGCGTGAGCGCGTGGTGCGTTCCATGTGCAAACGCAAGACGTATGGACGCACTGCGGTGGGCAGCCTGTGTGCCACGGCCGTGTCGTCGGCGCAGGCTAGAATCGGCGGATGGCCAAACTACCGATCATCCATGCGCGGCGTGACGTCGCCCAGAGTCCGTTCCTGCGCGCCGAACAGCTGGATCTGGAGTTCTCCAACGGCGAGCGCCGCACCTACGAGCGGCTCAAGTCGCACGGTCTCGGCGCGGTGATCATCGTGCCGATGCTCGACGCCGACACCGTGCTGCTGGTGAACGAATACGCCGCCGGCCTCGGCCGCTTCGAGCTGGGCCTGCCGAAAGGCCGCCTGGACCAGGACGAGACAGTGGAGCAGGGCGCCGATCGCGAGTTGAAGGAGGAGGTGGGCTATGGCGCGCGCAAGCTCACCATCCTGCATCACCTCTCGCTCGCCCCTGCCTACATGACCCACATGGCCCACGTTGTGCTGGCGCAGGATCTCTACCCCGAGCGGCTGCAGGGCGATGAGCCGGAAGAGCTGGAAGTGGTGCCCTGGAAGCTGGCCGAGCTGCACACGCTGATCGCTCGCGACGACGTCACCGAAGGGCGCTCGATCGCCGCCCTGTTCATGGCCCGCGAGTACCTCGCCGGCCGGTTCCAGCGCGCATGAGCGCCGCGCCGCTGTCACCCCTGCTGACTCAGGTCGCGGCGATCGCCGAGGCGGCCGGGCGGGCGATCATGGAGATCTACGCCAGCGACTTCGCGGTGGAACACAAGGACGACCGCTCGCCGCTCACCGCGGCCGATCTCGCTGCGCAGACCGTGATCGCCGCCGGCCTCGCCGCGCTGCCCGAGGTGCTGCCGGTGATCTCCGAGGAAGCGATCGCCTGCGCCTGGGACGTGCGCCGCCACTGGCAGCGCTACTGGCTGGTCGACCCGCTCGACGGCACCCGGGAGTTCGTCAAGCGCAACGGCGAGTTCACGGTGAATATTGCGCTGATCGACCACCATCGGCCGGTACTCGGCGTGGTGCTGGCACCGGTCACCGGCGAGACCTACGTGGCCGAACGCGGCCAGGGCGCGTGGATGCGCGCGGACGGTGGCGACTGGCAGGCGATCCGCAGCCGCGCCCTGGCCAATCCGCCGGTGGTCGCCGGCAGCCGCTCGCACGGCGGCACCGGCGAGGCGCTACTTGAACAGCTGCTCGGCGGCACCTACACCGCGCTGCCGATGGGCTCCTCGCTGAAGTTCTGCCTGATCGCCCGCGCCGATGCGGACGTCTATCTGCGCCGCGGTCCCACCAGCGAATGGGATACCGCCGCTGCCCAGTGCGTACTGGAAGAGGCCGGCGGCGCCGTGCTCGACCTGGAAGGCGCGCCGCTGCGCTACAACCGCGGCGAGTCGCTGCTCAATCCCGAGTTCATCGCGGTGGGCGACATCGACATCGACTGGGCGACGCGGCTGGCCAAGAGCGAGCAGTGAGTGGCGAGAAGTGAGGAACGAGAGAAAGATCCGGCGATGCGAGGCGGGGGCTTGCTTGACGCCACGCGAACGCACCTCTCCACTTTCACTCCTCTCCACTCACTCCTCATCTGCCCATGACCGATCGCCACAGCCTCGACGACCTGCTCGCCATCATGGCCCGCCTGCGCGATCCCGCGCGCGGCTGCCCGTGGGACGTGCAGCAGGATTTCGCCAGCATCGCGCCGTACACGATCGAGGAGGCCTACGAAGTCGTCGATGCGATCGACCGCCAGGACTGGCCCGACCTGCGCGACGAGCTGGGTGACCTGCTGCTGCAGGTGGTGTTCCACGCGCAGATGGCCAGCGAGCGGGGGTTGTTCGATTTCGCCGACGTGGCGCACGCGATCAGCGACAAGATGATCCGTCGCCATCCGCACGTGTTCGGCGACGTCAGCTACGACGACGTCGAAGCGCAGAAGGCGGCGTGGGAGACGATCAAGGCCGGGGAGCGCGCGGCGAAGGGCGAAGCCTCCGACGACAGCGCGCTGGCCGGCGTCTCGCGCGGCCTGGCCGAGTGGAAGCGCGCGCAGAAGCTGCAGGAGAAGGCCGCCCGTACCGGCTTCGACTGGCCCGATCCGAACCCGGTGCTGGACAAGCTGGCCGAGGAGATCGAGGAAGTGCGCGCGGAGTTCGCCGCGGGTGCCGACACGGCGCGGCTGCAAGACGAGATCGGCGACGTCGCCTTCGTGCTGGTCAACCTGGCCCGCCACGCCGGCGTGGATTTCTCGCAGGCGCTGCGCCACGCCAATGCGAAGTTCGAGCGGCGCTTCCGCCGCATGGAGGCGCTGGCCACCGACTCCGGCGAGCCGCTCGCGGCACGCGATCTCGATGCGCAGGAGGCGCTGTGGGACGAGGTCAAGCGCGAGGAGCGCGGCGGCGCGTAAACAGCGGATGCGCCAGCACCGACATAGCTCGGCCACGAAGCCCGCCCTTCTGGAAGACTGGACGAATGCAGCTCGGCCACTTGCCGGCTCGGATCAGGAGCGTCGCGGCTGCAGCCGCTCCCACAAAATGCGTGGAGTGTGCTGCGCTCCGGTGGGAGGTATTGCCGCCCCGACGGAAGGAGCTGTCCCAACCCTGCCCCCGCTCGCCGCGGCCCCCAGCCTCGCGGCTGAAGCCGCTCCTGCAGAGGACGCACGAGGCCCTGTGGGAGGGGCTTCAGCCCCGACGGCTTCCGGCTGGTGCACGGCACGATTGCAACCATTTCCCCGCCCGCCGCATCCCATGCCGTGACCTTCCCTCTCGTTTCCGGAGTCCCTCATGCGCCCTCTCCTCATGCTCGCCGTCCTGCTCGCCCCGCTGCCGGCGCTGGCGGCCAGCGAATGCAAGTACGAAGCCCCGCGCAACCTCACTGCCGACCTGGCCGGCGTGCGCGGCGTGCAGATCTCGCTGCATGCCGAGGATCTGCACCTCACCGGCAGCACCAGCGCCACTGGCCTCACGCTGAAGGGCCGCGCCTGCGCCTCGGACCAGTCGATGCTGGACGATCTGCAGGTGGAGCAGCGTCGCGAGGGCGATCAGCTGATCATCGAGGTGGGCCGACACAGCGGCATGCACATCAACCTGTTCGGCAGCTCTTACAGCTCGCTCGAACTCAACGTGCAGCTGCCGGCGAGCATGCCGGTGACGCTGTCGGTGGGTTCGGGAGATGCCTATGTCAGCGGCCTGCAGCAGCTTGATGCGCAGGTCGGCTCGGGCGACCTGCACGCCACGCAGATCGCCGGCCGCCTGGCCGCCAGCGTGGGTTCGGGCGACATCGATGCGGGTGACGTGGGCAGCCTGGCGCTGGGCTCGGTGGGCTCGGGCGACGCCCGCGTGAGCGGCGTGCGCGGCGACGCCAGCGTCGGCAGCATCGGCTCGGGCGACGTCACGCTCAAGCAAGTCGGCGGCAGCGTGCACGCCGACACGCTGGGCTCGGGCGACCTTGAGGTGCGCGACGTGGGCGGTGACCTGTCGCTGGGCGCCAAGGGCAGCGGCGACGTGGACTACAGCGGCGTCAAGGGCAAGGTCAGCGTGCCGCGCGACGACGATTGATTGCAGGAGCACCCCCGGATCAAGTCCGGGCAGGCTCCGTTCGCGACGCGTGAATCAGCCCAGCCAGCGCCACGCCAGGTAGACCAGCGGCGCGCACACCAGCAGGAACGGAATCGAAACCCGGTGGAACAGCCGCAGTCCGTGCGGCTGTTTCGCCAGGCGCAGCGCGATCAGGTTGGCCAGCGAGCCGATCACCAGCCCGAAGCCGCCGACGTTGGCGGCCACCGCCAGCGCGATCGGGTCGCTGGCGTGATCGAGCAGCAACACGGTGGCCGGCACATTGCTGATCACCTGCGAAGCGAGCGCGCCGCCGAGGAAAACGGTGAGGGGCTGGTTGAAGTCGAAGTGATCCAGCGCCCGGCCGATGATGCCCAGCTCGGCGAAATGTCCCAGCCCGAGAAAGATCGCGGCGAAGGTCGCCAGCAGCGCCCAGTCGACCCGGCGCAGGCTGTCACGGGCGATCAGCGCAAACGGAATCAGCAGCCCCAGCGCGCCTTCCAGCGCCAGGCCGTGCTCCATCAGCAGCACCATCGAGGCCAGCGCCAGCAAGGACACCACGGCCAGCGGAGTGGCGATGCGATGGTCGTCCAGCGCCCTGGCGTCGAGATGCACGCGGCCCTTCGGCAGCCATGCGAGCGTGAGTACCACCAGCAGCGAAAACATCACCGCCGAGGCCGGCAGCATGCCGCGCACGAAGGCGAAGAACGGCAGATGCGCGCTCTGCCACAGCAGCAGATTCTGCGGGTTGCCGATCGGGCTCAGGGTGGAGCCGGCGTTCACCGCCAGCGCTTCGAGCACCACCATCGGCAGAACCGGCAGGTTCGACATGCCGCCGATCGCCACGGTGAGCGGCACCAGCAGGAACAGGCTCACGTCGTTGGTGAGCCCCATCGACAGCATCGCCGTGCTCGCCACCAGCAGCAGGCCAAGGCCGCGCAGTGAATGAGCACGCGCTGCCAGCGCACTGGCAGCGCGCTGCACCAGGCCGCTGTCGCGGATGCCCTGGATCGCGATCATCAGGCCCATCAATCCGGCCAGCGTGGGCAGCTGCAGCCAATGCCGGTAGCGCGCCGCCGGCTGCGGGTCGGCCAGTGCCAGCACCAGCGCGAGCGCGCCGAACAGCACCAGCAGCCACTCCGCCTTGAGCCAGTGCGTGAGCCTCGCGCTCAGCGCGGGCCGAACCGATGTCACCACCCGCTCAGGCCTTCGATGGCGTACACGCGCTGCCAGCTCTCACGATTACGGATGAGGTCGGCCAACCGCGCCAATGCCGGCCACTGGCTGGCAGGGCGCGGCATGTTGCGCGACCAGCGCATCAGCATTGCGAGCAGCAGATCGGCTGCGGAAAACTCCGCGCCCAGCAGGTAGGGCCCGCGCGCGGCCAGCTCGGCGTCCAGGTAGTCCCACACGCCCTCGATCTTTGCCGCCAGCGCCGCGCGCACGTGGGGCGGGTGCTCACTGGCGCCCAGATCCGGCGGGTAGAACCAGAAGCGGTACGTCGACATCAGCGTGTTGCTCAGATACACCAGCCACTGCTGGAACGCCTCGTGCCCGGGCGTGCCCGGCGCCGGCGCAAGCCCGGCATCGGGGTGGCGGTCGGCCAGCATCAGCAGCAGCGCAGCCGACTCGTGGCGCGCGCGACCGTCGATCACCAGCGTGGGCACCACGCCGCGCGGATTGAGTGCCAGGTAGGCCGGATCGCGCTGCGCGCCCCGCTCGATGTCCACCAGTTTCAGCTCGTGCGGCGCGCCGGTCTCGATCAGCGCCATGTGCACCACCATGCTGGCGGTGCCGGGGGAGTAGTAGAGCGTGTACATGCAATCTCCGGGATGGTCGGCGCGACGGCGCCCAAGGGCTGGCCGCCGCGATCTTGGCCGCGCGTTCAGGCCTCGCGCAAGAGTCGCATCGGCGAGGTGCGGGTCACCGTGCGGGTGCCGGCCAGGCCGAGCAGCATCACCACCACGGCAGCGAGCAGGGCATAGAGCGCCAGCGGCACCAGCGGCGGCACGAAGCCATCGATGTGGAACACCGCGCGTCCCAGCCACCATCCCGTGCCCGCGGCGCCGATCGCCGCGGTGAGCCCGGCCACCGCGCCGAGCAGCGCGAATTCGCAGGCTGCCGCCACGCGCAGCTGGCCCCGGCGCGCGCCCAGCGTGCGCAGCAGCGCCGCCTCGTGGCGGCGCTCGGCGGCGCTCGAGGCCAGCGCCGCGGCCAGTACCAGCGCGCCGGCGAGCATGCTGAAGCCAAGGATCCAGCGCACCGCGTTGCTCACGCGGTCGACGATCTCGCGCACGCGATCGAGCAGGGCGTCGACGTCGATCATGCTGAGGTTGGCGTAGTCGCGCGAGAGTTTCGCCAGCGCATCGGCGCGTCCGCGCGGCAGGTAGAAACTGCCCAGGTAGCTGTGCGGCAACGTGCTGGCGTGATCGGCGTCCAGCAGCAGGAAGAAGTTCACCCGGAACGAGCTCCAGTCCACCTCGCGCACGCTGCTCACGGTGGCATCGATGCTGCTCTCGCCGATGTTGAAGCGCATCGTGTCGCCAAGCTGGAGGTGGAACATGTCGCGCCACATCGCATCCACCGACACCTGCGCCTGCGCCGGGTGCGGCGCGAACCAGCTCCCCGTGATGAGCCGGTTGGCCGGCGGCAGCGCGTCGGTCCACGACAGGCGCAGCTGGCGATCGGTCCAGTCCTTGGCGCGTTCGTCGGTGAGTGGCAGCTTGTCCACCGGCGTGCCGTTGATCGCGATGAGCTTGCCCACCGCCAGCGGCTGCACGTTGAGCTGCTGCGCGCCGATCTGCCCCAGCGCCTGGGTGAAGCCGGCGCGCTGCTCGTCCTGCAGGTTGAGCACGAACCAGTTCGGCGTGTCGGTGGGCAGTTCGCGGCGCCAGCCTTCCAGCAGCGAAGGCGCCACCACGGCGAGCAGCAGCAGGGCGACCAGCCCCAGGCTGAGCGCAGTGGCCTGGATCAGGCTCAGACCCCGCCGCCGCGCCAGCGCTGCCAGCCCGAGCCGCAGCGCCGGATGCGCGCCCGGCGCGATGCGCCGCGCCAGCCACAGCAGCAGCGCGGCCAGCCCGGCGGCGATCGCCGCCACGCCAAGCAGGCTGGCGGCGAGGATGCCGGCCATCCTGGCCGAGTCACTCTGGCCCCAGATCAGCGCCAGCGCCACCAGCGCGGGAATGAAGTACAGCGCGTCGAAGCGGCGCACACGGCGCGCCACGCTGGCGCGGAACACCGCCACCGGCGGCACCTCGGCCAGCCGCGCCAGCGGCGGCAGCGCAAAGCCGGCCAGCACGGCGATGCCCACCGCGGCGGCGGCGAACGCCGGCATCAGCGGCAGCTGCGTCGGCACGTTGCCGAACAGCGAGCTGGCCACCAGCCACGCACCCTGGGCCAGGGCGAGCGTGAGCGCGATGCCGATGGCCACCGCAGGTACTGCGAGCGCGCCGAGCGTGCCCAGCAGCAGCGCCATCACGCGCCGACGCGAGGTGCCCAGCGCGCGCAGCAGCGCCACTTCCTGCGTCTTGCGCCGCGCGTAGCGCTGGGCTGCCAGCGCGATCGCCACGCCGGCCAGCAGCGCGGAGAGCAGCGCGGTGAGGCGCAGGAACGCGCTGGCCCGATCAAACGCGGTGCGCATGCGCTCCTGGGTCTGCTCCGGCGTGATCAGCTGCGCGCCCTGCGGCAACTTCTGCGCCAGCGCCCAGCTGCGCCAGCGCTGCACCGCGTCCGGCTTGCCGGCCAGCAGCAGGCGATGGCGGGCGCGGCTGCCGACGCCGAGCAGCCCGACCGCGCGAGCGTCCTCCAGATTCATGATCGCCCGCGGCGCCAGCGCGAACAGTTCGCCGCCGTCGGGCTGGCGCACCAGCTCGGCGGCGATGCGCAGGTCGCGTCCGCCCACCTGCACGGTGTCGCCCACGTGCCGGTTCAGTGCGATCAGCGCACGGTGGTCCAGGTATACGTCCCCGCTCGCCGGGGCGTGGCCGCTGGTGGTGCGGCCGTTGGCATCGCGCAGCTCCAGCGTGCCGCGCAGCGGATAGCCGTTGTCGGTGGCCTGCACGTCCAGCAGCTGGCTGCGGCCATCGGCGAAAGCCACGCTGGGGAAGCTGGCCACGCGGTTCTGGCGCAGGCCGTCGCGCGTCGCCTCGTCGGCAAACGCGGCGGGCAGCGACTGCGGCGCGCCGATGCCGATGTCGCCGCCGATCAGTTCGGCCGCGCTCGCCAGCATGCCGCGCTCGATGCGCGTGGCCAGCGTGGCCACCACGCCCAGCGCCACCACCGCCAGCACCAGCGAGGCGGCCAGCGTGCGCAGTTCGGGCAGGTGCCATTCGCGGCGCAGGCTGCGCAGCGCTAGCGGAAGCATGTTCATGCGTGGGCGCCCTCGCTGCGGCCGACCACGCGGCCCTCCTCCAGCTCGATCCGCCGCTGGCAGCGCGCGGCCAATGCGGCGTCGTGGGTCACCAGCACCAGCGTGGTCTGGCGATCGCGATTGAGCGCGAACAGCAGGTCGGTGACATGGTGGCCGGTGCGCTGGTCGAGGTTGCCGGTGGGCTCGTCGGCAAACAGCAGGCGCGGGCCGTGCACGAACGCGCGGGCGATCGCCACCCGCTGCTGCTCGCCGCCGGAGAGCTGCGCCGGGTAGTGCCGTCGACGGCCGCCCAGACCCACCGCATCGAGCGCCTCGCGGGAGCGTACGCGGGCATCGCGCGCGCCCTCGAGCTCCAGCGGCAGCATCACGTTTTCCTCGGCGGTGAGCGCCGGCAGCAGGTGGAACGACTGGAACACGAAGCCGACCAGCCGCCGGCGCAGATCGGCGCGGGCTTCCTCGTCCATGGTTTCCAGCGCCTGGCCGTCGACGCGGATGCTGCCGCCGGTCGGTAGATCCAGACCGGCCAGCAGGCCGAGCAGGGTGGTCTTGCCCGAGCCGGACGCCCCCACGATGGCGAAGCTCTCGCCCGCATGCACCGCCAGGCTCACGCCGCGCAGGATCGCCAGCGCGCCCTCGGGCCCGGCGACCGACTTGCTAACATCGACCGCTTCAAGCACCGGACGGGATGAATCGCTCATGCGTCGTTTCCTTTGCACACTGGGATTGCTGCTGTGGGGAGTGGCCGTCGCGCAGGCGGCGCCGACCCGGAGCGTACTGGTGCTGGGGGACTCGCTGTCGGCCGCGCACAACATTCCGGTGGAGTCCGGCTGGGTGCATCTGCTGGGCGAGCGTCTGGGCAAGATGGAGCCACCGTGGCGCGTGGTCAATGCCAGCATCAGTGGCGAAACGTCGCTCAGCGGCCGCAACCACCTGCCCGGGCTGCTGGCGAAGGAGCGGCCGGCCGTGGTGGTGATCGAGCTGGGCGCCAACGACGGCCTGCGCGGCCTGCCGCTGGATGCGTTGCGCGACAACCTCGTCGCCATGATCGACCTGGCGCACAAGCGCGGCGCGCGCGTGCTGCTGCTGGGCATCGAGCTGCCGGTGAATTACGGCCCGCAGTACCGCGACGGCTTGCGCGCGATCTATGCCGACCTCGCCCGCAGCAAGCGCACCGCCCTGGTGCCGTTCCTGCTCGACGGCGTGGCGCTCGACCCCACCCTGATGCAGGACGACGGCCTGCATCCGCTGGCCGCCGGCGAGCAGCGCGTGCTGGACAACGTGTGGAAGGCGCTGGAGCCCCTGCTCAAGGCGCCGCGCCGGTAGATCCCGCGCGGCTTTCTTGACCGCCAAGTGAACGTGACCGGCGCCCTTCACATCGTGGTCACTGCATGGCTCGGTAGCCTTTCACAAATGTGAAATCGCGCAACCGCAGGACGGATCTATGAGCGTACGAGACGAGCAGTCGGGTCTGGTGCTTCTGGTGGAGGACAACCGCCAGATCGCCGAAATGGTGGGGGAGTTCCTGGAGCGCCGCGGCTATTCGGTGGATTACGCCGCCGATGGCGTGAGCGGACTGCACCTGGCCGTGTCCAACAGCTACGACGTGGTGGTGCTCGACCTGATGCTGCCCGGCATGGACGGCCTGGACGTCTGCCGCAAGCTGCGCAAGGACGCCAAGAAATCCACCCCGGTGCTGATGCTGACCGCCCGCGACACGCTGGAAGACAAACTGGTGGGCCTGGAAGCGGGCGCCGACGACTACCTGGTCAAGCCCTTCGAGGTGCGCGAGCTGGAAGCCCGCCTGCGTGCGCTGATCCGCCGCGATCGCCGCCAGGTGTCCACCGAGGTGCTCACCGTGGGCGACATGACGCTCGATACCGCCACGCTGCGGCTCACCCGCGGCGGGCAGGAGCTCACCGTGTCGCCGATCGGCTTGAAGCTGCTGGCGATCCTGATGCGCGAGTCGCCGCGCGTGGTCAGCCGGCGCGACATCGAACGCGAGATCTGGGGCGACACGCTGCCCGATTCGGACACCCTGCGTTCGCACCTTTACAACCTGCGACGCGTGATCGACAAGCCGTTCGACAAGGCGCTGCTGCATACCATCCACTCCGCCGGATATCGCCTCGCCGATCTCGAAGCGGAGGTGGCCACCGCGACGCAGCCGGCCTGAGAGGTGCCCGGTTGCCTCACGCAGCACTGTCATGAATAGCAGGGGTTCATCTCAGTCACAGATCGACTTTCGCAGCGGCGCCTTCCAGCGCCGCATCGCGCTTATCTTCATGTTGCAGCTCATTGCGGTGGGTATCAGCGTGATGATGGGAACGTATGACATGGCGCCGATCGGGGCCGTGCTCGCGTTGATCGTGATCACCACCGTGCTGGCCTGGCTGGCGGCCCGTCGCGAGTGGCGGCCGGTTACCGCGCTGGCGCGGCTGGTCGACGGCTGGGAGCAGCACCCCGATCTCGCCGCCTTGTCGCCCGAGCGACTGTCGCGCCGCACCGACGCCGCAGTCGCCTCGCTCGCCCGCGGCCTGCACGGATTCGCCACGCGCATCGCCGGCTACACCGAGCGCGAACGCAACTTCACCCGCGACGCCAGCCACGAGCTGCGCAGTCCGCTGACGGTGATCAAGATGTCGGTGGACATGCTTGCCGAGGAGCAGGGACTGAGCGATTTCGGTGAACGCTCGCTGCAGCGCATCCGGCGTTCCACCCGCGAGATGGAGGCGCTGGTGGAGGCGCTGCTCATCCTTGCGCGGGAGACGGACAACGGCGTCGAAGACGAGCTGTTCGTGGTCAACGATGCGTTGCGCCACGAGCTCGATTTCGCCCGCGACATGCTGGTGGGTCGGCCGATCGAACTGCAGCTGGAAGAACCCGCGCGCTTCGCGCTTCGGGGTTCACAGCGCGTGTTCGCGGTGCTGTTCTGGCAGCTGGTTCGCAACGCCTGCCAGCAGACCGAGCGCGGTCGCGTGGTGGTCACCGTGATGCCCGGCATGGTGGTGGTGGCCAATCAGGCCGAGCCGCTTTCCGAGGGTGGCAATGGCAGCAAGATGCCCCTGTACGGGGCCGATCGTCACGGCTTCGAGCTGGCCATCGCCCAGCGCATCAGCGACCGCTTCGCCTGGCCGCTGGAGCTGAAGACCCGGCCGGGCAGCCAGAACGTGGCCAGCATCCGCTTCCCCCACGCCCAGGCGGCCTGACAGAAAAACGCCGCCCCCTTGCGGGTGCGGCGTCTGGCTGATGCAAGCCGGGCCTACGCCTTCAGCGCGGGCGACACCGCAAATGCGCAGCCCGTCTTCGCCGTCACCTCGTCCACGCTGACGCCTTCGTGCAGCTCGATCAGGGTCAGGCCCTGGCCCTTGGCCACCTCGAACACGCACAGGTCGGTGATGATCAGGTCCACCACCTGCTTGCCGGTGAGCGGCAGGTCGCACTGGTCCTTGATCTTCGGCGAGCCGTCCTTCGCGGTGTGCTCCATCAGCACCACCACGCGCTTGACGCCGCTGACCAGGTCCATCGCGCCACCCGGACCCTTGACCATCTTGCCCGGCACCATCCAGTTGGCGAGGTCGCCGGTGCAGGAGACTTCCAGCCCGCCGAGGATCGACAGATCGATGTGGCCGCCGCGGATCATCGCGAACGAATCGGCGCTGGAGAAGAAGCTCGAACCGGGCAGGGTGGTGATGGTCTGCTTGCCGGCGTTGATCAGGTCGGGGTCCACGTGCGCGTCGTCCGGGAACGGGCCGATACCGAGCAGGCCGTTCTCCGACTGCAGGATCACGTCCATGCCTTCGGGAATGAAGTTGGCCACCAGGGTCGGGATGCCGATGCCGAGGTTGACGTAGTAGCCGTCACGCAGCTCCTTCGCCGCACGCTGTGCCATCGCGCTGCGGATCGGGCTTTCCTTGCCGGTATTGGCGCCGGCCACGGTGCGGAACTCGATGCGCTTTTCGTACGTCGCGCCCTGGATGATGCGATCGACGTAGATGCCCGGCACGTGGATCTGGTCCGGTTCCAGCGTGCCGACTTCCACCAGCTCCTCCACCTCGGCCACGCAGACCTTGCCGCAGGTGGCGATCATCGGGTTGAAGTTGCGCGCGGTCTTGCGGAACACCAGGTTGCCCAGGCGGTCGCCCTTCCATGCCTTGACGATGGACACGTCGGCGTGGATTGCCTCCTCCAGCACGTACTCCTTGTCGCCGAACGTCTTGGTTTCCTTGCCCTCGGCCAGCTTGGTGCCGAACGCGGTACGCGTATAGAAGCCCGGGATGCCCGCGCCGCCGGCACGCAGCTTCTCCGCCAGCGTGCCCTGCGGCACCAGGTGCAGCTCCAGCTCGCCGGCCAGCACCTGGCGCTCGAACTCCTTGTTCTCGCCCACGTAGGAGGCGTACACGCGCTTCACCTGGCGGGTCTTGAGCAGTGGCCCCATGCCGAAGTCGTCCACGCCGGCGTTGTTGCCCACGATGGTCAGTCCCTTGGTGCCGGCGGCAAGCAGGGCGCCGATCAGGTTCTCGGGGATGCCGCACAGGCCGAAGCCGCCCGCGGCGATCGTCATGCCGTCGACCAGCAGTCCGTCCAGGGCCTTCTCGGCGCTTGCGTAAACCTTGTCCATTGCGATGCCTGCCTGCGTGGGAATCAGCGCACAAGGATACGACGGAACGCCCGCCGCCCGCCTCGTACGAAGGTCCCATGGGGCCGCAGGAACCCGGTTGTGCGGGTCTTGCGCGGCGCTCCGCCGACACGGTGGCTCGGACATTCCCCCGTTGACGTCCATCGATTACGCATGTAAACATTCGCTATCGATTACACGCGTAAACGCGAGGCGCCATGATCAGCGAAGCCGAAGCCGTCGTGATGGAAGTGCTGTGGCGCGGCTCGCCGCGCAGCGCCGAGGAGATCCTTGCCGAAGTGGGCGAGGCCCAGCAGTGGCAGGAGGGCACGGTGAAGTCCCTGCTCAACCGGCTCCTGAAGAAGAAGGCGGTGAAGGCCGAGCGCGACGGCCGCCGCTACCTCTACAGCCCGCTGTTGCCGCGCGAGAAGTACGTGCACCAGAGCAGCAAGAGCCTGCTCGATCGCCTGTTCGGCGGCCGCGTGGCACCGCTGGTGGCCCACTTCTCCGAGCAGCGCAAGCTGTCGAAGAAGGACATCGCCGAACTGCGCCAGCTGTTGGAGGAGCTCGACGATGAACAGCCTTGAAGCATTGGCCAACGCCTGGGTAACTCACGCGGTACGGCTGACCTGGATCTTCACCCTCGCCGCGGCGCTCGTGCTTGTTCTGCGGCGGCCGCTGCGGCGAGTCGCCGGCAGCGAGGCCGGTCCGCTGTTGTGGCTGCTCGTGCCGCTCGCCCTGTTCGCCGCGCTGGCGCCGCATCCGGTCGTCTCCGTGGAGGCGTTGCCGCCGGTGGTGGTGCGCATTGCCGGTGGCGGGAGCTGGGTGGCAGCTCCCGCGCCTGGCGGATGGGCGGTTCCCTGGCGGGCGCTTGCCATGACGGCGTGGCTCGCTGGAGCGTTGGTCGTGCTCGCACGGGTCGTTCAGGCGCAGCGGCGCTTTCTTCGCCGCCTCTCCGGTGCTCGTGCGATCGACGTCGCTGGCGCGTATCGGCCGGTGTGGCTGGCGGAAGACAGCGATCTCGGGCCGGCCGCGGTGGGCGCGCTGGGCGTGCGCATCGTGCTGCCCGCCGACTTCCACACCCGTTACACCCGGGCCGAGCAGGCACTGATCCTCGCCCACGAGCAGGTGCACGCCCGCCGCCGCGACGGCCTCTGGCGAATGCTCGCGCAAGGGTTCGCGGCGCTGTTCTGGTTTCACCCGCTGGCCTGGTACGCACTGACCTGCCTGCGCCAGGACCAGGAGCTGGCCTGCGATGCAGTGGTACTGCGCGAACACGGCGCGCCGCGTCGGGAGTACGCCAACGCCATGCTGAAAACCCAGCCCTCGCCGCTGATGCTGCCGGTGGGGTGTTCGTGGTCGTCCAACCATCCACTCACGGAGAGAGTTTCCATGCTCAAGCAACCTGTTCCCACGCGCACTCGCCGCTTCCTCGCCCATATGGGGCTTGGCGCGATCGTTCTTGCCGGCTCGCTGAGCGTGTATGCCGCCCAGCCCGCGCCAGCTGCCCAGCGCCATGCGGTGGCCGACACCGACCACTTCACCCTGAAGATCGATATCGCCACCCGCGGCCACGCGCCCTCGATGCACTTCACGCAGTGCCTGGCCAAGGGCAAGCCCTTCGACCTGAGCGGAAGCGATGGCCCCGGATTCTCGTGGCATGGTCATTTCATGGTGACGCCAGCCGCCGACGGACAGATCCAGGTGGCGGGCGATCTCCATACGCGGCTGGATCAAGGTGGTGGGAAGGTGCTCGCGATGGACGGGAAGCCGATCGTGCGCACCCGCGCAGGACAGCAGGCGACCATCGTCTTTGGCCAGAAGGTTGAGAAGCCGCTGGAGGACGGCACGGTGCGATTCGACCTGACCCCGGCTCCCGGCTGTGGCGCTGATGCGCTGGCTTCGATCCCCGAGCAGGTGCCGATCGACTTGGCTGCCAAGGCGACACCCGTGCGCGAGGCGGCACAGGCGCTGGCGACGAAAGCGGGCTTCACCCTCGTCAATGCCGACGCGCTCAGCGAGCGCGCGACTTCGTTCAAGTTCGACCAGATGTCCCCGGTTTCAGCACTGCAATTGCTTGCCGACATCGACGGCAAACGTGCGGTGTTCAACGGACGCAGCGTGCGCTTCGACCCGAGGTAGGCGCACGCTCCTCGATATACTCCCCGCATTGCCGGGGAGTATTCGTACGTGAAGTCGCGTCGTCTATGGAGCCTGTTTGCCGCACTCGGGCTGGCTGCATCCGCCCATGCGAGTGGCCCGGTGCTGGTGATCCACGCCGGTGCCGGCGTGCTGCGACGGGACATGCCGCCGGCGCGCGACAAGGCGATCCGCGCCGCGCTCACCCGCGCGCTCGAAGCGGGCTATGCCGAGCTCAAGGCGGGCAAGCCCTCGGTAGACGCGGTGACGGCGTCGCTCACCGTGCTGGAGAATGATCCTCTGTTCAATGCCGGCCGCGGCTCGGTGTTCACCCACGACGGCACGCTGGAAATGGATGCGGCGATCATGGACGGCTATACGCTGCGCGCCGGTTCGGTGGCGGCGGTGTCGGACGTGAAGAATCCGATTCTGCTGGCGCGCGCGGTGATGGAGCACACGCCGCACGTGATGCTGGTCGGCGCCGGCGCCGAAGCGTTCGCCCAGGCGCAGGGCATCGCGCGCGAGAAGCCGGAGTACTTCCGCACCGAGGAGCGCTGGCAGCAGCTGCAGCAGGCGCTCAAGGAAGACGCTGCGGGCCGGCCGCATGCCGATGCGGACACCGCCAGGCATTTCGGCACGGTGGGCGCGGTGGCGCTGGATGTGTACGGTCATCTCGCCGCCGGTACCTCCACCGGCGGCATGAACGACAAGATGCCCGGCCGGGTCGGCGACTCGCCGATCATCGGCGCCGGCACCTATGCCAATGCCGGTTGCGCCGTCTCCGGCACGGGTTGGGGCGAGTTCTACATGCGCACCGTGGCTGCGCACGCGATCTGTTCGCGAGTGATGCAGCAGCGCGTGCCGATCGCGCGCGCGGCGGCTGAAGTGATCAACCAGGAGATACCCGCCATGGGCGGCAGCGGCGGTGCGATCGCGCTGGATGACCAGGGCCACATCGCCATCCCGTTCAACACCCACGGCATGTTCCGCGGCTGGATCGACGGCAGCGGCAAACCGCACGTGGCGATCTACGGCGACGAGGACGACGGCACCGGCGAGCTGTTGCCCGCCCCTGCTCCGGACGACGCGGCTTCCGACGACTGATCCGGGCGGATCAGTCGTCCCGGTCGGGCCGCTCGCGCACCGGATGCTTGCTCAGCTTGCGCTGCAGCGTGCGGCGGTGCATGCCGAGCCGGCGCGCGGTTTCGGAGATGTTGCCGTCGCACTCGGTGAGCACGCGATGGATGTGCTCCCACTCCAGCCGGCGCAGCGCCAGCGGAGCTTCGGGGGCATCCAGCACTTCGTCGTCGTCGGCATGCGGGCCGTCGCCGTCGACCAGCGCGCGCACCACGGCATCGGCATCCACCGGCTTGGCCAGGTAGTCGTGCGCGCCGCGCTTGATCGCCTCCACCGCCGTGGCGATCGAAGCGTAGCCGGTGAGCAGCAGGATGCGCATATCCGGCACCAGCCTCTGCAGGTCGGGGATCAGGCGCAGGCCGTTTTCCTCGCCGAGCTTGAGGTCGAGCACGCAGTAGCGCGGCTGGTGGCGACGGGTGAGCGCACGTGCCTCGTCGGCATTGACGGCGATGATCACCTCGAACCCGCGTGAGCCCAGCGCCCGGGCGAGGACGCGGCCGAAGGTCGCATCGTCATCGATGATGAGCAGGGGACGTGCAGACACAGGGGCGGTCGAATCGGTCATCGCGGCATCCAGGGGAACGGCTGCGCTTATTGTCGCCGGGCAGCGCACGGCATGCACGCGCCGCGGCGTTTTATTCGGCGGCGATCGCCGACAGCGGCAGGCGGATGCTCACTTCGGCGCCTTCGCTGGTGTTCACCGCGGTCAGTTCGCCGTTCAGGCGCTCGGCGGTGGCCTCGGCCAGCGTGAGGCCGATGCCCAGCCCGCCCTGCTTCTGGCTCTGGCCGAGCACGCTGCCCGGCCGGCCGACGGCGAAGCCCGGTCCCTGGTCGCTCACCCGCAGCTCCAGCCAGCCGCCCTGGTGGCGCACGCGCAGCGCCACTCGCTGCGAGCCGCGCGCAGCGGAGGCGTCGGCGGCGTTGTTGAGCAGGTTGATCAGCGCGTGACGCATGCCCGGCGGGCTGCGCAGCACGGTGTCTGCGGTGGCGGCGTCCAGTTCCAGCTCCAGCTCCGCTTCGGGACGCAGCAGCTGGAAGCGCTCCAGGCAGCCGCGCACGAAGGCGCCCAGGCTCATCTGCTCGTCTTCCTGCGAGAGCTGCGCCTTGCCGAAGGCCACCATCTCGCGCAGGATGCCGCGGCAGCGCTCCACCTGCTCCTGCATCAGCGCCAGATCCTCGGCCAGCACGGTGTTGGCCGCGTGTTCGCGGCGCAGCTCCGGCAGCAGGGTGCGCATGGTCGACAGCGGCGTGTTGAGCTCGTGCGCGGCTCCCGCCGCCTGGGTGGCGATGGCGAGAATGCCTTCGTCACGCAGCGCCCGCTCGCGCACGCGCTGCACTTCGCCCTGCTGCGCGCGCACCGCCGTGGCCAGCCGGTTGATGAAGAAGCCCAGCAGCGCCGCGGTGATCACGAAGTTCACCGCCATGCCGATCACATGCAGGGCAAAACCACCGGGGCCTTCCATGATCGGCGGCAGCGGCACGTAGTGCACCAGCAGCATCAGGTAGGCCAGCCCGGTGAGCGCCGAGACGGCGAGCAGCGCCGGCACGGTGAGGGCGGCGGCGCCCAGCGCGATCGGCATCAGCAGCAGCGTCACGAACGGGTTGGTGGCGCCGCCGGTGAAGTACAGCAGGCACCACAGCACGATGGTGTCCACCGCGATGTGGCCGATCGTCTCCCATTCGCGCACCGGCCACGGCTGGGTCAGTCGCCACGAGGCGAACGCGGCGAACACGGCGTGGAAACCGATCGCCACCATCAGCGGCAGCACCGGTACGTCCATGCCCATCCACAGCGCCGCCACCAGCACCGCGCTGCTCTGCCCGGTGATCGCGCACAGGCGCAGCCACGCCAGGGTGCGGGTCAGGGCGGAGGGCGCGAAGCGCTGCGGCGAGGCGGAATGCAGGGTGGTCATGGGGGTGGGGCAGGGCCCGCCGAGGTGGCAGGCCGAGCTCGTCAGGGCGTGGGATTGTCGTAGGCTTCTTCGCTGCGCGAGGCGGGCAGCGGCGTGCGGCTGCCGGCGTCGTTCGCGTGGCTGGTGGACAGCTTGTTCATCAGCGGCAGCACGACCAGCGCGATCGCGGTGCAGCCGATGCCGACGAAGCCCAGCTTGTTGAACAGGCTGGTGTAGATGTCCAGCGACTGCAGCGGATCGGTGAGGCCCTCGGGGATGTGTGCGTAGTT
Organism: Dyella ginsengisoli; assembly: GCF_044904665.1. Classification (NCBI taxonomy): domain Bacteria; kingdom Pseudomonadati; phylum Pseudomonadota; class Gammaproteobacteria; order Lysobacterales; family Rhodanobacteraceae; genus Dyella; species Dyella ginsengisoli. The sequence continues at coordinate 1,007,249 of NZ_JADIKM010000001.1, forward strand.
GGCCACCACGCTGCCCAGGTACTGCGAGATGCCCACGGCCACGTAGTAGGCACCCATCATGAAGCCGCCCATGCGCGCGGGCACGTAGCGGGCGATCATCGCCAGGCCCAGGCCCGACACCAGCAGCTCGCCCAGCGAATACAGGCCGTAGCCCCACACCATGATCCACGACGACACCTGGCCGTTGACCGCCCAGATCGCGCCGACGCCGTACATGAAGAAGCCGGCCGCCACCGCGCCGAAACCCCAGGCGAACTTCACAGCCACCGACGGGTTGCGGCCGAGCCGGCCCAGGCCGTTGTAGATCCACACCAGCACGGGGCTGAGCAGCACGATCCAGATCGCGTTGAGGTTCTGGTACTGCTCGGGGATCCAATTGATGTGGAACCCCAGCAGGTTCATGTCGGTGTTCACGTTGCGCTGCGCGAACAGGTTCAGCGAGGTCGCCATCTGGGCGTAGAAGATGAAGAAGAAGATCGTCTGCACGGTGAGCACCAGCGCGGCGATCAGGCCGGCGCGCTCGGTTTTCTCGGCGCTGCGGATCAGATGCACGAAGATGCCCAGGATCACCACGCCGGCCAGGTACACGCAGATCTTGGCGGCGAGCAGGCTCTGCAGGATGAAGGCGACCACGCCGATCATCACCAGCGAGGCGGCCAGCAGCGCCAGTGCGCGCATCGGCTTCACCGGCTGGCTGTCCGACGGCGAGCCGATGTGCGCAAGCGTGCGGTACATCAGCGAGTAGTTGACCAGGCCGAGCAGCAGGCCGATCGCGCAGGCGCCAAAGGCGGTGTGCCAGCCCCAGTTGTCGCCGTAGGTCGCGGCCACGTGGTCGCGGATCCACGGCGTGGCGGTCATCGAGATCATCGAGCCGACGTTCACCGCCATGTAGTAGATGGTGAAGGCGCTGTCGATCTTGGTGTCGTCGCCCTCGTAAATCTTGCGCACGAGGTTGCCTGCGTTGGGCTTGAAGAAGCCGTTGCCCACCACGATCACGCCCAGCGCGCTGTACAGCAGCGTCGGGTTGCTGGAGGGAATCCACAGCATCGCGTAGCCCAGCGCCAGCACCACCGCGCCCAGCAGCATGGTGCGCCGCGTGCCCAGCAGCTTGTCGCCGATCCAGCCGCCGATCGCCGGGGTGGCGTAGATCAGTGCCGCCGCCGCGCCCCAGACCAGGTTCGCCTTGCTGTCGATGAAGCCGAGCTTCTTCATCATGTAGGTGACCATCAGCACCTGCATGCCGTAGAAGCCGAAGCGCTCCCACATTTCAATGAGGAAGACTGTGCTGAAGGAGCGTGTCTGGGAGACCGGCGGGTTCTGGAGGGCCATATCGTTTCCGTGCGGGTTCGTGCCGTGGCACCGCGCGTCGCGATGCCGCCGAGTGGCCCCGTTGGCGGGCCACAACCGCCGAAGCGTACCCGATCCGGTTTTTGCGTGTCGTTGCGCCGCGCCATGGCGCAAAGGCGGCCTTGCGCTCTGGCGTGACGTGCGCGGGGGCGTTCGTCGATCGGGTGGCTATGGCATGATCCGCCGCCTGAGCCGCCGTCGAACCGGCGCTGCGCCGGCCGCTGCAAGCGCGTGGCTGCGCGGACTTTCATCACAGGAGACAGTGCCCCATGCCCGGCAGCGGATTTCGCGGCAACCCTCGCCAGCTCTGGAACGCCTTTCGCTGGTCGATGAAGGGGCTGCAGGCCGGCTGGCGCCACGAAGCGTCGTTCCGGCTGGAGGCGATGCTGGCCGTGGTGCTCGTGCCGCTGGGCCTGTGGCTGGGCAACGGCGCGCTGGAAAAGATCGCCCTGGTGCTGCCGGCCGTGCTGGTGCTCTCCGGCGAGCTGCTCAACTCGGCCATCGAGGCGGTGGTGGACAAGGTCAGCCCCGAGTTCCACGAGCTGGCCGGTCGCGCCAAGGACATGGGTTCGGCGGCGGTGTTCCTGCTGCTGGTGTTCACCATGCTGTGCTGGGGCCTGATCCTGGTGCCGCGCTGGATCTAGGAGCGTGGGCGGCAGAAGCACAAGCGGCTGCGGCTGCGTGGTTCTGGCCGGCTTTTCCGCTCCTTTTCGTTGAGCAGCTACGGCTATTTGCCTCAAACGATAGAAAATTCCGACTCAAAACCACTTTGCCTCGCTGACTTGGTTCCCACCGCCCACGCTCCTGGCGCAACGTTTATGCTGGTGTCCCAAGCGTCTCGTCGTCCGTTTCCATCGAGGGAGTGATTGCCATGAAATTCGTGCGTGCCTGTGTGCTCCTGCTGCTGGTGGTCGGCCTTTCCGGCTGCGGTTACAACGCGATCCAGCGCCAGGACGAGGCGGTGAAGGCCTCGTGGTCGGAGGTGCTCAACCAGTATCAGCGGCGCGCCGACCTGGTGCCCAACCTGGTCAACACGGTGAAGGGCTACGCCCAGCACGAGGAGAAGGTGTTCACCGAAGTGACCGAGGCGCGCGCCAGGGTCGGCTCGATCCAGGTCGACGCCAACACCGTCAACGATCCGCAGAAGCTTGCGCAGTTCCAGGCGGCGCAGGGACAGCTGGGCAGTGCGTTGTCGCGGTTGATGGTGGTGAGCGAGAACTATCCCCAGCTCAAGGCCGACGGCCTGTTCCAGAACCTGCAGGCGCAGCTCGAAGGCACCGAGAACCGGGTCACCGTGGCGCGCAACCGCTACGTGCAGTCGGTGCAGGAATACAACTCGATGATCCGCACCTTCCCCAACAACCTCACCGCCAAGATGTTCGGCTACAAGGTGAAGCCGAACTTCAGCGTCGAGAACGAGCAGACCATCTCCACCGCGCCGAAGGTCGACTTCGGCACGAATGCGCCGGCTGCGCCCGCCTCGGCGCACTGAGATGATGCGACGCCTGTCGCGCCTGTTCCTGCTGGTGCTGGCGCTGGCCTGCATGGCGCCGGTGTGGGCCGCGGATGTGCCCGCGTTGACGCGGCACGTCACCGATCTCACCGGCACGCTCACCGCGCAGCAGGTGGATGCGCTCGACGCCAAACTGGTGGCGCTGGAGCAGCGCAAGGGCACCCAGCTGGTGGTGTTGATGGTGTCCACCACCGGCGACCAGGACATCGAGAGCTACTCGCTGGCAGTGGCCGAAGCCAACAAGATCGGTCGCAAGGGCACCGACGACGGCATCCTGCTGCTGATCGCCAAGGACGACCGCCGCGACCGCATCGAAGTGGGTTATGGGCTGGAAGGCGCCGTGCCCGATGCGGCCACGGCGCGCATCCGGCGCGAGTTCATCGAGTCGCGTTTCAAGCAGGGTGACTTCTACGGCGGTATCGACGCCGGCGTGGATGCGCTGATCACCTTGATCGATGGCGAATCGCTGCCCGCTCCCGCGGCCAAGCAGCGCGAAGGCCGCGGCCTGGATCTCGGCCATGCGCTGCTGATCGGGGTGATCGTGGCGATCTTCCTGCGCAACCTGTTTGGTCGGGCCCACGTGCTGGTGCGCACGCCATTGGGCGCCGCGCTGACCGGCGGGCTGCTGTGGCTGCTGGCCGCGGCGGTCGGGGCCGGCGTCATCGGGGCGATCATCGGCGCCGTCATCATGCTGATGCCCGGCGGCGGCGGTCGATCCATCGGTGGCGGCGGCTGGGGCGGCTGGGGCGGCCTCGGCGGTGGTGGTTTCGGTGGCGGCGGGTTCGGCGGTGGCAGCAGCGGTGGCGGATTCGGTGGCGGTGGTTTCAGCGGTGGCGGCGGCAGCTTCGGCGGCGGCGGCTCCTCGGGGAGCTGGTGATGGAACGACTGCAGCGCCTGGCCACAAACCTCCTCGGCGGCTGGTTCCAACTGCGCCGATGCTTTCCGTCGGACCTGCTCGATGCGATGGCCCGCGCGATCAGCGAGGGCGAGCGGCGGCACCTCGGCGAGCTGCGCTTTGCCGTGGAGTCGCGACTGTCCCCCGGCGCCGTCTGGGCCGGACTGAGCGCCCGCCAGCGCGCGCATCAGGTTTTCGCCCAGCTCGGCGTGTGGGATACCGAACACAATGCCGGCGTGCTGATCTACGTGCTGCTCGCCGAGCGGCGCATCGAGATCGTGGCCGATCGGGGTCTTGCCGCGCGGGTTAGTCCGGACGCATGGGCGCAGATCTGCGCCCGCATGCAGCAGGACTTTTCCGCCGGCCGCTGGCGCGAGGGGAGCCTGGCCGGCATCGCCGCCGTGCACGCGCTGGTCGAGACGCACTTTCCGGGCGATGGCCTGGGCAATCCGGACGAATTGCCCGATCGCCCGGTTCTGCTCTGATGCGCGTGTGAACCTGTAGCCCAAAAGCAAAGGCCGCCCGGATGGGCGGCCTTTCTTCATCCCGGACCAGGCGGCTCAGGCGCCCTTGCCGATGTGTTTTTCCAGAAAGGCCTGGAGCGTGTTGAACAGCTCGATGTTGTTCTTCTCGTCGTAGAAGCCGTGGCCCTCGCCCGGCTTGGTGAGGTACTCGTAGGGCTTGTGTGCCGCATCGAGTGCCGCGCGCATCGCCTTGAACTGGGCGAACGGCGCGCGCTGGTCATCCTCGCCGTGGATCAGCAGCACCGGTACGTTGATCTTGTCGGCCAGGTTGGCCGGTGAATTGGCGGCGAGCTCGCCCTCGTTGTCGCCCATCTCCAGGCGAAGCGCGTTGCGGCCCGTCTCGCTCTGGTGGGTATCACCCTTCTTGTAGAGCAGTCCCATGTCGTAGACGCCGGCATAGCCCACAGCGCACTTGAACATGCCGGGCGCGCGGATCGGCGCCATCAATGCCGAGTAGCCGCCGAAGCTGGCGCCGAAGATGCAGATGCGGTTCGGGTCGGCGAATTTCTGCGCGATGGCCCACTTCACGCCGTCGATCAGGTCGTTCTGGATGCCGGTGCCCCACTGCTTGTAGCCGGCTTGCTCGAAGTCGATGCCGCGGCCGCCCGAGCCGCGGAAATTGACCTGCAGCACCAGGTAGCCGCGGCTGGCCAGGAACTGGGCGTCGTCATCAAAGAACCAGGTGTCTTCGATACCGATCGGGCCGCCGTGTGGCATCAGCACCATGGGCAGGTTGCTCTCGCCGACGCCCTTGGGCAGGGTCAGGATGGCTTCCAGCTTAGTGCCGTCGCGCGCCGTGAAGGTCATCGGGCGCCGTTCGGCCATCTGGTTCGGATCGATCCAGGGGGCGGCGTCGAACAGCTTCTGCACCTTGTAGGTGTGCGTGTTGATCAGGAAGTAGGTGCCCGGTGTGCGGTCGCTGGCGACGCCGAACAGCAGCTCGCTGCCGTCGTCGCTGAAGTTCACGAAGCGCACGTAACTGCCGGGGAACTTCAGGCTGAGCGCGCGATGCAGTTTGGACATCGGCGCGTTCGGATCGATGTAGCGCGCCGTCGGAACGCCGGTAGCCAGTGTCGTGGCGAAGGGTTGATCCGGTTTGGCCGTCCATTCGACGCCGCCGACGCTGCCGAAGTCGGCGGCGGCGAGCACTTTGCGATCGCTTCCGTTCTCGGCCATCTCCACCAGCGACGTCGGACCGCCGTCGGCGCTGAAGGCGGCATAGACGTGCTGACCATCCGGGGTGCTCTCCAGCGGGGCAAAGCTGACGCCGACCTGCGATGAGGTCATCGGGGTCCAGCCCGATCCCTCGCGGTGATACACCACGTAGTCGTAGTCCTGGTTGCGACCGAAGGCGTAGTGCGCGGCACCGTCCTTGCCCACCATGAAGCTCATGCCGGAGACGCCGATATCGCCGATCAGGTGACGCGTGTTGTGGTTCGCATCGACGTCGTAAAGCGAGCTCTGGTTGTTGCTGTCCCAGCCCTGGGCGGCCATGTAGAAGTGGCCATTGGAAGCGTCGGGCTGGCCGTCGTAGAAGCCCCAACCCTCGTCGCTGCCACGACTGGCTGCGCGGCGCCCGTACTTCACCGAGTCGCGACCGTAGAGATAATCCTGGTTCTTGCCGTCGATGTCCGTAGCGAGGATTTCGCCGGTCAGCATCGGCTTGTCGATCGATCCGTATTCGCGCCCTTTCTCGATGATCAGGCGCGTCGGGCTGGTCCACATGAAGCTGGCCGGTACCTCGTACTTGGGCAGGCGCAGCATGCTGGCCGGATGGCCCATGTCGCTGACCTTGAAGATGACCAGCGCGTGCGCGCCGTCTTCCCCGTCCATGCGCACGGCCAAGTATTGGCCATCGGGCGACAGCCTGGGCGTGGAAATCGTGGCATGGCGCGCAAAGGTCTCGACCGGGATGAGATCTCCCGCCATCGATGCAAGCGGCAACAGCGCCAAGGCAGCGCCGATCAGCGCCCGTGAAAGTTGGTTCGACATGTTGTTCCCCCTGAATGCTCCTGCACGACATACCGGGCATCAAGGAGCGTCATGCCCGGTGGCCAGCGCCTCCCCGGCGCGGCCCGCTTCAAATCCTGGCGGCGAGTATATCCACGCTCCGGTCCGGTTCGCCCGGTGCCTTGTATCCGTTTTGGCGACGCCCGCCGGTACACTTGCGCTCTTTGTTCGACGCGCTGCCATGACCGCTCCCTTTGTCGTCCATTTCAATCCCGTCGCCTTCAAGCTCGGCCCGCTTCAGGTCCACTGGTACGGCCTGATGTACCTGCTGGGCTTTGCGCTGGTGGCCGTTCTCGGCGAGTACCGGCGGCGGCGCGGCCGGCTGCCGGTGAGCCGCGATGCGCTGGGCGACCTGTTCTTCTACGGAATGATGGGCGTCATCGTGGGCGGGCGCGTCTGGTACATGCTGTTCTACTACGCCGGTGGCATCGGCTGGATCTGGCGCGAGCCGCTGGCGCTGTTCAAGGTGTGGGACGGCGGTATGAGCTTCCACGGCGGCCTGCTTGGTGTGGTGCTGGCCGGCTGGTGGTGGTCGCGGCGGCATCGGCTGCATCCGTTCGACACGATCGATTTCGTGGCGCCACTGGTGCCGCTGGGACTGGGGCTGGGGCGGCTGGGCAACTTCATCAATGGCGAGCTGTGGGGCAAGCCCACCGATCTGCCGTGGGCGATGATCTTTCCCGGTTCGCGCGACGAGGACATCGCGCTGGCGTCGGGTCATCCCGACCTGGTGCAGCGCCTGCAGCAATTCGACGGCTTGCCGCGCCATCCCTCGCAGCTGTATGAGCTGGCGCTGGAGGGCGTGGTGATGTTTGCCGTGCTGTGGCTGGTGTCGCTCAAGCCACGGCCGCGCTATCTGATCTCGGGGCTGTTCGCCCTGATGTATGGCTGCTTCCGCTTCGCGGTGGAGTTCGTGCGCGTGCCGGATGCCCAGCTCGGTTATCTCGCCTGGGGCTGGCTGACGATGGGGCAGGTGCAGTCGATCCCGCTGATCGTGTTGGGGCTGGTGCTGATCGTGATGTCGCGGCGCGCGCCGGTGCTGTCGCTCGCCGCATGACGGAACGCCACGACGCAGTGGCTTGAGACGATGGGCTGTCGGGGCTGAAGCCCCTCCCACAGGCGCAGCCCGGCAGAGGTTTTTCAGTCGCGACGCCGTTGCTCGCAATGTTTGTGATCGCCACCCTTCCCAAGGGAGGGTGGCGCTGTTCGGCTAGAAGTTGCGGTCGCCGCCGAGGATGTCGCCCAGCCCGCCGAGGATCGAGCCCTCGCCGCGTCGCTGGCCGCCGCCCTGCGGTGCCGCAGCCAGCATGCGCCCGGCCATGCGCGAGAACGGCAGTGACTGCAGCCACACCGTGCCCGGTCCGGTCAGCGTGGCCAGGAACATGCCCTCGCCGCCGAAGAACATGCTCTTGATGCCACCGACCGGCTTGACGTCCATGCTCACCGTGTCGTGGAAGGCCACCACGCAGCCGGTATCCACGTCCAGCCGCTCGCCGCCCTTGAGCTCGCGCTGCACCACGGTGCCGCCGGCGTGCACAAACACCCAGCCGTCGCCCTCGAGCTTCTGCATGATGAAGCCCTCGCCGCCGAACAGGCCGGTGAGGATCTTGCGCTGGAAGAAGATGCCCAGCTGCACGCCGCGCGCGCCGGCGAGGAACGAATCCTTCTGGCAGATCAGCCGGCCACCGTGCTCGGACAGCTTCATCGCCATCACCGTGCCGGGGTAGGGCGCGGCGAACGCCACCTTGGCCTTGCCGCCGCCGGTGTGGGTGAACACCGTGGTGAACAGGCTTTCGCCGGTAATCACGCGCTTGCCGGCGGAGAGCAGCTTGTCCATCAGGCCGCCGCCCTGGCTGGCGGTCGAGCCGTCGCCGAACACCGTGTCCATCTGCACCGCCGATTCCTTGTACATCAGGGCACCGGCCTCGGCGATCGCGCTCTCGCCCGGGTCCAGCTCGATCTCGACGAACTGCATGTCGGTACCGACGATGCGGTAGTCGATCTCGTCCGCCGAGCTGCCGCGCGCGGGCGGTGCCGGCGGCGGGGCCATCACGGCTGCCCCGCCCAGCTCGGCGACCGAGCGGATCGGCTGCCACTCGGTGAACCCCTCGCGCCAGCAGTAGCCGTCGGGCTGGCGCCGGGCCTGTTCACGGGCCTGGGCGTCGTCGAGCGGGCCGACGCGTTCGGTGTTCTTGCCGTAGCTGAAATACCACTGGGCCATGTCCGTGCCTCCTGGGGAAAGACCCGGAGTCTAGGCGCTGGGCGGGGTAGGCGGCAGTGACCGTTGTCATGCCTCCCGGGTGGGTGGCCAGCGCTGGTAATCTTGCCGGATGCGCGCCTACCTCGACCTGCTTGCCCACGTGCTGGAACACGGCACCGAAAAATCCGACCGCACCGGCACCGGCACGCGCAGCGTGTTCGGTTGGCAGATGCGCTTCGATCTGCGCGAAGGGTTTCCGCTGGTCACCACCAAGAAGCTGCACCTCAAGTCGATCGTCCACGAGCTGATCTGGTTCCTGCGTGGCGACACCAACATCGCCTATCTCAAGGAAAACGGCGTCAGCATCTGGGACGAGTGGGCCGACGCCAACGGCGACTTGGGGCCGGTCTACGGTGCCCAGTGGCGCAGCTGGCCCACGGCGGATGGCGGCACGGTGGACCAGATCCGCTGGGTGGTCGACGAGATCCGCCGCAACCCCGATTCGCGCCGGCTTATCGTGAGCGCTTGGAACGTGGGCGAGTTGCCGAAGATGGCGCTGATGCCCTGCCACACCATGTTCCAGTTCTATGTGGCGGACGGCCGCTTGAGCTGCCAGCTGTACCAGCGTTCCGGCGACATCTTCCTCGGCGTGCCGTTCAACATCGCCAGCTATGCGCTGCTGACCCACATGGTGGCGCAGGTGTGCGGCCTGGAGGTGGGCGACTTTGTCCACACGCTGGGCGACGCGCACCTTTACAACAACCACGTCGAGCAGGCGAAGCTGCAGCTGGGCCGCGAGCCGCTGCCGCTACCCCGCCTGAAACTCAATCCGGACGTGCGCTCCATATTCGATTTCCGCTTTGAGGATGTGGCCATCGAGGGGTACCAGTCACACCCGGCGATCAAGGCTCCCGTGGCCGTCTGACGCGTCATCACCGGCATCCGGCAGCATCTTGCGGGTGCCCGCGCCGCCGCAGCGCGCTACTATCGCAGGGTTGAGAGGCGCGGTTCGACGCGCCACGTCGCCACTTCAGGTCCAAGGATTGCCATGGCTGTTTCGCTGATTGCCGCCCTCGATGAAAACTTCGCCATCGGCCGCAAGGGCCAGCTGCCCTGGCACCTGCCGGACGATCTGCGCTGGTTCAAGGAGCTCACGCTCGGCAAGTACGTGCTGATGGGCTACAACACTGCTGTCGCCATCGGCAAGCCGCTGCCGGGGCGCACCAACCTCGTGCTGTCCAAGCGCCACGAGGCGCCGTTTGCCGGACAGACCACGGTGCGTTCGATCGAGGAAGCGCGCGCACGCGCCGACGGCACCGGCCTGATGGTGATCGGCGGCGGGCAGGTTTACGCCGAAGCGTTGCCGATGGCGCAGCGGCTGTACCTGACGTGGGTGAACGCGGCGGTGGACGGCGCCGACACCTTCTTCCCCGGCGTGCATTTCAGTGAGTGGACCGAGGTCTCGCGCACCCACCACAAGGCGGACGCCGAGCACGCGTACGACTTCGACATGGTCGAGTACATCCGCAACCACTGATGCCCGTGGCGCCGTCGCCCCTGCACGTGATGGCCGGCGTGCTGCGCCGTCACGACGGACAGGTGCTGATCACCGAGCGCCCCGCCGGCAAGCATCTGGGCGGCTGCTGGGAATTTCCCGGGGGCAAGCTCGATCCGGGCGAGGCCCCACGTGACGGCTTGGCCCGCGAGCTGCACGAGGAGCTCGGCATCCGCCTCGTCGCGGCCGAGCCGATGCTCGCCCTGCCGTGGCGTTACGACAGCAAGGAGCTGCTGCTCGATACCTGGTTGGTGGTCGCCTGGCAGGGGGCGCCGCAATCGCTGGAGCAGCAGGCGCTGGAATGGGTCATGCCGGCGGATCTGGCGCCCGAGCGACTGGCGCCGGCCGACCGGGAAATCCTGCGCCACCTGCTGGGGAGCTGACGCGCGGCCTCAGCGGCGCGCCGCCGCCAGGGCGCGGTACATCGCATCGAGTGTCTCCGCGCGCGCCGGCAAGTCCGATTCCGCGCCGCTGTTGTCGATCACGTCGTCGGCAATCGCCAGGCGCTCGCCGCGTGAGGCCTGGCTGGCGAGCATGCGCCGGGCCAGCGCCTCGTCCACGCCGTCGCGGGCCATCAGGCGGCGGATCTGCTCAGCCTCCGGCACGTCCACCACCAGCACCCGGTCGACCCAGCGGTAGTGCGCCAGGTTTTCCACCAGCAGGGGGATCGCCAGCAGGCAGTAGGGGCCCCCATCTGCGTCGGCACGGTCGCGCAGCCACTGGCGCACCCGTGGATGCACGATGGCCTCCAGGGTATGGCGTGCATCGCGGTCGGCGAAAATGCGCCGTCGCATCGCCGGCCGGTCCAGGCGCCCATCGGGGCCCAGCACGTCCTTGCCGAAGGCTTCGACGATGCTGGCCAGCCCCTGCGTGCCCGGTTCGATCACCTCCCGTGCCGCGAGGTCCGCGTCGTACACGCGAATGCCGAGCGCCTCAAAGCACCGTGTCACCGCGCTCTTGCCGGCGGCCACGCCGCCCGTCAACGCAATCACATAACGCGCCATCGTGTGGACCTCAGCGCAGCCCGGTGAAGTGCAAGTAGGCGTCGAGCATCCGGTCGCCGGCCACGAACCACACCCATCCCGCGGCCGCGATGAACGGGCCGAACGGCATCGGCACGTCGCGTTCGTGGCGCTTGAGCGCCATCATCGTGCCGCCCACCAGGGCGCCGATCAGCGACGAAAGCAGTACCACCGGCAGCAGGCAGCTCAGTCCCATCCATGCGCCCAGCGCTGCGAGCAGCTTGAAGTCGCCATGCCCCATGCCTTCCTTGCCGGTGAGCAGCTTGAACACCCAGTACACGCTCCACAGGCTCAGGTAACCGATCGCGGCGGCGAGGATGGCTGCCGACGGCGACACGAACAGCGGCTTCAGCGACAGCAGCAGGCCCAGCCAGAGCAGCGGGTAGACCAGTTGGTCAGGCAGCAGCTGGGTGCGGAAGTCGATGCCGGACAGTGCGATCAGCGTCCAGGTGAACAGCAGTCCCGCCGCAGCCGTCCAGCCCATGCCGAAGCGCCACACGATGACGGCGCTGCACAGCCCGCTCAGCAACTCCACAAGCGGGTACTGGATCGAGATCGATGCGTGGCAGTAGCGGCAGCGCCCCTTCAGCAGCAGCCAGCCGAGCAGCGGAATGTTGTCGTGGGCAGCCAGCCGATGCTTGCAGTGCGGGCAGTGCGAGGGCTCGCGCACGATGCCCGGCGGAAGCTCGATCGCATCAGCCTCCAGACCCAGCACGTCGTGGGCTTCCCGCCGCCACATGGCTTCCATGCGGGCCGGCAGGCGCAGGATCACCACGTTGAGGAAGCTGCCCACCAGCAGCCCGAGCACGGCGGCAGAGGCGATCCATACGGGCGGGGCGAGGTCGGGCATGAGGCAGCCTGGTGTTTCGGATACCTCTGTGGGGGAGGCAGGAGATAGAGAGAAAACCAACGCGCGCAATGACCAATCCCGAGGGTCTGATCGCTGCGAACGCGTTTGATGGCGCCATCAGCCGATGGTGGCGCCGAGTTTGAAGATCGGCAGGTACAGCGAGACGACGATGCCGCCCACGATGGTGCCGAGCACGATCATGATCATCGGTTCGAGCAGGGTTGAAAGCGTATCGACCGCATTTTCCACCTCTTCCTCGTAGAACTCCGCCACTTTGAACAACATGCTGTCGAGCGAGCCGGATTCCTCGCCGATGGCGGTCATCTGCACCACCATGTTGGGGAACAGGCCCGTTTGCTTCATCGCCAACTGCAGCTGGTGACCCACAGCGATATCTTCGCGCATCTGCTTTACCGCATCCCCGTAGGTGACGCTGCCAGTGGCGCCAGCCACCGCGTCCAGGGCCTCGACCAGCGGCACGCCAGCACGAAATGTCACGCCCAGGGTCCGGGCAAAGCGGGCGATCGCCGAGTTGCGCGTGATATCGCCCATGACCGGCAGTTTCAGCGCTATGCGGTCGAGCAAATGGGCGAACTTGATCGAGCGGCTCTTGGCCATGACGATCGCAGTGACGCCGCCCACCACGACACCGATAATCAACCACCAATAGCTCTGAACGAACTTGGATGCGTTGACCACAAACTGCGTAGGCGCGGGCAGAGCCGCGCCTGCATCTTGGAAGGTCTTGGCGAATACCGGCACCACGAACAGCATCATGATCAGCACAACCACGAAGACCACCGCCAGCACCATCATGGGGTAGAACAGCGCCTTCTTGATCTTCTTCTTGAGCGCCTCGGTGCGCTCCTTGTAGGTAGCCACGGTATCGAGCACGGTATCGAGCACGCCCGACGTTTCACCGGCATGCACCAGGTTGCAATAGAGCTCGTCGAACTGTATCGGATATTTCCCCAACGCCTCGTGCAGGGCGGCGCCGCCCTCGATGTTCTGCTTCACATCCAGCAGGATGTTCTTGAAGCGAATGTTCTTTTGGCCTTCGGAGATGATGTCGAAGGCCTGCACCATCGGAACGCCTGAGGCCATCATCGTGGCGATCTGGCGGCTGAAGACGGCGACATCTCCGGGTTTCACCTTGCTGCCGGTGCTGCCAAACAGGGGCTTGGATCGCTCTCGAACCGTCTGCGGATTCATGCCTTGGCGGCGTAGTTCCGCTTTGACCAACGAGGCATTCTTGGCCGGCATTTCGCCTTTCATTCTCTTGCCGCGTTTGTCCAGCGCCACCCAGTCATAGGTAGTCATGCGGCTGACTTCAGAACGCAGCGCGCCGAGCTCGCTCGCCCTCTGCAAGTTTGTCTTGGGCTTCGCGGTAGCCGTGGCCATGAACCTTCCCCCTATTGATCCAATCCCTACCCACCCGGGCTGGGTGGATGAGAACCTACCCCCAAGCATATGCTAACCGGACCGTCTCAAATTGTGCCGCCTCGCTCAGGTTGCCGTTGAGGTGGTAGAGAGATCCCGGTCTATTCTTTGGTAACGCGGTCGATCTCGGTGAGGCTGGTCAGGCCCTGCTTGACCTTTTTCAAGGCCGAGGCGCGTAGATCGTCAACACCAGCAGCCTTGGCCGCCTCTGCAATTTGCATCGAATTACCGCCCTTGAGGATGATTTTCTGGATGTCCTCGAGCATCGGCATGACCTGGTAGATACCCACGCGGCCCTTGTAACCCTCGTTGCAGCTATCGCAACCAACGGGCTCATAAATGGTCAGCCCCTCGTCGATATCCTTCTGAGTGAAGCCGGCTGCCAGCAGTGCCTCGGGGGGAAGCTCCATCTGCTTCTTGCAGTCGTGCAGGCGACGGGCAAGGCGCTGCGCAATGATCAGGGTGACTGACGAGGTGATGTTGTACGGCGCGATGCCCATGTTCATGAGGCGCGAGATGGTTTGCGCGGCATCGTTTGTATGCAGGGTGGAGAGCACCATGTGACCCGTCTGTGCGGCCTTGATCGCTATCTCGGCCGTTTCCAGGTCGCGGATTTCGCCGACCATGATCACATCTGGATCCTGGCGCAGGAACGAGCGCAACGCCGCTGCAAAGGTCATGCCGCGCTTGACGTTCTGCTGCACCTGGTTGATGCCTTCAACGCGAATTTCGACCGGGTCCTCCACCGTCGAGATATTTCGTTCGGCGGTGTTGAGCATGTTCAGGCCGGTGTAGAGGGACACCGTCTTGCCCGAACCGGTCGGGCCGGTGACCAGCACCATGCCGTAGGGCTTGTGGATGGCGTCGATATAGAGCTTTTGCTGTTCGGGCTCGTAGCCGAGTTTCTCAATACCTATCTTGGCCGAGGATCCGTCCAGGATGCGCAGCACGATCTTTTCACCGAACAGGGTGGGCAGGGTGCTCACGCGGAAGTCGACCGCACGGCTCTTGGAGAGGTTGAGTTTGATGCGGCCGTCCTGGGGTACTCGCTTCTCTGCAATGTCCAACTGCGCCATCACCTTCAGGCGCGAAGCGATTCGGTTGGCAAGTTTCATCGGTGGGCTGGCGATGGCGCGAAGCATGCCGTCCATGCGCAGACGCACGCGGTACTGGGTCTCGAAGGGCTCGAAATGGATATCCGAGGCCCCGCGGCGGATCGCGTCCACGAGAATCTTGTTGATGAACTTTACGACCGGTGCATCATCGACGCCGCTGGCATCAATGCCAGTAGACTCGGGCTCATCATCGCCGCCGGATGTCTCCAGGTCGAGGTCGTCGAGCTCGCCTCCATCCATGCTGTCAATGGTGTTGCTGGCTGCGGCCAGGGCTGAGTCGATGACCCGCAACAGTTGGCTGCGCTCAACCAGGATCGGCTCCACCATGCAATTGGAGTGGAACTTGATATCGTCTAGCGCATGCGACTGCATTGGGTCGGCAATGCCGACAAAGAGCCGTTTGCCACGGCGGAACAGCGGCAAGGCCTTGTGCTTGGTAATCAGCGCCTCGCTGATCAGGTTCAGCGGCATAGCGGTGGGTGCCAACGACGACAGGTCCATCATGGGCATGCCGAATTCGACGGAGGCCACCTGGGTAAAACGGGTGCTCTCGACCATGTTGTGGTCGAGCAGCCACGCGGAGAGGGTGGACTTGTGTTGGACCGAATCGTGCACGGCCTTGCGCACATCGGCCTCTGGCAGCACGCCCTCCGACACCAGTCGGCGTGCCATGCCCGACAACCCTGCGAGCGACGCCTGTACTTGAGATGCCATCGTGGAACCTGCCTCACACTGCTGATTAACGTGGTGTTTACTGCACTGTACCAGTCCCATCACGGGCCGCAAGCGACCTGCGTCGCGCTCCTTGCGGGGCGCCTCAACTAGGGCCGGTCGAATCGGGGTGGGGGAGGGATCGCCCGGGCCTCTCATCGATGAACGGTCGAAACAACGGTCAAGGGGGGCGTGGCAGTGTCAGATGCCGCTGCGGCGGTGGCGGGGTGGGTGATCCTGGGGCAGTCCAGGGGCCGTCAAAGACCCTGTCGGGTCATCGCGGACCCTCCCCGGAAGTTTTCGCCCCCTATTCGAAATGTGCAGACATTTGGCAGGCCTGATGGGCGATAGCAGCCCGCGGGCGCCGCGCACGCACACCCCTCAGTGCCGGCAGCTGATCCCGCGAGGCTGGTGTCGGCGCGCTATCATCCAGCCACCGATCAAGGGGAGCATTTTTTGGAGCATCTGAGCATCATTTTGCCCGCCAAGAATGAGGCAGCAGCGCTTGCAAATCTGCTGCCGCGCCTCGCGACAGCCTATCCGAAGGCCGAAATCATCGTGGTCGACGATGGCTCCACGGACGGCACCCGCGCCTTGTGCGAGGTATTGGACATCACCTGTCTTTCGTCGCCTTATTCCATGGGAAACGGCGCGGCGATCAAGCGTGGCGCCCGTGCGGCCGTAGGCGACATCCTAGTGTTCATGGATGGTGATGGTCAGCACGACCCGGCCGACATCGCGCGCCTGCTCGACCAACTGGAGCATGGCTACGACATGGTGGTCGGTGCACGCGACTGGGGCAGCCAGGCGGGTGTCGGTCGGGGGGTGGCGAACACCTTATACAACTGGCTGGCTACGCGCGTGACCGGGCATCCGGTGCTCGATCTCACTTCTGGGTTCCGCGCGGTGCGGGCCGACAAGTTCCGCGAATTCATCTACTTGCTGCCGAACGGCTTCAGCTACCCCACCACCAGCACCATGGCCTTCTTCCGCAGCGCCTATCCGGTCGCCTATATCCCGATCAAGGCCGCTCGGCGGGTTGGAAAAAGCCACATCCGACCGTTGCGCGACGGTATCCGCTTTTTGCTGATCATCTTCAAAATCGCCACGCTTTATTCGCCATTGAAGCTTTTTGTACCGGCTAGCGCGGTGTTCTTTCTGTTGGGTTGCGCCAACTACGGCTACACCATCATTGCTTACCACCGCCTGACAAACATGAGTACGCTGCTATGGAGTGCAGCGGTCATCGTATTTCTGATCGGATTGATCTCCGAGCAGATCACGGCCCTCACCTTTCGCCGCGAAGGGTAGAAGATGAATGCGCGGTGGACCTGGGAGTCTCCATGGGTCTACCTTGTCATTCGGCAACAGCGCCGCCGTGGATTACCGCATCCGAGTTGAGGTTTTGTGCAAGTGATCCGCGTACTTTTGGTTAGCACCTCCTATCCCCGTGATGTTTCCGATTGGCGTGGGATATTCATGCGCCATCTGGTGGCTGCACTCACTCGAGTGCCAACCTTAAAGCTCAGCGTCTGGGCACCTCCGGGGGATTTGCCCGAGGAGGCGACTGCAGTTGTCTCGTCCAGCGATGCCCGATGGCTGAATGAATTGATGGCCTCTGGCGGTATTTCCCACATGATGCGCAAAGGGGGGCGGAAGGCTTGGTTCGCACCGATGAGGCTTTTGCTAATGATGGGGCGGAGCTATCGCGCCAACCTTGAAGTGGATATCTACCATATCAACTGGTTGCAGTGTGCCTTGCCTCTCCCGGGCAATCTTAAGCCCGCACTTGTCACGGTGCTGGGCAACGACCTGAAACTGCTGAAGTTGCCGTTTATGCGGCATCTATTGCGCCGCGTCATGAAACGGCACAGGGTGACTATCTGCCCCAACGCTGATTGGATGGAGGCGCCCTTGCAACGCGCTTTTGGCGATGTCGCGAAGATCCGTCCAGTCTCATTTGGTATTGATCCCAGCTGGTATGCGATCGAACGAAAGGCCCACCATGGACGTCCCTACTGCTGGGTTGCCGTCACGCGACTTACGGCCAACAAGTTGGGTCCCCTATTCACTTGGTCGAAAGATTTGTTTCTTGAAGGTGCCCGTGAATTGCACCTTTTCGGGCCGATGCAGGAGGGTATCGAAGTGCCGGATTGGGTCCACTACCATGGATCAGTCACCGCTGAGCAGTTGGCAAACGAGTGGTTCCCAAAGGCATGTGGCCTGATCACCCTCAGCCGTCATGCGGAAGGTCGGCCGCAAGTAATGCTTGAGGCCATGGCGTCGGGATTACCCATTATCGCCTCCCGCATGCCCGCGCATGAGAGCATCGTGTTCGATGGAGAAACCGGCAGGTTGTGCGATGCCGTGGAGAGCTATGGCGCAGCGTTGCTTGAGTTGGAGGGTGAGACTGCCAATCGCCGCATGGGTGATGCCGCACGGCGCTGGGCGGCTCGCGAAATAGGTACGTGGGACGACTGCGCCCATCGCTACGCTCAGATCTACAGCGAGCTACTTGGAGTCGAATAGATGACCGAGCGGGTCCTGGTTATTGGTGCCAGTGGTTTCATAGGGCAGCACTTGGTGCGCGCGCTGGCACAAAAGGTTGGGTTGGTGATTGCAGTCAGCCGAAAACAGGTGGATTTTGGCTTGGCTAACGTGGAGCCGGTACGCGCCGACCTGCAAGAGCCCGACGATTTCAAACCGTTGCTTGCCCGCAGTGATGCCGTGGCATACCTCGCCGCGACATCCACTCCCGGAACCTCTGCCGGAAACCCCTTGCTGGAGATAGTCGACAATCTGCGACCGTTGGCTGCCTTGTTGCAGGCACTGCAAGAGCACGCTGGCGTGAGGCTCCTCTATCTTTCATCTGGTGGCTCGCTTTACCCGTCGTCAGGCGAGATCTTGGCAACAGAGAGGACCCCGGTGCAGCCACGTTCGTATCATGGCGCAGGGAAGATAGCCGCCGAACATTTTATTTCTGCGTGGAGCCATCAGTACTCGGGTAGAGCGACGATCGTGCGACCGTCCAACGTCTACGGCCCTGGGCAGACCGAGCGTGCGGGATTCGGTATCGTTCCCACAGCTTTCGGAAAGATTAAGCGCCATGAAACCCTGGAGATTTGGGGTGACGGATCCGCTGTCCGAGATTATGTGTATGTAGACGATCTGGCAGTGCTGTTACGCATGATTCTCACCCGGCCCATGTCCGTTGGGGCGCATGTGGTCAACGCCTGTAGCGGAACGGGCGTCAGTCTCAATGAACTGTTGTCTGCCATGGAAGCCGTGGCCGGTCGATCTTTGCGGCGCAGCTATCAAGTGGGTCGTGTAGTGGATGCCCTACGCGTGCTGATGGACCCTACCCTAGCCAAGCATCATTACGGATGGTCGCTTGCCACGCCATTGCATGAAGGGTTGGAGCGAACATGGGGCTGGTTGAACAACACCACGCGCTGAATCGTCCGGAACGGCCGGTGTGTTCCGTCTGCATCGCCAACTACAACGGTGCGGCGTGGCTGGACGATTGTTTGACGTCGATTCTTGCGCAACAAGGGGACGTCTGCATCGAGATCATCGTTCACGATGATGCATCCACCGACCATTCCGTCGCGTTGCTGCGTGAGCGGTACCCGCAAGTCGAGCTGCTTGTGAGCAAGGAGAACGTCGGCTTTTGTGTTGGCAATAACCGCATGGTTGAACATGCGCTTGGTGAATATATCCTTCTGTTGAACAACGATGCGGCACTGCACGCGGATGCCATAGCGGCATTGCTGACCGCGGCGCGGGTAAGTGAAGCGCCGTCAATTCTGACCCTCCCGCAGTACGATTGGACAACAAAAGCCCTGGTTGATCGTGGCTGTTTGCTTGATTTTTTCTACAATCCGGTACCCAATCTGGATCCCGCGCAGGTCGATGTATCCATGGCGATTGGAGCATGCATGTTCATGCCAAGGAGTCTATGGAACAGTCTCGGAGGATTTCCCGACTGGATCGAATCGATTGGTGAAGATATGTATCTGTGCTGCCTTGCCAGATTGCGCGGCGTTGCAGTGAGGGTGCTGCCGCAAAGCGGATTCCGGCACAGACTCGGCGCCAGTTTCGGCGGGGCAAGGATTTCCGCAAACAGGCTCAACACGACACTAAGACGTCGTCGGCTAAGCGAGCGCAACAAGACGTTTGTGCTGTTTATCTGTACTCCCACCGCCGCGATGTGGTTGTTGCTGGCGATCCACGTTTCGGTGTTGCTACTTGAAGGAGTGGTCGTCAGCATGATCCGACTCAGTGCACGACTCTTCACAGACGTCTATGCAAATGTGCCTCGAGCACTGATCCAGAATAGAAGGCGCCTTCTCTTGGTGCGCGGGCGGGTGCAGGGCGCGCGCACAGTCTCTGTGCTGTCCTACTTCCGGCTGGCGAAATGGCTCCCGCACAAGCTGAGGATGCTTTTCCGCTTCGGCATACCGAGCTTCACCCGTTAGATGGATCTTGCCGTTCTGCGCCAGGTGGCCCGCGCTCAGGCGGGTCAGAGGATAGCTTTACAGCTTCGATCATGTAGCCGGTGCCAATGGCATCCCAATCTGGCAGAACCGTGGCCAACCCAGCAGACGCAAGGTTTACCAATAGCACGCCGATGGCGGCAAACGGCATGCGTATAAAGTCTATCCAGCGTGCTTTCGTATGCAGACCGCCGACCAGGGCCAGACAGGTCAGCAGTCCCGTCGCACGCATGGCATGTCCGATCTTTTCCAGACGAATGACCTTGAAGCCCGCACGTGAGAGATCGCGCTTCAGGCCGAACTCGGTCAGCCGCTGGTAATCGTGGGGGGCGTCGTGCACGGGATACAGGAAGGGCATGCTGAGGAGCAAGGTGCCCGCGGGTTTAAGGACGCGACTGAACTGCTCCAGTGCGGCCTGATGATCCAGCAAGTGTTCGAGCACTTCAAAACACAGCACAGCATCGACGCTTGCATCCGGCAAGGGCAGTCGAGTTGCGTCCGCAAAGAGGTCCGGCCGCGCCGAATAGAGTGTTTTGCCCGTGGCAGGGTAATCCAGCCCGATGTATTGGATGCCATAAGGGCAGTGCGCCTCGATCCAGCGATCAGCACAACCAACATCGAGCACGCGCCCGTGCAATTGGCCAACCGCTTCATCGGGTCGGCGACGCCCCAATAGCCACTGTGGATGCAGCGGCGACCGTCGAACAAGTGCCGCCACCTGTCTGATACGGCTCATGCCGAAACCCGGTCTGGCATCCGGCACCTCATTCGGGCTTGCGAAACAGAAACAGCGGTTCTATCGGGTTGACGCCACACGAACGGGCATCGACGTCGCCCAGGAGATCGGCGTGCTGCTGCACGTGGCATTCGAACCCTGCAGCAACGATGCGGTCAAATATGTCCCTGCCGAACAGGCGAACATGATCGGCTTGGCCGTATGCCTGTAACCGCGCAGCATCCGTGTCGATGCCCGGGTCCTGCCAGGTTCGATGCAATTTCGCACTGTACGGTGTCTGCAAAATCGCATGGCCGCCGGACTTGAGAACACGGTGAATTTCCTTGAGAGCCTTCAGATCATCGTCCACGTGTTCCAGAACGTGGTTTGCGATGACCACATCAAACGACTGATCGGCGAATTGCATTTGAAGCATGTCGACACGCTGCACATCGGGGGAGCTCGGGTAGAGGTCGCAGGGAACGTATCGAGCGGGCGCCACATCGCTAATGCGTAGCGCAAGTCGCTTTTCCGGTGCGAAATGCAGCACGGCTTTACCACGCATGCCCATCAGCATGTCGGTCTTTTCTAGATACATCAGCAAGTGCCGCTCTCGGTCGTGAGCTCCGCAACGGGGGCATTCAAACCAATCGGGGTCGCTGCCAACAGTGTTGATTACTCGCATCAGTTCTGGCACGCCTGCTGAGCCACGCATGTAGGGCATGAAGCACCACACCCGGTGGCCGCACATCACGCAGTGGCACCTACCGCCGGGCAACCAGCCTGCTAGCGCATATTTGGCAGTTTTGAAGAGTTTCATCGTGTTCCAGTGAGGCTGGCTAGCGACGATAGAGCACTTTGGAGTGATGGCCGTGCACGCCCTTGCGTAGTCGGCTGCTTAGCTCTTTGTATGCTATGCGCATGACCGATCCAGCTGCCAATAGACTAGTTCGTGTCCTTCCATAGGGGGATGCGGCCAAGGCTGGCGGCACCCATTCCTTAAGCAGCCTAATCTGGCGCGTGCGTAGTGAGCGATAGAACACGCGGCGGATGAAGTCCGCGATGCCGTGTGCCAGGTCATTGTCCGTGACCATCTCACGGGGCACGCTCATGATCGCCTCCCAGTAGAGCTGGCGAACACGGTCGTTGCCGTGTACGACCATCGAGCCAACAGAGCCAATACGGTAGGCTACCTTCGGCTCCGACAGTTGTGCCACAAAGCCAGTTCGGGCTAGCTGTAAGTGCCAGCGATAGTCGATCGATGCAACTTCGATTCCGAGCAGGGCTGGGCGGGATGCCGCGCGATAGACCACCGAGCTGTTGTTAAGGAAATTTCCACGACGCAATAGAGAACCCAGGTCGAACTGTTCATTCCCGACATCATTGAATACGCCAACGCTCTGGTTGTTCTGATCGACCGTCAGGGCATTGGTAAAGACGGCGGCACAGCCAGAATGTTCGCGCAGGAAGTTGACCTGGCGCAGAAGCTTTCCCGGTAGCCAGTAATCATCGCCGTCGAGATAGGCGCAAAACTCGCCACGTGCAGAAAGTAGGATTCGTCGATGATTCAAAGTCGGGCCAACGTTCTTGTCGGCCGTAAAGACCCGGATGATGTCCGGATGCGCCTCTTGATACCGCAGCGCAATATCACGGGTATTGTCGGTCGAGCAGTCCTCGCCGATAAGCAACTCGATCGGCAAGTCGGTTCGTTGGGCCAACGCGCTATCGATCGCTTGCGCCAGGTAGGGGCCGTGGTTGTAGGCGAGTATAAGGACGCTTACAACAGGCTCCTTGACCAGCGCGATGCGGTCACTGATTTCGTAGCTATCATGCGATACGTCGCTGTTGGACGCTGGCGTCATGCTGCGGTCTCGCTGATAGGCATCATGAGATGGAGGTGTCAGACTTTTCGCGCAGCGTGCGCACTATGGTCAACAACCCGTTCAACGCAATATTGCGCGTAAGAGCTGCCAACGTGCCATAAGCGACGGCTGCAGCCGCAATGGCACTAAGCATCGATGCGGGACCGGGCGGCGCCCGTTGCAGAATCATCCAGCCAACCAGTGCTGCCACCAGCGACAATGCGAAGGTGGCGGACTGATCGAGCAGCTGCGCAAACGCGCCGTAATTCAGCAGTTTTTTCGAATAATAGGCGTTGATGACCACGCCAAAAAATCCGGAGAAGAGAACGGCCCAGGCGATGGCAAGCGGGCCCCACGGTGAGGCAGTGGCGATCAGCAGGATACCCATGACCTGCTTGATAACCTCTACCCGCAACAGCAGGTTCGATCGCCCCTGTGCGCCGATGGCAGCCAGGTTGAGCACGTGTATTGGCCACAGTGCGGCGCTCAGGGACAGAATGCTCAGGATGGGTGCCGCGGGACTCCAGCGCGCTCCGTAAATAAATTCGATCAATGGCCTGGCGACTACTGCGATCCCCACCATACAAGGGACAAACAGGAACATCGCCATGCGCAGTGATGCCCTGAAGGCTGATCGAAGCCGGGCTTTATCTTGCGCAATCGTGGAAAAAACCGGCAGGCCCACCCGTTTGAGAATGCCGTCAATCAACGAGGCGGGAGCCTGTTGGGTACCCTGCGCCAGGGTGTAGAACCCGAGTGCGCTTGCATCGAACAGCTTGCCGATCAACAACGATTGCAGGCGTATGGCAGCCGCGTTGAGCAACCCGGTGAACAGCATGTATCCACCGAAGCCGAAAAGGCTGCGGAACGATGCTCCGCGATAGCGGCCGCGCGGCCGCCAGCCAGAATAAAGCCACAACAGAAGTCCTCGCACGCCGATCGAAACGATGCTCTGCCACGCCAGGCTCCATACGTTAAATCCATGCAACGCCAGTACCACCGCGACGGCTCCCGAACACAATGAGGCGACCACTTCCGCACGTGCGCGTGCCCTGAAGTCGAGCCGCATAGTCAACAGGGCATCGGGCACCGAAGCGAAAGCGCCAAGCGGCAACACCAGCGCCATGACACGAGTCAGGTCTACCAACCTTGGTTCGTGGAAGAAGCTGGCGATGGCCGGAGCGGCCAGCATCAAGATACCGGCGGCGAGAATGCTCGCGCCGACCGTGAAGATGAAAACGGTGGTTTCATCGTCAGCTGTTGTGTGCTGGCGTTGCACCAAGGCCACGCCGAAACCAGAGTCGACCAGCAGCGTGCCGATGGTGGTTAAGGCCAACAGAATCGCAATTAGGCCAAAATCGGCCGGCGAGAGCAGGCGAGCCAACACGACCATGACTACGAATTGCACGCCATAGCGCGCCAGAATTTCGAGCGTACTCCACCACGCGGCGGACCCTGCGCGTTGTTCAAGGGTTGAAGCGGCTGAGTGCGTCCGCATTGGAATTGCTAACGCTTTCGTGTCGCGGGTACACCCGCAACCAGTGCGCCACAGTCCACAGATTTGGTCACGCAGGCCCCTGCCGCAATGACCGCGCGGTCACCAATCACAAGGGGGGCGTCAGCCGAGCCGTTGATTAGGTTGGCTCCTGTGCCGATGAACGCGCCTTGCCCGATGTGCACGTGCCCTGATACGTGGACTCCCGGTGACAACGTGGCAAAGTCACCGATAACCGCATCGTGCCCTATTGTGCAGTCTAGGTTTATGTGGACATGCCTGCCAACGTGTACGTTCGTCGTCAGAATTGCCCCTGCACATATTATGGTGCCGGAGCCGAGCTCGACTGAGTTCGACATCTCTGCTCGGGGGTGCACCATGATCGCTTCACGAAAGCCGCTGGCCTCGCATAGCGCAGAAATCCTGCGTCGGGTGGAAGAGTCGCCGACAGCTATTACGATGCGTGCCGTGCTGTCGGGCGTGACGTCTGCAATCTGTTTGACTTTGCGTCCGTCTATTTGCAGCCCGGAGGCATTTGGGATATCGACGAGGAACTCTACGTCCACTTTGTGTGCCCAAGACTGCTCAGCAAGCCAGGCTACCTCTCGGCCAAAACCGCCGGCGCCGAATATATATAGCTTCGTGAACTCGGGTGTCGGGTTGTGGAATGGGTTGCAGGCCATGGGAGTTTCAACACTCCACTGTTTGTTTAATGATGGCTCCAATCGTGGCGATATCATCGACTGTGACCGCCACGCCTGAGGGGAGGATCACCACCTGATCGGCCACGAATTCGGTATTTTTCAGAAGGAGCTTTGCGTGAGGGAAAATGTCGGAATACGGTTTCATCCCGTGGGCGCCGGGCCAGAAATACTTGCGTGCCAGGACGTTCTCGGCCTGGAGCGCGGCGACGATCTGATTACGCGTCACGCTGCAACTCGAGTCGACTTCAACAACGACGTAATGGTGGCTGTTGCGTTCAGTCGAATCGTAGACCAGTACCGAGATACCCGGAATGCCACTTAGTGCGTTGGTGTAGGCTGCGTGGTTACGAATATTGATCGCGATTACGTCTGCATGATCGTCCAGATTCGTCAGACCCATCGCCGCGCAAACCTCAATCATCTTGCCGTTGGTACCTGGATGAACGACGTTGTCGTAGCCATGGAACCCGAAATTGCGCATCAGACGCATTTTTTCGGCGAGTTGGTCATTGTTAGTGACGACCGCACCACCTTCGAAGGTGGTGAATGATTTGGTGGCATGGAAGCTGAGTACCTCGCAGGCGCCAAAGCGGCCAATGGTCTGGCCCTTGTAGGTGCTGCCGAAGGCGTGTGCGGCATCGAACATGAGCTTAAGGCCGTGTTCGTCAGCAATGGCCTGCAGTTCGTCGATGGGTGCGGCACGCCCCCATACGTGCACGCCGATGATGCCGCTGGTGCGCGGCGTGATCATGCGGTGTACAGCTGCGGGATCGAGATTGTGTGTGGCCGGGTCGATGTCGGCAAACACCGGGGTGATACCTTGCCAGTACAGTGCGTGTGCAGTGGCCACAAAGGTCCATGAAGGCACGATCACTTCGCCTTCGAGTCCCACAGCGCGGATGGCGATTTCTAGGGCAATGGTGCCATTGCACATGGCGACACAGTGCTTCACACCGAGGTAGTCGGCGATGCGCTGCTCGAACTCCTGCACCATCGGGCCGTTGTTGGTCAGCCACTGATTGTCGAGTATCTGGTTGACGCGCTGCAGGAATGCTGCGCGGTCGCCGATGTTCGGCCGGCCGACGTGGAGTGGCTCGTCAAAGGCTGGCGGCGCGCCGTTGATGGCGAGGTCGGCTTTGCTGCGGATGGTCTTGGTAGGCACGCGTTGCTAGGCCCTGAAATGTCGATGGCACGATCCGGCGCTAGCGTAGCGCAGCTGCGGCGATCAACGTGTGCGGCAGGCACGGTGGTTCGCCTTGGTCGCTCCAAGCGACGGGTTTATCTCAATCCCGGCAGCGCACGCAGTTCCTCCAGACTTGTGTTTAACCGCCCGCCGATATTGAGAAGCTCCAACTGATGCAGAGCCTCAAGCGCTCGTTGTACTTCGCCCTGGGCTGCCAGCATACGAATCAGGGTGATCCTGTAGGCCGGCTCGTCCGGGCTGGATTTTACGGCCTCTTCGGTCATGCCCTCCCCCAGGGCGTGGTTGCCGAGGGTATTCCAGGCGTAGTCACCATAGGTGGCGAGCAATCGGGCGCTGGGCTCGGGATGCGAGAGCGCGGCTGTGAATGCCTCCACCATGCGACCTTGGGGCAGCTCGCAGTTGCGCTCGTTGGCACATTGCGTCAATGCAACCAGCGAACTCTCGTCCTGCACCCCCGGTTTGTGCGCCTTCAATTTGGCGATCATGCTGTCCCACCACGCATCCTTCAGCGGTAGGTGCATGCGCGAGTTCATGAAGATCAACGCTTGTTGCGGCAGGATCGATGAGTCCGGCAGTTTCGCGGCCCGTTCGAGCGGTGCATAAGCCATCCGGGTATAGGGCGAGTTCGGGTCGTAGTGCGACTTGATGATGTAGTTGCGGCCCAGCTCGTATTGCGCGCGCGGGGATTGTGGCGCGCGTGCGGCCAGGCTCTGCGCAAGTCGCAGTGGATCTCCCCAGGCGTAGGCGGTGACCGCGGTGAGGCTGGTCCCGTACAGCATCAAGCCGGCCAGCGCGACGTAGCGAACCGTTGCCAGTGGCAGGGCCTGGCTGACTTCTCGCATGCCATGACCGTGGGCGGTGCCGTTGGTTTTGAAGGAGCGCACGCTCGGCGCGAACTCTCCAACCGCCACCGTTTCTGGCGATCGCGCAGCGGGCGCTCGCTTGCGGGGAAGCGCGGCGAGCAGCGGCACAATTGCCAGCATCAGCCCGAAGCTGGCGAAATAGTTACGATGCTCGTAGATCAGTTCCAGCGGCAGGATGGTGCCGGTAAGCAGCTGGCAGCCGAGGAACAACGCGATGCCAAGCGCCACCAGCGGTCGGCGGCGACGCAGCCGCAGCATCAGCGCGATCAGCCCGGCAAGCAAGGCGATGCTGGCCAGGGTGGTCCACGGCGACAGCAGGCCGGTGGAGACGTGAAAATCGTCGTGATAGAACGACAGCGCTCCCGGCGTTGGCAGCACCGTCCACACGATGTAGTCGACGATGACGCGTGCTTCGCTGAGCAGGCGCGTCGCCAGGGTGAAATCACGCGCAGCCCAGGCCTCGTGGCCTAACAGGCCGGGTAGCAGCCAGCCCAGGCCGGCCACCATCGGCAAGACAAGTACCAGCACGAACAGCGCGATGAGGCGATGGTCACGCCGCGCTGCCGACAGCGGCGCCTTGGCCATGGCCGGTGGCCGGAAACCGAACACGATCCACTCGATCAATGCGGCATACAGCGGCAGCATCACCGCGGTTTCCTTGGCCAGGATGCCGACTGCCGTAGGCACCGTAATGCTGAGCAGGCAAAGCACGAATCCACCCGGTCGACGCGCGGACGGCGGCGCCGCCTCACCCGCGCTGACAGTCATGCCGAGCATGCGTCGTCGCCCTTCGACGTAGCCGATCAGGCCGGCCAGCACGAACAGGTTGGCCATGCTTTCCATGCGCTGCACTACATAAAGCACGGCGGTAAGGTTGATCGGTAGCAGCATCCAGCAAGCCGCTATCAACGTTGCCACAACACCTGCGCGGCCGCTGGTAGGAGCGGCTTCAGCCGCGATGCCCTCGCTGGGGTATTCGGCCGGAAGCATCGCGGTTGAAGCCGCTCCTACAGGGTTTGTTGCCACCGGTAGATTGACGGTGCGCCTTGATGTCGCCTGCAACAGTTGCCGAGAAAGCAGGAACACCAACCAACCGTTCAATAAGTGAATCACCAGGTTGGTGGCTTTCCAGGCATAAGGGCGCAAGCCGGTGCCCAGATAGTTGGCAACAAAGCTGAGCGAGGCCAGCGGGCGCCTGAATTCGCTGGAGGGCGAGGAGAGCGCGGCACGCACCACGCTGGAGACGCTGACTTCGCTCGGCTGTACCCCCTGGTTGTCCACGATGTTGGGGAAGTCGTCGAACAGCCAGCTTCCGGACAGGCCGGGTAGATACACCGCAGCCGTCATCAGCAGGGCTGCACCGATCATCCACCACTGTCGGCTACGCATCCGGGGAGTGTATCGAATGCATCAGGTTGTAGCGATACGCCGCCGGCCGATCACCACGGATCGATCGGTAGGGCAGTGAGAACCTTGCCCGTGCTGCCGTTCACCAGCATCGTCAGGCTTGTCTTGCGCGTCATCAGCGGCAGCCAGACGGTGTTGGCGCCGGTTTGATCGGGATGCTTTGCAAGCCAGTGGTCGAGCGCCGGGCCGGCATGAGGATTGATGCGACGTAGCCCGGCCAGCGGCTTTGCGCGCTTCAGCAGCGCGGGTGCGGTCTTGGTGTAGCTGACATAGTATTTGGGCAATAGCTGGATGTCTTTTCCTTGCATCGCAGCCTCAACGACCGCGTTGTGCTCGGCAGGGTCGGTGGGTACCGGTGCGCCGACCAGGCGTGGGCCGGTCCACGACAAGGTGCGGAAGGCAGGCGTGCTGCCCTGGGCAAGGTCTCTCGGATCCAGATCCTCTGCGGTCACCAGATTGAAGCGGTCGACGCTGGCCACGATGAAAACCGGACGCGCGACCGTGATCACGTGCAGGCCGTAGACCAGGGCGATCGCCTGTGCCGCCGCGATGACGGTGAGGTCGAAGCGCATGCCTTTTTTGCCGGCCTTGAACACGATCAGGGTCAGCATCGGGCCGAGCACCAGATCCACCCCGATCAGTAACAGCATCAGTACGCTGGCACCAGTCGCCTTGAAATAAGGTGGCGGATACCACAGGCCAAACACCAGTGCGCCGACACACAAGGCGATGGTGGCGCTTATGCCAAGGTGGATGGCGGCCGCTTTCCAGCGGGACATGCGGGTATGGGACATGACGTGTCGACCAGTTCTGCGTCAATACGTTGAAACGGCTGTGCCAGGGGGGCGTGGCGCTTGCGAGTTGAAACCCTTATTGATGATACAAAACCGCGTTTTGCGCTTCCAGATAGTGGTGAAGTCCGTCTCAGCACCGCCCGCGGCACGCGCACCGCTGCGGCGCTGTGTTGACTTAACGGCGGCTACTTGACGTTGCACATCGGCGTGCTCTGGTGCACGCGGCTTGTTCGATCAAGGCGACGTGCACCCAGCTAGAGTCGGTTTCTGACTGGCGCCGCTCGGCCCATCGTTTTGCAGCGCTGGCCGGGTCTTGTCCCACTTTGGCCTGGTGATGGCACGAGGCGGCCCGTTTGAATTTGGTCTACACGATCGGCGCATGCATCATGGGGTCGGAGCGGGTGACTCCGGCTTGGCTTTCGTGGCGTCTTGATCGAGAAATTCCCGCAGCGCCGCCAACCCTCGCTGGTCATTGATATCGCCGGGCTTGGCGCGACGGGCCACCTCGGCGTACATACGCTCGGCCTCGGCGTGCATGCCGTTGTGCACGTACACGCGAATCAGAAAGGCGCCAACGGGAGCATCCGCACCGGGTTGCCACGCAAGCCGCGCCTGCGGCATCGCGCGGACCCAGTCGCCAGTCTGCGCATAGAGCTCGGCGGCGGTCAGGCGCAAGCGCCACTTGGCCCGCTCCCCGTCGGACTGGGACGGTGTTGCGGCCAGCATGGCGACGATGGTGTCGGCCACGGTGGCGGGTTCGGCGCCTTTGCAGGGGCGTTGGGCACCAAAGTCGGCCAGGTTGTCGAAGGCGTACATTTCGCCCAGGGTCACCTTGGGTTGCGCCAGCGCGACGGCTTGCTGCAGGTCCTCACCGTGGGCACGACCGGCACTCATGCAATCGCCCAGCACCCGGTTGATGTGGGCCAGCTCGACGGTGCGGGGATCGGGGCTTTGCAGCAAGCGCGCGAACGCGGCGTGCGCAAGGGCGACATCGTCATGGTTGATGCCATACCACGCCGAGGCAAGATTGGCGCGCAGCGAACCGGGGTGATACCGGACTTCCTGGGCCAGCAAGGTGCCTTCGCTGGACCAGACCACGGCCCGCGCGTAGGTGGCGAAGCCCAGCGCCAGCGCGAAAGCAGTTGCGGCCAGCAGGCCCAGCTGATGGCGCGACAGGTTTTGCGTATGCAGCTTGCGTGTGACCAGCTCGGCCATGCCGGCAACCGCGAGGAGCAGGCCGAAGGCTGGCAGGTAGTTGCGATGCTCGAAGTACAGTTCCAGAGGAAGAAAGCTGGATTCCACCGCATGCGCTACCAGAAAGAAGAACCAGCCCGCGAACACGCTCGGTGCGCGCTTGCGCAAGGCAACCGCCAGCGCCGTGAGGGTGACCAGGGCGAGCACTGAGAACAAGGTCGTCGGTGGTGACAACCATCCAGTGGAGGTCGCGAAATCGTCGGTGAATACGCCCATGCTGGGGCCGCGCGGCAGGAGCAATGCACCGACGTAGTCCATCAGTGCGCGGCTTTCGGAAAGCAGTCGCTGTGGCAGGGTGAAGTCCCGCTCGCGATAGCCGCTCAGCAGACCGCCCGCATGTAGGAGCCATGTGCTTGCGAGCAGTCCCGGCACCGCCAGGAATAACGTGTAAAACGCCCCCAGTGCACGCTTGTCGGCTCGTGTGTGGCCAAAATAGGCCAACTCGAGTACGAGGCACAGCGCCGGAGCGACGACGGCATTTTCCTTGCCCAGCAGGCCGAGCGCGACCAACAGCGGAAACAGCACGAAAAGGCCCACCAGCGCGCGGCGGCCGTTGCCCTGCTCAAGTGCCTGGCGTGCGGCAAGGTAAACCCCTAGCGATGCCAGCGTGAACAAGGTGCTGATCTGCGCCATCCGCTGCACTGCATACAGGGTGGTGCTCACGTTCAGGGGGTGCAGCAACCACATCGCCGCCAGCAGTGCTGCTGTGAGGCTGGCATGTGCGGCCAGGCGCGCATCGCGTGCCAGCGCCCGCCGCAGCAAATGCCAGCCTGCCAGGCCGCACAGCAGGTGTACCAGCAGATTGCCGAGTTTGAATGCGAAAGGGGTATAGCCACCAAGCCAGGCGCTGAGCATCAGCGTGGCCATCGACAGCGAGCGCCCGAACATTCCCGAGCCATTGGAAAACATCACATGGCGCCAGCTGTCGGCGCCATGCAGCCAGGCGTTGATCGGAGCGAGGTTGTTGCTGTCGTCGAGCAGGAACGGGCCGTGCAGCCCGGCCCAATAGACCCAAGCTGTCACCAGCAGTGCTGCCGCCAGTAGCCATCTAGCTGCCCGCATCGCATTTCTCCCCGATTGATCTTGCACTATGCGGGCTGGCAACTTGTTTGTCACGGTCGTGACGAGGGTGCTGGGGTGGGGCGATTGCCAAGCGGTAACCATCGCGCGCCAACACCTCTGCGTACAGTTCCGGTGGCTTCGCGATCACGCGCACCTCGGTGTCAGTACAGGCCAAGGATCCCCCCGTTACCGACTGTGGCATGGCCTGGCTGTCCATGCTGGCCTGGGCAAAAAAAACCCCGCTTGCGCGGGGTTCTTCTTTGGCTAGTTCAAGCCCCCAAAGGGAGGTAACCAGATATCAGCGGCAGGTGGCCGGCAGATACTTGTCGCCGCCGCTCCCGGTGCAGGTCCAGGACGTGCCGACTGCGCCGGTGCCTGCTACCGGGGTGAAGGTCAGCACCACGCCCTTGGCCTTGGTGGTGCCGGTGACGGTAATCACGCCCGTGGTATCGACGCAACCAGTGCTCAGTACGTTTGCATCGGCGGGGGTTACGTTGCCAGTCGAAACGCCTTTGCAGGCGCCGGCAGCAATGATTCCGCTGTTGGCTGCAATGTTCTCGGCCACTGTGGACTTCATGCCATCGCCAATAACGGCGAGGCCGGCCACGCGCGAGCGAACCATGTAGTCCTGGTAGGCCGGCAGCGCAATGGCGGCCAGGATGGCGATGATCGCGACCACGATCATCAGTTCGATCAGGGTGAAGCCCTTCTGCATCTTCTTCATGGTGGTTCCTCTGTTTCTTGGGTTAGCTAACCGGATGATGCCCCCTGAGCCCCAGTCCCAAATCCCCCTAGGCGGGATAGGACCCCTCTCACGGTCAGGAACGACCAGGAAGCTCACGGAAGTTCAAGCACCGAACGTGCCACAACTTCCGTCGTCAATTTCTCCACATTGACGACATATTCGATTGTGCATGCGATCACGAAAGCCTTACAAGTTTTGTCGTCCCAAGGATGTGATTCTCAAAGCGTGAACCGTGCAGCAGGACGATAAGTGCCGCTCGATGTCACTTGTTGACGTGTTGCGTCAAGTTGTCTGAAGTGTTTGGTGGAACGTTCAAATACTAGTCCACTCCGGGCACCGCCGAGATCCTTTGACTCCGCGCCGCACCGGCCGCGAAGGTATGCCCACTACGGTGACAATGTCCTGGCCATTCTTCGGAACAAGGGTGAGGCGATGAAAAGACTATCAATGATGCTGGTACTCGCTGCGGCGGCATGTGCCGCGACCACGAGCGTGCCGGCAGCGCCTGTGAGCGCACACCCCTTCAACATCCACGACTTAGTGATGCTCGACCGCGTGGGCGATCCGCAGCTTTCGCCGGACGGGCGCCATGCCGCGTTCGGCGTGCGCAGCACGGATTACGCGGCCAACAAGGGCGTCAATGCCGTCTTTCTGCTGGATCTGGGCGGCGGCAATGCGCCTGTGAAGCTGCTCGATGGTGGCAGTGCAGCGCGGTGGTCGGTGGATGGCAAGAGCCTGTTCTACATGGCTCCGGCCGGCGGCGTGAACCAGCTGTGGCGCGTGGATCTCACGCCCGGCAAGCACGGCATGGTGCTGGCTAAGCCGGTGCAGGTAAGTCACTCCGCGCTGGACCTGGGTGGCTTCGCCCTCTCGCCGGATGGCAAGCGCGTGGCAATGACTTATGAGGTCTATCCCGATTGCGCCGATCTCGCCTGCACGAAGGAGCGCATGGACGGCGAGGCGTCGGATAAATCCACCGGCAAGCTCTACAAGAAGCTGTTCGTCCGTCACTGGGATGCGTGGGCGAGCGGCCGGCGCAACCAGCTGTTCGTGGCGAGCTTCGACGAGCGGGGCCAGTTGCCGGCAGAGCCCACCCTGGTCAGCCGCGACATCGACGGCGACGTGCCGAGCAAGCCGTTCGGCGGCATGGAGGAACTGGCGTTCGCGCCGGATGGGCAGAGCATCTATTTCAGTGCCCGCATCGCCGGCAGCAGCGAGCCGTGGTCGACCAATTTCGATGTTTACCGCGCGCCGGTGGACGGCTCGGCCGAACCGCAGAATCTCACCGCGGCCAATGCCGCCTGGGACGCCTATCCGGTGCCGTCGCCGGATGGCCGCACACTCTATTACTTGGCGATGAAGGAGCCGGGGTTCGAGGCCGACCGCTTCGCGATCATGGCGATGGATCTGGCCAGCGGCAGCACGCACGAGGTGGACCCGCAGTGGGATCGCTCGCCGGGCAGCCTGTCGATCGCGGCGGACGGCAAGACGCTGTTCGCCACTGCCGACGACCGCGGCCAGCACCCGCTGTTTGCGATCGACCCGAGCAGCGGTACCGTGCGGCAGCTGGTGGGCGACGGTACCGTCGGTGGCTATGCAGTGGCCGGCAACACCTTGCTGCTGGCTCGCGATGATCTCAAGCGCCCGGCCGATCTGTACGTGGCCAAGGCGAACGGCCATGGCCTGCGCCAGGTCACCCACTTCAACGCCGCGCGCCTGAAAGATACCAAGGTCGGCGACGTCGAATTCTTCACCTTCAACGGCGCCGGCAACGAGCCAGTGCAGGGCTATGTGGTGAAGCCGGTCGGCTACAAGCGCGGCAAGACCTATCCGGTCGCCTTCATCATCCACGGCGGGCCGCAGGGCGCGATGAACAACGGCTGGAGCTATCGCTGGAACCCGCAGACCTACGCGGGGCAGGGCTTCGCCGTGGTCACGATCAATTTCCACGGTTCCACCGGTTACGGGCAGGCCTTTACCAACGCCATCTCCGGCGACTGGGGCGGCAAGCCGCTGGAGGATCTCAAGGCGGGCTGGAACGCCGCGCTGGCCAAGTACAGTTTTCTCGATGGCGACCGCGCCTGCGCGCTGGGCGCCAGCTACGGCGGCTACATGGTGTACTGGATGGCTGGCGTGTGGAACGGGCCTTGGAAGTGCTTCGTCGACCACGACGGCGTGTTCGACACCCGCGCCATGTACTACGACACCGAGGAGCTGTGGTTCGAGGAAAAGGAAAACGGCGGCACACCGTTCGATCATCCCGAGAATTACGAGCGTTTCAATCCGGTCAACCACGTGAAGGATTGGCGCGTGCCGATGCTGGTGGTGCACAGCGGGAAGGATTTCCGCATCCCGATCATCCAAGGGCTGGGCGCCTTCACCGCCTTGCAGCGCCGCGGCATTCCCAGCGAGTTCCTCACCTTCCCCGACGAGAACCACTTCGTGCTCAAGCCGCAGAACAGCGTGCAGTGGCATGAGACGGTGAACGCTTGGCTGAAGAAGTGGACAGCCGCGCCGCACTGAGATTGGTGGGCTACCACGCGCGTCCCCCATCCATCCATCGAGCCATGTAGGAGTGGCTTCAGCCGCGATGCTCTTCGTCACTTTTCAGAAGAAGCGTCGCAGCTGAAGTCGCTCCTACAGGGGGCTGCTCGTTCTACAGCCAGCGTGACTTGCGCAGCCATGTGAAGATGCCGGCGACGACGGCGATCACCAGCACGATCATGGTCGGGTAGGCCCACGGCTTGTCCAGTTCGGGCATGTGGTGGAAGTTCATGCCGTACCAGCTGGTGATGAGGGTGGGCGCGGCGAGCATGGCGGCCCAGCCGGCGAGTTTCTTCATCACTTCGTTCTGGCCGAAGGTGACCAGCGAGAGGTTGATGTTGATGGTGGCGCCGAGCATTTCGCGCATCGCGCTGACCGACTCGTTGACGCGGAACACGTGGTCGTAGACGTCGCGGAAGTAGGCGCGCAGGTCTTCCGGGATGAGGTTGGGATGTAGCCGCACCAGCTGGCTGATCACGTCCTGCAGCGGGGCAACCGCCAGTCGCAGCGTCATCAGGTCGCGCTGCATGTCGTAGAGCCGTCGGACGGTTTCGCGGTTGAAGGCCTCGGCGAAGATGTCCTGCTCGAGCTCCTGCAGCTCTTCGCGGAAGTCGCGCACGATCGGCATCAGGTTGTCGACGATGAAATCGAGCACGCCGTAGAGGCCGTAGCTCGGTCCGAGCGCGAGCAGGTCGGGCGAGTGTTCGCAGGTGCGACGCGCCGGCGCATACGAGAGCGAGGCGCCGTGGCGCACGGTGACCAGGTAGCGCGGCCCGAGGAAGATGTGCGTCTCGCCGAAGGCCAGCTTGCTGGCTACAAGCTGGGCGGTCTGCACCACGATGAACAGCGAGTCGCCGTAGGCCTCGATCTTGGTGCGCTGGTGGGCGTTGTGCGCATCCTCGATCGCCAGGTCGTGCAGGTCGAACTCTTCCTGCAGCTTCTCCAGCAGCGGTTCGTCTGGCTCGTGCAGGCCGACCCATACGAAGGTGTCGGGCTGCTCCAGCACGTCGCTGATCGCATCGAGCGTGATGTCGCCGATGCGCTTGCCGTCGCTGTGGTAGGCGACGCAGTTCACCACCATCGGAGCGTCGGATGAGGTGGAAGCGGGAAGTGTGGACAGGGGCATGGTCGCATGATGCCGCTGCGCCGAGGGTCAGGGCAACAAAGTGTCAACGTCCCGGAGATCCCCGCATTCGAAGTTCCGGATAATCCGATGATGGCGGTGGCTCAGTATCATCGTGACTCTAACGGCCAGCGGCGCATGGGGTGCGGATAGATGAAGGGGCATGAATATCGGCTGGGCTATCGAGCCGACCTGGAAGGTTTGCGTGCCGTGGCGATTCTGCTGGTGGTGGCGACACACGCGGGAGTGCCGTGGCTGCGTGGCGGCTTCGTCGGCGTGGACGTGTTCTTCGTGTTGTCGGGTTTTCTGATTACTGGTCTGCTGGTCCAGGAGGTATCCACTACCGGCGGTCTCCGCTTTGCCGATTTCTATGTGCGCCGCTTGCGCCGCTTGCTGCCGGCATTGCTGGTGATGCTTCTTGTTGTCGGGCTTTTGGCCGCGTTCCTTTTGGCGCCGGCAGAACAGCGCGAGCAGTCGTCTGCCGCCGCAATGGCCGCGCTTTGGATGAGCAACATCCATTTCGCGTTTGCTGAGCTGGGCTACTTTGCCCCAGATACCGAGACGAACCTGTTTCTGCATACCTGGTCGCTTGGTGTAGAGGAGCAGTTCTATCTGATCTGGCCCGCACTGCTGGTGTGGTTGCTCGGGCGTGATGGTGAGCGTGGTATCCGGCGATTGAAGATCGGCATGCTGGTGGTGCTGATCGTCAGCTTGGCGAGCTGCCTGCTGTTGAGTTACGAGGCGCCGAAGCTGTCGTTCTACATGATGCCGATGCGTGCCTGGCAGTTTGCAGTAGGCGCGCTGGTGTGGCTCTGCTTCAAACAGCCGCGCGCGTCGCTGGACATGTTTCCGCATGAATTTGCCCCATCGTGGTTGCGGGCAGCCGGGTGGCTCAGCCTGGTGCTTATTCTCTTGGCAGCTTCGCTGTTCGGCACTGACATCCCTTATCCAGGCCTGTATGCCCTGGTGCCCACGCTCGGTGCTGCGGGTGTGATTGCTGCCGGAAGCGTTTCGCCACGACCAGTTGGCGTGCTGCGTTTGCTGTCATGGCGACCCATGCGATGGCTGGGCGCAATATCCTATTCTTGGTACTTATGGCATTGGCCCATGCTGCTGCTTGGGCATGCGCTCACCGGCTCGGATGTGCCAGTGTATCGGGCGACTTGGGTACTCTTGTCGCTTGCGCTCGCCTGCGTATCGTTCTGGTGTATTGAGATGCCGCTCCGCTATCGCAGGGAGTGGTTGAGGCGTTCGGGGATGGCAATCTTTGGCGCATTGGTGCTGATGTTGTTTGCCAACAGCCTCTGCGTGCGCTGGTACAACATCGCCTCGGCGCGGATGAACTCGCCGGTCATGCAGAAATATGCCGCTGCGCACGGTGACGCGCCCGCGATATACGCTATGGGGTGCGACGACTGGTACTACAGCGATCGAGTGCGGGTCTGCGCATTTGGCCCAGCCGATGCAACACATACCGCGGTACTGATGGGCGATAGCCATGTCGGGCAGTGGTTTCCGGCCGTTGCCAAGGCATTCGACAGGCCGGGTTGGCGCCTGCTGGTGCTAACCAAATCCTCGTGTGCAATGGTAGACGCGCCGTTCTTCTACGCTCGCATCGGCAAGGAATACACGGTATGTGCGGCGTGGCGAGAGCACGCCCTGGAGAAGCTCGCGGAACTCAAGCCGAATGTGCTGTTGATGGGCAATGCCAAGTATGGCTTCACGAAGGAGCAGTGGATCACCGGTATTGCTAGCGTGCTTGGCAAGTTGAGCCCGGTCACGGGGCACATTTATGTCCTGCGAGACACACCGCATTTGCCGTTTGATGGACCAGATTGTCTCGCTGAGCATGCAGGGCGGCCGGCATGGTTCTCGTTGCAGTATGCGTGCCGTGCTTCGGCGGCCGACCAGAATGGAGATGCGGTGTTCCGGTGGCAGCAACTGGCTGCCGCCCGTTTCGTCAACGTCAGCATGTTGGATCTGAATTCTTCGGTCTGTCCTGAGAATATCTGTTCAGCCGAGCGCCAAGGTCAGGTGGTTTTTCGCGATTCTCAGCATCTGACCGGCAGCTTCGCTGCCTCGCTCGGATCGGTGATGGCGCTGAAGCTGGGGATGAATGCCGCAGCTGCGACCGGCAAGGTGGTGTTTTCCGCGCCTCGCAAGGAGGCGCTGCACTAGTTCGTTGAAGTCCAGTCAGTGTGTGGTCGTTCCACGCAGCGACCACGCCAGTGCCAGCCACACCGGCAGCGCCAGCAGCAGCCAGGGCTGGTTCTGCTGCACGATGCCCGGTAGCAGGTGCAGGGCGATGGCGATCAGACCGGCAACGAGCTGGGCGATCAGCAAGGCATCCACCCAGCGCGCGGTTACCGCGCCGCGCTCGCTGCGCCATATCGTGGGGATGAGAGCGAACGCCAGCGGATCGAACAGCAGCAGGTTGGCGTTGGCCCATGCCGAGTGGTGGCTGGTGAAGATCCACAGGCCGAGCATGAGCAGACCGGCTGCGCCGGCCAGTACCAGCCAGGTGATGGCGAGCACCACAAACAGCGCCCGGATGCGGCGACGCGCGATCACCAGCAGTACGGCGAGCGCGGCGCCGGCGAGCGCCATCGGGCCGCGCAGATCCGGTGCCTGCGGCGGCGGTGCCTGCACGCGGTTCGGCGAGACTTCGTGTTCTTCGATCACCAGCGGCGAGTGGCCGCCGTGCCCGTCCGGCACCTGCACGGCGCGCAGCTCGCGCTGCAATGCCATCGGGATGAAGGCTTCCTGCCAGCCGCTGAGCGGGTGGTCGGCATACGGCCCCAGGCCCAGGTCGAGCAGCAGCATCAGCCACGGTTGCGCGCTCATCAGGCGGTCGGTCTGCTGGCGGTAGGTCATGCTGCCGGGGCGGGCGGCGAGGGTGGTCTTGAGGATGCCGCCCAGTGCCTTGTCCAGTGCATCGCGCACGCGGGTGCTGCAGTTGTCGACGTAGTAGTCGTAGTCGTAGCGCGCGTTTTCCGGACGCAGGTTCCACAGCAGGAAATCGCGCAGTGCGGCCGCCTGTTCCGGC
Source organism: Dyella ginsengisoli (assembly GCF_044904665.1). Taxonomy (NCBI): domain Bacteria; kingdom Pseudomonadati; phylum Pseudomonadota; class Gammaproteobacteria; order Lysobacterales; family Rhodanobacteraceae; genus Dyella; species Dyella ginsengisoli. The sequence goes on from NZ_JADIKM010000001.1 coordinate 1,045,745, forward strand.
GTGAAGGCGAGGCGCTGGCGGGTGATCGAGCGGCCGGCCTGCACGTACCAGCCGGTGTCGACGTCGGTCGGTTCGGCGTCCATCAGGTAGTGCATGCGGCCGCGCGCGAAGTTGAGCAGGAAGCCCTTCTCGTCGAAATCGAACACGCCGTAGTTGAAGCTGACTGCCTCGCCGTCGCCCTTGTCCTGCACTTCGATGGCGATGTGGCCGAAGCGCTCCCAGTAGGTGTCGCCCGGGCCGTAGGTGATCACGGTGATCTGCAGGTTGGCCCCCGGGGCATTCGCCACGCCGGCGTGGGCGGGCCAAGTGGTGCCGAGGAGAATCAACAGAAACAGCGCGAGGGCGCGGCGGAGCAGGGGCATCGGGACCGACCCGGGAGCGGGAAAGGCGCCACTCTAGTGGCGGTGGGCCGGGGTGTCGACGTTTCCGGAAGGCAGTTTTTGCAGGAGCGCATCCTGTGCGCGAACGCTCCTCCATGCGATGGAGAAGAGGTCGCGCACAGGGTGCGCTCCTACAACGAGAGGTAGTTCAGTCCTGCGCGGGCTTCTGGCTCACGCGGAACTGCTGCACGCGGCGGTCGTCAGCCTCGGTGACGTGGAACAGGTAGTCGCCCACGACGATCTCCTCGCCCGCTTCGGGCAGGTGCCCGAACTCGGAGGTGACCATGCCGCCGATGGTGTCGAACTCCTCGTCCGAATACGATGAGCCGGTCTGCTCGTTGAAGTCGGCAATCGGGGTGAGCGCGCTCACCAGCCAGTCGCCGCCCGGCTGGGCGTGCATCAGGGTAGGTTCTTCCTCGTCGTCGTGCTCGTCGTCGATCTCGCCGACGATCTGCTCGAGCACGTCCTCAATGGTGATCAGGCCGGCGACGCCGCCGTATTCATCAACCACCAGTGCCATGTGGTTGCGGCTGAGCCGGAACTCGGCCAGCAGCACGTTCAGGCGCATCGATTCGGGGATCAACACCGCCGGGCGCAGGATGGCGCGGATGTCGAAATGCTCGCCGTCGCCGAAATACTTCAGCAGGTCTTTGGCCAGCAGGATGCCGAGGATCTCGTCCTTGTCCTCGCCGTGCACGGGGAAGCGGGAATGTCCCGACTCGACCACGGCAGCGAGGATGTCATCGAGCGGGGACTCGGCGGAGATCATCACGATCTGAGCGCGCGGGACCATCACGTCGTCCACGCTCAGTTCGGTGACTTTCAGCGCACCCTCGACCATGGTGAGGGTGTCGTTGGAGAGGAGTCCGTTGGCCTGGGCTGCGCGCAGCTCCTCGACCAGTTCCTCGCGATTGCGCGGCTCGCCGGAAAACATGTGGCCCAGTCGATCCCACCATGATCGGTGGGCCGGGCCGCCGGTACTGCCAGGTTCGTCGTTCATCACTCTTGAAAGCTCTGCCCGTAGCCGGGCGGAAGGCGCAGTCTAGCGGAAATGACCTATCGATTCAGCGCATTGGGCAGCATGGAGAAGCGGCGCGCAGCGGAGCCGTGTCGCTGTCGGGGCTGAAGCCCCCCTACAGTGCGTGAGCTGTGGGTCTTGTGGGAGCGGCTTCAGCCGCGACGCTGGTGGCTTGCGACGTGGGTTGTGGGGGCTGAGGCCCCTCCCACCGCGAGCCTCCGCGCGCCGGCTCCTACGGGCGATACGGATCGGCGATGCCCAGTCCGGCCAGGATTCGCGTCTCCAGCGCCTCCATCACCTCGGCCTCGGCCTCGATGATGTGGTCGTGGCCGAGCAGGTGCAGCACGCCGTGCACGGTCAGGTGGGCCCAGTGGTCGCGCGGCGCCTTGCCCTGTTCGGCGGCTTCGCGGGCCACCACCGGGGCACAGATCACGATGTCGCCGATCAGCGGCAGCTGGACTCCGGGCGGCAGGTCGGCCCCGAACGAGAGCACGTTGGTGGCGTAGTCCTTGCCGCGATAGTCGCGGTTGAGCGCACGGCCTTCGGCGACATCGACGATGCGGATCGACAGCTCGGTGGCGCGCCGCCGCTTCGCCCCGCGCAGCGCGGCCTCCACCCAGCGGCGGAAGCTGGCCGCGGCCGGCACACCCGCACGCGGCGCCGCGTAGCCGACGTGGACCATCGTCTCGCCGCTCACTTGCTGTCGCCCCTGGCGGCCTCGGCAGCCGCCTCGAACGACTCGTACGCCCGCACGATCTTCGCCACCAGCGGGTGACGCACCACGTCGCGCGAAGTGAAGAAGGTGAAGCTGATGCCGTCCACGCCGCGCAGCACCTCCACCGCATGGCGCAGGCCCGAGCGCACGTTGCGCGGCAGGTCGACCTGGCTGACGTCGCCGGTGATCACCGCCACCGAGCCGAAGCCGATGCGGGTGAGGAACATCTTCATCTGCTCGACCGTGGTGTTCTGCGCCTCGTCGAGAATCACGTAGGAATCGTTGAGGGTGCGCCCGCGCATGTAGGCCAGCGGGGCGATCTCGATCACGTTGCGCTCGATCAGCTTGGCCACCTTCTCGAAGCCGAGCATCTCGTACAGGGCGTCGTACAGCGGGCGCAGGTAGGGATCGACTTTCTGGCTGAGGTCGCCGGGCAGGAAGCCCAGCTTCTCGCCGGCCTCCACCGCCGGGCGCACCAGCAGCAGGCGCTGCACGCGGTTCGCTTCCAGCGCCTCGACCGCGCTGGCCACGGCCAGGTAGGTCTTGCCGGTGCCGGCCGGGCCGACGCCGAAGCTGATGTCGTGGCTGGTGATCGCGTGCAGGTAGCGCGCCTGGTTCGGACCGCGTCCCTTGATCACGCCGCGCTTGACCTTGATCGTCACCTCCTGCGCGGCTTCGGCCGCTTCGGCGGTGATCGCCTCGATGCCGGATTCGGCCAGGTGCAGGTGGATCGTCGCGCCGGTCAGCGCCTCGCTGGCGGTGGCGTCGTACAGCAAGCGCAGCACCTTCTCCGCGGCACGCGTGGCAGGGTCGTCGCCGATCACCTGGAAGATGCCGCCGCGGTGGTTGATCTCCACGCCGAGCCGCAGCTCGATCTGGCGCAGATGCTCGTCGAACGGGCCGCACAGGTTGGCGAGGCGGACGTTGTCGACCGGGTCGAGGGTGAAGTCGCGCTGGTTCAGAGGGCTCATAGACGGGCCAGCATAGCGCGGGAGCGGCTTGCTTCGCCGCGTGCGGCCCGTCGTGAGCTCGCTCGCCGGGCGGCACTTGCGTTTAAATTAATGGTTGAATTAATTTTATCCGCATGCCTGCTCGAACCTCCATGCCCCCACCCCGTCGCCGCCGTGCCGGTCGTCCTGCCGGCGACGATGGCGATCTGCGCGGCCGCCTGCTCGACGTGGCCGCCGGCCAATTCGCCAGCGCCGGCATAGCCGCGGCCTCGCTGCGCGCCATCGCGCAGGAGGCCGGCGTGACGCCCGCGATGCTGCACTACTACTTCGGCAACAAGGACGCCCTCGTGCGCGCCCTGCTCACCGAACGCCTGCTGCCGACCGTGCTGCCGCTGCGCGAGACGCTCGCTGCGGTGGGCGACTCGCCGCTGGAGCTGGCGCAGGCGTTTGCGCACGGCGTGTCTGACGTGGTCGCGCAACTGCCGTGGCTGCCCGCGCTGTGGGTGCGCGAGGTGCTGTGCGAGGGCGGTGCGCTGCGTGAGTTCGTGTTCCGCGAGGTGATGCCGAGCCTGCCTCAGGTGCTGGCGCAGCGCTTCGAGGCGGCACACAAGTCCGGGCAGCTCGCTTCCGGCATCGACCCGCGACTGCTGGTGGTTTCGCTGGTCGGACTGACCCTGTTCCCGGCGGCCGGCGCACCGATCTGGCAGAAGGCCTTCGGCATGCCCGGGCTCGACATGCCGGCGCTCGTATCCCACACCCTCGCGCTGCTGACCCACGGCCTGGCGCCTGCCACGGAGACCTCCCCATGACCGGCCGTCTGTTTGCGCTCGGCCTCGCCGCCCTCGTCCTGGCCGGTTGCCAGCGGCACACGGACGAGGCGCCGGGCACGCTGGAGTACGACCGCATCACCCTGCCGGCGCCGGCGGGCGAACGCATCGTGGCGCTGCACGTGCGGGCGGGTGAGTCGGTGAAGGCGGGTCAGCCGCTGCTCGATCTCGATCCGGCGCACACGCAGGCAAACCTGGACGCCGCGCAGGCTGACGTCCGCCGGCAGCAGGAGGCGCTCGCCGAAGGCGTGGCCGGCCCGCGCCAGGAAGACATTGCCAGGGCGCGCGCAACACTCGCATCGGCGCAGGCGCAGGCCCGCGATGCGCAACGCTATCTCGAACGTCTGCAAAAGGTGGCGCAACAGGAGCGGGACGCCGTGGCCGCCTCGGACCTGGATCGCGCCCGCGCCAACGCCCAGAACACCGGTGGCCAGGCCGACGCTGCCCGCGCCGCGCTCGACCAGCTGCTGCACGGCACCCGCAGCGAACAGCTGGCGCAGGCGCGCGCTGCCGTCGCCGCAGCGCAGGCGCAGGCCGACGCGCTGCGCGTCACGCTGGGCAAGCTGCACGTGGTGGCGCCGCGCGATGGCCGCATCGATGACGTGCCGTATCGCCTCGGCGATCAGGCGCCGGTGGGCGCGCCGCTGGCGATCGAACTGGTCGGCGATCGTCCGTATGCGCGGATCTACGTGCCGGTGGCGATGCGCGCCCAACTCAAGGTCGGCAGCGCCGTGCAGGTACACGTGCAGGTACACGTGCAGGGACGCGACCAGCCGCTGGCCGGCCACGTGCGGCTGCTGCGCGCCGAGCCGGTGTTCACGCCGTACTACGCGCTCAGCGGCGACGACGCCACGCGGCTGAGCTATCTCGCCGAGGTAACGCTGGACCAGCCGTCCGACCTGCCGGCCGGACTGCCGGTGCACGTGGCGCCGGCGCGGCCATGAGCGAGGCGCCGGCCATCCACGTGCGCGGGCTGAGCAAGCGGTTCGGCCAGCTGCTCGCCGTCGACCATGTCGACCTGGATGTGCCGCGCGGGCGCGTCTACGGCTTCCTCGGGCCGAACGGCTCGGGCAAGTCCACCACCATCCGCATGCTCTGCGGCCTGCTCACACCGACCGAGGGCGACATCGAAGTGCTCGGCCTGCGCGTGCCGCAAGAGGCCGAGGCGTTGCGCCGCCGGATCGGCTACATGACGCAGACCTTCTCGCTGTTCGCCGACCTTACCGTGGGCGAGAACCTGGAGTTCATCGCCGAGATCCTCGGCGTGCCACGCGAACGCAAGCGCGCGCGCATCGCCGAGCTGATGGAGCGCTACCACCTGGCCGACCGCCGCGAGCAGCTTGCCGGCACCATGAGCGGCGGCCAGAAGCAGCGCCTGGCGCTGGCCTGCGCGGTGATGCACGAGCCGGAGTTGCTGTTCCTCGACGAGCCGACCAGCGCGGTGGATCCGGAATCGCGCCGCGACTTCTGGGAGGCGCTGTTCGAGCTCACCGATGCCGGCACCACGCTGCTGGTGTCCACCCACCTGATGGACGAGGCCGAGCGCTGCCATCGGCTGGCGATCCTCGACCGCGGCCGGCTGGTGGCTGATGGCACGCCGGGCGCGCTGACCGGGGCGCTGGAGGGACGCACCTTCCTGGTCGAATCGGACGATCCCCGGCGTGCGCAGCACGCCCTGGTCGATGCGCCGGGCGTGCTCGGTGTCGCCCAGGTCGGCCACGCGCTGCGCCTGCTCGCCGACGAGGATCAGGGCGACGGTTTCGCCGCCGCAGTGGAGCAGCGCCTGCGCGAGGCGGGGCAGGCCGCGCAGCTGCGGCCGGCACCGCCCAACCTGGAGGACGTGTTCGTCGCCGCGACGCGTGCGGGTGAACGGGAGCGCGCGGCATGAACCTGCGCCGCCTGTGGGCGATCATGCAGAAGGAGATCCGCCAGCTGCGACGCGATCGCATCACGCTGGCGATGATCATGGTGATGCCGATCCTGCAGCTGGTGCTGTTCGGCTACGCGATCAACCTCAACCTGCGCGGGCTGGATGCGGCGATTGCCGACCAGGCGCAGACCAGCGGCTCGCGTGCGCTGGTGATGGACATGCTGGCTACCGACGTGATCCGCCCGGTGGCCAGCGCACACACGCCGGAGGAAGTGGTCGACCTGATTCGCCGCGGCCGCATCAATGTCGGCGTGGTGATCCCGCCGGACTTCGAGGCGCGCCGGCAGGACGGACGCCCGGTGGCGCAGGTGCTGGTCGACGGCAGCGACGCCACGGTGGCTGGCGCGGCCGCGCAGCTGGCGCAGACGCCGGTGGACAGCCGCCTGCCCGACCTGCATGCGCCCTACGCCAGCACGCCGCCGGTGCCGCGCATCGTGGTCACCTCGTTCTACAACCCGGAGCGGCGCTCGGCGATCAACATCGTGCCCGGCCTGATCGGCGTGATCCTGACCATGACGATGGTGCTGTTCACCGCCATCGCCATCGTGCGCGAACGCGAGCGCGGCAACATGGAGCTGCTGATCGCCACGCCGCTGACCAGCACCGAGCTGATGCTGGGCAAGGTGGTGCCGTACGTGCTGATCGGCCTGGTGCAGACCACGGTGATCCTGGCGCTGGGACGCTGGCTGTTCGACGTGCCGATCCGCGGCAGCCTGCTCGACGTCTACCTCGCCGCGCTGCTGCTGATCGCCAGCAACCTGACGCTGGGTCTGCTGATCTCCTCGCGGGCGCAGTCGCAGTTCCAGGCGATGCAGATGACCTTCTTCATCTTCCTGCCGTCGATCCTGCTGTCCGGCTTCATGTTCCCGTTCTCGGGCATGCCGGTAGCGGCGCAATGGATCGCCGAGCTGCTGCCGCTGACCCATTTCCTGCGGTTGATCCGCGGCATCATGTTGCGCAATGCCGGTCTGCTCGACCTGTGGGGCGATGCGCTGGCGCTGATCGTATTCACCGCGGTGATGATGGCCGGCGCCATCCTGCGCTTCCGCAAGCGGCTGGATTGAGTCATTCCCCCATCTCTGGTCTGGAAAATTGTCTCGATTGCCCTATGCCGTCGTAGCGCGATTCCCATGCGCACAAAAATATTCAACGTCGTCATTCCCGCGAAAGCGGGAATCCATTTGATCTTTAGCCAAGGGCAAGATGGATGACCGGCATCCGCCGTTGAGAGGCGCCTCCCGCTTTCGCGGGAATGACGGTGAGGGGGCGCTCCGTTGATATCGCGGTATCAGCAATCAGCCCATGGCCGATTTTGAGCGTGGGCATGCCCGGTAGGCGCTTGTCCCGTAGACGAGGGCGATGTGGCTACGTGAGCAATTTGCAATCGCGCACAGGGTGCGCTCCTACAACGCGCCGGCGGTTTCGTGGCTGTGCAGGCGGCCGCGCAGCGAGTTGCTCATCGCGTCGGTGATCAGCACGTCGACGAACTGGCCGATCAGGCGCGCATCGCCGGGGAAATTCACGTAGCGCATGTTCTCGGTGCGGCCGCTGAGTTCGCTGGCGTTCTTGCGGCTGGGCTTTTCCACCAGCACGCGCTGCACGGTACCGACCATCGCCTCGTTGATCGCTCGGGCGTTGGCGTTGATCGTCGCCTGCAGCCGGGTCAGCCGGGCGTGCTTGACCTCGGCCGGGGTCGGGTCGGGCAGGTTCGCCGCCGGAGTGCCGGGGCGCGAGGAGAAGATGAAGCTGAAGCTCTGGTCGAAGCCGACATCGTCGATCAGCTTCATGGTCTTCTCGAAATCCTCATCGGTCTCGCCGGGGAAGCCGACGATGAAGTCCGAGCTGATGCAGATGTCCGGGCGCACCGCGCGCAGCTTGCGGATCTTCTGCTTGAACTCCAGCGCGGTGTAGCCGCGCTTCATCGCGCTGAGGATGCGGTCGGAGCCGGCCTGCACCGGCAGGTGCAGGAAGTTGGCCAGCTTCGGCACGCTGGCATAGGCCTCGATCAGCGAGTCGGAGAACTCCAGCGGATGCGAGGTGGTGAAGCGGATGCGGCCAATGCCGTCGATCTGCGCGATGGCATGGATCAGCACGGCGAGATCTGCGGCGCCACCGTCGTGCGTGGCGCCGCGGTAGGCATTGACGTTCTGGCCCAGCAGGTTGACCTCGCGCACGCCCTGTTCGGCGAGCTGGGCCACCTCGACGAGCACGTCGTCGAACGGGCGGCTGATCTCCTCGCCGCGGGTGTACGGCACCACGCAATAGCTGCAGTACTTCGAACAGCCTTCCATGATCGAGACGAACGCGGTCGGGCCTTCGGCGCGCGGCTCGGGCAGGTGGTCGAACTTCTCGATCTCGGGGAAGGAGATGTCCACCTGCGGCTTGCCGGTGGCGCGGCGCGACTCGATCAGCTCGGGCAGGCGGTGCAGGGTCTGGGGGCCGAACACCAGATCCACATAGGGCGCGCGCTTGACGATCGCCTCGCCCTCCTGGCTGGCCACGCAGCCGGCCACGCCGATCAATACCGGCCGGCCGTCGGCCTTGTGCTCCTTCCAGCGGCCGAGCTGGCTGAACACCTTTTCCTGCGCCTTCTCGCGGATCGAGCAGGTGTTGACCAGGATGACGTCGGCCTCGGCTTCGTTGTCGGTGAGCTCCATGCCGTGCGATGCCTTGAGCACGTCGGCCATCTTGGCCGAGTCGTACTCGTTCATCTGGCAACCGTGGGTCTTGATGAAAAGCTTGCCGCTCATGGGGCGAGATACCATGGTTCGAAAGGGGGCGGCGGGTGCCCGCCGAACCGCGCAGTTTACTCGTCGCGGCATCCGCCTGCCAGCAAGCGGGCTTGCCGGATCAAGCACTTGCATGGCCCGGTCGGCGGTGTTCCACGCCCTGGCCGGTGTCGCGACACGGTGCACAGCTCGGCGCGCTCGCACTTGGCGATGCGGGTCGATCGCTGCACACTGCGCCGCATGACCGCTGCCACGCGCCAGAAGGGGAGCGCCGGTCGGTCTGGCCGCCGCTTCCCGCGTTCGTCGATCCTGTTGCGGATCGCGTTTGGCTGCGCGTTCGCGGCGCTCCTGCTGGCGCCGTATCTGGCCCGTGCCGAAGTGCTGTACCGCTGCACCGGTGCCAGTGGCGAGGCCGTGTTCACCAGCAAGACGGCCGGCTACCAGCATTGCCATCGGATCGGCGCATATGCCGCGCCACGGCGGACCGTAACGCCGCGGCGGGTGCCCGTTGTGCAAAATCCTTTCGCGGGCGTGGCGGCATCGGTCACCACCACCGCGACGGCCTTGTCCGCGTTGCCACCGCCGCGCCGCCTGTTTGTCGGCGTCCAGGCCTCGGTGGAGACCACCGCGCAGGTGCTGCCCGACCGGCCGCTCCGGCAGGGCGCACGCGGGCAGTGGGACTATCGCGAATCACGCAACGCATTGGCTGCGGCCGAGGCGACGGCGGCGGGAGCGGGCGATCGCGTGCTGCGTGGCGCGGTGTATCGCGTCAAGCGCGCCGACGGCAGCGTGGAATACACCAATATCGCGCCGGCCCAGGCGCGTGGTCACGCCGTCACGATGCTGTTCACCTACATCGCCACCTGCATGGCCTGCGACCTGCATTCGCCGATCCACTGGAATTCGGTGCGGCTGAACCTGCAGGACTACGCCAGCGCCATCCGCCAGGCGAGCACCGACTACGGCGTGAACGAGGCGTTCCTGCGCGCGATCATCCACGCCGAGAGTGCGTTCAACCCGCACGCGATGTCGATCAAGGGCGCCCAGGGCTTGATGCAGTTGATGCCCGGCACGGCGAGCGACATGGGCGTGCTCGATGCGTTCGATGCCGAGCAGAACATCCGCGGCGGAGCGCGCTATCTCGGCATGCTGCTGCAGTCCTTCAACGGCAACGAGAAACTGGCGGCGGCGGCGTACAACGCGGGCCCCGGCGCAGTGCAGCGCTACAAGGGCGTGCCGCCGTATGCGGAGACCCAGGTCTACGTCAGTCGCGTGGCGGCACTGCGCCAGCGCTACGGGCAGGCGCTGCGCCCGCCGCTCGCGGCGGTGCATGCCGGTGTGGCTTCAGCCATCCAGTGAGCTGCTGTCCGGCAGCACGGAAGGGCGTTGCGCAATCGTGACGCTGAGGCGGAACGGTGCGCCATTGCGCAGGCCGGACACGTCGACCTTGCTCCCCGGTTTCAGTGCAGCTTCGTGCCGGCGCAGGTCGGCCGGATCGGCGATGTCGTCGTCGCCGATGCGCAGCAGGATGTCGTGCGGCTGGATGCCCGCCGAGGCTGCCGGCCCGCCGGGATAGACATCGGACACCTGCACGCCGCGCGCCGCCGCCGGCAGCCCGCTGTCCGCCGCTACCGGCACGAAGGCGTAGTCGGCACCCAGCCAGCCGCGCACCACGTGGCCGGTATCGATGATCTGGTCCAGCACCTTCTTGGCGCTGTCCATCGGGATGGCGAAGCCGATGCCCTCGGCATTGGCGGCCTTGCCGATCAGCAGCGTGTTGATGCCCACCAGGTTGCCCCTGGCATCGATCAGCGCGCCGCCGGAATTGCCCAGGTTGATCGCCGCGTCGGTCTGGATGAAATCTTCCGGACTGGAGCTGCTCAGCTGCCGGCCGATCGCGCTGACGATGCCCATGGTCACGGTCTGGTTGAGGCCGAACGGGTTGCCGATCGCCAGCACCACGTCGCCGGGCCGGACGCTGGCATGCGGCTGGAAGTGCGCCACGGGCAGGTTGTTCGCGTCGATCTTCAGCACCGCCAGGTCGGTCTCCTGATCCGCGCCCACGATCTTCGCCTGGGCGACGCGGCCGTCGTAAAGCAGCACCTGGATGTCGTCGGCATTGGCGATGACGTGGTTGTTGGTCAGCACGTAGCCATCGGCATTGACGATCACCCCCGAGCCCAGGCTCTGCTCGCGGCGCTTGTACGCCGGGCCCGCCGGCATGCCGCCGAAGAGTCTTTGCATGAGCGGGTCGGTATACATCCGCAATGCCTGCTCGGTGACGGTCTTGTTGGCGTAGATGTTGACCACCGAGGGCGCAGCGCGGGCCACGGCGTCGGCGTAGGAGAGCGTCGGCCCGGCCGCCCCTGTCGTGGTGACCGGCAAGCTGGAGGGCGTCGTCGAGGCCAGGCCGAAGCGTTCCCGCAGGTGTTCGCCCGAGGTGGGCCACAGCAGGCTCACCACGAAGGCAAGGGCCAGCCCCAGGATCGCGAATCGGGCGATGAAGCCGAGCAGGCCGGCGGCATGTTTCATTGCGGGATGCTTTCGTAAAATGGTGCGTGGAGACGGCGCGCGCGGCTTGCTGCGGCGCGTGACCGCACCGCGAGTTTGATTGTACGGGGCGGGGGCTGACGCTACACTAACGCGATTTTTGCGGGTGCCGGATTTTGACCGGTACGTGCGAAGCAGGTCGGCCCGTCGTTGCGAGGGCGGCCGTCGCGGCCAGGACGGCAAGCGTCAGCGGTAGCCGCACGTGGCGCCGGGGGCACGTTGCCGCGACAGATGGCTCGCTTCGCAGGTACCAGTGGAAGCCACCGGTCCGCACCTCAATGGCATTGCAAGTTCCGGAGAGCCTGATGGCGAACGAAGTCGTCGATCACGGCCGCCGCCGTTTCCTCACAGCAACCACTGCGGTGGTTGGTGGAGCGGGAGTCGTTGCGGCAGTCGTGCCCTTCATCAAGACGTGGGAACCGAGCGCGCGCGCCAAGGCCGCCGGTGCTCCGGTGACCGTGGATATCAGCAAGATCGAGGAAGGCCAGAAGGTGACCTTCCCGTGGCGCAGCAAGCCGGTGTTCGTGGTGAACCGCACCAAGGCACAGCTCGCGTCGTTGCCGATGGTGGACTCGCGCCTGGTCGATCCAAAGTCAGATGGCTCGTCGGCGGGCCAGCAGCCGAAGTACGCCCAGAACGAAGCGCGCTCGATCAAGCCGGAATGGCTGGTTATCGTCGGTTTGTGCACGCACCTGGGTTGCGTGCCGGACTTCGTGCCCGAGATCAAGCCGGAGCCGTTCGACCCGGAGTGGAAGGGCGGCTTCTACTGCCCGTGCCACAAGTCGCGCTACGACATGGCCGGCCGCGTGTTCAGCGGCGTGCCCGCCCCGCGCAACCTCGAGGTGCCGCCGTATCACTTCGTGAATGACACCACCATCCAGATTGGCGTGGATCCGAAGGAGGCCGGCTGATGGCTAACGTATTCACCCGCATGGGCGACTGGGTCAACGAGCGCGCGCCGAACATGATGCCTGCGTACCGCAAGCACATGACCGAGTACTACGCGCCGAAGAACTTCAACCTCTGGTACTACTTCGGTTCGCTGGCGCTGCTGGTGCTGGTCAACCAGATCGTGACCGGCATCTTCCTCACCATGAACTACAAGACCAGCGCGCTCGAAGCGTTCGCCTCGGTCGAGTACATCATGCGTGACGTGGAGTGGGGCTGGCTGATCCGCTACATGCACTCCACCGGCGCCTCGCTGTTCTTCATCGTGGTGTTCCTGCACATGTTCCGCGGCCTGATGTACGGCTCGTTCAAGAAGCCGCGCGAGCTGGTGTGGATCCTCGGCATGCTGATCTTCCTGGTGCTGATGGCCGAGGCCTTCATGGGCTACGTGCTGCCGTGGGGCAACATGTCGTTCTGGGGGGCCAAGGTGATCATCTCGCTGTTCGGCACCATCCCCTACATCGGCGACTCGCTGGTGCAGTGGATCATGGGCGACTACATCCCGGCCGACGCCACGCTCAACCGCTTCTTCGCGCTGCACGTCATCGCGCTGCCGCTGGTGCTGTTGCTGCTGGTGGTGCTGCACATCGCCGCGCTGCACGAGGTGGGCTCCAACAATCCCGATGGCGTGGAGATCAAGAAGGGTCCCAAGGGCAACCGCTGGGATGCGCTCAAGCCGGCCGACGGCATTCCGTTCCATCCGTACTACACGGTGAAGGATCTGGTCGGCGTCGGTTTCTTCCTGCTGATCGCGGCCTTCATCATCTTCTTCGCGCCCACCTTCGGCGGCTGGTTCCTGGAGCACGACAACTTCATCCCGGCCAACAACCTGGTGACGCCGACGCACATCAAGCCGGTGTGGTACTTCACCCCGTTCTACGCGATCCTGCGCATGATCCCGTCGTTCTTCAGCACCGCCATCTGGGGTGTGCTGGGCATGTTCGGTGCCATTGCCCTGTTGTTCGCGATGCCCTGGATCGACGTGGGCAAGGTGCGTTCCATTCGCTATCGCGGCACCGGCTACAAGGTGGCGCTCGGCTTCTTCGTGCTGTCCTTCATCATGCTCGGTGCCGTCGGCGCTGGCGTGACGGCGGAAGTGATCCCCGAGTGGTTCGGCAACGTCGACGTGACGTTCTGGGAGAACCTGTTCGGCCGCGCGATGACCTTGATTTATTTCGGCTTCTTCGTCTTCCTCGGGCTCTACACGCGTCTGGGTTGGGAGACCACGAAGCCGGTTCCGGAACGGGTGACGATGCATGACTAAGCGTTATTTCTCCACGATTGCGCTGGCCCTCGGGCTGCTGGTCGGCAGCGTCTCGGCGATGGCCGCGGAAGAGGGCGGTCTGCCAAAGGCTGGCACCAACGTCAGCGATCAGGCGTCGCTGCAGCGCGGTGCCAAGCTGTTCTTCAATTACTGCGTGGGCTGCCACTCGCTGAAATTCATGCGCTACTCGCGCATCGGCGAGGACCTGGGCCTGTCCGAAGACGAGGTGATGAAGAACCTCAACTTCACCGGTGCGAATTTCGGCGAGACGATCGAATCGCACATGCCGGCGGCCGACGCAGCCAAGTGGTTCGGCAAGGCTCCGCCGGATCTCTCGCTGGAAGTCCGTGCGAAGACGGCCGACTGGGTCTACGCCTACCTCAACTCGTTCTATCTGGATGCCAGTCGCCCGGTGGGCTGGAACAACACCATCTTCCCCAACGCCTCGATGCCGAATCCGTTGTGGGAACTGCAGGGCGTGCAGACGGCGGTGAAGAAGGACGGCGGCGAGGAAGTGGAGAAGCTGGAGCTGTCCAAGCCGGGCAAGATGACGCCGGCGGAGTTCCAGCAGGCCACCCGCGACCTGACCAATTTCCTGGAGTACGCGTCGGAGCCGGCCGCGCTGCAGCGCAAGCACTACGGCGTCTGGGTGCTTTTGTTCCTCGCCGGTTTCACCTTCCTGGCGTACCTGCTCAAGAAGGAATACTGGAAAGACGTCCACTGATCGCGACGACAGTGGCAAGCGTGCGGCGGCCCTGGGCCGCCGCATTCCGTTGTTAGCTGGGGAGATTGCGCATGGTTCAAAGCGCCCGCTCGCGTACGGTGCTCACTCTGTACACCACCGCCGATGACATCCAGTGTCATCGGGTGCGCCTTCTGCTCGCCGCCAAGGGCGTGAGCTACGAACGCGTGATGGTGGAGCCCGGCAAGCCGCCGGAAGATCTGGTCGATCTCAATCCCTACGCCAGCACACCCACCCTGGTGGATCGCGACCTCACGCTGTACGACACGTCGGTGGTCTGCGAATACCTCGATGAGCGCTATCCGCACCCTCCGCTGATGCCGATCGACCCGCTCTCTCGTGCCCGCCTGCGCCTTGCCGCGGTGCGCATCGAGCGCGACTGGCTTCCGGAGGTGGACATCATCCGTGCCGGTGGCCGGCCCGCCGACGCCGCGCGCAAACGCCTGCGCGAGCAGCTGCTGGCTTCGCTGCCGCTGTTCAAGGCGGCCAAGTTCTTCCTCAACCCGGAAATGAGTCTGGCCGACTGCCTGGTGGCGCCGGTCGTCTGGCGGCTGCCGTGGCTGGGCGTGGATCTGGGCAAGGAGGGGCGGCCGATCCTCGATTACGGCGAGCGCCTGTTCCACAGCCAAGGCTACGCACGCAGCCTGACGGCCGAGGAAAAGGCGATGCGGCCTTGACGATGGCCCATGACGACACTCCCGCGATGACGTCCAATCGCCCGTATCTGCTGCGGGCGATCTACGACTGGATCACCGACAACAACCTCACGCCCTACATCCTGGTGGATGCCGGGCGCGAAGGCGTGCGTGTGCCGCCGCAGGTGATCAAGAACGGGCAGGTGGTGCTCAACCTGGCCATGCGCGCGGTCGCCAACCTGGATCTTGGCAATGAATGGATCAGCTTCCAGGCACGGTTCTCGGGGGTCAGCCAGTCGATCCTGATCCCGGTCCAGGCGGTGCTGGCGCTCTACGCGCAGGAAAACGGCCAGGGCATGATGTTTCCGGCCGAAGACGATGGTGGCGGTGACGTTCCACCTCCTCCGACCGACGGCGGCAATGCGCCGGGCGGTGCCGATGGCGCCTCCGAGGGCGATCGTCCCAAGCGCGGCACTCCGAACTTGCGCGTAGTGAAGTAAGGCGTGTACGGCGCCCGTCCTGCGATGGCGCAACGGATGCCCTGTTCCACCAAGACGCGGGTTCACTGGTTCGGTTTCTCGGCAGGTAGCCGAGTGGCGGCCTGCCGAGCTGACGCATTGAAGACCTGTGGGCCGACGAGGTTGGCCTCTATCGCGGCCTTCGAAGCTGTGAAGCTCAAAAGGTCGCGATGTCGTGCAACGCAGGCTTCCAGCCTGCCAGGCACGCCCTGTCGACCTTTCGAGCATCATGCCGCTGGCGCCGGACCGCTCAGTGCAACGCTAGTGCCGCTGCTGATCGTTCGGCAACCTGCGGCGCAGGGGAATGACATTGCTGGACGCGCCGGTCTCGATCGGGGCTTCCGAACCAGCCCGGCGCGCGCTGGTTGATTCCTCGCCGCCACCCACCAGCCATTGCACCGTCGGCAGGTTCAGGCCGCTGACCCGCTGCCCGATCATCCACAGGCGGCCCTGCTCGCGATCTTCGCCGTCGATGCTGACGTCGAAGCCGTAGCCCCGTTCCAGCCGTCGATGTCCATCCATCCGCCGCAGCCGGATGGCGCGCAGGCCCACCGTCTCGTCCAGCAGCTGCAGTCCGTGCAGCTCACAGTGGCGACGCGCGGCCGATACCGCAATCTCGCGTGCGCGCGATAACTTCATCCAGGCAGTGACGATGCCGCCGAGGACGAGCAAGAGAAGGAGGTCGTGCAGGTTGCCCATCACGGCAGTGTGTGTGCGGTGCGCAGGGTTCGCAAGGGCGCTGCGGTCCGCCTCAGTCGAGGCGCAGCCGCAGCGACAGGTCGATGGCGCGCACGTGCTTGGTCAGCGCGCCCACCGACACGAAATCGACGCCGGTGGCGCCGATCGCGCCGATGGACTCCAGGTCGACGTTGCCCGACCCCTCAAGCGAGGCCCGGCCGGCGGTGATGCGCACCGCATCGCGCATGGCGGGCAGCTCGAAGTTGTCGATCATGATGCGGTCGGCGCCTGCGTCCAGCGCCTCGACGAGCTCGTCGAGGTTTTCCACCTCGACTTCCAGCGGCAGCGAAGGATGCAAGCGACGCCCGGCCGCCACGGCCGCGGCGATGCCGCCGGCCGCGATAATGTGGTTTTCCTTGATCAGCACGCCGTCGTACAGGCCGGTGCGATGGTTCCACCCACCGCCGCAGCGGACGGCGTACTTCTGGGCCAGGCGCAGCCCGGGCACGGTTTTGCGGGTATCGAGCAGACGCGTGCGGGTGCCGGCGAGTGCGGACACGTAACGCGCAGTCACCGTAGCCGTGCCCGACAGCAGCTGCAGGAAGTTGAGCGCCGAGCGTTCTGCGGTCACCAGCGCGCGGGCGCGCCCGTGCAGGGTGCAGATGGCGCGATCGGCAGCGAGGATGTCGCCGTCCTGGTGCTGCCAGTCGATACGCACGTCCGGGTCGAGCATCCGGAAGCAGGCGTCGAACCAGGGCCGGCCCGCCAGTACGGCGTGCTCGCGGCAGGTCAGGACGGCGGTGGCGAAGGCGGATTCGGACAGCAGATCCGCGGTGGCATCGCCCGCGCCGATGTCTTCGGCGAAGGCGCGTTCCACATCAAGACGAATCAACTCGGCAGGCGGCGGGGAAAAACGGTCGCCCTGGTTCATCCGGGCTCCGACGCATCGCTGGCGGGCTGGCTCAGTCGGCCCACGATCGCATCCATCGCACGGTCGAAGAAGGCGTTGGATGCGAGTATCCGCGCGGAGCCGGCGGCCAGCGAGGCGGCCAGCTCCTGCGGGGCGAAATCGCCCACCTTCAGGCCGCGCCGGTTCACGAACAGGTAGCGGCCGCTCATCGGGCTGATCCACGACAGCTTGGCGCGCTCGGCGGCGCTGCCGGCAGGGCAGAACTCGATCCAGGTGCCGGGCTTCATGGCCCCCACGGCTTCCATCTGCGCCTGCACTTCCGGCGCGAGGATCTCCAGCGGCTCGTCCGTCGTGCCGGCAGCCAGCGGCGCGGTCTCCTGCACCGTGTCGACGATCGACTGGATGCTTTCGGGAATCGCCGGCGGCCCCTGCTCGGACGTCGTGGTGGCGGCCGGGTCCGCTTCGCCCAGCTGCTGGCGGTAGAAGGCGTGGAGCTGGTCGAGCAATCGCTCGACGTCGTTGTCCTGGAAGGCCACGTTGGCCAGGCCGCGGCGCAAGGCCCGCTCGATGCCCGGAAGCATCTGGCGCAGGGTGGCGCGGCTTTCCGCGTCGCTGCCCAGGCGGGTGCTCGCGATGAACTCGTTGACGAAACGCAGGCCATCGGCAAATTCGGGCGAATCTTCGCCCTGGCGAAGCAGGATGAGCACCAGATAGTTGGCCCAGGCCCGCGCAAGCACGCCGTGGACAAGTGGCGGGATCGGCCGGCCGTCGATCCGTTCGAGAATTTCGCGGGCGGCCCGGCGCCGGGCCTGTTCGAGCTTTTCGCGACCGCGGGTCGACTCGGCCACGCGCTGCTCGGCGAGCTCGGCGCGCTTGCGGGTCAGCTCCTGGAACTCCTGCAGATCGGCGAGCAGGCGATCGAAGATCCCCATGTCGTCGTCGAATTCGTGCAGCAACTGCTCGACGATGGCCTTCACCTTGTCGTGCAGGCGGCGGTCCTTGTCCGACTCGTCGGACCAGCCCTTGGCGACGTCGGCCAGGCTGTCGAGCAGGCGGCGGGCCGGATGCTGCCGGTGCGCAAACAGGCGCCGATCGAGGATGGCCGCCTTGAGATAGGGAATCTGCAGCCGGGCCAGCAGCACCTGCATCTGGGGCGGCAGGTTGCGGTCTTCGAGGATGAATTCGAAGAGCATACCGACCAGGTCGATGGTGTCCTCGTCGATCGAGGACACGTGATGCGGGCGCTCCCCGCGCAGCGAGCCGATCTGGTTGAGCAGGTGCTCCTTCAGGGCGGCCACTTCGTGCGCGATGTCGAAATCCACCGCGCCGCTTCCGGCAACGGTGCCTATGCCCAAACCACCGGCCGTGCCGGGGCTACCCGATCCCTGACTGGCCATCTGGCTCTGCAGCACGCTGAGGGCGCCGAGCAATTCATTGGCGGTGGGCAGCGCCCGACTGCCGGATACAGACGCGCCGAGGCCGGAAAGGTCGTGTCCCGCACGGCGCGCGGTAAACAGCGCATGCAGGGTATCGAGCAGGTTGCCGGCATCTTCCGCCGATACGTCGCCCCCCGTGCCCAGCGCGTTGGCGCCACCGGCCGCAGCGCGGGTGCCGCTTCCGGCCGGCTGTGACGCACCGCTTCGGGTGATCCCGTGCCGCAGCTGCGGCAAGACGCCCGCTCGCATCAGTTCGGCATTGAGCTCCTGATAGAGCTCCTCCAGGCCGGACAGCACGTAACGGTCGAACAGCTTGTAGATGATCAGCTTGACGCGCATGTCGGCCGACAGTTCGCGCATGGCCTGGCGGAAAGTCTGGGTCAGTACCGCCGGACCCACTGGATTGTTGGTGTCGTCGACCTTGATGCCGCCGCAGATCACCGACAGGCGCTGGTTCAGCGCAAACAGGTCGCGCGTGATGCGCGAAGCGTTCTTGCTGATCAGGCTGGTGATCGCCAGCGATTCCTCCAGCTCGTTCTCGCCGACCAGGCTCAGTTCGATGTTGCCCAGGGAGGGGGGCGAAGAGTCGGTCGACGCGCTGCGGCGATTGGCCGCGAACTCCGTCAGCTCGCGGCTGAATTGGGCCAGATAGGCGCGCTCCACCACCGGCCGACGCTTGCGCACTTCGCGCATGCCGTCGAAGTAATGCATCTGGGCAGCGTTGTTTTCCGCCTTCTCGGCCAGGTCGAACAGGGCGTCGTCGACGTGCTCGAACATGTTGCCGAGCAGCACCTGGAGCCGACGGCTGGCGGTGTCGCGCACCGAATGGACCAGCGCGCCGAGGCGCTCGGGCGATTCCGGCCGCTGATTGAGATTGACGATCTTGCTCGGTTCGATGGCGTCTTTCATTGCCGCCCCCTGAGGCGAACCTTCTGGACATCAGCAGCCGCGACGGCCACACGGGCCTAAACAATAAGCCGAAATCGGCCGAATTGTCATGCGCTGGGCAGCAGTTTGAAGCTCAGGCGGTTGGCAGGTCGCTCAACTGGACGGTGCCAATGCCTTCTTCGGGCAGCATCACCGGGATACCGTCCTCGACCCGGTAGATCACCTTGCCGTCGACGGTGATAAGGGCTTCGTCGATGCGGTGGGTGATCGCGGCGCCGCCGACGGTCTGCAGACCGCCTGCACCGATGGCACGGTTCGCCGCGTCCAGCTCGGCCCGGGATGCCGGTCGGACCGGGGTCTTGCTGACTGGGCAACAGAGAATGTCGAGCAGGCGCTTGTCCATGGGAACGGGTGTCGGTGCCGGGGAAAGCCCTTACAATAGCGGCTTTTGGAAGGCCCAGCCATGACGACAACTGCATTGCCGCCGCGCGTGGGCGTGGTCATGGGCTCCCGTTCCGACTGGGAGACCATGCAGCATGCCGCCGACCTGCTGGTCGAGCTGGGCGTGGCCCATGAGGTGCAGGTGGTGTCTGCCCATCGCACCCCGGATCTGCTGTTCCAGTACGCCGAGCAGGCGGTGGAGCGCGGCATCCAGGTGATCGTCGCTGGCGCCGGCGGCGCGGCCCATCTGCCGGGCATGCTGGCCGCCAAGACCCGCTTGCCGGTGCTCGGCGTGCCGGTGCAGTCCAAGGCGCTCAACGGCATGGATTCGCTGCTGTCGATCGCGCAGATGCCGGCGGGTATCCCGGTGGGAACGCTGGCCATCGGTCGGGCCGGGGCGGTGAACGCCGCGCTGTTCGCCTGCGCCGTGCTCGCGCTGCACGATCCGGTACTGGCGCAGGCGCTCGATGCGTATCGCGAACGCCAGACCCGCAACGTGCTCGATCACCCGGACCCGCGCGCATGAGCGACCGTCGTCAGCCGGTTCTCGGGGTGCTGGGTGGTGGACAGCTGGCACGGATGTTGGCGATCGCCGGCGCACCGCTGGGCGTGCAATCGCTGGTGGTCGACAGCTCGTCCGACGCCTGTGCCGGGCAGGTGGCGCCGCTGGTGGTGGCCGACTGGCACGACCACGCAGCGCTGGGCGAATTTGCCGCCAAGGTCGACGTGGTGACCTTCGATTTCGAGAACGTGCCCGCCGACACCGCGCATTGGCTGGCGGAACGGGTGTCGGTGTTTCCGAATCCGCGGGCGCTGGCGGCGGCGCAGGATCGCCTGGCCGAAAAGACCCTGTTCCGCGAGTGCGGCCTGGCCACCCCGGAATTCGTGCCAGTGGACACCCGCGCGGATCTGGATCGTGCGCTGGCCGTCACCGGCGCGCCGGCGATCCTCAAGACGCGGCGGCTGGGTTACGACGGCAAGGGCCAGTTTCGTTTGCGCAGTGCGGATGACGCCGACGCTGCCTGGGCCGCGCTGGGTGCGCAGGCCGCGGCGCACGGCCTGATCCTGGAAGCCTTCGTCCCGTTCGAGCGCGAGCTGTCGGTGCTGGCCGTGCGCGGTCGCGACGGCGAGTTCCGCACCTGGCCGCTCACCCGCAACTGGCATACCGATGGCGTGCTCAGCCTGAGCCTGGCCCCGGCACCGGACATCGATGCGCTGCAACCGCGTGCCGCCGCGCTCGCCCGCACACTGGCCGAGCGGCTCGATTACGTGGGGGTGTTCGCACTGGAGCTGTTCGTGAAGGACGGCGAGCTGCTCGGCAACGAGATGGCGCCGCGGGTGCACAACTCGGGTCACTGGACCATTGAAGGTGCCCACACCAGCCAGTTCGAGAACCACGTCCGTGCCGTGCTCGGCCTGCCGCTGGGCGACACCGGCGCGCGCGGTGCATCGCTGATGTTCAACTGGATCGGCGAGCTGCCCGATCCCGCCCCGTTGCTGCGCACCGTCGACGGCCACTGGCACGACTATGGCAAGCGGGCCCGGCCGGGTCGCAAGGTGGGGCACGCCACGGTGTGCGCGCCGGACGCGTCGACGCTGTTGGAGCGGGCCGAGGCGCTGGCGCAGGTGATCGGCTGGGAGCAGCCGGTGGCCGCGGTGCGTGAGGCGGTCGGCATCTGAGGCTCTCGCCCGCGCGGTAGGGGAATGAAAAAAGCGGAGCCGGTGACGGCTCCGCTTTTTTATTGGGCGATGGCCGGGAAGATCAGGCCAGGTTCTTCGCCGCGAAATCCCAGTTCACCAGGTTCCAGAACGCCTCCAGGTACTTCGGGCGGGCGTTGCGGTAGTCGATGTAGTAGGCGTGCTCCCACACGTCCGCGGTGAACAGCGGCTTGTCGCTGCCGGTGATTGGCGTGGCGGCGTTCGACGTGTTGACGATGCCGAGCGAGCCGTCCGGACGCTGCACCAGCCAGGTCCAGCCGGATCCGAAGTTGCCAGTGGCCGACTTGGTGAACTCTTCCTTGAATTTCTCGAACGAGCCGAACGCCTTGGTGATCGCGTCGGCCAGCTTGCCGGTCGGCTCGCCGCCGCCGTTGGGCTTCATCGAGTTCCAGTAGAACGTGTGGTTCCAAACCTGCGCGGCGTTGTTGAACACGCCGCCGGAGGACTTCTTGACGATGTCTTCCAGCGCCGCGTCCTCGAACTCGGTGCCCTTGATCAGGTTGTTGAGGTTGGTGACGTAAGCCTGGTGGTGCTTGCCGTAGTGGTACTCCAGCGTCTCGGCAGAGATATGCGGCTCGAGGGCATTCTTTTCGTAGGGCAGGGCGGGCAATTCAATCGCCATGACTTTGGCTCCTTGACGTTGGCTGAGAGGGGGATGGGCTTGGGTCCGCGCCAGAGCGGCGCCGGGGAAGCGGCTGATACACTAGCGGCTTGCCTGCATTGTAGTGATGAAATCACGAGCTATGGACGTCAACGAACGAATCAAGGCCGTGCTCGCCGAGCACGCCATGGTGCTCTTCATGAAGGGCACCCCGCAGTTCCCGATGTGCGGTTTCTCCAGCCGCGCGGTGCAGGCGCTGCAGGCGGCGGGGGCTTCGTTCCATGCGGTGAACGTACTGGCCGATCCGGAGATCCGCGCCGCTTTGCCGCACTATGCGAACTGGCCGACCTTCCCGCAGCTGTTCATCCAGGGCGAGCTGATCGGCGGCTGCGACATCATCGAAGACCTGCATGCCGCCGGCGAGCTGGAGCGCATGGCCGCCGACGTGCTCGGAGCGCTGCACGGATGACGATGCCGCGAGTGAAGGAGCGCGCGCCGCTGCCGGTCGATGCGCTCGCCGACCGGGTCGTGCTGGTGACCGGCGCCTGCGGCGGTTTGGGTACCGCCACCGCCAAGGCGGCGGCGCGGGCCGGCGCCACGGTGATCATCACGGGTCGGCGCAAGCGCCAGCTGGAGCAGCTTTACGACGCCATGCTCAAGGAGCAGCTGCCCGAGCCGGTGATCCACCCGATGGACATCGAGAACGCCACGCCGGGCGATTACGAAGCGCTGGCCGAGGGCATCGAACGCGACCTCGGGCGGCTCGACGGCATTGTGCATGCCGCGGTGAGCTTTCCCGGCCTCACGCCGCTGTCGATGCATAAGCCCGACCAGTTTCTGCGTGCGATGCACGTGAACGTGTCCGCGCCGTTCGCGCTCACCCAGGCGTGTCTGCCGCTGCTGGCGAAGGCCCCCGACAGCGCCGTGGTGTTCGTGCTGGACGATCCGGAGCTGCTGTCGCGGGCGCACTGGGGTGCCTACGGCGCCTCCAAGGCGGCGCTGGAGCGCATGGTCGAGATCCTGCATCAGGAGAACGACCGTGGCAGCCTGCGCGTGCAGTGCCTGCTGCCCGGGCCGATGCGCACCGCGCTGCGCCGCGAGGCGTACTTCGGCGAGGATACGTTCCGCCATCCGCCGCCGGACGACGCGGCCGAGGCGGTGGTCTACCTGCTGAGTCCGCAGGGCGCGGCCGCGCGCGGTGCAGTGCTGGATCTGCGCAAGGCCTGATCGGCTGCACTTCACCCCTTGCGGGGCGTTTCACCAACACACAGGGGCTGTATCCATGGAAGCGCAGATGACCACCTTGTCGGCGGGAATCCTGCTGTTCCTGATCATGGATCCGCTGGGCAACATCCCGTTTTTCCTGAGCCTGCTCAAGGACGTGCCGCCGCGCCGCCGGCGCGTGGTGATGGTGCGCGAGCTGCTGATCGCGCTGGGCGTGCTGCTGGTGTTCCTGGTCGGCGGACAGCTGATCCTCAAGGCGCTGCAGCTCAGGCAGGAGTCGATCAGCATCGCCGGCGGCATCGTGCTGTTCCTGATCGGCATCCGCATGGTGTTTCCGCCGGCCGACGGTGGCGGCATCTTCGGCAAGCCGGGGCAGGGCGAGCCGTTCATCGTGCCGATGGCGATTCCCGGGGTGGCCGGGCCGTCAGCCATGGCGGCGCTGCTGCTGCTGACCAACACCCAGCCCGGCCGCACCGCCGACTGGGCGGTGGCGCTGGTGCTGGCCTGGCTGGCCACCTCGGTAATCCTGCTCAGCTCGACCTACCTGTTCCGCTGGCTGGGCGAGAGCGTGCTCACGGCGCTGGAGCGGGTGATGGGCATGCTGCTGATTGCGCTGTCGGTGCAGATGTTCCTGGGCGGTGTGGCGGCTTACCTGCACCTGACTGTCTGACATCCGGGCGTCGGCCCGGCAGTCGAGCGGCTGTCATAATTGGGCGCCAGCATGCAGGCAGTCCAAGGAGATGGTCATGCTCAGCATCGACAAAAGCCTCGTGGAGCGCCTGCCGTGGCTCGCGCAGCATCCGCGTATCCGTCGACCGGTGGCCGGCATGCTCGGCCGACTGGCTGACGAGGCCGGGTTCAACCGCGTGCTCAAGGCCGTGGGGGATGTGCAAGGTCTGGCCTTTGTCGACCGTACGCTCGACGAGCTGGGCGCCAGCTACCGAATAAACCCGCGTGAGCGCGAAAACATCCCGGTCGACGGCCCGTTGCTGGTCGTGGCCAACCATCCGCTGGGCATGCTCGACGCGCTTGCGCTGCTGCACCTGGTCGGTTCGGTGCGGCCGGACGTGCGTATCCTGGGCAACGACTGGCTGGCGCTGGTCGAGCCGCTGCGCCCGCTGCTGCTGCCGGTGGACGTGTTCGGCAAGGGAGCCGCGTCGAAGATGCGCAACATCTATCGCGCGCTGGAAAACGGCGAGGCGCTGATCGTGTTTCCGGCTGGTGAGGTGTCGCGGCTGGGGCCGGGAGGCCTGCGCGATGGCGCCTGGTCCGACGGTTTTGCGCGGCTTGCGCTGAGGAGCAAGGCGCCGGTACTGCCCATCCACGTGGCCGCGCGCAATTCGGCCATGTTCTACGGTGTATCGATGTTCGCCAAGCCGCTGTCCACCGCCATGCTGCCGCGCGAGGCGGTGACGCCGGCGCGTCAGCAGCGCATCGGCTTCAGCGTTGGCGCGCTGGTGAGTGCGGAGGAACTTGCCCAGCGCAGCGCCGGCGACCCGTCACAGGCGGCCAAGCTGATGCGCCGCCACGTTTATCGGGTCGGCCGCCACCGCGGCCTGATCTTCGGCGGCCAGGCGCCGCTCGCCCACCCGGAGCCGACCGAGCGCGTGGTTGCCGGACTGGCTGCCGAGGCGGAGAAGCTCGCCGATCTGGCCGACGGCAAGCAGGTCCTGTTGCTGCAGGGCTCACCCGACAGCGCCGTACTGCGGGAAATCGGCCGCCTGCGCGAGCTCACGTTCCGCAAGGTCGGCGAGGGCACCGGCGCGCGCCGCGATCTGGACGCCTATGACGCCTATTACGAACATCTGGTGTTGTGGGACCCGAAGGCACTGCGCATCGTCGGCTCGTACCGGTTCGGGCACGGCGGCCGGATCATCGCCGGACGCGGCATGGCGGCGCTGTATACCTCCAGCCTGTTCAGCTACTCGCCGGCGCTGGAGTCGCGGCTGGCGCAAGGCCTGGAGCTGGGGCGCAGCTTCATCGCGCCGGCGTACTGGAAGTCCCGCGCGCTCGACCAGCTGTGGCAGGGCATCGGGCTCTACCTGCAGCGTCACCGCGAACTGCGCTATCTGTTCGGTCCGGTGAGCATGTCGGTCAACCTGCCCCGCGAGGCGCGCGAGTGGATCGCGGCGGCCCATCAGCACTACTTCGGCTCGCCGGGACTGGCCTCGGCCCGCCAGCCGTTCGTGGTCTCCCACGACGTGGTGCAGATGGTGCGTGAGGCCCTGTCCGGGCTGGAGCCCGCGGAGGGGCTGGGCAAGCTCAAGCATCATCTCGATGCGCTGGGCGTCAGCCTGCCGGTGCTTTATCGCCAGTACGTCGATCTGGTGGAGCCACAGGGCGTGCAGTTCCTCGACTTCGGCGAAGACCCGGGTTTTTCCGGTTGCGTCGATGGCCTGGTGATGCTGGATCTGGCCAATCTCAAGCCGGCCAAGCGGGCGCGCTACCTGGGCAGGGATTGAGCTGCCGCGCGAGATCCTGCGCCAGGCGGGCGTCCGCCGCAGGGAGGCGGCCGTGTCCGGCCCATGCAGTGAATTTGTTACAAATCTGTCATACACTGACGTTAAAGTCGGTTTAACAAGTAGTTGGCAGGTGGGGTGGCCCCGCCGCAACCGTGTCTCCGACACCCAGCGTTACCAAAATCCGGGGAAAAGCATCGTTGTCCTCCGCGCCTGGCTGTTGCCGGGCCTTCGTACGTTCTTGCTTTTCGCTGACCGATTTCCGTTGCGAACCATAGGGTCGATACCGAATGAATAGTCGAATCCGTACCAAAGTTCTGCCGTTTGCCATCGCCAGCCTGCTCGCGACCGCGCCGGTGCTCGCGCAGAACGTCACCTCGTCGGCCGTCACCGGCCGCGTGCTCGACGCCAAGGGGCAGCCGGTTGCTGGCGCCACCGTGCAGATCGTGCATGAGCCGTCGGGCACCACCAAAGTTGTGACCACCGACAATGACGGTCGCTATACCGCGCAGGGCCTGCGCGTGGGCGGTCCGTTCGACATCACCGCTTCGAAGGAAGGTGTGACCAGCGCCGAGCAGGACAACGTCTACCTGCAGCTGGGCCAGACCTCCTCGATCAACTTGCAGGTGACCAGCGCCGAGCAGGCTAAGGATCTCGGCGCGGTGACCGTGTCGGCCTCCGCCCTGGCGCAGACCTTCACGCCCGACAACAAGGGCCTGTCGACCAACGTGTCGCAGCGCCAGCTCGAGACGACCCCGCAGGGCAACCGCTCGATCGACGACATCGCGCGTCTCGATCCGCGCATCAACGTCTCCGACCAGGGCGACGGCTCGATCTCGGCGGCCGGCCTGCCCAACCGCTACAACAACATCAGCGTCGATGGCATCTCGCAGGGCGACCCGTTCGGTCTGAATGCCAACGGCCTGCCGTACCAGGGTTCGCCGATCTCGGTGGACACCATCGGTGAATACAACATCTCCACCGCCAACTTCGACGTGATCTCCGACACCGTCGGCGCCGACGTCAATGCGGTCACCAAGTCGGGCACCAACGAGTTCCACGGTTCGGTCTATTATGCCTATCGCAACGCCAACAAGCTGGTGGGCGACGCGGGCTGGCTGGACAGCGGTGCGCCGGGCTACAAGTACACCGGCTACAAGCGCGACTGGACCGGCGGCATCACGCTGGGTGGTCCGATCGTGAAGGACAAGCTGTTCTTCTTCGTGTCGGCCGAGCAGGAAAAGACCGACGGCATCGGTGCCGACTCGGCCAACGGCCTTGACCCCGCACTGGGCAGCGGTGCCTCCACCGCCAACAAGATCTCCCCCGGGGATCTGCAGAAGGTGATCGACACGGCCAAGGCGCTGGGCCTGCAGCCGGGCACCTTCGGTGCCGGCAGCACCACGCTGGAAGACAAGCGCTACCTGGCCAAGCTGGACTGGAACATCTCCAACAACCACCGCGCCAGCCTGACCTACCAGTACACCAAGGAAACCCAGCCGATCGTGCAGGGCAACAGCTCGAACTCGGTCGGTCTGAGCAGCTACTGGTACACCAAGGACAGCCTGACCAAGAACACCGCGATCCAGTTCTACGACGACTGGACCGAGAACTTCTCCACCGAGGCGAAGGTGAGCTACCAGTCGTTCGAGCAACTGGCCGGCAACGCGATCAACCAGCCGCAGGTGAGGGTCTACCTTGATGCGGCCGGCCGCGGTCCGTCGGTGTACCTGGGCGAGGACCAGTTCCGCCACGAGAACGCGATCAGCACCAAGAAGTGGACCGCGTTCCTGGCTGGCACGCTGTACCTGGGTGATCACACCATCAAGGGCGGCATCGACTACCAGCGCGACAAGATCTACAACCTGTTTGGTCGCACCGAGCACGGCAACTACACATTCTACGGCCTGAACAATTTCCAGGCGGGCAACTACGACTCGTACTTCCTGTACCAGCCGTCGGCCGGCTACACGCTCAGCGATGTGGCGGCCAAGTGGGTGTACAGCCAGTACAGCCCGTTCCTGCAGGACACCTGGCAGGTCAACAATGCGCTGTCGGTGACCTACGGCGTGCGCGTGGACATTCCGCACGCAGATAGCGCCCCGGTGTACAACGCCAAGTTCGAGCAGGCGTTCGGTTATCCGAACAACACCAAGCTCGGTGCCAAGAACAAGGTGGTCGAGCCGCGCTTCGCGTTCAACTACAGCTTCGATACCGAGCGCATGACCCAGCTGCGCGGTGGCTTCGGTCTGTTCCAGACCTTCCCGCCGACCGTGTGGATGACCAACCCATACCAGAACAACGGCCTGACGGTCACCAGCTACTCCTCGTTCGATCCGGCCGACGCCTCGTTCAGCCCCGACCCGTACGCGCAGAACATCCCCACCGGCACGCAGAACCCGCCGGCGGGCGTGGTTGACACGATCGACCCGAACTTCAAGCTGCCGACCGTGTGGAAAGCCACGCTGGCGTTCGATCGCGAGCTGCCGTGGTGGGGCATGATCGGGTCGGTCGAGGTGCAGCACATCAAGGCGCGTGACGGCATCTTCTACCAGGCGATCAACATTGGCGCGCCGACCGGCTACCTGCCCGACGGTCGCGAGCAGTACTGGAAGACCCCGGGTGAGAAGGCCAACAGCCGCGACGCGGCGTACAACCGCAACCTGGCCTTCTCGCAGGATTCCACGCTGCTCACCAACACCAGCAAGGGCAAGTCAGACAGCCTGACCCTGGCCCTGTCCAAGCCGTTCTCCGACGACTGGTTCGGCAACGTGAGCTTCACGCTCAACCACGCCACCGAAGTCAATCCGGGCAACAGCTCGCAGGCGTCCTCCGGCTACAAGTACGTGGTGCGCAAGAACGTCAATGAGGAAGTGGCCGGCATCGCCGATCGCAACATCGCCAAGACCGTCAAGGTTGCACTGACCTGGCAGCACGCGTTCTTCGGCGACTACAAGACCTCGGTCTCGGCGTTCTACACCGGTCGCAGCGGCAACCCGTACAGCTGGATCTTCTCCGGCGACGTCAACGGCGATGGCATCACCTTCGAGGATCCGGCCTACATTCCGAAGGCAAACGATCCGCTGGTGAGCTACGGCACGACCGATCCGAAGGTGATCCAGCAGTTCCAGGACTTCATCTCCAGCAACGATTACCTCAACAGCCACCGTGGTCAGATCGCCAACCGAAACGGCGCACACTCGCCGTGGATCAACCAGTTGGACATGAGCTTCTCGCAGGAAGTGCCGGGGATCTTCAAGGGCAACAAGGGCATCCTGCGCCTCGATGTCTACAACTTCCTCAACCTGCTGGACAAGAACTGGGGCCAGACCACGTACACCCAGTACGGCACCCGCACGCTCGCCGGCTACAACGGCGTGAACGCGAATGGCCAGTACGTGTACTTCCTGCCGACGGACAAGAACGGCAACTACCAGCCGCAGCAGTTGATCCAGTACGACGCGGGCTCCAACCCGACCCGCGTGGTGTCGCGCTGGTCGGCCATGCTGACCCTGAAGTACACCTTCTGATCATCTGATCGGATCCTGATGTGAAACGAGCCGGCGCCCGCAAGGGCGCCGGTTTTTTATTGCCTTGACCATGACATGAGGGCAGGGGATGCTTGGCGGTCCGCCACGGCGCTGCATGAGGCAGTGGGCCGTCAGCGGCAGGAGAGTTTGCGGATGAACGAGATTCACGCCGGCGTCGCCGGCAAGGCGGCCACCGTCAGCGCGCGCATTTCGCCCGCCGGTGGCCTGGACATTCTTTCGCGCAACGAAGTGGCGCGGTTGCGCGATGCCAGCGGTTCGGGCATGCACGCGCTGCTGCGACGCTGTGCGCTGGCCGTGCTGACCTCAGGCAGCATGAGCGACGATCCCCGCTCGATGTTCGAGCAGTACCCGCACTTCGACATCCAGGTGCTGCAGCAGGATCGCGGCATCAAGATCGAGCTGACCCACGCGCCGGCGCAGGCGTTCGTGGACGGCCAGATCATCCGCGGCATCAACGAGCTGCTGGTGGCGGTGGTCCGCGACATCGTCTACGTGTCGACCCAGCTGGAGCAGGGCGGTTTCGATCTCGACGACACCGTGGGGCTGACCCATGCGGTGTTCGAGATCCTGCGCAATGCGCGCATCCTCAAGCCGCAGATCGATCCGAACCTGGTGGTGTGCTGGGGTGGCCACTCGATCTCGCGCGACGAGTACGAATACACCAAGCAGGTGGGCTACCAGCTCGGCCTGCGCGGCATGGACATCTGCACCGGCTGCGGTCCGGGCGCGATGAAGGGTCCGATGAAGGGCGCCACCATCGCCCACGCCAAGCAGCGGCGGCGCAACAACCGCTACATCGGCATCACCGAGCCGGGCATCATCGCGGCCGAGTCGCCGAACCCGATCGTCAACCAGCTGGTGATCATGCCGGACATCGAGAAACGGCTGGAGGCCTTCGTGCGCATGGGCCACGGCATCATCGTGTTCCCCGGCGGCGTGGGCACGGCGGAAGAGATCCTCTACCTGCTCGGCATCCTGCTGCACCCGGACAATGCCGGCGTGCCGTTCCCGCTGATCTTCACCGGACCGCGGCAGTCGGCCGCCTACTTCGAGCAGATCGACCGCTTCCTGCGCCTGACGCTGGGCGAAGAGGTGGCGCAGCACTACCAGATCATCGTGGACGACCCTGCGGCCGTGGCGCGGGCGATGGTCAAGGGCGTGGACAAGGTGCGCAACCATCGCCTGGACAACAAGGATGCGTTCTTCTTCAACTGGGCGCTCAATATCCCGTTCGCCTTCCAGGTGCCGTTCCGCCCGACCCACGAGGCGATGCGTGCGCTGGCGATCCATCGCGAGCGTCCACGCCATGAGCTGGCCGCGGATCTGCGTCGCGCGTTCTCCGGCATCGTCGCGGGCAACGTGAAGGAAGAGGGGGTGCGTGCCATCGAGCAGCACGGGCCGTTCGACATCGACGGCGAGCCGGACATCATGCGTTCGCTGGACGAGCTGCTGCAGGCGTTCGTGGCACAGCACCGCATGAAGCTGCCGGGCGGCACGGCCTACGAGCCTTGTTATCGGGTGCGCGCAGCCTGAGCGAAAACGAGGCGTCCGGCGTCTTGACAGCCCCGGTCTCCCTCGACAAACTACGCAGCTCACGCCCGAATAGCTCAGCTGGTTAGAGCACTTGACTGTTAATCAGGGGGTCGTTGGTTCGAGTCCAACTTCGGGCGCCATCTTCAGCAAAACGCCGGCCTTGTGCCGGCGTTTTTGCGTCCGGGCGACCACGCCCTGCGCGGTTCAGCCGTCAACTGCGCAGGCCGCGGACTGGGCGGCCGAGGCCGTGTCGCCGCGGACCCGGCCGGCGTTGGACACGACCACGTTCAGCGCTTGCCCCGGCCTGCCGGCGAGGCACACCGTGAACGTGAGATTGCTGCCTGCGGCGCTGCCGTCAGGATGGAAGCGCACCCGGTATCGGCCCGTGCTGCTGCGAACGTGAAGTTGCGTCTCGCTTGCCGTGCCGGTGTAGAGGGCCTGGTGATCGGGCTGGTTGTCTGCGTCGCGATCTTCGGCAATCAGCCAACCTTGGTCCCAGACGGAAGTTGCCTGACAGGCGACGCCGTCGCTGCTGGGGCAGAACACTACCGGCACGCCGTGGGTGATGGCCGCTTCGCGGGCATGCTGCAATCCGGCGATATAGTCCATCTGCATGGACTGCAGCCGGTTGCGCGAGACCAATCCGCCCAGTGAGGGTGCGGCGATGCTGACCAGCACGGCCACGATGGCCAGCGCCATGATCTGCTCGATGAGGGTGATGCCGGCCTGCCCGGCCTGCCCCTGGTGTCCGTTTTGATCTGGCATGCCTGCGTTCCTGCGTGGCCTCAGGCGATGCTAGACACGGCAGGACGGGCCGACTGCCACCCGATGCGGCCATCGGTCGTCGGAGGCTGCTGACAGGTGCTGTCAGGAGGGGCGATTTAAAATGCGGGTCCGCGCCCGCATGTCGACGGCCATGACTGAACGATTCGAGCTCGTTTCTCCCTATCAGCCGGCGGGTGATCAGCCGCAGGCCATCGAGCGCCTGAGTGAGGGCTTCGAGGCCGGCCTGGCCGCGCAGACGCTGCTGGGCGTGACCGGGTCGGGCAAGACCTACACCATCGCCAACGTGATCCAACGGGTGCAGCGGCCGACCATCGTGATGGCGCCGAACAAGACGCTGGCGGCGCAGCTGTATGGCGAGTTCAAGGAATTCTTCCCGAACAACGCGGTGGAGTATTTCGTCAGCTACTACGACTACTACCAGCCCGAGGCTTACGTGGTGGCCTCCGATACGTTCATCGAGAAGGACGCCTCGATCAACGAGCACATCGAGCAGATGCGGCTGGCGGCGACCAAGGCGCTGCTTTCTCGGCGTGATTCGATCATCGTGGCCACCGTCTCGGCGATCTACGGCCTGGGTAATCCGGAGGACTACCTCTCGCTGCGGCTGATCCTGGCCCGCGGCGAGCGCATCGATCAACGCCAGCTGATCCGCCAGCTCACCGAGCTGCAGTACAGCCGCAACGAGATGGAGCTGCGCCGCGGCACCTACCGCGTGCGCGGCGAGATCATCGATGTGTTCCCGGCCGAGTCGGAAACCGAAGCGCTGCGCATCGAGCTGTTCGACGGCGAGGTGGAGAACCTGGCGCTGTTCGATCCGCTCACCGGTGAAGTGATCCGCAAGGTGCCGCGCTACACGGTGTATCCGCGCACCCATTACGCCTCCACCCGTGAGAGCGTGCTCAACGCGATCGAGACGGTGAAGGTTGAGCTGAAGGAGCGTCTGGACCAGCTCTACGCGAACAACAAGCTGCTCGAAGCGCAGCGGCTGGACCAGCGCACGCGCTTCGACATCGAGATGATGGCCGAGGTCGGCTACTGCCAGGGCATCGAGAACTACTCGCGGCATCTCACCCGCCGGCAGCCCGGCGAGCCGCCGCCCACCCTGTTCGACTACCTGCCGGCCGACGGCCTGCTGGTGATCGACGAGTCGCACGTCACCGTCCCGCAGCTGGGCGCCATGTACAAGGGCGACCGCTCGCGCAAGGAGACGCTGGTGGAGTTCGGTTTCCGCCTGCCCTCGGCGATGGACAACCGACCGCTGCGCTTCGAGGAGTGGGAGCAGCGCGTGCCGCGCGCCATCTACGTCTCCGCCACGCCGCGCGACTACGAGCTGGAGAAGTCCGGCGACGCGGTGGTGGAGCTGGTGGTGCGCCCGACCGGCCTGGTTGATCCGGAAGTGGAAGTGCGCCCGGTGCGCACTCAGGTCGACGATCTGCTCGGCGAAGTGCGCAAGCAGATCGCGCTGGGCGACCGCACCCTGGTCACCACGCTGACCAAGCGCATGGCCGAGAACCTCACCGAATACCTGGCCGAGCACGACATCAAGGTGCGCTACCTGCACTCGGACATCGAGACGGTCGAGCGCAGCGAAATCATCCGCGACCTGCGGCTGGGCGAGTTCGACGTGCTGGTCGGCATCAACCTGCTGCGCGAAGGCCTGGACATGCCCGAAGTGTCGCTGGTGGCGATCCTCGATGCCGACAAGGAAGGCTTCCTGCGCTCCACCGGCTCGCTGATCCAGACCATCGGCCGCGCCGCGCGCAACGTGCGTGGCCGGGCCATCCTCTACGCCGACGAAGTCACCCGCTCGATGCGGGCGGCAATGGACGAGACAGCGCGGCGACGCGAGAAGCAGATCGCCTGGAACGCATCGCAGGGCATCACGCCGCAGACGGTGGTGCGGCGCATCGCCGACATCATGGAGGGGGCGCGCAGCGAGGCACCCGGACGCGGGCGTGGCAGCCGGCGCGGTGGCCGCGAGCGCGAGCAGGCGGTGGCCGAGTCCACGGGCGAGTACGACGCGCTCACCCCGGCCCAGTTGTCCGCTGCAATCAAGAAACTCGAGGCGCAGATGTACAAGCACGCCCAGAACCTGGAGTTCGAGGAGGCCGCACGCATGCGCGACCGGATCGGGCAACTCCGCGAGCAAGCGCTGCGTTGATCGCGGTGATGCGGTTGTTGCGCGCGTTTTGCGGCTTTGGCTATACTTCGCGGCTCTTGGGCGGTTAGCTCAGCGGTAGAGCACTACCTTGACATGGTAGGGGTCACAAGTTCGATCCTTGTACCGCCCACCAAGACACCGGCGACGGGTCGGCCCTTTGGGTCCGAAGCCAGCCAAGGCAACACGATTCAGCAGAACGGCGCCGCCCTCGGGTTGGCGCCGTTTTTGTTTCCACGCCCGCTGCCGGGCCTGCGGAGCTGTCGAGATGATCTACCTGTGGACCAAGTCCCTGCACCTGCTGTTTGTCATCGCCTGGA
The DNA here is from genome assembly GCF_044904665.1 of Dyella ginsengisoli. Lineage (NCBI taxonomy): Bacteria > Pseudomonadati > Pseudomonadota > Gammaproteobacteria > Lysobacterales > Rhodanobacteraceae > Dyella > Dyella ginsengisoli. The sequence goes on from NZ_JADIKM010000001.1 coordinate 1,079,655, forward strand.
TGGCGACGGTGTTCTACCTGCCGCGCATCCTGGTGAACCTGGCCGAGGCCGGTGACGATGCGGCGGTGCGCGCTCGCCTGCACCTGATGGGGCGCCGGTTGTACAAGTTCGGCCACAACATGTTCGGCCTTGCCTTTGTGCTGGGACTCGCGCTCTGGCTGGGCTGGCACGTGTTTCCGCAGTCGCTGCCGAACGTGGTCGGATCGATGCACTGGATCGACGCCAAGTTGACCCTGGTGGCGGTGCTGCTGGCGTACTTCATCTGGTCCGGACGGCTGCTCAAGCGCAGCGAGCAGGGTGGTGCGCTGCCCTCGTCGCGCGCGCTGCGCTGGCTCAACGAGCTGCCGGTGCTGCTGCTGCTCGGCGTTATCTTCCTGGTATTGGCCAAGCCGTTCTGATCGGCCTGGCGGTTATGGAAGGGCGTCATTGGGCGCTGTTTTCTCCGTCACGCGTCGATCGCTGTGGCGATCCCGCCAAGTGGTCGAGGCACTGTCCGTGCGCGTGATGCGGGCCTGGCCGTAAGCGCCGACGAGGCTGCCGTGCCGGGCGAAATCGGCGAGCATGCGGAAGTAGCCTGGCGCATAGCGGGTGGAAAGGCGCTCGCCGTGCGGCCCGATCTCGAACTCGGTCATGCCGTGTTCTGCGCCGGGATAAAGCGCCAGGGTGATCGGGTGCCGTGCGGCGATCAGGCGCTGGAGCCGACGCGATGTTTCCGCACTCGGCGCCTCCAAGTCCATCCCGCCCAGCACCCAGAGCTGCGGCACGGTCACTGCGGAGAGGGTCGGCATCGGGTCGTAATGGAAGGGCGTGCCGAAGTGGAAGGCGCCGGACTTGGCGACGATCTGCTGCCGGCTTAGCGGGAGCACCACCCAGGTGTAGTTGCCGTGCACATCCTTGTACCAGGGCTCGTGGCGGTACCTCGCGCGGATCGCGTCCAGCGCGTCCAGGCCCTCGGTGGCACCACTGGCGATCACACGCTCGGCCGCGGCACCAATGGCCTGGCCTTTGGCGACGATGTCGGGGCGGTAGCCCTTGAGCTGCATCTCCAGGGCGATCTCCTGCTGGTCCTCATCGATCACCGAGACGGCCAGGCCGAAACTGACGATCGCGAAGTCCACCGGTGCGCGCCGGGTCGCCAGCGGCACCACCCAACCTCCCTGGCTGCCGCCCTGGTAGCCGATGCGGCTCAGCCGTCGGCCAGCCAGCCGGCGTGCCTCGCGCATCGCAGCGACCGCGTCGTCGGCGAGCAGGTCGAAGTCCTGCGTGTACTGGCCGCCGGATCTGCCAGTGCCGCGCTTGTCGTAGACGAACGCACCTACGCCCTGCGACGGCAGCAGCCGTTGCAGGTAGTTGAAGCGGCGCGCGGAATCGTGCTCGGCTCCATGCACCAGCACCACCACCGGAACGCGCGACTTTCCGGGCGGCAGCAGCAGCCGGCCGACCAGCGTGGTGCCGCGCGAAACAAAACGGGTTTCGGTCACCGCCAGCGGCAGGCGCCGGCCAGCGAGGCCGCCGAAATGCAGGCCTTCCGTCGGACAGGCATGAAAGCTGACCTCGATGCCGTCGGCCCGGCCGGTCCAGCCGTAGCTGCTTTGCCAATGGCCAGGTGCGGCCTGCCTGAGCGCTCCGCTCGTACCGTCGAGCTTGCGCCAGCGCAGTGTGCCGTTGTCGGACGGTCCGATGTCGACGTCTTCGCCATCGGCGAGGCGATAGATCCCCACTTCGCAGCGGTCGGCGGCGTGGCTCGCCAACGGCAGGCTGGCGAAGAGCAGCGCCAAGGCGCCGGCAAAAACGGCGTGTGCGTGTGATACGGCCATGGAATGCTCCGGCTGCCCGCTTGATCGGGCCCATGCGAACCGGATACGTGTTCTGGCTCGCTGGTTGCAGCGCGCCTCCGGAGAACGGAGCTTCCCAGGGGGCTCAGCCCCGTTCGTGATACTCCCGGTACCACGCCACGAAGCGCGCCACGCCCTCTTCGATGGAGGTGTTCGGCGCATAGCCCACGTCGCGCCGCAGGGCGGAGACGTCGGCCCAGGTATCGGGCACGTCGCCGGGCTGCATCGGCAGCAGGCGCTTTTCCACGGTGCGGCCCAGCGCCTGTTCCATCAGCTCGATGAAGCGCAGCAACTGCACCGGCTGGTCGTTGCCGATGTTGTACACGCGGTAGGGCGCGTTCGATGTGCCCGGGTTGGGATGCATCGGGTCGTAGGACGGATCGGCCTGTGCGGGGTGGTCGAGCGTGCGGATCACGCCCTCGACGATGTCGTCGATGTAGGTGAAATCGCGGCTGTGATTGCCGAAATTGAACACGTCGATCGGCTCGCCGCGGCTGATGCGTTCGGCAAACAGCATCGGCGACATGTCCGGCCGGCCCCACGGGCCGTACACGGTGAAGAAGCGCAGTCCGGTGGTCGGCAGGCCGTAGAGGTGGCTGTAGGTGTGCGCCATGAGCTCGTTGGCCTTCTTGGTCGCCGCGTACAGGCTGACCGGATGGTCCACGGCATCCTCGACCGCAAATGGAAGCTTGCGGTTGGCGCCGTATACCGAGCTGGACGAGGCGTAGACCAGGTGCTCCACGCCGTGGTGCCGGCAGCCTTCCAGCACGTTGGTGAAGCCGACCAGGTTGCTGGACACGTAGGCCTGGGGATTCTTCAGCGAATAGCGCACGCCCGCCTGGGCGGCGAGGTTGACCACCCGCTGCGGCCGGAAGGTCGCGAAGGCGTGCTCGATTGCCGCCGCATCGGCCAGGTCGGCGCGCTGGTGCGTGTAGTGCGGATGGTCGACGAACCGCGCCAGTCGCGCTTCCTTGAGGGCCGGATCGTAATAGTCGTTGTGGTTGTCCAACCCCCACACCTCCTCGCCGCGGTCGAGCAGGCGTTGCGCCAGGGCGGCGCCGATGAAACCGGCCGTACCGGTGACCAGGATGCGCATGGAGGAAGCCGAGGCAGAGTGGGAATTCCCTCATTCTAGCGCCGCCAGTGCAAAGCGCCCGCTGGCGCGGATCGACGGCCGTTTCTGGGCTAGACTAGCGTTCTGTTTCGACCTTTCCTGACAAGGTGACCCGCGTCCCGAGCGCCGGTCGAGTGTGCGACATGTCCACTACTTCCCGCCCACGCTGAATCTTCATCGCGCCTTGTCATACGAAAAGGGCGTCACGCCCTTTTCTGCTTTCTCCGAGAGACCCTTTCATGATCGAGATCACCCTTCCCGACGGCAGCAAGCGGCCGTTCGAGCACCCCGTGACCGTGCAGGACGTGGCCGCCTCCATTGGCGCCGGTCTGGCCAAGGCCACCCTGGCCGGCAAGGTGGACGGCAAGCTGGTGGATGCCGGCTTCACCATCGACCGCGACGCCAGCCTGCAGATCGTCACCGACAAGAGCCCCGAGGCGCTGGAGATCCTGCGCCACTCCACCGCCCACCTGATGGGCCAGGCCGTGCAGCGCCTGTTTCCCGGTGCGCAGGTGACGATCGGCCCGGTGATCGAGAACGGCTTCTACTACGACTTCGCCTACGAACGGCCCTTCACTCCGGAGGACCTGCCGAAGATCGAGGCGGAGATGCACAAGATCGTCGACGAACAGCTGGCGGTGACGCGCAGCGTGAAGTCGCGCGACGAGGCGATCGCGTTCTTCCGCGGCCTGGGCGAGGAGTACAAGGCGCAGATCATCGAGTCGATCCCGTCGAACGAGGAGCTGTCGCTGTATTCGCAGGGCGAGTTCACCGACCTGTGCCGCGGCCCGCACGTGCCCAACACCGGCAAGCTGCGCGCGTTCAAGCTGATGAAGGTGGCTGGCGCCTACTGGCGCGGCGATTCCAGCAACGCGATGCTCAGCCGCATCTACGGCACCGCGTGGCTCAACGACAAGGATCTGAAGGCCTACCTGCACCAGTTGGAGGAAGCCGAGAAGCGCGACCACCGCAAGATCGGCAAGGCGCTGGACCTGTTCCACCAGCAGGAAGAAGGCCCCGGCATGGTGTTCTGGCACCCCAAGGGCTGGGCGATCTGGCAGCAGGTGGAGCAGTACATGCGCGGCGTGTACAGGAAGAGCGGCTACCAGGAGGTGCGCTGCCCGCAGGTGCTGGACGTGTCGCTGTGGAAGAAGTCCGGCCATTGGGACAACTACGCCGAGAACATGTTCTTCACCGAGTCGGAGAAGCACACCTACGCGCTCAAGCCGATGAACTGCCCCGGCCACGTGCAGATCTTCAACACCACGCTGCACAGCTACCGCGAGCTGCCGATCCGCTATGGCGAGTTCGGCGGTTGCCACCGCAACGAGCCCTCCGGCGCACTGCACGGGATCATGCGCGTGCGCGCCTTCACTCAGGACGATGGCCACATCTTCTGCACGGCCGAGCAGATCGAGTCGGAAGTCACCGCGTTCCACCAGCAGGCGATGCAGGTCTACGCGGACTTCGGCTTCCAGGACATCGCGCTGAAGATCGCGCTGCGGCCGGATAAGCGCATCGGCACCGACGAGGTGTGGGATCGCGCCGAAGCCGCGCTGCGTGCCGCGCTGTCGGCGGCCGGCGTACAGTGGGAGGAGCTGCCGGGCGAGGGTGCCTTCTATGGCCCGAAGATCGAGTACCACATGAAGGACTCGATCGGCCGTGCCTGGCAGGTCGGCACCATGCAGGTGGACTTCATGATGCCCGAGCGGCTGGGGGCCGAGTACGTCGACGAGCAGTCGCACAAGCGCCATCCGGTGATGCTGCACCGGGCCATCGTCGGCTCGATGGAGCGCTTCATCGGGATCCTGATCGAGCACCACGCCGGGCTGCTGCCGGCCTGGCTGGCGCCGGTGCAGGCAGCGGTGTTCTCGATCACCGACGCGCAGGCCGATTATGTCCGCGAAGTGACGCAAACCCTTGTCGACAAAGGTTTCCGGGTCGAGGCCGATTTGCGCAACGAAAAGGTCGGCTATAAAATCCGCGAACACACCTTGCAGAAGGTGCCGTACTTGCTTGTCGTGGGTGATCGCGAAAAGGAAGCCGGCGCCGTTTCTGTGCGTACCCGTTCGGGCGAGGATCTGGGCAGCATGCCGCTGGCCGCCTTCATCGAGCACTTGCAGGCCGAGATCGGACGCTGAGGCGCTCCATCCGGTCCACTGACACTTCTTCTGGAGGATAGTGGTATCGCTACCACCGACACTAAGGGCAACCGCCGCAACCTCGAAATCCGCGTCCCGCGGGTTCGCGTCATCGGTCCGGATTCCGAGCAGATGGGCATCCTCACGCGTGACGAGGCGCTGCGTGCTGCCGAGGAATTCGGCCTCGACCTGGTCGAAATCCAGCCCAACGGCGACCCGCCGGTCTGCCGCATCATGGATTACGGCAAGTTCAAGTTCGAGGCCCAGAAGAAGGCTTCGGCCGCCAAGAAGAAGCAGAAGCAGGTCGAGATCAAGGAAGTGAAGTTCCGCCCCGTCACCGACGTGGGCGACTACCAGATCAAGCTGCGCAACATGCTCCGCTTCCTGGAAGAGGGCGACAAGGTCAAGGTCACCATCCGCTTCCGCGGTCGCGAGATGTCGCACCAGGACCTGGGCCAGAACCTGGCCAAGAAGATCCAGGAAGACGTGGGCGAGAACGGCCAGATCGAGTCCTATCCGCGTCTGGAAGGCCGACAGATGGTCATGATGATCGGGCCCAAGAAGAAATAAGCATTCCGGCGCCCCCGGCGCTGGTGGCTTTCCGTAGGAGCGCACCCTGTGCGCGAATGCTTTCCGTCAGGTGACGAAGAGCATCGCGCGCAGGGTGCGCTCCTACTGGTATCAGGGCCCACAAGCCCGTATAATTGCTGGTTCGACCCACACGGACGGGTCGTGAACCGATGTCGGCAGGATGGAAAGCGTGTCCGCAAGGGCGCCGCCGAATCAGTCAGAAACCGGGTTGCAAGACCCACTCATGGAGCATTCCCATGCCCAAGATCAAGACCAACCGGGCGGCGGCGAAGCGTTTTCGCAAGACCGCTTCCGGCAAGTTCAAGGCAGGCCACGCGTTCAAGTCGCACATCCTGACCAAGAAGTCGACCAAGCGTAAGCGCGGTCTCCGTGCCACCAACCACGTCAAGGCGTGCGACACCAAGGGTGTGGCTCGCATGTTGCCGTACCTCTAAGGCAGGAGACCTACCATGGCTCGTGTAAAGCGTGGCGTCACCGCCCGTCGTCGTCACAAGAAAATCATCGGCCGCGCCAAGGGCTACTACAACGCCCGCCGCAAGGTCTTCCGCGTTGCCAACCAGGCCGTCATCAAGGCGGGTCAGTACGCCTATATCGGTCGCAAGCAGCGCAAGCGTCAGTTCCGCGCCCTGTGGATCGTGCGCATCAACGCTGCCGCCCGTCAGTTCGGCCTGTCCTACAGCCGCCTGATCAATGGCCTGGCCAAGGCCGGCATCACGGTTGATCGCAAGGTGCTGGCGGATATCGCGGTGCACGACATCAAGGCGTTTGGCGCGATCGCGGAAAAGGCGAAGGCCAGTCTGGCTGCTTGATCGTTCGGGCGCTCGCGCGCCGACGATATGATGTAAAGCAAGCGGGGAGGAGGCCAACGCCTCCTCCCCGTTTTTGTTTGGGCATTCACCGGAATCGCATCGATGGACGATCTGGACAGCCGCGCCGCGCAGGCGCTGGCCGATATCGAACAGGCCACCTCGCTCGACGCGCTCGACGCCTTGCGCGTCGGCCTGCTCGGCAAGAGCGGCATCGTCACTGCCGCGCTGAAGTCGCTGGGCGCGCTGGCGCCTGAAGAGCGCAAGGCCCGCGGTGCCGAGGTCAACCGAGTCAAGGACCGGCTGGCCGACGCGCTGGCTGCGCGCAAGGCGACGCTGGAGCAGGCCGAACTGGACCGGCGCCTCGCCTCCGAAACCATCGACATCAGCCTGCCCGGCCGCGATGGCGAACGGGGCGGCATCCATCCGATCACCCGGGCGCTCGAGCGCATCGCGTCGATCTTCGCGCGGCTGGGCTACCAGCGCGCCGACGGTCCGGAGATCGAGGACGACTGGCACAACTTCGAGGCGCTGAACTTCCCGCCGCACCATCCGGCGCGTGCCATGCACGACACCTTCTACTTCGGTGACGGCCGGCTGCTGCGCACGCATACCTCACCGGTGCAGATCCGCTCGATGAAGGGGCGCCAGCCGCCGATCCGCATCATCGCGCCGGGCAAGGTCTACCGCAGCGACTCGGACCAGACCCACTCGCCGATGTTTCACCAGATCGAGGGCCTGCTGGTCGACGAAACCTCCAGCTTCGCCGATCTCAAGGGTACGCTGGCCGAGTTCGTGCGCGCGTTCTTCGAGCGCGATTTCGAGATGCGCTTCCGTCCCAGCTACTTCCCCTTCACCGAGCCCTCGGCCGAGGTGGACATCCGCTGGGAAACCGAGGACGGCCAGAGCCGTTGGCTGGAGGTGCTCGGCTGCGGCATGGTCCACCCCAACGTGCTGGCCAACTGCGGCATCGATCCGGAGCGCTACACCGGCTTCGCCTTCGGCCTGGGCGTGGAGCGCTTCGCCATGCTGCGCTACGGCGTCTCCGACCTGCGCGCGTTCTTCGAGAACGACCTGCGCTTCCTCAAGCAGTTCGCGTAAGCCGGCAAGGAATCAACAACGATGAAATTCTCCGAGAACTGGCTGCGCGAGCTGGTCGAGATCCAGGCCGACCGCGCCCAGCTGGCCCATGCGCTGACCATGGCGGGCCTGGAAGTTGAGGAACTCACCGCGCTGGGCGAGGGCCTGGACGGTGTGGTGGTGGCCGAGATCGTGGCCGCCGAAAAGCATCCGGAAGCCGACCGCCTGCAGGTCTGCCGCGTTAATGCGGGGCAGGGCGAGCTGCTGCAGATCGTCTGCGGCGCGCCGAACGCGCGCGTCGGCATCAAGGTGCCGCTGGCCACGGTCGGCGCGTCCTTGCCTGGTGGTGTCGCGATCAAGGCGGCCAAGCTGCGCGGCGTGGAATCGTTCGGCATGCTGTGCTCGGCCAAGGAGTTGGGCGTCGATGCCGACGCCTCCGGCCTGCTGGAACTGCCGCTCGACGCACCGGTTGGCCAGCCGCTGGCGACCTACCTCGGCCTGCCCGATGCGAGCTTCGAGCTCAAGCTCACCCCGAACCGCCCGGACTGCCTGGGCCTGGTCGGCCTGGCGCACGACGTGGCGGCGCTGTTCGGCAGCCACGTGAAGGTGCCGGCTCAGGGCGCTGCTCCGGTGTCCGGAGCCGCCCGCCGCGGCATCCGGCTGGAGGCCGGCAAGGATGCGCCGCGCTATCTCGGCCGGGTCATTGAGGGCATCGACGCCAGCGCGCGCACGCCGCTGTGGATGGCCGAGCGCCTGCGCCGCGCCGGCCTGCGGCCGATCAGCGCGGTGGTCGACGTGACCAACTACGTGATGCTCGAGCTGGGTCAGCCTATGCACGCGTTCGATAACGACGCGCTCGACGGTGACATCGTGGTGCGCCACGCCGCGGCAGGCGAAACGCTCAAGCTGCTCGATGGCAGCGAAGCTACGCTCGACGGCGGCTTCGTGGTGATCGCCGACGAACGCAAGGGCCTGGCCGTGGCCGGCGTGATGGGCGGGTATGACTCGCGGGTCACCGACGCCACCGCCAACGTGTTCCTGGAATCGGCCCACTTCGCACCGGCGGCGATCATGGGCAAGGCACGCAAGCTCGGCCTGCACACCGATGCCTCGCACCGATTCGAGCGTGGCGTCGATCCGGCGCTGCCGCAGCGCGCACTGGAGCGCGCCACCGAGTTGTTGCTGGCGATCGTCGGCGGTCAGGCCGGTCCGGTGCTGGTGGCCGAGCGGCCGGAAGACCTTCCGCAGCCGGTGCCGGTCGCGTTGCGTCGGGAGCGGCTCCGTCGCGTGCTGGGCGTCACCGTGGACGACGCCGAAGTGGCGCGCATTTTCACCGCGCTGGGCATGCAGGTGGCGCCCACCGCCGATGGCTGGACCGTCACCGCGCCAAGCAGCCGCTTCGACATCGAGCGCGAGGAAGACCTCATTGAGGAGGTGGCGCGCATCTTCGGCTACGACAACATTCCCACCCACACGCCGGCCGGCGCGCTGACGCTGGCCGCCGAGCCGGAAGCGCGCATCGGCGACCTCGCCCTGCGCGAGCAGCTGGCCGCGCGCGGCCACCACGAGGCGGTGAACCTGTCGTTTGTGTCGGCCGAGTTGCTGGCGCGCTGGGGCTTCGCCGACGCGCTGGTGCCGCTGGCCAATCCGCTGTCGGCCGACCTGGCGGTGATGCGGCCGTCGCTGCTGCCCGGGCTGGTCGAATCGCTGCGTCACAACCGCGCGCGCCAGCAGGAGCGGGTGCGTTTGTTCGAGGTGGCCCGGGTGTTTGCCGCCGGCGATCCGCCAGTGGAAACGCCGAGCCTGGCCATCGCCGCCTGCGGCAGCGCCCGGGCCGAGCAGTGGGGCGAGAGCGCGCGCGCGCTGGACTTCTTCGACCTCAAGGGCGACCTGGACGCCATCATCGCCTGGGGCGGCGAGCCGCAGCGCTGGTCAGTGCATGCCGATCAGTTGCCGGCCTGGCTGCACCCGGGCCGGGGCGCCCGCGTGGCACGCGACGGTGCCACCGTCGGCTACCTCGGTGCGCTGCACCCGCAGCTGGCCAAGGCGCTGGACCTCGGGCCGGACGTGCACGTGCTGGAAGTGGCGCTCGAACCCCTGCTGGACCGGCGCCTGCCGCGTGCACGATCGGTGCCGCGCTTCCCCTCGGTCCGCCGCGATCTCGCGCTGGACCTGCCTGAGGCGGTGCGCTGGTCACAGATCGAGCAGGTGGTCCGTGACACGCTCGGCGGCGTGCTCAGTCAGCTCAAACTGTTCGACCGCTACAGTGGCAAGGGGGTCGAAGCAGGCCGAAAAAGCCTCGCTATGGGCTTGATTTTGCAGGACGCTTCACGCACGCTTACCGACGACGACGCGGACCGTTGCGTACGTGAGGCGGTCACTGCGTTGGAGAAGGCATGCAAGGCAAGGTTGCGAGGTTGAGATGGCGCTGACCAAGGCGGAAATGGCCGAGCGCCTGTTCCTCGAGGTGGGCCTCAACAAGCGTGAGGCGAAGGAGTTCGTGGACGCCTATTTCGAGGTGGTCCGCGAAGCGTTGGAAAAGGGGGAGCAGGTCAAATTGTCCGGTTTCGGCAACTTCGACCTGCGTATGAAGAACCAGCGTCCGGGACGCAACCCGAAGACGGGCGAAGAGATTCCGATCTCCGCCCGCCGGGTTGTGACGTTCCGTCCGGGTCAGAAACTCAAGGTGCGGGTCGAGAGCTATGCTGGACCAAGGGAATAACACCGAGCTTCCAGCCATTCCGGCCAAGCGCTACTTCACCATCGGTGAGGTGAGTGAGCTGTGCGGAGTGAAGCCGCACGTGCTGCGCTACTGGGAGCAGGAGTTTCCTGCCCTCAATCCGGTCAAGCGTCGCGGCAACCGTCGCTATTACCAGCGCCACGACGTGCTGATGATTCGCCAGATCCGCTCGCTGCTGTACGACGAGGGCTTCACCATCACCGGCGCTCGCGCCCGGCTGGAAGGCCCGCAGGCGCGGATGGAAGCGAGCATGTCGCACCAGATCGTGCGCCAGGTGCGCATGGAACTGGAAGAAATCCTCAGCCTGCTGCGCCGTCCAAGTTGATCGGTACGTCCCGAGGCTTCCGGCTGCTGCCGGCTAGCTGCTAGACTTGCTGACTTGTTCGATCGTCGGGGCGTAGCGCAGCCTGGTAGCGCATCTGCCTGGGGGGCAGAGGGTCGTCGGTTCGAATCCGGCCGCCCCGACCAATCGGAACAAGAAGAAACGGCGCCCTTGGGCGCCGTTGCCGTTTGCGCAATGCAGAACGTGGGAGTCAGTAGAGCACGCGGGTGCGCAGCGTACCCTGGATCGCGGCCAGCTTGTCCTTCAGCGCGTTGGCCTGCGCCTCGTCGGCGGAGACGTCGATCACCACGTAGCCCACCTGCGGATCGGTCTGCAGGAACTGCGCGTCGATGTTGATGTTGCCGGCCGAGAACAGCTCGTTGATGCGCGACAGCACACCCGGCACGTTCTGGTGGATGTGCAGCAGGCGGCGGCTCTTCGGATGCTCCGGCAGCGACACCTCGGGGAAATTCACCGCCGACAGGGTCGAGCCGTTGTCGCTGTAGCGCACCAGTTTGGCGGCCACCTCGATGCCGATGTTGTCCTGCGCCTCCAGCGTGGAGCCGCCGATGTGCGGGGTGAGGATGACGTTGTCCATGCCGACCAGCGGCGAGACGAACGGATCGTCGTTACCTTTCGGCTCGACCGGGAACACGTCGATCGCAGCACCCGCCAGGTGCTCGCGGCGCAGCGCGCTCGCCAGTGCGTCGATGTCGACCACGGTGCCGCGTGAAGCGTTGATCAGCAGCGAGCCGGCGCGCATCTTCGCCAGCTGCTCGGCGCTGATCATCATCTGCGTGGCGGGCGTCTCGGGCACGTGCAGGGTCACCACGTCCGAGCGCTCGAGCAGATCATCCAGGCTGGCCGCTGCGCGGGCATTGCCCAGCGAGAGCTTGGTCTCGATGTCGTGGAAGATCACCTGCATGCCCAGCCCCTCGGCCAGCACGCCGACCTGGGTGCCGATGTGGCCGTAGCCGATCACCCCCAGCGTCTTGCCGCGCGCTTCGTAGCTGCCGGCGGCGGACTTGGTCCAGCCGCCGCGGTGGCACAGCGCGTTCTTCTGCGGGATCCCGCGCAGCAGCATGATCGTCTCGGCCAGCACCAGCTCGGCCACGCTGCGGGTGTTGGAATAGGGTGCGTTGAATACCGGCACGCCGAGCTTCTTCGCCGTGGCCAGGTCGACCTGGTTGGTGCCGATGCAGAAGCAGCCCACCGCGATCAGCCGCTTGGCCTCGGCCAGCACGTCGGCGGTGAGGTGGCTGCGCGAGCGGATGCCGACGATGTGTGCCTCGGCCACGCGTGCCTTGAGCTCCGCTTCCGGCAGCGACTTCTGGTGGTACTCGATCTGCGTGTAGCCGGCCTGGCGAAAGGTTTCCACCGCGCTCTGGCTGACGCCTTCGAGCAGCAGCACCTTGATGTCTTGCTTGGGGTACGAGGTCTTCATGTCGATCCAACGCCGCGGGACAGGCGGCCACTATGCCAGAGCCGCGGGCGGAATGCGGCAGCGCACCACTGGACCGGTTTCCGGTGCAATGTCACCCTAGGCGCCTGCGCCAGGATCCGCCCATGACCGATGCACGTCTCGCCCAACTTGCCGCCGATCTGCCCGCACTGCGGCTGCTGACCGATCCGTCCGACCTGGAGCACTACGGCCGGGACTGGACGCGCCGCTGGACGCCCGCCCCGCTGGCGATCGCCCTGCCGGCCAGCGTGGCCGAGGTGCAGGCGGTGGTGCGTTGGGCGAACGGGCACGGCGTGGCGATCGTGCCCTCCGGCGGGCGCACCGGTTTGTCCGGCGGCGCCGTGGCGGCGCACGGCGAACTGGTCGTGAGCCTGGAGCGGATGAACCAACTGCTTGCCTTCGACGCGGTCGATCGCACGCTCACCGTGCAGGCCGGCATGCCGCTGCAGGCAGTGCAGGACGCGGCCAAGACGCACGGCCTGATCTACCCCGTGGACTTCGCCGCCCGCGGCTCGTGCTCGATCGGCGGCAACATTGCCACCAACGCGGGCGGCATTCGCGTCATCCGCTACGGCAACACGCGCGAATGGATCGCCGGGCTGACCGTGGTCACCGGCACCGGCGAAGTGCTGGAACTCAACCGCGGCCTGATCAAGAACTCCAGCGGCTACGACCTGCGCCAGCTGATGATCGCCTCCGAAGGCACGCTCGGCATCGTGGTCGAGGCCACGCTCAAGCTCACCGATCCGCCGCCGCCCTCGCAGGTGATGCTGCTGGCGCTGCCGGACATGGACGCGCTGATGCGCGTGTTCGCCCTGTTCCGCGCCCGGCTGGCGCTGCAGGCGTTCGAATTTTTCACCGACGTGGCGCTGCGTCACGTGCTGGCGCACGGCGCCCAGCGCGCGATCGACGGCGAGCACCCGTACTACGTGGTCACCGAGTTCGACGCGGCCGACGAGCGCGCGCAGGACGCGGCGCTGGCCGCGTTCGAGGAAGGCGTGGAGCAGGGCTGGATCAGCGACGGCGTGATCGCCCAGAGTGACGCGCAGGCCACCGCACTGTGGCGCCTGCGCGAAGGCATCACCGAAGCCGTGGCGCCGCGGCGTCCCTACAAGAACGACGTCTCCGTGCGCATCAGCGCGGTACCGGACTTCCTGCACGCCATGCAGGAGCTGCTCACCCGCGAGTATCCGCAGTTCGAGGTGGTGTGGTTCGGCCACATCGGCGACGGCAACCTGCACATCAACGTGCTGACGCCGCCGGGCATGGACGACGCGGCCTTCATCGCCCAGTGCGAGCACGTGACCAAGCACCTGGCCGTCACGCTGCGGCAGTTCGGCGGCAGCATCTCGGCCGAGCACGGCATCGGCCTGGTCAAGCGGGCCTACCTGGAGAGCACCCGCAGCGCGGCGGAGATCGCCCTGATGCGCGGCGTGCGGCAGGTGTTCGATCCCAATGGCATCCTCAATCCGGGCAAGCTGTTCATCCCGCCGCCGTCGCCGGACGGCCGTCACTGATCATCGACAGGCGCAGACGTGAAACCCAATACCCCGAGCAGCAGCGATCCCGCCGCCGGTGCGCACGTGCACCCGCATTCACACCTTCCCGGCGAGGCCCACGAGGCCGAGCAGCAGGCCGAATCCGACGAGGTCCTGCACGATCAGGCCCTGCGCGAATCGGCCCTGCGCGTGCCCAAGTGAGCGCCCTGCACGCGTGCTAGCCTAATCGGCCAACCCGCTTTCCAGGAGCACGCATGTCGTCGGAGCGTCGTACGCTGTATCCCGAAATCGAGCCGTTCGACAGCGGCTTGCTGAAGGTCTCGCCGCTGCACACGCTCTACTACGAGCAGAGCGGCAACCCCCATGGCAAGCCGGTGGTGTTCCTGCACGGCGGGCCGGGTGGCGGGGTCAATGCGAAGTGCCGGCGCTTCTTCGATCCGGCGGTGTACCGCATCGTGCTGTTCGACCAGCGCGGTTGCGGCAAATCCACGCCGCACGCCGAGCTCACCGACAACACCACCTGGGATCTGGTCGCCGACATCGAGCGGCTGCGCGGGCATCTGGCCATCGATCGCTGGCAGGTGTTCGGCGGCTCGTGGGGCTCGACGCTGGCGCTGGCGTATGCCGAGACGCATCCGGATCGCGTCACCGAACTGGTGCTGCGCGGCATCTTCATGCTGCGCCGCTGGGAGCTGGAATGGTTCTACCAGAAGGGCTGCGACGCGCTGTATCCGGACGCGTGGGAAACCTATCTGGCGGCGATCCCCGAAGCCGAGCGCGGCGACCTGATGAGCGCCTATCACCGCCGCCTTACCAGCGATGACGCCGCCACCCGCGTCGCGGCGGCACGCGCCTGGTCGGTGTGGGAAGGCGCCACCAGCTTCCTGTGGCAGGACAAGAGCCACATCGATGCCAGCGCCGAGGACGAGTTCGCGCTGGCCTTCGCAAGGATCGAGTGCCACTACTTCGTCAACGGCGGCTTCTTCGCGCACGACGACCAGCTGCTGCGCCACGTCGAGCGCATCCGCAACATTCCGGCGGTGATCGTGCAAGGCCGCTACGACGTGGTCTGCCCGATGCGCAGCGCGTGGGACCTGCATCGCGCCTGGCCGGAAGCCGATCTGCGGATCGTGCAGGACGCAGGCCATTCGGCGTTCGAGCCTGGCATCCTGCACGAGCTGGTCGAGGCGACCGACCGCTTCGCCCGCCTGGGTGCGACGCGTACCGCCTGAGCCCGGCGGCCCGTTCTCCGCTATGAAAAAGGCCACGCCCGGCGACGGGCGTGGCCTTTGCCTTTACGGCTTGCGACGAGTTCAGTGCACGCGGTGCCTCCGGCCGATCACGATCGAGGGATCGAGCAGCTCGACCACGAAGCCATCGTGGTCGGAGGCGCCGATCGCCTTGGTCGCGTCGGTGGCCGAAGCGGCATCGTCCAGCGTCTGCGCCGGGGCGTCGAGGTTGCCGCGGCCGTACTGCATGCGCATGAAGCGCAGGCGCGCCGGCCAGTTCAGCAGGGCGTGGTCGAGCACCTGGAAGGTCGGCACCGAGCGGCCGGAGTTGCCCGAACCGGCCCTGGTGTAGCCCTGGATCTCGCCGAAGTTCTGCGTGAACTGGAACGAGTAGCGGTCGTTGTACGGTACCGATTCCACCGCGTTCCACAGTGCCGGATGCACGATGTTCGGGCCGCCGAGCTTGAGCAGGTTCTCGCTGTCCTTGTAGCGCCCCGAGATCAGCCCGACCATGTCGACGAAGCCGTCGCTGAACTGGTAGGCGTTGAAGTCGCCCACCACCATCAGCGGGGTCAGCGGCGAGGCCTGCTGCAGCGCCTGCACCTGGCTGGCGATCGACCGGGCCTGCTCGAAGCGCTTGGCGCGGTCGCGATCGGCCGAGGAGCCGGTCTTGTCCACGTTCTGGCGCGCCTTGGTGTGCACCGCGATCACCTGGAAGCGCATCAGGCCGGCCTGGGCGGTCAGCAGCAGCGGCGGGTGGTCGTGGATGTACGCGGTCTGGCCGTTGTCGTCCCAGGTTTCGTCGGCCGCCAGCTGGCGCACCGAGAGCACCTTGACGCGATCGGTCCGCACCAGGAAGCCGACATCGATGCCGCTGGGGTCGTGGCCTTCCATCAGGTAGGCGTCGTAGCTGGCGTGGTAGTCGTCGCCGAGCTGTTTGGCCAGGCCCTGCAGCAGGGCGAGGTTTTTCACTTCCTCCACCGAGACCACGTCGGGCAGGCGCAGCACCGAGCCGATGTACGCGGCGAGTCGCTGCGTCTTGCGCTGCACCTCGGCGTCGCTGGGTTCCTTGCTGCCGCCGCTGCAGGTATAGGTGGTATCGAACGTGGTGTCGCAGAAGCGCTCGGTGTTGAGCGCGCCCACGCGCAGGGCGACCGGTGGCGCCTTGTCCACCGCGCGCGGCAGCTCTACCGCCTGCTTCAGGTGGAACTTCGTCGGGATCAGCGTGTACGCGCCGAAGTCGTAGGAGATCACGCCCTCGGCGGCGAACGTCGAGCCCGCGTTGAACGGCGTGTTCAAGGGCACCGCGCCGAAGTCGGCGGTGTTCATCTTGAACACTTCCGGGTTGCCGTCCCAGTTCGGCAGGCTCACGCCGTCCGGCACCGGCACGCCGTAGACCACGCCCGGCTCGCGCAGCGAGCGCTTGCCGCTGGCGGTGATGCTCACCTCGGCGAACGGCTCGCCGCTGAAGCGCTTGTTGCCGGTGTTGATCATGCCGTGGGACACCTTCACCCGCATGCTGATGAAGCACTGGAAGTTGGTGGCGCCGCACGAGAGGTGCTGCGGATCGGACGAGGGCGTGCCGGCGTCGAACCTAACCGCCTTCGGCAGTTCCGCATTGTGCGAGAAGATGTTGACCACCGGGTTCTTCAGTTCGGTCAGGTGGTAGTAGTTGTCCACCACCGCATCCACGTCCACCACGTCACCGATGGCGACGCTGGGCGCGCTGCCGGTGAACACGTAGACGCCGTTGGAGGTCAGCGGGTCGGCATCGGCACGGGCATCCGGCGTCTGCATGGTGAAACCGGCCGGGCCCACCGCGGTGACGATGTTGCCGTGGGTGAGCACGGTCTTGCCCAGCAGCGGCGAGGTCTGCTCGCGGCCCTGGATCTGCCAGATCTCGGCGTCGACCGGAATGTCGTACAGGATCGCGCCGATCGCGCTGTCGCGGGCCAGCGTGTAGCCACCCGAGGGGTTGCTCAGGGTGATGTGGAAGGCACGGTCGGTCTTGCCGACGGTGCTGCCGTGCACGGTCACGTTGAAGCTGGTGCTGCTCTGGCCCGGGGCGACGGTGAGGTCGGTGTTCAGCGCGTCGTAGTCGCCGGCGCTGGCCGAGGCGGTGTCGTCCGCCGTGGCCACGTGCACGGTGATGCCCGTGCCAGCCGGTGCCGGCTTGGACAGCGTGATGGTGAACGGCATCGCCACGTCGGCCGCACCGCGCACGGTGGCGCTGGCATCGGCGATCGACATGCTGGCGCCCAGCGCCACGCAGGGGCTGGCGCTGTTTTGCGGCGCACTGGGGCTGAGCAGCACGAAGTCGGCGCTGTTGTCGCCGCTGTCGTTCGGCAGACCGGCGGCGTTGGTGCTGCGGATATAGGACTGGTCGCCGTTGGTGCTGCCCAGCGAGGTCAGCGGCGTGCCTTCTTGGTAGGCCGAGCCGCTGCTCAGGCCGACCTGGTCGACGATCGTGCCGGACGCATCGAGGATCGCCAGGCCCCCGGTATCGGTGACGCCGGTGCTGTAGGTAAGGTCGCCCGCCACGCTGCCGGAATAACCGCCGCTGGACTTGTTGGTCAGCAGCAGGTGACAGCCCGGCGCGATGCTCGTGCCGGCCGGCAACGTGAGGCGCGTGCCGACCGTGCCGCTGGCATTGGAGCCGTTGAGTTGGTAGCCGGAGACATCCAGCGCGGTCGAGCCGGCGTTGATCAGCTCGACGAATTCGTCGTTGCCGCCGGCCGGCCCGCGGGCGCGGAACTGGTTGATCTCAAGGTCGCTGGCGTAGGCTGAAAACGACAACGCCACGCCGGTCAGCGTCGCCATCACGGCGCGCCGCATGTTCATTCCCTGCATGTTGTGACTCCCTCTGGCGGGGTCCTTGCCGGACCCGATGAACGCCGCACGCTAGCAAGTTATTACGACAGTTTCGCGAACGCGGGCCACAAAGCGGGGCTCCGCTCCAGAGGCATCCGGCCGATCACGCCATGCGCCGCGTCACCCTTCGCACGGCGATCGCCGCACGGGCTCAGCCCGCGTCGGGCAGCTGCTTGGTGCCGAAGATCTTGTCGCCGGCGTCGCCCAGGCCGGGCAGGATGTAGCCGTGCTCGTTGAGCCGTTCGTCGATGGCGGCGGTGTAGATCTCCACATCCGGATGCGCCGCCTCGATGCGCTTCAGCCCCTCCGGTGCGGCGACCAGGAACAGCCCCTTGATGCGCCGGCAGCCGGCTGCCTTGAGCATGTCCACGGTGGCGAGCAGGGTGCCGGCGGTGGCCAGCATCGGGTCGACGATCAGCGCGATGCGCTCGTCCATGCGGCCGGTGAGCTTTTCGTAATAGGTCACCGGCTTGAGCGTTTCCTCGTCGCGCTGCAGGCCCACCACGCTGACCTTGGCGGCCGGGATCAGGTCGAGCACGCCGGGCAGCATGCCCAGCCCCGCGCGCAGGATCGGCACGATGGTGATCTTCTTGCCCTTGATCTGCTGCACGGTGAGCGGCCCGGCCCAGCCGTCGATCGCCTGCTCGATCGTCTCCAGGTCCTTGGTCGCCTCGTAGGTCAGCAGGGCCGCCACTTCCGAGGCCAGCTCGCGGAAATCCTTGGTGCTGATGCCGGCCCGGCGCATCAGGCCGAGCTTGTGCTGGATGAGCGGGTGGCGGACTTCGACGATGGGCATGCGCGGGTGGCCTGGCGGGGAGCGACGCGTGTCGCCGTGGTCGCCAAGCTTATCGGCTCGGGACCGGCGCGCGCACCCGTGGCGGGCCGGTCGACCGCGGCGGTCAGCCCTTCAGACAGGTGCTCATGAAGGCCTTGCGCGCATCGCCCTTGAGCGACTGCTTGCCGGCGTCCGCGTTGCACTTCTTCATCTTCTCCTGCTGGGTCATCTTCGCCGGCGCGGCGGAGGAACCCTTGAGGCAGCTGCTCATGAAGGCCTTGCGCTCGTCGCCCTTCTTGCCTGTGGCCTGCTTGCTGCAGTCGGACATGCGCTGCTGCGACGCGCTGAGCGGCTTGGTGGCGGCGGGTGCCGCAAAGGCGATCGCGCTGGCGAGCGTGAGGGTGGCGGCGAACAGCAGACGGAACGAGTGCGACATGGCGTGATCCTCCCGAGGTGACCGGCAGCTGCCGGCAGAGCAGTCTGGCGCGGATGTCGTGCAATTTCTTGCGTCCGGCGGTTGCCCCGCGTTGCCAGCGGCCGGTGCATCGCCGATGCTTGCCCGGCACCGGCCGCCGTGCGGCCCAAGGGGAAGTGCATGACCGAGGATGCGGCGCACGCCGTGGACGCCCGCCCGCTGCGCAAGCGCCAGGTCGCGGCGGTGGCGGTGGGCAACGCCATCGAGTTCTACGACTTCGTCACCTACGCGTTCTTCGCTACGCAGATCGGTCGCACGTTCTTTCCTTCCGACGAACCGGGCGCCAGCCTGCTGGCCTCGCTGGCCACCTTCGGCGCCGGCTTTCTCACGCGGCCGCTGGGCGCATGGGTGATCGGCCGCATGGGCGACCGGCGCGGGCGCAAGCCGGCGATGCTGTTGTCCTTCGGCCTGATCGGCGTGGCGGTGATCGGCCTGCCGCTGGTGCCGTCCTACGCGTCGATCGGCGTGGCGGCGCCGGTGCTGGTGGTGTTGTTCCGGCTGCTGCAGGGCTTCGCGCTGGGCGGCGAGGTGGGGCCGAGCACGGCGTTCCTGATGGAAGCCGCGCCGCTGCATCGCCGCGGCCTCTACATCTCCATGCAGGCCATGGGGGCGGACGCGGCGGTGCTGGCGGCTGGGCTGGTCGGCGTGGGGTTGGCGCACGTGCTCACTCCTGCCGAGCTCGATGCGTGGGGTTGGCGCGTGGCGCTGGGCCTGGGCGCGGTGATCGTGCCGTTCGGGCTGGCGATGCGCCGCACCCTGGTGGAAACCTTCGAGCCGCGCCGGGCGCCGCCGCCGCGCGTGGGCGCGCCGGGCCATCTGCGCGTGGGCCTGCTCGGCCTGGCGATGCTGGCCGCGGCCACCACCAGCAACTACGTGCTCGAGTACATGACCACCTATGCCAATACCACGCTGGGCCTGCCCGAACGCGTGGCGTTGGGCGCCACGGCGCTGATCGGCCTGTGCGGGCTGGTGTGCGATCCGCTGAGCGGCTGGCTGTCCGATCGCATCGGCCGCAAGCCGGTGATGCTGGTGCCGTGGCTGGTGCTGCTGCTGGCGATCCTGCCCGCGTTCTGGCTGCTTGATCGCGAGCGCAGCGGTGCCGTGCTGTACGGGGCCACCATCGTGCTGACGGTGGCCTCCACGCTGTCCACCGGCACCGTGCTGGTGGCGGTGACCGAGTCGCTGCCGGCGCACGTGCGCTCCGGCGCGCTGGCGATGGTCTACGCGCTGGCGATCTCGGTGTTCGGTGGCTCCACCCAGTTCGCGGTGGCGTGGCTCACGCGGCTCACCGGCAATGCGCTGGCACCGGCGTGGTACATGATCGGCAGCGTGTTGCTCGGCCTGCTGGCGGTGTCGTTCCTGCCCGAGTCGGCGCCGGTGCGTGTTCGGCGCGAGCCGGTCGATCGGGCTGCGCGGCCGATTCCCGAATAGACGAAGGGCGCGTCGGTGAGGACGCGCCCTTCGTGTTCCGGCTCGCGGAGCAGCTCGGCGGTTTACGCGGCCTCGGCCTGCTCGCGCTTGGGACCGTGCAGCAGCGCGTGCTTCACGTGGGCCACGATCAGGTCGACCTCGGCGCTGGTCACGTTGAAGTGCGGGGTGAAGCGCAGCGAGTTGGCGCCGCCATGGATCACGCCGATGCCGCGCTCGCGCATGTACTCCTCGGTGGAGCCGGCGCCGTAGCACTTGAACTGCGATGCAAGCTCGCAGGAGAACAGCAGGCCGGTGCCCTGCACCTTGGTGATCAGGCCGCCGAGCTCGTCCTTCAACGCGTTGAGCTTGGTCACAAACTCCTTGCCGCGCTCGCGGATGTTCTCGCGCACCGCGTCGCTGAGCTGGCCCAGCGTGGCGCAGGCGACGTCCAGCGCACGCGGGTTGGCGGTCATGGTGTTGCCGTAGATGCCCTTGCGGTACATCCCGGCCGTGCGCTCGTTCACCACCAGCACCGACATCGGGTACTGGCCCGCGTTGAGCGCCTTGGAATAGGTTTCCATGTCCGGCGCGTCGAGCTTCTCGAAGCCCGGGTAGTCGACGATCGACAGCACGCCGTGGGCGCGCAGGCCGGCCTGGATCGAGTCCACCAGCAGCAGCGTGCCGTGTGCCTTGGTCAGCTCGCGCGCGGCCGCATAGAACTCCGGCGTCACCGCGCGGCCGGGATCGCCTTCGCCCATCACCGGCTCCAGGAACATCGCCTCAATGAACCAGCCGTGCTTGTCGGCGTCGGCGAAGGCGGCCTTGAGCTGCTCGACGTCATACGGCGCGACGGTGATCAGGCTCTCTTCGTGGCGGTAGCTGGCCAGGTACTGGCTGTAGGTCTTGCGCGAGGAGTCCGAGTACAGCGCCGGCTTGTCGGTGCGGCCGTGGAAGGCGCCCTTCACCGCCAGTCGCTTGATCGTGCGGCCTTCGTGGCGGCCGCCGGCGTCGGTCATCGTCTTGGCGTTGACGTCGGCGATGCGGCAGGCCAGGCCCACGGCCTCCGAGCCGGAGTTCAGGCACAGGAAGCTGGCGAACGGGAAGCCGCCACGGCGGTGGCCGATCTCACGGCGCAGCGCCTCGTTCATGCGCAGCTGCGCCACGCTCGGCGTCATCACGTTGGCCATCACCTGCGGACGGCTCATCGCCTCCAGCACGACCGGGTCGTTGTGGCCGAAGCCCAGCATGCCGTAGCCGCCGTTGTCGTGGACCACCGCGCCCTTCAGCGTCACTACCCACGGGCCGCGCGCGGCAGCCGGCAGGTAAGGGTTGATCGCGTCGTCCGGGTAGAAGTTGACGTAGCCGGCCTGCGCGCGCTCGAGCTGCTCGCTCTCGTCGAGCTTCAGGAAGTCGGCCAGATCCGCGCGCAACTCGCGATGGCGCGCCACCGCCTCGGCCACCGCCTGCCCGAGCATCGGATCCAGCGCAGCCATGCGCTCGATGCTGGCGTCGTCCAGACCGGTGGTCCGCGGCTGGCCGCCGAATTCGCGCAGTTCGCGCAGCTGTTCAATGACGTGCATAACGCTCCTCCTCAACCTCCGTCGGCGCCTCGCTCCCAACGCAAAGCAGGCCGGCGGATTCGTGATATGGGCGGGAACGCCGCACCGCACCCGGAGCGCCTTCCCGCAGGCCCCTCGGGCCGTCTGATGCACCGCCGCATAAGGGCTGGCGGGCTTCAGGCATCCGCCGAGGATACCGCGCGGGCGGGTTTCCCGGTACCCCGCATGACGCCTGTCAGGCGCGATGCGTGATGCCAGCGAGTGGCCGCAAACCCTTGTGCCTCTTACGGTTGCGCCATGCCGAGGAGACCTGCATGAACACCCTGGACACCCCCGTCGCCGCGCTTGCCGGCGTCACCCTGCGCTACGGCGCGGTTACCGCGCTGGACCGGCTCGACCTGGCCGTGCGCCGGGGCGAGCTGCTGGCGCTGCTCGGCCCCAACGGCGCCGGCAAGAGCACCAGCGTCGCCGCTCTGCTGGGGCTGGTACGGCCGCAGGCCGGCCAGGTCACGCTGTTCGGCGCCGACCCGCAGCGGGTGGAGGTGCGTCGGCGCATCGGCGTGATGCTGCAGTCGGCGGTGCTGCCGGCCACGCTCACCGTGGCCGAGCTGCTGCGCCTGACCGCCAGCTACTACCCCGATCCGCGGCCGCTGGACGAAAGCGCTGCCCTGGCGGGCCTGACCGACCTGCTGAAGCGCCCCTACGGCAAGCTTTCCGGCGGGCAGCAGCGCCGTGTGCAGTTCGGCCTGGCACTGTGCGGTCGACCCGAGCTGCTGTTTCTGGACGAGCCCACTGTCGGCATGGATATCGACGCGCGCGAACGGCTATGGGCCACGATGCGCACGGTGGTGGCGCAGGGATGCGCCGTGGTGCTCACCACGCACTACCTGGAAGAGGCCGAAGCGCTGGCCCAGCGCGTGGTGGTGATCGATCGCGGCCGCGTGCTCACCGAGGGCAGCGTCGACGACCTGCGTGCCCGCGTGGCGCTTACCCGCATCCGCTGCATCAGTGATCTGGACGAGACGGCCATCGCCGGCTGGAACGGCGTGGCCGGGGCGTCCCGCGAGGGCGACCGGCTGATCGTCACCACCGCCGCGGCCGAGCCGGTGGTGCGCCGCCTGCTGGACGCCGACAGCGCCCTGTCCGAACTCGAGGTACGCCGCGCCGGCCTGGCCGAGGCGTTCAGCGCACTCACCCGCACCGACACTGCCACCCAGGAAGCTGCCTGATGAACACCATTGCCGCCGTCCTGCCGATGCCGCCGCGCCGCGTGCTCGGTGCCTACCTCGCCGAGATCCGCAGCGAATGCCTGCGCTACCTGCGGGCGCCTTCCTTCATCCTGCCGGTGACGCTGTTCTCCACCGTGTTCTACCTGATGTTCGGCGTGCTGCTGAACCATCCCGGCAGCGACGCCTCGCGCTACCTGCTGGCCAGCTACACCACCTTCGGCGTGATCGGGCCGGGGCTGTTCGGCTTCGGCGTGTCGCTGGCGATCGAGCGCGACGGCGGCCTGCTGACACTCAAACGCGCGCTGCCGATGCCGCCCGGCGCCTACCTGCTGGGCAAGATGGTGATGGCGATGATCTGCGCCAGTCTGGTGGTGGTGTTGCTGCTCGCCATCGGGCTGACCCTGGGTGGCGTTTCGCTGTCGCCACTGCGGATGCTGGCGATGCTGGCCACCGGCGCGTTCGGCGTGCTGCCGTTCTGCGCGCTGGGCATGTTCGTGGGCACGCTGATCAAGGGGCAGGGCGCCCCCGGTCTGCTCAACCTGGTCTATCTGCCGATGGCCTTCCTGTCCGGCCTGTGGCTGCCGCTGTCGATGCTGCCGAAGTTCCTGCAGACGCTGGCGCCGCTGTGGCCCAGCTACCACCTCAACCAGCTCACCCTGGCCGCGGTGGACCTGGGTTCCGGCCCGCTGCTGGGCCACGTGCTGGCGCTGACGGGGTTCGCGGTGGTGTTCCTCGCGCTGGCGACGCGGCGGTTGCGGCGGTTAGGCTGATGGCTTCGCCGACTGCACGCTGCGCCACGGGGATCGAACCATGCGCTTTTTGAGCCTGCCCGCGTGGATGCATCCGGCGCCCGATTCGCTGGTAGCGCGCAGCGTGGCCAAGGGCAAGTCGCCGTGGGTGGATGCGGTGCACCTGCTGTGGACCGCCTGGCTGTTCATCACGCCGGTGTTCGACCGCGACGCCTGGAACCTGCGCTGGGTCGTGCTGACCCTCGCCTCCTATCCGCTGTTCCTGTGGCTGTACGCAATGTGCTGCCTCGCCTCGCGACGAGCCTCGCGCACCTATGCCATCGGCATGGTGCTGCTGTGCATGGGGCTGCTGCCGTGGTACCCCAGCGCGATGACGTACTTCGTGTTCGGCTGCGTGATGCTGCGCGTGTGCGGCATGCGGCTGCGCGCCTATCTGCTCACGCTGGTGGGACTCAACATGGCGCTGCTGGCAGAAGCCTGGCTGCTGCACTACCCGTGGCAGGCCACCTTCACCATCCCCATCGTCACCCTGATCATCGGCCTGATCGTCAACGCCGAGCGCACCAGCGAGGAGAAGGACGCCGAGCTGCGCCTGTCGCATGACGAGGTGCGCCGGCTCGCCGCCACCGCCGAGCGCGAGCGCATCGGCCGCGACCTGCACGACCTGCTCGGCCACACGCTGTCGCTGATCACGCTGAAGCTTGAGCTGTCGCGCAAGCTGTTCGATCGCGACAGCGAGGCCGCCCGCCGCGAGATGAGCGAGGCTGAGAGCGTGGCGCGCCATGCGCTGGCGGAGGTGCGCGCCGCGGTGACGGGCATCCGCGCCACCGACCTGGCCGCCGAGCTCGCCTCCGCCCGCCTGCTGCTGGGCGCCTCGGGCGTGCACCTGGATTACCAGCTGCCGGCGCTGCAGCTGCCCGAGCACGTCGAGCGCGCGCTGGCGCTGGTGATCCGCGAGGCGTCGACCAACATCGTGCGGCACGCCCGCGCCAGTGAGGCGAAGATCGCGCTGTCGGTCGAGGGCGCCGACGTGCTGCTGCAGATCGGCGACAACGGCCGCGGCGCGCTGGTGCTGGAGGGCAACGGCCTGGCCGGCATGCGCGAGCGCGTGCGCGGCATCGACGGCGCGCTGCAGATCGACTCGCCGGCCGGGCGTGGCACCTGCCTGCGCGTGCGCGTGCCGGTGCCGTCGGCCAGGCTGGCCCACGCCGCGCTGCGCGAGAGCGTGCGCGCGGCCGCGCCGTCACTGGACGCCACCGGCCGGAGCGCGGCATGAGCGCCTGGTTCCATCGCCTGTTCCGGCCGCATCCGCAATCGCTGCTGGGGCAGCTTCGCTCGCCGATGTACCTGCGCTGGCAGGCCGGCGTGCAGGTGCTGGCTCTTGCCACCCTGTTCCAACGGCCCCTGGAGCACGGCTTCAGCTGGCACTGGATGGGTCCGACGCTGCTGTCGGTGCCGCTGTTCCTGCTTTTCTACATCCGCCTGTACATCGCGCCGGTGAGACAGATGCTGGCGCACGCGCTGGCGCTGGCCGCGCTCGGCCTGGCGCTGTGGGTGTTCAACAGTGCCGGATTCATCTACGTGATGATCGGCGTCATGGCGCTTGCGCTGGGGCCGTCGTGGCGCACCTGGCTGGCAATGACGGTGGGTGCGGTGCTGGTGATGTCGGTAGTGGGAACCGTGCTTCGTGCACAGCACGGGGTGATCGCCACCGTGCTCGTCGCCTCGATCCTGGGCGGCTTCAGCAACTTCATCTACATGCGCGGCGTACGCCGCGATGCCGAGCTGCGGCTGTCGCAGGAAGAAGTGCGCCGGCTCGCCACGCTGGCCGAGCGTGAGCGCATCGGCCGCGATCTGCACGACCTGCTCGGCCACACGCTGTCGCTGGTGGCGCTCAAGTCCGAACTGGCGCGCAAGCTGGCACTGCGCGATCCGCCCTCGGCGCAGCGCGAGATGGAGGAAGTGGAGCGCGTCGCGCGCCATGCGCTGGGCGAGGTGCGCGCGGCGGTCACCGGCATGCGCCGCAGCGACCTGGCCGCCGAGCTGCTCTCGGCGCGGCTGATGCTGGAGGCCTCCGGCATCGTGTTCGCCTGCGACGGCTGCGATGGGCTCGCGCCCCTGCCGCACGCCATCGAGGCGCCGTTGGCGCTGGTGCTGCGCGAGGCGGTCACCAATATCCACCGGCATGCGCGCGCCACCGAGGCGCGCATCGACATTTCCAGCGAGCAAGGCGAACTCAGGATGCGGATCAGCGACAACGGATGCGGCGGACTGGCCGCGCACGGCAACGGCGTCAGCGGCATGCGCGAACGCGTGCGCGCGCTGGGCGGCACGCTGGCGATCGACTCGCCGCCGCGCAAGGGCACCGCGCTGGAACTGCGCGTACCGCTGGCGGGCGCCGTGACTTCGCCGCGTGCCGTCGGGAGCGCTGCATGATCCGCGTGCTGCTGGCCGAGGACCAGGCGATGGTGCGCGGTGCGCTCACGGCGCTGCTCAACCTGGAGAGCGACATCGAGGTGCTCGGCAGCGCGGCCGACGGCGAGGCCGCGTGGCGCGAGATCCAGCGCCTCAAGCCCGACGTGCTGGTCACCGACATCGAGATGCCCGGCCTCACCGGGCTGGAGCTGGCCCAGCGCATCCAGCGGCAGGAGCTGCCGATCAAGGTGATCATCGTCACCACGTTCGCCCGGCCCGGCTTCCTGCGTCGCGCGCTGGAGGCCGGCGTGTCCGGCTACCTGCTCAAGGATGCGCCGGCGGAGAACCTCGCCGAGGCGCTGCGCATGGTCCATCGCGGCGGGCGCTCGATCGACCCGCAGCTGGCGCTGGATGCCTGGTCCGAGGCCGATCCGCTCAACGATCGCGAGCGCCAGGTGCTGCGCCTGGCCGGCGAAGGGCAGAGCGCCAGCGACATCGCCACCCAGCTCAGCCTGTCGCACGGCACCGTGCGCAACTACCTGTCCGAGGCGATCGGCAAGCTCGGCGTGGGCAACCGCATCGAGGCCTATCGGCTGGCCCGGCAGAAGGGGTGGCTGTAGGGGGCCTCGCCGCGGGAACGTCGCAGCGGGCGAGGTGCACCGGCCAGATCGGCGATAATCGCCGACCCCGTCAAGCCAGCCGCCGCCCGTGAAGAAGACCGATTTCGACTTCGACCTACCGCCCGAGCTGATCGCCCAGGTGCCGCTGCCCGAGCGCTCGGCCAGCCGCCTGCTGCATCTGGACGCGGCCGCATGCACGCTCGACGACCGCCTGTTCCGTGAGCTGCCGGACTTCCTGCGGCCCGGCGACCTGCTGGTGTTCAACGACACCCGCGTGCTGCCGGCGCGGCTTTACGGGCGCAAGGACACCGGCGGCGCGGTGGAGATCCTGATCGAGCGCGTCACCGGCGCGCACGAGGCGGTGGTGCAGTTGGGCGTGAGCAAGAAGCCAAAGGAGGGCGGCCGGATCGAGCTGGCCGACGGCAGCCACGCGGTGGTGCTGGGGCGCGACGAGGGCTTCTTCCGCCTGCGCTTCGAGTCGCCCGAGCCGCTGGAGAAGCTGCTGCTGAAACTCGGCGAGATGCCGCTGCCGCCGTACATCGAGCGCGGCGCCGAAGCCAGCGACCTGGAGCGCTACCAGACCGTCTACGCGCGCGAGCCCGGCGCGGTGGCCGCGCCCACCGCCGGATTGCATTTCGACGAACCGCTGCTCGAGCGCCTGCGGGCGATGGGCGTGCAGTTCGGCTACGTCACCCTGCACGTGGGTGCCGGCACCTTCCAGCCGGTGCGCGCGGACAACATCGCCGACCACCACATGCACCGCGAATGGCTCAACGTGGGCGCGCACCTGGTGGAACAGATCCGCCACACCCGCGCCGCCGGCGGCCGGGTGATCGCGGTGGGCACCACCGTGGTGCGCGCGCTGGAGAGCGCCACCGTCGAGGGCGTGCTGCGCCCGTTTGCCGGCGAGACGCAGATCTTCATCTTTCCCGGCTACCGCTTCACCAGCATCGATGGCTTGGTGACCAACTTCCACCTGCCGCAGTCGACACTGCTGATGCTGGTGTCGGCGCTGGCCGGGCGCGAGTTCATGCTGGACGCCTACCGCCACGCGGTGGCGCAGCGCTACCGGTTCTTCTCTTACGGCGACGCCATGCTGATCCTGCCGCCGGCGCCCACATCGGCACCTGTGCCGGCGCACTGACGGAACCCCGTCACCCGCACCCGCCGGCGTCCCGCCGGCCGTCGCGAAGATGACGCGTGGCGATTCCGCCGCGCGTCAAGAAACTGCCGCCACTCCACGCGTCCACCCCCGTCGACTGGCGTTCCCGCTCACTGTGCCGGGCATGGCATGGCGTTTGCTATCGATCCATCAGTCCACCCCGCGATGGCGGGGACAGGTCATGCCTGCATACCGATTGAGGGAACCATGGAAAACGCCGAAGAGGAACCGATCGAGATCGTTCCGCCCAAGCCCAAGCGCGGCCGGCTGATCGCGATCGTCGCCGTGATCGTGCTGCTGGGCGGCGGCGCCGGGCTCTACGCCACGCTGGGCTCGCGCCACGCCGCAGGCGGCAAGGCTGCCGCGGCCGCGCCGGAGCACAGGCCCGAGCTTTACCTGCCGCTCGACCCGGCCTTCGTGGTGAATTTCCGCGACGACCAGGCGGTGCGTTATCTGCAAGTGGGCGTGAGCCTGATGAGCCATGACCAGGGCGCGCTGGACGCGGCCAAGGAAGCGCAGCCGGTGATCCGCAACGAGCTCCTGATGCTCTTCAGCGGGCAGAACTACGAGAACCTGATCGACGCCGCCGGCAAGCAGAAGCTGCAGGCGCAGGCGCTGGCCGCCGTGCAGAAGATCATCAATGCGCGCACCGGCAAGCCCGGCATCGACGCGCTGTACTTCACCAGCTTCGTGATGCAGTGATCAGCGGAGAACGGCGATGAGCGACCTGCTTTCCCAGGACGAGATCGACGCGCTGCTTGACGGCGTCGAAGGCGGCGCGGTGGAGACCGGCGGCGACGAGCCGCTGGATCCCAACGCCGTCATCCAGTACGACTTCACCCAGCAGGACCGCATCGTGCGCGGCCGCCTGCCGACGCTGGAAATGGTCAACGACCGCTTCGCGCGCTACTTCCGCACCGGCGTGTTCAGCGTGCTGCGCAAGACCTGCGAGGTGTCGGTGCTGGGCGTGCGCATGGTCAAGTTCGCCGAATACGTGCACGGCCTGGCGGTGCCCAGCAACCTCAACCTGGTGCGCATCAAGCCGCTGCGCGGCACCGCGCTGGTGGTGATGGAGCCGCGGCTGGTGTTCACCGTGATCGACAACTTCTTCGGCGGCGATGGCCGCTACCACGCGCGCATCGAGGGTCGCGACTTCACCGCCACCGAGAACCGCGTCATCCAGATCATGCTGGTGGAGCTGTTCGCCGCGATGGTCGAGGCGTGGGCGCCGGTGCTGCCGCTGGAGTTCGAGTACCTCAACTCCGAGATCAACCCGCAGTTCGCCAACATCGTCAGCCCCACCGAGACGGTGGTGGTGTCGCGCTTCCACGTGGAGCTGGATGGCGGCGGCGGCGAGATCCACCTCACCCTGCCGTACGCCATGGTCGAGCCGATCCGCACCCTGCTCGACGCCGGCGTGCAGAGCGACCGCGTGGATCGCGACGACCGCTGGAGCGAAACCCTGCACGAGGAAATCCTCGATGCCGAGGTGGGGCTCAGCACGCTGCTGCTGGAAACCGAGATCAGCATCGGCGACTTCCTGCAGCTGCGTCCCGGCGACGTGATCCCGGTGCAGCTGCCCGAACTCACCACCGTGTTTGCCGAAGACGTGCCGATTTTCCGCGGCCGCTACGGCCAGGCCAACGGCCACAAGGCCGTGCGATTCCAAGCCCAGGCGGGCCGCCGCGAGGTGCGCCTGCACAGCGACTTTTCCATGGAGCAGATCCCGTCATGAGCAGCACATCCGAAGCCTTGCAGGCCGCCGCCGAGCGCGGTCCGCTGGAAAGCATCGACGGCCAGGACGTCAACCTGGACATGATCCTCGACGTGCCGGTCACGCTGGCGATGGAGGTCGGCCGCACCCGCATCAGCATCCGCAACCTGCTGCAGCTCAACCAGGGCTCGGTGGTGGAGCTGGACCGCGCCGCCGGCGAACCGCTGGACGTGTTCGTCAACGGCACGCTCGTCGCCCACGGCGAGGTGGTGGTGATCAACGAGAAGTTCGGCATCCGCCTGACCGACGTGATCAGCCCCGCCGAGCGCGTGCGCAAGCTGCGCTGAGCGTGTCCACCGCCATGCTCGCCTTGCTCGCTCCCGCCGCCCAGGCTGC
Source organism: Dyella ginsengisoli (assembly GCF_044904665.1). NCBI lineage: Bacteria > Pseudomonadati > Pseudomonadota > Gammaproteobacteria > Lysobacterales > Rhodanobacteraceae > Dyella > Dyella ginsengisoli. Next base: position 1,109,849 of record NZ_JADIKM010000001.1, read on the forward strand.
CGCGGCCGCCGCGGCCGCCGCGGCAGCCGCGCCCGAGATCAACGTCGGCGCCGAGCTGCTGCGCGTGGTGCTGAGCCTGGCCGGCATCATCGCGCTGATCTTCGCCGCCGGCTGGCTCAGCCGTCGGTTGGCCGGACGTACCGCACCCGGCGGGCGCCGCATCCGCTGCGTGGAGACGCTGGCGGTCGGCGCACGCGATCGCGTGCTGCTGCTGGAAGCCAACGGCAAGCGCCTGCTGGTGGGCGTGGGGCAGGGCGGCCTGCGCACGCTGCATGTGTTCGACGGTGAGGTGGCAACGAACGACGAGCCCGCCCCGCCGGCCGCGCCCGCGCCCGCGCCCGGCTTCGCCGAACTGCTGGCCCGCTGGAAGCGTACGCCATGACGCGTCTTTCCCGTTTCGCCATTCGCGTCGCACTGGTGCTGGTGTGCGCGTTGCTGCCGCTGGTCGCTGCGGCGGCGCCGCAATCGTCGACGCCACCGGCCGCCGCGCCCGCCATCAGCATGCCCGCCTCGCTGCCCAGCTCCGGCGCCGGCATCCCCGTGCTTACGGTGAAGAGCGCGCCGGGCGGCGGCCAGAGCTGGACGCTGTCGCTGCAGGTGTTGGCACTGATGACGGTGCTCACGCTGCTGCCGGCCGTCCTGCTGATGATGACCTCGTTCACCCGCATCATCATCGTGCTGGGCTTCCTGCGTCAGGCGCTGGGCACGCAGTCCACCCCGCCGAACCAGGTGCTGCTGGGGCTGGCACTGTTCCTCACCTTGTTCGTGATGTCGCCGGTGCTCAACCACGCCTACGCGGACGGCGTGAAGCCGTACATGGACGGCACGCTCACCGCCGAGCAGGCGCTGCCCGCGGCCACCGCCCCGTTCAAGCGCTTCATGCTCGACCAGACCCGCGATGCGGACCTGCAGATGTTTACCCAGCTCGCCAAGGAGCAGCCCTACGCCAGCAAGGCCGACGTGCCGCTGCGCGTGGCGATGCCAGCGTTCGTCACCAGCGAGCTGAAGACCGCGTTCCAGATGGGCTTCCTGCTGTTCATCCCGTTCCTGATCATCGACCTCGTCGTGGCCTCCGTGCTGATGTCGATGGGCATGATGATGGTCTCGCCGATGATCATCTCGCTGCCGTTCAAGATCATGCTGTTCGTGCTCGTCGACGGATGGACGTTGCTCATCGGTACCCTGGCGGGGAGTTTCTACACATGACGCCCGCACGCCATCGATGCCCTGTAGGAGCCCGCTCGCGGGCAATGCTCTCGCTCTCGTGCGGCGCGATCCTCAACAGCCTCCCCCTCTCCCCAGCCCTCTCCCCCGGCATCGCCGGGGGAGAGGGAGCGAAGCTGCCATGACCCCCGAATCCGTCATCGAATTCGGCCAGCACGCGCTGTACATCGCCATGCTGGTCGCCGCGCCGCTGCTGCTCACCGCGCTGGCGGTGGGCCTGTTGATCGGCGTGATCCAGGCGGCCACGCAGATCAACGAAATGACGCTCAGCTTCATCCCCAAGCTGATCGCCATGGCCGCGGTGGCGCTGATCACCGGGCCGTGGATGCTGCGCACGTTGGTGCGCTTCACGCATGACCTGATCACCGGCTTGCCGGGGGCGATCAAGTGACCGAGGTGGACCTGGCCCAGCTGCAGGCCTGGGTGGGTTCGCTGCTGTGGGCGATGGGGCGCGTGGGCGGGCTGGTGATGGTGGCGCCGGTGTTCGGCAACACCACCATCCCGGCGCGCATCCGCGTGGCGATCGTCATGCTGCTGACATTCGTGCTGGCGCCGCTGTCGCCCGCCACGGTCGATCCGATGAGCGCGCAGGGCGTGGCCACCATGGTCGGCCAGGTGCTGATCGGCGCGGCGATCGGCTTCGTGCTCAAGCTGGTATTCGAGGCGGTGTCCTTCGGCGGCCAGATGGTGTCGCAGAGCATGAGCCTGGGCTTTTCCGAGGTGGTGAATCCGGAGGGCGGCGGCAGCACGCCGGTGCTTAGCCAGCTCTACATGGTGCTGGTGACGCTGATCTTCCTGGCGATGAACGGCCACCTGCAGCTGGTGGCGCTGCTGGCCGAAAGCTTCCGCACGCTGCCGCCGGGCAGCGGCGTGATCGGCGCCAACGGCATGCACGCGATCGTGCTGTTCGGCGCGCAGCTGTTTTCCGGCGCCGTGCGCGTGGCGCTGCCGGCGGTGACCTCGCTGCTGGTGGTGAATATCGGGTTCGCCGCGATCAGCCGAGCGGCGCCGTCGATGAACCTGTTCGCGGTGGGCTTTCCGATCACCGTGACGCTGGGCATCGTGGTGCTGTGGCTGTCGCTGCGCAGCCTGCCCGGCGCGTTCCAGTCGCTCACCGACAGCGCGTGGTCGCTGATGCATGAGCTCGCCGGTACGGGAGGCGCGCCGTGAGCGAGGAGAGCAGCGCCGAAGACCGCACCGAACAACCATCCGAAAAACGCCTCAAGGAAGCGCGCGAAAAAGGCGACGTCCCGCGATCGCGCGACCTCTCCGGCGCACTGGTGGTGCTGGCCGGCGTCTCGGCGCTGATGTCCAGCGCGCCGGCGGCGATGGCGCACGTGCGCACCATCTACGGGCTGGGCCTGGGCTACACCCGCGAGGCGCTGTTTTCCGAGGCGCTGCCCGGCCGCGTGCTGCACATGGCGGTGAGCGAGGCGCTGGCGATGTTCGCGCCCGTCGCCATTGCCACGGTGCTGGCCACGCTGGCGGCGCCGATCCTGCTGGGCGGGCTCAACTTCAGCGCGCAGGCGCTGCAGCCGAAGTTCGACCGGCTCGACCCGATCGCGGGGCTGGGCAAGATCTTCGCCATGCGCGGGCTGGTGGAGCTGGGCAAGGCGCTGCTCAAGCTGGTGCTGATCGGCTTCGCGCTGGTGCTGCTTTTACGTCACTGGCAAGGCGAATTATTGACGACCGGTCGCGGATCCGTCGCGTTCGGCATCGCCGACGCGATCAGCCTGCTCGGCCGCGCCGCGCTCACCTTCGGCTGCATGCTGGGGCTGATCGGCGGCGTGGATGCGCTCTACCAGAAGTTCGACCACTCCAAGCGCCAGCGCATGACCAAGCAGGAGCTCAAGGACGAGTCGAAGGAAACCGAGGGCAACCCCGAGCTCAAGAGCCGCATCCGCCAGGTGCAGCACCAGATGTCGCGCCGCCGGATGATGCAGGACCTGCCCACCGCCGACGTGGTGGTGACCAACCCCACCCACTTCGCGGTGGCGCTGAAGTACGACGAGAACCGCTTCGGCGCGCCGCGCGTGATCGCCAAGGGCGTGGACGTGATGGCCCAGCAGATTCGCGCCGTGGCGGCCGGCCATCGCATTCCCCTGGTCGAGTCGCCGCCGTTGGCACGCGCCTTGTATGCAACGACCGAGCTGGGTCGGGAAATACCTGCATCGCTGTATGTCGCGGTGGCGCAGATCCTGGCCTACGTATTCCAGCTCAAACAGGCCGGCGCGCGCGGCGACACGCCGCCACCGCCCCCACCGCAGCCGGAAATCGATCCGGACCTGATGGGTCCGTACAAGTTGTAGCGGGGCCGGCAACGGCACCGCGCCACCCCAGGAAACACGCCATGGCCGCCGTCGGTGCACTGAACAACCTCAAGCAGATCGGCCAGCGCGGCATCGGTGCGCCGGTGATCCTGCTGGCCGCGCTGGCGATGCTGATGCTGCCGCTGCCGCCGTTCCTGCTGGACATGCTCTTCAGCTTCAACATCGCGCTGTCGCTGGTGATCCTGCTGGCGGTGATCTACGTGATGCGGCCGCTGGAGTTCGCGGCCTTTCCCACCGTGGTGCTGATGGCCACGCTGCTACGCCTTGCGCTCAACATCGCCTCCACCCGCGTGGTGCTGCTGCACGGCCACGACGGCCCCGGCGCCGCCGGCAAGGTGATCGAGGCGTTCGGCGAGTTCGTCATCGGCGGCAACTTCGCGGTGGGCCTGGTGGTGTTCGCGATCCTCACCATCATCAACTTCGTGGTGGTCACCAAGGGCGCCACCCGCGTGTCGGAAGTCACCGCGCGCTTCACGTTGGATGCGATGCCCGGCAAGCAGATGGCGATCGACGCCGACCTCAACGCCGGCCTGCTCACGCAGGAGCAGGCGCGCGAGCGCCGCCAGGAAGTGCGCGAGGAAGCGGACTTCTACGGTTCGATGGACGGTGCCTCGAAGTTCGTCCGCGGCGACGCCACCGCCGGCATCCTGATCCTGATGATCAACATCGTCGGCGGCTTCTTCGTCGGCGTGTTGCAGCACGGCCTGTCCGCGTCGGAAGCGGCCAAGACCTACACCCTGCTCACCATCGGCGACGGCCTGGTGGCGCAGGTGCCCTCGCTGATGCTGTCGATCGCCGCGGCGGTGATCGTCACCCGCGTGTCCAAGTCGCAGGACATGGGCAAGCAGCTGGTCTCGCAGATCTTCGGCCAGCCGCGTGCGCTCGCCGTGGCCGGTGCGGTGCTGGGCGTGATGGGGATGATCCCGGGCATGCCGAACATCGCCTTCCTGCTGCTCGGTTCCACCTGCGGCGGCGCGGCATGGCTGATGATCAAGCGCGAGCGCGACACCGCCGCGCGCGTGGCGCAGAAGGCCGCCGAAGTGCCGCCACCGGCGGCACCGACCGAGCGGCTGGAGCTGGGCTGGGAGGACGTGGCCAGCGTCGATCCGCTGGGCCTGGAAGTGGGCTACCGGCTGATTCCGCTGGTCGACACCCACCAGGGTGGCGAACTGATGGGGCGGATCAAGTCGGTGCGCCGCAAGCTGTCGCAGGAGCTGGGCTTCCTGGTGCCGGCGGTACACATTCGCGACAACCTGGATCTGGGACCCAACACCTACCGCATCACCCTGATGGGCGTGCCGATGGGCGAGGCCGAGGTGCACACCGATCGCCTGCTGGCGATCAATCCCGGCCACGTGCACGGCCCGGTGCCGGGCATCCCCACGCGCGATCCGGCGTTCGGGCTGGAGGCGGTGTGGATCGAGCAGGGCCAGCGCGACAACGCGCAAAGTCTTGGCTACACGGTGGTCGATCCGGCCACGGTGATCGCCACGCACCTGTCGCACATCCTGGGCAGCCACGCGCACGAGCTGCTCAGCCACCAGGACGTGCAGCAGCTGCTGGACCGCCTCTCGCAGACCGCGCCCAAGCTGGTGGAAGACCTGGTGCCCAAGCGCCTGGCGCTGGGCACGGTGGTCAAGGTGCTGCAGAACCTGCTGGCCGAGCGGGTGCCGATCCGCAACATGCGCTCGATCGTCGAATCGTTGGCGGAGCACGCCAGCCAGAGTCAGGATCCCGGCGTGCTCACCGCCGCGGTGCGCGTCACGCTCGGCCGGCAGATCGTGCAGGAGATCATCGGGCTGGGCACCGAGGTGCCCGTCATCACGCTGGCGCCGGAGCTGGAGCAGATCCTGATGAGCTCGCTCACCGGCAACGGCGGCACCGGTGCGGCGGTGGAGCCGGGGCTGGCCGACCGCCTGCAGCAGGGCGTGGCCGAGGCCGCGCGCAAGCAGGAAATGAGCGGCGAACCGGCGGTATTGCTGGTCGCGCCGCAGCTGCGCACCTGGCTCGCGCGCTTCACCCGCCACGTGGCACAGAACCTGCACGTACTCGCTTACAACGAGGTGCCCGACAACCGCCGGGTGCGGCTGGTGCAGGCACTGGGACGCTGAGCGAGGAGTGCGTGATGAGAAGTGAGAAGCGAGAGTCGAGCCGCCCAGCGGCCATGCCAACGGCGCCGAGCTGGCAGCGCGTGGCGCGTCATCCCGCCGGCATCGTGGTGTTCGCCGCCGACTCCGTCCGCCGCACCGCACCGCGCGCCTCGTCCCCGGTTTCCCGCCATTCGCTGCGGAGCAAGCACGCATGAAGATCAAACGTTTCGTCGCATCGGACATGCGCCAGGCCATGAAGCTGGTGCGCGAGGAGCAGGGCCCGGATGCGGTGATCCTCTCCACCCGCCGCCTGGCCGAGGGCATCGAGATCATCGCCGCGCTCGACTACGACGAGGCCCTGGTACGCGAGGCCGCCCGCCACGGCGTGCCGGCCGGTGACGAAGCGCCGGCGCCGGCCGGCAAGGCATCGACGCCGGCGGTGGAGGAATCCCCGTCGCCGCGCCTGTGGCGTCGACAGACCGCCAGCGCTGCGGCCGCGCCGTCCGTGCCGGAGGTGCCGGAGGTGCCGGTGGCCGCCGCGCGCATCGAGTCCGCCGTGCCGCCGACCGTCGCCCGTCCCGCGCCGACGCGTGCGCCGGTCGCACCGGTGGTTCGCGCCGAGGCGCCGGTCGCCCCACGCGCCACGCCGCCGGCGGCTGCGGCGCGCACCGCGCCGGCCGCACCGAACACGACCCCCACCACAAGTGCCCCCGCGATCGCGCCGGCCGCCGTCGCCCGCGCTGCTGCCGAGGAACCGGTGCCGATGCATCCGGCGGTGGAACGCGCCATGCAGGACACCGCGCGCATGCGCGCCGAGCTCGGCAGCCTGCGCGAGATGCTGGAGATGCAGCTGTCCAGCCTGGCCTGGAACGACATGGAGCGCCGCCATCCGCTGCGTGCCCGCGTGCTGCGCGAATTCACCCGGCTGGGCATCGACGCTGACGTCGCCCGCCAGCTCGCCGACGACCTGCCCGAGCAGATCAGTCCCGAGCAGGCGCGCTACCTGCCGCTGGGCATGCTCAGCCGCAATGTGGCCATCAGCGGCCGCGGCGACAGCGACGGCGGCATGATCGCGCTGGTCGGCCCCACCGGCGTGGGCAAGACCACCACCATCGCAAAACTGGCGGCCAGGGCGGTGGTGCGCCACGGCGCCGCCAACGTGGCGCTGGTCAGCACCGACAACTACCGCATCGGCGCCGCCGCGCAGCTGGAGCACTACGGCCGCCTGCTCGGCGTGCGCGTGTACCCGGCCGACGACGCGGCGAGCCTGCGCCAGGTGCTGGAGATGCTCAAGGGCAAGCACACCGTGCTGATCGACACCGCCGGCGTGTCCGGCTCCGATCCGCGGCTGGAGCAGCAGATGGACGTGCTCAACGAGGTCGCCCATAGCGACGGCATCGCGCTGCGCATCTCGCTGGTGCTGGCCGCCAACGCGCAGGCGCAGTCGCTGGAGGAATCGGTGCGCGCGTACATGCCGCTGGCTCCGGCCAGCGTGCTGTTCACCAAGCTCGACGAAGCGCCCAGCCTCGGCGGCGCGCTGTCGGTGCTGATCCGCCACAAGCTGCCGCTGGACTACACCACCGACGGCCAGCGCGTGCCCGAAGACCTCGCCGTGGCCGACGCCCGCGTGCTGGTGCTGCGCGCCGCCCACGTACTCAAGACATCCGCCGCCACGGCCCCCACGCTGGACGACAGCGCGCTGGCCGAGCGCTTCGGTTTCGCGGTGGCCAGCGCATGAGCGCCGTGCTGTCGCCCGCATCGTTTTCCGCCGGCACGCTGGAAGAGCGCGCCTTCATCAAGAATCAGGCCTGGGGACTCAAGCAGATGGTTTCGTCGCTCACCGAGATGGCCGCGCCACCCGTCGTCCACCACGCGCCGACGCAGGCGGCCAACCTCGACCGGCGCCCCACGCGCCAGCGCTGCCGCACCATCGCGGTGTGCGGCGGCAAGGGCGGCGTAGGCAAGACCACGGTGGCGGTGAACCTGGGCATGACGCTGGCCATGATGGGCCACGAGACGATGCTGCTGGATGCCGACATGGGCCTGGCCAACGTCGACGTGCTGCTCGGCCTGGCGCCCTCGCGTCACCTGGGCCACATGCTCGACGGCCTGTGTGGCCTGTCCGACCTGGTGCTGGAGGCGCCGCACGGGCTGAAGGTGATTCCCGCCGGCTCCGGCGCGCGCCGGCTGGCGCAGCTGGGCTCCGGCGAGCAGGCCGCGGTGATCCGCGCCTTCGACGAGCTGCCCCAGGTGCCCGACTTCCTGCTGGTGGATACCGCCGCCGGCATCTCCGACTCGGTGGCGATGTTCGCCGCCGCGGCCGACGACGTGGTGCTGGTGGTGTGCGACGAGCCCGCCTCCATCACCGACGCCTACGCCATGGCCAAGGTGCTCAGCCGCGACTTCGGCGTGAAGCGCCTGCACATGGTGGCGAACATGGTGCGCAACCTCGGCGAGGCCAAGGCGCTGCACCAGAAGCTGGCGCGGGTCACCGACCGCTTCCTCGACGTGATGCTCGATTTCATGGGCTGGGTGCCGCAGGACGAGCGCCTGCGCCAGGCCATCCGCCGCCAGAACGCGGTGGTGGATGTGGCGCCGGGCAGCCGTTCGGCGCAGGCATTCAAGCAATTGGCCGGTGCGGCCGTTACATGGGCAGAACCCGATCGCCCGGGTCTCGACCGCATCGCATTTTTCAGTGGTCAGGCTGCACCGGCGACGGGGTGGTGAGATGAGCGTGGCAACCGAATACCTGCAACTTCAACGGCAAAGCGCCGACGAACTGGTGAAGACGCATGCGCCGCTGGTGCGGCGCATCGCCTATCACCTGATGGGGCGGCTGCCGCCCAGCGTCGACGTGGGCGATCTGATCCAGTCCGGCATGATCGGGCTGCTGGAGGCGTCGCGTAACTACGCCACCGATCGTTCGGCCAGCTTCGAGACGTACGCCGGCATCCGCATCCGTGGCGCCATGCTCGACGAGTTGCGCAAGACCGACTGGACGCCGCGCTCGGTGCATCGCAAGGCGCGCGAAGTAGCCGAGGTGGTGCGCCAGATCGAGGTGGAGACCGGTGCGGATGCCGACGACGCGGAGGTGATGAAACGGCTGGGGCTGACGGCCGATGAATACCACCAGGTGCTGGCCGATGCGGCCAGCTCCCGATTGCTGAGCCTCACGGCGCCGGACGACGGCGACGGCAGCCCGGCAATGGACGTGGCCGATTCGAGCACGCTCACTCCCGCCGAGGACATCGAGCAGACCGGCATGCGCCAGGCGCTGATCGATGCGATCACCACGCTGCCCGAGCGCGAGCAGCTGGTGATGTCGCTGTACTACGAGCAGGAACTGAACCTCAAAGAGATTGGCGCGGTGCTCGGCGTCACCGAGTCGCGGGTCTGCCAGATCCACGGCCAGGCGATCATCCGGCTGCGCGCGCGCATGACCGGCTGGCGCGACGACGACTGAGCAACGCGGGCAACACAACTTACCTACGGGCTGGCGCACGGCGACCCATCGTGCAAGTGGAGACGGGCTTGAACAAGAACATGAAGATCCTGGTGGTGGACGACTTTTCCACCATGCGCCGCATCGTGCGGAACCTGCTCGTGGAGCTGGGTTTCTCCGGCCAGCTGATCCAGGAGGCCGACGACGGCGAGAACGCGCTGGTGATGCTCAAGAGCCAGCCGTTCGACATGGTCGTGACCGACTGGAACATGCCCAACATGACCGGCATCGACCTGCTGCGCGCGATCCGCGCCGAGGCCTCGCTGAAGGGGCTGCCGGTGCTGATGGTCACCGCCGAGAACAACCGCGACCAGATCATCGCCGCCGCCCAGGCCGGCGTGAACGGCTACATCGTCAAGCCGTTCACCGCCGCCACGCTGCAGGAAAAACTCACCAAGATCTTCGAGCGGCTCGCCGCGGCAGGAGCTTCCGCATGAGCGCCCAACTCACCCTCACCCCCGACGCGCTGCCCAACGAGCTGCACGAGCTGCTCAACAGCCCTGATGGCCCGGCCTTCGAGCAGGCGCTCGATTCCATCGTGCGCCAGCGCGAGCAGAAGCTGTTCCGCGCGCTCGGCCTGCTGGCCCGCGACCTGCACGACGCCGTGCGTCGCCTCGGCGGCGAGCTGGTGCAGGACGGCTATCCGGACAGCGTCACCGACGCGCGCAAGCACCTGCAGGACGTGCTGGAGATGAGCTCGCAGGCCGCGCACCGCACGCTGGATTTCGCCGAACGCACCCGCCCGGAGGCCGAGGCGCTGGCGCACAACGCCGCGACCATCCTCGCCACGGATCCCGCCGGCAGCGACGCCGTCTGCGCGCTGGCGCAGCAGGCCAGCGCCTTCGCGCAGAGCTGCAACGCCGGCCTCAACGACATGGTGATGGCGCAGTCCTGGCAGGACCTCTCCGGCCAGCGCATCAAGAAGGTGGTCGCCTTCATCGGCTCGGTGGAGTCGTCCATGCTCGAACTGGTGCGCCTCACCGGCGCGCTCTCCGGCCGCGAGCCGGTCGAGGCGGTGGAAAAGATCAACAGCCAGGACGAGGCCGATCGCCTGCTGAGCGAGTTCGGATTCTGAGCCCGCGCATGACGGTGATCGCGCCGACGCTGCGTCGCCTCTCCCACGCCTGCCGTCATGCGGCGGGCGTCGTGCTGCCTGCCGGAAACCGCTAGATGGATCCCTCCTTCGACGCCGAACTGCGCGACGACTTCCTGGTCGAGGCCGGCGAGCTGGTCGAGCGCCTCGGCGAGCAGCTGGTGGGCCTGGAGGCCGCGCCGCAGGACGCCGAGCTGCTCAACGCCGTGTTCCGCGCCTTCCACACGGTGAAGGGCGGCGCCGGCTTCCTCAACGTGGACCCGATGGTGCAGCTGTGCCATCACGCCGAGGACCTGCTCAACGAGGCGCGCAACGGCAGCCTGCTGATCGACCCGGCGCGGATGGACGCGCTGCTCGAAGCGCTCGACCTGCTGCAGTCGATGATGGCCGCGCTGGCCGCCAACGACGCCATGGCGATGCCGCCGCCGGCGCTGCTGGTGCGCCTCACGCCGCCGAAGAAGGGTGCGCCGCCCGCGCCCGCGCCGGTCGCGGCGCCGCCATCGGCGGCCGCGACGGCCGGTGGCGCCATCGACGACAGCGAGTTCGAGGCGCTGCTCGATTCGCTCTACGGCACCGCCGCCCCCGGCACGGTGGAACCGGCGCCTGTCGCCGCGCCCGCTGTGTCCAACACCATCAACGACGACGAATTCGAGGCGCTGCTCGACCAGCTGCACGGCAACGGTGCGCCGGCCCCGGTGGTTGCGGTGGCAGCGCCGGCCGCCGGCGGCATCAACGACGACGAGTTCGAGGCGCTGCTGGACAACCTGCACGGCAAGGGCGGCACGCCCGGCCAGGTGGTCGCATCCGCGGCGCCGGCCCCCATGCCTGCGCCGGCTCCCGCACCCGCACCCGCCCGCGCTGCCGCTGCCCCGGCCGAGACCAGCGTGCGCGTGGACACCGCGCGGCTCGATGCGCTGGTCAACCAGGCCGGCGAACTGCTGCTGCTGCGCAACCGCCTGCTCACGCTGGCCGCGCGCAATGGCGACAGCAGCCTGTCGTCCACCGTGGACGAGCTCAACCGCGTCGCCGACGACCTGCAGAACGCCGTGCTCGGCATGCGCATGCAGCCGGTCGGGCGATTGTTTCAGCGCTTTCCGCGCATCGTGCGCGACCTCGCGCGCCAGCTCGGCAAGGACGTGGACCTAGTCACCGAAGGCGAGGGCACCGATCTCGATCGCAGCTTGGTCGAGGCGCTGGCCGACCCGATGGTGCACCTGATCCGCAACGCGCTGGACCACGGCCTGGAAGGGCCGGAGGATCGGGAGCGCGCGGGCAAGTCGCGCCGCGGCACGGTCACCCTCACGGCCAGCCAGCGCGGTGAGCGCATCGTCATCACGGTGAGCGACGACGGCCGCGGCATGAACCCCGAGGTGCTGCGGCGCAAGGCGGTGGAGAAGGGCGTGATCGACGAGGCGCAGGCCGCACGCCTCACCGAGAACGAGTGCTACGAGCTGATCTTCCGCGCCGGCTTCAGTACCGCCGCCACCGTGTCGGACATCTCCGGCCGCGGCGTCGGCATGGACGTGGTGAAGACCCGCATCACCGAACTGGGCGGCACGCTGCGCGTGCAATCGCGGCTCGGCCACGGCAGCACGCTGGAACTCACCGTACCGCTCACGCTGGCGATCCTGCGCGTGCTGATGGTGCGCGTGGGCGATCGCCTGCTGGCGCTGCCGCTGAGCAACGTCGACGAAGTGTTCGAGCTGCGCCCGGGACAGGACAGCCTGCTCGACGGCCGCATGGTGGCCGCGCATCGCGGTCGCGCGCTGGTGCTGGGCGATCTCGCCGGCTGGGCCGGCGTGGCCGACGGTGCCGGGCGCCACGTGGTGGTGCTGCACATCGGCCACCTGCGCCTGGGTTGCCTGGTGCATGAGGTGATCGGCCGCGAGGACGTGATGGTCAAGCCGCTCGGCCACCTGTTCGCCGGCACCACCGGCGTGGCCGGCGCCACCGTCACCGGCGATGGCCGCCTCGCGCTGGTGCTCGATCTGGCCGGCCTCGCCGATGACAGCGGCGAGCTGTTGCCCGCGTTGCGGATGAGTGCTTGATGGATCTGGTCAGCCTCATTGGAACGGTGCTGGCCTTCGCGGTCATTGCCATCGGCACGGTGCTCAAGGGCTCCAGTCTGGAGTCGCTGTGGAATCCGGCGGCGTTCCTCATCGTGTTCGTCGGCACCTTCGCCGCGCTGATGGTGCAGACGCCCGGCAAGGTGCTCAAGCGCGCCGGGCAGCTGCTGCCGCTGGTCTACAAGCCGCCGCTGCATTACCCGCAGAACTTGATCAAGCAGATCATCGGCTGGAGCGAGGTCTCGCGCCGCCAGGGCCTGCTCGGGCTGGAGCCGCAGCTGGACGAGATGCGCGACGGCTTCTCGCGCAAAGGCCTGCAGCTTCTGATCGACGGCGGCGAGCCGGAGGCCATCCGCAGCGTGCTGGAGGTGGAGCTGGGCACGCGCGAGCAGGCCGACATCGACGCGGCCAAGGTGTTCGAGAACGCCGGCACCTACTCGCCCACCATGGGCATCATCGGCGCCGTGATGGGCCTGATGGCGGTGATGCAGAACCTGGCCGATCCCAGCAAGCTCGGTCACGGCATCGCCGCGGCGTTCGTCGCCACCATCTACGGCATCGGTCTGGCCAACCTGCTGATGCTGCCGATAGCCGCGCGGCTCAAGGGCATGATCCACAAGCAGACCGAGATGCGCGAGATCCTCATCGAGGGGCTCGTGTCGATCGCCCAGGGCGACAACCCGCGGCAGATCGAAAGCAAGCTGCAGGGCTTCCTGCCATGAGGCGCAAGCGCCACGAAGAGCACGTGAACCACGAGCGCTGGGCGATTCCCTACGGCGACCTGATCACCCTGCTGCTGGCCTTCTTCGTGGTGATGTACGCGATGTCCGCGGTGAACGAGGGCAAGTACCGCGTGCTGTCGCAGTCGATGATGGAGGCCTTCCACGGCACCAGCCGAGTGATCGCGCCGTCCGACATGGCGCCCAGTGCGTCGCCCAGCGCCGCGCCGGTGGTCGATCCGCAGGCCAATGGCCACGGCTCGGCGCTCACCCCCATCAGCCTGCCCGGCTCGGCCGCCCAGCCCGCGCCGACGAAGGAGCAGCAGAACCTCGCCGCCATCCAGCACAGCGTCGAGCAGGCGCTGCAGCCGCTGATCGACAAGAAGCTGGTGGTGATCCGGCGCACGCCGAACTGGCTGGAGATCGAGATCCGCACCGACATCCTGTTTCCCAGCGGCGTGGCGCGCATCGCCCCGCAGGCGCAGAGCGTGCTCGGCAGTCTTGCCGGCATCCTGGCGCCGTTCCCCAATCCGCTCAGGATCGAGGGTTACACCGACAACAAGCCGATCAATACGGCCGCCTATCCGTCCAATTGGGAGCTGTCCGCCGCACGTGCCGCCAGCGTGGCGCGGCTTTTTTCCGACCACGGGGTCACCCCGAGCCGGCTCGGCATCATGGGCTGGGGCGAGGTGCGGCCCATCGCCGACAACGCCACCGAAGACGGCCGCAACCGCAATCGTCGCGTGATGGTGGTGGTGCTGAGCGATCGCGACGGCCCCAGCCGTTTCACCATGGACGCCGGCAAGCCCGCTACGGCCGACGTCAACCCGCCGGCCGCTGCGCTCCCGCCCGCCGCGCAGGACGCGGCGAGCACCGGCGCCGCGGAGACGCTGGCCGTCACCGCACCTGCCTTGTCGGCGATGGCCGATGTCCCGGCGGCCGCTGCGCGGCCGGGCAGGGCAGCGGCATCCGAGCGTTCCTCCACCTCCACCGAGTCCGTCCCATGAGCGCAGCCAGCCCGTCCCGCAGCCGTTCGCACGCGCCGGTGGTAGAGGCCACGGCGCAGTCCTGGCTCACCTTCCAGCTCGCCGGTCAGCACTACGCCGCACCGCTCGCCGAGGTCGGCGAAGTACTGCGCGACAGCGAGATCACCCCCGTGCCCGGCGCCGCGCCGGACCTGCTCGGCATCCGCCACCTGCGCGGCCAGATCGTGCCGGTGATGGACGGCCGCCGCCGCCTCGGCCTGCCCGAGCAGCCCGCCGCCGAACCGGCCGGCGTGCGCGTGGTGATCCTGCACGCCAACGGCCAGCTCATCGGCCTGCGCGTGGACGCCATCGGCGACCTCATCCACCCCACCGCGCAAACCATCGAGCCGCCCCCCGCCGGCCGCGCCGCGCGTGCCGACGAACCCGTCAGCGGCGTGGTGCCGGTGGCCGGTGGTTTTGTCGCCCTGCTGGATATCGGGCGGCTGTGCCGGATGCCCGAAGCCGCCTGATCCGCCTCAGTCGCCCCTGCTCGCCTGCTGGACGCAGGCACGTCGTGACCGCGACATCCCGGGGCAACGTCAAGCGCCTGCGTTAAGCGGCGCGCGGTACGCGCGTCCGCTTGGACGAATTGTCAGGTGCGCTCATGCAGGATTACAACGAACTGCTCTTCAGGCGTCGGCGGTGCGAAGTAGGCCAGCAGGGCATCGAACGTGGCGTCGTCTTGTAGCGGGTCATGGGCATTGGTGGCTCGGCGTTCCCGCAGCTGCTGCTTGCAAATTTCGTTCGGCACGCTGAGGTAGTGCAGCTGGTGGTGAGAACCGGCCCTATCAATGAGTTGCCGGAACCAGCTCCGCTGGGCGACGGTGTTGCCCGGGAAGTCAAGGACGACTGATACGCCCCTACGTAGCAGCACACAAATGTGTCCGGCCAGAGCGTTCTTGATCCGGCCGGACAACGTGGCATAGCTGGCGAGATCGATCACCTCACCGGGATAGAGATCCCGTAGCAGATCGTCTTCCGAGAGCAGGGCCGCTTCGCAGGACATCGCGAGCGATTTGGCAAAAGTGGACTTGCCAGCGCCCATCTTTCCGCACATGAAGTGAAGGGTTGCTACATCGGTCACCAAGAAATCTCCAAAGTGCGCCTAACGCTGGAGTTAAGCGGCAGCGGAGCCGTCCGCCTTGAGCGAAATGTTAGAGGGCAATCGGAACCATGCGAGAACCTTTGCGAGCTCATTTGAACACTGCTCCCCAAGCAGTGCCGCACGTGCCTCAAGCGCGGGAAGGATGATCTTGGCATCTGACGGAAACTCGCTTGTGTCCGCTTTCCGGGCAAGACTTAGGACGAACCAGCAGCAAGCAGCAAAACAAAACGGATATTCCTGTTTCGCAGCTACTTGCAGCATGCCGGTAATACCTAGAAAGGCCTCATGCGGATCCAATTTGGCCAAGATTGCGTCCTGTGCTTTAGCTATGGCCCATTCATCAGCGTCCAGGTTGGCCAGACCATGCGCGAGTGCTTCTTCGAAGTCGCTGACTACGCTCACGGTCTTTGGCCCTCTTACGCTTGAGTTAAGCGGCGGCGGAGCCGCCCGCCTTGAACGAGTTGTTAGAGGGCCGCTTGCGAATGACAAAGTAAGAGATCAAGGCCGTGACCGGAAACGCTATCGCGTGCCAGATCGGAAACAGGCTCACCAGTCCCGCAAGCTCAACCCAAGACAAGGTGAATAGCGTAACGAAAAACAGGAACCCAAACGGGACAAGGACCACAGTGATGGTTACGGGCGCCCAAGAAGGGGTAAGCAGAATCGTTGCGGCGGCGACAAGAATGAGCGAGCGCTTGGAATCGGGCACGCGCTTGACCATGAACCAGACGCCGAGAAGCGGAAGAAGCATGAGCACAGCGAGGGCCAGATAAAAGAACACCAAGAACATCATTCCCGCCGCCCTCTAACGCTGGAGTGAAGCGGCGCGCGGTACGCGCGTCCGCCTTGAACGAGTGGTTAGGCTACTGGCCGTAGTGCTCCTGTAGCAACGCACCTTCAGGCGAAAAGACATAGATTCTGTCGGCTCCGGAGACGGCTACATCTGTGCCCTGAGCATCTTTGTAGATGGAGTGAACTATGACGCCCCACGTCTTGCCGTCGAAATCTGCCGAATACTCGCAACCGACTTTGGTGTAAGGCCCGAGCATGCTCCGACTGCAGTAACTGACCGCTTGGTGTTTTGCCAGCTTGATGATCTCCGCTCTAGTAAGCGGCGCCGCCGCGGAGGAGAGCTGCGCGAAGGCGAGAGCAGCGAAAAGAATGATGATCTTTCTCCAAGGGCCTAACGCCGGAGTTAAGCGGCGGCGAAGACGTCCGCCTTGAACGAGTTGTTAGCCGTTTTGCACTTAAGCCGCAACTACAAATCAGCCAGCAGACAAAACTTGGTGTCGTTACGTGTATTAGAAATAAGCTCAAGAAGCTGGGTGACGCATTGATCGATCGCAGGATCATCGATGATGCTAGACAGCAACTCAAGCTCTAGCCCAAGCGTCTGAACGCCCACATATGGGATGAGTACGGTACCCGATGTTGGATGCAAGGGAATGATGCTACGAAGGTCGTATGCACGGGCTAAGTGATACAGCCGATACATGAGCGGAACCGGTACTGTAACTGGGCTAAGTGCCTGGCTCTCTGGGCTTGCAGCTTTACCAACGCGAAACGTCACAACATCATCGTGCGCATAAGTCTCAGGCATGAGTTTCTTGCTGAGTGGGCGAGTACGTTGCTTCAACGGGAAGCTCCTGACGGCTAACGCTGGAGTTAAGCGGCGCGCGGTAAGCGCTGAGAGTTCCTACGAAAAAGTGGACACCGTAGGTCAGACACATTGGGCCTCAAACTCGATCGGCGACCGATATCCCAAGGCCGAGTGTAAGCGGTGCTGGTTGTAGAAATCGATGTAGCTGCGGAGCGCGCCGCGCAGCGTCCGGTCGTCGGTGAAGCGCTGGCGGTGGTACATGTCCGACTTCATCGATTTGTTCCACGACTCCATGTGCGCGTTGTCGGTCATGCGCCGCGGGCGGTTCACGCTCTGCACCAGGCCGGCCTTGCCCAAGGCTTGCTTGAAGTCGCTGGCGAGAAACTCGACGCCGCGATCGCTATGCACGACGGTCCCAGGCGCAGGGCGTCGATGGCGCGTGGCCGAGGCGAGCGCGCGGCAGGTCAGCACGGACGATTTCTCCCGGCCCAGCGCCCAGCCCAGCAGCCGGCGTGAATAGCGGTCCATTACCGTGGCCAGATAGCGCCAGGTGCCGGCGACCTTCAGGTACGTCACGTCCGTGACCCATACCTGGTCGCAGCGATCGATGGTCAGCGCATGAACTTGGTTGTCCACGCTGGCGAAGAACCGCCCAAGGCCCGGCAGGCGTCGATACAACGAGGCCGAGCAGGCGCGTACCGCGTGCTCGCGCATCAGGCGCTCGATCCGGCGGCGCCCGACCGCCTCGCCCTGCCGGCGAAGCTCGGCGTGCACGCGCGGACTGCCGTAGGTTTCCCGGCTCGCCCGGTGCACCTGGCGAACCTGCGTCATCAGGCGTGCATCCTCCTGCGCGCGCTCACTGAGCGGACGGGCGCACTAGGCGTAGAAGCCGCTGGCACTGACCCCAAACAGGCGACACAGCCGCCTCACCGGGTAGTGTTCTTGCTGGGTCTGGATGAAGGCGAAGCGCTCGCTTTTCGTTCGGAAGTGAACGCGATCGCTTTTTTTAAAAGGTCATGCTCGACCTTCAGCTGCTCGTAGGCCTTCTTCACCCGACGCAGCTCCTTCAGCTCGGCCGCGACGGCCGGATCGACGTCCACACCCTTGACCATGATCGTGCCCTCGCGCGCCTGCTTGCGCTAACGAGACAGCATGAAGGGATGGATGTAAAGCGAAGCGGCGACGTCCTGCACCTGGACGCCTGGGAGCTGGCTGAGGCGCACGGCGGTGGCCTTGAATTGCTCGCTGTAGCGCGTGGTCGTTCTTGGGCCTGGTTTCGGCATGGAGCATTCCTGAAAAGTTAGATCAGGGTGTCCACTAAAGCGTGGGAACTATCGCGTCCGCCTTGAACGAGATGTTAGGCGCCATGCCCAACGAGCTTATTGAAGAGTGCGGCTATAAAAATCAAGAGTGTTACGGCCGAGAGCAAGCGAGCGCCCCGAACTCGATTCCCAAAGATTGCCATCAGCGCGAAAGACACCGACCCAAAAAAGCCGATTGTCAGCTGATTTCTGTTGGGCGGTGGCCATGGGATGAGGTAGTTGTAGACCATGAGAACTGCGATGAAAGCGGAGGCTGCTCTATGCCATTTTTTGAGGAATACGAAAGATTCATCGTACTGGAACATGTGATCTGGTATCGCCTAACGCTGGAGTTAAGCGGCGGCGGTAAGCCGTCCGCCTTGAACGAGTGGTTAGGCCGCAGCCCCACGAGTGATGAGCCAGCCAACCGCAGAGCCGGACAAGCCACCCCAAATAACGCCGATGGAAAAGTGGATGCCGCCGAAGTAAGCGACCGCAGACCCGATACCTGCGCCGATGAGGGTGAGCCAAGCGACTCGCCGTTTGCGAGCAAGCTGCACTGACTCTATGGCGCGTTTTTCTCGGAGCTCTTCTTGAGCGCGAATGTCCGGCTCCAGGAGGGCCTGAGCGATCGCGTCGGCTTGTGACTTTTCCATATTGCGAATCTCTCCGTGTGCGGCCTAACGCTGGAGTTAAGCGGCGGCGAAGCCGTCCGCCTCGGACGAGATGTTAGGCATCCGGTGGTGAAGTGTCACGGGTGGCTGACCCATACAGCAGAGCGCCCGCGGCAACTAAGCAAACAACACCGAACGCTTTTGCGAAGACCACAAAAATAACTACGCCGCCGGCAGCTCCCTCCCCGGCGTGAAGTTCCCAGACGAAGAGCCAGTAGACAGCAGCAACCGCCGCGCTGGCCGCTAAAAAAAGGCTGACGGGCGCCGGGCTGCGCCTGCCAATAGCCGCACCAATACGTGCTGCGAGATACAAGGCAAAGATTGCGAGGACTGATACTACAAAAACCATATGGCTCCCCCTTTGCCTAACGCTGGAGTTGAGGGGCGGCGGAGCCGTCCGCCTCGGACGAGGAGTTAGGCGGTGCCATGTGCAGCCCGCCAGGCTTGTTGGTTATGAAAGGCGTAGCGCCAGAGTGCGAAGCCTTGCGGTACGCAAACGAGTGCTGCGCCAACAACGATGCCGATCACTAGTGGAGAACCCGACTGAACTCCGAGCCAGCCGGCTGGCAAGACACTGTAGCCAACCTCGACTAGGAAGAGCACGAAGTAAACCACCCAGAACCTGCGCCATCCTATGACCGTGCCACGCAGATACCCCCACAAACCGACAACGCCATATCCATTGAAGATGGCCAAGACAAAGTCAGGAATGCCATGTAGGTCAAAGAGCGAGCGGACCCACGACCAAGCGGTGAAGGCGAAATAGAGCCACCAGAGAACCCTTGGTATTCGCAAGCTGCTGCTCCCTGCCTTCGCCTAACGCCGGAATTGAGCGGCGGCGTAGCCGTCCGCCTTGAATGAACTGTTAGCCGTCAATCGCGCGTCCACTTCTTGAGCTCTTCCCTGACTTGATCCGGCGTCATTTGTTCGACCTTCTTGTCTACCTGAAGCCTGACTATCTCGGCCTGAAGCGTAGTCTTTTGCGACGACAGCGCTTGAATGTCGGACTGCAACTTGTCGCGCACAGCAATTTTGCCGCGGATGTCGCCATCCAAGTTTTGAAACGAGACCCGGCCGACGCCGATGCCCGCAGAAAACAGAGATCCGGCGGCGACCACGATAGCGACCCACCACGAGATGGGTATGTGGTCTAGGAGCCAACGAAACGCAATCTGGTCTTTGCTTGGTAACTTTGGCATCCCGATTCGCAGACCTGTATTTTGACGGCTAACGCCTGAATTAAACCGACCCGCGAAGCGGGTTCGGCTTGAATGAATTGTTAGGGGGCGGCTACGGCGCATTGAGCTCGGACAGCTCGACCACGTAAGAGCGCCCCCCCTGCTGTACTGAACTCTACGCGGCAATCGTACGCCACGTTGCCGCCGGGCTCAGGCAAAGGGCCGCGAATCCGATAGTTGGCGATGGCGGAAGACAGGGTGTTGCTCTCGAAGCCCTCCTTGATCAGCAGGGCTGGAAGAGCAGATGCCAGCTGACGAACACCTAGGGCGCCCTCTCCGGCCAGGGGCGGCTGCGCTGTGCCAGCGAGGAGATCCACGGCGACGGAGCCGCCGGCAGCAACGACCGACCGCGCGAAGTGATTAATGCCGTAATCACCGGCCCAGTGGTTGAGCGTGCTGGCGAATTGGTGGCAGACGTTGTGCGCCACTGACTTTAGTGGCTTCAGCGACGACGACATTTCCCAAGCCCCCTAACGCTGGAGTTAAGCGGCGGCGAAGCCGTCCGCCTTGAACGAGTTGTTAGGCACCACAACGCGCGGTAGCTACAAGCCCGAGAAAACAAGAAAGCATACAAGTCCAAACAGACCTACTTTAAGCGCAAGCGCCAACATAGAACTGCGCCAGATGCTAGATGAAGGCTGGAAATTAGAGAGGCTTTCTCCTGAATCGTCGTCGAGAGTGACGAGGTGACCAAAAAGAGCCATTCCCATGAATATGACAGGACCGACGCCTACCTTCAGAGCCAGAGAAGGTGAGTAGAGGCGAGCGATTGCGAAGGAGGCAATCGACAGAGCGAGCACTGTACTCAGCACCATTACTTGAACACGTGTCGACATAAGCGCCTAACGCTGGAGTTAAGCGGCGGCGAAGCCGTCCGCCTCGAACGAAATGTTAGGGTGCGCTCCGCGCCTGTGCCACACATTTTTCTCTGACGCTCGGCACGGTGTCATATGCCTTTTTTGTGTCGGGGGTAAGTTTGGCATAACCGTTAGCTTCCTTGCTTTGCGTAATTATGGCGATGTAATCAGCGAAGGAAAATGCGACAGGCAAGTTGCTTGAAAGACAGCCACAAAAGGTGCTGTTGCCGAAAGCCTTGAGGCACTCATATTTCGTGGCATGAGCCTGCTCATCGACTTGATCCTGCAACTGGTTCAGTAGATCGATGGCCTTGTCTGCGTGCGCGCGCTGATCAAGTTGTTCTAGGGACTGCGCGTGGCTGCCAAAAGCAAGGCACGACAGGAACAAGCCGATCGCGAGCTGCATCTTCACGTAAACCTCCTTGTGCGGCCTAACGCTGGAGTTAAGCGGCGGCGAAGCCGTCCGCTTGGACGATCAGTTAGACCGCAATGCCGCACGGCCCTGGTTTAGAAGCTCTTTGATTAGAGCAGATGGGCTTTCGTAGTCCCAGCGCTCAGCCCGGAACTCGGCTGTGCGGGCCTGAAGTTGAGCGCCATCCTTGTAGATGAAGAGTGTTGCATTTGCGCCCGGTAGTTCGCCGCGCAGGTAGAGCTCTTTACTGCCAGCAGAAGAAAACGAGACGTCTCCAAATTGATCCTGCAAGGCTGCAACTGCGGCGCGTTGGAACGGCGTGACCCCGTCGGCGTCTGGTTGGTCCTGCCCAAGCCACGCCTGCTTGCGGAACCTGCGCGATTCGATCGATTCCTTGAGCTTTCGGAGCAGCGAGAGAGACATGGTTTGCGGTCTAACGCTGAAATTGAGCGGCGGCGTAGCCGTCCGCCTCGAATGATTGGTTAGGACGCTTGCACGAGGCCCAAACCGATGATTACCGCAAATAGAACGAGACACGAAGGTAGGCAAAACCGAATGCGCCTGGCATATGCAGCGGCAAGAGAAGAGTTGAGCTGACCCAATTGCAGACCGTAGGCGATACGAGTCAATGCTACCGAGTGCCTACGACCTCCAAAAATATGCTGACTACTATAGATGGAGTCTAGCGAGCCACTCCTTTCCCCAAGCCATTCGGGCTTTTCCGCTTTGACAATGTCACGAAACTTCCAGAACGAGTACATGTACGTGCCCGTGCAGCCCGCGAAAAGCCAGCCCATCACCACCACCGTTAGCTGCAACATGTGTGAGTCCTAACGCTGGAGTTAAGCGGCGCCGGTACGGCGTCCGCTTGGACGAGTGGTTAGGTGCTCGGTGCCGATAACTTCCGGCGCAGCGCCAAGCCAACGCGCGCGACCAGCATTACAACAAGTGCAATGGCCGCTACTTGGAGGACTGCAGGATGTTCGGCTGGCAGGTTGGGTTGGAAGACAAGCCAAAGCATACCCACTGCGATCGCGAAGATGAACACGACTAGCAGAGCTTTGGCGAGGCGACCTGAAAAAGGAAATACGAGACAAGGTGCGGCTGCCAGCAGAAGCCCGCCTGCAGCAACGAAGCTCTCGGTGATGTCGGATTTGACCGCGCCGGAAGTTGCCATGTAAGCCCAGGCTGCTCCCAGCAAGGCAAGGCACAAGCCCAAAAAGAAAGAAAATATCTTGGCCAGAGTGCGGAGATTCATCCTTGGGCACCTAACGCTGGAGTTAAGCGGCGGCGAAGCCGTCCGCCTTGAACGAGTTGTTAGGCAGCGTACCGCCACCTGAGCCAGCCGAACGCTACAAACGCGGAGACTACTAGCGGAACCGTGAGCCAGCGAGCCCACTTGATGGGCTTGCGCGGATCACCAATGACCACGACCGCACGTTGACCGAATACAAGGAAAGCGACGCCTGCAGCTGCGAAGGGGAGGCCAAACAGGCTGCAAGCCAGTTGGGTAAGCGTGGGTGCGTGGTGGTTAGCGAGCGGGGCAAGGATGCCGAGATAGACGGCCAAGAGTCCTGCGGACGAAAGGATGGCGCCGCCGCCGCGAGGGCCTGGAGGTTGCGACCACCAATCAGGAGTGCTCATGAAAAGCCTAACGCTGGAGTTAAGCGGCGGCGGAGCCGTCCGCCTTGAACGAGATGTTAGGCCCCAGTTCGCCTAGCAGCCAAGCTGCCAGCTGGCGCGGCCCACGACGGTTTTCGTTGGCTGAGTTCGCAGCCTCGCTACATGCAGAGAGATAGAGCTGACCCACGGAACCGAGGAGCGGCAAGCCCAACTCACCTCGCAACGAAACGGCCTGTTGAGCGAGGGACAGAAGCTCCTCGCTCTCACCAGGCAGCCAATGAGGGCGGGTGGCATTTAGGGAGAATTGAGAGTTGAAGAAAAGCATCTCACCCGACTGGGCGACGCGAGGGAGAGCTTGCATGAGCAGGCCAAGGAGCGAAGCCTCGGCTGCTTCGAGTTGAACCTCTAGCTTGCTTAGACGAGATGCTTTCATGGGGCCTAACGCTGAAGTTAAGCGGCGGCGAAGCCGTCCGCCTTGAACGAATTGTTAGGCATGTCGGCCACAGCGCTACACCTCTGCGTCATAAATTTCCCTGCCAAGACTAGCTGTGAGCTTTGCACACAACTTCGTGACCCAGCCACGAAACAATAGAGGATCGATGCTTCCTGAGAGCAGGAGTCCACTTGGCTCACTCGAAGCGCAAATGAATTTCGAACTTCCTTCGGGGCCGAACCAGCAGGGAAGATCTTGCCCCTCTAGCCAACCGTCCATTTCCTGGTAGACGCCCATAACCCTAGACCACTCCTCTTCCATGAGGCCGTAAGGGAGATTCAAAGTGATCGACTCTTCCATGCTCTGATACGCCTAACGCCGGAGTTGAGCGGCGGCGTAGCCGTCCGCCTCGAACGTGTTGTTAGGCATGCTGCGACAGCCCCTCATGAGATGGCCGCTCCTTCTCCATCAAGGAAGTGAAATTTCCCCTTTCGATGCCTTTCCCAGTGATCGACCTCGACACGCAACGTTTTCATCGTGAGCTCCAAGGCCTGAAGGGCGTCAACACCATACATGGCAAACGCCTTTACCCGACCTTGGGTGCGAAGCTCATAGGGGCAGCACCAAGTTTCATCTTTGATCCTCACGGGCAAGCCAACCCGCAGCGACGCATCTTCTCGCTCGCCAGTATCGTGCACGAAGACCATGATTCGCTCAGCGATGACTTGCCCAATTTCCATGTCAGAGCTCATTACTGTCCGAATGCCTAACGCTGGAGTTAAGCGGCGCGCGGTACGCGCGTCCGCTTGGACGAGTGGTTAGCCTGCGTCGCGGTACCACGACCGAAGGCCGCTAGACAGCTCTGGCTGTTCGGAGATGACGGCATGCATGCCAGACGGCACCTCTGTTGTGTTGGATTGCCTGGCCAGCAAAGTGACAAGCTCATAGTAGCCCTTCATGCCATTGCCTGAGGCTTTGACTGACTCAAAGCGTCGACACAGGGTCTCCAACATTTCGAAGGCTTCTCCGCCGTTTGCCTCGACCAGAAGCAGGTCGAAGGCACCTGACGTGTAGCACTCGTTGTGCTGATACGCAGGAATCTCGCCCCGAGATATTGCATTGGCGATATGCAGGAGCTCGTCGACGCGTGAGGTCATGTTGATAGGGCTAACGCTGGAATTGAGCGGCGGCGAAGCCGTCCGCCTCGAATGAGTGGTTAGAGCTCAGGGCCCCGTATAGACAAACGCTGTGCTGCATGATTCTAGCCGCTCAGTTTGGTCTAGCGGACATTTGAAAGTGATGCTTGTTGTAACCGTACCGCCAGACTCGACGTCTCGGTCGATTGCAACAACAGCATGGTCGGAGGCCAAGTAGCTGGACTCCAGCCCATGACCCGAGAAAAAAGCCTGGACGGTTGCCTTTGACGCGCCCGCTGGTAGCTCTTTGGATAGCAGCGTGTTCCAGTGATTGAGCCGCGCTTGTGCATCGCTGTGAGGCGCGTAGCAACCCGCGATCAGCGAGGTGAAAACAATTACAGCCAGTAAGCGGTGAGCGTTCATTGTGAGCACTAACGCTGGAGTTAAGCGGCGGCGGAGCCGTCCGCCTTGAACGAATTGTTAGGCTCACCTTTGCACATGTAGTCGGAGCTGGGCTAGTACGCCGGGATCGATCGAGCCGAACACGGCGAGCTGCTGGGCAGTGAGCGTGTAATTGCCTGCGGGCAGCTGCTTGTAAAGCGGTTCGTCTGCGCTGGGGTTAAGAAGAACCCAAACATTTCCTTGCGCGTTCGACTGTGGAATGCCTGCAACACGATAGTCCCCGACCTGAAGCACAACTGGCGCGCCTAGAACTTGTGCTCGTTGCGCGTACTCCACGCCCTGAAGCGCAGCCCAGTCGGATTTGTTGCCCAGCGACTCCGGGCCGTAGCAGCCGGACATCGCGAGCACAGTGGTGTAAGACAGCAGGACCCAATGACGCTTCATGCGAGGCCTAACGCTATGTAGATTGCAAAACGCAGTCTAATCCTGCGGCCTATCCCCGGAAAATCCACCTGTCACCGCGGGACTCCCCTACAACTTTCAACGACTTGTGCCGCTCCGTGCAGCCTAATCCTGCAGCCTAATCTTGCGGCTTCTATCGGCGGTGGGTGACACGGATGGCATCGTTCCACGGCAAGAGGGATACGGCAAGCGAGCCGGGCGGCAGGTCGCCGAAGCTGCTCGATCAGGTGCGCGACCGCATGCGGCGGCTGCATATGTCCATACGCAGCGAAGAGGCCTATGCCGGCTGGATTCGGCGGTTCATCCTGGCCAATGGCAAGCGCCATCCGCGGGATCTGGGCGCAGAGGATATCGAGCGGTTCCTTACCGGATTGGCGGTTCGCGGCCGGGTATCGGCATCCACACAGAACCAGGCGTTGTCGGCGTTGCTGTTTCTCTACAAGCAGGTGCTTGGGGTGGAGTTGCCGTGGCTGGACGGCATGGAGCGGGCGAAGCGGCCGCAGCGCGTGCCCACGGTATTGACGCGCGCGGAGACAACGGCCCTGCTGGGCGAACTGCGCGGCGTGCATTGGTTGATGGGCAACTTGCTGTACGGCACGGGCATGCGGCTGATGGAGTGCGTGCGGCTGCGGGTGAAGGACGTGGATTTCGAGCGCCACGAGATCGTGGTGCGGCAAGGCAAGGGCGCGAAGGATCGCCGCACCATGCTGCCGCTGACCTTGGTGGACCCTTTGCGCGCGCAGTTGGCCGAGGCGCGGCGCGTGCACGAGCGGGATCTGGCCGCCGGCTTCGGCCGGGTGTGGCTACCGGATGCGCTGGACCGCAAGTTTCGCGGCGCGGCGGGTGACTGGGGGTGGCAGTACGTGTTTCCGGCGTCAGCGCGCAGCGTCGACCCGCGCGATGGCGTGGAGCGCCGCCATCACGTGGACGAATCGACGCTGCAGCGGGCGATCAAGCAGGCGCGCGATCGCGCGGGCATTGCCAAGCCCGCCACCTGCCACACGCTGCGCCATTCGTTCGCCACGCACCTGCTGGAAGCCGGGCAGGACATCCGCACCATTCAGGAGCTGCTCGGCCACAAGGACGTGGCCACCACGCAGATCTATACGCATGTTCTCAACCGCGGCGGGATGGGCGTGGTCAGTCCGCTGGATCGGTGAGGGGGGCAGGGTAGGGCCGACGCTGTCGGGGCTGAAGCCCCTCCCACAGGGAAGCGCCGCGCGCGGGCGTTGTGGGAGCGGCTTCAGCCGCGACGTTTTTTGCTGCACAGCTTCAGGGTGATGCGTTCCCATCGCACCCGCTGACTCAGAGCTTTTCGCCGGAGGCTTCATACACGCAGGCCAGTACCGAGGCGGCGGCGGCGTAGAGGGTGCCGGGCACGTCGTCGCGCAGGCGCAGGGCGGCGAGCAGGCTGGCGATCTGCGCATCGTGGTGCAGCGGGATGCCCTGGTTGCGGGCGCGGGCGAGCAGCAGGTCCAGCGCTTCGGCGGGCACGCGCGGCGAGGTGGTGGCGGCGTCGCCGCTGCCACTGGTGAGCTTCAGGGTCACCCTGCGCTGCGGGTTGGGAAGGGCCTGGGTCATGCGGTGGCCTTGAGCAGGTGGGCGCTGTGGCGGCCGTGCGCGCGCGGCAGGCCGGTCTGGCAGGTGAGCTGGTCGAGCAGCAGGCCGCAGGCGGACAGGCGCTGGCGCAGCGCGGTGAACTGCTGCTCCAGCCGCTCGGTGGTACTGGTGCGCTCGGCCCACAGCCGCACGGACAGGCGCAGGTCGTGCAGCTGCAGCTCGCCTTGCACCGGGCCGAGCGTGGGCAGGTCGATGGCGAAGCCCAGGGTCCACTGCCGCGGGGCATCGGGAGCGGCGTCGGTGGGATAGTCGAGCTGCAATTGCAGGACGTCCTTGCCGTCGCGGCTCTTGATGGGTATCTCGGTGATCCACGCGGGGACGGTGCTCGCTTCGAGCTGGGCCACTTCCACTCGCGCCAGTGCGGCGCGCACGGCGGTGTGCAGCTGGCCGAGCAGCGGGGCGGTGTCTTCTTCGCCGGTGAGGGCGGCGAGGTCGGCGGCCGTAGCCGCGGCGCGGGCCTGTGCCTGCAGGCCGCGCTGCAGCAGCGGCGGGGCGGTTTCGTTGCCGCTGCCGGCGGCGCCGGGGTTGAGCGGGCTGCCGCGCGGCGGCGCGTAGCTGTCGAGCAGGTTGGACAGCTTGAGCAGCACGGCCTTCCAGTCGTCCTCGCCCACGCCGGCGGCGAGCAGCGGGGTCTGCGCCAGGCTCGATTCCATGAACAGTCCGCTGCGCAGGATGGCCTCGCGCAGGCCGGCGCCGGTGGTGATGTCGGCGGGCGTGCGCATGGCTTGTTCCAGCTGCGCCAGCACCGGGCGCAGCGCGGCGGGAAGCTGGCGCATCACGGGGCGCTGGGCCAGCGCCTGCACGGTGGCGAGCAGCGGCGCGAAGCCGTCCTGCTGCGGCAGGCGCTCGCGCAGTGCCACTTGTGCCACCGAATCGCTGGCCTTGGGCAGCATCACTTCCAGCGTGGGCTGGGTGCCCAGGCTGAGCACGCGCACCTGGAACTGCGCCGGCAGCGGCGTGGACGCCTGTCCGGTGGGCAGCGGGGTGTACGGGGTTTGCGGGTTGGGCAGGGAGCCTTGTTGGCCACCGGGCATGTCCGCCTCCACCGCCATGCCGCCGATCTGCAGCACCAGCTTGCCCTGCTCGGTGACGCCGAGCGGGCGCGCGGACAGCACCACGCCGATGCGCCAGCTCTCCGCGGTGGTGCCGGAGGCGGCACCGAGCCAGGTGAGCGCGGCGAGGCTGGTGGGCTGGATGATCATGCGAGGCTCCTTCGCCCCACGGCGATGGTCGTGCGGATACACGACGACTTGTCGGGGATAACGGCGGCGGGCGGCGGAACTTTAGGGCGGCGACGGCGATGCTTTTTGGCGCTTTCCAGCCAAATCCACAAGGCGGATGACCGGCATGCCCCTTTGTGAAGCGCTTCCAGCGTAACCAGCCTGTCGGCTGTTGAGCCGTCGCTGGTAATGACGGGCGGGTTTGAGGCGGCTGGCGACGTTGTCCTGGCGCATCTGCCTCGCCGGACCACGGGCTGAAAGGAAGGGAGTGGAGCGCGGCCGGGGCGGAACTGAGACGCCATCCACACTTCGTTCCGCCGGGCGTCGGGTCGACAGAGTCGCCCTAAAGCCACCGCCACTGCCGCCGATAAGGCCTCCGAACGAAGTCACGGCCAGCACGGCCACGGGGCAAGCGCATGGGCAGCAAGGCGTCAGCAAAAGGCGGGCAGGGCAAGGCTGAGGCGGCGATCGTGCTGCCGGTGGATTGCCGGCTGGGCGCGCTCGATGTGCTGGCGCCGCAGCTGCGCGAAGCCGTCCGCGGCGGTGCCGCGGCGCTGGATGGCGCGGCCGTGGAGAAGGTCGACGGCGCAGCCATGCAACTGCTGGTGGCGTTCCGCCGCGCGGCGGCCAAGGGCAGCTGCGCGGTGACCTGGAGTGCCGCAAGCGACGTGTTGCGTGAGGCGTCCGCCCTGCTCGGGCTGGATGGCGAACTGGATCTGCCGGCCGCCCGGCCGGCCTGAAACGAGGTGGAAGATGGCAAAGATTCTTGCAGTGGACGATTCGGCGTCGATGCGCGGCATGGTGGCCTTCACCCTGCGCGGCGCGGGGCATGACGTGAGCGAGGCCGAGAACGGCCAGCTCGCACTGGACCAGGCCAAGGGCAGCAAGTACGACCTGGTGCTGGCCGACGTGAACATGCCGGTGATGGACGGCATCTCGATGGTGCGCGAGCTGCGCACGCTGCCCGAGTACAAGGGCGTGCCGATCCTGATGCTGACCACCGAGTCGCACACCGAGAAGAAGATGGAAGGCAAGGCCGCCGGCGCCACCGGCTGGCTGGTCAAGCCGTTCGATCCCGAACAGCTGCTGGCCACCGTCAACCGCGTGCTCGGCTGAGCCGGAGAGAAGCAGTCATGGCCAACGTCAGCATGGCGCAGTTCCACCAGGTGTTCTTCGAGGAAAGCCTGGAAGGACTCGACAACATGGAAACGGCGCTGCTGGCGCTGGACGAGGGCGGCGACAAGGAGCTGGTGCACACCATCTTCCGCGCCGCCCACTCGATCAAGGGCGGTGCGGCCACGTTCGGGTTTCCGGAAATGGCCGCGTTCACCCACGAGGCCGAGTCGCTGCTGGACGAGCTGCGCGATGGCCGTCGCGCGATCGACAAGCCGATCATCGAGCTGCTGCTGCGCACGGTGGACTGCCTGCGCGGCATGTTCGCCCGCGCCCAGGCCGGCCAGCCGTTGAACGACGAGGTGGCCGAGGGGCTGCGCGGCGAGCTGGCCGCGATGATGGGCCGCGCCGCGGAGACGCAGGTCAAGGCGCGCCGTGCCCGCGACCATGCCGATGCGTGGAAGATCACCTTCCGCCCGCATCCGGGCATGGCCGCCAGCGGCAACGATCCGCTGCGCCTGCTGCGCGAGCTCAAGGCGCTGGGCGAACTCACCGTCACGGCCGAGCTGGACAAGCTGCCGGCGCTCGACGCGCTGGATGTCTCGCAATGCCATATCGGCTGGACCATGGAGCTGCGCGGGCAGGTGACGCGCGAGACGATCAAGAGCGTGTTCGACTGGGTGGAGGACGACTGCGACCTCGCCATCGAGCCGCTGCACGTGGTGGCCCCGCCGGCCGCCGCCGAGGCGCCCAAGGCCACTGTCACCGACGCGGCCACGGCTCGCGCGGCGCGCGAGTCGGCGCCGGTAGCCAACGCCGAATCCAGCTCGGTGCGCGTGTCGATCGACAAGATCGACAGCCTGATCGACCTGGTCGGCGAGCTGGTGATCACCCAGTCGATGCTCGACCAGTTCCGCGAAGAATTCGATATCAACAAGCTCGCCCTGCTGCAGGAAGGCCTGACCCAGCTGGCGCGCCACACGCGCGAGCTGCAGGAAAGCGTGATGGGCATCCGCATGCTGCCGATCGGCTCGGTGTTCAACCGCTTTCCGCGGCTGGTGCGCGACCTCAGCGGCAAGCTCGGCAAGAACGTGCGGCTGGACATGCACGGCGAGCACACCGAGCTGGACAAGACGGTGCTGGAAAAGATCGGCGATCCGCTGGTGCACCTGGTGCGCAACGCGATCGACCACGGCCTGGAAATGCCGGAAAAGCGCCGCGCCGCCGGCAAGCTGGAGCAGGGCACGCTGCGGCTGGAGGCGTTCCACCGCGGCGGCTCCATCGTGGTGGAAGTGGGCGACGACGGCGCCGGGCTGAATCGCGAGGCGATCGTCGCCAAGGCGATCCAGCGTGGACTGATTTCCTCGGGTGAGGGGATGAGTGACGACGCGGTGGCGGAGCTGATCTTCCAGCCCGGCTTCTCCACCGCGGCGGTCACCACCGATCTCTCCGGCCGCGGCGTGGGCATGGACGTGGTCCGCCGCAACGTGTCCGACCTCGGCGGCACGGTCACCATCCGCACCACCCCGGGCAAGGGCAGCACCTTCACCATCGTGCTGCCGCTCACGCTGGCCATCATCGACGGCCTCACCGCCGCAGTGGGGCAGGAGTGCTACATCGTGCCGCTGGTGTCCATCGTGGAGTCGGTGCAGCTGAAGCCTGACGCGGTGCGCAGCGTGGTCGGCGGCGGCGAGCTGTTCCGCTTCCGCGGTGAGTACCTGCCGGTGATCCGCCTGCACGAGACGTTCGGTTGCACCGGCGCAAAGCAGGCGATCGAAGACGGCTTGATGATCGTGGTGGAAGGCGACGGTACCCGCGTGGGCCTGTTCGTCGACGGCCTGATCGGCCAGCAGCAGGCGGTGGTGAAGTCGCTGGAGGCCAACTACCGCCGCGTGTCGGGCGTGTCCGGCGCCACCATCCTGGCCGACGGCTCGGTGGCCTTGATCGTCGACATCGCCGGGCTGATCCGTCTGCAGGCACGCCGCAAGGCGGCCTGAGCGGCAGCCGGAAGCATCGTGACAAGGCGGCGCGGGGGCGTCGCCGGATGAAAGGGGAATCTGTCGCGCCGGGACCGGCACGACAGCCGGCCGGAACGCCGGACCAGCAAGTGCAGGGACCTCCACGGGCATGCACCGCACGCCCCTCTTTCATTCACTCTGGTAAATCGCCATGCGTACCCCCGCTCAAATGCTCGACCGCCTCAGCCTGCAAGCCCGCGTGTGGCTGGTGATCGTGCTCGTCATCGCCGGCCTGGCCGCGCTCACCGTGGTCAGCGCGGTGGAAACGCGCAAGCAGCAGATGAGCACGCTGACCACCGACCTGGCCAACCACGTGGCCAGTGCCGTGGCGATCGCCGACGGCTTCGAACAACGTGCCAAGGCCGGCGAGTTCGATGACGCCGAGGCGCGCAAGCGTGCGTTGGCGGCAATCCAGTCCATGCGCTGGGATCAGGGCACGGGCTACCTTTTCGCGTTCGATTCCGGCCTGGTCATGCGCATGCATCCCATCTCGCCGGCGCTGGTGAACACCAACGTCGGCGAGAAGGCCGATCCCACCGGCAAGAAGCTGTTCCAGGCCATGCTGGCCACCGACAAGGCGGGTGGCGCGGGCGTCACCGAATACATGTGGCCGCTGCCCGACAGCAAGGAGCAGGCGCCGAAGATCAGCTACACGGTCTGGTACAAGCCGTGGGACCTGCATTTCGGCACGGGCGCCTACTACACCAACATCAATGCGGCGTATCGCCATAACCTGCTGGCACAGCTGATCCGCGCCGGCGTGATCGGCCTGCTGGTGATCCTGGTGGTGTGGCAGTCGATGCGCAGCATCCGCCACGGCATCGGCGGCGAGCCGTCATTCGCCATGGCCATGGCCGCGCGCATCGCCGACGGCGATCTGCAGCGTCCGGCCGACGAGCCGGAGTTCGCCCCGGCCAGCCTGCTCGGCGCGCTGCAGCGCATGCGCGGCAAGCTCACCGGCATCGTGCACGAGGTGCAGCGCGGCTCGCAGGTGGTGTCCACCGCCGCGCGGCAGATCGCCAGCGGCAACGACGACCTCAGCCAGCGCACGCAGGAGCAGGCCTCCTCGCTGGAGGAAACCGCCGCCTCGATGGAAGAGATGACCTCCACCGTGAAGCAGAGCGCCGAGAACGCCAGTCACGCCAACCAGCTCGCCGCCAGCGCGCGTCAGCAGGCCGAGCGCGGTGGCGAAGTGGCCTCGCGTGCCAGCGGCGCCATGCGCGAGATCGAGGCGGCCAGCCGACAGATCACCGACATCGTGCAGCTGATCGACGAAGTCGCCTTCCAGACCAACCTGCTGGCGCTGAATGCCGCGGTAGAAGCGGCGCGTGCCGGCGAGCAGGGGCGCGGCTTCGCCGTGGTCGCCACCGAGGTGCGCAACCTGGCCCAGCGCAGTGCCGCGGCGGCCAAGGACATCAAGGCGCTGATCAACACCACCGTGGACAAGGTGCAGGCCGGCAGCGCGCTGGTGGACGAATCGTCCGCCGCGCTGGGCGAGATCATCGGCAGCGTCAAGCGCGTCACCGACATCGTGGCCGAGATCGCCGCCGCCGCGCACGAGCAGTCCACCGGCATCGACCAGGTGAACCACGCCGTCACGCAGATGGACGAGGTCACCCAGCAGAACGCCGCGCTGGTGGAGGAAGCTTCCGCCGCCGCCCGCGCCATGCAGGAACAGGCCGACGCGCTGGCCGAGCAGATGCGCTACTTCCGTGTGCACAGCGAACACGCCCACGGCGCAGCGGCCGCATCGCCAGTGGCGACTGCTCCGGCGGCGCGGGTGGTGCGCGCACCGGCAGCGGCCCGCGCCCCGGCGATGCAGCCGGTCGCGGCCGGCGCTTGGCAGGAGTTCTGATTCATCCGTGTCCCCGCCGGCATGGCGCCGGCGGGGATGTCCACGGGGCGCGCGGGCGCTCCGTTTGCCCATGACGACGGCACCAGCGCATCGGGGCCGCCTCGAAGGACGCGACATCGCCATGACCGACACCTCCGCATCCCTGCGCACGCACTACCTCACCGTGCTGCTCGGTGACGACCTCTACGCCATCACCCTCGGCGCCGTGAAAGACATCCGCGGCAGCGGCACCGTGCAACCCCTGCGCGGGGTGCCGGATTACGTGGCCGGCCGCCTCGCGCACGCACTCGGACCCATGCCGCTGGTGGACCTGCGCCGGCGCATCGGACTGTCCGCGCAGGCCGGCGTCGGCCCCGCAGTGACGGTCGTGCTGGAGCGATCGGGCCAGCGCCTCGCCGTTCTCGCCGATGCCGTGGCCGAAGTGGTCGACCTGGGCATCGCCGACGAACCCGCGGCTTCGTCCGAGGAACCGGACGCGCGTGCCGACCTGGCCTGGCTCAAGGGAGCCGCCGCGGCCGGCGAACGCATGGTGCTGATGCTCGACCCCGACCAGCTGATCGTCCCCGCCGACCGCGCCGCCGTGCAGGCGGCGATGGCCGCAGCGGAGACGGCGCGGGCGGCCTGATCGAGCCCATCCCCCGCAGCGATCCCCGCCATCCAATGCGCCCGGTGGGAGCCCGACGCCTCTCCCCGCACTCACACCTCGCTCGCTTGCTGCAGGAGCCCGCTCGCGGGCGATGTCCTTTGCTCTGATTCAGTATCCAGAGCCAACAGCATCGCCCGCAAGCGAGCTCATGCCCGCGAGCGTGGCGCCTCGTGAGGCACGCGGCGGGTTGCTTCTTCCGCAGGCTTTCGCGCTCAAGTTTCCCTGTTTCCGGTCGATCTGCTGGCTGACAGCGAGCGCCGCGCGGCGTTCCGGTAGATGAGGCCCGTCCATGTCCGATGCTTCCCCCCACGACGCCGCGGCGTCGCAGTACCTCACCCTCAACCTCGCGCAAGAGGAATACGGCGTGGACATCCTCGCCGTGCGCGAGATCCGCGGCTGGACGCCGGTGACACGCATACCGCAGGCGCCGTCCTACGTGCTGGGCGTGCTCAACCTGCGCGGCGCGATCGTGCCGGTGATCGACATGCGCCTGCGCTTCGGCCTGCCGCGCGAGGAGTACACCGCCAACACCGTGACCGTGATCGTCACCGTCGCCGGACGCAACTTCGGCGTGGTGGTGGATGCCGTGTCCGACGTGCTCGACGTGACTGCCGCGAACCTGCGCCCGGTGCCGGACATGGGCACCACCGTGGATACCGAATACCTCAAGGGCCTCACCGCCGTCGACGAACGGATGGTGCTGCTGCTTGACGTGGACAAGCTGTTGCAGCCGCAGGACGCGCAGATGCTCGAAGCCGCCCTTCCCGCGGCCGCCGAAGTGAAAGCCGTTGCCTGACAGGAACTGACATGAAATTGCCCAAGCTCGCCTTCAAGATCCCCTCCCTGACTATCCGCTGGCGCCTGCGGATCGTGCTCGGCCTGCTGGTGCTGATGCTGTTGATCGGCGCGGCGATCGGTTTCGGCTCGATGCAGCAGCAGAACGAGGGGCTGCGCCGCGTCTACCAGGACGAGATGGTGCCGGCCGCCATGGTTTCGCGCATCAACAACAAGTCGCTGCTCGCCTTCATCCTGATGAGCGAGGCCAGCGGCATGGTCGCCAAGCCCGACCAGCTCAAGCAGAAGATGGCCGAGTACACCGCGCTGCAGACCGAACTGACCAAGCTCAAGGCCGATTTCGACAAGCTGCCCAAGAGCGCCGCGGTGGAGGCTGAGTACAAGAAGTACCAGGCCGATGAGGGCGATTACGCCTCCGCACGAAAGGACATGGAAGACGCCCTCAACCAGGCCGATGCCAGCGCCGGCGACGTGCTGGAAATGGAAGTGCGCCCGCTGCTGCTCACGCGCCAGGACAAGTTGGCCAAGCTGATGGAAGTGCAGCGCGCCGAAGCGATGGGCATCTACGAAGGTCAGGTCGCCCGCTACAAGCTGGTACGCCTGATCAGCGTCAGCGCGCTGGCGCTGGGCATGGTGCTGGCCATCTTCATGGCGCTGACCCTCAGCCGCTCGATCATCCGCACTCTGGCCTACGCCGGCCGCATCGCCCGCGAGATCGCCCAGGGCAAGCTGGGCCACGACGTCCAGGTAAACCGCAAGGACGAGCTGGGCGAGCTGCTCGATGCGTTCCGCACCATGGACCTGCGCCTGTCGGCGATCGTCAGCGAAGTGCGCAACGGTTCCGGTGAAGTGAGCACGGCCGCACAGCAGATCGCCCGCGGCAACGACGACCTCAGCCAGCGCACGCAGGAGCAGGCCTCCTCGCTGGAAGAAACCGCCTCGTCGATGGAGGAGATGACCTCCACCGTGAAGCAGAACGCCGAGAACGCCAGCCACGCCAACCAGCTTGCCCGCGGTGCCCGCGAACAGGCCGAGCGCGGCGGCGAGGTGGTGACCCAGGCGGTGGTCGCGATGAAGGCGATCAACGAGTCCAGCCGCAAGATTTCCGACATCGTCAGCCTGATCGACGAGATCGCCTTCCAGACCAACCTGCTGGCGCTCAATGCTGCCGTGGAAGCGGCGCGCGCCGGCGAGCAGGGCCGCGGCTTCGCCGTGGTCGCCACCGAGGTGCGCAACCTGGCCCAGCGCAGCGCCGGTGCGGCCAAGGAGATCAAGGGCCTGATCAAGGACAGCGCCGAGAAAGTGCAGAACGGCACGGCGCTGGTCGACCAGACCGGCAAGTCGCTGGCCGAGATCGTCGACAGCGTGAAGAAGGTCACCGACATCGTGGCCGAGATCGCCGCGGCCAGCGCCGAGCAGTCCGCCGGCATCGACCAGGTGAACCACGCCGTGCTGCAGATGGACGAGATGACCCAGCAGAACGCCGCCCTAGTGGAAGAGGCCGCCGCGGCCGCCCGCGCCATGCAGGAGCAGGCCGCCGAGCTGACCCAGCAGGTGGGCTTCTTCCAGCTCGACGAGACGATGTCCAACGTGGCGCCGTCGGTGACCACGCGGGCGAAGACGGTGGCGGCCGAGGCCGAGGCGGTGTTCGCCGCGGTGCGCAGCGCGCCGATGGCATCCGCGGCGAAGCCGGCCCAGCGTGCAGCCGAAACGGCCGACGCCGGCGCCTGGAAGGAGTTCTGATCGATGTCCGCGCGCCTGGCTCAGCACGACGAACGCGTCGCTGCCGCGGCAGGCGCGCCGGCGTCGGCCATGAACGGCCCGTCGCTGGGCGATGAGGATTTCGCCTTCCTGCGGCGCTTCGTCTACGAGCAGTGCGGCATCGCGCTGAGCGAGCAGAAGCGCCAGTTGGTGCAGGGTCGCCTGCAACGCCGCCTGCGCGCGCTGCGGCTGCGCGACTTCAGCGAGTACTGCGAGGTGCTCAAGCGCGAACCGGATACCGAACTGGGCGAGCTGGCCAGCGCGATCAGCACCAACGTCACCGCGTTCTTCCGCGAGATGCACCATTACGACCTGCTGGTGGAAAAGCTGCTGCCGGAGTGGCTGGAGCACAAGCGCCGGCAGGGCGATCGCCTGCGCATCTGGTCGGCCGGATGCTCCACCGGCGAAGAGCCCTACGCGCTGGCGATGGTGCTGGCCGAGGCGCTCGAGCGCAGTGGCGGCAGCGTCGACGCGAAGATCCTCGCCACCGATCTCTCGCCGCAGGCGCTGGAGGCCGCCCGCAAGGGCGTCTACGCGCTGGACCGCCTGGGCGGCGTAAGCGACGAGCGCCGCAAGCGCTGGTTCCTGCGCGGGCAGGGCGAGTACGACGGGCTGGCCTCGGTGCATCCGCGCCTGCGCGAGCTGGTCACCATCCTGCCGCTGAACCTGTTGCACGACTGGCCCATGCAGGGCCCGTTCGACGCGATCTTCTGCCGCAACGTGGTGATCTATTTCGACAAGCCGACCAAGGAAAAGCTGTTCGCCCGCTACGCGCAGATGCTGCCGGCGGGCGGCTACCTGTTCCTCGGCCACTCCGAGTCGATGCACGGACTGAGCAACGATTTCGAACTGATCGGACGCACCGTCTACCGGAAGCGGCCATGAGCGCTGTCGCGCCCGCGCTGCCCTCGGCGCCGGGCAGTGGTGCAGGCGCCGTGTTGCCCGGGTTCGAGCACATGCGCCGCTTCTGGGATCCAGCGCATTCGCTG
Organism: Dyella ginsengisoli; assembly: GCF_044904665.1. Taxonomy (NCBI): domain Bacteria; kingdom Pseudomonadati; phylum Pseudomonadota; class Gammaproteobacteria; order Lysobacterales; family Rhodanobacteraceae; genus Dyella; species Dyella ginsengisoli. Next base: position 1,147,158 of record NZ_JADIKM010000001.1, read on the forward strand.
ATGACGGTGAAGGTGCTGCCGGGCGAGTACTACGTGAGCCGGCAGGACGAGCTGGTGTCCACCGTGCTCGGCTCGTGCGTCTCCGCCTGCATCCACGATCGCCGGCTCAAGCTCGGTGGCATGAACCATTTCATGCTGCCCGAGCCCAGCGGCGAGCGCGGCGCCGAGCGCGACAGCTGGTCGGCCACGGTGGGCCGTGCAGCGCGCTACGGCAACGACGCGATGGAGCACCTGATCAACGCCCTGCTCAAGGCCGGCAGCCGGCGCGAGGACTGGGACGTGAAGGTGTTCGGCGGCGGCCGCGTGCTGTCGCAGATGACCGACGTGGGCAGCCGCAACATCGAGTTCGTGCAGCGCTACCTGCGCACCGAAGGCCTGGCGGTGACCGCATCCGACCTGGGCGACGTGTACCCGCGCCAGGTGCAGTTCTTCCCGGTGACCGGCAAGGTCCGCGTGCGACAGATGCGCGGCCGCGACGAGTTCGCCCTGGTGGCGCGCGAGAAGCAATACCTCAAGCAGTTGGCAAACGATCCGATAAAGGGAGAGGTGGAGTTGTTCTGAGGTGGGTTTGCCGGACCGCATGGGCAAAGCGCGCCCCGCGTTCCGTCAGGGACACCGGGACACGCCTCAGGGCGTCATTCCCGCGAAAGCGGGAATCCATCTTCGAGGCGCCACAAAGTCAAAGTGGATTCCCGCTTTCGCGGGAATGACGTCCGGCAAGGGTGGCGCTGCAGTGACGGGCGCTCACCGCGCGAAAGCATCGAAGCACGCCACCGCGACACGGTGGCGACACGTTGGAAGAGCAGGCAGAGAGAACAGGCAATGGAAAGAGTGCGAGTCCTGGTGGTCGATGATTCCGCGCTGGTGCGGAAGCTCATGTCGACCATGCTCTCGGTCGATCCGCGCATCGAGGTGGTCGGCACCGCGCCCGATCCGCTGATCGCGCGGGAGAAGATCAAGCAGCTCAACCCCGACGTGCTCACGCTCGACGTGGAAATGCCGCGCATGGACGGCATCACCTTCCTGGAAAACCTCATGCGGCTGCGGCCGATGCCGGTGGTGATGGTGTCCTCGCTGACCGAGCAGGGCGCCGAGGTGACGCTGCGCGCGCTGGAGCTGGGCGCGGTGGATTTCTTCACCAAGCCCAACAGCGACCTCGCCAACACCTTCGCCGAGGGTGCGCAGGAGATCTGCGCCAAGGTGATCGCCGCCGCGGGCGCCAAGCCGCGCGTGCGCACCGAGGTGCGCAAGCTCGACGTGCCGCCGCGGCTCTCGGCCGACGCGGTGCTGCCTCGCGCCAGCGGCGCGGGCACCCGTGCAGGCAGCCCGATGATCGCCATCGGCGCCTCCACCGGCGGCACCGAGGCGATCCGCGTGGTGCTGGAGCAGATGCCGCCGGACGCGCCACCGATCCTGATCACCCAGCATATTCCCGCCGCCTTCAGCGGCCCCTTCGCCGCGCGCATGGACCACTGCTCGGCGATGCGCGTGTGCGAGGCGCACGACGGCCAGCCGATCCAGCCCGGGCACGCCTACATCGCTCCGGGCAGTCAGCACCTGCTGGTGATGTGGGACGGCGCCAAGCACGTGTGCCGCCTGCACGACGGTCCGCCGGTGAACCGGCACAAGCCCAGCGTGGACGTGCTGTTCCGCTCCATGGCCGCCAGTGCCGGTGCCTCCACCGTGGCGGTGCTGCTCACCGGCATGGGCGACGACGGCGCACGCGGGCTGCTGGAGCTGAGCCAGGCCGGCGCGCGCACGCTGGTGCAGGACGAAGCGACCTCGGTGGTGTGGGGCATGCCCGGCGCCGCCTGGAAACTCGGCGCGGCGCGCGAGGCGCTGCCGCTGGACGACATTGCCGCACGCCTGCTCACGCTGGCGCGCCAACCATTCAAAAGCGCCGTCGGCGCGTGATCGAGCGAACAACCATGGCTGCCATCGTGTCCTTCTTCCACTCCCGTCTCGTCGCCGGCCTGCTGGCCAGCACGGCAGCGTTGCTGCTGTGCCTGGTCTGGCATCCGGTATGGCTGGCGCCGCTGCTGGTGATCGCGCTCACCGCCGTGTGGATCGTCGAGAGCCGCCGCGTGCCGCCCGCCGCGCCGGTCGAGGCGGCGGTGGCGATCAACACCGGGCCGGTGCGCGAAGCGCTGGAAGACGTGCGCGGCGCGCTGGTCGACGAGCTCGGTCACGCCACCCGCGAGCTGCACCAGGCGATGGACCTGCTGCGCGACGCGGTGCTGGAACTGGGCGGCGGCTTCGACGGCCTCTCGCGCAAGACCGGTCAGCAGCAGTCGCTGCTCAAGACGATCATCGACGTGCAGAACGGCGAGGTGTCGGTGCAGGACTTTGCCAATCGCACCTCGGACCTGCTGGAGCACTTCGTCGGGATGATCGTGCAGATGTCGCGCGAGAGCCTGCGCATCGTCTACCGCATCGACGGCATGGCGAAGGAGATGGACGCGGTGTTCGGCCTGCTGAAGAACGTCAACACCATCGCCGAGGAAACCAACCTGCTCGCGCTGAACGCCTCGATCGAGGCGGCGCGCGCCGGCGAGGCCGGTCGGGGCTTCGCGGTGGTGGCCGGCGAGATCCGCAACCTGGCCAGCCATTCCAACCAGTTCAACGAGCAGATCGGCAGCCACGTCGAGCGCGCGCGCGGCGCGATGGAGCAGCTGCGCGGCCTGGTCGGCACGATGGCCTCGCAGGATCTCAACGTGGCGCTGTCGGCCAAGGGCGGCATCGACGCGATGATGGCCCACGTCACCGAGAGCGACGCCCGCACCACCTCGGTCGCCGACCAGGTGGTGGAGATCAACCGCGGGCTCGGCAGCGACGTGGCCACCACCGTGCGCTCGCTGCAGTTCGAGGACATCCTCAGCCAGCTGATCAACCAGACCCGCACGCGCCTGGTGGAGCTGCAGGAAGTGACCGCCGAATGCACCCGCGACATCGAGCGGCTGGCCTGCGATCCGATGGACTCGGCGGTGCTCGCCGAGCGCGCCGAGCAGGTGCGCAGCCGGCTGGCGATCCAGCGCGAGAAGGCGCGCCTGCGCTCGCGCGGCCCCGCGCTGCAGAGCTCGATGGACGCCGGCGAGATCGAACTCTTTTGAGGACTGACCCATGAGCCTGACCGTCCACCACGACCGCGAACACGACTGCCTCACCCTGCAGCTGGGCGAGCGCTTCGACTTCTCCGTGCACCGCGATTTCCACGACGCCTGCCTGGGCGCCGACGCCCGCGCGCGCAGCTACATCGTCGACCTCAGTGAGGTCGCCAGCATGGACAGCTCCGCCTTGGGCATGCTGCTGCTGTTGCGCGAACACGCCGGCGCCGACCACGCGGACATCCGCATCGTCAACGCCGGCAGCGCCCTGCGCAGCACGCTCAAGGTGGCCGGCTTCGACAAGTTGTTCGTGCTGCACTGACAGGGCTGCGGCGCTGGTGGCGCCGAGCCCGCTCTGGCATCGTGCCGGGACATCGCGGCCGGGCAGGGAGGGCCTGCCGTTCGGCGACGCGTGTCAGGGAGGAACACGATGTCTCGATCCATGCTGCTGGCCGGCCTTGTGCTGGCCTTTGTTTTTTCCAGCGCGCGCGCCGGCGATGACGCTCCGCGTCCCGTGCGTATTCCGCTCGCTCTGCAGCATGGCCTGCCGACGACGACGCGGGCCACAGTTGCCGGCAAGCCGCTCACGCTGGTGCTGGACGCGGGCAGCTACCAGGTGGTGGGGCTGAAGACGTCCGTGCTGGGGCGGCTGCCGGTTCGATTCACCGGCGACACGGAGTCCTCCGGCGATGCCGATGGCCACGTGTTCACCTCGCGGATCTTTCATGCGGAACAGCTGGTGGCGGGCACGCTCGTCGCCACGCAATTCGATGGCAACGAGCTGGTCGGCGGCGGCAAGGCCGCGCTGCCGCAGGATGGCCTGATCGGCTTCGGCCTGCTCGGCCGCTACCAGATGGTGTTCGACGAGCCGGGCGGCGAGCTGCGGTTGTATCCGTCGTCGGCGCCAAGCGTCCTCGCACGCGAGTGCGGGAGTGAAGGTGGCCCCTTGCGCGTGGAGCGTGGCGTGATGGTGTCCGACGTGCAGACCGGCCACGGCGTGTTCCGGGTGCAGTGGGACAGCGGCAGCGCGGCGGACGTGCTGCGCCCCTCCGCGGTGGCCGGACGGATCAAGGATGCCGACCTGCTGCGTCGCGTCACCTTCCGCCAGTTTGATGTGGTCGGCCAGCCGGCCGGACCGCAGGAGTTCGTGCTGCGGCAGTTCCCGGCGCCGGATGTGGATGCGGTGCTCGGCACCGGCTTCTTTTCAAAGCACGTGGTGTGTCTGGATCCATCGCGCGGACGCGTGGCGTTTCGCTGAGCGCTGCACGCGCCGCAAAGAAAACGGGGGCCTTGCGGCCCCCGTTTGCTACTTGGCAGTGGTGATTCGCGGAACGGCTTACCAGGTGCGCACCGAGGCGATGCTCACGGTGTAGGTGGCCATGTCCGGCGAGTAGCGGAACAGACGGCCGAGGTCGAAGTCAACTGCCTGGCCCGGGGCGATGTTGGTGGTGCCTGCCGGCCAGCCCTTCTTCTCCTGGATCACGCGGCCGCTGGCGTCTTTCACGGCGATGCTGATCTGCGCGGCGGCGGGCTCGGCGCACTTGTTCATCACCTGACCCTTCATGGTCATGCGGGCGCCCTGGGCGACCTTGAAATCCTGGATGGCGAAATCGGTCGGCGCGCAGGCGGCATGGGCGGCCAGCGGGGCCAGCATCAGCATGGCGGAGGCGAGCAAGGTCTTCATGGGCGGGGTTCCCTCGGGTGGATTGGAAGCGTTGCCCTAGGAATCGACCCGCCCCGGCATTTCTTTAGGGCGGCCTCACGGTTCGCGTGTGAGGCGCATCACATTTTTCGTTATCAGCGCACGTGGCCGCCCGCGACGTGCTCCAGGAACCACAGCCCGGCGAACAGCTTGGGGTCGATGGAGTAGCCCTCGGCAGCGCGGGCGAACAGCCAGGCGCCGGCTTCGCTGCGCGGCACCTCGTGCACGATGATGTCCTCGCTCTCGTCGCCGCCGCCGGCGCTCACCTTCACCAGATCCCACGCGCGGGCAAAGGCGATCATCTCGGTGCTCATGCCGGACGAGGACGGTCCGGCGTGGATGAATTCGATGCGGCCGCAGCGGTAGCCGGTTTCCTCTTCCAGCTCGCGCTCGGCCGCGATCAGCGTGCCCTCGTCGGCCTGTTCGGCCAGGTCGCCCACCAGCCCAGCCGGCATCTCGATGGTGCGCTGGAGGATAGGCACCCGGTACTGCTCGACAAACACGATGCGGTCCTCCGGCGTCACCGCTAGGATGATCACCGCGCCGCCGGGGTTGTTGCGCTCGGCGTATTCCCAGCGGCCGCGCTGGCGCAGGCTGAGCCAGCGGCCCTGGTAGAGGGTTTCCACGGGAGCGTGGGCGTCGGGCGGCGTCGGCAGGGTGTCGAGATTCATCCGGGCATGGTGCCCGGCGTCGGCGTTGCGCTCAACCACCACCGTGCTGTTGTGGGAGGGGCTTCAGCCCCGACGCGTGCCAAGGTAAAGCGTCGGGGCTGAAGCCCCTCCCACACGTTCCTGTTGCCCGTGAGGCCGCCGGATACCGCCCACCCGCCTGCCCGCCGGTGCTGCGTTCCTGGAAAGCCTCAGGCTTCGGCCAACGCGCGCAGACGAGCGCGGGTCAGCGGGCCGAAGCGCAGCTGTTCGCACAGCGTGTCCAGTGCGTCGGTGCGGGCCGGCTGGCGCCGCAGTGCATCCAGTCCGTCGGCGATGGGCGCGTCCAGTGCGATGCGCGTGATGCGCCGGTACAGCAGCGCCTGCTCGCGATGCTCGCGCAGGCGGGCGGCGCAGGCGGCGGCGCCGCGCAGGCGCAGGAACGGCACTTCGTCCACGCGCTCGAGCAGGGTTTCCAGGCTGCCGAAATGGGCCAGCAGCGCGGCGGCCGTCTTGGCGCCGATGCCGGGCACGCCGGGGATGTTGTCCACCGCGTCGCCGCACAGGGCGAGGTAGTCGGCGACCTGGTGCGGATGCACGCCGAGTTTTTCGTGCACGCCCGCCGGACCCCAGCGCAGGTTGCGCGCGAAGTCCCACTGCTCGTCGTGCTCGCCCAGCAGCTGGCCGAAGTCCTTGTCCGCCGAGACGATCACGCTGGGCACGCCGTGGCCGCGCAGGCTCCACAGCGTGGAGCCGATCAGGTCGTCGGCCTCGTAGCTGTGGTCGATCATCACGTTCACGCCCAGCGCCTCGGTGATCGCCCGGCACAGCACGAACTGGCGCTCCAGGTCCGGCGGCGGCAGTTCGCGGTTGGCCTTGTACGGCGGGTAGATGGCATTGCGGAACGAGCTGGTGAGCGAGGCGTCGAAGGCCACGGCCACGCGGGTGGGGCGCACCTTCTCCAGCAGCTCGCACAGGAAGCGGGTGAAGCCATGCACGGCATTGACCGGATGGCCATCGGCGTCGTGGAACTCGTCCGGCATCGAGTGCCAGGCGCGGAACACATACAGGCTGCCGTCGATGAGGTGGGCCGACGGATGGCCGACGGCGGCGTTCAACGCGGGTCGCTCCAGTCGGAAAGCAGATCGGCGAGCGCAGGACGCTCGCGATCGGGCACCTCCATCTGCGCGCTGCCCAGGTGCACGAAGCCGATCACCTGCTCGTGCTGGGCCAGGCCCAGCAGCGAGGCCACCTCGGTGTCGTACGCGGCCCATCCGGTGAGCCACTGCGCGCCGAAGCCCAGCGCCTCGGCGCCGAGCAGCAGGTTGTAGGCCACGCAGCCGGCGCTGAGCTGCTGCTCCAGCGGCGGCACCGCGCTGGCGGGATCGATGCGGCTGACCACCACGATCACCAGCGGGGCAAAGGTGTAGCGCGCCCGCTCCTTGTCGCGCTTGGCCTCGGACAGTTCGGGGTTGCGGGCGATCGCGCGCGCGGCCAGGCGCTCGCCGAAGCGCAGCTTGTGCTCGCCACGCAGGGTGATCAGCCGGAACGGCACCAGCTTGCCGTGGTCGGGCACGCGGATCGCCGCCTCCAGCAGGGCAGTGAGGGTGGCCGCATCGGGCGCCGGTTCGCCCAACTGGCGCGAGGGTGGCGAGTGGCGGCGGTGGAGCAGGGCGAGGGCGTCGGCGGGCGAAGAAGACATCGGGTTACTCAGCACGGAAGGGGGAGCTTGAACGAGCCGGGCAGCAGCGCGGCGACGGTGGTTTCCTGCACTTGGCTGGCGAGGTTGCCCAGCAGCACCGGCATCGCCTGGTCGCACAGCTCGGCCATCACCTGGCGACACGCGCCGCAGGGGCTGACCGGTCCGGGAGTGTCGGCCACCACCGCCAGCGCGGCGAAGTCGCCGGGCCGGCAGCCGGCCGCCACGGCGGCGAACAGCGCCGTGCGCTCGGCGCAATTGCACAGGCCGTAGGCGGCGTTCTCGACGTTGCAGCCGTCGAACCGGCGGCCGTCGCGGGTCAGTACCACCGCGCCGACCTGGAAGCGGGAATACGGGGCATAGGCGCGCTGGCGTGCGGCGCGGGCGAGGCTCAACAGTTCGTCGACGGACAGGATCGTGGCAGCCATCAAGGGGTCTCCGCGTGACCCCGCGGGACGCTTCCGGGCGACCGTTGGCGGGCCAGTCTACTGCGCGCGGGCGGCCGGTTCATCCGGCGTCGGTCCGGCGAGAGTCGCCAAGCGTCGGTGGCCGCACTACGATGCCGAGACCTTATCCAACGGGGCATGCACGATGGCAATCACCGTGGGCGCATTGCGCGAGACCGCTGCCGGCGAACGGCGCGTGGCGATCACGCCGGAGATGGCGAAGAAGATGCGCGGCCGCGGCTGGCGCGTGCTGCTCGAACGCGACGCCGGCGCCAGCGCCGGGTTCCCGGACGCCTCGTATGCCGACGTCGAGTTCGCCAGCGCCGCCGAGGTCTGCGCCCAGGCCGACGTGCTGACCTGCGTGCTTCCGCCGGCCGACGGCGCCATCGCCGGCTTGCGCGAACAGTCGGTGCTGGTGGGCCAGCTGCGCCCTTACGGCGCGCACGAACGCATCGCCGCGATGTCCGCGCGCAAGCTTGCCGCCTACGCGCTGGAGCTGCTGCCGCGCACCACCCGCGCGCAGGCGATGGACGTGCTCAGTTCGCAGGCGGCGGTGGCGGGGTATCGCGCCATGCTGATCGCGGCCGAGTCGGCGCCGAAGTTCTTTCCCATGCTGACCACCGCCGCGGGCACCATTCGCCCGTCGCGCGTGCTGGTGATCGGTGCCGGCGTGGCCGGCCTGCAGGCGATCGCCACGGCGCGCCGGCTGGGCGCGCAGACCGAGGGCTACGACGTGCGCCCGGAAACGCGCGAGCAGGTGGAGTCGCTGGGCGCCAAGTTTCTCGACCTCGGCGTCAGCGCCGCCGGCAGCGGCGGTTATGCGCGCGAGCTGTCCGCCGAGGAGCGCGCCGCGCAGCAGCAGGCGCTCGCCGATCACCTGAAGAACGTCGACGTGATCGTCTCGACCGCCGCGGTACCGGGTCGTCCCGCGCCGAAGATCCTCAGCGCAGCGATGGTGGCCGGCATGAAGCCCGGTGCGCTGATCGTGGACATGGCCGCCGAGAGCGGCGGCAACTGCGAGCTGACCCGTCCGGGCGAGCGCGTGGAGCACGGTGGTGTGACCATCCTCGGCCCGCTCAACTTGCCGGCCGGTGCGCCGCTGCACGCGTCGGAGATGTACGCGCGCAACGTGTTCAATTTCGTCGAGCTGCTGGTGAAGGACGACGCGGTGGCGCCGGACGATGCCGACGAACTGGTCGCCAAGAGCTGCGTCACCCGCGACGGCACCGCGCGATTCACCGGATGAGTGTCCAGAGGGTCTGTCGTGCCTGAAACGCAAACGCCCCGCGATCTGCGGGGCGTTTGCGTTGGGCCTTGCTCAGGGCCGGCCGTCGCGCGGCGGATGGCGCTGCGGGCTCGTCTCGCGCAGCCACTGCTGGCGCTGCTCGATGGTCTGCGAGCGCCACTTGCGCAAGAGCTTCTCGCGCTGCGCCGGCGGCAGCTGCTGGAACTGCTGGTAGGCGTGGTGCAGCTGTTCGCGCTGCTCCGGCGGCAGCTCGTGGAACTTGCGCATGTTCTCGCGGGCGAGGTGGCGTTGCTCCGGTGTCATCGCATGCCAGCGCGCGATGCGCTCGCGGATCTTGTCCTGCTGCGCGGGCGGCAGCGTAAGCCAGTGCCGGGTCTTGTCGAGCATGTGCGCTTGCTTTCGCGGCGGCAGGGCATCCCAGTCGGCCTGCATCGGTGCGAGCAGTTCGCGCTGCGCCGGGCTGAGCGAGCGCCAGGGGCGCGGTGCGGTCTGCGCATCCGCGGTGGGCGAGGCGTCCTGCGCGTGCAGCGCACTGGGGTGACCGGCAAGCAGGCCGGTCACGGTCAGCAGCACGAAGGCGAGGTGGCGTGGTGACGGGAGCATGGTTCAGCGCCGGGCCGGGGCGGCGCTGTCGTTCGCGGCCAGCCAGCCGTAGAAGTCGAGGTTCTGGTACAGGTTGGGATCGGCGCTGTCGGCATCGGGCGGCAGCTCGCCGTCGTCCTGGGTGGCGCCGGGGGCAGTGGCGACGGCAGCGGCCGGAACGGTCGGCGCCGGTGCACCGCGATGCGGCTGCCAGACCATCAGCGCGGCCAGTGCAATCACCGCGAAGGCGCCGGCCGGCAGCAGCAGGCGGGCGACGCCATGCGGGGACCGCGCCGGTTGCAGCGCCTCGCGCCGTGCCGCGCGCAGGCGACCTGCGATGGCCGGGTCGAGTTGCTGGCTGGCCTGGCGATAGAGCGCGCGGGCGCGCCGTTCGATGCGTTCGTCGGGCGAGGTCATCGCCATTCCTCCAGTTGGTCGCGCAGATGGTGCATGGCGCGCGACAGATGGGTTTTCACGCTGCCCTCGGAGCAGCCCATGGCGCGGGCGGTATCGGCCACGTCGAGGCCTTCGAGCACGCGCAGCATGAAGGCTTCGCGCTGGCGTTGCGGCAGCTTTCGCACCGCGGCGGCCATGTCCCGCCAGGACTGTGCATCGTGCAGCCGATCGAGCGGGCCCGGGCCGGAATCGGCCGGCTCCCACGCGGGCAGTTCGTCGCCGTCGCCATCGTGGCCGCCGCCGAGCCAGCCCACCACGATGGAGCGCACCTTGCGCCGGCGCTGCAGGTCGACGATGCGCCGGCGCAGGATGCCCCAGAACAGCGGGCTCCATTCCACGGCGGGCTTGTCGCGATAGTGTCTGACCAGCCGCAGCATGGCGTCCTGCACCGCGTCGAAGGCGTCCTCGCGGTGGCCCAGCTGCAGCTCGGCCATGCGGAAGGCGCGCCGCTCCACCTGCGCCAGGAAGGCGTCCAGCGTGGCCGGCACGCTCTGCCCGCCCGCCTCCTCGGCGAGTACGTTGTCGGTCATCGGCACGGCAAGACTGTTCATCGGGTCGATATCCACGGCATCCGGTGGCGCATGGAGCGGCTCCATCGGTTCGATTCCTGCACTCAACGCGGCAGGCTCGCACGCGTTGACGAGCGACCGTATGATGCGGAAACCACGCCGTTCCGGCAGGGAGGGGTCATGATCGACGGTTTCCTGGCGCTGTACATCTTCATGCTGGCCGCGTTCACCGGCTACGAAATCATCGCCCGCGTGCCGGTGATCCTGCACACGCCGCTGATGTCCGGCTCGAACTTCATCCACGGCATTGTGCTGGTGGGCGCGATGATTGCGCTAGGCCACGCGCAGACCACCTTCGAGACCGTGATCGGTTTCATCGGCGTGCTGCTCGGTGCCGGCAACGCCGCCGGCGGCTACGTGGTGACCGAGCGGATGCTGGAGATGTTCAAGTCCAGCAAGCCGGGCAGCGCCAAGTCCGGGGGGAGCCACTGATGAGCTGGCTGCCGACCCTGATCAAGGCGTGCTACTTCGTGGCCGCCGCGCTGTTCATCCTCGGCCTCAAGCGCATGAGCTCGCCGCGCACCGCGCGCGGCGGCATCGTGTGGGCCGGCTACGGCATGCTGCTGGCGGTGCTGGTCACCTTTGCGCTGCCGGACATCCACAACCGGGCCTTGATTGGCGTGGCGGTGCTGCTGGGCGTGTCCGCCGCGTGGTGGACCGGAAAGCGTGTGGCGATGACCGACATGCCGCAGATGGTGGCGCTGTACAACGGCATGGGCGGCGGCGCGGCGGCGGCGATCGGTGCCGCCGAGCTGGTCGGCTTCGCCGGCAGCGCGGTGGTCTTGCTGGACGGCGCCACCTTCAACGCGGCGCCGGCCGAGGCTCCGGGCACGGCACAGCTGGTGCTGGGCGTGCTGGGCGCGCTGATCGGCGCGGTGAGTTTCTCCGGCTCGTTGATCGCCTTTGCCAAGCTGCAGGGCTGGCTCGACAAGCGCTTCGTCTTTCCCGCCCAGCGGGTGGTCAACCTGCTGGTGCTGGCCGGCGCGGTGATCTGCGGTGCGATGCTGGTGGCCGGGCATCTGACGATGCCGGTGATCGTGGCGTTCTTCGTGCTGGCGCTGGCCTTTGGCCTGATGATGACGCTGCCGATCGGCGGCGCCGACATGCCGGTGGTGATCTCGCTCTACAACGCGTTCACCGGGCTGGCGGTGGCGTTCGAGGGCTTCGTGCTGGACAACGAGGCGATGATCATCGCCGGCACGGTGGTCGGTGCGGCCGGCACGCTGCTGACCCAGCTGATGGCCAAGGCGATGAACCGCTCGATCGGCAACGTGCTGTTCGGCAGCTTCGGTGCCGCGGCCGGCGGCGAGGCGCAGGCCATCTCGGGCAGCCAGAAGCCGATCGAGGCCAGCGACGTGGCGGTGATGATGGCCTATGCCGAGCGCGTGGTGATCGTGCCCGGCTACGGCATGGCCGTGGCGCAGGCGCAGCACAAGGTGTGGGAGTTCGCCAAGCTGCTGATCGAGCGCGGTGTGAAGGTGAAGTTCGCGATCCATCCGGTGGCCGGCCGCATGCCGGGGCACATGAACGTGCTGCTGGCCGAGGCCGGCGTGCCGTACGACCTGATCGCCGACATGGACGACATCAATCCCGAGTTCCCCAACACCGATGTGGCGCTGGTGATCGGCGCCAACGACGTGGTCAATCCGCTGGCCAAGACCGATCCGGCCTCGCCGATCTACGGCATGCCGATCCTCGACGTGTCGCTGGCGAAGAACGTCATCGTGGTCAAGCGCGGCAAGGGCACCGGCTTTGCCGGCATCGAGAACGCGCTGTTCTATGCCGACAACGCCCGCATGCTCTACGGCGACGGCCAGGCCGCCGCCGGCGAGCTGGTGACGGCGCTCAAGACGCTGGACAGCTGATCAGGGCATCCTTGAGCGCCGTGCGACGCAGCGGCGTGCCGTCCACGCCGCGATGGCGGCGCCGCCCAGGAACCACAGCCACTGGGCGCTGCCGAGCGACAGTCGCACCAGCGACCACAGCATGCCGGCACCGGCGATGCGCATCGCGTCGGTCAGGCCCATGTCCATGTTGCCGGCCAACTGCACCGCAGCGATCAGCGCAGTGACGTAAGCGGCCGCAAGCAACGTGGCGAATGCCGCCAGGATCGCCGCGCCCGGCCGTGGCAGCACCCAGCGCGCCACGGCCCAGCCGAGCAGTGCGCCGAGCGGCAGCGCGAGCCACGGCAGGCGCGCCCGCAGGTAGGTGGTCGGCAATATCCACAGCGCACCGGCGGCGAGACCCAGCATGGCCGCGCTGACCGCGGCAAAGACGTTGGCGAGGGCGCGACGTAACCGCGTCATGGCGCAGCGCGCCGGAGCAAAAGCAGCATCGTGCGACGGGTCCCGGGCAAAGCGCGAATCATAGCGCGTGCCCGCCGGCGCGCCCCCGTCGCCTTGATTACCGCGCGGGGAAGCCCGATCTGGATTGGGCAGCGGGCCGGGGCGGCCGCATAATGAGCATCCGGTCGCGCCGCTGGCGCGCATTGACGGCATCGGCAGGATAGGCATGAGCGGTTTCAGTCTGAGCAGCGAACCTTTCACCCTCGAGCGGGACTGCACCGCGGTGATGGTGCCGCAAGGCGAGACGGTGGTGCTGCCGGCCGGACAGATCGGCTACATCACCCAGGCACTCGGCGGCAGCTTCACCGTGTACGTGGAAGGCAATCTGTTCCGCATCGCCGGCAGCGAGGCCGACGCGCTGGGCAAGGAGCCGCCGCCGGCGATCGAGCTGGCCGACGATGCCAGCGACGAAGACGTCGAGAAGCTGGTGTGGCAGCAGCTGCGCACGGTGTTCGATCCGGAGATCCCGATCAACGTGGTGGAGCTGGGCCTGGTCTACGACGTGAGCCTGGAAAGCGTCGACACCGAGCAGCGCAAGGTGTACGTCAAGATGACGCTCACGGCGCCCGGCTGCGGCATGGGCGACATCCTCGTCGACGACGTGCGCACCAAGCTCGAACTCATTCCCACCGTGGCCGAGGCCGACGTGGACCTGGTGTTCGATCCGCCGTGGAACCACTCGATGATGTCCGACGCGGCCAAGCTCGAAACCGGCATGCTCTAGGCCGGCGGTTCCTGGTGGGCCGCAGGTTGACCCACATTCATGTGGCCGGATTCAGCTTGTCGCGGTCGTGCTTTGCTCACGATGGACGGGGAGCGTTGTTTCCCCAGTCGCGATCATGAGAATCCGCGGATGATCCTTGGCTGGAGTCTTCGCCGCAGCGCAGTGAGCGCAGGGCCGAGTATGGCGAGCCTCAGGCGAAGTATTGCGAAATGCACCGAGCTGGCTGTACTCCGGTAACACCCGGGCTACCCCCACGAGCGCCTTTGCCTCGGTCCAGGGATACTTCCGTGCAGTGCTGGTCGATGGCGCCACGCCCAAGAATCCGCAGGCCGGGCGGTGTGTCTGCGAGCGGGTGGTCTGTCGCACGTCGGGGATCCCTGCGTCATCGACGGCGTCAGTCCCGATCGCTTCGGTGCGATTGTGGATGCGAGCACCGAGGCTGTGCGGAGCAATCGTGAGGGGACCAACGAGGCCGCCGCGAGGTGGCCGGTGAAACTGCGTCGCGGAGGGTTTGCCGCAATAAGGTGGATGCCTTTTTGCGGAAATGACGCCCGATCGCTGATGGAATGTCGATATTTGGCGTCCGCGGCAGGCGGCTCGGGATAATCGCCGAATTAACGTCTTTGCCTGACATCGGTTCATCCGCGGAAAATCGAAACTAATTGCGACATCAAGCCGTAGTTTATTGCGCCGTTCCGCTGATGGAGGATCCGGCGCATTGCATGAGGAGGCCTGTCTGGTCGTCGCTCAGGCTTGGCTTGGCGAAAACCCCGTGCCCACTGACGTGCGGTGGGTTTCCGCCGTTGCTGCGACTTCCGCCATTGGCGTTGCGGCGTCGAAATAGCATGCGTCGAAATTACATGCGACAGATTATGTGATCTTGATCCCTGACATGGGAAAAATTCCAATTGTTGGTCGGCGTGCGAAAACCTAATGTCTGGCAATTCGTCGATCCGTAATCGGCGAATGATTTCGTCACGGCAGAGGGGGGCTTGCCGCAACGGCGGGCACAGGTGGCACGACTTCGGTCAGGGATGTGCGCGGCGCGGCAGGGCATTGGCGGAATCGTTGGGCAAATCCGTGAAGTAGTGAAAAGCCGCCTCGGAGCGGCAATCAAGTACTGCAGTCATCCGGCTGCAGCGGGTTCGTTTGTCCTTAATTTCATGGGGAGTCATATGTTCAATATAAAGAGTCGCTTGTTGACGGCGGTCGCCGCGACAACCTTGCTCAGCGCGGTCACGGGTGTGGCGGTTGCCAAGAGCACGCCGGCTGCGCCGCAGGTGGTCAATCCGTATTCGCCGGCCAATGGCCACGCCTATCGCCACGGTGTCGTCCCGACCCGCGAAGCGCATGTCCGCATGCAGCAATATCGCGCGCTGCATGCGGCGTCCCAGACAACGGCGGCGACCGGCACCGAAACGCTCAGCTACGGCGGTGGCGTTGACGGCATCGGCGTCACCAGCGGTACGCCCAAGGTCTATGTGGTCGTCTATGGCAGCCAGTGGGGCACGGCCGGCACGGACGCCAATGGCAACATGACGCTGACCAACGATCCGGTTGGCGCGGTGCCCTATCTGCAGAATCTGTTCAAGGGCCTCGGCACGGGCGGCGAGCTGTGGTCGGGCACGATGACCCAGTACTGCGACGGCTCGCTGGTGTCCAACGGCGCGACCTTCTGCCCTTCGGGCGCGCCGCACATCGGTTATCCGACCGGCGGCACGCTGGCTGGCGTCTGGTACGACAACTCGGTTTCCTCGCCCTCGCAGGCGACCGGCGCACAGCTGGCGCAGGAAGCGATCAAGGCGGCGCAGCACTTCGGCAACACCACGGCTGCATCGAACCGTTATGTGCAGTACGTGATCCTGTCGCCGACCGGCACCCACCCGGATGGTTTCAACACCTCCAGCGGCCAGTTCTGCGCATGGCACGACTGGAACGGTGACCAGAGCGTCACTTCGCCGGTGGGCGATGTCGCGTTCACCAACATGCCGTACGTGTATGACATGGGCACCAGCTGCGGCAAGGGCTCGGTCAACGGCAGCTCGTCGCAGGGCAACCTCGACGGCTTCTCGCTGGTTGAGGGCCATGAGTATGCCGAGACGGTGACCGATCAGAACCCGGCCGGTGGCTGGACCAACCATACCGGCAGCTCCTACAACGGCCAGGAGAACGGTGACGAGTGCGCCTGGATCAGCTCCGGCCAGGGCGCGTCCGCGAACGTGGTGATGGGTACCGGCACCTTCGCGATGCAGAGCACCTGGTCCAACGACACCAACGAGTGCGACATCTCGCACCCGGTCGTGTCGGGCGGTACCACCAACAACCCGCCGGTGGCGAACTTCAGCGACAGCATCAGCGGCCTGACGGTGAGCTTCACCGACACCTCCACCGACAGCGACGGCACCATCGCCTCGCGCTCGTGGAACTTCGGTGACGGCACCACCTCGACGGCGACCAACCCGAGCCACACCTATGCCGCAGCCGGCACCTACAGCGTCTCGCTGACGGTGACCGACAACGGCGGCGCCAGCAACACCAAGACGCAGTCGGTGACGGTGAGCAGCTCGGGCGGTGGTGGCAGCAGCCAGCTGCTGGGCAACACCGGCTTCGAGACCGGCTCGGCTTCGCCGTGGACCACCACCAGCGGTGTGGTCAACAACTCCAGCTCCGAGCCCCCTCACGCCGGTTCGTGGGACGCCTGGCTCGACGGCTACGGCTCCAGCCACACCGACACCGTCGCCCAGACCGTGAGCATCCCGAGCGGCAAGACTTCGGCCACGCTGCAGTACTACCTGCACATCGACACGGCCGAGACCACCACATCGTCGGCGTACGACACGCTGAAGGTGCAGGTATACAACACCTCGGGCACGCTGCTCGGCACCCTGGCCACGTTCTCCAACCTGAACAAGGCCAGCGGCTACGCCGTGCACACCGCCAACCTGTCCAGCTACATCGGTCAGTCCGTGGTGATCAAGTTCACCGGTACCGAGGACTCCTCGCTGCAGACCTCGTTCGTGCTGGATGACATCACCCTGACGGTGCAGTAAGACCCGCGTCGCCGCACGGACGCGGCGATCGGAAACGCGAAGGCCCGGCGCGCGAGCGTCGGGCCTTCTTTCATGCCGGTGGGTGGTGGCTGCTCAGACTTGTTCGAAGCGGTCGGCGTCGCGGTTCTCGCGCACCTTGGCGGGGTCACGCGGCCGTTCATGGCGATGTACACGCCGTCGGGCAGGGTCTGCACCGCGGCCACCGCGCAGCCGATGTTGAACACCGCATCGGAGCCCTGGAAGCGCGCCGGGTTCAGCGCGCCGGTAAGCACGATCACCTTGCCGGGGATGCCGGCCAGCACCTTGGCCGTTTCCACCTTGGTGTCGGTGCCGTGGGTGACCAGCACGTGGCGGTCCGGCCGCGTCTCGACGGTGGAGTGGCTGCTGCATGATCGCTGCGCCGCTGGTTGGGCGAGGGCATCTTAGCCGGTGCGGCGGCAAGGCTCCCACTCCATCATTCCACGCCCTTCGCGGTGCCGATCCGACGCGGCTGGCGCGAAAGAAAATACGCGCAAAGGCTTGCGGCGCATGGACTTTTAGCCGGTGAGAGACTCGCCGTGGCGACTCAAGTGACTGTCCCCATAGGAATTATTCACCTTGTTGCCATCGTCCTGGCCGCCTAAGGTCGGTACGTCCGTTGGCGGGGAGGTCGACGGATGATCCTGTGGAAGCCGTAGGAAATTTCGGCATCCGTCCCACGGATTCACCGCGAGCCCTGACAGGAAGCAACGGGGGGAGGCAGCGGTCGGATCGACAGGCATCGCTAGACAATCCAACGAAGTATGGAGCCGCAGGAGACTGCGGCAACTCATAAATGGGGTCGATACGGCCGCATCAGGTGCGTTCGTCCCAATAATGTCCAGGAGTCAGCAATGCAGAGCAGTCTTCGCTTGAAAGCACTGGTCGCCGCGATCGGCATGGTCACGGCGTCCGTCGCCACGGCCGCCACCACGCACAGCCTCCATGCCCAGAATCTCGGCGCGGTGCCGGCGTCGTCCCTGTCGGCGCACTTGGGCCTCGGCGCGAACAGCGCGCTGGTCGCACGCAGCTCGGTCGCCGTGGCCAATGGCCGTCATGTGGTTCGCCATCAGCAGATGTATCGCGGTGTGCCGGTGTACGGCCGCAGCGTGGCCGTGGTCGAAGACGCCAGCGGCAACGCCCTGCGCGCCACCGGAGAACTGGCGCAGAACCTCGATTCCGACCTGGTCTCGGTGACGCCGCGTCTCACGCCGGCCAAGGCGCTTGCCGCGCTCAAGAGCCATGCCCACACCCTGCTGGCCGCGGGCGTGTCCGTTCGCAATGAGCAGAGCGACCTGTTCGTGTATCCGCAGGACAACGGCCCGGCCCGCCTCGTGTACCGCACCTCGTACGTGGCGGCTGGCAACGGCCAGGTCTCGCGCCCGACCGCGATCATCGACGCCAATACCGGTGAGGTGATCCAGAGCTGGAACGGCCTGACTTACGCCACCGCCACCGGCCCGGGCGGCAACCAGAAGACCGGTCAGTACACCTACGGCACGGACTACGCCGCGCTGGACGTGACGCAGTCGGGCAGCACCTGCTACCTGCAGAACACCAACGTGGTGACCTACAACCTGCACAACGGCACCAGCGGCGGCTCGATCGTCAGCTTCACCTGCCCCAACAGCAACACCGATGCGGTCAACGGCGCCTACTCGCCGGTGAACGACGCCCATCACTTCGGTGGCGTGGTGCACGACATGTACGTGGCCTACACCGGCGCGGCACCGCTCAGCATGCAGCTGCGCATGAACGTGCACTACAAGAGCAACTACGAGAACGCGTTCTGGGACGGTACCGCGATGTTCTTCGGCGATGGCGCCAGCACGTTCTATCCGCTGGTGTCGCTGGACGTGACCAGCCACGAGATCAGCCATGGCTACACCGAGCAGAACTCGGGCCTGCAGTACTCCGGCCAGTCCGGCGGCATGAACGAGGCGTACTCGGACATTGCTGGTGAAGCGGCCGAGTTCTTCGACCGCGGCTCTGCCGATTTCCTGGTCGGTCGCGACATCGTCAAGACCAGCGCCGGTATCGGTGACGCGTTGCGCTACATGTGCAACCCGCCGCAGGACGGTGGCTCGATCGACAACGAGGCCAACTACACCTCCAGCCTCGATGTGCACTACTCCTCGGGCGTGTACAACAAGGCGTTCTGCCTGCTGGCCAAGACCAGCGGCTGGGACGTGAAGAAGGCCTTCCAGGTGTTCGCGCTGGCCAACAAGTCGTACTGGACCGCCACCTCGACCTTCGACTCCGGCGCCTGCGGCGTGGAGTCGGCGGCGACCGATCTGGGCTACAGCGCGGCGAACGTGGCGACTGCGTTCTCCGGCGTGGGCGTGACCTGCCCGAGCTCGGGCGGCGGCGGTGGCGGCGGCACGACCGCGCTGTCCAACGGCGTGGCGCTGACCGGCCAGGCTGCGGCAACAGGTGCGGACCTCAACTACACCGTGGCGGTGCCGGCCGGTGCATCGAACCTGGTGATCTCGATCTCCGGTGGCACCGGCGATGCGGACCTGTACACCAAGTTCGGCTCGGCGCCGACGCTGACCAGCTACGACTGCCGTCCGTACGTGTCGGGCAACAGCGAGAGCTGCAGCGTGGCGTCGCCCTCGGCGGGCACCTACTACGTGAAGCTGCACGGCTACTCGGCGTTCTCCGGCGTGACCATCAAGGCCACCTGGAGCACCAGCAGCGGCGGTGGCGGCAGCAACGTGCTGCAGAATGGCGTGCCGGTCAGCAACCTGTCCGGTGCGAAGGGCGCCAAACTGTATTACACGGTGCAGATCCCGGCCGGTGCCAAGAACCTGGCGATCACCACCTCCGGTGGTTCGGGCGACGAGGACTTGTACGTGAAGTTCGGCGCCACGCCGACCACCAGCAGCTACGACTGCCGTCCTTACGTGACGGGCAACAGCGAGAGTTGCACGGTGGCGTCGCCGTCGACGGGCACGTACTACATCATGCTCAACGGCTACAGCGCGTTCTCGGGCGTGACGCTCAAGGCGACCTGGAACTGAGTCAAAGCAATCGTGCGTGAAGGCCGCTCGGGATGAGCGGCCGCGCGTGAAGTCCAGCGGCCCCGGTCAGGGATGACCGGGGCCGCCGTTTTTCCGAGGATCGCAATGGTGGCTGGGCAGTGCGTGCGCCGAAACGGGTGCGGGACTGCCGCGGCTCAAGCCTGCTCGAAACGGTTGGCGTCGCGGTTCTTGCGCACCTTGGCCGGGTCCCACACGCGGCCGTTCATGGCGATGTACACGCCGTCGGGCAGGGTCTGCACCGCGGCCACCGCGCAGCCGATGTTGAACACCGCATCGGAGCCCTGGAAGCGCGCCGGGTTCAGCGCGCCGGTAAGCACGATCACCTTGCCGGGAATGCCGGCCAGCACCTTGGCCGTTTCCACCATGGTGTCGGTGCCATGGGTGACCAGCACGTGGCGGTGCGGCTGCGCCTCGATGGTGGAGCGGATCAGCGCGCGGTCCTCGTCGGTGACGTGCAGGCTGTCCTTGCGCAGGATCGGGATCACGTCGTACTGAAACGCCACACCGAGATGCCCCAGGATCTCGCCGATCTGCGGCGCGCCGATCTTGTAGTCCGACTTGTCGTCGAAGTAGATCTTGTCGATGGTGCCGCCGGTGGTGACGATGGTCAGATGCTGCATGGTCGCTGCGCCGCTGGTAGGAGTCGGCGCATTTTAGCCGGTGCAGCGGCAGGGCTCCCAATCCGTTGTCCCGCACTCGTCGTGTTCAGTCGCCCAGCAACAGCGCCGTGTCGTCGCGGTCGGGCCAGTGCAGGCGCACCAGGCCGTGTTGAACGAAGCGCCGCAACGCTGCGCCGGATCGTCGATCCCCCCGTGCGTCGGCCCAGCCCGCCTGGCGGGCGAGCAGGGCGGCCGCCGCGCAGCGCGCCAGGGTGAGCGCCAGGCCGCGCGCGCCGGCTTCCAGCGTGTCGCGGTGATCGCCCTGACGATCGAGGAAAGCACTCGCCGTATCCAGCGCGGTGTGGATGGCCTGCACGCAGGCGCGATCACCGGCGTCGCGCGTCCACCCGGCGACGGCATGGCGCAGGGCGTGGAGCCCATCGCCGAGGCCGCGCAGCGCGTCGAGCGAGAGCACGTTGGTCGTCCCCTCCCAGATCGCGTAGACCTGCGCGTCGCGCAGCAGCTGCGGCAGTCCGGTGTCCTCGATGTAGCCGGCGCCGCCGAAGCATTCCAGCGCCTCGGAGCACAGCTTGACGGCGAGTTTGCCGGTCCACAGCTTGGCCAGCGGCGTGAGCAGGCGCAGCAGCGCCGCCTCGTGCGGATCCGCTGCGCCGTGCTCGACGCGACCGAGCAGATGCGCCACCTCGAAGCTCAAGGCGAACGCGCCCTCGAACTCGGCCTGCATCCCGGCCAGCGTCTGTGCGTGCAGCGGATGCTCGATCAGGGGACGGCCAAACGCCAAGCGCCGAGTGGCGTAGTCACGAGCCAGCGCGATCGCCCGCGCCATGCTGGCGACGGCGCAGATGGCATTCCACGTGCGGGTGACATTGAGCATTGGCGCCACCTGTCGCACGCCGTTCGCCAGCTCGCCCACCGGCCAGGCGGGCAGGCCGTCGAGGTGGATCTCGGCGGTGGGCAGCTCGTGCGTGCCGAGCTTGTCCTTCAGGCGGTCGATGGCGAGCTCGGGGCGCCGGCGACCGGAGTCCATCGTCTCGACGTAGAACAGCGCCAGTGCGCCGGTGCCCCTGCCGGCGCCTTCCGGCCGCGCCAACGCCAGCGCCGCCTCGCCGACCACCGCCGAGCTGAACCACTTGCGGCCGTACAGCCGCCATTGCCCGCTGTCGTCGCAGCGCGCCACCGTTTCGGTGCGGCCCACGTCCGAGCCGCCGGCGGTCTCGGTCATCCACTGGCCACTGAGCCAGAACGTGGCCGGATCGCGACTGAGGAAATGCGGCACGGCGCGCTCGATCAACGCGGCGTTGCCGGACGCCTTGAGCGCGGTGGCGGCGCCGTCGGTCATCGCCAGCGGGCAGGTGTAGAACTCGCTGGCGAGGTGATAGAGGTAGACCCGCGCAAAGGCTTCCAGACGTGCGTCCGGATGGGCCTCGTGCCCTGCGGCGAGCACCGCGTGACGGGTAGTGTTGCCGGGGCCTTCCCGCCACGCGTCGGTCAGCTCGATGCGATCGACCCGCCGCCCCCACGCGTCCCACGTGGTCAGCACCGGCTTGTGCCGCACGCTTTCGCCGGTGCGATGCCATGCATGCAGCGCGTAGTCGCCCAGCGCATCCAGGTCGGCGTCCAGCGCGGCCCGGCGCTCGGCCGACACGGTGCGATCAAGCAGGCTGCGCAGCACGCGATCGCTGCGGAAGGGATGGGGCAGTTGCGGTGCATCCTGCAGAAAGGCCATGGCCGTCTCTCCGTCGTCAGCGCGTCGCGCGCCTGCGGCGCTCCATCCTACGGCGAAGCCGTGTCGTCGGCGTGGATTCAACCCCGCTTGCGTGTGACGCCTGCGCCGAGCGCCCCGATCAGCAGCACGGTGAGGGTGATCTCGACGAGGCCGAGCCAGCGCTCGGCGGGCGAGCTCCACGCCTCGGCGATGCCGTGGGAGAAATAGAACAGGCTGAGGACACCGACCCAGAGCAGGGCGCGACGTGCGTTGCGCAACGCGGTGAGCGGCAGCAGCAGCGGCAGCACGGTGATGGCCAGCACCAGGGTTAGCGGCATGCGCTCGGGCGGTACCAGCCACGCGTGCCAGATCAGCTGCAGGACGACCAGCGCGGCCCAGGCGGCGAGGCCGACGCGGTAGACCGGCCGCAGCGGTGTGGATGCGGTATTCATACCCCGACCGCCAGCTTGTGGGCGGTGTCGGCGAGGCGGCGACCCAGCGCACGGGCCAGTTCGCGCTCGTGCTCGCTGATCGCGTTGTCGCCGGCGGGACCGGCGACGTGACTGGCGCCGTACGGCGAGCCGCCGGAGAGCGTGGACGTCAGCGCCGGCTCGGTGTACGGCAGGCCGAGCAGCAGCATGCCGTGGTGCAGCAGCGGCAGCGCCATGCTGAGCAGGGTCGATTCCTGCCCGCCATGCATGGTGCTGGTGGACGTAAAGACGGCCGCCGGCTTGCCGACCAGCGCGCCGCTGGCCCACTCCGCACCGGTGGAGTCGAGGAAGTACTTGAGCGGCGCGGCCATGTTGCCGAAGCGGGTGGGGCTGCCCAGCGCGAGGCCGGCGCACTCGAGCAGGTCCTCGCGGGTGGCATAGGGCGCGCCTTCCTCCGGTTCGGGCGGCTGCGCGGTCTGCGTGACGGGCGCCACCGGCGGCACCTGGCGCAATCGCGCCTGCATGCCGGGGACTTCCTCCACGCCGCGCGCGATCAGTCGCGCAAGCTGCGCGGTGTGGCCGCTGCGGCTGTAGTACAGGACGAGAATGCTGGGGCTCATGCGCGTGGGCGGTTCAGTGGCGATTAGCTAGTGTAACGTTCGCCTCCGGGACAGTCGCCGCGCCACGGCGCCGCGCCCGCGATACACGCATCCCTCGCCCATCCAAGGGACTTCGATGGCCAAGCCGTTCAACCGCGACCGCACCGCCAGCTTTGCCCGCTTCATCTGGCAGCGCTTTGTCGACGACAAGTGCTTCGAGACGGCCGGTGCGCTGTCCTACACCACGCTGGTGTCGCTGGTGCCGCTGATGGTGGCGGTGTTCGCGATGTTCTCGGTGTTTCCGGCGTTTGCGCCGGCGCGCGATGCGCTGCTGTCGTTCGTGTTCAACAATTTCGTGCCGGCGGCGGGCGAGAAGCTGCAGCGCGCGCTGGAGAGCTTCGCCAGCAACGCCAGCAGCCTCACCGGCATCAGCGTGCTGGTGATGCTGTTCAGCGCGCTGTCGATGATGGTGAGCATCGAGGATCGATTGAACCGCATCTGGCGCGTGCACCAGCCGCGCTCGTGGGGATCGCGCCTGCTGCTGTACTGGGCGTCGCTGACGCTGGGGCCGATCCTGGTGGTGGGCGGACTGGCGGCGTCCTCCTACGTCACGGCGTTGCCACTGCTGCAGCAGGCGGCCGGGCAGTTCGATCAGGGCTTCGCCCAGCACTTGCTGGCGCTGCTGCCGTTCGTGGTCACGTACATCACGTTGTGGCTGATGTACGCGGTGATCCCCAATCGCCCGGTGGTGGTGCGCGACGCGGCGATCGGCGCGCTGCTGGGCGCGATCCTGTTCGAGCTGGCGCGCTGGGGCTTCACGGTGTTCGTGCGCAATGCGCAGACGTACCAGCAGATCTACGGCGCGCTGGCGGTGATTCCCACGTTCCTGCTGTGGATCTACCTGTCGTGGGTGATCGTGATCCTGGGCGCGTCGATCGCCGCCTCGATCAACGCGTTCGAATACCACCCGCCGGCGCATGCACTGCCCGAGGGCGCGGAGTTTCTCGGCCTGCTGGTGGTGCTGAAGCATTTCGTGCAGGCGCAGCGGCGCGGCGAATGCGTGGACCCGGCATCCGTGCAGTTGCTGGAGCCGTATCTGCGTTCCAGCCAGGTGAGCTGCTATTTCGACGATCTGCAGCGCGCCGACCTGATCCAGCGCAGCGAGGCCGGCGGCTGGTTGCTCACCCGCAGCCTGGACAGCACCGACCTGCTGCGGGTTTACACCGGTACGCAGTATCGACTGCCGTTGCATCCGGCTGAGGAGGCGCAGTCGCTGGGCATCGTTCTGCCGTCGGCACTGATCGAGCTGCTGGGTGTGGTGGCGCAGTCGCTGGACACCGCGCTCGGCACCCGGCTCGATCGCATCTATCCCCCGTCCGCCGATGCGGCGGATGTTTCCGAGGAGTCCGTTCCATGAAGATCTTCATTTCGCTAGTCCTGCTGGCCGCCGCCGTGATCGCGGCTCCCGCCCAGGCCGCCATGCCGACCACGCCGATGCTCAAGGTGACCACGCTCGACGGCAAGCCGTACGACCTGGCCAGCCAGCGTGGCCACTGGGTGGTGGTGAATTACTGGGCGACGTGGTGCGTGCCGTGCATCAAGGAGATGCCCGATATCTCCGCTTTCGTCAGCAAGCGCAAGGACGTCACCGCGATCGGCCTGGCGTATGACGACAGCGACATCGCCGATATCCGTGCGTTCGTCGCCAAGCACCCGGTGAGCTATCCGATCGCGCAGGTCACACTGGACAATCCGCCGAAGGATTTCGACGAGCCGCGCGGCCTGCCCACCACTTACCTGATCGCGCCGGACGGCACGGTGGCCAAGCGCTTCGTCGGGCCGATCTCCGGGGATGCGCTGAAGGCCGCGATCGACGACGCCAAGTGATGCCGACCGCGCGCTTCCTGGTCAGCGGGCGTGTGCAGGGCGTGTGCTTCCGCGCCGGCACGCGCGAGCAGGCGCTGGCGCTGGGCTTGAGCGGCGTGGCGCGCAACCTGGCCGACGGCCGGGTGGAAGTGATCGCCTGTGGCGACCGCCAGGCGCTCGATGCGCTGGAGCGCTGGCTGCATCGCGGGCCGCCGGCGGCGCAGGTCGAGCAGGTGCTGCGCGAACCGTGTGCCGCGTGGAGCGGCAGCGGCTTCGCCACCGGCTGACGATGGATCAGCCCGGCGGTGCGATCCAGAAGCTGGCGTCGGCCAGCTTTTCGCGCTTCGGCTTGCCGCGCAGCCTGGGCAGCCTGACCTTGGTGTCGGGCACGCGCACATCGGGCAACTGGTCGAGCAGGTGGCGCATCAGCGCGAGGCGGCCCTGCTTCTGGTCGTTGTAGTCGACCACGAACCACGGCGCATGGGCGGCGTGGGTGCGCGCCATCATCACGTCGCGCAGGTGGCCGATCTCGGCGTATTTCTCGCGGGCGGCCAGGTCCACCGGCGACAGCTTCCAGCGCTTGAGCGGGTCGGCCGCGCGCTCGGTGAAGCGGGCTTCCTGCTCCTGCTGATCTACTGCGAGCCAGTACTTGAGGATCAGGATGCCGCTGTCGGCGAGCATGCGTTCGAACGCGGGGCAGTCGTCGAGGAACTGGGCGTACTGCGCCTGGCTGCAGAAGCCCATCGCCGGTTCGACCACGGCGCGGTTGTACCAGCTGCGGTCGAACAGCACGAGCTCCCCGGCGGCCGGAAGATGGGCCACGTAACGTTGGAAATACCACTGCGTGCTTTCGCGATCGTCCGGCTTGGGCAGGGCGACCACGCGGTAGCCGCGGGTGTCCAGCTGATCGGTGATCGCCTTGATCGTGCCGCCCTTGCCGGCCGCGTCGCGGCCTTCGAAGATCACCAGCAGGCGCCGGCCGCTCTTGCGCAGCCAGCGCTGCACCCCGGTCAGCTCGATCTGCAGCGCTTCCAGCTGCTGTTCGTAGGCCTTGCGCTTCATGGGGCGGTCTCCGGCGGGTAGTCCGCCCGAGCGTAGCGCGGACGGGGCCGCCCGCGTCACCGCGTCAGCCGGCGTCGGTAAGCGCCTTGAGCTGGTCGGCCTGGTCCTCGCGCATCAGCGCGTCGACGAGTTCGTCCAGGTCGCCCTGCAGGATTTCCGGCAGGCGGTAGAGGGTGAGGTTGATGCGGTGGTCGGTGATCCGGCCCTGCGGGAAGTTGTAGGTGCGGATGCGCTGGCTGCGGTCGCCCGAGCCCACCTGCACGCGGCGCGATTCGGCCTCGGCGGCCGCCTGCTTCGTGCGCTCGGCGTCCAGCAGCTGCGCCTTCAGCCGCTTCATCGCCTTGTCGCGGTTGGCGTGCTGCGAACGCTCGGTCTGGCACTCCACCACCATGCCGGTGGGCACGTGGGTGATGCGGATGGCCGAGTCGGTCTTGTTGACGTGCTGGCCGCCGGCGCCGGAGGAGCGGAAGGTGTCGACCTTGAGGTCGGCGGGGTTGATCGCGATCTCCTCGACCTCCTCCACGTCGGGAATGATCGCCACAGTGGCGGCCGAGGTGTGGATGCGGCCCTGCGATTCGGTGGCCGGCACGCGCTGCACGCGGTGCGTGCCCGATTCGTACTTCAGTCGCGAGAACGCGCCCTTGCCCTCGATGCGCGCCACGGCTTCCTTGTAGCCGCCGTGCTCGCCGGGGTGGGCAGACTCGATCTCGGTTTTCCAGCCGCGCTGTTCGGCGTAGCGCAGGTACATGCGCAGCAGGTCGCCGGCGAAGATCGCCGCCTCGTCGCCGCCGGTGCCGGCGCGCACTTCCAGGAACAGGTTGCCCTCGTCGCGCGGGTCGGTGGGCAGCAGCAGGATCTGCAGCTCCTGGTCCAGTTCCACCAGGCGCTGCTCCAGCCGCGTCACGTCGTCGGCGGCCATCTCGCGCAGTTCCGGATCGGCCAGCATGGCGCGCGACTCGGCCAGCTCGCGCTGGGCGTCATCATGCTCGTGCAGCGCCGCGGCCACCGGGCCGAGCTGGGCGTATTCGCGCGAGAGGGTGCGGAAACGCGCGTTGTCGCCAATCACTTCCGGCTGGGTCAGCAGCAGGCCGACTTCTTCGTGGCGTTCGGAAAGGGCTTCGAGCTTGGCGCGGATGGACGGGGTCATGGCGAGCGTCGGTGAGGGCAGGGCGGGCGAACGGGGACAACCGAACGTTCGCGCCGCTAATCCTCGCCGGTCTCGCGCTCCAGTCCGTACAGCCGCCCGGCCGCGTGCAGCAGGTCGAGATCGCCGCTCAGCGCCGCCTCGCGCAGCGCGGCGCTGGGGTGGTGCAGCAGCTTGTTGGTGAGCGTGTTGGCGAGGAAGCTCAGCGCCTCCTCCGGCGACTTGCCGCGCGCGAGCATGCCGCGCGCCTTCTCCAGCACCTCGTCGCGGTACGCCTCGGCGTGGTGGCGCATGTCCACCGCCGGATTGCGCACGCCCAGCGCGCGACGCCAGGCCATGTAGCGCTCCACTTGCAGGTCGATGATCGCGTCGGCCTCGCGGGCTGCGGCCTCGCGCGAACGGCGGTTGTGGTCGATCACCTGGCGCAGGTCGTCGATGCCGTAGAGGAACACGTCCTGCAGTTCACCCACGCTCGCCTCGATGTCGCGCGGTACCGCGATGTCGACCATGAACATCGGCTTGCGTCGCCGCGCGACGACGGCTTTCTCGACCATCGCGCGGGTCAGCACCGGCTGCCGCGCGGCGGTGGAGGCGATCACGATGTCCGCTTCGGCCAGATGCTGTGGCAGGTCGGCCAGTGCGATGGCGTAGCCGCCGTAGCGGGTGGCCAGCTCCTGCGCGTTCTCCAGCGTGCGGTTGGCCACGATGAGGCGGCGCACCTGCTTGTCGGCGAGGTGGCGCGCGGCCAGTTCGATGGTGTCGCCGGCGCCGATCAGCAGCACGCAGGCCTGCTTGAGATCGGTGAACACCTGCTCGGCCAGCCGCACCGCGGTGAACGCGACCGAGACCGTGTGCGCGCCGATGCGCGTGTCGGTGCGCACGCGCTTGGCCACGGCGAAGGTGTGCTGCAGCAGGCGGTCCAGCGGTGCCTTCAGCGCCCGCGCTTCGCGCGCCTGCTGGTAGGCGTCCTTCACCTGGCCGAGGATCTGCGGTTCGCCCAGCACCATCGAGTCCAGCCCGGTGGCCACGCGGAACATGTGGCGCACGGCGTCGTCCTCGTCGTGCCGATAGAGGAACTCGTCGAGCTTGCCGGGGGTCAGACGGTGATGCCGGTTCAGCCATGCCTGCGGCACGTGCTCGGCGCCCTCGGCCACCCCCACGTACAGCTCGGTGCGGTTGCAGGTGGACAGGATCATCGCCTCCTCCACGCCGGGCTCGCGGGTGAGCTCCTGCAACGCCTCGCTGGCGGCGTGCGCGTCGAACGCCACCTGCTCGCGCAGGCTGACCGGCGCGGTGAGGTGGTTGAGCCCGAGGGCGATCAGTGGCATGGCGAGGACGGCATTTCGGCGGCAGGGTGTCCGGCGGCGTAGGCTAAGCTTGGCGCTCGTCGCAAGTGGTGACGGATACGGCCGAAACAGGCGAACAGATGATCAATAGTGTGCTCAGCGGGTCGGGCAAGTTCAAGCAAATGCGGCATTTTGCGATGCTCGGCGCCCTCGCGGCGGTGGCCGCCGGATGCGCTTCGGTACCCGCCGCACGGCCATCGCCGGTCGCGTCGCCGCAGCCCCTCGCCCGGCTGGTGGTGGCCACGCCCGATGCCGATCACGATGTGATGGCCCAGCTCATGGCCGGTGAGATGGCGCTCACCCACTCCGATCTCAAGACGGCCGCGGCGGCCTACGGCAAGGCCGCGGCCCTGTCCAACGACCCGCAGGTGGCCGAGCGCGCCACCGCGCTGGCGCTGGCCGTACACGACGATGCGGCGGCGATGCACGCGCTGGAGCGCTGGCAGGCGCTCGGCGCCAAGCCGGCCGCGCTGGCCCAGGCGCGCGCCGAACTGGCGCTGGATCGCGGCGACGCGGCCGAAGCCCAGCGCCAGCTGGAGAGCGTGCTCAAGCTCGGCGGCGAGGATGCCTGGCGCCAGTTCGGCCGGGTGCTGGTCGGCGCCCGCGACTCGGCGCAGGCGGCCCGGCTGCTCGAAGCGCTGGCCACGCCCGAGCGCCTGCCCGCCGACGAGCGGGCCTGGCTGGCGATGAGCGAGCTGGGCGACCGGCTCGGCCGTCGTGCCTACGCCCTGCGCATCGCCAACGCCGCGGCCGCGCGCTTTCATTCGTCGGCCACCTACGCATGGGCCGCCCAGATGACGTTGCGCGCCGGCGATCGAGCGGCCGCGCAGGCGCTGTTGAAGCAGGCGATCGCCCGCGCGCCCGGCGACACCCACCTGCGGCTGGCTTACGCCACGATGCTGGCGCAGGGCGGCGATTACCCGGCGGCGGCGAAGTTCCTGGCCAGCGGCAAGCAGAGCGCGGACATCTACAACCTGCGCGCGGCGCTGGCGGCCCAGGCCAACGACAAGCAGACCCTGGCCATGCTGTACCGCCAGTTGCAGAAGTCGCCGGACGACATCCGTCAGTCCAGCGCCTTCCTGCTCGGCCAGCTGGCCGAGATGCAGGATCTGAAGGCCGAGGCGCTGGCGTGGTACGACCAGGTGGGTGATGAGGATCCGCACGCCTTCGACGCGGACCTGCGCAGCGCGGTGATCCTGCACGGTCAGGGCAAGAAGGCCGAGGCGCACGAGCTGCTCGGCCAGCTGGAGACCGCCTACCTCGACCAGCCCGAGCAGCTGCGCAAGGCCTACGAGGCCGATGCCGACCTGTATATGGCCGAGCAGAAATATCCGCAGGCGGAGATGGCGTTCAGCCGGGCGCTGCAGGTGGTGCCGGACGATCCCGGCCTGCTCTACGGCCGCGGGCTGGCCTATGCCGAGTCCGGCAAGATCGACCAGGCGGTCACCGACCTGCGCCGCCTGCTTGAGCTCAAGCCCAGCGACATCGACGCCAGCAACGCACTGGGCTACACGCTGGCCGACGCCAATCGCGACCTGCCCGAGGCCGAGCGGCTGATCGCGCAGGCGCGCAAGGCCAAGCCGGATGACCCGGCCATCGCCGATTCCTGGGGCTGGCTGCAGTATCGGCTGGGCCATCTCGATGAGGCGGCCAGCGTGCTGCGGCAGGCCTGGAAGCAGCGCCCCGATGCGGACGTGGGCGTGCACCTGGGCGAAGTGTTGTGGAAGAGCGGCCAGCGCGACGAGGCGGCGCGCGTGTTCGAGCAGGTGCGCAAGATCGACCCGACCAACGCGAGCCTGCGCGACACGCTCAAGCGCCTGCAGCCATGACCGGAACGTGTCGGAAGATCGCCCTGTGGCTGGGCGTGGCGGCGCTGTCCGGCTGCGTGAGCCTGCCGCCACGCGGCAAGACGGTAGCCGCCGATGCCGGCCTGATGGCCGCGCAGGCCGCGCGCGAGGATGCCCTGCGCGAGGTGCGCGACTGGAGCCTGGACGGGCGCCTGGGCATCAGCAATGCCAGCGATTCCCGCGGCAACGGCAGCGGCAGCCTGAGCTGGCACCAGCAGGGCGAGCGCTACGTATTCACCGTCAACGGCGGCTTCGGCTACGACTACCGGCTCAGCGGCGATCCCCAGGGCGCCGTGCTCGAAGGCGTGGGCAAGCAGCCGATCCGCGGCGCGGATGCCGAAGCGCTGATGCGCAAGGCGGCCGGCTGGTCGGTGCCGCTGGAATCGCTGCGCGCCTGGGTGCTGGGACTGCGCGCACCGGGCTCGCCGGCACAGATCAGCTTCGGCACCGATCGACTGCCCGCGGTGCTGGAGCAGGACGGCTGGCACGTGGAGTACCGGGCCTGGGACACCACCCGCCAGCCCGCACTGCCGACCAAGGTGTTCGCCACCAAGCCGCCGTACAAGGTCCGGCTCTCGGTGAACGCCTGGACCTTGCAGTAGGGTGCTCTGATCAACCCTGCGCAGGCGCCACCGTGGCTGTCTGTCCGCAGGCCACAGGGCCGTCGGCGAAGGCAGACTGGCCGTCTGTCGAGACGGCGGACCGAAGGCATGTGGGCAGACAGCCACGGCCCAACATGCTCAATTCAAATGGATTGGGTGATGCCCAGAAGGCCCGCAGGCCGTGCCGCACGGCTTGGCAAGACGGCCAGTCTTCCCGGCGCCGTGCAACACACCCTGCGCGCCTTCTGGACATCATGGCGCCTGTGCAGGGTTGATCAGAGCATCCCTAAGCGTGTTTGCGGGTCTGGGGTAGGCTATCGGCCCCCGTGGGCGTCATGCAGGTGCCCGCATCGTTATTCGAGCCGTCATGACCGTTCACATCGAACGCGCCCGGCCCTCGCAGGTCGACGCCCTGTGCGCCATCGAGCGTGCCGCGGTACAGCTGTTCCGCGGCCATCCGGCGTGGCGTGCCTATGCCGCGATGGCGATTCCGCCCGAGCTGCTGCACGGCGCCGTGGCGCGCGGGCTGGTGTGGGTGGCTATCGAGCAGGACGAGCCAGTGGGTTTCGTCTGGCTCGACGACGACCTGGGCGGCGATGCGGTGGGCATCGGTGAGCTGGACGTGCTTCCTTCGCACGGTCGTCGCGGCATCGGCGCGGCGCTGCTGGAGCACGCCTGCGCCTGGGCGCGTTCGGCAGGCTATCGGCAGGTGGGCCTGGGCACCCTGGTGGATGTGCCGTGGAACGCGCCGTTCTACGCGAAGCACGGTTTCGCGGTGGTCGACAAGCGCGACCCCACGTTTGCCCGCGCGTGGGAGCGCGATCGCGAGAACGGCTTTCCCGACGATCTGCGCGTGTTCATGAGCCGGCCGCTGTCGCCACTGGCGGCGGACGAATGGAGCGTGTGGCCGGCGCCGGCCAAGCTGAACCTGTTCCTGCGCATCACCGGTCGCCGACCCGACGGCTATCACGAGCTGCAGACCGTGTTCCGCCTGCTCGACTGGGGCGACGAGCTGCGCCTGCGGGTGCGTGCCGACGGTGCGATCCGGCGCCACGGCGAGCTGCCCGGCGTACCGGCGGACGAGGACATCACCGTGCGCGCGGCGCGCCTGCTGCAGGCGCGGGCCGGCGTTGCGCTCGGCGCCGACATCGGTATCGACAAGCGCATTCCGATGGGCGGCGGACTGGGTGGCGGCAGCTCCGACGCGGCCACTGTGCTGGTGGCGCTCAATCACCTGTGGGGCGCCGGGCTCGACGAGGACACGCTGGCCGAGCTCGGCCGCCAGCTCGGCGCCGACGTGCCGGTGTTCGTCCGCGGCCGCTCGGCCTGGGCCGAAGGCGTTGGCGAGTTGCTCACCCCGCTGGACCTGCCGCGGCGCCATTACGTGGTGCTGGACCCGCGCGAGCACGTGCCTACCGCGGCGCTGTTTCAAGCGCCTGAATTGACACGAAATGCCCCCCGGGCGACAATTTCATCCTTTGTTTCGGGCGAAACAGCCGAGAACGCTTTCGAGCCGGTCGTTCGCGCGCGCCATCCGCGCGTCGACGCCGCGCTGGGGTGGCTCGGCGGTTTCGGGCGGGCGAAGCTGTCCGGCAGCGGCGGGTGCGTGTTTCTCGAAACACCCTCCGAGTTGCGGGCGCTGTCGATCGCCGCGCGCTGTCCTGACGCATGGAATGCGCAGGTTGCCGCCGGAGCGGATCGCTCGATGCTGCATCGCTCGCTGGCGCGCTTCCAGGGTGCGCCGCAGCCGGAGCAGGTGCGACACACAACGTAATACTGGGGCGTCGCCAAGCTGGTTAAGGCACGGGATTTTGATTCCCGCATGCGCAGGTTCGAATCCTGCCGCCCCAGCCATTCAACCAAGGCCGTAGGTCGAAGGAATTGTCAGTGGATACGTCCAGCCCGATGCTCTTTACCGGCAATGCGCACCGCGCGCTGGCCGAGGATGTGGCGCACCGGCTCGGCATGCCGCTGGGCAAGGCGCTGGTCGGCACCTTCAGCGATGGCGAGGTGCAGATCGAGATCGAGGAGAACGTGCGCCGGCAGGAAGTGTTCGTGCTGCAGCCGACCGGCGCGCCGAGCGCGGAGAACCTGTTCGAGCTGCTGACCCTGGTCGATGCGCTCAAGCGCGCCTCGGCGGCCAGCGTCACCGCGGTGATCCCGTATTTCGGCTATGCCCGCCAGGATCGTCGTCCGCGCTCGGCGCGCGTGCCGATCACGGCGAAGATGGTGGCCAAGATGATCGGCACCATCGGCGTGGACCGCGTACTCACGGTCGACCTGCACGCCGACCAGATCCAGGGCTTCTTCGACATCCCGGTGGACAACGTCTACGCCTCGCCGATCCTGCTGGCGGACATCTGGCGCAACCACTCGATGGACGATCTCATCGTGGTCAGCCCGGACGTCGGCGGCGTGGTGCGCGCCCGGGCGCTGGCCAAGCGGCTGGACGACGCGGACCTGGCGATCATCGACAAGCGCCGCCCGAAGGCCAACGTGGCCACGGTGATGAACATCATCGGCGACGTCGACGGCAAGACCTGCGTGCTGGTGGACGACATCGTCGACACCGCCGGCACGCTGTGCGCGGCCGCCGCGGCGCTGAAGGAGCGCGGCGCGCGCAAGGTGGTGGCGTACTGCGTGCACCCGGTGCTGTCCGGCGCGGCCATCCGCAATATCGAAGGCTCCCAGCTCGACCAGCTGGTGGTCACCAACACGCTGCCGCTGCGCGCCGACGCGCTGGCATGCCCGAAGATCCGCCAGCTCTCGGTCGCCGAACTGCTGGCCGAAACCATTCGCCGCATCGCCTTCGGCGAATCGGTGAGCTCGCTGTACGTGGATTGATCCACGGGGAATGGAGCTCGCCGCATGGCGATCCCGTTCCCCGAAAACCGACTTTCCTGGTCGCGGGAAAGTCACTCCGTCGTCGCAAGGCGGCGTTTCCAAACCAAGGTAGTAAACCAATGTCCAAGACCCATGAAATCAAGGCCGAGAGCCGCAAGGACGAGGGGAAAGGTGCGAGCCGCCGCCTGCGTCGTGCGCTGTTCGTGCCGGCCGTCGTCTACGGTGGCAAGTTGCCGCCGCAGAGCATCCAGATCGAGCACAACACCATCCTGCTCGCCGCCAAGCACGAGTGGTTCTTCTCCTCCGTGCTCGACCTGAACATCGACGGCGCCGTGCAGAAGGTGCTGGTGCGCGACTGGCAGAAGCACCCGTACAAGCAGCAGATGATGCACATGGACTTCCTGCGCATCGACGAGAACGCTGCCGTGCGCGTGAACGTGCCGTTGCACTTCCTCAACCAGGAAAGCTCGCCGGCCGGCAAGACTTCCGGCGTGGTGATCTCGCACAACCTGACCGAGCTGGAAGTGTCCTGCCTGCCGAAGGACCTGCCGGAGTTCATCGAGCTCGACCTGGGCGACCTCAAGCCCGGCGACATCGTCCACCTCTCGCAGATCAAGCTGCCGAAGGGCGTGGAGCTGCCGGCCCTGCACCTGGGCGCGGACCACGACATCGCCGTCGTCACCGCCAACACGGTGAAGGAAGAGGTCGAGGCAGCTCCGGCCGCCGCCGAGGGCGAAGAGAAGCCGGCTGGCGACAAGAAGTAAGCCCGCGTCCGCCCGCGCCCCTCGTGGCGCGGGCGGAGTCGGCTTGCCAGACGCATGGCGGGACTTCGACTCATCGTCGGACTGGGCAACCCCGGTACCGAATATCTCCGAACCCGGCACAACGCCGGGTTCTGGTTTGTGGACGCCCTGGCGGCGTCGCAGGGCGAGCGCTTCGCCTTCGACGGCAAGCTGCACGGCGAGGCCTGCCGTGTTCGCATCGGCGGCGAGCCGGTGTGGCTGCTCAAGCCGTCCACTTTCATGAACAAGAGCGGCATCGCCGTGGCTTCGGCATTGCGCTACTACAAGATCGAGCCGTCCGAGTGCCTGGTGGCGCATGACGAACTCGACCTGCCGACCGGTACCGTGCGGATGAAGTTCGACGGAGGCCATGGCGGCCAGAACGGCCTGCGCGACATTGCCGCGCACCTGGGCCACGGCAAGTACCATCGGTTGCGCATCGGCATCGGCCATCCCGGCCACAAGGATCGGGTCACCCCGTGGGTGCTCGGCCGACCGTCTGCGCAGGACGAGGACGCCATTCTCGACGGCATCGCCCGCGCGCTGGACGTGCTGCCGCTGGCGGTGGACGGGCAGTTCGACAAGGCGATGCAGCAGTTGCACACGGTCAGCCCGTAACGGTCGGTCGGACCATCCGCCGGCTCATCCCCTATTACGCGCCGTCATGGCCGCTCGCGCGGAAATGACGCCAGAAATAACCCAGCTTCGGAGTCACCCATGGGCATCAAATGCGGCATCGTCGGCCTGCCCAACGTCGGCAAGTCCACGCTCTTCAACGCGCTGACCAAGGCCGGCATCGCGGCGGCGAATTTCCCGTTCTGCACGATCGAGCCGAACGTCGGCGTGGTGCCGGTGCCCGATCCGCGCCTCAATGCACTGGCCGAGATCGTCAAGCCGCAGAAGCTGATTCCCACCGCGGTGGAGTTCGTCGATATCGCCGGGCTGGTGGCGGGCGCGTCGAAGGGCGAGGGGCTGGGCAACAAGTTCCTGGCGCACATCCGCGAGGTGGATGCGATCGCCCACGTGGTGCGCTGCTTCGAGCACGGCGACATCGTGCACGTGGCGGGCAAGGTCGATCCGATCGCCGATATCGAGACCATCGACACCGAGCTGGCGCTGGCCGATCTGGAGTCGGTGGACAAGGCGCTCAACCGCGCCGAGCGCGCGGCCAAGGCCAACGACAAGGAGGCGCTGGCCAGGAAGCCGGTGCTGCAGAAGCTTTCCGCCGGCCTCAATGAAGGCCGGTCCGCGCGCAGCCTCGGCCTGGACGAGGAGGAGCAGGCGCTGGTGCGCGACCTGTTCCTGCTCACGCTCAAGCCGCTGATGTACATCGCCAACGTGCGCGAGGACGGCTTCGAGAACAACCCACACCTGGACGCGGTGCGCGCGCGCGCCGCCAGCGAGGGCGCCGAGGTGGTGCCGGTGTGCGCGGCGATCGAGGAAGAGCTGTCGCAGCTGGAAGACGCCGACCGCGATGAATTCCTCAAGGACTTCGGGCTGGAGGAGCCGGGCCTGAACCGCGTGATCCGCGCCGGCTACAAGCTGCTGGGGCTGCAGACCTACTTCACCGCAGGCGTGAAGGAAGTGCGCGCATGGACGGTGAAGAAGGGCGCCACCGCGCCGCAGGCGGCCGGCGTGATCCATACCGATTTCGAGCGCGGCTTCATCCGCGCCGAGACGATCGGTTACGACGACTTCATCCAGTACAAGGGCGAGGCCGGCGCGGCGGCAGCCGGGCGCCTGCGCAAGGAAGGCAAGGAATACATCGTCAAGGAAGGCGACGTGCTGCACTTCCTGTTCAACGTGTAATCCGCGCAGATGTCTTGCAGAAAGGGGCGGTGCAGGCTGCCCCTTTCTGCATCGTCAATCCTCGTCTTCGCCCTCGATGACGCGTCGCTGGATGCGGTCCAGATAGGCGTCAAGTTCGCCGGTGCTGGTGAATACCTCGCTCACCGGTACCGCCTTGACGATGTCGAACACCTTGCGCACCTGTGGTTGTGGATCCAGCAGCAGGGCATGCCCGTCGATGGCGCGCGTGGCCTTGCGGATGCGCGCCACGCTGCGCAGGCCGGCACTGGAGATGTAGTCGAGCCCGGCCAGGTCCAGCACCACCGTCGAGCCGCGGGCCAGCATCGCCAGCAGTGGCTGCACGGCGTTGTCGAAGTCGAGGTAGGTGACGGCGTCCAGTCGGCCTTTCAGGTGCATGACGAGGCGGTTGGCTGCGGGCTTTTCCGTGTGCAGTTCGAACGTCATGGCGTCGGTT
Source organism: Dyella ginsengisoli (assembly GCF_044904665.1). Lineage (NCBI taxonomy): Bacteria > Pseudomonadati > Pseudomonadota > Gammaproteobacteria > Lysobacterales > Rhodanobacteraceae > Dyella > Dyella ginsengisoli. The sequence continues at coordinate 1,183,901 of NZ_JADIKM010000001.1, forward strand.
CCGTGTGGTCGGGATGGATGAAGCGAAGCTGCAGGTGATTGCCTTCGCTGTCGTGGCTGTAAGTGAGTTCGCTGGCCATCGCGCGCACCAGGTGGATGCCCAGTCCGCCGACTTCCTCCGGATCGGCGATGTCGCCGCTCAACGCGGGCGGCGCTGCTTCCAGAGGGTCGAACCGGGAACCGTTGTCGTGCAGTTCCACCTGTACCGCCTCGGCGGACGGCCGCAGGCGCAGGCGGATCTCCCCGTCGGGCGAGCCGTCGTGGCCGTGCCGCACCATGTTGACCATCAGTTCCTCCAGTACCAGTCGCACGTCCTCACGGGTGCCGGCGGCGATGCCGGCTTCGTGCAGCACGCTATCGCAGCGGTCGAGCGCGTCGAACACGCTCTCGACCGTGGGTTTCATCGTCAATTCGAGCATGCGCTCCTCCTGCGTGGCGCGGTGATGCCAGCTCAGGGCGAGAAGGGTGATGTCGTCGGTCTGGTCGTGGCCGGCGGCGAATGCGTCCACGTCGCCCAGCAGGCGATCGGTGAACGCGCGCGGCGCGTCTGGCGCCGGCGCGCGCAACAGGCTGGCCAGGGTGCGCTCGATGCCGAACATGTCGCCCACCGCGTTGCCGGCTTCGGTGATCCCGTCGGTGTACATCAGCAGAGTGTCGCCGGCTTGCAGTGTCAGGGTCTGCTCGCCGTAGCTGGCTTCGTCGTCCAGGCCGATGGCCGGGCCGGTCTCGATCTCGAACAGCATGCTGCGGCCGTCACGGCACAGGATCGGTGCCTCGTGTCCGGCGCTGGCCATCACCAGTCGGCCGTCGCTGGTATCCAGCACACCGCACAGCAGGGTGATGAACATGCAGCTGTCATTACCTCGGCACAGTTCGCGGTTGAGTTCCTCCAGCAGCTGCCGCGGTCGGCCTGCGCGCGGCGCCAGCGCCTTGGCCAGCGTGATCGCGCGGGCCATGAAAAGCGCGGCGGGAATGCCCTTGTCGGACACGTCGCCCACCATCACGCAGAAGTGCTGCTGGTCGAGCATGAAGTAGCTGTACAGGTCGCCACCCACGGCGCGGGCCGGACGCAGCAGGGCGTGCAGTTCGAACACCGCGCAGTGCGCGTCGACGTAATGCTCGTTCGGCAGCAGGGCCACCTGGATCTGGTGGGCGATCTCCAGCTCGCTGCGCAAACGCTCCTGTTCGCGGGTGGCCTGCGTGAGCTTGGCCAGATGGATCGCCAACTGCTTGCGCATGGTGTCGAAGGCGTGGGTGAGGCGGCCAATCTCGTCGCGCCGCCGCACTTTTGGCAGCGCGAAATCCAGTTCGCCGCGGGCCACGTGTTCGGCATGGCCGGTAAGGGCCGCCAGCGGTGACAGCGTGCGTCGGGTCACCATCAGGATCATCAGGGCAATGCCCAGCATCGCCAGGACCCCAAGGATCAGCTCGCGCATGAGCAGCTGGCGCAGGCTGTGTTCCAGCAGCGCCTGCGGTACCTGCAGGCCCAGCGTCCAGGAGGTGCCGTGGATCGGTGCGCTGTAGACCCACGACGGCTCGGCAACGTCGACCAGTCCGCGCACGGACAACGCCTGCGGCCCCGTGCGCGCGTCGCGCAGGGCGGCGATCAGTGCGGGCGAGGCCGGCTCGCCGAGCAGTGTCGCCCGATCGTGCGCGAGGAAGCGCTGCTCGGCGTCCACCACGAACAGCGCCGCGCCATCCGGGCGACGCAGCGTGCCGAGCACGCCCTGGAGCCATTCGAGCGTGACATCGGCATTGACCAGCCCTACCGCGCGTCCGTTGTCGCGGATGGCCACGGAATAGTTGATCAGGCGTCGTTGGCGCGATTGCGAAAAGAACGGTCGTTGCCAGCAGCCGTCGGCGCAGGCCACGCCGTGCAGGAACCAGGGTTGCTCCCAATAGCGCGTCGCATCGCCGCGGAGATCACGCTGGCCCAGCGTGCCGTCGGGCAGCCGGTCGACGAACGGGGCGGGTGGGGGCGAGGTCGGGTCGTTCGGGATCCAGGCGAAGGACAGGCCGGCGAGATCGGCATTGGCGAAGAGGGTGGTGCGCGCTAGTTCCTCTGTCCGATCCGATCGGCTCTCGGCGAGACGGGCAAGCAGGCGGGTCGCCTCGGTGACGCGCTCGATGTGCGCCTCGATGCCGTTGGCCGCGGCGGTGGCGAGCGTGCCTCCCTCGCGGTGCGCGGACAGCAGCCACAGCTCGCGCAGATGGCTCAGCAGCATCAGGCCGCAGGCCAAGATCACGACGAGCGAGCCGAGCAGGCTCCACAACGACAAGCGTGAAGCGATACTGCGCAAACCCCTCATGCGCACCTCCCGGTCCCAGCTCATCTAGCCACGGCAGGAGGTCGCCCGCAAGGCTGTGGCAGGCCGCATACTTCACACTTTCCCCTTCCTGGAGCCCGTCATGCCCGGCCAGCAAAACGAAGTCACCTTCCGCTTCCTCGCCGAGCCCACCGATGTCAATTTCGGCGGCAAGGTGCACGGCGGCATGGTGATGAAGTGGATCGACCAGGCCGGTTACGCATGCGCCGTAGGCTGGAGCGGCGCGTATTGCGTGACCGCGTCGGTCAGCGGCATCCAGTTCGTCAAGCCGATCCTGATCGGCGACCTGGTGACGGTGAAGGCGCGGCTGATCCACACCGGCACCAGCAGCATGCACCTGGCCGTGGACGTGCAGGCCAGCGACCTGCGCAGCGGCGAACTGCGCCTGGCGACCAGCTGCGTCATGGTGTTCGTTGCGCTCGATCGCCCCGACGGCAAGCCCACGCCGGTGCCGGCGTGGCGGCCCCGCAACGACGAGGACGTGCGCCTGCAGGAATACGCGCGCCGGCTGATGGACATGTCCAAGGCGATGGAGCGGCAGGTGGTGTCGCTGCACCCCGCGGCGCCGCCACCCTGAGTTTCGCGGGGATTTCGAGGCCCATCGCGACGGGCGAGGCTTGTGGCTTCCGCTCCATCCGCGCATGATTCGCGCCCCTCGCTTTGGTGCGGTCGCCCTGTGGTCCGGAAATGTCCGCAACAGTGTTGACAGTTTCCGGGGGCGTGGCGACAATAGGCGTTCTTTGTTGGAGGGATACCCAAGCGGCCAACGGGGGCAGACTGTAAATCTGCTGGCTTACGCCTTCGGTGGTTCGAATCCACCTCCCTCCACCAGTCAGGTTCCGCAAAGGTTGATTCGATCGAGGCGGGAGTAGTTCAACGGTAGAACCTCAGCCTTCCAAGCTGATGGTGCGGGTTCGATTCCCGTCTCCCGCTCCATTGAACTCGACCTCACGTAATTCGCTCATGTAGCTCAGTCGGTAGAGCACTTCCTTGGTAAGGAAGAGGTCGCTGGTTCGATTCCAGTCATGAGCACCAGTCCAGCGGAAGGCCGGCTTGTCCGGCTTTCTCTGCGAAAGAGATTTCTTCACTTCAATTGACTCCATCGGGGTTTAAAGCGTATGGCAAAGGGTAAATTCGAGCGCACCAAGCCGCACGTCAACGTGGGCACGATCGGTCACGTGGACCACGGCAAGACGACGCTGACGGCGGCGCTGACGAAGATCGGCGCAGAGCGCTTCGGTGGCGAATTCAAGGCGTATGACGCGATCGACGCGGCGCCGGAAGAGAAGGCACGCGGCATCACGATCTCGACCGCGCACGTGGAATACGAATCGCCGAACCGCCACTACGCGCACGTGGACTGCCCGGGCCACGCCGACTACGTGAAGAACATGATCACGGGTGCGGCGCAGATGGACGGCGCGATCCTGGTGTGCTCGGCCGCCGACGGCCCGATGCCGCAGACGCGCGAGCACATCCTGCTGTCGCGCCAGGTGGGCGTGCCGTACATCGTGGTCTTCCTGAACAAGGCGGACATGGTGGACGACGCCGAGCTGCTGGAGCTGGTCGAGATGGAAGTTCGCGAGCTGCTGTCGAAGTACGACTTCCCGGGCGACGACACGCCGATCATCAAGGGTTCGGCGCTGAAGGCGCTGGAAGGTGATCAGAGCGAGATCGGCGTGCCGGCGATCATCGCGCTGGTGGATGCGCTGGACAGCTACATCCCGCAGCCGGAGCGCGACATCGACAAGCCGTTCCTGATGCCGGTGGAAGACGTGTTCTCGATCTCGGGCCGCGGCACCGTGGTGACCGGTCGCGTGGAGCGCGGCATCATCAAGGTGGGCGAGGAAATCGAGGTCGTGGGCATCCGCGACACGCAGAAGACCACCGTGACCGGCGTGGAAATGTTCCGCAAGCTGCTGGACCAGGGCCAGGCGGGCGACAACGTGGGCCTGCTGCTGCGCGGCCTGAAGCGCGACGACGTGGAGCGCGGCCAGGTGCTGGCCAAGCCCGGTTCGATCACCCCGCACACGGACTTCGAGGCCGAGGTGTACGTGCTGTCGAAGGACGAGGGCGGTCGCCACACCCCGTTCTTCAAGGGCTACCGCCCGCAGTTCTACTTNCGCACGACGGACGTGACCGGTGCCGTGACCCTGCCGGAAGGCGTGGAGATGGTGATGCCGGGCGACAACGTGAAGATGGTGGTGAGCCTGATCCACCCGATCGCGATGGACGAAGGCCTGCGCTTCGCGATCCGCGAAGGCGGCCGCACCGTCGGCGCCGGCGTGGTGGCCAAGGTCATCAAGTAAGTATCCGCTTCGGTTGCTCTGCATCCGCGGGGCACCCGGGTGACGCAACACAACGGCGGCCATTGGCCGCCGTTGTGTTTTGTGGCAGCGAGCGCTCGGCAAGGAATTTTACATGCGGCGCTTTCCTTTCCGGTCGTGGCTTGCTAAGCTTGACGAGTTATGTGGATGACGTGCTGCAAAACGGCTCGTCTCCCTACCGCGAAATGAGGCGCAGGATGTGCTTCGAGTTCGCTGGCACGGACCGCCTGGGGCTATGACATCAATCATCAAGGCTCGCGCCTTGTTGATCTTTGTTTTTACGCCTTTTATACTTTTCTGCTCGGCAAGTCGGTTTTCCGGCTTGCCGAACATTTTGGGCGGTCTCCAGGGGCCGCTCTTGCAAGTGGTGACACGGGTTGTGCGGGGCGGTGAGAAGCCGTTCCGGATCACAGTTTTTGTTCTTTAGACAACAGGACACGGTTATGGCGAACCAGAAGATTCGCATTCGGCTCAAGGCGTACGATCACCGGCTGATCGACCGCTCGGCCAGCGAGATCGTCGAGACGGCCAAGCGCACCGGCGCGACGGTTCTCGGCCCGATTCCGCTCCCGACCAAGATCGAGCGTTACACCATTCTGGTGTCGCCGCACGTCGACAAGGATGCACGCGACCAGTACGAGACCCGTACGCACAAGCGTGTACTCGACATCGTTGACCCCAACGACAAGACCGTGGACGCGCTCATGAAGCTTGATCTCGCCGCTGGCGTCGATGTTCAGATCAAGCTCGGTTGAGCGATAGACAGGATACGAAGATGAGTATCGGACTGGTTGGCCGCAAGTGCGGCATGAGCCGACTCTTCACTGAGGATGGCCGCTCGATTCCGGTGACGCTGATTGAAGCGACGCCGAACCGCGTGACCCAGGTGAAGACGGAAGAGAATGATGGCTACAGCGCTGTGCAGGTTGCGGCGGGCGTGAAGCGCGCCTCGCTGCTGACCCAGCCGCTGAAGGGGCACTACGCCAAGGCGAAGGTCGAGCCGGGTCGCGGCCTGTGGGAGTTCCGCGTGTCTGCCGACGATCTCGGCAAATACGCTGTCGGTGCCGAGATCAAGGCGGACGACATCTTCGCTGCCGGGCAGATCGTTGACGTTGCCGGCGTGTCGAAGGGCAAGGGCTTCCAGGGCACGATCAAGCGCTGGAACTTCAAGATGGGTGACGCGACCCACGGTAACTCGCTGTCGCATCGCGCGCCGGGTTCGATCGGTCAGCGCCAGACTCCGGGGCGCGTGTTCCCGGGCAAGAAGATGTCCGGCCACATGGGTGCGGTCAACCGCACGCAGCAGGGGCTGGAAGTGGTCAAGGTCGACGCCGAACGTCACCTGATCGCGGTGAAGGGCGCGGTGCCGGGTGCAACCGGTGGCGACGTCGTCATCCGTCCGACCACCAAGGGTTGAGGAGAGACGCCATGGAACTCAATGTTATTGGCGCCAAGCCGCTCAGCGTGTCGGACGAAGTGTTCGGCGGCGAGTACAAGCAGGCCCTGGTTCACCAGGTGGTCGTTGCCTATCAGGCTGGCGGTCGCGCGGGCACCAAGGCGCAGCTGTCGCGTGGTGAGATGTCCGGCACCACCAAGAAGTTCAAGAAGCAGAAGGGCGGCGGCGCTCGTCACGGCGACTATCGCGCCCCGATCTTCGTCGGCGGCGGTGTGACGTTTGCTGCCAAGCCGCGCAGCTTCGAGCAGAAGGTCAATCGCAAGTCGTACCGCGTGGCCATCCGTTCGATCCTGGCCGAGCTCAACCGCGCGGATCGTCTTAAGGTCGTCGAGGGCTTCGGTCTCGACAGCCCGAAGACCTCCGCCATGGTCGCCAAGCTTGCCGAGCTGCAGGTGTCCGGTCGCGTGTTGCTGGTGTCCGAGGATGCGACCGAGTCGGTGTTCCTCGCCGCGCGCAACATCCCGTACGTCCATGTGCTCGATGTGCTGGCGCTCAACCCGGTCAGCCTGGTCGGTTCCGACTACGTGGTCATGACCGTCGATGCGGTGAAGAAGATCGAGGAGTGGCTGGCATGAGCAACGAACGCATTCTCAACACGCTGCGTGCTCCGCACATCTCGGAAAAGGCTGCCCGTCTGGCCGAGAGCAACCAGTACGTGTTTGTCGTCGCCCCCGAGGCAACCAAGGCCGATGTCCGCGCCGCCGTGGAGCAGATGTTCGACGTCAAGGTCGAGCAGGTGAACCTCGTCAACGCCAAGGGCAAGGTCAAGTCCTTCCGTTTCCGCACTGGCAGCCGCCAGGGCAAGCGCAAGGCCTATGTGCGCCTCGCCGATGGTCAGACCATCGATGTGTCGGCCAAGGCCTGAGCCAGGAGTTCTGTGAGATGGCACTAATTACGCACAAGCCGACCTCGCCCGGGCGTCGCGACGCAGTCAGCGTCCGCACCGAGGGTCTGCACAAGGGCGCGCCCTACGCGCCGCTGACCGAGTCGCAGTCGAAGACCGGTGGTCGCAACCATTACGGTCGCATCACCACCCGTCATCGCGGCGGCGGTCACAAGCAGCATTACCGCATCATCGATTTCAAGCGCGACAAGGAAGGCATTGCCGGCCTCGTCGAGCGCATCGAATACGACCCGAACCGCACCGCGCACATCGCGCTGCTGTGCTACGCCGACGGCGAGCGTCGCTACATCATTGCGCCCAAGGGTGTGGCGGTGGGCGATCGCCTGGTGTCGGGTTCGGATTCGCCGATCAAGGCCGGCAACTGCCTGCCGCTGCGCAACATCCCGGTCGGTTCGACCATCCACTGCATCGAGATGAAGGCAGGCAAGGGCGCGCAGATCGCCCGCAGCGCCGGCGCCTCGGTCCAGCTGGTGGCCCGCGAGTCCGGCTACGCCACGCTGCGCCTGCGCTCCGGCGAGATGCGCCGCGTGCCGGTCGACTGCCGCGCCACCATCGGTGAAGTCGGCAATTCCGAGCACAGCCTGAAGAAGCTGGGCAAGGCCGGCGCCAAGCGCTGGAAGGGCATCCGCCCGACCGTGCGCGGCGTGGTCATGAACCCGGTCGACCATCCGCATGGTGGTGGCGAGGGCAAGACTTCTGGTGGTCGTCATCCGGTCAGCCCTTGGGGCACGCCGGCCAAGGGCTACAAGACCCGCAACAACAAGCGCACGCAGCAGTTCATCGTGCGTCGTCGCAAGTAACAGGAAGCCGTCATGCCGCGTTCTCTGAAGAAAGGTCCGTTCGTCGACCTTCACCTTGTCAAGAAGGTGGAAGCTGCGGTTTCCGCCAACAACAAGCGCCCGATCAAGACCTGGTCGCGTCGCTCGATGATCCTGCCGGAAATGGTCGGCCTGACCATCGCCATCCACAACGGTCGCCAGCACGTGCCGGTGCTCGTCAACGAGAACATGGTCGGGCACAAGCTCGGCGAGTTCGCGGTGACCCGCACCTTCAAGAGCCATGGCGGCGATAAGAAGGGCAAGTGATGAGCACTGAAGCCAAAGCGATCCTGCGCAGCGCCCGCATCTCGGCGCAGAAGGCACGCCTGGTAGCTGACCTGGTCCGCGGTCTCCCCGTGGGTCGCGCCAGCGACGTGCTCCAGTTCACCAACAAGAAGGCCGCAACCCTTGTTCGCAAGGTGCTGCTGTCGGCCGTCGCCAACGCCGAGAACAACCTCGGCGCTGACGTCGACGAGCTGAAGGTCTCGCGCATCTTCGTGGACGAGGGTCCGGCGATGAAGCGCATGTACGCCCGCGCCAAAGGCCGCGGCTCGCGCATCCTGAAGCGCACCAGCCACATCACTGTGGTCGTTGGCAACTGACTGAGGGTATAGACGATGGGTCATAAAGTTCATCCCACCGGTATCCGCCTCGGCATCGCCAAGGACTGGAACTCGAAGTGGTACGCAAACAAGGCTGACTACGCCAAGTATCTGGTCGCCGACCTCAAGGTCCGCGACATGCTTCGCAAGAAGCTGGCGCAAGCCGGCATCTCGAAGATCCAGATCGAGCGCCCGGCCAAGACCGCCCGCGTGACGATCCACAGTGCCCGTCCGGGCGTGGTGATCGGCAAGAAGGGCGAGGACATCGAGAAGCTGCGCAAGGAAGTCAGCCAGATGATGGGCGTTCCGACGCACATCAACGTCAACGAGGTCCGCAAGCCGGAACTCGACGCGCAGCTGGTGGCTGAGTCGATCGCCCAGCAGCTCGAGCGTCGCATCATGTTCCGTCGCGCCATGAAGCGCGCGGTGGGCAATGCGATGCGCCTCGGCGCCCTGGGCGTGAAGATCAACGTTTCGGGCCGTCTGAACGGTGCCGAGATCGCCCGCTCCGAGTGGAGTCGTGAAGGTCGCGTTCCGCTGCACACCCTGCGTGCGGACATCGACTACGGCACCGCCGAAGCCAAGACCACCTACGGCATCATCGGCATCAAGGTGTGGATCTACAAGGGCGAAATCTTCGACATGGCGCAGATTGGCCAGGAGTCGAAGGAAGAGCAGTCGCAGCCGCGCCGCGAAGGTGGCGAGGGTCGTCGTGAGCCACGTCGCGAGGCCGGTGACGGCCGTCGCGAGCGGTCGGCGAAGTAAGGAGAGTTGCCATGTTGCAACCCAAGCGAACCAAATTCCGCAAGCAGTTCAAGGGCCGCAATGACGGCCTGGCTTTCAGCTCCAACCTCGTGAGTTTCGGCGAGTACGGCCTGAAGGCGACCACGCACGGCGCGCTCACCGCACGTCAGATCGAGGCGGCCCGTCGCTGCATCACGCGTTTCGTGAAGCGCGGCGGCAAGCTCTGGATCCGCGTGTTCCCGGACAAGCCGATCACCAAGAAGCCAATCGAAGTCCGCATGGGTGCGGGCAAGGGCGGCGTCGAGCTGTGGGTCGCGCCGATCCAGCCCGGTCGCATGCTCTATGAAATCGAGGGTGTCGACGAGCCGACGGCACGCGAGGCGTTCCGCCTGGCCGCCGCCAAGCTCTCGGTGCAGACCCAGTTTGTCAGCCGGGCGGTGATGTGATGGCTATCAAAGATATCAACAACAAGTCGGTCGAAGAGCTGAACCAGCATCTGCTGGACCTTCGCAAGGAGCAGTTCAATCTGCGCATGCAGAAGGGCACCGGCCAGCTCAGCCAGCCGCACCAGCTGCGCCGCGTTCGGCGCGACATCGCCCGCACGAAGTTCGTGCTCGGCGGCAAGAAGTAAGGGACGGCGGACATGAGCGACAATCAGAAACAGGCACGCACCCTGCAGGGTCGCGTGGTCAGCAACAAGATGGACAAGACGGTCACGGTGCTGATCGAGCGACAGGTGCAGCACGGCCTGCTCGGCAAGATCATCCGCCGCTCCACCAAGCTCCACGCCCAGGACGACCTGGGTGCGAACGAGGGCGACGTGGTGCGCATCGCGGAGTGCCGCCCGCTGTCCAAGACCAAACATCACCGCGTGGTGGAAATCCTCACGCGCGCCAACGTCTAAAGGGAGGGTGCAGACATGATCCAGATGCAAAGCACGCTTTCCGCAGCGGACAACAGCGGCGCCAAGGAATTGATGTGCATCAAGGTGCTCGGCGGCTCCAAGCGCCGTTATGCCGCGATCGGTGACGTGATCAAGGTCACCGTGAAGGATGCCATTCCGCGCGGCAAGGTGAAGAAGGGCGAGGTGTACAACGCCGTGGTCGTTCGCACCGCCAAGGGTGTGCGTCGTCCCGATGGTTCGCTGATCCGTTTCGACGGCAATGCGGCTGTCCTCCTCAACAACAAGCTCGAGCCGATCGGCACCCGTATTTTCGGACCGGTCACCCGCGAGCTGCGCAGCGAGAAGTTCATGAAGATCGTCTCGCTCGCGCCCGAAGTGCTCTGAGCGGAGTAATAACCATGAACCGTATCCGCAAGGGTGATCAGGTCCTCGTGATCACCGGCAAGAACAAGGGCCAGCGCGGCGATGTGCTGCGCGTCGATGGCGACCGCGTTTTCGTCGCCAACGTGAATCTGGTCAAGCGCCACACCAAGGCGAACCCGCAGGCCAACCAGCCCGGCGGTATCGTCGAGCGTGAGGCCTCGATCCATCTCTCCAATGTGCAGCTGTTCAACCCCGCCACGAACAAGGGTGAACGCGTCGGCACCAAAACGCTCGAAGATGGGCGCAAGGTCCGCGTGTTCCGTTCGTCTGGCGAGGTCGTGGACGCGTAAGGAACACGATCATGACGCGCCTTCAAAACTTTTATAAAGAGCAGGTCATCGCCAAGCTCACCGAGAAGTTCGGCTATGAGAACGTGATGCAGGTTCCCCGCATCACGAAGATCACGCTAAACATGGGTGTGGGCGAGGCCGCGGGCAACAAGAAAGTGCTCGAGAACGCCGTTGCCGACATGGCGAAGATCGCCGGTCAGAAGCCGATCACGACCAAGGCGCGCGTGTCCGTTGCCTCGTTCAAGATCCGCGACGGTTGGCCGATCGGTTGCAAGGTCACCCTGCGCCGCGCCCAGATGTGGGAATTCCTCGATCGCCTGATCAACATCTCGCTGCCCCGCGTCCGCGATTTCCGCGGCGTGTCGGGTCGCGCGTTTGACGGCCGGGGTAACTACAACTTCGGCATCAAGGAACAGATCATCTTCCCGGAAATCGACTTCGACCAGATCGACGCGATGCGTGGCATGGACATTTCCATCACCACCACCGCCAAGACCGACGCCGAAGCCAAGGCGCTGCTGGAAGCTTTCAGCTTCCCGTTCCGCAACTGATACGCGAGAGATAAACCATGGCAAAGACCTCGATGGTCAACCGCGATCTGAAGCGGACCAAACTCGTCCAGAAGCATGCCGCCAAGCGCGCCGAGCTGAAGGCGGTTGTGCTGAGCCCCAACGCCTCGTACGACGAGAAGATGGAAGCCCAGGCCAAGCTGCAGAAACTGCCGCGCGACGCAAGTCCGGTTCGCCAGCGCACGCGCTGTGCGCTGTCCGGCCGCCCGCGCGCCGTGTACAAGAAGTTCGGCCTCGGCCGCAACAAGCTGCGTGAAGCGACCATGCGCGGTGACGTGCCGGGTCTGCGCAAGGCCAGCTGGTAATACCCCATCGGATGGCTGCGGCGGGCCTGGTCCCGCGCAGCCCATCCAGCGGACGGACCGTTCCGCCCGTTGACGCTACGGCGCGTCGATATTCGCCAAAACAGGAAAAGGCTGCTATACTCGACGGTCTGCGCAACGCAGGCTGCCTTGTTGCAGCTCACAATCTAGAATTGATTTCCGGTTTTATCGGATATCGGTGCACTCTGAAGGACGTTTTCATGAGCATGACTGATCCCATCGCCGATCTGTTTACGCGTGTGCGCAATGCCCAGCTCTCGGGCAAGCAGGCCGTAAGCATGCCGTCGTCGAAACTGAAGGTGGCGATCGCCAACCTTCTCAAGAACGAGGGCTACATCCTCGACGCCAAGACTTCCGACCAGGAAGGCAAGCCGGTGCTCGAGATCAAGCTCAAGTATTTCGAAGGCCGCCCGGCCATCGAGACCATTTCCCGAGTCAGCCGCTCCGGTCTTCGCGTCTATCGCGGCAAGGACGAGCTGCCGAAGGTGCTCGGCGGTCTCGGTATCTCGATCATTTCGACTTCCGCCGGTCTGCTGACCGACGCGCAGGCCCGTGCCAAGGGTCTGGGCGGCGAAGTCATCGGCCAAGTGGCATAAGGAGTCGACGATGTCCCGTGTTGCTAAGAAGCCGATCAGCCTGCCCAAGGGCGTTGAGCTGAAGGTTGCCGCCGAGGGTGTCTCGGTGAAGGGTCCGAAGGGTTCGCTCTCGGTCCACGCGCTGCCGGGCGTGAGCGTGGCCGTCAACGAGGGCGTTGCCACGATCGAGCTGGCTGACGGCGCGGATCACAAGTTCGGTGGCACCGCTCGTGCGCTGCTGGCGAACATGATCAAGGGCGTGTCCGAGGGCTACGAGCGCAAGCTGGAGCTGGTTGGCGTTGGTTACCGCGCGTCGATGGCCGGCAAGGCTCTCAACCTCAGCCTGGGCTTCTCCCATCCGGTGGTGTTCAACGCGCCGGAAGGCGTGACGATCGAGACCCCGACGCAGACCGAGATCCTGATCAAGGGTTCGGACAAGCAGAGCGTGGGCCAGGTGGCTGCCAAGATTCGCGGCTTCCGTCCGCCGGAGCCCTACAAGGGCAAGGGTGTGCGTTATGCCGGTGAGAAGATCACGCTGAAGGAAGCCAAGAAGGCCTAAGGCGGTGTCCCGGGCGAGCCCGGGTGCTGGCCGAAGTCGATCCGCTTCCTGGAGAAAATGACGATGAACAAGAACGAATCCCGCCTGCGTCGCGCCAAGTCGACCCGGTCGCACATCCGCAAGCTGGCCGTGCCGCGCCTGTCGGTGCATCGCACAGGCCAGCACCTGTATGCCCAGGTGTTCGATGCCTCGGGTACGAAGGTTGTGGCTGCTGCTTCCACCGTGCAGAAGGCAGTCGCCGAGGGCCTGAAGGGCACCAAGAATCTGGCCGCCGCTGCCGCGGTGGGCAAGGCCGTTGCCGAGCGTGCCATGGCGGCCGGCATCGAAGCCGTGGCGTTCGACCGCTCCGGCTTCCGCTATCACGGTCGCATCAAGGCGCTGGCCGATGCCGCGCGTGAGGCTGGCCTGAAGTTCTGATCTGCCGGCTGCCGCGTTTCAACGTGGCAGCCGCTTGAAGTACCTACAACTCCAAGCGGCTCAGCCGCAAGCAAAAGTCCCGGGCTGCCGGGCACATGGAAAAGAACATGTCTTCTAACGATCGCGAAAATTCGGACGGCCTGCTCGAGAAGCTGATTGCCGTCAACCGCGTGGCCAAGACCGTCAAGGGTGGCCGCCAGATGAGCTTCACCGCACTGACCGTGGTCGGCGACGGCGAGGGCCGCGTGGGCTTCGGTTATGGCAAGGCGCGTGAAGTGCCGGTGGCCATCTCCAAGGCCATGGAGCGGGCCCGCCGCCAGATGGTGAGCATCGAGCTCAACAACGGCACGCTGTGGTACGCCATCAAGGCCAACCATGGCGCGGCTCGCGTCTACATGCAGCCCGCTTCCGAGGGTACCGGCGTGATCGCCGGCGGCGCGATGCGCGCCGTGCTGGAAGTGGTCGGCGTGAAGAACGTGCTGGCCAAGGCGGTGGGTTCGCGTAACCCGATCAACCTCGTGCGCGCCACCATCAAGGGTCTGCAGGCCGTGGCCTCGCCCAAGAAGATCGCCGCGAAGCGTGGCAAGACCCTGGATGAGGTGCTGGGCAATGGCTAATAAAGAGACTGCCGACAAGACCGTGCGCGTGCGCCTGGTCAAGGGTCTGCGCGGTGTGCAGAGCCGTCACCGTCTGAGCGTCAAGGCCCTGGGCCTGGGCAAGCTCAACGACGTTCGTGAGCTGAAGGACAGCCCGCAGGTGCGCGGCCTGATCAACACGGTCTACTACCTGGTCCGGGTCGAGGAGTAATCATCATGCGTCTTAACGACATCAAGCCGGCCGCCGGTTCCCGCAAGACGCGCCTGCGCGTCGGTCGCGGCATCGGTTCGGGCCTGGGCAAGACCGCCGGTCGCGGTCACAAGGGTCAGCATGCCCGCGCGGGCGGCACCCACAAGTACGGTTTCGAAGGCGGCCAGATGCCGCTGCAGCGTCGCCTGCCCAAGGTGGGCTTCCGCTCGCTGAAGAAGGCCGAGAGCCAGGAAGTGTTCCTGTACCAGCTCGCCACGCTCAAGGCGGACGTGATCGACGTGGTGGTCCTGCATCAGGCCGGCCTGATCGACAGCCGCGCCAAGAAGGTCAAGGTCGTGGCCAAGGGCGAGATCGGTCGCGCGGTGAAGCTTTCCGGCGTCCTCGCCACGGCCGGTGCGAAGACGGCCATCGAGGCGGCCGGCGGCAGCGTGGAGTAACCCGGTGGCTGCAGCCAAGGGCACCCAGCTCGGATCGCTCGGCAAGCTGACGGAACTGCGTCAGCGCATCTTCTTCGTGATTGGTGCGCTGATCGTATTCCGGCTCGGCTCGTTCATTCCCGTCCCGGGCGTGAACCCCGAGGCGATGACTCGCCTGATCGAGCAGCAGGGCGGCGGACTGCTGAACATGTTCAACATGTTCTCCGGCGGCTCGCTCTCGCGCATGTCCGTGTTTGCGCTCGGCGTGGTTCCTTACATCTCCGCGTCGATCGTGGTGCAGATGATGGGTTCGGTGATTCCGAGCCTGCAAAACCTGCGCAAGGAAGGCGAGGCCGGTCGTCGCAAGATGACGATGTACACGCGCTTCGGCACGGTGGGTCTGGCCGCTTTCCAGGCGTTCGGCATTGCCGTGGCGCTTCAGAAGCAAGTCGCTGCCGGTGGCGTCCCGGTGGTCTACATGCCGGGCATGGGTTTCGTGGTCGCTTCGGTGGTTGGCCTGACGGCCGGCACCATGTTCCTGATGTGGCTGGGTGAGCAGATCACCGAGCGCGGTATCGGCAACGGCATTTCGCTGCTGATCTTTGCCGGTATCGTGGCGGGTTTGCCTGGCGCGGTGGCGCACACCCTGACGATGCAGGCGAACGGCGAACTGGGCAATGGTCTGAAGCTGATCATGATCGTGGCGGTGGTGCTGGCGACGACGGCGTTCGTGGTGTTCATGGAGCGTGCGCAACGGCGCATCACCGTGAACTACGCCCGACGCTCCGGGGGCCAGCAGGCCTACATGAACCAGAGCTCGCATCTGCCGCTGAAGATCAACATGTCGGGTGTGATCCCGCCGATCTTCGCCAGCAGTTTGCTGATGTTCCCGGCGACCGCGTTGACCTGGTTCGGTACGGGTCACCAGTCGCGCTGGCTGCAGTCGCTGACGCAGGCGCTGACGCAGGGTGAGCCGCTGCATGACGTGATCTTTGCCGTGCTGGTGATCACTTTCGCCTTCTTCTATACGGCGATCGTCTTCAACTCGCAGGAGACGGCGGACAACCTCAAGCGTTCTGGCGCCCTGATTCCGGGCATCCGGCCGGGCAAGGCGACGGCCAGCTACATCGATTCGGTGATGACCCGCCTGACCGGCGTGGGCGCTATCTACCTGGTACTGGTCTGTCTGGTGCCGACGTTCCTGCAGAAGTCGTGGAACGTGCCCTTCTACTTTGGCGGCACCTCGCTGCTGATCGTGGTGGTGGTGGTGATGGACTTCACCTCGCAGGTGCAGGCTCATCTGGTCAGCCACCAATACGAAGGTTTGCTCAAGAAGGCCAATCTCCGCCGCAACTGATGGCTGCTGGGGCGTAGGAGCTGGGCTTGATCGTGGGGAAGCGGCGGCAGGTGCCGCAGGGCTTTCCAGTGAAGTTAATTCAGGTTAAAATTGCGCGTTTACCGCGCACGAAACGCATCGGAGAAAGAACATCATGGCGCGCATCGCGGGTGTCAATTTGCCAGTCCAGAAACACGTCTGGGTCGGCCTGCAGAGCATCTACGGCATCGGCCGCAGCCGATCCAAGAAGGTCTGCGTGGACGCCGGTGTGGTTCCGACCACGCCGATCAAGTCCCTCAGCGAGGGTGAGGTGGAGAAGCTCCGCCACGAAATCGCCAAGTACGTAGTCGAGGGCGATCTGCGTCGCGAGGTGGGTATTGCCATCAAGCGTCTGATGGATCTGGGTTGCTACCGCGGTCTTCGCCACCGTCGTGGCCTGCCGGTGCGCGGTCAGCGCACGCGTACCAACGCTCGCACCCGCAAGGGTCCGCGGCGCGCGATCAAGAAGTAACGGATTCGAATTATGGCCAAGCCTGTCAAGACCAAGAAGAAGATCAAGCGCGTAGTCACGGATGCCGTGGCCCACGTGCAGGCCTCCTTCAACAACACCATCGTCACCATCACCGATCGCCAGGGCAACGCATTGTCCTGGGCGACCGCTGGCGGCGCCGGTTTCCGCGGTTCGCGCAAGTCGACCCCGTTCGCTGCCCAGGTCGCCGCCGAGAAGGCCGGTCGTGCCGCTGGCGACTACGGCGTCAAGACGGTGGAAGTGCGCATCAAGGGACCGGGTCCGGGTCGCGAGTCGGCGGTGCGTTCGTTGAACGCCCTCGGCTACAAGGTGCTCAACATCATCGACGTCACGCCGATTCCGCACAACGGCTGCCGTCCCCCCAAGAAGCGTCGAGTCTAAGGAGCATACCCATGGCCCGTTATCGTGGAGCTACCTGCAAACTCGCCCGTCGTGAGGGTGCAGATCTCAGCCTGAAGAGCCCGGCGCGCGCGCTGGACTCCAAGTGCAAGCTGGAAAACAAGCCCGGCCAGCATGGCGCCAACAAGCGCATGCGCATGTCCGACTACGCGGTCCAGCTGCGTGAAAAGCAGAAGGTCAAGCGCATCTACGGCGTGCTCGAGCGTCAGTTCAGCAATTACTACACCAAGGCGTCGACCCTCAAGGGCAACACCGGTGAGAACCTGCTGCGCCTGCTCGAAAGCCGGCTGGACAACGTCGTCTATCGCATGGGTTTTGCGGTCACCCGCGCCCAGGCTCGTCAGCTGGTCGCCCACAAGGCGATCCTGGTGAACGACAAGAAAGTGAACATCCCCTCCTATCAGGTCCGTCCCGGTGACGTGATCGCCCTCACCGAGCGCGCGCGCAATCAGCTGCGCGTGCAGGAAGCGGCGACCGTGTTCGACACCATGGACCTGCGCCCGCAGTGGGTGGAAGTGGATGCCAAGAAGTTCGCCGGCACGTTCAAGTCGGTGCCGGATCGCGGTGATCTGCCGTCCGACATCAACGAAGCGCTGATCGTCGAGCTTTACTCGAAGTAATCAACCGGAGCTCTGCATGGCAGTTTCGTCAACTAGCGTGCTGCGGCCTCGCGGCCTCAGCGTCGAACAGCTCGGAGCCAACCGCGCCAAGGTGGTGGTCGAGCCGCTCGAGCGTGGCTTTGGTCACACCCTGGGCAACGCGCTGCGCCGCGTGCTGCTCTCCTCGATCCCCGGCAGCGCCATCGTCGAGGTCGAGATCGATGGCGTGCTCCACGAGTACACCACGCTTGAGGGTCTGCAGGAGGACGTGATCGAAGTCCTGCTGAACCTCAAGGATGTCGCGATCCGCCAGCATTCGGGCGACGAGGTCACGCTGACCTTGTCCAAGAAGGGCAAGGGTGTGGTCACGGCGGGTGACATCACGGTGGATCACACGGTCGAGATCATCAATCCCGAGCATGTGATCTGCCACCTCACCAAGGACATCGCGCTCAACATGCGCCTGAAGGTGCGTCGTGGCGTCGGCTACCAGCCGGCCAGCACGCGCCAGCATCCGGATGAAGAGACCCGTCCGATTGGCCGCCTGCAGCTGGATGCGTCCTTCGCCCCGGTGCTGCGTGTGGCCTACGAGGTGGACGCCGCTCGCGTCGAGCAGCGCACCAACCTCGACAAGCTGGTGCTCGACATCGAGACCAACGGCACGATCGGTGCAGAGGACGCGGTGCGCAAGGCGGCCGAGATCCTCAACGACCAGCTGTCGGTGTTTGGTGACTTCTCGCGTCGCGAGAGCGCCACCGACACGGCCGAGAAGAGCGGCTTCGATCCGTTGCTGCTGCGTCCGATCGACGATCTGGAGCTCACCGTGCGTTCGGCCAACTGCCTGAAGGCCGAGAGCATCTACTACATCGGCGATCTGGTGCAAAAGACCGAAGTGGAGCTGCTGAAGACCCCGAACCTCGGCAAGAAGTCGCTGACCGAGATCAAGGACGTGCTGGGTGGCCGCGGTCTGGCGCTCGGCATGAAGCTCGAAAACTGGCCGCCGCCGGGCCTCTCGCACGGCATGCAGCTGGGTTGATGTATCCATGCCGCGGTCGCCATGCGACCGCGGCATCTTGCTGAGTGTGGGCCAGCTGCGGCCGACACGCTTCCGGCAACAAACGCGGTCCTTGACCGCATGCCTCAGGCTTTGCCTGGCGCCTTTCGCAGCACCTGTTTCTCTCATCACTCATAGCGGGCAACCGCGGGAAGCCAGCCGTCGCGCCGGCCTCTCATAACAACACAAGAGATTTTCGCCATGCGTCATATGAAGAGCGGTCGCAAGCTCAATCGCACCAGCAGCCATCGCGAAGCGATGTTCCGCAACATGGCTTCGTCGCTGTTCAAGCACGAGCTCATCCGCACCACCCTGCCCAAGGCGAAGGAACTGCGTCGCGTGGCCGAGCCGCTGATCACGCTCGCCAAGACCGACGGTGTCGCCAACCGCCGCCTCGCCTTCTCGCGCCTGCGCGACAAGCAGGCCGTGGGCAAGCTGTTCGTCGAACTGGGGCCGCGCTACCGCGAGCGTCCCGGTGGTTACCTGCGCATCCTCAAGTGCGGCTTCCGTCCGGGCGACAACGCCCCGATGGCGTACGTCGAGCTGGTCGATCGCCCGCAGCTGGCTGAAGCCGTCGACGCCGAGTAAGCGGCCCCGACGGACGTTCGGACGTCCAGACCAAAAAGCCCCGGCCGGGTGACCTGCCGGGGCTTTTTGTTGGTCGCACGGTCGTCGTCGCCGCGTGCTGACAGCGGCCCGGCGACGGGTTAATGTCGACTACCGCATTGCACCACGTCGCCATGAATCCTCTTGCCTGGTCTTACCGTTCCGTCGCCCTTGCCGGGTTCCTGATCTGCGCCGGCCTGCTCGGCTACGCGCTCTACGCCGAGCACGTGCTGGCGATGATTCCGTGCCCGCTGTGCATCTTCCAGCGCATCGGTTTCATGGTGATGGGCGTGTTTTTCCTGCTGGCCGCGGTGCACGCGCCGCGCGGCCGCGGTCGCTGGGTGTACACCGGCGGCGTGCTGCTCGGCGCGGCGTTCGGCATCGTCGTGGCGGCGAGACACTTGTGGATCCAGTCGCTGCCGGCCGACGAGGTGCCGCAGTGCGGCGGCGATCTGAGCTACATGCTCGACACGTTCCCCTTTGCCAAGGTGCTCAAGCTGGTATTCACCGGCTCGGGTGAGTGCGCCAAGCTGCAGCCCGTGTTGGGGTTGCCGATGCCGGCGTGGACCCTGCTGTGGTTCGTGCTGCTGGCCGTGTGGACGGTGCTGGCGACGCGTCGGCGGGCGGCCTGACATGACCGTGTCGTCCCCGCACGAGATGCCGATGCCGGCCGGCCAGGACTGGTCCCCGATGTCGTGGCAACGGCGCGTAGCCCTGCAACAACCGACCTATGACGACGCCGCCGAGCTGGCCGCGGCGACGGCACAGTTGGCCGCGCTGCCGCCGCTGGTGACCTCTTGGGAGGTGCTGGCGCTGAAGCAGGCGCTGGCCGAGGCGCAGGACGGACACCGCTTCCTGCTGCAGGGCGGTGACTGCGCCGAAAGCTTCGCCGACTGTACCAGTCCGATCATCTCCAACCGGCTCAAGGTGCTGCTGCAGATGAGCTTGGTGCTGGTGCACGGGCTGAAGAAGCCGGTGTTGCGTGTGGGCCGGTTTGCCGGGCAGTACGCCAAGCCGCGTTCGACGGATACCGAGACGCGCGATGGCGTGACGCTGCCGAGTTTTCGCGGCGACGTGGTCAACGCGCCTGCGTTCACGCCCGAGGCGCGGCGTGCCGATCCGCAGCGCTTGATCCAGGCGCACGCGCATTCCGCGCTGACGATGAACTTCGTGCGCGCACTGATCGATGGTGGCTTCGCCGACCTGCACCATCCGGAGTATTGGGATCTCGCCTGGGTCGAGCATTCGCCCATGGCGGCGGAGTACCGGCAGATGGTCGCCTCGATCGGCGACTCGCTGCGCTTCATGGAAACCCTGGCCGGGCCGATCACCGGGTTCTCGCGGGTGGATTTCTTCACCTCGCACGAGGCGTTGCTGCTGCACTACGAGCAGGCGCTCACCCGCCAGGTGCCGCGCCACCCCGGCTGGTTCAACCTGTCCACGCATTTTCCGTGGATCGGCATGCGCACCGCCGCGCTCGACGGCGCGCACGTGGAGTATTTCCGCGGCATCCGCAATCCGGTGGCGGTTAAGATCGGCCCGTCGGTGACGCCGGAGCAGCTTCTGCCGCTGATGGATGCGCTCAATCCGGATGACGAACCCGGCCGGCTCACGCTGATTCACCGCATGGGCCATGGCGCCATCGCCGACAAGCTGCCGCCGCTGCTGCAGGCGGTGAAGCGCGAGGGGCGCCGCGTGCTGTGGGTGGCCGATCCCATGCACGGGAATACCGAAAGCACCTCCAACGGCTACAAGACGCGGCGCTTCGACAATATCCGCGGCGAGCTGGACCAGGCGTTCGACATCCATACCGCGGCCGGCACGCGGCTGGGCGGCGTGCATCTGGAACTCACTGGCGAAGACGTCACCGAGTGTCTGGGCGGCGCGCGCGATCTGGTCGAGCTCGACCTCGATCGCGCCTACAAGTCCACCGTCGATCCGCGACTCAACTACGAGCAGTCGCTGGAGCTGGCCATGCTGATCGTGCGCAAGTCCGGCGGCATGGCGTAGGTCACCGGCTTACCGCGCAATCGCTGTTTCGGCAGCGACGCGCTGCTGCATCGACTGCTCGCCGAGCCGCGCATACGCCTTGCACGCCTGCGGATCGCGCAACGCGTCGCGATTCCCGGCGTCGCGTGAGGCCAGGCGTTTGAGCAGGTCGCTCGCCTCCGGATGCGGCGTCATCAGGATGTCGCAGGGCAGGGCGGAGAGCATGGCCAGTGCGCGGCGGAAGTCGCCCAGGCGTTCGGGATGGGCCGGATCGGTGTAGCGGTAGTTGCCCGCGGCGAGCAGCGTGAGGCTGTCGGCGTAGACCAATGCCCGGCAGCGCGTGCCCTCGCAAGAGGTCCAGGTCCAACTGGTGCTGCCCGGCGTGTGACCGGGCGTGGCGTGCGGCTGGATCGCCAGCGGACCCACGCGCACGGTCTCCTCGTCGCCGATCACGCGTACGGTCTTCACCGCCGGAAACAGCGGCGCATCGCCGTGCTGCGGATCGTCCACGTCCTCGCCGCCCTCGCGCAGCGCGCGGGCCTGCGCCGAGCGAGCCACCACCTCAGCGCCGCTGTCACGCGCCAGCGCCGCAATCGCACCGGCATGATCGCCGTGCGCGTGGGTGTTGAGGATCAGCTTGACGTCGCGCAGGCGGAGGCCGAGCGCACGGATGTTCGCCTCGATCATCGGCGCGTTCCCGGCCAGCGTGCCGTCGATCAGCACGTGGCCCTTGGGCGAAGTGATCAGGATCGCGCTCAGGCCGCGGCTGCCGACGTACCAGGTGTTGCCGTAGATACGCTCCGGCACCTGCGGCTGGCGCCAGGTGGCGCGCATGGCGGCGCCGGGCGAGGCTGCATCGGTGGCGCCGACGCTGGCGGCCAATATCAAACCAGCGGCGGCGAGGACGAATCGTTGGCGAAGGCGCATGCGTGGCTCCATGAGGTGGCGGAAACCGACGCACCTTAGCGGTCGTGGCGGGCTTCGATCTGACGGTTCGCGGGCGCGTTGCCGACGCTGCCGAGGATGGCTCAGTGCGCGAGCTGCGGCGTGCCGCCCACGGTGTCGAGGAAGCGCGGCGCCTGCAAGGCATGCGTGTGTTGCTCGAAGCCATAGGCGATGCCGATCAGCGTCGGCTCGCTCCACTTGGCACCGAACAGTACGATGCCCACCGGCAGGCCGTGCGCGAAGCTCGCCGGCACGGTGATCGACGGGTAGCCCGCCACCGCTGCCGGCTCGGTGGCGCCGCCGCCCACAATGTGATCGCCCAGCACCGGGTCGGTCATGAAGGCCGGGCCGGACGAGGGCGCCAGCAGCGCGTCCAGATGATGCTTGGCCAGAGCCGCGTCGATGCCCTCGGGGCCGGCCAGACGCTTGGCCTTGGCCTGCGCCGTGAGGTAGGCCTTGTCGGTCAGCGGGCCGCGCGCCTGCGACTGCTCGAACAGTTCCTGCGCGAACCAGGGCATCTCCTGTTCCGCATGGGCGGCGTTGAATGCGATCAGGTCGGCCAGCGTCTTCACCTTCAGGCCGGTGCGGGTGGCGAGGTAGGCGTTGATGTCGTGTTTGAAGTCGTAGCTGAGCACGGTGCCTTCCGGTTCGCCCAGTTCGTCCAGATGCGGCAGCGTGACCGGGTCCACGATGATCGCGCCCTGCGCCTTCATCACCGCGATCGCCTGCTCCAGAGCGCGGTCCGCGTTCGGTTCGGCGCCGACCAGTGCGCGCACCACACCGATGTGCTTGCCCCTGAGCGCATTCGCATCAAGGAAGCGGGTGTAGTCGGTGGCGTGCCGGTCGGCGTCCTTGGTGGCGGGATCGCCCGGGTCGCTGCCGGCGATCACGCTGAGCAGGGCAGCCGCGTCGGCCACGCTGCGCGCCATCGGGCCGGCGGTGTCCTGGTTGTGGCTGATCGGCACGATGCCGCTGCGGCTGACCAGACCCAGCGTGGGCTTGATGCCGACCAGCCCGTTGCTGGCCGAGGGGCAGATGATCGAGCCGTCCGTCTCGGTGCCGATCGCCACCGGCGCCAAGCCTGCCGCCACCGCCGCGCCCGAGCCGGCGCTGGAGCCGCAGGGGTTGCGGTCCAGCGCGTACGGGTTGCGCGTCTGTCCGCCGCGACCGCTCCAACCGCTGCTGGCGTGGGTGGAACGGTAGTTGGCCCACTCGCTGAGGTTGGTCTTGCCCAGGATGATCGCGCCGGCCGCGCGCAGCTTCGCCACCAGCGGCGCGTCGTGCGGCGCCGGCGCGTCGGCCAGCGCCAGCGAACCGGCAGTGGTGAGCATGCGGTCGCCGGTGTCCACGTTGTCCTTGAGCAAGACCGGGATGCCGTACAGCAGGCCCGGTTTGGCCGTCTGAACGCGGGCGTCATCGGCGCGGGTGGCGAGTGCGAGTGCGTCGGGATTGGTCTCGATCACCGCGCGCAGCGTCGGGCCGTGGCGGTCGATCCGCTCGATGCGATCGAGCGACTGCTGCACGAGCGTGTGCGAGCTCAGCGTGCCCTCGCGCATCGCCTGCTGCAGCTGGGCCAGCGAGGCGTAGGCGGGATCGGTCGATTGCGCCGGCGCGGCGGTGGCGAGCAGGGTGACTGCGAGGGCGGCGGACAGCACGGACAGGCGCATGGAGGGTGTCTCCGGTCGGTGGGCGTTGCGACAGGTTGTCGCGATTTCCCCAGAGTAGCGGCTCGCTCACCGATCGCATGCCACCCGGGGACCTATACTTTGGTCATGACCACTCCCTCCTTTCCCCGACGCTGGGCGGCGCTGCTGCTCGCATCCCTCTTCACCGTCGCGGCACATGCCGAAGACGGCGCACCGCACACCGTGCCCGACACGCTGGCCCAGCGCATCGCCTCCTGTACCGCCTGTCACGGCGAGCATGGCGAGGGCACGCCGGACAGCGGCTTCTTCCCGCGACTGGCGGGCAAGCCGGCCGACTACCTGGCGCGCCAGCTGCGCTATTTCCAGCAGGGGCTGCGCAAGTACGGGCCGATGGAATACACCACGCGCCCGCTGAGTGACGCGTACATGCACGAGATCGCCGAGTACTTCGCCGCGCAGCAGGTGCCCTACACCCGCTCGCCCGCACCGAAGGTGTCCGACGCGCTGCTCGCCCGCGGCGAGGCGCTGACCGTGCACGGCGATCCCACCCTCAAGATTCCCGCCTGTGCCGCCTGCCACGGCAGCCAGCTCACCGGCGTGGCGCCGTCGACCCCGGGGCTGGTCGGCCTGCCGTACGACTACGTCAGCTCCCAGCTCGGCTCCTGGCGCACCGGTACCCGCGCGGCGGCCGCGCCCGATTGCATGGCGACCATCGCCAACCGCCTCACCCCCGCGGACATCACCGCCGTGTCCGCCTGGCTGGCCAGTCGCGAGCTGCCGGCCGACATGCACGCGCAGCCGGCCGGCTCGGTGCAACCGCCTTTGCAGTGCGGCGTGCTGGGTGCCAGCGCGACGCCGTCCACCGCCCGCTCGGGAGACGGCGCATGAAGTGGCTCATCCGCTCTTTCCTCGTGCTGCTCGTGCTCGCGCTCGGCGCGGTGGGCTGGTGGCTGTTCGCCGCGCATCGTGGTGACGCGGCGCTGGTGCGCACCGGCCAGCTGGCGGCCGGCGAGAACCTGTCCGATCCCGCCTTGATCGCGCGCGGCAAGTACCTGGCGACGGTGGGCGACTGCGCCGCCTGCCACACCCAGCGCGGCGGCGCGCCGTTCGCTGGCGGGCATGAGGTGCCCACGCCGTTCGGCAACATCCCCTCGCCGAACATCACGCCGGACGACGAAACCGGTCTGGGTCGCTGGAGCTTTGCCGATTTCTGGCAGGCGCTGCACGCGGGCATAGGTCGGCACGGCGAGTTCCTGTATCCGGCGTTCTCGTACACCTCGTACACCAAGGTCACCCGCGATGACGCGCTGGCAATGTTCGCCTACCTCAAGTCGCTGGCGCCGGTGCACCAGCCGGCCAAGGCGCTGGGACTGAAGTTTCCCTACAGCGTGCGCAGCGGCCTGGCCGCGTGGCGCACGCTGTACTTCCGCGAAGGCGTGTACCAGCCCGATACGTCGAAGTCGCCGGAGTGGAACCGCGGCGCCTACCTCGTGCAGGGCCTGGGCCACTGCAACGAATGCCACGTGGCGCGCGACGCGCTGGGCGGCGTGCCCGATCAGCCGGCGCTGTCCGGCGGCCAGATCCCCGCGCAGGACTGGTACGCGCCGGATCTCAGCACCCAGGCCCACGGCGGCCTGCACGGCTGGAGCCGGCAGGACATCGTCGACCTGCTCAAGACCGGCCAGTCGGCCAAGGGCAGTGCGTTCGGGCCGATGGCCGAAGTGGTCTCGCGCAGCACCCAGCACATGACCGACGCGGATCTCGCCGCCGTCGCCACGTATCTGGAGTCGCTGCCGCCGCGGCCGCAGCCGGTGGTGGCGACATCGGCGATCGACACCACGGCGCTGGTCAAGCACGGCAACGAGATCTACGACCGCCAGTGCGCCGCCTGCCACGGCAAGGACGGCAACGGCGTCGTCGGCGTGTATCCGCCGCTCAACGGCAACTCCTCGGTGGACGAGCCCGCCGGCATCAACGCGATCCGCGTGGTGCTGCTGGGTGGATTCCCGCCGGTGACCGCCGGCAACCCGCGGCCCTACTCGATGCCGCCGTTCGCGCAGTCGCTGAAGGATGCCGACGTGGCCGCGGTGGTGAGCTACATCCGCCAGGCCTGGGGCAACCACGCCGCGCCGGTACAGGAGCGCGACGTGGGCAAATATCGACAGACGCCGATCGACTGATCGCCGAGCGCCCGTGAATCGATGCAGAAGGCCCGCCGTCGCGGGCCTTCTGCATCTGCCGACGCGGTGCCGGACCCTACTGCGGCGCATGGCTCCCGGTGCCGGGTAAGATGCGCCTTTGCCCCGCCACGGTCGAAGCGAACGCATGATCATCAATCCCAAAGTCCGCGGTTTCATCTGCATCACGGCCCACCCGGTGGGATGCGCGCACAACGTGATCGAGCAGATCGACATCACCAGGGCCAGCGGCCAGAGCGGCAACGGCCCCAAGCGCGTGCTGGTGATCGGCGCCTCCACCGGCTACGGCCTGGCCTCGCGCATCACCGCCGCGTTCGGCCACGGCGCGGCCACGCTCGGCGTGTTCTTCGAGAAGCCCAGCAGCGAGACCAAGACCGGCACCGCCGGCTGGTACAACTCCGCCGCGTTCGACCAGGCGGCCAAGGCGACGGGCCTGTACAGCAAATCGATCAACGGCGATGCGTTCTCCAACGAGACGCGCGCCCGTGCCATCGAGATCATCAAGGCCGAGATGGGTGGCCAGATCGACCTGGTGGTCTATTCGCTCGCCTCGCCGGTACGCAAGCTGCCCGATACCGGCGAGCTGAAGCGCTCGGCGCTGAAGACGATCGGCGAGTCGTTCACCGCGACCTCGATCGACACCAACCGCGACACCGTGGTCACCGTCACCGTGGAGCCGGCCACCGAGCAGGAGATCGAGGACACCGTCGCCGTGATGGGCGGCGAGGACTGGGCGCTGTGGATCGAGGCGTTGAACGAGGCCGGCGTGCTGGCCGATCACGCCAAGACCGTCGCCTACAGCTACGTCGGCACCTCGATCACCTGGCCGATCTACTGGCACGGCACGCTGGGCCGGGCCAAGCAGCACCTGGACAACACCGCGGCGGCGCTGCGCGAGCGTTTCGCCGGCAAGCACCTCGATGCCTACGTCGGCGTGATGAAGTCGGTGGTGACCCAGGCCAGCGCGGCGATTCCGGTGATCCCGCTGTACGTGTCGATGGTGTTCAAGATCATGAAGGCCAAGGGCATCCACGAAGGCACCATCGAGCAGATCAACCGCCTGTTCCGCGATTTCCTCTACCGCGCCGACGGCGCCGCGCCGAAGCTGGATGACGAGCACCGCCTGCGCCTGGACGACTGGGAGCTGCGCGACGACGTGCAGTCCGAGTGCAAGGCGCTGTGGCCCACCGTGACCACCGAAAACCTCAACCAGCTCACCGACTACGCCGGCTACCGCCACGACTTCCTCAAGCTGTTCGGCTTCGACCGCAGCGACGTGGATTACGCGCAGGACGTGGCGTCGGACGTGCGGTTCGACTGCGTCGAGATGTAACAAGGCCTGCACGCAGCAGACCGACGGGCGCCTTCGGGCGCCCGTTTTGTTTGGGGGCGAGAGAAAGTCACTGGATCCCGGCTTTCGCCGGGATGACGAGCTGAGAGCGCGGTGCCCGCTCGCCCCTTCCTTGACGGCCTCGACTTTCCCTAACCGTCATCCCGGCGGCTCTCAACAGCCGCATGGCTGGTCACGCCGGAAGCGCTCCACAACGGCGATGCCGGTCATCACGCGTCTCTAGTCCCCACGTACCAGTTCCGCCAGCTCAAGCCACGGCCCGATCGACCAATGCCCCCGCGCCTGTCCCGACGGCGAGGGCAGCACGAACACCCGGGTGGTGCCGATGCGCTCCGGCTGCATTCCGTAGTCCGAAATCGCGCGCCCCAGCGCCGCCTTCGCCCCGTGCTTGCTGGTGAAGGCCAGCCAGCGCGGGGCGAAGCGCTCGATCTTCGCCGCCAGCGCCGGCACATCGAACGCATCGCGCGGCAGCTCGCTGTCGTTGCCGCTGTGGAACTTGGCCAGGTCGGTGAAGCCGATGCCCAGCGCCGGCAGCTGAGCGAACTCGCTAGGCGCGTAGAGCCGCGGCGTCAGCTCCGCCTCGGCCAGCGCGCGCCAGAACAGGTTGCCCGGATGCGCGTAGTACGCGCCCTCCCGCGCCGAGCGGGTGCCGGCCGCGGTGCCGCAGAACACCAGCGCCAGTCCGCCCTGCAGGATGTCCGGCAGGATGTGATCGTCAGAGCGAGGCGTCATCGAGCAGGAAGTCGGTGAACTGGAAGCGCTCGTCGCGCAATACCGACTCGCCCTTGCGCAGATGCAGCGGTGTGCGGAACAGCGGCCCGCCAAAGCTCAGCGTGTGGAACTCGCCGCGCTCGCCGCACGGGTCGACGCCGACGGGCAGGGCATCGAGCAGGGCGCCATCGAACGCGCGGCCGCAGAACGACGCATCAAGCTGCTGCGTGTCCACGCAGCACAGCACGGCCCGATGACCTTCGGCCACGAAGCGGCGCGACAGCGAGGCGGTGTCCTCGCCCCAGATCGGAAACACCGCGCGCCATTCGGCCCGGCCGAGCTGGCGTACGCGGTAGTCGCGCACGTCCTGCAGGAACAGGTCGCCGAAGGCGCAATGGCGCACGCCCGGCCAGCGCATGCGCGCCTCGGCCAGTGCGTTGACGTGGGCTTCCTCGT
This sequence comes from Dyella ginsengisoli, assembly GCF_044904665.1. Lineage (NCBI taxonomy): Bacteria > Pseudomonadati > Pseudomonadota > Gammaproteobacteria > Lysobacterales > Rhodanobacteraceae > Dyella > Dyella ginsengisoli. The sequence goes on from NZ_JADIKM010000001.1 coordinate 1,212,180, forward strand.
AGGCGTCGTTGGACCCGGGCCATTCCATCTCGGCCACCACCAGCGGCAGGCCGAGCGAGGCCGCCTGCGCTTGCAGGATGTCGCGCCGCACGCCGTGCATGGCGATGCGCTCATAGGTGCGATTGACCGTGGTGAGCAGGGCGACCACCTGCCAGTGCGGATCGGCGCGCAGCCGCTGCAAGGCCATCAGGCAGTCCTTGCCGCCGCTCCAGGCGAGCAGGATCGGTGTCGGAGTCATCCGCTCACTTTACGTGATCACTGTGCCCACATGACGTGGACGCCCGCGCTGCCACGCTGGGGACATGATGGACTTCCTGCTCGACCTGTGGACCCGCTCGGCAGTGTTCCGGCTGATGGCGAGCGCGGCCGTGGCCCTGCTGCTGGCGATCGCGCTGCACCGCGCGATCCGTGCGCTGCTGTGGCGGCTCAGCGCGCACCACCCGATGGCCCGCGACATGCTGCGCTTCGCCCGCGCGCCGATGGGCTGGCTGGTACCGCTGGTAGCGCTCGCCGTCGTGCTGCATGCGCGTCCCGAGTCGGCGCTGCTGGCCCCGGTATCGCTGCTCTCGCACGTGCTGGTGGTGGCGCTGATCGGCGTGGCCAGCTGGCTGGGCGTGCGTTGCGTGCAAGCGGCGCAGGCGTTTTTTACGCGCCGCTTCCCGGTGGACGTGGCCGACAACCTGCACGCGCGGCGGGTGCTGACCCAGGCGCGCGTGCTCGGCCGCACCGCCAGCGTGCTGATCGTGCTGCTGGGGCTGGCCGCCGCGCTGATGACGCTGCCGCAGGTGCGCCAGGTCGGCGCCAGCCTGCTCGCCTCCGCCGGACTGGCCGGACTGGCGCTGGGACTGGCCGCCAAGCCGGTGCTGAGCAACCTGATCGCCGGCGTGCAGATCGCGCTGACCCAGCCGATCCGGCTGGACGACGTGGTGATCATCGAGGGCGAGTGGGGCCGCATCGAGGAAATCACCGGCACCTACGTGGTGGTGCATGTCTGGGACGAGCGGCGGCTGGTGGTGCCGCTGAACTGGTTCATCGAGCACCCGTTCCAGAACTGGACGCGCGCCAGCGCGCAGATCATCGGCACCGTGTTCCTGTGGCTGGACTATCGCGTGCCCATGGCGCCCCTGCGCGAGGAGCTGACGCGGCTGTGCCGCGAGGCGCCGGAGTGGGATCGCCGGGTCTGCGTGCTCCAGGTCACCGATGCCAGCGAGCACTCCATGCAACTGCGCGCGCTGGTCAGCTCGGCCGACTCGGGCCGCAATTGGGACCTGCGCTGCCGCGTGCGCGAGGGCCTGCTGGCCTTCGTGCAGGCCAATTTCCCGCAGGCCCTGCCGCGCTGGCGCGGCGAGTGTTCCGAGCCGGCAGAGGCCCCGGGTGACGTGGCCAGACGGCCGGTGCGCTACCCCCCGCCGCCGCAGCGCAGCCCGCACCCTGAAGACGGCGCCGCGGTACCCTCGCCGGCGCCAGACGGCATACCCTGAGCGACGGCGGTGGCCGCTGTCACAAGCGGCCAAAGTCAAGGGCGCGCGCGCATCGACAGTGCGCCAAGGCAGCCGCTATAAAGGTCGTTCCGGGCAGGGGTAATGCGGTGAGCGAAGAGATCCTGATCAATGTGACGCCGCGCGAGACCCGTGTCGGCATCGTCGAGAACGGCATGCTGCAGGAGGTGCACGTGGAACGCGCCTCGCGGCGCGGCTACGTGGGCAACATCTACAAGGGCCGGGTGCAGCGGGTGATGCCCGGCATGCAGGCGGTGTTCGTCGACATCGGGCTGGACCGCGCGGCGTTCCTGCACGCCTCGGACATCATCCGGCCGGCGATCCCCGGCGTGGAGGGGGAGACGAACGGCAACGGCCACGTGCCCTCGATCAGCGAGCTGGTGCACGAAGGCCAGGAGATCGTGGTGCAGGTGGTGAAGGACCCGATCAGCACCAAGGGCGCCCGGCTCTCCACCCACCTGTCGATTCCCTCGCGCTACCTGGTGCTGCTGCCGCACGCGCGCACGCTGGGCATTTCCGCACGCATCGAGGAAGAGGCCGAGCGTCAGCGCCTGAAGGACGTGCTCAATCCGCTGATCGGCGAGGATGTGCCCGGTACGCCGCGCCTGGGCTACATCGTGCGAACCAATGCCGAGGGGCAGTCGGCCGAATCGCTGGCCTTCGACGTGACCTACCTCGGCAAGGTGTGGCGCGTGGTGCAGGAGAACATCGCCAAGGCGAAAGTAGGCGAGCGCGTGTACGAGGAGCTGTCGCTGCCGCTGCGCAGCCTGCGCGACGCGCTCAACGAAACCATCGAGAAGGTGCGCGTGGACTCGCGCGAGACCTTCGAGAAGGTGGTCAAGTTCGTGCACAAGTTCATGCCCAGCCTGGACGACCGCATCGAGCACTACGACGGCGAGCGCCCGATCTTCGATCTCTACGGCGTGGAGGACGAGATCCAGCGCGCGCTGAAGAAGGAGGTGCCGCTCAAATCCGGCGGCTACCTGATCGTCGACCAGACCGAGGCGATGACCACCATCGACGTCAACACCGGCGGCTACCTCGGCACGCGCAACCTGGAAGAGACCGTCTACCGAACCAACCTCGAAGCGGCGCAGGCGGCCGCGCGCCAGCTGCGCCTGCGCAACCTGGGCGGCATCATCATCATCGACTTCATCGACATGACCGACGAGGAGCACAAGCGCCAGGTCATCCGCATGCTGGAGAAGGGTCTCGCCCGCGACCACGCCAAGACCACGGTGTATCCGATGTCGGCGCTGGGACTGGTGGAGATGACCCGCAAGCGGACCACCGAAAGCCTGGAGCGCCAGCTGTGCGAGCCGTGCCCGGCCTGCTCCGGCCGCGGCACGCTGAAGACCGCCGAGACGGTGACCTACGAGATCTTCCGCGAGATCACCCGCGCCGTGCGCCAGTTCAATGCGGCCAAACTGCTGGTGATGGCCAGCCCGCAGGTGGTCAACCGCATCCTGGAGGAGGAATCCAGCGCGGTGGCCGAACTGGAGGAGTTCATCTCCAAAAGCATACGCTTCCAGGCCGAAGAGCATTATTCCCAGGAACAGTTCGATGTGGTTCTGCTGTAACCCGCTGCGCGGCGCGGGCGACCTCCGGTGAAATCCTCCTGGGCACGACATGCGCACGCGCTGGCGCGTGCGCTCGGCTGGACGGTCGGCGTGTGCCTGATCACCCTGGCGGTGATCGCCGCGCTGGCCCAGGTGCTGCTGCCGGAACTGGCGCAGCACCCGCAGTGGGTGGCCGCGCAGCTGAGCCAGCGGCTGCAGCGGCCGGTGAGCTTCGAGTCGATGCAGGGGCGCTGGACGCCGGCCGGTCCCAGCTTCGCCCTGCGCGGGGTGACCATCGGCGCGGCGGATGCCGGGCAGGCGCCGCTGCGCATCCCGCAGGCGGACCTCGTACTGGACTTCGGCGGCTGGCTGCTGCCCTCGCGACACCTGCTGAACGTGCACGCGCGCGGCCTGCAGCTGGACCTGAGCCGCGGTGCCGACGGGCGCTGGGCGATCAGTGGCATCGGTACGGCGGGCGGCGAGTCGTCCGCGCCGGTGTCGCTGGGCAACCTGTCGCTGGACCTGTGGCTGGACGACCTGCATATCGACATCGCCGACCAGCGCACCGATCGCCACTACAACGTGCTCGCCGAACAACTGCGCGTGGGCCTGGATTCCGGCCGCGTGCGGCTGGGCGCGCGGCTTAGCCGGCCGGGGGCCGGCGGCACGATCCGCGCCGCGGGCGATTTCCGCGACGACGGCAGCAGCGGGCGCGTGTGGCTGGCCGGCGACAACCTCGATGTGAAGGCCATGCTGGGCGACGCCGTTTTTGCCGGCTATACGGCCGAACGCGGCCACGGCCAGCTGGCGGCGTGGCTGGACTGGCGTGCCGGCAAGGTGGTGCGCAGCCTGTTGCAGACCGACCTCACCGACGTCTCGCTGCTGGGGCCCGACGGCAACCGGGCCGAGGTGGCGGCGATCAAGGGCATCACCGAGATCCGCCAGACCGTCGACGGCTACCGGCTGGCCTGGGCCGGGGCCGACGGCAGCGCGCTGGTGGCCGTGCTGCACCGACCTTCCGCCGACGAGATGCGGCTTGGCGTGGCCGCCAGTCACCTGCAGCTCGCGCCACTGGTGCCGTGGCTGGCGCTCAAGCCGAACCTGTCGCCGGCGCTTGCGCAGTGGCTGGGCGCGGGCAAGCCACGTGGCCAGATCGCCAGCGCCGACCTGCAATGGCAGCGCGGGCCCGGCCTGTTGCGGCTGCAGGCGCAGCTGCAGGGCGTGGGGATCGATCCGGTCGGTCGCCTGCCGGGCATCGACCGGCTCGACGGCACGCTGCGTGGCGACGCGCAGGCGGTCACGCTGGAGATGCCCGCGCAGGCCACCGTGCTGCGATTTCCGCATGCTTTCGCGCAGCCGTTCGAGCTGTCGCAGTTCGGCGGCACGGTGGCTGCGTGGCGGGACGAGGACGGCACCCACCTGGGCGCGGACGCACTGGATTTCACCGGTGCCGGTTTCGCCGGCCAGGCGCGCGGCGAGGTGCTGCTGCCGGTCGACGGCGGCGCACCGTTCCTGGACCTCTACGCCCACGTCGACCATGCCGACATTGCCGCGGCCAAGCTGTTCTGGCCGCAGACGATGTCGCCCAAGGCGGTGGCGTGGCTGAATCGCGCACTGGTCGCCGGCCACGTCGACGGCGGCGATGCGCTGGTGCGCGGCAGCCTCGCCGACTGGCCGTTCCGTCACAACGAGGGGCGCTTCGAGGCGCAGGCGCGCATCGGCGACCTCACGCTGGACTACGGCGAGAACTGGCCGCGCGCCGAGCACCTCGCCGTGGTGGCCAACTTCATCGACAACGGCATGCTGGTGCAGGCCACCGGCGGCGAGGCGCGGGGCGTGCAGCTCGACCACGCGGTGGCGCTGATCCCCGAGTTCGGCGACGCCATGCTCGATCTCAACGCCAGCGGCAGCGGCAGTGGCGGAAGCCTGATGGATTTCGTCAGCCACAGCCCGATCGCCGCGCGCGAGGCCGCCACGCTGGCCAAGCTCAAGCTCGGCGGCAAGGGCGATTTCGATTTCCACCTGCTCCTGCCGCTCAAGCCCGGTTCGGAGCTGCAGCTCAACGGCACCGCGCAGCTCACCGATGCCGACCTGAGCGCGCCGGAGTGGAAGCTGCAGCTGGACAAGCTCAACGGCCCGCTGCAGTTCGACGCGCACGGGCTCACTGCCGGTCCGCTGCAGGCAGGTTTTCGCGGCCAGCCGTCCAGCCTGCAGATGCGCCTGGCCGGCGCCACCGGCGACCCCAACGCGATGCTGTCGGCCAGCCTGGACGGGCGTTACAGCCTGGCCGAGCTGGTGCAGGACCAGCCGGCGATCGCCTGGCTCGGCGACGCTTCGGAGGGGCGCAGCAGCGTGCGCGTCGGCTTCGACATCGCCCGCGATGCGCAGGATGCCCCGTGGCATCAGACGCTCAGCGTCGACTCCACCCTGCAGGGCATCGCGCTCAAGCTGCCTGCGCCGCTGGACAAGCCGGCGTCCAGCGCCGAGCAGCTGCACGTGAGCCTGCCGCTCCCCACCGCGGCCGCGGATCTGCGCGTATCGCTGGGCGATATCCTGCGTGCGCGCTTCCGCCTGCCCGGTGCCGGCGGCGAACCGCTCGGCGGCACGCTGGCGCTGGGCGACCAGATGCCCGACGCCGTTCCGGCGCAGGGTCTGCGCGTGCGCGGCCACGGCGATCGCCTGGACGTCAGCGGCTGGATCCAGCACGTGGTCGCCGGCAGCAGCGGTGCCGGCGCTCCCTCGCTGGAGAGCATCGACCTCAGCGCCGATCACGCCACGCTGTTCGGCAGCGATTTCCCCGGGCTGCGCCTGCAGGTGCAGCCCCAGGCCGGCGAGCTTTCCATCGATGCCGACGGCGCCACCCTGGCGGGCCACTTCCAGGTGCCCACGACCGACCTGGACAAGCGCGGCATCACCGCGCGGCTCAAGCGCCTGTACTGGCCCAAGGCCGAGACGCCGAAGGACACCAACGGCAAGGCCCTGCCCGACACCGGCCCCACGCCGCAGCAGGCCGCGCGCACCGGCGTGAAGCCGTCCAGCCTGCCGCCGCTGCACCTGCTGGTGGACGACCTGCGCCTCGGCGACGCTCGCCTTGGCCAGGCGCGACTGGAGAGCTGGCCCACCGCCAACGGCATGCACATGGACCAGCTGCGCGCGCTGTCGCGCAGCGTGCAGATCACCGCGGCCGGCGACTGGAACGGCACGCCGGAAGACAGCCGCACCCATCTCAACATCGACTTCGCCGCCGAGGACATCGGCAAGATGCTCGGCGCGCTCGGCTTCGACGGCCTGTTCAACGGCGGCAAGACGCGCGCCCACCTCGACGGCAGCTGGCCGGGTGGGCCGTCGGCGATCACGCTGGCCAATCTCGACGGCAAGCTCGACGTGCACGTGACCGACGGACGCATTCCCGAGGCGACCTCGCCGGGCATGGGCCGCCTGCTCGGCCTGGTCTCGCTGGCCGAGCTGCCGCGTCGGCTCACGCTGGATTTCGGCGACGTGTTCGGCAAGGGCCTGGCCTTCGACACCATCGACGGCAGCTTCGATTTCGCCGACGGCAACGCCACGACCAAGAACCTCAAGATCAGCGGCCCCGCTGCGGAGATCACCGTCAGCGGCCGTACCGGCATGCGTGCCCGCGATTACGACCAGCAACTCTACGTGGTGCCGCACGTAGGCAACAGCCTGCCGGTGGTGGGGGCGGTGGTCGGCGGGCCGGTGGGCGCGGCGGCCGGGCTGGCGGTGCAGGGCCTGCTCGGCAAGGGCCTCAACAAGGCCGCCAGCGCGCGCTATGCGATCACCGGCAGCTGGGACAAGCCGGTGATCACGCTGATCGAGAAGCGCGTGCCGAAGGTCGTGCCGCCGTCACCGGCACCTGCGGCGTCGAGCGCGGCACCGGCTGCGCCGAATCCCGCTCCGGCAAGCTCGGCAGCGCCGGCTCGTTGAGGCCTCAGTCGGCCGGTTCGGCCGGTTTCGGCGGTCCGCGGAATGGAAACAGCTGCTGGCGGATGAAGCCATCGGGCATGTAGTCGCCCACCACCCCGTAGGTGTCCGGGAAGCGCCGGGTGGACTTCACCGCGGTGCCGAACAGGTAGTCGAGGAAGGCGTAGTGCGCCGCGTAGTTGCGGTCGATCGCCTCGTCGTCGGAGGCGTGGTGCCAGTGGTGGAAGTCCGGCGTGACCACCAGGTATTTCAGCGGCCCCCACGGCAGGTGCACGTTGGCGTGGTTGAACACCGCCTGGAAGCCGACCACCAGGATGTAGGCGTTCATCACGCCCTCGCTGAAACCCAGGATGTACAGCGGCGCCAGCACCGCCACCCGGGTCACGATGAGCTCCAGCATGTGCTGGCGCGAGCCGGCCAGCCAGTCCATCGTCTTGGTGCTGTGGTGCACCGCATGGAAGCGCCACAGGAACGGCACCTCGTGGTAGGCGCGATGCGTCCAGTACTGCGCCAGGTCGGCGACCAGGATGCACAGCAGCAGCTGCGGCACGAAGGCGATGTGCTGCACCGCCTGCTGGAACGCGCTGGCGGTGAGCCAGCCGAACAGGTGGTGCAGCAGGAAGTTCACCGTCAGCAGCGCCAGACCCACGATGAAGTGGTTCACCGCGAAGTGCTTCAGGTCGGTCTGCCATTCCTTGCGGAACACGGCCTGACCCTTGTACAGCGGAAACAGCTTCTCGATCACCACGAACACCAGCGTCGAGCCGAGCAGGTCGAGGATGAACCAGTCCAGCCCGATGTACGGCGTATGGTCGGGAAAGTTGCCCACCGGCACGCGCGAGCCGCCCAGCGCGGTCGCCGCCAGCACGAAGGCGAACGCGACCGCGTTGATGTTGCGCGAGCGCCCCAGCACCACGTTGCCCAGCGAGATGCCGCCGGCCACCAGCAGGCCGCCCAGCAGCAGCTGGCGCAGCACGTCCACCGAATACTTGTGCCTCAGGTCGGGCGTGGTCAGGTATTGCGGGAAATGGAACGCCAGCACCGCGAGCAGGCTGAGCACGCCCAGCGACAGCGCGATGACCCCGCTGATCCGGCCCAGTCCGGCGTGGAGCTCGCCATCGCTGCGCAGCAGCTCGCGGGTCTCCGTCACCGGCTGGTGCAGGGCGTGCTCGATGGCTTCGCGCGTGCGCTCGCGCTTGGACGATGGCCGCATGGATCGTTTCCCCCGTGGACGCTTTCCTGGCGTTGGCGCATCGTAGCGGATGGCCGCGTTGGCCGGCGCTTTAAAGCCGCCCGCGGCGGCCCCACCTTAGCCAGTCACTCCGGATACCAATGCTGATGCCCATGTCCACACTTCTCGAGCAAGTCCAGCAGCGCCTGCTCACGCCAGGCGGCCTCGCCACCGGTGACCTGGAGCGCGTGTTCGACCAGCTGATGGCGCCGTCGATCGACGCCGCGGACCTGTACTTCCAGCATTCGCGCAGCGAGTCGTGGACGCTGGAGGAGGGCATCGTCAAGGACGGCAGCCACTCCATCGAGCAGGGCGTGGGCGTGCGCGCGATCAGCGGCGAGAAGACCGGTTTTGCCTATTCCGACGAGATCGTGCTGCCGCAGCTGCTGGAAGCCTCCAGGGCCGCGCGCGCCATCGCGCAGGACGGCCGCGGCGCGGGCAAGCCGCTGGCGCTGGGCAACGTGCGCTCGCTGTATCCGGCGATCGACCCGGTCGAGAGCCTGCCCAATCCGGACAAGATCGCCCTGCTGCGCGAAGTCGACGCTTATGCGCGCTCGCGCGACCCGCGCATCACCCAGGTGATCGTGAGCCTGGCCGCCACGCTGGACACCATCCTCATCGCCGCGTCCGACGGCACGCTTGCCGCCGACGTGCGCCCGCTGGTGCGCATCAACGTGCAGGTGATCGCCGAGGCTAACGGCCGCCGCGAGCAGGGCTACTCCGGCGGCGGCGGCCGTTACAGCTACGGCGAACTGATCGCCAACGGCCGCGCGCTCGGCTTTGCCGACGAGGCGGTGCGCCAGGCGCTGGTGAACCTGGAGTCGATCGACGCCCCGGCCGGCCAGATGACCGTGGTGCTCGGCCCGGGCTGGCCCGGCGTGCTGCTGCACGAGGCGATCGGCCACGGTCTGGAGGGCGACTTCAACCGCAAGGGCAGCTCCGCCTTCGCCGGCCGCATCGGTCAGCGCGTGGCCGCCAAGGGCGTCACCGTGGTCGACGACGGCACGCTGGAGGGTCGCCGCGGCTCGCTCAGCATCGACGACGAGGGCACGCCCACCCAATGCACCACGCTGATCGAAGACGGCATTCTGGTCGGCTACATGCAGGACAAGCTCAACGCCCGCCTGATGGGGGTCAAGCCGACCGGCAACGGCCGGCGCGAGTCGTTCACCCAGCTGCCGATGCCGCGCATGACCAACACCTACATGCGCGGCGGCGACATGGACCCGGCCGAGATCATCCGCTCGGTGAAGAAGGGCCTGTACGCGCCCAACTTCGGTGGTGGCCAGGTGGACATCACCAACGGCAAGTTCACCTTCTCCGCCAGCGAGGCCTACCTGATCGAAGACGGCAAGATCACCGCCCCGGTCAAGGGCGCCACCCTGATCGGCTCCGGCCCCGAGGTGCTCAACCGCGTCTCGATGATCGGCAACGACATGGCGCTGGACGAGGGCGTGGGCGTGTGCGGCAAGGACGGCCAGAGCGTGCCGGTGGGCGTCGGTCAGCCGACCCTGCGCATTGATTCAATGACGGTGGGCGGTACCGCGTCCTGACACGTGCTCCCTCTCCCCTCGGGGAGAGGGAGTCAGATGGTCACGCGTCGTCGTCGTCCGCCGCTTCGTCGCCAGAGGCGTCATCGTCGACGTCCGCTTCCAGCTCTTTCAGCAGCTGGAAGATCTCGCGATAGGCGCGCGGCGGCTTGTTCGGCGTGGCCTTCTCGATGCGCGCCTGGCGGATCAGCGAGCGCAGGTGCTGGCGGTCGAGGTCAGGCTGGCGGGCGATGAGTTCGGCCAGCGCGTCGTCGGATGTCTCTTCGGCGATGAGGCGATCGCGCAGCGCCTCCATGCGGTGCATGGCGGCGGTCTCCTGCCGCAGCTTTTCGCGGTTCACACCAAGCGCGGCGCGGGCGGCGGCGAAGGCCTCGTCGTCGTAGCGGCGCATCACCTTGGCGAGGAAGCCGAGCTGGCGCTTGCGCGCGATGTGCGCGGTGATGCGGCGCACGTTGGCGATCTCGTTGCGCACGTCGTCGGGCAGGTCGATCTTGGCCAGCTTGGCCGGCTGCATCTCCACCAGCTGGGTGGCGAAAGCGAGCACGGCCAGCGCGTCGCGACGCTGCTGGGTGCGGCTGGGACCGTATTCGGTGTCGTCCAGCTCGTGCTGGTTGCGGCTGCGACTGGGGCTCACGAGGGGGTTCCGGTGGATGGATGGGCAAGGGTGTCGTCGCTGTCGGCCTGCTCCAGCGCAAAGCGCGGGATCGGCTCGCCCTCCAGCTCCACCGTCTCGCAGAACATGGCCGCCGGACGCACCCACAGACCGTGCTCGCCGTACAGCGCCTGATACACGACGAGCGGTTCCATCGTCTCGCTGTGGTGCGCGGTGCCCAGCACGCGGTAGCGCTGGCCCTTGTAGTGACGATAGATGCCGGCAGCTGGTTGCATGGGACTCTCCACAGCGGCCAGACTGGCGCGCTCTTTTCAACCGGTCCGTGCGACCCCATCTGTGGGGATTCGGACGGCGAGGGTCGTCCATTCTACCCGCCCCCCTTGCAGGAATCCCACGTGAGCGAGATCGCCCTCCCTACCGACCGCAGCAGCGACGAGCTGGACCGCCTGGCCAGCCTGGCCGAGGACGTGATCCGCCGCGCCCGCGCCGCCGGCGCCAGCCAGGCGGAGGTGGCCGCCAGCATCGACACGGGCCTGAGCGTGAACGTGCGCCTGGGCGAGGTGGAAACGGTGGAGCATACGCGCGACCGCGGTTTCGGGCTCACCGTGTACTTCGGCCAGCGCAAGGGCTCGGCCAGCACGGCGGACCTGAACCCCGATTCGATCCAGGCCACCATCGACCAGGCCTGCGCCATCGCCCGCTACACCGAGGAAGACCCCGCCGCCGGCCTCGCCGACGCGGCGCTGATGGCCACCGACTTCCCCGATCTGGACCTGTGGCACCCGTGGGCGATCGACACCGCCGGCGCCATCGCGCTGGGCCAGCGCATCGAGGACGCCGGCCGCGCGCACGCGGGCATCAGCAACTCCGACGGTGCCGGCGTGCAGATGGGCGAGAGCCTGTCGGTGTACGCCAACTCGCACGGTTTCGTGGGCCGCGAGCGCGGCACGCGGCATTCGATCTCGCTGTCGCTGATTGCCGGCGACGAGGCCGGCATGCAGCGCGACTACTGGTACGACAGCGTGCGCGACGCGGCGAAGTTCATGGACGCCAGGGCGCTGGGCGACAAGGCCGCCGAGCGCACGCTGATGCGGCTGGGCGCGCGCAGCCTGTCGACGCGGCAATGCCCGGTGCTGTTTGCGCCGGAGCTGGCACGCGGGCTGATCGGCCATCTGGTAGGCGCGGTGAGCGGCGGCGCGCTGTATCGCCGCGCCAGTTTCCTGCTCGACCACGTGGGCCAGGCGGTGATGCCCGCGTGGATGAACATCGCCGAGCGCCCGCGCCTGATCGGCGGACAGGCCTCCGGCGCGTTCGATGCCGAAGGCGTGGCCACCCGCGACAGCGCGCTGGTGGAAGGCGGCGTGCTGGCGCGCTATGTGCTCGGCAGCTATTCCGCGCGCAAGCTTGGCCTGGCCACCACGGCCAACGCCGGCGGTATCCACAACCTCATCGTCGACGCCGGTAGCGCCGACGGCGAGCGCAGCGATTTCGCCGGCATGCTCCAGCGCCTGGGCACCGGCCTGCTGGTGACCGAGGTGATGGGCCAGGGCGTGAGCACCACCACCGGCGACTACTCGCGCGGCGCCTCGGGCTTCTGGGTGGAGCAGGGGAAAATCGTCTACCCGGTGGAGGAGATCACCATCGCCGCCAACCTGCGCGACATGTTCCGCGGAATTCAGGCGGTGGGCGCCGACGTGGACCCGCGTTCGCACATCCTCACCGGCTCGATCCTGCTCGATCGCATGACGGTGGCCGGCGAATAGGCCATCAGCCCCCTGCGCAAGAGCCTGCGCCCGCGGTAGCATCTGCGGCAAATCGCCACGCCGTGGCGGTATGCCACCACTATCGAGGGTCTGGCCATGAGCGTTCCTCCCGATGACGTCGTTCCCCCGCCGCCGCCGCACGACGAAGCGCCAAGTGTCGGCGCACCGACCGCCGAAGAGCGCCAGTGGGCGATGTTCGCCCACCTGTCCGCGTTGATCGGCGGCCTGCTCACCGGCCACTGGTTGGGCATCGGCTGCTTCCTCGCGCCGCTGATCATCTGGCTGGTGAAGAAGGACACCATGCCCTTCGTCGCCGACCAGGCGAAGGAAGCGCTCAACTTCAACATCACGGTGGCGATCGCCGGCCTGATCTGCGGTCTGCTGATGCTCGTGTTGGTGGGCTTCGTGCTGCTGCCGGTGCTGGGCATCGTGTGGCTGGTGATGATCATCATGGCTGCGATCAAGGCCAACGAGGGCGTCACTTACCGCTACCCGTTCGCGCTGCGCCTGATCGCCTGAGCGATTGCCTATCGTCGACAAAAAAAGCAGCCTTCGGGCTGCTTTTTTTCATGTGGGGTGGCGGGAAGTTTCAGCGCAGCCGGTGCGCGGCGTAAAGCGCCAGCTCGCGCAGTGGCGAGTGCGGGGCGTCGAGCGGGCCGAGTGCGGCGAGCGCCTCGTCGGTGAGCTCGGCCAGGCGGGCGCGGGAGGCTTCCAGGCCCAGGATCGAGGGGAAGGTGGGTTTGTCGGCGGCGGCGTCCTTGCCGGCGGTCTTGCCGATCACCGCGGACTCGCCTTCCACGTCGAGGATGTCGTCACGCACCTGGAAGGCCAGCCCCACGGCGTGGGCATAGCGGTCCAGCGCATCGAGCGTGTCGATGTCCGCGCCGGCGGCCATCGCGCCCAGCTGCACCGAGGCGCGGATCAGCGCGCCGGTCTTGCAGGCGTGCATGTATTCCAGTTCGGCCAGCGTCAGCACGCGACCCACCGCGGCCAGGTCCAGCGCCTGGCCGCCGGCCATGCCTTCGGCGCCGCAGGCGCGACCCAGCGTGCGCTGCATCGCCATGCCGGTGGCAGGCTCCACCGGTGCCTGCGCCAGCAGCTCGAAGGCCAGCGCCTGCAGCGCGTCGCCAGCCAGGATCGCCATCGCCTCGCCGAACACGATGTGGCAGGTGGGGCGGCCGCGACGCATGTCGTCGTCGTCCATCGCCGGCAGGTCGTCGTGCACCAGCGAATAGGCGTGGATCAGTTCCACCGCGCAGGCCGGCATGTCGAGCGCCGCGTCGTCGCGGCCCAGCGCGTGGCCGGCGGCGTAGACCAGCAGCGGGCGCAGCCGCTTGCCGCCGCCGAGCACGGCATAGCGCATCGCGCGGTGCAGATCGGTGGGCGGGACGTCATCGGCGGGCAGGGCCGCGGCCAGCGCGCGGTCGGCGCGCTCGATCAGCGCCTGCAGCGCGGGGCCAAGCTCAGAGTTCGGGTTCAAACGGTTCGGCGCTCTCGGGGGCGTCGGGATCCAGCAGCAGGCGCACGCGCAGGTCGGCCTTCTCCAGCGCCTGCTGGCAGTGGCGGTACAGGCCGATGCCGCGCTCGAACGAGGCCAGCGAATCGTCCAGGCTCAGCTCGCCGCCCTCCATCTTCGCCACCAGCTGCTCGAGCTCATCGAGCGAGTGCTCGAAGTCGGCGGCTGGCGCGGGATTGGCGGGGGCGGGAGCGGTCTTGGCCATGGCCGGGAACGCTAACGCAGCGGGGACGATGAAGCAATGGAAAAGCCGCAAAGAGCGAGGAGTGAGTGGAGAGGAGTGAGGAGTGAGAGAAAGCACGAGAGATGCGCGCGGCGGCAGCTGCCCTCTCTCACTCCTCACTTCTCGACTTTCACTCCTCCGCTTATCTCCCCGGCCGCCAGCGCAGGCGCTCGCCGGGTGCGCCGAGCAGGGCCGCGCCGCGCTCGGTCAGCCAGCGGTCGCCGACGGCGATCAGCACGTCGCCCTCGTGGATCATCGGACAGGCGGCGCGCTGCCACGGCGGTAGCGCGGCCTGCTGGAACAGGTCGCGCAGTTCGCGGGTGTGACGATCGCCTGCGGGTTTCAGGCGTTCGCCGCCGCGGCGCAGGCGCAAGGTCAGCGGCTGGGCAAGGGCGCCGTGGAGCGTGAGCGTGCCGCCGTCGGGCAGGGCGAGCGGGTCGCCCGACCAGGGCGCCTGCCATGCCGGGTCGATCGCCGCGGGCGGCGGCAGCGCCCACAGCCGACCTTTCCACACGTGCAGTTCTGCGCCGGGCCAGCGGATGCAGGGCACGCGCCCCTCGCCGGCGCCGAGCTGCCGCTCGATCTGCGCGCGCTGCGCGCGGCCGGGAGCGGGCAGCCCGCGGGCGTGCAGCCAGTGATCGAGCAGCGGTTCGCGCAGGGCCGGCGCCAGCAATCGCCAGCCCGCCGCGTCGAGGCTGTCGCTGCGCGGGTCGTGCAGGGTCTCGAATGCGGGCAGCCACTGCGCGCGCAGCGCGTCCGCCGCGTCGCGGCAGAGCGCGGCGCTGTGGGTGATGGCATCGACGGCGTGCGGCCAGTGCGTGGCCAGGCGCGGCAGGATCTCCCCACGCAGCAGGTTGCGGCGCAGTCGCGGATCGGCGTTGGCCGGATCGTCCAGACAGGCCAGCGCGTGGGCCTGCACGTAATCGCGCAGCGCCTCGCGCGGCAGCGCCAGCAGCGGCCGCCACAGTTCGCCGGCGCCCAGTGGCCGGCGCTCGCGCATGCCGCCGAGTCCCTCCGGGCCGGCGCCGCGCAGCAGTTTCAGCAGCACGGTTTCGACCTGGTCGTCGCGGTGGTGGGCGGTGAGCAGGCGCTCGCCCGGAGCGAGGTTTGCGGCGAGCGCGGCGTAGCGGGCCTCGCGCGCGGCGGCCTCGATGCCGCGGCCGGAGCGGAGGTCGACCGTGACGCGCAGCACCGTGCACGGCACCCCCAGCGCGGCGCAGAAGGTCCGCGCATGGGTCGCCCATTGCGCGCTGTCCGCATGCAGCGCGTGGTCCACGTGGATGGCGCGCAGCGCATGCGTGCGCGGCAGCGCGGCCAGCGCGTGCAGCAGCGCGGTGGAATCCGGCCCGCCGCTGAAGGCCACGCACAGCCCGCCCGATGGCGCATCGGCGAGCTGGTCGGCGAGGTGCTGGAGGAGAGGCGAGGACAACGTCGTTTCCACGATTTCGGGCAGCGCACAGTGTAGGGCGCTGTCGTCATGCCGCGATCATGCCGCTGTCATGCGCGGTGGCCAGCATGCGCGTGGGGGAAGTTCAGGACACCGCTCGCGGCGCCACGGCGCCGCTTCACTGCTGCGGAGTTCCCCATGCCCCAGAAGTTACTTGTCAGCGCACTGGCCGCCGGCCTCTGCCTGTTAGCGGCCCTGCCGTCGGCGCGTGCCGACCATGCAGAGTTCCAGCATCGCCACGGCGCCACGGCCACCCCGATCAAGCACGTGGTGGTGATCTTCCAGGAGAACGTCTCCTTCGATCACTACTTCGGCACCTACCCGCTGGCGCTCAATCCGGCCGGCGAGCCGGCGTTCCATGCCCGCCCCGGCACGCCGGCGGTGAACGGCCTCACCGCCGACCTGCTCACCCGCAACCCGAACTTCCTCAACACGCTCAACGGCGCCGGCGCGCTCAATCCGTTCCGGCTCGGCCGCGACCAGGCCGCCACTGCCGACCAGGACCACGACTACACCGCCGAGCAGGTCGCTTTCGACGGCGGCAAGATGGACCTGTTCCCCGCCGCCACCGGCAACGGCAGCGCCGACGAAGGCGGCAAGGGCCTGGTGATGGGCTATTACGACGGCAACACCGTCACCGCGCTGTGGAACTACGCACAGCGCTTCGCCATGAGCGACAACAGCTACGGCACCACTTTCGGGCCATCCACGCCAGGCGCGATCAACCTGGTGTCCGGCCAGACCAACGGCATCGCGCAGACGCTCAACGGCACCGGTGACGAGACCAGCGACGGCCACGGTGGCCTGACCCTGGTCGGCGACGCCGACCCGATCGGCGACGTGTGTTCCTCGCCCACCCGCAACCAGGTGCAGATGAGCGGGCGCAACATCGGCGACCTGCTCAATGCAGCCCACCTGAGCTGGGGCTGGTTCGAGGGCGGTTTCGACCTCGGCCACACCAACGCGAACGGCAGCACCGGCTGCAAGCGCAGCACGCTGTCTGACGTCACCGGCGCCCCCGCGCCGGACTACATCCCGCACCACCAGCCGTTCCAGTACTACGCCTCCACCGCCAACCCCAGCCACGCGCGGCCCAGCTCGGTGGCGATGATCGGCCACGCCGGCGACGCGGCGAACCACCAGTACGACCTGGAGGATTTCTTCGCCGCCGTGCGCGCGGGCAATTTCCCGGCGGTGAGCTTCCTCAAGGCCTCCGGTTATCAGGACGGCCACGCCGGCTACTCCGATCCGCTGGACGAGCAGGCGTTCCTGGTGCGCGTGACGAACTTCCTGCAATCGCGGCCAGAGTGGCGCGATACCGCGGTGGTGATTGCCTACGACGATTCGGACGGCTGGTACGACCACCAGATCGGCCCGATCGTGAATGCGTCGCAGGGCAGCGCCGACGCGCTGGACGCCGACGGCCAGTGCGGCAGCGGCGCGATCCTGCCGGGCGTCGATCCGGCCGTCACCCAGGCGATGGGACGCTGCGGCTACGGCCCGCGCCTGCCGCTGCTGGTGATCTCGCCGTGGGCCAAGACCAACTACGTCGACCACGCGGTCACCGACCAGAGCTCGGTGCTGCGCTTCATCGAGGACAACTGGCTCGGCGGCCAGCGCCTCGGGCAGGGCTCGTTCGACGTGCGCGCCGGCGCGCTGGACGGTCTGTTCGACTTCCGCCGTCCGCATCCGCAGCGCCTGTTCCTGCGCTCGGACAGCGGCCAGCCGTTGCTGCAGCTGCCGTGGTGGGGCGCGGCCGACGAGCACGCGGACGGCGCCGGCGACAGCCGTCGCCACGGTTGAGGTCGAGCGGCAGTGACAGAGGCGGCCTCCCGCAGTGCGGGAGGCCGTTTTACTTGCGCCGCTTGTCGCGCACGTACAGCGTGCGTGCGGGGCCGTCGCCGCGCTGGTCGATCTCGAACAGGCCCGTCGCGTCGACCAGCTCGCTGAGCTTGCGGTAGCCGTAGTTGCGCGGGTCGAACTCAGGCGTCTGCTTTGCCACGCTGGAGCCGATCGCCCCCAAGTTCGCCCAGCCGTCCTCGTCCTCGTTCGCTGCAATGGCTTTACGGAACAGGTTGAGGAGCTTGGTGTCCTGCTTGAGCTCCTGCCGGGAAAGCTTTTTCGGCGGCTGGATCGGGTGCGACTTCTCGGCCTCGTCCTTGGCCGCCGTTTCGTCCAGTTGCTGTACCAGCACGTCAGTGTAGATGAACCGGTCGCAGGCCTTGACAAAGGGGTTGGGGGTTTTTCGCTCGCCGAAGCCGTAGACGTTCAGTCCGGACTCTCGGATGCGCCGCGCCAGCGAAGTGAAGTCACTGTCGCTGGAGACGATGCAGAAGCCCTGAAAGCGATCGGTGTAGAGCAGGTCCATCGCGTCGATGATCATCGCCGAGTCGGTGGCGTTTTTGCCGCGGGTATAACTGAACTGCTGCACGGGGTGGATCGAATACTCCAGCAGCACATCCTTCCACCCCTGGAGCTGCGGACTCGTCCAGTTGCCGTAGATGCGCTTGACGTATGCCGTGCCGTACTTGGCGATCTCGGCTAGCAGCCCTTCGACGATGGACGGCTGGGCGTTGTCGGCGTCGATCAGCACGGCGAGGCGGGCGGAAGTGGGAGCGGCCATGGCGGTGGGTTCCTCGTGCGATCCGGTCCGCATCATCGCAGAGCCGGCGGTCAGTACGGCACGCCGGCTTTGCTCAGCTCGGTGCGCAGGGCGTCCAGCCCGAGCCAGCCGTTCCAGCGCGCGACGATAGCTGCTGTTGCCGCCGCCGGATCAGCTCTCGGCGTAGGCGCCGTAGCCGCGCAAGCGCTGGTATCGCTGGGCGAGGAGGTCGCTGACGTTCAGCGCCTCGAGCTTGTCCAGCTCGTTGAGCAGCACTGCCTTGAGGCGGATCGCCATGGAGTGCGGGCTGCGGTGCGCGCCGCCGAGCGGCTCGCGTACCACCTTGTCGATCAGGCCCAGTTCGAGCAGGCGCGGGGCGGTGACGCCCATCGCGTCGGCGGCGTCGCGCACCTTGTCCTGGCTCTTCCACAGGATCGAGGCGCAGCCCTCGGGCGAGATCACCGAGTAGATCGAGTACTGCAGCATGATGGTGCGGTCGCCCACGCCGATCGCCAGCGCGCCGCCGGAGCCGCCTTCGCCGATCACCGTGCAGATCACCGGCACCTTCAGCTCGGCCATCTCCAGCAAGTTGCGGGCGATCGCCTCGCTCTGGCCGCGTTCCTCGGCGCCCACGCCGGGGTAGGCGCCGGGGGTGTCGATGAAGGTGAGCACGGGCAGGCCGAAACGCTCGGCCATCTTCATCAGGCGCAGCGCCTTGCGGTAACCCTCCGGGCGCGGCATGCCGAAGTTGCGGCGTACCTTGCCCTTGGTGTCGCGCGCCTTCTGGTGCCCGATGATCATCACCGAGCGACCGTTGATGCGGCCCAGACCGCCCACGATGGCGGCGTCGTCGGCAAACGCGCGGTCGCCGGCCAGCTCGTGGAATTCCTCGCAGATCGCGCCGATGTAGTCGAGCGTGTACGGGCGGCCGGGGTGGCGCGACAGCTGGGTGACCTGCCAGGAATTGAGGTTGCGGAAGATCTCGGCCGTCTTGACCTTGAGCTTCTCGCGCAGGCGGCGCACCTCGTCGTCGATATTGAACGCCTGACCGTCGCTGGCGTGGCGAAGCTCGTCGATCTTCGCTTCCAGCTCGGCGATGGGTTGTTCGAAATCGAGGAAGTTGGGGTTCATTCGGCGCGGTTCAGGACAGTAAGCGGGTCAGTATAGCGGGGCGCAGAAAAACGCGAGAACGCCGCCGTATGGCTTTGGAGCGAGAAGTGAGTGAAGAGGAGTGAGAAGTGAGAGAGGGCTGGGCGGACTCCGATGCCCGATCTTTTCTCTCACTTCTCACTCCTCTCCCCTCACTCCTGGCTTTTCACGATGCGCAGGCGTGCCGCTTCCACGCCCGGCAGCGCGCGCACCGCGCGCAGCAGGTCGGGGATGGCCTCCACCCGCCAGGCTTCGCCCAGTTCCAGGTCGGCCTGGGCGTCGCGGTTGTGGTAGCCGTGCAGCACCACGCTGGCGCGCCCGCCGCGGAAGCCGGCCAGGGTGCGCTGCAGCTGGGCGGGAAAGTCCGGCGTGATGCCGTTGAGCTTCAGGCGCAGCAGCCGGGCATGCCGGCGGCAGGCGTCGGCCAGGGTCATCGCGCTGCGCGCACGCACCTGGAAACCGCCGCCGGAGAAATCATCGATGCGCAGGCCGCCCTCGACGATCAGCATCTCGTCGCGGGTGAGCAGCGGGGCGACCTGCTGGAACAGCTCGCCGAAGAAGCTCACCTCGATGGTGCCGGTGCCGTCTTCCAGTCGCACGAAGGCATCCGAGTCGCCGCGCTTGCGCACGGCGGTGACCATGCCGGCGACGGTCCACGGCGTGTCGGGGCCGCGGCGGAAGCGGTTGGCCTCGCCATCGTCGTTCTTGCGCGGCCGGGGCGGCTGGTAGCGGTCGACGATCTCGCCCAGCGGGCAGGTGGAGAGCTGCGCCAGCTCGTCCTTCCACGGGTCGGTGGGATGGCCGGAGAGATAGTGGCCGAGCGTGTCGCGCTCGCCCTTGAGTCGGTCTTCCAGCGACCACTCCGGCGCGGTGGGCAGGTCGATCTGCACCACCGGCGTGATGGCGCCCATCGCCGCGCCGAACATGTCGTTCTGGCCGGACTGCTTGTCGCGCAGGTGCTGTTCGGCGGCCTTGATCGCATCGGGCAGCTGCAGCATCAGGCTGGCGCGGGTCGGCGCGAGCGCATCGAGCGCGCCGGAGTAGATCAGCGCCTCGAGCACGCGGCGGTTGAGCTTGGTGGGATCGACACGGCGGCAGAAGTCGGCGAGATCTTTGTACGGGCCGTGCGTGCGCTCGGCGACGATCGCCTCGCAGGCGCCCTGGCCCACACCCTTGATCGCGCCCAGGCCGTACTGGATCGTCCGGGCGCCTTGGCGTCCGGATGCAGAGGGTGTGTCCGGTTCGGTGGCCACGAACATGAACTCCGAGGCGTTCACGTCCGGCGGCAGCACGGTGATGCCGATCGCGCGCGACTCGTCCAGGAAGGTCACCACCTTGTCGGTGTTGTCCATGTCCGAGGAGATCGTCGCGGCCATGAACTCGGCCGGGTAGTGCGCCTTCAGCCAGGCGGTCTGGTAGGACACCAGCGCGTAGGCGGCCGCGTGCGACTTGTTGAAGCCGTAGCCGGCGAACTTCTCCATCAGGTCGAAGATCTGGTCGGCCTTCTCGGCGGTGAGGCCGTCCTTCGCCGCGCCCTCGCGGAACTTGGCGCGCTCCTTGGCCATCTCCTCGATCTTCTTCTTGCCCATCGCGCGGCGCAGCAGGTCGGCGCCGCCGAGCGAGTAACCGCCGACGATCTGCGCCATCTGCATCACCTGCTCCTGGTAGACCATGATGCCGTAGGTCTCTTTCAGGATCGGCTCGACACGCGGGTCGGGGTATTCCACGTCCTCGCGGCCGTGCTTGCGCGCGACGAAGCTGGGGATCAGGTCCATCGGGCCGGGGCGGTACAGCGCCACCAGCGCGATGATGTCCTCGAAGCGGTCGGGCTTGGCGTCCTTGAGCATGCGCTGCATGCCGGAGGATTCGAGCTGGAACACGGCGACGGTCTGCGCCTTCTTCAACAGCTCGTAGGGTGCCGGGTCGTCCAGCGGCAGCTGCGAGATGTCCAGCGGCGCTTCGCCCTGCTTGGCGCGGCGCGCGTTGATCGCCTTCACCGCCCAGTCGATGATGGTCAGCGTGCGCAGGCCGAGGAAGTCGAACTTCACCAGGCCGACGGCCTCGACGTCGTCTTTGTCGTACTGGGTGACTACGCCGCCGCCGCCCGGCTCCGAATACAGCGGCGCGAAATCGGTCAGCGGGGTCGGCGCGATCACCACGCCGCCGGCATGCTTGCCGGCGTTGCGGGTGAGGTTTTCCAGCTTGAGCGCCAGGTCGATCAGCGGCCGTGCCTCGTCCTCGTCCTGCTCGTACAGCTCGCAGAATTCCTTGACGACGCGGTCGGGCTCCTTCTTCGATTTTTCGCTGCGGCCGAGCGCGTCGGACAGCGTGAGATCGAGCGGCCGCGGCGGGATCAGCTTGGCGATCTTGTCCACCGCGTTGTAGCCCATGCCGAGCACGCGGCCGGAATCGCGCAGCACCGCCTTGGCCGCCATCGAGCCGTAGGTGATGATCTGGCTGACGTGGTCGCGACCGTACTTGCGCGACACGTAGTCGATCACCTCGTCGCGGCGATCCATGCAGAAGTCGATGTCGAAGTCCGGCATCGACACGCGTTCGGGATTGAGGAAGCGCTCGAACAGCAGGTCGAACTGCAGCGGGTCCAGATCGGTGATCTTCAGCACCCAGGCCACCAGCGAGCCGGCGCCCGAGCCGCGCCCGGGGCCCACCGGGATGCCGTTCTGCTTACCCCAGTTGATGAAGTCGGCCACGATCAGGAAGTAGCCGGGGAAGCCCATCTTGATGATGACGTCGAGCTCGCGCTCCAGCCGCTCCTCGTATTCGGCCAGCGTCTTGCCCGGCGCCAGCGGCGCGGCGGCCAGGCGCTCCTTCAGGCCCTGGCGCGACAGCTCGCGGATGTAGCTGGCCAGGTCGTGGCCGTCGGGCACCGGGAAGTCCGGCAGGTAGTAGGTGCCGAACTGCAGTTCGAGATTGCAGCGCTTGGCCAGCTCGACGGTGTTTTCCAGCGCCTCGGGCAGGTCGGCGAACAGCGCCTGCATCTCCTCGGGCGACTTCAGGTACTGCTGGTCGGCGTAGTCGTGCGGGCGCTTCGGATCGGCCAGCACGCGACCCTGGTTGATGCACACGCGCGCTTCGTGGGCCTCGAAATCCTCCTGCTTGAGGAAGCGCACGTCGTTGCTGGCGATCACCGGCAGGTTGAGTTCGGTGGCCAGCGCCAGCGCGGCGGTGTTCCAGGTTTCCTCGCCGTCGCGGCCGCAGCGGGTGAGTTCCAGATAGAGCCGGTCGGGGAACAGGCGCAGCAGCGGGCGCAGGCGCGCCGAGGCCGCATCGATGCCCTGGTTCACCGCGATGCGGCCGATCTCGCTGTCGCGACCGAGCAGGGCGATCAGGCCGTCGGTGGCGTCGGGCGTGAGCCACAGCGCATCGACCATCGCCTTGCCGCCGTGCTGGCCGTCGCGCCAGGCGCGCGACACCATCCGCGAGAGGTTCAGGTAGCCGGGTCGGTTCTGGCACAGCACGGTGAGTCGCCACGGGCGCGGATCATCCTGGGCGCTGACCCACAGGTCGCAGCCGCCGATCGGCTTGATCCCGGCCGCGCTGCACGCCTTGTAGAACTTCACCAGCGCGAACATGTTGCTGTCGTCGGTGAGTGCGACCGCCGGCATGCCGGCGCGCACGCAGCCGTCGACCAGCGCCTTGATGCGGATGGTCGAGTCGACCAGCGAGTATTCGCTGTGCAGGTGCAGGTGAACGTAGCGGGCGGACATGGTGCACGCGCGAGGTGGTCGCCCAGCCTAGCCGCGCCCCCACGGTGCGGCAAGAATTGACATCGCGTGACGGTAGGTCGCGCCAGCGCGCGCCTGATCCGGCACCGGCCGGTGCGGGCCGCGTGAGCGGCCCGCGGTGCAGTGGACCATCAGCGGATGGCGAAGCGCTCGCAGCTCTCGATGCGGTCGAGATGGTCGAGCGGGCCGATGCCGAGGCCGCGACCGTCGTAGTCGCGGTGCAGGCGCGACTCGGGCGTCGGCATCGGCGCGTCGGCGGTGCCATGGTTGTCGGTGGGGAGCATGACGGCCGGCGTGTCCGGCGCCATCAGGGGACGGGACAGTTGCGGTTTCATGGCGCGACTCCAGCGGGGTCTCCGCGGTAGGGGATGCTTCCCGGTCCTGGCGCGCGCTTCGGATCGGACAGCATCCGTGCGTGGGGCGGTGGTCGGTTGGCCGTGCCGGCTGCCGCCGTGGTGCCCTTTGCGTCATGGATGCGGACTGTGCCCGAAAGGTTGCGGTGGGCATCCACGACACGCCAGACGTGGGGACATCGGGCGATAGCAAGATCCTACGCCGGCCTTTTGGCGCGCACGCATGCCATCAGGCATGCATTCATGAACACGCGGTGGCCCTGCTTATGCTTGTCCGCCGCGGCGAGGCGGGCGACTCAGAAAAGCGCAATCTGCTCCAGCGCACGCGTCACCGGGGCGAAGCTGCGCCGGTGTTGCGGGCATGGCCCCAGCCGCTGCAGCGCATCGAGATGCGCGGGCGTCGGATAGCCCTTGTGCACGGCGAAACCGTAGCCCGGGTGCACCGCATCCAGCGCCACCATCAGCCGGTCGCGGGTGACCTTGGCGAGGATCGAGGCTGCGCTGATCGCCGGCTCCAGCGCATCGCCGCCCACGATGGCACGGCCTGCGCAGGGCAGGTCCAGCGGCAGCTTGTTGCCATCGATCAGCGCTTCGTGTGCGCCCGGCGACAGCCCTGCCACCGCACGGCTCATGCCGACCATGGTGGCCTGGAAGATGTTGAGCTGGTCGATCTCCGCGGCCTCCACCTCGATCACGCAGTGCGCCAGCGCGCGCTCGATCACCTGCGCATAAAGCGCCTCGCGCTTGCGCTCGCTGAGTTTCTTGGAATCGTCCAGGCCGACGATCGGTCGGGAAGGATCGAGGATCACCGCCGCGACCACCACCGGCCCGGCCAGCGGGCCGCGGCCGGCTTCGTCGACGCCGGCGACGAGTACACGCTGGTCGAGCGCAACCGCCGACGTCATGTGTGCACCGATGGCCTCCTCACCGCGCACCGGGATTCTCCAGCAGCTCCGCTATGGCATCGGCCGCGGCGTCGCCGGCGTGCCCTTGCATGTCCACTCGAAGCGCGCGGTGCAGAGCCTCGAACGTCGCCACGATCTGTCCACGGCGCTCGCTGTCGTTGAACAGGGCCAGCGTGTCATCGGCCAGATGGGCAGCGGTGCAATCGTCCTGCATGCGCTCGGAGACGGGCAGCGGACGGTCCAGCCCGTTGGCGCGCGCGAGCACGTTGGGCAGCGAATAGATGTCGGTCTTGAGCATGCGCAGCAGCCTGGCGATGCGGTAGCTGGCGGGCGCCACGCGGTAGCCGACCACCATCGGCCGCTTGGCCAGCATGGCTTCCAGCGTGGCGGTGCCGGAGGCGAGCAGCACCACGTCGGCGGCCAGCATCGCCTCGTGCGCCTGGCCGTCGATCAGCATGGGCGGCACCGGCCAATGGCGGCCGATCCGTCCCAGCGATGCCTCGATGCGTGCGTGCACGCGCGCATTCGCCGCCGGAATCACCACGCGCAGTCCGGGGATGGCGGCAGCCACCCGCGCGGCGGCGTCGAGGAAGATCGCTCCCAGTCGTTCGATTTCCGAACCGCGGCTGCCCGGCAGCACCGCCAGCACGGGCACGTCGTGCGGCAGGCCGAGCGCGTCGCGGGCGCCGGCGCGATCACCGACCATCGGGAAGCGGTCGGCCAGCGGATGGCCGACGAAGCGGGCGTCGACGCCGTGGCGGGCGTAGATCGGCGGTTCCATCGGAAACAGGCACAGCACGCGGTCGGCGCTGCGGCCGATCTTCTCGGCGCGCTTCTCGCGCCACGCCCACACCGACGGGCTGACGTAGTGCACGGTGCGGATACCCGCCTCGCGCAGGCGGCGTTCGAGGCCGAGATTGAAGTCGGGCGCGTCGATACCGATCACGACGTTCGGCCGTGCGGCGATCAGGCGCGCCGTCAGTTCCTTGCGCAGCCTGAGCAGCCGCGGCAGGTGGCGCAGCACCTCGGCCAGTCCGAACAGCGACAGTTCCGCCATGTCGTACCAGGACTCGAGACCCTGCGCCTGCATGCGCTTGCCGCCGATGCCAATGAAGCGGGCCTGCGGGTAGCGCTGGCGCAGGGAGGCCAGCAGGTCGCCGCCGAGCTGGTCGCCGGATTCTTCGCCGGCGATCACGGCGATGAGGGGGGCGTCTGGCGAGACTTCGTTCAATTCCATACCGATGTCCCTACCTCGGGTAAAAGCGGGAGCAAGAGCCCGTGCCTGATTGCCCGATAAGCGGGGCGCTTACCGGGCGAGCGCGCGCTCGCTGCGATCGAGGAACTCGAGCATGGCACGCACGTCTTCGCTCTCGCGCGCCTGGGCGGCGAGCTGCTCGCGCGCTTCAGCCTGGCTCAGGCCCGCCATGTACAGCGTGCGGTAGGCGCGCTTGATCGCAGAGATGCGTGCCGCATCGAAACCACGGCGCTTGAGGCCCTCGCTGTTGATGCCGCGCGGGCGGCCGCGGGTCTCGTTCGCCATCATCACGAACGGCGGCACGTCCGAGCCGACCAGGCAGCCCATGCCGATGAA
Source organism: Dyella ginsengisoli (assembly GCF_044904665.1). Lineage (NCBI taxonomy): Bacteria > Pseudomonadati > Pseudomonadota > Gammaproteobacteria > Lysobacterales > Rhodanobacteraceae > Dyella > Dyella ginsengisoli. The sequence continues at coordinate 1,237,869 of NZ_JADIKM010000001.1, forward strand.
GGCGTGCGCACCGACCTTGCAGAACTGGTGCACGCCCGAGTAGCCCGACAGGATGGTCCAGTCCCCGATTTCGGCGTGACCGGCCAGTGCCGAGTAGTTGGAAAACACCACGTGGTTGCCGATCTGGCAGTCGTGCGCGACGTGCACGTAGGCCAGCAGCCAGTTGTCGTTGCCGATGCGGGTGATGCCGCCGCCGTCGCCGGTGCCGCGGTTGATGGTGACGAACTCGCGGATCAGGTTGCGATCGCCGATCACCAGCTCGGTGCGCTCACCCTTGAACTTCTTGTCCTGCGGATCGCCACCGAGCGAGGCGAACTGGCTGATGCGGTTGTCGCGGCCGATGCGGGTCGGCCCCTCGATCACCACGTGCGGGCCGATCGTGGTGCCGGCACCGATCTCCACGTCCGGGCCGATGACGCTGTAGGCGCCGACGCTGACGTTGTCGCCCAGCACAACCGACGGGTCGATCTGGGCCGTGGGGTGGATCGAGGCGGCGTGGCTCATTTGTCGGACCTCGCGGCGCACATCAGCTCGCAGCTGGCCACTTCCTTGCCATCCACCAGTGTGCGCGCCACGAACAGGCCCATGCCGCGCATCAGGCGCTTCAGCGAGACCTCCATGCGCAGCTGGTCGCCGGGCACCACCGGGCAGGCGAAGCGGGCATTGTCGATCTTGGCCAGGTAGAACAGCGGGCTGCCCTGGTTGCCCTTCAGGCGGCTGGAGATCTGGGTGAGCAGGCCGGCGCTCTGCGCCATCGCCTCGACGATGAGCACGCCGGGCATCACCGGATGGCCGGGGAAATGGCCCTGGAAGAACGGCTCGTTCATGGTGACGTTCTTCAACGTCACCACGCTGGTGTCGGGCACCAGCTCGATCACCCGGTCCACCAGCAGGAACGGATAGCGGTGGGGCAGCAGCTGCTGGATCTGCTCGACATGCACCGGCAGGCTGAAGTCCGCGGCGTAATCACTCATTGTTGCTGTCCTTCTCCAGCGCCGACAGGCGGCGCGCGTAATCGTCGAGGTGCTTGAAGCGGGCGGCATTCTTGCGCCACTGGCGGTTGTCCTGCAGCGGCGTGCCCGAGGAGTATTCGCCCGGCTCGCGGATCGAGTGCGTCACCAGGCTCTTGGCGGTAATGGTAACCCGGTCGGCCAGTTCGAGATGGCCGAGTACCCCGGCGTTGCCGCCGATCATGCAGTAGCGGCCGATCTTCGCGCTGCCGGCCACCGCGGCGCAGCCGGCCATGGCGGTATGCGCGCCCACGTGCACGTTGTGGGCGATCTGGATCTGGTTGTCCAGTCGCACGTCCTCCTCCAGCACGGTGTCGTCCAGCGCGCCGCGGTCGATGGTGGTGTTGGCGCCGATCTCGCAGTCGTCGCCGATGCGCACGCCGCCGAGCTGCGGCAGCTTGATCCAGTGATCGGTGTCGAAGGCCAGGCCGAAGCCGTCCGAGCCGATCACCGCGCCCGGATGCACCAGTACCCGCTTGCCGAGCGTCACCCGCGTCACCAGCGTCACCCGGGCGACCAGCCGTGCCTGCGCGCCGACCACGCAGCCCTCGCCGACGATGCAGTGCGGGCCTAGCACGGCGCCGTCCTCGATCACCGCGTCGGCCTCCACCACGCAGCACGGTCCCACGCTGGCGCTGGCGCTCACGCGTGCCTGCGGCGAGACCACGGCGGACGGATGGATGCCCGTCGGCGAGGCGGGCAGGCGCTCGAACAGCGCGGCGATCTTCGCGTAGGCCACGTAGGGATCGCGCGCGATCAGGGCGCTGCCCGGGCACTGCGCGGCATCGGCCTCGCGCAGCACCACCACGCCGGCGCGCGTGCCCGCGAGCTGGCTGGCGTATTTGCTGTTGGACAGGAAGGTGAGCTGCGAGGGACCGGCACCGGCCAGCGTGCCGACGCTGTCGATGACCCGGCTGCCGTCGCCGTGCACGCGCAGGCCGAAGCGTTCCGCCAGCTGGCTCACCGTGTAGTTGTTGGCGCTCATGCGTGCTCCCGGAAAGCGCGCCATTGTAAGGGAGGTGGGCACCGGTGTCCGTGCGCTGGCGAAGGGACGCGGTGCCCCGAAACGCAGAAGCGCGGCCGGAGCCGCGCTTCTGGAACGTGCCGGGCGGTCGTGTCGCCTGCGGTCAGAACTGGCTGCCGAAGGTGAACTGGATACGCTCCTCGTAATGGCGGTCTTCCGGCTTGGAGCGGATCGGCGTGGCGAAGTTGATGATCAGCGGGCCGATCGGCGCCTGCCAGTGCAGCGAGATACCGGCCGAGGCGCGCAGGTCGCTGGCCTTGAAGCTCTGGTAATCCTTGTAGGCATTGCCGACGTCGACGAACAGCGACACGCGGGCGGTGTTGATGTCCTTCAGGAACGGCAGCGGCAGGTACAGCTCGGTGGTGCCCAGCACCTTGAATGCGCCACCGATCGGCTGCGCGTAGCCGTAGTAGCTGCCGTTGCAGTTGCCCTTGCTGTCCGGCACCACCGGCTGGCCGGTGGAGGTCAGACCAGAGCACACGCGCGGACCCAGGGTGTTGTCCTGGAAACCGCGCACGTCGCGCACGCCGCCGGAGTAGAAGTTCTGCCAGAACGGATAGTCGACCTTCGCACCGGCTTGGTAGTCGCCGAACGAGCGCTCGTAGGTCTGGCTGCCGTAGGTCTTGCCGTATTGCGCCTGGCCGTCGGTGTAGAGCACGAAGCCGCCGCCGATCGGCCAGTAATGGTTGGCCTCGGCGCTGACCTTGAAGTACTGCACCGTGGAGCCGGGCAGCGCCACGTCGGTGGACAGCGAGAGCAGACCGCCGCGGGTCGGCGCCCAGTAGCCGTTGCGGGTGTCGTGGTTCCAGCCCAGCGTGCCCGTCCACTCGTGGATGGTCCGCTTGTTCAGCGCGTTCTGGTAGTCCAGCAGCACCTGTGGCGAGTAGCCGGAGTACAGGTTGATCTTGTTGCTGCTCAGGCCCAGGCCCACGCGCAGGCTGTCGGTTTCGGTGATCGGGATGCCGAGGTACGTGGAGAACGACTTGGCGCTGGTGGCGTAATTGGCGAAGTCGGTGTTGCCGTAGTCGGTCTTGGAGTAGCCGACGCTGTAGCCGATGCCGATGCCGTTGTCGGTGAGATACGGGTTGTAGTAGCTGGCGTTGATGCGCTTGTAGTACGTGCTGGTTTCCGCGCCCACGCTGAAGCTGTCGCCGGTGCCCAGGAAGTTGTTCTGCGAGACCGAGGCGGACAGGATGATGCCCGAGTACTGCGAGTAGCCCACGCCGAACTGCAGGCTGCCGGCGGACTGCTCCTCCACCTTCACCGTCACGTCGACCTTGTCCTCGGTGCCCGGCACCAGCTGCTTGTCGATGTCGACCTTCTTGAAATAGCCCAGCTGCTGCAGGCGGATCTTCGAGCGGTCGATCGCCGCCTGCGAGTACCAGGAGCCCTCCAGCTGGCGCAGCTGGCGGCGCATCACGTCGTCTTCCGTGCGGGTGTTGCCCTGGAAGATCACGCGGCGCACGTACACGCGCTGGCCCGGCTCGATGTAGAAGGTCATGTCGACCGTGCGCTTGTCCTTGTCCAGCTTCGGCACCGGGGTGACCTTGGCGTAGGCAAAGCCGATGTTGGCAAGGATGCCCTTGATCGAGTCGGAGGTGGCCTCGACCGCGGCGCGGTTGAACGTGTCGCCGGCCTTGACGAACACCAGCTTGCGCAGCGTCTCCTCGGGCAGGATCAGCTTGCCCAGCAGGTGCACGTCGGACACCTTGTAGATCTCGCCTTCCTTGATGCTGGCGGCGATGTACATCGCGCGCTTGTCCGGCGCGATGGTGACCTGGGTGGAGTCCACGCCGAAGTCGGCGTAGCCGCGGTTCATGTAGTACGACTGCAGCTTCTCCAGGTCGCCGGAGAGTTTCTCGCGCGAATACTGGTCGTTCTTCGAGTACCACGACAACCAATCGGTGGTGCCGGACTCGAAGTTGTCCTCGATCTGCTTGTCGGTGAACTTGGTGTTGCCGACGATGTTGATTTCCTTGAGCTTGGCGACCTTGCCCTCGCGGATCTCGATGTCCAGTGCCACGCGGTTGCGGTCCAGCCGCGTCACGTGCGGATCGATCGACACGTTGTACTTGCCGCGGTTGTAGTACTGGGTGATCAGCTCCTGCTTCACGCGGTCCAGCGAGAGGCGGTCGAAGGTCTCGCCCTCGGACAGGCCGATCTCCTTCAGACCCTTGCGCAGGTCTTCTTCCTTGATGTCCTTGTTGCCGCGCAGGGTGAGCTTGGCGATAGACGGACGCTCGACCACCTTGATCACCAGGATGCTGCCCTCGCGGGTGAGCTGCACGTCGCTGAAGAACTTGGTGTTGTACAGCGCGCGGATGGCGCGCTGGGCCTCGTCCTCGGTGAGCTGGTCGCCCTTGTTCACCGGCAGGTAGTTGTAGACCGTGCCGGCGGAAATGCGGCTGAGGCCATCGATACGGATATCGGAAACGACGAACGGCTCGAAAGCCACCGCGTTGGCGGAGAGGGAGGCAAGCAGGATCAGGGCGGCGATACGCTTCATCGTCGATTCCGTTGGGTTATTTCTGCGGGACGATCAAGACGATCGCCCCGGACAATGCGTGGAACAGGAGCATATCCCCCGCCGCGGCGCGAGCGCCCGGGTGGCCTGGATCACTCGTCCCGAAGACGGGCCGGCGATGCAGGCAGCCGGCAGGGAAGGCCGCCATCGCTGCGGTCACGACAGCAGGATGCGATGGAGGTCGTTGTAGAACGCCAGGCCCATCATCGTGAACAGCAGGGCGAGCCCCACGTACTGGCCGGCGATCATGGTGCGCTCGCTCACCGGGCTGCCCTTGACCAACTCGATAAGGTAATACAGCAGGTGACCGCCATCCAAGAGCGGGATCGGCAGCAGGTTGAGGATGCACAGGCTGAGCGAGACCATGCCGAGGAAGTTGAGGAACCACGCCGGCCCCATGCTGGCCGACTGGTTGGCGACTTGGGCGATGCCGATCACGCCGGAGAGGTTCTTGGTGGAGGCCTCGCCAGAGAGCATCTTGCCGATCATGCGGAAGGTCTGCGCGGCACTGCTCCAGGTGGTGTCGAACGACGCGCCGAGCGCCTTGAGCGGACCATAGTGCTGGATCGCCGATTCGCGCGGCATCGACTCCACGCCGATAACCCAGCGCGTAGGCTGGCCGTCGAGTGAGGACTGCTCTGCCACCACGGTGAGTGGAACGGCGGTTCCACCACGCTGCACCACCACCGCAAGGCGAGGCGACTTGGCCGCCTGCTCGGGAATCAGCTTCTGGAACTGCACGTAGTCGTCGATCGCCACGCCGTTGACGCTAACGATGCGGTCGCCGCCCTGCATGCCGGCCTTGGCGGCGGGCATGCCGGGCATCACCGTGCCGACGATCGGCGCGGCCGGCGCCAGCGAGAGGCCGAGCGTGTCGAGGTACTGGCCGACATCCTGACCGGCCGGCAATCGGTCCAGCGGCAGCGTGACCGGATGTTCCGTGCCGTCGACGCTGCGCACCTGCATGGTCAGCGCCTCGCGGCCGAGCAGGGCATCGACCAGGTCGTCCATCGCGCCGGTCCAGGTGGTCACGCGGTGTCCGCCCACGCTGAGCACGCGATCGCCCGGACGGATGCCCGCCTCGGCGGCCATGCTGTGCGGCGCGGCGGTGACCACCGGCGCGGCGTCCGGCCGGCCGAGCATGAACATCGCCCAGAACGCCGCCAGCGTGAAGATGAGGTTGAATCCCGGGCCGGCCGCCACGATCGCGATACGCTGCCACACCGGCTTGCCGGTGAACTCCTGGTCGCGCAGGGTCGGGTCGACGTCACCCTCGCGGGCGTCGAGCATCTTCACGTAGCCGCCCAGCGGGATCATCGCCACCTGGTATTCGGTGCCGTCGCGCGCGGTGCGCTTCCAGATCGCCTTGCCGAAGCCCACCGAGAAGCGCAGCACTTTCACGCCGCAGCGGCGTGCGACCCAGAAATGACCGAATTCGTGAAAGGTCACCAGCACGCCCAGCGTGACCAGCAACCAGAACACCGAGCCGAAAAAAGGATTCATCGATAAGAGCTTATCAGCATGCGTGGCGGAGGATGCGGCGCGCGGCGGCGCGTGCGGTCTGGTCACGCTCGACGAGCGTCCGGACATCGACCACGCGCTGCGCCGGCAGTTCCGCCAGCACGCTCTCCACCAGGCTGGCGATGTCGAGAAAGCCCAGCGCCCCGGCGAGGAAGGCGTCCACCGCGACCTCGTTGGCCGCGTTCAGGATCGCCGGCGCGTCGCCGCCGGCGCGCAGCGCCTGGAAGGCCAGCGCGAGGCAGCGGAAGGTGTCGGTATCGGGCTGCTCGAACTGCAGTGGCGCCAGCGCGGCCAGGTCCAGCGGCGCGACGCCGGTGTCCACGCGTTCCGGCCACGCCAGCGCGTGGCCGAGGGCGGTGCGCATGTCCGGGTTGCCCAACTGGGCCAGCACCGAGCCGTCGGCGTAGTCCACCATCGAGTGCACCAGGCTCTGCGGGTGCACCAGCACTTCGATCGCCTCGGCCGGCGCGCCGAACAGGTGGTGCGCCTCGATCACCTCCAGCCCCTTGTTCATCAGGGTGGCGGAGTCGACCGAGATCTTGCGGCCCATCACCCAGTTGGGGTGGGCGCAGGCCTGCGCGGGCGTGATGTCTGCCAGCTCGGCGCGCTTGCGGCCGCGGAACGGGCCGCCGGAAGCGGTGAGGATCAGCCGGCGCACGCCGCTTTTGGCGAGATCGGGACGGCCGCCGGGCAGGCACTGGAAGATCGCGTTGTGCTCGGAGTCGACCGGGATCAGCTCGCCGCCGCCCTCGCGCAGCGCGGCCAGCAGCAGCGGGCCGGCCATCACGATGGATTCCTTGTTGGCGAGCAGCAGGCGCTTGCCGGCGCGGGCGGCGGCCAGGGTGGAGTCGAGGCCGGCGGCGCCGACGATGGCGGCGACCACCGTGTCGCACAGCGCGCCGGCAGCCGCGGCGCTGATCGCGTCGGCGCCGCTGGCCACCTCGCACTGCACGCCGGCGGCGGCCAGGCCGCGGGCGAGCCCGCCTTCCAGCGCCGGGTCGGCAATGATCGCCAGTTCCGGCCGGTGCCTCTCGCACAGCGCAACCAGGGCGTCGACCTGCCGGTGCGCCGCCAGCACCGTGGCGCGGAAGCGCTCCGGGTGCCGGGCGATCACGTCCAGCGTGCTGCCACCGATCGAGCCGGTGGCGCCGAATACCGCCACGCGCCTCATGACAGCGGCAGCACGTCGATCGCCCACAGGCCCAGCGCAAACACCGGCATCGCGGCGAACACGCTGTCGAGGCGGTCGAGCAGGCCGCCGTGACCGGGGAAGATCTGGCCGGAATCCTTCATCTTGGCGTGGCGCTTCATCAGGCTCTCGATCAGGTCGCCCACGATCGACGCGGCCACGGTGAATGCCGCCACCACGATCAGCCCGGCCAGCCGCGCGTCGTGCACGCCGAGCAGCCAGCCGCCGATGCCGACCACCAGTGCGGCCGCGACGAACGCGCCGTAGACACCGGCCCAGGTCTTGCCCGGACTGATCTGCGGCGCCAGCTTGCGCTTGCCGAAGAAGCGGCCGGCGAAGTACGCGCCGATGTCCGCCGCCCACACGATCGCCAGGCCGAGGAAGGTCCACCAGTGACCGTGCGGCGCAATGCGATGGATCAGCACCAACGCCGCCCACGCCGGCACCATCACGAACAGCCCGGCCAGCAATTTGAGCCGGCGATTCTCCGGCGTGGGCGAGGCGCCGAAGGCGAAGTGGCGCAGCCACGCACAGGCCAGCAGCCACCACAGCACGCCTGCGGCGGCGAGCGCACCCCACAGTCGCGGATCGAGCGGCCACCACGCCCCGATGACGATCAGCGCGAACAACGCCAGCATCGCGACCCGCGCCGCGGTGGAGGCCAGGCCGCTGAGCCGGGTCCATTCCCACACGCCCACCAGGAAGGCCGCCGCCACGATCGCCGCGAACACCGGCGTGCCCGGCCCCAAAATGATGAACAGGGCCAGCGGGATCAGCAGCAGGGCGGTGAGGGTGCGCTGGAGCAGCATGGAAATCCTTCGGTGGGTCAGCGCGGTGGCACAGTGGCGGCGACCTGTTCGCTGGTGCGCCCGTAGCGGCGCTCGCGGCGAGCATAGTCGTCGATGGCCCGGGCCAGGCAGGCCTGGTCGAAATCCGGCCACAGCGTGTCGGTGAAATAGAGCTCGGCGTAGGCCGCCTGCCACAGCAGGAAGTTGCTGATGCGCTGCTCGCCGCCGGTGCGGATGAACAGGTCCAGCGGCGGCAGCTCGGCCAGGCTCATCCAGCGGCCCAGCATGGCTTCGTCCAGCGCCTCAAGCGCCAGTTCGCCGCGGCCGATCGCCAGCGCCGCCTGCCGTGCCGCCTGCACGATGTCCCAGCGGCCACCGTAGTTCACCGCGATGTTGAGCTGCAGGCGGGTGTTTTGGGCGGTGCGCGCCATGGCCCGTTCCATGCGCTGACGCAGCTCGTCGCCGAAACCAGCCAGGTCGCCGACGAAGCGCAGCCGCACGCCCTGCGCGTGCAGTTCGTCCACTTCCTTGTCCAGCGCGCGCAGGAACAGCCCCATCAGCGCGCTCACCTCGTCCTCGGGGCGCTGCCAGTTTTCGCTGGAGAAGGCGAACAGGGTGAGCGCTTCCACGCCCTGGCGCACGCAGCCTTCGATCACGTCGCGCACCGCCTTGCGCCCGGCGTTGTGACCGAAGCTGCGCGGCTGGAAACGGGCCTTGGCCCAGCGGCCGTTGCCGTCCATCACGATGGCGATGTGGCGGGGCACCCGCGCTGGCGCGTTCATGCGCGCAGGTGCTGGCTGGCCGGGGGAGGCGCGTGCCGCATCGTCAGATGCTCAGCAGCTCGTCTTCCTTGTGCTTCACCGCCGCGTCGACGTCCTTGACGAAGCGGTCGGTCAGCTTCTGGATCTCGTCGTCGGCCTTGCGCTCCTCGTCTTCGGTGATCTGCTTTTCCTTGAGCAGGTCCTTGACCTGCTGCAGGGCGTCGCGGCGGATGTTGCGGATGGCGATCTTGGCGTTCTCGCCCTCGTGGCCCACGTGCTTGGCCAGCTCGCGGCGGCGCTCCTCGGTGAGCGGCGGCATGTTGAGGCGGATCACCGTGCCGGCCGTGGTCGGCGTGATGCCGATGTCCGACGCCATCAGCGCCTTCTCGATCACCGCCACCAGGCTCTTCTCGAACGGCGTGATGATGATCGAGCGCGAATCGCCCAGCGCCACCGAGGCGACCTGGTTCAGCGGCATGTCCGAGCCGTAGTAAGGCACCTTGATGTTGTCCACCAGCGCGGTGCTGGCGCGACCGGTGCGCAGGCGGGTCAGGTCGTGCTTGAGGGCATCGATGCTCTTGCCCATGCGGGTCTGGGCATCGTTCTTGATGTCGTTGATCATGGGTCGTCTTCCGATGGATCAGGCTAGCCGGCGAGTATACCAGCGGCCTGCGGGCGGCCCGGGCGGATGCCTCGCGGCCGGGGCGACGACCGCCTGGCCGGCGGTCGCCACGGTGGATCTGCGCGGCGCGATCCGCGCGAGGGAATCAGCTGGCGCCGACGGTGGTGCCGATCGGCTCGCCGCGCATGATGCGCATCAGGTTGCCCGGCACGGTCATGTCGTAGATCACCATCGGCAGGCGATGGTCGCGGCACAGCGCGATGGCGGCGGTGTCCATCACCGCCAGCTTGCGCTCGATCACCTCGTCGTAGGTGAGGTGGTCGTAGCGGGTGGCGTCGGCGTGCTTGGCCGGGTCGGCGGTGTAGATGCCGTCCACCTTGGTGGCCTTCAGCAGCAGGTCCGCGCCCACTTCCACCGCGCGCAGGGCGGCGGCCGAGTCGGTGGTGAAGAACGGGTTGCCGATGCCGGCGGCGAACAGCACGATGCGGCCCTTCTCGATGTGGCGGATGGCGCGGCGGCGGATGAAGTCCTCGGCCACGTCGTGGATCGGCAGCGCGCTCATCACGCGGGCGAAGCCGCCGCGTTTCTCGATCGCGTCCTGCATCGCCAGCGCGTTCATCACCGTGGCCAGCATGCCCATGTGGTCGCCGGTGACACGGTCCATGCCGGCGGCAGCGAGGCCGGCGCCGCGGAAGATGTTGCCGCCGCCGATCACCACGCCGATCTGGATGCCGGCCTTCTGCACCTCGATGATCTCGTCCGCCAGGCGGCCGATCACCTTCGGATCGATGCCGTAGTCGGCCTCGCCCATCAGCGCCTCACCGGAAAGTTTGAGCAGGATGCGCTGGTGCTTGAAGGATTCGCTCATGGGGACTCCGGTTGGGTGGGGCAAACCGGCGCATTGTAGCGGAGCAGGGCGCCATGCGGCCCTGACGGCGTGCTTCGACGCTGACTTCTTGCCGCGGAGAATGCGGCGTGGAGGCGCTCAGCCTTTGCCGGGCAAGGCGGTTTGCAGCAGGGGCGCGTCGTGCGCCAGCAGATGGGCCTCGCCGTGCTCGATGATGAAATAGCGGAACGCTTCCGCCGCCGGCGAGAGCTGCCGTGTCTGCATGCGCACGATGAACCAGGTGCGCATCAGTGGCGTTCCCTCCACCGGCAGGATCCGCAACAGGCCGCTGTGCAGTTCCAGGCCGATCGTGTGCAGCGAGAGCAGGCTCAGCCCCAGCCCGGCCATCACGGCATGCTTGACCGTCTCGTTGCTGGCCACTTCCATCGCCACCCGCGGCTCCAGCCGGTGCTCGTCGAAGAAAGCCTGCATCGCGGCACGCGTGCCCGAGCCCTCCTCGCGGACCACGAACGGATGCGCCGCGAGCGTGTCGGGCGCGATCGCCTCCATGCGCGCCAGCGGATGATCGGGTGCAGCCACGAACACCAGCGGATGCGCGGCGAACGGCTCGGCGCGGGTCTCGATCTCGCGCGGCGGGCGCCCCATCACCGACAGGTCGACCTCGCCGGCCTGCATCAGCGCCACCAGCTGCCGCCGGTTGTGCGCCACCCGCAGCTTCAGTTCGATGCCCGGATGCTCCTGGTGGAAGCGGGCCAGCAGTTGCGGCACGAAGTGCTTGGCGGTGCTGACGATGCCCAGGGTAAGCACGCCGCGGTCCAGCTTGAGGAAACGGGCCATGGCGTCCTCGGCGTCGCGGTAGGCGGCCAGCATCCGGCGCGCATGCACCAGGAAGTATTCCCCCGCCGTCGACAGGGTCAGCCCGCGGCCCTCGCGGTTGAACAGCGCCAGCTGCAGCTGCGACTCCAGGTCCTTGATCTGCATCGATACCGCCGGCGGGGTGATGTGCAGCGCGGCGGCGGCAGCCTGGTTGCTGCCCAGCCGGGCCACCTCCACGAAGATGCGCAGCTGGCGGAAGCTCAGATTCATAGTTAATAAAAACCTGAAGAGTTAGAGAACAAATACTGACTTTTACTGAACTCGAAGGCAACCTACAGTCGACTCCACGCCGCGTCAATCACCCGCGCCGACCAGGAGTCCTGCATGAGCGCCCAAGAGATCCACGCCGAAGCGACCGACATCACCGGCAACGCCAAGAAGCGCTACAGCGCCGGTGTCCTCAAGTACCGCCAGATGGGCTACTGGCAGCCCGACTACGTGCCCAGCGAGACCGACACCATCTGCCTGTTCCGGATCACCCCGCAGGACGGCGTGGATCCGGTCGAGGCGGCGGCCGCTGTCGCCGGCGAATCCTCCACCGCCACCTGGACGGTGGTCTGGACCGACCGGCTGACCGCCTGCGACAGCTACCGCGCCAAAGCCTTCCGGGTGGATCCGGTGCCGGGCACGCCGGGGCAGTACTTCTGCTGGGTCGCCTACGACATCATCCTGTTCGAGGAAGGCTCGATCGCCAACATCACGGCGAGCCTGATCGGCAACGTGTTCTCGTTCAAGCCGCTCAAGGCGGCGCGCCTCGAGGACATCCGCATGCCCAACGCGCTGATCAAGACCTTCAAGGGCCCCCCCTGCGGCCTGATCGTCGAGCGCGAGCGGCTGGACAAGTTCGGCCGTCCGCTGCTGGGCGCCACCACCAAGCCCAAGCTCGGCCTGTCCGGCCGCAACTACGGCCGGGTGATCTACGAGGGCCTCAAGGGCGGCCTCGATTTCATGAAGGACGACGAGAACATCAACTCGCAGCCATTCATGCACTGGCGTGACCGCTTCCTCTACGTGATGGAAGGCGTCAACAAGGCCTCCGCCGCGACCGGCGAGGTGAAGGGTTCCTACCTCAACGTCACCGGCGCCACGATGGAAGACATCTACGAGCGCGCCGAATTCGCCAAGGAGCTGGGCTCGGTGGTGATCATGGTCGACCTGATCATCGGCTGGAGCGCGATCCAGAGCATCGGCAACTGGGCGCGCAAGAACGACATGATCGTGCACATGCATCGTGCCGGCCACGGCACCTACACGCGCCAGAAGAACCACGGCGTGAGCTTCCGCGTGATGGCTAAGTGGCTGCGCCTGGCCGGCGTCGACCATCTGCACACCGGTACCGCGGTGGGCAAGCTGGAAGGCGACCCGATGACCGTGCAGGGCTACTACAACGTCTGCCGCGACAGCTACACGAAGCAGGACCTGCCGCGCGGCTTGTTCTTCGACCAGGACTGGTGCGACACCAAGAAGGTGATGCCGGTGGCGTCGGGCGGCATCCACGCCGGCCAGATGCACCAGCTGATCGACCTGTTCGGCGACGACGTGATCCTGCAGTTCGGCGGCGGCACGATCGGCCATCCGGCCGGTATCCAGGCCGGTGCGGTGGCCAACCGGGTGGCGCTGGAGTGCATGGTCAAGGCGCGCAACGAGGGCAAGGACATCAAGAACGAAGGTCCGGAAATCCTCAAGAAGGCCGCGCAGACCTGCACGCCGCTGAAGCAGGCGCTCGATACCTGGGGCGACATCACCTTCAACTACACCTCGACCGACACCAGCGATTTCGCGGTGACCCCCGGCGTGTCCGCCTGACCCCTTGCCGCGAAGGAGATCCGACCATGATGACCAATCCGACCGGCCGCATTACCCAGGGCCAGTTCAGCTTCCTGCCCGACCTCACCGACGCCGAGATCACCCTGCAGATCGAATACGGGCTGCGCAAGGGATACGCATGGAGCGTCGAGTACACCGACGATCCGCACCCGCGCAACACCTACTGGGAAATGTTCGGCATGCCGATGTTCGACCTGGCCGACGCCGCCGGCGTGCTGCTGGAGGTCAACAACTGCCGCAAGACGTTCCCGCGGCACTACATCCGCCTGATGGCTTTCGACTCCACCCGCAACATCGAGAGCATCGTGATGAGCTTCATCGTCAATCGGCCGGAGAACGAGCCGGGCTTCAGCCTGCAGCGGCAGGAGGTGAACGGGCGCAGCCAGCGCTACACCATCCAGGGCTATGCCGCCGACAAGCCGGAGGGCGAGCGCTACTGAGTGATGCACCGCCGTCTCCCGGACGACACGCGCTGTCGGCCGGGAGCGTGATCACCGATCCGCTCCGTTTCATCCGCCACGAGGTCGCGCCATGTACCGCATCGCTCCGTCGATCCTTTCCGCCGACTTCGCCCGCCTGGGCGAGGAGGTGCGCGACGTCATCGCCGCCGGCGCCGACTGGATCCACTTCGACGTGATGGACAACCACTACGTGCCCAACCTCACGATCGGGCCGATGGTGGCGCAGGCGATCAAGCCGCATTGCGTGCGCGCGGACGGCGGCAAGGTGCCGCTGGATGTGCACCTGATGGTGCAGCCGGTGGATGCGCTGGCGCTGGCCTTCGCCAAGGCCGGCGCCGACACCGTGAGCTTCCATCCCGAAGCCTCGGCCCACGTCGATCGCACCGTGCAGCTGATCCGCGGCGAGGGCTGTCAGGCCGGCCTGGTGTTCAACCCGGCCACGCCGCTGGACGTGCTCGAGTGGGAGATCGACCACATCGACCTGGTGCTGATCATGAGCGTCAATCCCGGGTTCGGCGGGCAGGGCTTCATCGACAGTGCGCTGCGCAAGATCGAGCAGGCGCGAAGGCTCATCGAGGCGAGCGGCCGCGACATCCGGCTGGAGGTCGATGGCGGCATCAAGGTCGACAACATCCGCAGCGTCGCCTCCGCCGGGGCCGACTGCTTCGTCGCCGGCTCGGCGATCTTCGGCCAGCCCGACTATCGCCGGGTGATCGACGCGATGCGCGCCGAACTGGCGCAGGTGCACTGAGATGGGCGCGCCGAACTACAACATTCCCGGCAGCAGCGCGCCCGCCGTCGCCGTGCCGGCGACGGTGCCAGTGCCAGTAGAGCAAGGCGAGGCGACCGCCATGGCCGCCGCCCGCACCGTCAACGAAGTGCTGGCGCTGAGCCACGTCGAGGACGTGCTGGACGAGCTCGACCGTGACCTGGTCGGCCTGCGGCCGGTCAAGCAGCGGATACGCGACATCGCCGCGCTGCTGGTGATCGACAAGCTGCGCATCAACCTGGGCCTGCAGGCGGAAAACCCCAGCCTGCACATGTGCTTCACCGGCAACCCGGGCACCGGCAAGACCACGGTGGCCATGCGCATGGCCGAGATCCTTCACCGCCTCGGCTACGTACGCAAGGGACACCTGGTGGCGGTGACGCGCGACGACCTGGTGGGCCAGTACATCGGGCACACCGCGCCCAAGACCAAGGAAGTGCTGAAGAAGGCGATGGGCGGCGTGCTGTTCATCGACGAGGCGTACTACCTCTACAAGCCGGAGAACGAGCGCGACTACGGCGCCGAGGCGATCGAGATCCTGCTGCAGGTGATGGAGAACCAGCGCGACGACCTGGTGGTGATCCTGGCCGGCTACAAGGACCGCATGGACACCTTCTTCCAGTCCAACCCGGGCATGAGCTCGCGCATCGCGCACCACCTGGATTTTCCCGACTACTCGGTGGACGAGCTCGCGCAGATTGCCGAACGCATGCTCACGCAGCAGCACTACCGCTTCGGCGAGGGCGCCGCCGAGGTGTTCCACGACTACCTCGAGCGGCGCACTGCGCAGCCGCATTTCGCCAATGCCCGCAGCGTGCGCAACGCGCTCGATCGTGCCCGCCTGCGCCAGGCCAGCCGGCTGTTCGTCGATCGCGACCGGGTGCTCGACGAAGCGGCCCTCACCACCCTCGTTCCAGCCGACCTGCTGGCCAGTCGTGTGTTCCAGAACCCGAGTTCCTGAGGTCGCCATGCCCCTGTCCAACCGCATCACCTTGACCCAGTACCTGATCGAGCAGCGTCGTCGCTTCCCGACCGCCAGCGGCGAATTGAACGCGCTGATCCTCGACGTATCGATCGCCTGCAAGGCGATCGCCCGCACGGTCGCCCTGGGCGCGCTGGCCGAGACGCCGGCGGGCGGCGCGATCAACGTGCAGGGCGAGGAGCAGAAGCCGCTGGACGTGGCCAGCAACGCGATGCTGATCCGCCAGACCGAGTGGTCCGGCCACCTGGCCGGCATGGCGTCGGAAGAGATGGATGAGCCCTACCAGATTCCTGCCAGCTACCCGCGCGGGAAGTACCTGCTGGTGTTCGATCCGCTGGACGGCTCCAGCAACATCGACGTCAACGTCTCGGTGGGCAGCATCTTCTCGATCCTGCGCGCGCCGCAGGAGGCGATCGACTCGGGTCGCGACGTGGTCGAGGCCGATTTCCTGCAGCCGGGGGCCACCCAGGTGGCGGCGGGCTACGCTCTGTACGGACCCACCACGATGCTGGTGCTGACCGTGGGCAACGGCGTGGCCGGTTTCACGCTCGATCTCAACGTGGGGGAGTTCAAGCTCACCCATGCCGACATCCGGATTCCCGAAGACACCCACGAGTTCGCCATCAACAGTTCCAATAGCCGCTTCTGGGAAGCGCCGGTGAAGCGCTACGTGGACGAATGCCTCGCCGGCAAGACCGGCCCCCGCGGCAAGGATTTCAACATGCGCTGGATCGCCAGCATGGTGGCCGAGGCGCACCGGATCCTGATGCGCGGCGGCGTGTTCCTGTATCCGCGCGACAGCAAGGATCCGGCCAAGGCCGGGCGCCTGCGGCTGCTGTACGAGGCCAACCCGATCGGCATGGTGATGGAGCAGGCCGGCGGCCGCGCCAGCACCGGGCGCCAGCCGGTGCTGGCGCTCACGCCCGAGTCGCTGCACCAGCGCATCGGCCTGGTGTTCGGTTCGCGCCGCGAGGTGGAGCGCATCGAGCAGTACCACAACGAGCCATCGCGGCGCGAAGCCTCCAATCCGCTGTTCGCCGAGCGCGGGCTGTTCCGCGACTGACGTCCGCCAGTCGCCCGGTTCCATCGTCTTCACTGCCGCGCGCGGCAGGCACCGATCCTTCCTGAGAGCTGCTGGGGAATCCTCATGTCCGAACGCCATCCGATCATCGCCATCACCGGTTCGTCCGGCGCCGGCACGACCTCGGTCACGCGCACGTTCCAGAACATCTTCCGGCGCGAGGGGCTCACCGCGGCAATCATCGAGGGCGACAGCTTCCATCGCTTCGATCGCAAGGAGATGCGCCTGCGCCAGGCCGAGGCCGAGCAGAGCGGCAACATGCACTTCAGCCATTTCGGCGCGGAGAACAACCTGTTCGCCGAGCTCGAGCAGTTGTTCGGCGACTACGCGCGCACCGGCATCGGCAAGAGCCGCAAGTACCTGCATGACGCCGGCGAGGCGGCACCCTACCGGCAGGAGCCGGGAACCTTCACCACCTGGGAAGACATCGAGCCCGACACCGACCTGCTGTTCTACGAAGGTCTGCACGGTGCCGTGGTGACACCGGAGGTGGACGTGGCCCAGCATCCGGACCTGCTGATCGGCGTGGTGCCGGTGATCAACCTGGAGTGGATCCAGAAGCTGTATCGCGACAAGAACGTGCGCGGCTACACCGCCGAGGCGGTCACCGACACCATCCTGCGCCGCATGCCCGACTACGTGAACTACATCTGCCCGCAGTTCTCGCGCACCCACGTGAACTTCCAGCGCGTGCCGGTGGTGGATACGTCCAACCCGTTCATCGCGCGCGACATCCCCAATGCCGACGAGAGCATCTGCGTGATCCGCTTCCGTGATCCCAAGGGCATCGACTTTCCCTACCTGCTCAACATGATCCACAACTCGTGGATGTCGCGCGCCAACACCATCGTGGTGCCCGGCGGCAAGATGGAGCTGGCCATGCAGATGATCTTCACGCCGTTCATCTGGCGCATGATGGAGCGGCGCAAGCGCGCGCTGGGGGCGCTGTGATGGCCAGCCTGTCGAGCATCCGCATCGAACACGGCGAGGCCTCACGCGATCCGCGCGCCAGCGCCCTGCGCGCACTGGCGATGGATGCCGTGCAGCAGGCGAACTCCGGCCATCCGGGCGCGCCGATGGGCATGGCCGAGATGGCCGTGGCGCTGTGGGGATCGCACCTGAAGCACAATCCGGCCAACCCGGGCTGGATCGACCGCGACCGTTTCGTGCTCAGCAACGGCCACGCCTCGATGCTGCTGTACGCGCTGCTGCACCTGACCGGCTACGACTTGCCCGTCGAGGAGCTGAAGCGTTTTCGCCAGCTGCACAGCCGCACCCCGGGGCATCCCGAACGCGGCATCACGCCAGGCGTGGAAACCACTACCGGGCCATTGGGGCAGGGCATCACCAATGCGGTCGGCATGGCGCTGGCGGAAAAGCGCCTGGCGGTGGAGTTCAACCGTCCCGGGCACACGGTGATCGATCACCACACCTACGTGTTCCTCGGCGACGGCTGCCTGATGGAAGGCATCAGCCAGGAGGCGATCTCGCTGGCCGGCGTGTGGCAGCTCGACAAGCTGGTGGCGCTGTACGACGACAACGGCATCAGCATCGACGGCCCGGTGCAGGGCTGGTTCCGCGACGACACCCCGGCGCGCTTTCGTGCCTGCGGCTGGGACGTGATCGGGCCGCTGGACGGCCATGACATCGGTGCCGTCGAAGCGGCGATTGCCCAGGCCAGGCGTGGCCGCGGCAAGCCCACCCTGATCGTCTGCCGCACCACCATCGGTGCCGGCTCGCCCGGTCGCGCCGGCACCGCGCGTGCACACGGTGAGCCGCTGGGCGCGGACGAGATCGCCGCCACCCGCGAGGCGCTGGGCTGGTTCCATCCGCCGTTCGAACTGCCCGATGACGCGCGTGCCGCGTGGGACGCGCGCCAGCCCGGCGAGCAGGCCGAGGCCCGGTGGCAGGCCCGCTTCGACGCCTATCGCGCGGCGCATCCGGAACTGGCGGCCGAACTGCAGCGGCGCATGGCCGGCACGTTGCCCACCGACTGGGACGCGCTGCGCGCGGCAGTGGTGGACCACGAGGCGGCGCGTGCCGACGACGTCGCCACGCGCAAGGCCTCGCAGCAGGTGCTGGCGCAACTGGCGCCGGAGCTGCCGGAAATGTTCGGCGGCAGCGCCGACCTCACCGGCTCCAACCTCACCGATTTTCCGGACGCGGGCGCGCGCCACCTGTCCTATGGCGTGCGCGAGTTCGGCATGGCGGCGGTGATGAACGGCATGGCCCTGCACGGCGGCTTCATTCCCTACGGCGGCACCTTTCTCACCTTCAGCGACTACAGCCGCAATGCGATCCGCATGGCGGCGCTGATGAAGCTGCGGGTCATCCACGTGTTCACCCACGACTCGATCGGCCTGGGCGAGGACGGCCCCACCCATCAGTCGGTGGAACATGCGGCCAGCCTGCGGCTGATTCCCAATCTGGCGGTGTGGCGCCCGTGCGACCCGGCCGAAACCGCGGTGGCCTGGACCGAGGCCCTGGCCGCGGCCACCCAGCCAAGCGCGCTGCTGTTGTCGCGCCAGGCGCTGCCCACGCAGGCGCGCAGCGCGGAGCAGGTCGCGGCGATCGCCCGCGGCGGCTACGTCTTGGTGGAAGATGACGCGGCGCAGGCCACCGTGCTGGCGACCGGATCGGAGGTGGGGCTGGCGATGCGCGCGCGCCAGCTGCTGGCGGAACGGGGCGTGCCGGTGCGGGTGGTGTCGATCCCCGGTTCGACCCGCTTCGATCGGCAGGATCGCGCCTACCGCGAGCAGGTGCTCGGCGCGCTGCCACGCTTCGGCGTGGAGGCGGGCGTCACCGCGTGGTGGGGACAATATGGCTGCGTCGCCGCACTGGGGGTGGACAGCTTCGGCGAGTCCGCACCCGCCGCCGACGTGTTCGCGCATTTCGGCTTGACGCCGCAGGCGCTCGCCGACCGCATCCAGGAGACGCTTGGCGCATGACCGTCCAGTCCCACCGCGCCGCGCGTGCCGACACCGCCGGGCGGATCGACCTGCTCACCTTCGATCTCGACGGCACCCTGGTCGATACCGCCGCCGAGATCGCCGAGGCGGTCAATCGCGCGCTGGCCGATGTCGACGTGGCGCCTTGCCCGCAGCCGCAGATCGAGTCGCTGATCGGCGCCGGAGCGCACGAGCTGATGCGGCGGCTGCTGGCGCAGATCGACCCGGCGCAGCGGCTGGACCGCGAGCTTGTGCTGGCCCGGCTCGACCATCACTACGCGCAGACCGCGGGCACGCATGGCGTCACCTATCCCGGCGCACACGCCTGCCTGCAGGCGCTGCGCAAGGGCGGCGTGCGGCTGGGGCTGGTCACCAACAAGGAGCTGCGCCATGCCCGGCGCGTGCTCGATGCCAACGACCTCACCGGCTATTTCGAGCAGGTCATCGGCGGCGACTCGCTGGCCTGGAAGAAGCCCGACGCGCGGGTGCTGCAGCACGTAATGGCGATGCTGCGCTCCGAGCCGGCGCGCACCGCGCACCTGGGCGATTCGGCGACCGATCTGCATGCGGCGCGCAATGCCGGCGTGGCCGACTGGGCGGTGCCCTGGGGCTACAACGCGGGCCAGCCGGTGGAACACGACCGGCCGAGCCGGATGTTCCAGAGCCTGTCGCAGGTGGCCGAGCACGTGCTCTCGCTGCGCCAGGGCCCGAATGCTTCCGAGATTTCCGCGGTACGCGCGACCGGCCTGTCCGGCTGAGTTCGGCGCGGATCGCGAGTGCATGGGCCCCGATCCGGTCGACGGATCGGGGCGGCACTACCCCCGTCCGGGTGCCGCTGCACCCCTGGTTACCCGCCTTACGGAGATGACGATGGCCCTTGTTTCGCTACGCCAGTTGCTGGACCACGCCGCCGAGCACGACTACGGCGTGCCCGCGTTCAACGTGAACAATCTCGAGCAGATCCAGGCCATCATGGAAGCGGCCGACGAAGTGCAGTCGCCGGTGATCCTGCAGGCCTCGGCCGGCGCGCGCAGCTACGCCGGCGAGGCGTTCCTGCGACACATGGTGCTGGCGGCGGTGGAGTCGTATCCGGATATCCCGATCGTGCTGCACCAGGATCATGGCGCCACGCCGGCGGTGTGCCAGCAGTCGATCCGCTCCGGCTTCACCAGCGTGATGATGGACGGCTCGCTGCGCGAGGATGCCAAGACGCCGTCGAGCTACGACTACAACGTCGACGTCACCGCCAAGGTCTGCGAATTCGCCCATGCGGTCGGCGTGTCGGTGGAAGGCGAGCTGGGCTGCCTGGGCTCGCTGGAAACCGGCGAGGCGGGCGAGGAGGACGGCGTGGGTGCCGAGGGCAAGCTCACCCACGACATGATGCTGACCGACCCGGAGCAGGCGCGTGATTTCGTCGCACGCACCGGCGTGGACGCGCTGGCGATCGCCATCGGCACCAGCCATGGCGCCTACAAGTTCACCCGCCAGCCGACCGGCGACATCCTCGCCATCGACCGCATCGCGGCGATCCATGCCGCCGTGCCCAACACCCATCTGGTCATGCACGGCAGCTCGAGCGTGCCGCAGGAGTGGCTGGCGATCATTCGCCAGTACGGCGGCGACATCAAGGAAACCTACGGCGTGCCGGTGGAGGAGATCGTGCGCGGCATCCGCAGCGGCGTGCGCAAGGTCAATATCGACACCGACATCCGCCTGGCGATGACCGGCGCGATGCGCCAGCTGCTGGCCGAGAAGCCGGGCGAGTTCGATCCGCGCAAGCCGCTGATCGCCGCCAGGAAGGCCGCCCGCGGCATCTGCAAGGCCCGTTTCGAGGCGTTCGGTTCGGCCGGCCAGGCACCGGGGATCAAGCCGGTGTCGCTCGAAGCGATGGCCAGGCGCTACGCCTGACCATGCTGCGCGCGGTCATCTGGGACGTCGACGGCACCATCGCGGAAACCGAGCGCGACGGGCACCGCGTGGCCTTCAATCGCGCCTTTGCCGATTGCGACCTGGCGTGGGACTGGGACGTGTCGACCTACGGGCATCTGCTGCGGGTGCCCGGTGGGCGGGAGCGTCTGCTGGCCTGGATGGACTCGCGCCCGGATGCGCCCGCCACCGAGGCCGGGCGTCTGCAACTGGCCAGTGAACTGCACCGGCGCAAGGGTCATCACTACTGCGAGCTGGTGGAGCAGGGCACGCTTGTGGCCCGGCCGGGCGTGCTGCGACTGGTGCACGCATGCGTCGACGCCGGCGTGCATCTGGCGGTGGCCACCACGACCGGGCGCGGCAACGTCGAGGCGCTGTTCCCGCGGCTGTTCGGCGCCGACTGGCGCACGCTGTTTCCGGTACGGGTGTGCGCCGAGGATGCGCCGCAGAAAAAGCCGCATCCGCAGGTCTACGAGCTGGCGCTGGAGCGGCTGGGCGTGGCCGCCGCCGATGCGATGGCAATCGAGGATTCGCCGGCCGGCCTTGGCGCATCCCGGGCGGCCGGCGTGGGCTGCGTGGTGACCCGTGGCGCCTATTTCGAGGACGCCGATTTCCGTGGCGCCGTGCACGTGTGCCGCGATCTGGATCATGCGATGGCGACGTCCGACGGCATCGGCACGCCGGTTGACCTGCCGGCGCTGCGCCACCTGCATGCGGCCGGGCGCTGGATGGTGCTGGACGAGGATGGACCGCGCCGCTGAGCAAGGTCGGCGGCGCGACGCCAGGCGCGATGGTGCGCGTGTGCGCCACGCGCAGGCAAGAAAAAAGCCGCGGTCACCCGCGGCTTTTTCGTCAGCAGCCCGAGGGCAGCGGGGCGATCAGACCTGCATCGCCTTCGCCACTTCGGCGGCATAGTCTTCCTGCACCTTCTCGATGCCTTCGCCGACGGCCAGGCGGGCCACCGAAACCACCTCGGCGCCGTCCTTCTTCAGCGCGTCGCCGACGGTCACGTTGGTGTCCAGCACGTAGGGCTGGCCGAGCAGGGTCACCTCGGACACGATCTTGTTGATCTTGCCGGCGATGATCTTCTCCAGAATCTCGGCCGGCTTGGCCTTGTCCTTGTCGGTCATCTGGCTCAGCGCGATGTCCTTTTCCTTCGCCACGAAATCGGCGGGGACGTCCTCGGCCTTCACGTACTGCGGGTTCATCGCCGCCACGTGCATGGCGATGCCCTTGGCCAGCTCTTCGGAGCCGCCCTTCAGGGCCACCAGCACGCCGATGCGGCCGCCATGGATGTAGCTGCCGATCACGCCGTCGCTCTCGACGCGGGCCAGGCGGCGCACGTCGATCTTCTCGCCGATGGTGGCGATCAGCGCCTTGGCGCCTTCCTCGACGTTGCTCGCGCCCGGGAAGGCAGCGGCCTTCAGGGTGTCGATGTCGGCCGCGCCGGACTCCAGCGCCACCGCAGCCACGGTGTCGCTGAACTTGACGAAGTCGGGGTTCTTGGTGACGAAGTCGGTCTCGCAGTTGACCTCGACCAGCACCGCCTTGCCGGCGGCCTGGGCGGCCACGATGCGGCCTTCGGCGGCGACGCGGTCAGCCTTCTTGTCGGCCTTGGCCAGGCCGTTCTTGCGCAGCCACTCGATGGCGACTTCGATGTCGCCGTTGTTCTCGACCAGGGCCTTCTTGCATTCCATCATGCCGGCGCCGGACCGCTCGCGCAGTTCCTTCACCAGCTGGGCGGAGATGTTGCTCATGTCAGTTCCTCGAATGCTTGGGAGCGGCGTGGCCCGGGTCGGGCCACGCCGCGGGTGAAGCGTCAGGCTTACTCGGCGGCGTCGGACGACTCGCGACCGCCACGGCCGCGGCCGCCGTCACGACGCGGCGCGCCAGCGCCCTTCTTGGCCGGGGCGCGGCGCGGGGCAGCCGCCTTGCGGTCCTCGTCCTTGGCGACCGGGTTGCCTTCCTCGTCCAGTTCGACGAACTCGTCGGCGTCACCCTGGGCGGCGTTCGGCGCGGCGGCCTTGCCTTCCAGGATCGAGTCGGCGGCGGCGCGGGCGTACAGCTGGATCGCGCGGATGGCGTCGTCGTTGCCCGGGATGGCGTAGTCCACCAGCTCCGGGTTGTAGTTGGTGTCGACCACGGCGATCACCGGGATGCCGAGCTTCTTGGCTTCCTGCACGGCGATGTCTTCGTGGCCGATGTCGATCACGAACAGCGCGTCGGGCAGGCGGTTCATGTTCTTGATGCCGCCCAGCGAGTTCTCCAGCTTGTCGCGCTCGCGGCGCAGGGCCAGCACTTCGTGCTTGACCAGCTTCTCGAACGAACCGTCGGTCTCGGCCGCTTCCAGTTCCTTCAGGCGGGCGACCGACTGCTTCACGGTGCGGAAGTTGGTCAGCATGCCGCCGAGCCAGCGGGCGGTGACGAAGGGCATGCCGGCGCGTGCGGCTTCCTCGGCCAACGGCTCACGGGCCGAACGCTTGGTGCCGACGAACAGGATGGTGCCGCGCTTCTGCGCCAGACCCGACAGGAAGTTCATCGCGTCGGTGAACAGCGGCAGGGTCTTCTCGAGGTTGATGATGTGGATCTTGCCGCGCGCGCCGAAGATGTACGGCGCCATCTTGGGGTTCCAGTAACGGGTCTGGTGACCGAAATGGACGCCCGCTTCGAGCATCTGGCGCATGGTGACTTGGGCCATGGGTGTAACTCCGAATTGTCGGTTCCGGAAGGAACCTGGGGGTTGGGACCTCCACGCATCCCCGACTTCGACCGCGGCGTTTCCTGGTAAGTGGCGGAAACGGACGCGGCACCCCGAAGGCGGTGCCGATACGTGTGTGGCGTTGGTTGGGCTTGGTCCGCGGCGCGGTTACAATGCCCGTTCGCTGTGCAGTCGACATGACCCGGAAAGGGCGCGTGCGGCCTGCAAAACTCGTGAATTGTAGCCGGTGCGCCGGTTAGGCGGCAAGTTGCCGGCGGACGTTGATCCGCCGGCCCGCCGCCGCCATCTGGGTGGAACCATGGCCATTACCCTCAAGACCCCCGAAGACCTGGCCGCCATGCGCGTGGCCGGCCAGCTCGCCGCCGAAGTGCTGGCGATGCTGAAAGAACACGTCAAGCCCGGCGTCACCACCGAGGACCTGGACCGCCTCGCCTACGAGCACATCGTCAAGGTGCAGAAGGCGGTTCCCGCCAACGTGGGCTACCACGGCTTCCCCAAGACCCTGTGCACCTCGGTCAACCACGTGATCTGCCACGGCATTCCGACCGAGGGCAAGGTGCTCAAGGACGGCGACATCATCAATCTGGACGTCACCGTCATCAAGGACGGCTGGCACGGCGACACCAGCCGCATGTACTGCGTGGGCACGCCGTCGGTGCTGGCGAAGCGGCTGGTGGACACCACCCACGAGGCGATGATGCGCGGCATCCAGGCGGTGCGCCCGGGCGCCACGCTCGGCGACATCGGTGCGGCGATCCAGAAGCACGCCGAGGCGGCCGGCTTCAGCGTGGTGCGCGAGTACTGCGGCCACGGCATCGGCAAGGTCTACCACGACGAGCCGCAGATCCTGCACTACGGCAAGGCGGGCACCGGCATCGAACTGAAGAAGGGCATGACCTTCACCGTCGAGCCGATGATCAACGCCGGCAAGCCGCACACCAAGCAGCTGCCCGACGGTTGGACCGTGGTCACCAAGGACCACTCGCTCTCCGCCCAGTGGGAGCACACCATCGCGGTGACCGACGACGGCTTCGAGATCCTCACGCCCTGGCCGGATGCCTGAGGGGCGAGAAGTGAGTGGAGAGGAGTGAGGAGTGAGAGAGGGCGCCACGGTTGACGTGGCGCCCTTTGCATTTGGACGATCCGTGGTGACGTGGGCATGAGGTGATACGGAGCCGCGTCCAGGGCCGCAGCGCTGGCCATGCCGGGGTCTACACTGTCCTGCCTTCTCTCACTCCTCACTCCTCTTCACTCACTCCTCCTAATGACTTCCGCCTCCGTCCCGCTGCCGCCGCTGCCGCGCCTGCCCGTCGCGGTGCCCCGTTCGGGCGTCTCGACCGAGGCGCGCAAGGCGCTGCGCCAGCTGCTGGGCGACATGGACCGTGCGCTGGCCACCGCTTTCCGCGACGGCGCCGATGCCACGGCCCTGGCGGCGCGGCGCGGCGAGTCGGTGGCGCGCATCGTGGTGCACGTGTGGAACGCCTGCCTGGGCGAGGTGCTCGACACCGCGCTGTTCGCGGTGGGCGGGTTCGGTCGCGGCCTGCTGTTCCCGCACTCGGATGTCGACCTGCTGGTCCTTACCACCCGCGACGAGCCGGCCCTGCGCCGCGCGCTGGAGCAGTGCTTCGCCACGTTCTGGGACATCGGCCTGAAGGTCGGCCACGCGGTGCGTGAGCCCGCGCAGTGCCGCGCGCTTGCCGCCGCGGAGGCCAGCGTGTTCACCAGCCTGCTCGACGCGCGCCGGCTGGCCGGCGATCCGGCGCTGGACGCCACGTTGCGCACCATCGTCGACGATCCGGCGCTGTGGCCGCCGCGCGCCTACCTCGCCGCGCGACTGGCCGAGCGCGACGCCCGCCACGCCCGCTTCGACGACACCGCCTACAACCTCGAACCCAACCTCAAGGACGGCCCCGGTGGCCTGCGCACGCTCGATTCGCTGCGCTGGCTGGGCCTGCGCCTCGCGCACGCCGACGGCTTCGACGCGATGGTCGCCGAGGGCCTGCTCGACCCGGCCGAGCGCGCCACGCTGGCCGAGGCCGAGGCCACGCTGCGCCGCTACCGCTTCGCCCTGCACCTGGAGGCCGGGCGGCCGGAGGAGCGACTGCTGTTCGACTTCCAGCGCGGGCTGGCCGCGCGCATGGGCTTTGTCGACCAACACGAGAAGAACCTCGGCGTCGAGCAGTTCATGCAGGGCTACTACCGCGCCGCCAGCCAGGTGGAGCGGCTGGGCGTGCAGATCGTCGAGCGCTTCGAGGAGATGCTCGAGCCGGACGGCGCGATGACGCCGATCGGCGACGGCTTCGTGCAGCACGGCCGGCGGATCGCCGCGGCCGATCCGGAGTTGTTCATGACGCGGCCGGCAGCGCTGGTGGAGATCTTCCTGGCGCGGCTGGACCATCCGGAGCTGATCGGCTTCAGCGCCGAGACCATGCGGCGCATCCACCAGGCCACCGCCCGTCACGGCACCGCGCTGGCCGACGATCCGGCCGCGCTGGCGGCATTTCTCAAGCTGCTGCAGCGCGGCGCGCCGGCGGTGGATGCGCTGTGGCGGATGAACCGGCACGGCCTGCTGGCGGCGATCCTGCCGGCGTTCGGCAAGGTGTTCGGCCGCATGCAGTACGACCTGTTCCACGTCTATACCGTGGACGAACACACGCTGCGCGTGCTGCGCAACCTGGCGCGCTTCGCCGATCCGGCGGCGTTCAAGGAATTCCCGCTCGGCTGCCAGATATGGAGCTCGTTGGACAAGCCCGAACTGATGCTGCTGGCCGGTCTGTTCCACGATATCGCCAAGGGCCGCGGCGGCGATCACTCGGTGCTCGGCGAGGAGGACGCCCGCGCGTTCTGCACCCGGCTGGGCCTGTCGCCGGAGAGCGTGGACACCGTCGCCTGGCTGGTGCGCCAGCACCTGTTGATGAGCACCACCGCGCAGCGCCAGGACATCACCGACCCGGACGTGGTGCACCGCTTTGCCGAGACGGTGGACGACCGCCTGCGGCTGGACCGGCTCTACCTGCTCACCATCGCCGACATCATCGGCACCAGCCCGCGCCTGTGGAACGCCTGGAAGGACCGCCTGCTGGCCGATCTCTACACCGCCACCCGCTACGCGCTGCGCAGCGATGCCGCGCTGCCGCGCGATGCCGGCGCCAGCATCGCCGAGTGCCGCACCTACGCCATGGCGTTGCTCGAAGCCGAAGGCTTTGCGCCGGCGCAGGTCGAGGCGGTCTGGAACGACTTCCCCGAGCGCAGCTTCCTGCGCCACCGCCCCGAGCAGGTCGCTTGGCAGACCGCGGCGATCCTGCGAGCCGGCGGCGCGATGCCGCTGGTGGAGGTGCATCCGTTCTCGATCCGCGGCAGCACCGAGCTGTTCGTCTGCGCGCCCGATCGCGACGGTCTGTTCGCCAGCGTCACCGCGATGCTCGACCGCATGCATTTCTCGGTGATGGAGGCGCGCGTGCTCAACTCGCCCAGCGGGCTGGCGATGGACACCTTCCTGCTGCTGGAGGCGGACACGCAGATGCCCGCCAATGCGGCGCGCTCGGATGAATTGCGTCAGCGCCTGCTGCGCGCGCTGGCCGAGGCCAAGCCGGTGCAGCCGACCCGGCGCGGGCTGTCGCGGCACTTGAAGCATTTCCAGATGCCGCCGCGCATCGCCTTCAGCGCCATCGACGGACGCACCCAGATGGCGCTGGTCTGCAGCGACCGTCCCGGCCTGCTCGCCGCCGTGGCGCAGGTGCTGCTGGAGGTCGGCGTGCGCGTGCAGGACGCGCGTATCGCCACCTTCGGCGAACGCGTGGAGGATTTCTTCCAGCTCACCGACCGCCACGACGCCCCGCTGTCGGCCGAGCTGCAGGAGCGGCTGCAGGGCGCGCTGCTGCAGCGCCTGGCGCCACCGAAGGCCTGAGCCCGCCCACCGCACCCGCGGTGCGGAGTATCGTCGGCCCGCCGCAATGGGCGGTTCACGTCCGGAAAACTGTCATGTCGACCAAACGCATCGTTGCGCTCGTTGCGGCGAGCCTGTGCCTGTGGGGCGCGCTGATCGGATCGGCCTTGGCGGCCGAGGCTGCCGCCAAGCCCGCGACGAGCTGGGTCTATCCGCTGATTCCCAAGTTCGGCGCCGTGCACCCGCGGCCGGACCTGCCCGAGCAGCCTGATCCCAAGGTCGACTACAAGGTGTTTGTCGATGTGGTCAGCGGCAACCCGGACCACGCCAAGCCGCTCGAGTCGCTCGATCGCCTGGCGCGGCTGGTCAACCTGATGGCCTACGCCAAGGTGCCGGCCAGCCATGTCCACATCGTGGCGCTGATCGAGCGTCAGGCGACCCCGGCGGTGTTCGGCAACGCGATGTATCGCCAGCACTTCAAGGTCGACAACCCCAATCTGGAGATCCTCCATGCCCTGAAAATCGCTGGCGTGCATCTGGTGGTGTGCAGCCAGGCGCTGGCCGGCATGGGCGTGGCCGACAGCGAGGTGTCGCCGGATGTCACGGTGACGCTGTCCGCGCTCACCGATGCGGTGGTCTACGGCCAGCGCGGCTACAGCTACATGCAGCTGTAGGCATTCAACGGACGTCTGGACGGCCATTCGACCATTGGCGCCACGGCTTCAGGCGGGCGCGCCGCCAAGTGCAGTAATCTTGGCGGCCCGACCTCCGATCACAGGCCGTATCCGCCCATGCAGCAGCTCGCTTCCCTCATCGACGACGCCTTCGAGCGCCGCGCCTCGCTCACCCAGGGCGAGATCGAAACCCATCTGCGTCCCGCGGTCGGCCAGGTGCTCGACCTGCTGGAGAGCGGCGAGCTGCGTGTCGCCGAGCCGGACGGGCAGGGCGACTGGACGGTGCACCAGTGGGTGAAGAAGGCGGTGCTGCTGTACTTCCGCATCAACGACAACCGCGTGGTGGACGGCGGCCCGGCCGGCGCCTTCGACAAGGTGCCGCTGCGCTTCGCCCACGGCGACGACGCCTCGCTGCAGCAGCTCGGTGCGCGCGTGGTGCCCGGCGCCCTGGTGCGCCGCGGTGCGCATATCGCGAAGGACGTGGTGCTGATGCCCAGCTACGTGAACATCGGCGCCCACGTCGGCAGCGGCACGATGGTCGACACCTGGGCCACGGTCGGCTCCTGCGCGCAGATCGGCGCGCGCGTGCATCTGTCCGGCGGCGTCGGCATCGGCGGCGTGCTGGAGCCGCTGCAGGCCAACCCCACCATCATCGAGGACGACTGCTTCATCGGCGCCCGCTCGGAAGTGGTCGAGGGCGTGGTGGTGGAGAGGGGCAGCGTGATCGGCATGGGCGTGTTCCTCGGCCAGTCCACCCGCATCTACAACCGCGCCACCGGCGAAATCAGCTACGGGCGCATCCCTTCGGGCAGCGTGGTCGTATCCGGAAGCCTGCCTGCGAAGGACGGATCGCACAGCCTCTACGCCGCGGTGATCGTCAAGCAGGTGGACGAGAAGACCCGGTCCAAGACCGGCATCAACGACCTGCTGAGGAGCTTCGAATGAGCGTCGAACTGTATGGTCTGGCCAAGTGCGGCACCTGTGACAAGGCGCGCGCCTGGCTGGACGCGCACAAGGTCAGGCACAGCTTCACCGACTACCGTGATCAGCCGATCGCCCCGACCACGCTGAAGGCGTGGGCCAAGGAGCTGACCTGGGAGAAGCTGGTCAACCGCGCCAGCTACACCTGGCGCGACCTGAGCGAGCAGCAGAAGGCCGCTTCCAGCGACGCCGAGTGGCTCAAGCTGATCAAGGAATTCCCCGCGCTGGTGAAACGACCAGTGGTGGTGAAGGACGGCGCGGTCAGCGTCGGCTTTACCGAAAAGAAGTTCAAGGAACTGTTCGGTGGCTGAAGCCGCCGTGCTCTACGGACTGGCCGGCACCGACGCGTGCCGCAAGACCTGCGCGTGGCTGGACCGTGTCGGCCACGCGTACCGCTTCGTCGACACCCAGCGTGAGCGCCCCGCGCCCGAGGCGCTGAAGGCCTGGGCGCAGGCGGCGGGTGGCTGGGACGCGCTGGTCGACCGCGGCGGCAAGGCCTGGAAGAACCTGCTGCCGCAGCGGCGCAATCCGGAGAGCGATCCGGAATGGACGCTGCTGATCCGCGAACATCCCGGCGTGCTGCGCCAGCCGCTGGCGGTGCTCGCCGATGGCCGCGTCGCCGTGGGTTTCACCGGCGGCAGCTACGAGAAACTGTTCGGCAAGACCGCCAAGGCAAACGCATGAGCGACGTGTTCGATCTCACCTGCGAGCTGATCCGTCGCCGTTCGGTGACTCCCGACGACGCCGGCTGCCAGGCGACCATCGCCGACCGCCTGATGCGCGCGGGCTTCACCGTGCGCCACCTGCGTCATGGCGAGGTCGACAACCTGTGGGCCACGCACGGCGACGGCGGCCCCACGCTGGCCTTCCTCGGCCACACCGACGTGGTGCCGACCGGCCCGATGGACGCGTGGCGCTTCGATCCGTTCGATCCGACCGTGGTCGACGGCGTGCTGTACGGTCGCGGCGCGGCGGACATGAAGGGCTCGGTGGCGGCGATGGTGGTGGCGCTGGAGGCCTTCGTCGCCGCGCATCCCGATCACGCCGGCCGCGTCGGCCTGCTGCTGACCAGCGACGAGGAAGGCCCGACCAACCTCGATGGCGTGCGCCGGGTGGCCGAGCAGTTTCGCACCGAGGGCGAGCGCATCGACTGGTGCGTGGTCGGCGAGCCGTCGTCGAAGGCGCGCCTGGGCGACCTGATCCGCGTGGGCCGCCGCGGCTCGCTCAGCGGCACGCTCAGCGTGCGCGGGGTGCAGGGCCACGTGGCGTATCCGGAGAAGGCGAAGAACCCGATCCACGCTTTCGCACCCGCGCTGGCCGAGCTGGCCGCCGAGCGCTGGGACGAGGGCAATGCCGACTTCCCGCCGACCTCATTCCAGGTCTCCAACCTCAACGCCGGCACCGGTGCCACCAACGTGATTCCGGGCACGCTCACCGCGCTGTTCAACTTCCGCTACAGCACCGTCAGCACGGCCGACCAGCTCAAGGCCCGTACTGCGGCGATCCTCGATCGTCACGGGCTCGACTACGCGCTGGAATGGAACCTCTCCGGCGAGCCGTTCCTCACCCCACCGGGCGGGCGCCTGCGCGAGGTGGTGGTGGACGTGTGCCGTGAACTGGCCGGCGTGGTGCCGGAGCAGAGCACCGGCGGCGGTACGTCGGACGGTCGCTTCATTGCGCCGCTGGGCGCCGAAGTGGTGGAGCTGGGCCCGGTCAACGCCACCATCCACCAGGTGGACGAGTGCGTGGCGGTGGCCGACCTTCAGCGCCTGCCGGCGCTCTACGAGGCGATCTGCGTGCGGCTGCTGGTGGACGCGGCGCACGGCTGAGCAACGCGCGCCGCGCCCTGTTACTGCGCCAGCCCGATCTGCTGCATGAAGGAGTGGTTGTCCCAGAACAACCACTCCTCGACCATCACCCCGTGCTCCCAGCGGCCGATCGTGGTCATCGACAGGGTGAACGCCTTGCCGGTGGGCGCCAGCGTCTTGCCGTTGCCGATCGGCATCGGCTGGCTGAAGTGGCCCTGCAGCACGCCCATCACCGCGGTGAGGTTGCCCTGCGCGATGCGGATCGGGTGCTGGTCGATGTGAGTGTCCGGCGCAAACACGAACATCGGCTTGAGCGCAGCGATGTGGTCGGCGAGGCCGCGCGTGGTGTGGCCGTCCGGGTAGTGCACCAGGATGTTCGCGGCGTGGCTGCGCGGGAGTTCGTCCCACTTCTGATGGCTGTAGACGTTGAAGTCGAGGTCGTCGAAGGTGGCGAGGTTCTTCTGCTGTTGGGCCTCGGTGGCGTGGATTCTGGCCAGCTCGGCCTGCGCCGAGCCGGCGCTGCTGGCGGCGGCGGTGCCGGATAGCGCGAGCAGGCCGGCCAGCACGAGCAGCGGACGGCGATGGGTGTGACGGTGCATGGTGATCCCCTGGGTCATGGACGAACGGTGGAAGCGGGGCGGCCGCACGGGCCACCCCGGGAAACTCAGTAAGCCGCCGTAGCCACCTGGCGCACGTAGCGCGCCTGCTCGATCACCTCGATGAACGCATCGGCGTAGTCGCCGTAGTGGATGCGGCTGTGTCCTTCGGCATCGGTGAGGAACGCGTCGGCCTGCGTGCGGAAATGGCCGAGCCGCTCGCCCGGGCCGATCTGTCCGGCCGGCGCGAGGAAGGTCCAGTCCAGATCGGTGGCGGCGCGGTACACCGCCAGCGCCGCGCGATGGGCCAGCGCCTGGCCCTTGTATGCGGCGGGAAAGTCGGGCGAGTCGACCAGTTGCAACCCCGGCGCGATCAGCAGGCTGCCGGCGCCGCCGACCGCCACCAGCCGCTTCACGCCGGCCTGGCGCGCCGCGGCGACCAGCGCGTGCGCCACCGTGACCAGCGTGTCGGGATCGTCCTGGCCGGGGCCATAGGCGCTGGCGATCGCGTCGTGACCCTGCAGCGCGCTGGCGAGGTGCTGCGGGTCGTCCAGTGCGGCCACAGTGGCGCGGGTGCCGGCCAGCTCCGGCGGCAGGTCGTGGGTGCGTCGCACCAGCGCGGTGACGTCGTGCCCGCGCTGGTGCGCGCGCTGGGCGATGTGGCGGCCGATCTGGCCAGTGGCGGCAACGAGGGCGATTTTCATGGCGGCGTCCGTAAAGGAGAGGCCTCCATCCTGGGTGAGCGAATCGTGCGGAAAAACCGCGTATAACGGCCGGGTCTTTTGCGGGGGATGAAACAATGGATCGACTGCGTGCCATCGGCGTGTTCGTGGAAGTGGCCGATCGCGGCAGCCTGACCGCCGCGGCGGAGTCGCTGGACGTATCCCGCGCCATGGTCTCGCGCTATCTGGCTGACCTGGAGGAATGGCTGGGTGTGCGGTTGTTCCATCGCACCACCCGGCGCATCAGCCTGACCTCGGCGGGCGAGGCCGCACTGGCGCGCTGCCGCGAACTGATCGAACTGTCCGACGGCATGCGCGAGGCGCTGGTCGACGATGCTGCCGCGCCTGCCGGCAGTCTCCGCGTCACCTGCAGCTCGTCGTTCGGCCACAGCTATCTTGCGAGCGCGGTGGCGGAATTCGTGGCGCGTCATCCGCACGTCTCGGTGGATCTGCTGATGCTCGATCGCACGGTGAACCTGGTGGAGGAGCGGGTGGATCTGGCCATCCGCATCGCGCACGAGCTCGACCCGAACCTGATCGCGCGCCAGCTGTCGGTGTGCCGCTCGGTGCTGTGCGCGTCGCCGGCGTATCTGGCCGCGCACGGCACGCCGGCCCGGCCGGAAGAGCTCGCGCGGCACAACTGCCTCACCCACCATTTCGTCGGCAAAAGCCTGTGGACGCTGGGCCGCGGCGCCAATGCGGTGTCGGTGGCGGTGGGCGGCAACATCAGCGCGAACGACGCCAGCGCGGTGATGGCCGCGGTGCTCGCGGGCGCAGGCATCGGGCTGCTGCCCACCTACCTGGTCGCGCCGCATCTGCGCGACGGCAGCCTGGTGTTGCTGCTGCCGCAGTGGCCGCCGAAGACCATGGGCATCCATGCGGTGTACGCCTCGCGCCAGCGCATGCCGCCGGCGGTGCGCGCCTTCCTCGACTTCATCGCCGGGAGGTTGGGCGACGCGCCGCCGTGGGATATGGGCATCGCCTGAGTCACCGCGGCGCGTCGCGCCCATGAGCACGCCGATCAGGCTGCTGTGGGCATGGTCTGTGCGGCTCGCGCGGACCGTCCTGGTCAGCCGCCGGCGCAGGCCTCGGCGCGCTGCTGCAGCAGCGCTTGTTCGCGCGCATTGCCGGCCAGCGCGGCTGCCTGCAGGTAGGCCGCGCGCGCCTCGGTGTGGCGGCCGAGCTTTTCCAGCAGGTCGCCGTGCACGGCCGGCAGCAGGTGGTAGTTGGCCAGTGCCGACATGCCGCGCAGCGCTTCCACCAGCGGCAGGGCGGCGGCGGCGCCTTCGGCCATGGAGACGGCGACCGCGCGGTTGAGTTCCACCACCGGCGAGGGCATCGCCTCGGTCAGTCGATCGTACAGCGCCGCGATGCGCGGCCAGTCGGTGGCCGCGGCCTCCGTTGCGCGCGCGTGGCAGGCGGCGATGGCCGCCTGCAGCGCATATGGACCGTCGCGGCCGCCGAGCTTTTCGGCGCGCGCCAGCGCGGTGAGTCCGCGCTGGATCGCGAGGTGGTCCCAGCGCGCGCGGTTCTGCTGCGCCAGCAGGATCGGCGTGCCGTCCGGCTCCACCCGCGCCGCGCTGCGCGAGGCCTGGATTTCCAGCAGGGCGAGCAGGCCGTGCGCTTCCGGTTCATCGCCCAGGCATGCGGCCAGCGTGCGCGCCAGGCGCAGCGCCTCCTCGCACAGCGCCGGGCGCATCCAGTCGTCGCCGGCGCTGGCGGCGTAGCCTTCGTTGAAGATCAGATAGATCACGCCGAGCACGGCGTCGAGCCGCTCGCGGCGCTCGTCGCCGCGCGGCACTTCGTAGGGCAGCTGCCGGTCGGCGAGGGTACGCTTGGCGCGCACGATGCGCTGCGCCACGGTGGCTTCCGGCTGCAGGAAGGCGCGGGCGATCTCGGCGGTGGTGAGGCCGCCGAGCAGGCGCAGGGTGAGCGCTATCTGCGCCTCGCGCGGCAGCACCGGATGGCAGGCGGTGAAGATCAGCCGCAGCAGGTCGTCGCCAAGATCGTCGTCGAGCGCATCGAGGTCGGGCATGACGTGGGCCTCGTGCTCAGGATCGCCGCCCAGCATCGCGTGCTTGCGTTCGGCGAGCTGGCGATGCCGCAACTGGTCGATGGCGCGGTGCTTGGCCGTGGTGGTGAGCCAGGCGCCCGGGTTGTCCGGGATGCCGCTGGTGGGCCAGCGTTCCAGTGCGGCGACCAGCGCGTCCTGGGCCAGCTCCTCGGCCAGGTCCAGGTCGCGCACCACGCGCATCAGCGTGCCGATCAGCCGGGGCGATTCCAGTCGCCAGACGGCATCGATGCGGCGGTGGAGTTCGGCCGTGTCCATAAGGGCGATCACAGCACTGGCGGATGCCCGCGGCAAGCATGCCGATGCCATCAGCGCTGCCGGTCGGCCAGCTCGGCACGCATGCGTTCCTCGGCGTCGCGCAGCTCGGGCGACATCGCCTCGCCGAAATCCTCCGCCTCGAACAGCGGCCGGATCTCGATCTCGCACTCGCCTTCGAACGGCGGCGGGCAGCGCCGGGCCCACTCCAGCGCCTCGTCCATCGAGCGCACCTGCCACAGCCAGAAGCCGGCGATCAGTTCCTTCGTCTCGGCGAACGGACCGTCGATCACCCGCCGCGTGCCGTGGGCGAAGCGCATGCGCTTGCCGTCGCGGCTGGGCTTGAGCCCCTCACCCGCGAGCATCACGCCGGCCTTCATCAGCTCCTCGTTGAAGCGGCCCATCGCCTCGAGGATCTCGCTGGAGGGCAGCGCGCCGGACTGGCTCTCCGATTCGGCGGTCGCCCGCACCATCACCATGCATCGCATCTTGGTATCTCCCGTGGTTGTCCTGGTGCCACGCTGGCCTTGCACGGCCGGCTCCGATGACACGACGGACGAGCGCGCGGCGGATCGACACGTCGACGAGGCACCGCCACAAGAAATCGCCGAAAAAAAAAGAGGCCGCCTTGGCGGCGGCCTCCGGGTGCAACGGTTACGACAGCGGGCTTACTGGCAGGTGCCGAACTTGAACGACGCGATGCGCGTGTTCCAGTTGAACGATCCCGTGGTCTTGAGGTACTCGGTGGTGTACCAGAAGGTGCAGTCGTCGGTCGGGTCCACCGTCATCGCGCTGTAGTCGCCCCAGCGGCTGAGGTTGTTGCCGCTCTGCGAGCCCAGGCCTTCGATCACGCTGGTCTCCGCTTCCATGGAGTTGAGCGGATCGGTCGCCAGGCGGCCGGTGTAGCGCACCGCCGGGTGGATCGAGCTGCTCGACGCGCTATAGCCCAGCGCCATGTTGCCCACCTTGTCCATCGCCACCGAACCGAGCCAGCGGTAGGTGGTGTCGGGCGAGAAGGTGGACTGCTGGTAGACCACCGGCGTGGTGGCGGGGTTGCGCACCTCATACCAGCGCACGCCGGTATACGGGTTCTTGCGGCTGGTGCCCACCTGCACCGAGTGGCTCACCACCAGCGACTCGTGATCGCCGAAGTTGCGGTAGGCCAGGCGGAACATCAGGCGGTCGGCCAGCGAGTCCAGCTTCTGCCGCGAACCGTACTGCGGCACGCAGGTGCCGCCGCCGCAGGCGGCTGAGAACGAGGCCACCGGAATCGCGATCGGGCCGGTCAGCGTGGTGTTCGCCGAGTTGGCCCAGTCGACGTGGAAGCGCCACAGGTTGAGCGTGTTGCTGGTGAAGTTCATCAGGTAGTTCGGCGAGCCGGCCGGCGGTGCGGTGCTGCCGTCCAGATCCGCCGGCAGCACGCCGCCGTAGCTGGTGGACAGCTGGAAGCACTGCTGCGTGGCCGCCGCGCCGCTGAGCATCGCGTTGCGGTCGTAGGCACACAGCTTGGCGCCTGAGAACGTGTTGCCGCTGAACATGTTGAACGTCTCGTAGTACGCGTCCGGCCACACGCCCATCTTCGGGTAGTCGGGGAACACCGAGCCGTACGGGAACGCGTAGCGGTAGTACGCGCCGGTGGCATCGCTGGTGGCCGACACGGCCACGCACTCGTAGTACGGCGCGGCGGTGACCGCGAACTGCGAGATCACCCAGCGGCCGGCAGCCTTGTCGTAGACCACGGTGGCGTCGCCGTCGTTGTCCGCCTCGCAGGGGCCGCCGAAGCCGGTCCACAGCGTGTTGGTGGCCACCGGTCCGTAGGTCACCGACTTGGTGGTCTTGTCGAACACGGCGAACGCCGAGTTGACGATCTGCACGTACTGCGTGGCGCCCACCGCGCCATTGGTATCCGGCGGCGCGCTGTTGACCGTGAACGTGCCCTGCGGACCGCTGAAGCCCTGGCCGACGCCGTCGAAGCCGGCGCCCACTGCCGGTGCGAAGCTCCCCGTGCTGGTGTTCTGCACGGCGCCGTCGTTGGGCGTGCCCGGGCCATCGAGCCAGGGCAACGGACGGGCCGGATGCTGCTGGCCGCTCTTGGAGAAATCATCCGGACGCGGCATCACGCCGCGCAGTGAGTGAAGCGTGTCGTGCTGCACCGATGCGGTGACTTCGGCGCCCGATGTGGTGGCGGTGGCCGCGTGTGCGTTCAGGCAGGTCATGCCGGCCAGCGCGCACAGGGCGGTACCCAAGCCCAGCAGGTTTGGTTTGAGCAATGTCATTGGAACCCCTTCGAGAAAGACTGTTCGACTTTCTGAGCCAGCCGGGCATGCTGCAGCGGCGAAAGGGTGCTCGCCACCGCCATCCCCTGGCCGGTGCGATCTTCCGTCCCGCAACGATCCTGTCGCGGCTCCCCACGGAAGACGGTCGAGCATCCTCGCTTGAATCTTTCACGAATCTTTCGTCAACCGATGGCGAAGTGTGCGATCCGTCACGGACTCGCAGCATCATGCGGTCAGCGCGCGGGAACCAGGGTCATCGCGTGGGTCGGGGCGCCGGGCAGCAGGGGCGTGGGCCGGCCTTGCACCCAGTCCTCGTGGCCGGCGCCGAAGAACGGCGACAGCGGGTTGTCGCTCTGTCCGCCGGGCATGTGGAAGATCGCGCGGGTCTCGTGGCCGGGCGACACGTCCAGCCGCTCGGAGGCGCCGAAGCCGGGCGCGGCGACGCGCGGCAGGTTGCCGTCACCGGGCAGCGGCTGGTCCGGCATGTCGATGAAGCGGGCCAGCCAGCCGGGCAGGGCGCGCGCCAGCGGATGGTTCACCGCCGCGCGGTTGCGTTCGCCCCAGCGGCGTGCGGCGAGGCCGCCGGGCTGTTTTCCGAGCTCGTCGACCACCTGCTTCGCCGCGGCGAGCAGCAGCGCGTGCCAGTCGGCGTAGGCCGGATCGAGCAGGTGCTTCGGCTGCTGGTGCACCAGCGTCCACACCGCCGCTTCCGGATCGCCCAGCCCGGGCCAGGTGAAGTCGGCGAAGCGCGCCTGCACGCGCGCCGCGAACGGCGCCAGCACGGCCGCATGCACCCGCTCGCGGAAGGCGCGCACCAGGCGGTAGTCCACGCTGTCCACCGCGGCGCGGCCGCGCCAGGTGCCGGTGAGGTCGCGCAGTTGCACGAGCTGTGGATCGGTGCTGCCGGCCAAGGTCTGTTGCAGCAGCTGCTGCCAGCGGGTGAGCAGCACCGCGCGGGTGTCGAGCTGGATGTCGAGCAGGTCGGCGGGCGAGAAGCGTGCGCGCATGCGCAGGTCGTCGCGGATGGTCTGCGCGCGGGCGCCGAGGTCATGCCCGCCATTGCCCAGCAGGGCCAGGGCGGCGCCGTCGACGGTGCGGTTGTTGGCGGTCCACAGCCTACCGTCGGCCGGGTTCTCGATGCGCGGGTACTGCGCCGCGCTGGCCCAGCCGACCCAGCCGGTGCCCGGGCGCGACCAGTCGGCCGGCACCAGCGGATCGATGCCCTGGCGCAGCGGGATGCTGTTGCTGGCGATGGTCCAGCCGATATGCCCGGCGCTGTCGGCGACGAGCAGGTTCTGTGCCGGCATGCCCAGCGTGGGCGCGAGGTCGAGTGCGTGCGCCATGTCGGGCGCGCGTTCGAGCTGCATCAGGGCGAGGTTGTAGCCGCGCGGGCGATCGCCGGTCCACGCCAGCGCCAGCGGCGTGCCGTCGGTGTCGCTGGCGAGGATCGGGCCCCAGCGCGTGTCCTGCACCGTCATCGCGTGGTCGGGCCCGCCTTTCACGTGGATCGTTTCGTGGTGCGTGGCGATCGCCTCCCAGCCGTCCGGCGTGCGGTAGCGCGTCGCGTCCGCGGGATCGCGCTGCACGCGCACCCAGTCCTCCCAGTCGCCGTAGCTGTTGGTGAAGCCCCAGGCGACCTGGCCGTTGGAGCCGACCACCAGCGCCGGCGTGCCGGGCAGGGTGACGCCGCTGGCGTCGCGCCGGCCGTTGGGCGCGCCGGCATCCGGATAGCGCAGGCGGGCGCGGAACCACAGGTTCGGCACGCGCAGGCCCAGGTGCATGTCGTTGGCGAGCATCGCCGCGCCGTTGCCGGTGAGCGCGCCGGCCACCGCGAAGCTGTTGCTGCCGGGACGGGCATCGTCCAGCGCCGGTGCGAGCACGGCAGCGAGGTTCCTGCCGGCTGCGGACGCACCGCTGCGCAGGTCGAAGGTGGTCGCATCCGGCACCACCGGCACGCGCGACAGCGTGCCGGCGAGCGGCGCCTCCCAATCCGGGTCGGGCGCAAGCAGGAAATCCACCACCGGGCGCGGCAGGGCGGCGCGCATCTGCGCGATGCGCAGCTCGCGCGTGTTGCCGCCATCGCTGTTGAGGTCCAGGTACATCGCCGCGATTACCAGCAGGCTGTCTTCCGACCGCCACGGCTGCGGCTGCGTACCGAGCAGGAAGTACTCCCACGGGCGCACGGCGAGATCCGCCAGCCCCGCGTTGACGCCGTCGCGGTAGCGGTCGAGCGTGCGGCGCTGATCGGCCGGCAGCTGCGCGTAGGCCTGCTCAACCACCGCGCGCAGGCGCAGGCGGCGATGCGCGATGTCGGTGTCCAGCGCGGCTTTGCCCACCAGTGCGGCCAGCTCGCCGGCCGGCAGCCGACGCATCAGGTCCATGGAGAAGTAGCGCTCCTGCGCGTGCACGTAGCCCAGCGCGTAGCTGAGGTCGTCGCGCGTGCTGCCCGCCAGCGTGGCGGTACCCAGCGCATCGCGGGTAATGCTGACCGGGGCGCTCAGTCCCCGCGCGGCCACCTCGCCATCCAGCGCGGCGCGCCCGCGCGCCAGCAGCACCCACACGCCGATGCCGGCGGCGAGCATCAGCAGCACGAGGGCTACGAGCAGGCGGCGCGACCAGCGCCATACGGTCGCGCGCCTCATGAATCGCTGAATACCGCGAAGATGCCGGCGTACGGCTTGAGCATGAACGAGGGCGCGCCGCTATAGCCTTCGCCGTCCACGTAGAACTGCGAGATCGAGCCGTCCAGATACAGCGCGTCGCGGCAGCCCAGGCCGTCGCGGAACAGTCGCGCGAAGGTGTGGAAGTTCACCGGCGTCTCGCTCACCGCGAACACCACGCGGGTGGGCGTCCTGGCGCAGACGCCGCTGCGCCATTTCATGCTGGAGGAGTCGTCGACGAACTGCCCGTTGAGCTGGCCGTCGATCACCAGCATCGGGCCGGACTGCGTGGCCAGCGCCGCGGACTTGCCATCGGCCTTGAACGCCTCGGTGGTGCGTACGGCGGCGCGGCCGTCGGCGTACACCGCGAACACGCCGTTGGGCTGCAGCGAAAAGTTGCCGGCCGCCGGATTGCCGCGCGCGCGGTTCAGCGGCACCAGCGTGCGTCCGCCTTCCACGTACAAACCCAGCGGAGCGTCCTTGTGGTCGTAGATACCGGCGTTGGCGGCGAACAACAGCCGTTTGCCGTGGCGCGCGCCCCATTGCTGCAGGGCGTCGATGCTGCCGTAGGGCTGGCCGTCATCCGGATTGCGCCAGTGCAGGCTCAGGCTCTGCCGCGTCAGGTCGACGCTCACCACGTGGAAACGCTGGCCGTCGAACTCGCGCTCGTCGCTGTCCAGCGCGCGGGCGCGCGACGCGCAGCCGACCAGCGTGGCGAGCAGCAGCGCGGCGCCAAGCAGCGGGCGCCAGCGGGAAAACGTCGAAACCGGTGCGGGCGATACAGGCATTCCCCGATGGTCGCCGGGCAATGCGGTGCGACGCAAGCGCTGCCGTCGGCGCGGTTCAGTCGGTGCGGTCTGCAGCGCTACACTTTGCGCTTTGCCGGCGCCCGCCATGCCTTACTGCCCCATCGTCGCCACGCTCGGATACGTGCTCTCGCCCGATCGCCGCCGGGTATTGATGATCCACCGCAATGCGCGGGCGGACGACCAGCACCTGGGCAAGTACAACGGCCTCGGCGGCAAGATGGAGCCGGGCGAGGACGCCGCCGCCTGCATGCGCCGCGAAATCCGCGAGGAGGCCGGCATCGAGTGCATCGCGATGCAATTGCGCGGCACCCTCAACTGGCCCGGCTTCGGCAAGCAGGGCGAGGACTGGCTGGGTTTCATCTTCGTCATCGACGCCTTCGAAGGCACGCCGCTGCAGACCAATCCGGAAGGCACGCTGGAGTGGGTCGAGCGCGATCGACTGATGGAACTGCCGATGTGGGAAGGCGACCGCCACTTTCTGCCGCTGGTGTTCGACGACGACCCGCGTCCGTTCCACGGCGTGATGCCGTACAAGGACGGCCGCATGCAGTCGTGGTCGTTCTCCCGCCTGTGAACGGCGAAGACCGGCGTATCCGCATCGTCGCTGCGGTGATTCGCGATGAGACTGGTCGCGTGCTGCTGGTGCGCAAGCGCGGGGCGACGGTGTTCCAGCAACCGGGAGGCAAGCGCGATCCGTATGACGCAGACGACCTCGCCACGCTGGCCCGCGAGCTGCGCGAGGAACTGGGCGTCACGCTGGTGCCCGGCTCGGCCCGCCATCTATGGCGCGCCAGCGCGCCGGCGGCGAACGAACCCGGGCATACGGTCGAAGGCGAGGTCTACGCGGTGGAGGTGGCCGGCGACATCCGCGCCCAGGCCGAAATCGAAGAGCTGCGCTGGATCGATCCGGCGGCGCCGGGCGACCTGCCGATCGCGCGGCTCAGCCGCGAGCACATCCTGCCGCGGCTGCCCGTTGCACGCCCATGACATGCGGCGGCTTTGATCGCTCGGTCAACACGCGTTGATTCTCTGGGCGGTGACTCGCCCTGGTCATCGGGTTGCGCTCGGCGAATCCTTCATGGACGCCCGAAGCGGCGACCGTCGTGATCGAAATGCCCCTGGCCGGCGCCGATCGAGATGCTCACGCCGCCGGTGGGGTGGTCGCAGTCGCCGAAGGCCTTGGAGAGGTTGACCGTGCCGGTCTGGTAATTGCCGCTGACGTGGCTGCCGGCGACCACGCCCATGCCGACGCTGCCGTGGACCTGGGCCTTGTTGTAGGTGGCGTCGTCGCAGTCATCCACGGTGTCGTCCGCGGCGAGACTCGCGTCGGTGGTGCCGCTGGTGTCGCCGTAGTAGACGCCGGGAGCGGTGCTTGCAGTGGCGGGTTTGACCGCGCTGCTGCTCGCTGCGGGAGCGGCGCTGGGCGGGAGCTTGAGGTTGAGCGGCCGATCCGCGCTCTGCGCCGCCGCGGACGTGGCGAGCGCGCTGGCAAGGAGCAGGCCGAGGGTTCGATGGATGGTCATGTGCGCTCCGCGGGTGATGCCGTGTCAACGCGTGGGGACGCGGCGCGTGCACAGCCATGCTTTGGGTGCCGCGATGGCGGGAAGTTCCTGCCCTCGCTACGACGCCGGCGATCCCTGCAACCCACTGTAGGAGCCCGATCGCGGGCGATGCCCTGGCTCTGATGTCGCATCAAGGCAAAAGCATCGCCCGCGAGCGGGCTCCTACAGGGCGGTGTGGTACCGGTGGGGTCAGCCGCTGGTCTCGATCCGCTCCACCCGGCGCAGGCCGCGCGGCAGCACGCCGCCGCGGCTGGCGCGGTTGCCGCCGTACTCCACCAGGTCGGCCCACTTCAGCGTGAGCTTGCGCTGGCCGGCGTACATCGTGACCTCGCCCTTGCCTTCGGCCACCACAGCTACCCCGACCACGCGTTCACCCTCCGCCAACTGCTTCTTCGGGATCTCGATCAGCTTGTTGCCCTTGCCCTTGTCCAGCTCCGGCAGTTCGGCCACCGAGAACATCAGCAGGTGGCCCTCGCTGGTGACCACCACGATGCGGTCGCGCGCGGGATCGGCGCTGGCCTGTGGCGCCAGCACCTTCGCGCCGTCGCTGAGGCTGATGATCTGCTTGCCGGCCTTGTTGCGGCCGGTGAGCGCCTCGAAGCGGGTGACGAAGCCGTAGCCGAAATCAGTGGCGAGGATCAGCCGGGTGTCGTTGTCGCCGGCGGCCAGCGCGTCGAAGCTGGCACCGGCCGGCGGCGTGAAGCGACCGGTCAGCGGCTCGCCGTTGCCGCGTGCCGAGGGCAGGGTATGTGCCGCGGTGGAATAGCTGCGGCCGGTGGAGTCGATCACCGCGATCTGCTGCGTGGTGCGCGCCTTCACCGCAGCGAGCAGGCCGTCGCCTTCACGGTAGTTGAGGCCTTCGGCATCCACGTCGTGGCCCTTGCCGGCGCGGATCCAGCCCTTCTGGCTCAGCACCACGGTCACCGGCTCGCTCGCCACCAGCGCGCTCTCGTCCAGCGCCTGCGCGGTTTCACGCTGCACCAGCGGCGAGCGGCGGGCGTCGCCGTACTTGGCGGCGTCGGCGTTGAGTTCCTGCTTGATCAGGCCCTTCAGCTTGGCCGGCGACTTCAGGAGCACGTTGATGCGCGCGCGCTCCTCCTCGAGCTGGTTGGCCTCGGCGGTGATCTTCATTTCCTCGAGCCGGGCCAGCTGGCGCAGCTTGGTCTCGAGGATGTAATCGGTCTGCTCGTCGCTGAGTCGGAAGCGGCTCATCAGCACCGGCTTGGGCTCGTCCTCGGTGCGGACGATGCGGATCACCTCGTCCAGGTTGAGGTAGGCGATGCGCAAGCCTTCCAGCAGGTGCAGGCGGCGCTCCACCTTGCCCAGTTGATGCTCCAGACGACGGGTGACCGTGGTGGTGCGGAAGCTCAGCCACTCGGTGAGGATGCGCTTGAGATCCTTCACCTGCGGGCGGCCGTCCAGGCCGATCATGTTGAGGTTGACCCGGAAGCTCTTTTCCAGGTCGGTGGTGGCGAACAGGTGCTGCATCATCTCGTCGGTGTCGACGCGGTTGGAGCGCGGCACGATCACCAGGCGGATCGGGTTCTCGTGGTCGGACTCGTCGCGCAGGTCCTCGATCATCGGCAGCTTCTTGGCGCGCATCTGCGCGGCGATCTGCTCGAGGATCTTCGACGGGCTGACCTGGTGCGGCAGCGCGGTGATCACCACGTTGCCGTCTTCCACGCCGTACACCGCGCGGGCGCGCAGCGAGCCGCCGCCGGTGGTGTAGATGGCCAGCAGCTCCTTGCGCGGGGTGATGATCTCCGCCTCGGTGGGGTAATCCGGGCCGAGCACGTGCTCGGCCAGATCCGCCACGGTGGCGTCCGGGTCGTCCAGTAGGCGGATGCAGGCGCTCGCCACTTCGCGCAGGTTGTGCGGCGGGATGTCGGTGGCCATGCCCACGGCGATGCCCATCGAGCCGTTGAGCAGCACGTGCGGCACGCGTGCCGGCAGCCAGCTCGGCTCGTCCATGGTGCCGTCGAAGTTCGGTACCCAGTCGACGGTGCCGTGGCCCAGCTCGCCCAGCAGCGCCTCGGCGATCGGGCTGAGCTTGCTCTCGGTGTAGCGCATCGCGGCGAAGCTCTTGGGATCGTCCGGCGAGCCGAAGTTGCCCTGGCCGTCGACCAGCGGATAGCGGTACGAGAACGGCTGTGCCATCAGCACCATCGCTTCGTAGCAGGAGCTGTCGCCGTGCGGGTGGAACTTGCCGATCACGTCGCCGATGGTGCGCGCCGATTTCTTCGGCTTGGCGCTGGCCGCCAGGCCCAGCTCGCTCATCGCGTAGATGATGCGCCGCTGCACCGGTTTCAGGCCGTCGCCGACGAAGGGCAGGGCGCGGTCGAGCACCACGTACATCGAATAGTCGAGGTAGGCGCGCTCGGCGTATTCCTTCAGCGGGATCTGTTCGTAATTGGCTTGCAGGTTCATTTTTTCGATCAATCGAT
Source organism: Dyella ginsengisoli (assembly GCF_044904665.1). Classification (NCBI taxonomy): domain Bacteria; kingdom Pseudomonadati; phylum Pseudomonadota; class Gammaproteobacteria; order Lysobacterales; family Rhodanobacteraceae; genus Dyella; species Dyella ginsengisoli. Next base: position 1,282,488 of record NZ_JADIKM010000001.1, read on the forward strand.
AAGCGCGCCGGCGGCGCGGACAGCCGGTCGATGGTGCCAGAACGGGCCGGGGGGTGACAGCTTGCGCGGGACAGGTTGCCGTGCTGCCGTCGCACGGGCTGCGCCGGCGGCGCTGGCCGGTGAGCGGAGCGCTCGGTATCGTGGCGGCTTTGCCCGCCGCCCCCCGATCCATGCCGTCATCCCGCCTGCTCGGCCCTGCCGATCCCGCCCCGTTCACCGTGCATCGCGCCGACGGCGCCTCGCCGTTCCTGCTCACCTGCGACCACGCCGGTCGCGCGGTGCCCGCCGCGCTGGGCGACCTGGGCGTGCCGGCACCGGAGTGGGACCGCCACATCGCCTGGGACATCGGCGCGGCCGGCATGGCGCAGGTGATGGCCGAGGCGCTGGACGCGTGGCTGATCTGCCAGACCTACTCGCGGCTGGTGATCGACTGCAACCGTCCGCTGAATGCGCCCGGCTCGATCGTCAGCCGCAGCGAGCGCACTGAGGTGCCGGGCAACCGCGATCTTTCCGTCGAGGCGATCGCCGCCCGGCGTGGCGAGATCTTCGCGCCCTACCACCAGCGCACGGTGCAGGAGCTGGATCGCCGCGCCGCCGCCGGGCAGCCGACGATCCTGGTCACCGTGCACAGCTTCACGCCAGTATTCATGGACGATGCCCGCGCCTGGGAGCTGGGCGTGCTGTACCAGCGCGACGCGCGGCTGGCGCATCCGCTGCTGGAGGTGATGCGCGCCGACGGCTGGCGCGTGGGCGACAACCAGCCGTATGCGGTGACCGATGCCACCGACTACGCGATTCCGGTGTATGGCGAGCAGCGCGGCCTGCCGCACGTGGAGCTGGAGGTGCGCCAGGACCTTATTGCCGATGCCGACGGCCAGCACGTGTGGGGCGAGCGCATGGCCGGATGGCTGGTGCGCGCGGCGGAGCTTGCCGGCCTGCTTCCCCCGCCTCGGTAGGAGCCCGCTCGCGGGCGATGCTCTGGCTGTGGGGTGGTTTCAGAGCGGAAGGCATCGCCCGCGAGCGGGCTCCTACATGGCCGGGACGCGGGCGCTGCTGATGCCGAGCTTTTGCAGCTGCGCCTGCACGCTGTCGGGGCCGGCCAGGTGGGCGGCGCCCACCGCGATGAACACTGTGCCGGGCGTGTCGAGCATGGCCTTGATGCGGCCGGCCCAGACGGCGTTTCGCTGGACCAGCAGGCGCTGGTAAAGCGCGGGCGTCTCGCGCTTCATCAGCTCGTTTTCGAGCCGGGCGATGGCCGCGTCGTCGCCAGCCTGCCAGGCGTCGAGCAAGGCCTGCAGTTCCACGCTGGCGTGATCGGCCTCGTGCACCGTCTGGCGCAGCATGTCCAGCTGCAGTCGGGTCGGCATGTCGGCGAGGAAGTGGATCTGCTCCTCGGCGGTTTCCAGCGCACGCACCGGTTTGCCCGCCTTGGCCATCATGTCGCGGAGCTGGCGGTCGACGCCGCGGGCCGGGTCCAGGCCGGCCTTGGTCAGCGGCGCCAGCGTCAACGTCAGCGTGGCCAGCCAGGGGCGCATCACGTTGAGCGCGGTGGTGCCGGGCAGGCCGGCCTTGCGGGCCGCGAGGTCCAGCCGGTGGAAGTCGCCGGACGAGAGCAGGCTGGACAGCGGATGCGCCGCATCGATACCCAGCCGCAGCACCAGCGCGGTCATGTTGGCGGGATTGTCGTCGGTGATCTCCACTACCAGCGCGTCGCTTTGCGCCAGCGCGCGGTCTAGCGCGGGATAGTGCCAGTCGGCGTCTTTCGGCAGCAGGTGGATGGTGCCGAACAGGTACAGCGTGGTGTCCGCATCCTTCACCACCCACAGCGCCGGCTTGGCGAGGATGGCGGTGGGCAGCAGCAGGACCAGGCAGACCAGTGCCCGTGCGATCAAGGGTGACTTCATGGGGCCAGTGTCAGCGCAAGCTTGTGGCCGGTTCAATCCCCGTCGGCGGCGGAGCCATACGACGGCCCGCGATATCGCGCCTCACGATCCCCGGCTGAGGTCGCCGGCCCTGCGCCCGAATGTGATGGCCGTTCGACTCGCACGGGCGGCTCGCGTGGCCGCCTCGTACTGCATCCAGCCTGCCGCCAGGGCGATGCCTCCGAACGTCAACGGTCCACCCGGCCACGAGTGGCTGTGGAACAGGTTGATTCCAAGGCTGGAGATCGCCAGCAGGCCGGCCGGTACCCACGAGCTGCCGCTGCGCTTGAGCGACACCGCGGCGGCAACCGTGCCCACGGCGAGCGAGACGCGGCCAAGCACGGCCAGCGACGGATCGCCGTTCAATCGCATGCCGCCCATGATCGGGTGCATCCACAGCGCGTCGATCGCGCTGCGCCAGGCTTCCGGGGTACCCGACGCCTGCGCGGAGTCGACGAGGATGCCGACCGCGACGCCGGCCACGGTATCGAAGGCCACAAAGCTGAGCGCGAAGACGAACAGGGCGATCCGGGCGACGGTGGCCGCCATGTCGATATGGCCCCGCACCAGCGTGGTCACGGCCAGGGCAGACAGCGCAAACAGCGGAATCTGCGCGTAATGCACCAGCATCCAGAGCCGCACGTTGAGATCGAGCAGATCAACGGGGTGCGGGTGAAACAATTCCACCACCGCCAGCGTGAACGGCGCGCCGCTCACGCTGGCCACGTTGAACCACGTTCGTTGCTTGTAGGAACGCATGTCAATTCCCGTGGAACGCGCCTGGCGCGGTCTTTGGCGCAACAGCCATGGCAGGCGCGAGGCCTCCATGCACTGCCGGACTGAGCGTGCCGGGAAAGCGCCGGAGGGCGGTCCCGGAACAGGCGAGATGCCGGACGAGCGACATCACCACCGTGGACTAGGCGCCGAGGGACGTCTCGCGGACGTGAACGCGCCATGGCCCGGGCTTGCGGAGGGGGCAGCGCAGGCCCGGGCCGCCCCGTGCCTGTGAGGCCGTTGCGCTCACCCCCGCGTTCTGCTCAGCGAACACGCAAGCAGCAGAAGATGACAGCGCGGGGTTTCGTACGCGGATGGCGCACGTCAGCCACCGTCCGGCCCCGGCGCACGGTTCGGCACGCGGGTGCCTTCGATCATCGGAGTCGGAATGCGGCGACTGCGCTGCACTCCGTTTGCGGTATCACATGTTGGCGCAAGGGTTGCGGCAGTCCGCCATCATCCACTCACTCGCGCTCGACGCCCCGGAGGAACTTCACCAGCCCGGTGAAGTAGGTCTGCTGGTCGTCGTACATCGACATGTGGCTTCCCTTGGGGCACAGCAGCAGCTGGCCCTTGGGCAGCTTCTTCGCCATCTGCGCCATGTAGTCCGGATCCATGGTGTCGAACTTGCCGGCGATCACCAGCGTGGGCACGGTGATCTCGTGCAGGTCCTTGCTGCGATCCCAGTGTTCCAGCACGCCGCTGGCACCGAGCTCGCTGGGGCCCTGCATAAGCGTGTAGATGTGGCTGTTGACGTGGCCGAACGCACGCGTCACCGGCTCGGGCCACTGCGCCTGCGGCATGCGCAGCACGTGCTTTTCGTAGTGCATGGTGGTGAGGATCTGCATGTAGCGCGGATCGTCGGTGCGGTGCTCGGCCTCCATCGCCTTCACTTCGGCCAATTGCTTCGGATCCATCGCCGGTTCGAGCACGTTCTTGGCGTAGTCGTTGTACTGCGGGATCGAGTCGACCATGTTGGAGATCACCAGGCACTTGAGGTGCTGCTGGTATTTCAGCGCGTACTCCATCGCCAGGATGCCGCCCCAGGAGTGCCCGAGCACGCAGAAGTTGTTCTTGTCCAGGTGCAGCGCCTGGCGCACCTGCTCGACTTCCTCGACGAAGCGGTCGGTGGTCCACAGCGCGTCGGTGCCGGGGCCCTTGGGCTGGTCGGAATAGGCCGAACCGAGCTGGTCGTAGTAGATGTATTCGATGCCCGCGGCGGGCAGGTAGCTGTCGAACGCCTCGAAGTATTCGTGCGTCATGCCCGGGCCGCCGTGCAGCAGCAGCACCGCCAGCTTCGGGTTGTTGCCGACGCGTTTGGTCCACACCCGGAATTTGCCGAGCGGGGTGCTGATCGGAATCATCTTCACCCCGCCGGAAAGCACGTCGTCGTGTCCGGCATGGCTGTAGTAGCTGGCCGGCGGCGCGGACTGCGCGGCACAGGCGGCGAACGGCAGCGCGAGGGCGGCCAGCAGTGCGGCAAGCTTCTTCATGGTGATTCTCCCCGGAAATGCCCGCCGACTATCCCGCCCCCCGCGGCCGCCGGCAAGTACGACCAAAGGCGGGCGTCAGCGCGGGGCGCGGTAGCCGCCGGGTACGCCGTGCGGGCTGAGCACCAGCTGCCACAGCTGGTCGCGCCGGCTGCGGAATACGGCCGCCGACACGCCCAGGTAGAACTGCCACATGCGGCGGAAGCGCTCGTCGTAGCGCGCCGAGAGTTCGGGCCAGGCGCGGTCGAAATTGTCGCGCCAGGCCATCAGGGTGCGGTCGTAGTCGGGCCCGAAGTTGTGCCAGTCCTCAACCACGAACATCCCTTCCAGCGCGGCGGTGACCTGGCTGGCGGCGGGAATCATCGAGTTGGGGAAGATGTACTTCTCGATCCACGGATCCGGACGCGCCGGCGCGCCGTGGCTGCCGATGGTGTGCAACAGCGAGAGGCCCTCGTCCTTCAGGCAGCGCTTCACCGTCTCGAAGTAGCTGCGGTAGTTGCGCCCGCCCACGTGTTCGAACATGCCGATGGAGTAGATCGCGTCGAACGGCTCGTCGATCTCGCGGTAGTCCTGCACGCGGATCTCGATCGGCAGGCCGGCGCACAGCTCGCGGGCGAAGGCCGCCTGCTCGGTGGAGACGGTGATGCCCACGCCTTCCACGCCGTAGTGCTCGGCGGCGTACTTCAACGCCTCGCCCCAGCCGCAGCCTATGTCCAGCACGCGCTGGCCGGGTTGCAGGCGCAGCTTGCGGCAGACCAGGTCGAGCTTGGCCGCCTGCGCGTCGTCGAGGTTGTCCGCCGCGGCCCAGTAGCCGCACGAGTACACCAGCCGCTTGCCGAGCATGGCGCGGAACAGGTCGTTGCCCAGGTTGTAGTGCGTCTGGGCGACCTCGAAGGCATGTTCGCCGCGCTGCCGGTTGAGGAAGCGGGCCTTGAGGTGGGCGATCAGGGTGTCGAGCGTCCTCAGCTCCTCATCCAGATGCGAGGAGAGGACCCGGGTGAACAGGCCGGGCAGGTCGGTGGCATCCCACCAGCCGTCCATGTAGGCCTCGCCCAGGCCCAGCGAGCCGTGCGCGAACACGCGCGCAAACAGGCGCTCGTCGTGCACGCGCAGGTCGCAGGGGCGATCGCCGTTGATCTGGATGCCGGCGTGGGCCAGCAGCTGTTCCGCCTTGAGTCGCAGCGAATCCGAATGCATCGGCGCCTCCTTCGCGATCCCCGGATGGCGGGTCCACAGCCGGCGGCGTTACCCCGCTGGCGCGACCCTGACCACGATCGTACTGCAGCGGCCACGATCGCCCGAAGCGATCGCTGCACGCTTGATGCGCGTCAAGCCCGAATCAGGCCGGCTCGACCACGCCGAACTCCGCCGGAAAGCGCGCCCAGAACAGCGGCGTTTTTTCCTGCTCGACCAATGCCACCAGCGTGTCCGCCGTGGCGGCATCGACGATGAACTCCACCAGCACGGTCTGCTCGCCGGCCAGCTCGAAGAAGTGCGCGGCGTTGATCTGCCCGTGCCGGCCGAAGCCGGCGATGGTCTTGAACGCCGAGCCGCCGTGCACGCCGTGCTTCCGGGCCGCTTCGAGCAGCCACTCGTACAACAGCATGCCGTGGTGCTTCTGGTTCTCGTGCATGTAAAAGCGCAGCGAATAGCCGTTCATGCGAATGCTCCTTGGGAGAGGGGCGTCGCCGCTCAGCGAGCGGCGGCGATGGCGCGCACCAGCCCGATGCCGGCCAGCGTCATCGCCAGCGTGCCGATCACGTGGACGCTGACGATGGCCAGCATCCACGCGTACTGCTGGCGCAGCATCAGCGTCACCGTCTCGGCCGAGAAGGTGGAGAAGGTGGTGAGCCCGCCGAGGAAGCCGGTGGTGAAGAACAGCCGCGCCGCCGGCGAGAGCGCGTCGAACTGGCTGAAGACACCCATCGCCAGGCCCATCAGCAACCCGCCAAGCAGGTTGGCGCCGAGCGTGCCCAGCGGCAGCGTGGGAAACAGCGGGTTGAGCCAGGAGCCCAGCATCCAGCGAAGCACCGCGCCCAGAAAGGCGCCGCAGCCGACAGCGAACAAAGAGGAGAGATCCATGCGCATCCGGATTCCAGCAGTCGTGGTGCGGGTGCGGCGGGCATCGTCAGGCGGTGCCTGGGAAATGCCCGATCGCCCCGCGAGGAGGTCAACCAGGCATCATCAGCCTTGCGGCGGTTCGGGGAGGCATGCCATCTCCCATCGGTCGGCGGATCGTAGCAAATGCGCACCGCGCCCGGTCAACCGGAGGGCACTGGCGATATGCTGGCGAGCCCCGCTCCGTCGATGCCCCCAGCGCTCATGACTTCCGCCGCTCCCTCCGTTCCGCGCAGCCTGCCGTGGCTGCTGGCGGGGTTGTCGATGATCGGCCCGTTCTCGATCGACGCGGTGTTCCCGGCCTTTCCGCTAATCGGTGGCCACTTCGCAGTGGACGACATCGCCCTGCAGCAGCTGATCAGCGTCTACCTGCTGACCTACGGCGCGATGAGCCTGTTCCACGGGGCGATCTCCGATGCGATCGGGCGCAAGCCGGTGATCATCGCCGGCATGCTCGTCTATGCGATGGCTTCGGCCGGCGCGGCGCTGTCGACCACCTTCCCGATGCTGCTGGCGTCGCGCGCGCTGCAGGGTGCGTGCGCCGGTGCCGGCCTGGTGGTGGGGCGCGCCATCGTGCGCGACTCGCTGCAGGGCGCCGCGGCGCAGCAGCTGATGTCGCGGGTGATGATGATCTTCGGCATCGCGCCGGTGATCGCGCCGATGGTGGGCGCGCAGCTGCTGTGGCTGGACGGTTGGCACGGCATCTTCTGGCTGCTGATGGCGTTCACCGTGCTGATGGCGCTGGCGCTGATGGCCCTGCTGCGCGAGACGCATCCGCCGGCCAGCCGCACGCCGTTCGTGCCGCGCGAGCTGATCGCCGGCTATCTCGCCTTCGGTCGCGACCGCCCGTTCGTGCCGCTGCTGATCGCCAGCTCGGTGAATTTCGCCGGGCTGTTCCTGTTCATTGCCTCGGCGCCGCGCATCGTGCGCGAGTTGCTGCATCTGTCGGCGCAGGGCTTTCCCTGGCTGTTCCTGCCGGTGGTGGCGGGGCTGGTGTTCGGCGCGTGGTTGTCCGGGCGGCTGGCGGTGCGCCACAGCGTGGCGTTCACGGTGAACCTGGGCTACGGCTGCATGCTCGGTGCGTGCGCACTGCATCTGCTGGCGGCGGTCGGCTTCGAATCGCCGCGACTGCCGTGGTCGATGCTGCCGCTGGCGCTGCAGGGCGTGGGCGTGCAGCTGGCGTTTCCCACGCTCACGCTGCTGCTGCTCGATCGCTTTCCGCAGCGGCGCGGCGGCGCGTCGTCGGTGCAGGCGTTCACCAGCCTGATGCTCAATGCCGGCGTGGCCGGCGTGCTCTCGCCGCTGCTGTCCGGCGGCATGCTGGCGCTGGCCGCCGGCAGTCTCGTGCTCACCGGCACCGGCTGGTTCGCCTGGCGCTGGTACCAGCGCACCCTGCGCGTGCCGCCGGCGGCGCCGCCGCCGCGTGACGTGGCGCTGCAGGCACAGATCGCCGAGCCGCGCTGACCCCGATCCGCCGCAGTGTCCGCGGACACTGCGGTTTCCGTGACTTCCTCCAGTCGGCGCCCGGATGGCGACAGCCTAGCCTCTGCGCTGGCTTCCCCCTCCCTTCGCGAAACCATGACCCTCTCCGTTCGCCGTCGCTCGCCGGCTTCGCTCCGCTCGCGCGCCCTCGTGGCGCTGGCCCTCCTGGTTTTCGCCGGGCCGGCGCTCGCGGTGCGCATCGATGGCCACCTCGATCCGGGCGAGTGGCGCGGTGCCAGGCACATCACCGATTTCCGCAAGGTGCAGCCGCTCAACGGCGATCCGGCCAGCCTGCCAACGGAAGCCTGGGTGCTGTCCACGCCGAAAGGCCTGGCGATCGCGTTCCGCTGCATCCAGCCGCCCGGCGTGCCGCGCACGCGGCAGCGGATCCGTCGCGACGAGCAGGCACAGGTCGACCGAGTCAACCTGATGATCGATTTCAACGGCGACGGTCGCACCGGCTACGACTTCACCGTCACGCTGAGCAACGACATCGACGATGCGGTGATCACCAGCGAGACGACGTTCAACACCGACTGGGACGGCAACTGGAAGCACGCGGTGAGCGAGGATGCCCAGGGCTGGAGCGTGGAGATGCTCATTCCCTGGTACATCGCGCCGATGCGGGCGGCCGACGGCAACGCGCGCACCGTGCGCATGTACCTGGACCGCGTGATCGGCTCGACCGGCGAGCGTGACGCCTGGCCGGTGGCCAGCTTCACCCGCGCACGCTTCGTGTCGGACTTCACGCCGGTGACGCTGCCGGCGTACAACCAGCCGCTGCTGGCGGTGACTCCGTACGTGGTCGGCGTGCGTGACCAGGTGCACGGCCGCAGCCAGGGCAAGGCCGGCGCGGACATCTTCTGGAAGCCGAACGGGCAGACCCAGCTCACCGCCACCATCAACCCGGACTTCGGGCAGGTGGAGAGCGACGACCTGGTGGTGAACTTCGGTGCCGAGGAAACCTTCTTCACCGACAAGCGGCCGTTCTTCACCGAGAACCAGGGCATCTTCGATTTCAGCCTGCTGATCGACAACAGCCAGCTGATCTACACCCGCCGCGTCGGCGGTCCCGCGGACGACGGCAGCGGCGCGGCCGACGTCGAGGGTGCACTCAAACTCAACGGCAGCGTCGGCGCCACCCAGTACGGCGTGCTGGCGGCGCAGGAAAGCGGCGACGCCGGGCGCAGCTTCGGCGCGTTGCGGCTGGAGCACGATTTCGGCACGCAGGCGCTGGGCCTGCTGGCCACGCACGTGGAGCGGCCGTTCCTCGACCGCGACGCCAACGTGCTGGGCATCGACCACCGCTGGCAGCCGAACGACAAGATCACCGTCACCAGCAACGTGGTCGGCAGCCATATCGACCAGCACGGACAACTGGTCACGGGCATGGGGGCCACCAGCGTGGTCGAGTACGAGATGAACGAGCGCTGGACCCAGCAATGGCTGGCTATGCATTTCGACGACCGGCTCGACATCAACGACTTCGGCTACCTGCCGCGCAACAGCCTCAATTATCTGCACTGGGAGGTGCAGCGCCGCTACACGAACCTGCCGGCCGATTCGAAGTACGCCTCGCACCGCTGGCGTTTCCGCATCATCGGCATCGATGACGACCGTGGCGTCAAGCTGGAGCGGCAGTTGCGGGTCATCCGCCAAAGCCAGCTGCGCGATGGCGGTGAGGAAGACATCCAGCTCAACCTCAACACGCCCGCTTATGACGACCTGCTGACTCGCGGCCACGGCGTGCTGCGCAAGCCCACGATCCACCTGATCGACTGGTTGCGCACCAGTCCGCGCGAGGGCGACTGGGCCTGGAAGAGCGAGGTGACCGCCTCCGGCAGTGACCGCATGGGCATGCGCCGGATAGGCTACGAAGTGTTGTTCGAGCCGACCTATTTCTTCAGCGATGCGCTGAGCGTGTTTGGCGGACCGGACTACAGATACCAGCCGGACTGGCTGGTGTGGCAGCACGACAACCTGATCGGCAGCTTCGACAGCCACTCGATCCTGCTCGACGCCGGCATGAACTGGAACATCAGCGGGCACCAGGAGCTGCGGGTGAAGCTGCAGGCGCTGGGGCTGGATGCGCGCCTGCGCGGTGCCTATCGCGTGACCCCAAATGCGCGCGCCGTGCGCACGGATGATCCGGTCAACGACTTCAGCGTGCGCAACCTGGGCTTCCAGATCCGCTACCGCTATGAGCTGGCGCCGCTGTCGGATCTATACGTGGTCTACGCCCGCGGCGGCTACCTGCTCGATCCGCGTTACGAGGAGGCCGGCTCGCAGTTCAACCGCAGCTTCGACCTGCGCGACAGCGAGCAGCTGCTGGTGAAGCTGTCCTATCGGTTCGAGCTCTGATTCGACGCCCCGTCCGCGCGCAGGCGACGGCATGGATTGGCCGCCTGTGCCCCGGTCGATCGGCCGGCCAACGTGCCGGACATATGTTCGCGCGATCGGTCTTCGCGTCCTCAACTTTCGACCGATCGTGCCGATAGCCCCGGTGTCGCAGAAGCCGATTTCTCACACGAGGCACTCCACCCATGATGGCTGTCGTCGGTACGCTCGTCGTTCTTGTCTGCGTGACGGGCGGCTACCTGTTGTCCCACGGCCATCTGCTGGCGCTGTGGCAGCCCTACGAGCTGCTGATCATCGGCGGCGGCGCGATGGGAGCCTTCCTGATCGCCAATCCGGCCAGCATCGTGAAGCAGTCGTTCGCGGGGGCGCTGGGCCTGGTCAAGGGGCCGACCTACAAGCAGCAGGACTATGTCGACCTGCTGTCGCTGCTGTATGACATCTTCAGCGTGGCGCGCAAGGAAGGTCTGCTCGGGCTGGAGCAGCACATCGAGGATCCGCAGGCGAGCCCGATCTTCTCGGCCTACCCGCGGCTGGTGCGCGAGCATCACCTGATCGAATTCCTCACCGACTGCCTGCGCCTGATGGTCAGCGGCAGCATGAACGCGCACGAGCTCGAACCGCTGCTCGACTTCGAGCTGGAAACCCACCATCGCGAGGCCGAGGCGCCGTCGATGGCCGTGGCCAAGGCGGCCGATGCGCTGCCGGGCTTCGGCATCGTGGCGGCGGTGCTCGGCATCGTCACCACCATGTCGCAGCTCACCGGCGACACCTCGCAGATCGGCGAGCACATCGCCGGCGCGCTGGTCGGCACCTTCCTCGGCATCCTGCTCTGCTACGGCTTCATCGGGCCGCTGGGCTCGGCGATGGAGAATCGCGTGCAGGAGGATTCGCGCGCGTTCGAGTGCGTCAAGGTGGCCCTGATCGCCAACCTGCGCGGCTACAACCCCAAGGTGGCGGTGGAGTTCGCCCGCAAGTCGCTGTCGGCGCAGGCGCGCCCGAGCTTCAGCGATTTCGAGGCGCACCTGAAAGATGGCCGCGCGGGAGCGACGCGGTGAGCGACGAGTCCGAATCGGTCATCGTCGTCCGGCGCATCAAGCGCGTCACCGGGCATGGTCATCACGGCGGTGCGTGGAAGGTGGCCTATGCCGACTTCGTCACCGCGATGATGGCGTTCTTCCTGGTGATGTGGCTGATCGGCGTGGGCACCCGCGAGCAGAAGGCGGCGATCTCCGAATACTTCAAGAACCCCAGCGCCGATCCCGGCACGGCGACCATTGCGCCGCCGGGCAAGATGGGGCCGGGCGGCGCCAGCGACAGTGCGATCCAGCTCGGCGGCGCGATGGACCTGCCGCGCGGCAAGGGCGACGATCGCCGCAACACGCCGCCGGCCATGTCGAAGGAAGCCATCGAGAAACAGGCGCGGGCGCAGGAAAAGGCGCGGCTGGACGAACTGATGCAGCAGCTGCACGCGGCCATCCAGAGCAGCCAGGCGCTGGCGCCGTTCAAGGACCAGCTGCTGCTGGACATCACCTCCGAAGGCCTGCGCATCCAGATCGTCGACAAGCAGAACCGGCCGATGTTCGACACCGGCAGTGCGCGGTTGAAGGACTACACGGTCGACATCCTCCACGAGCTGTCCGGCTTCATCAACCGCGTGCCGAACCCGATCAGCATCTCCGGCCACACCGACGATGCGCCGTATTCCAGCGACCACACCTACGGCAACTGGGAGCTCTCCGCCGACCGGGCCAACGCGGCGCGGCGCGCGCTGCTGGAAGGTGGCCTGCAGGACAGCAAGATCGCCCGCGTGGTCGGCCTGGCCGCGTCGGTGCCGTTCGACAGGAACAACCCGAGCGCGGCGATCAACCGGCGCATCAGCATCGTGGTGATGACGCAGCAGGCCGCCGATGCGGCCAAGGCGCCGGAACTGGGCAGCAAGCTGCCGCCGCTGCCACAACCCATCCGCTCGGCTGACACCGGCGCCCCCACCTTGACCGCACCGCCACCGAACAAGGCGATCTGAGCAGCGGCCCGGCGCGGATCAGCGCAGCCAGCACTCCTCTGTAGGAGCCCGCTCGCGGGCGATGCCTTTCGCTCTGAATCCAGATTCAAAGCCAGGAGCATCGCCCGCGAGCGGGCTCCTACAGGATGTGTGCGTTGATCGTGGCGTGGCTCAGCGCAGTTGCGCATCCAGATCGGCGAGGCGTTCGGGCGTGCCGACGTCGGTCCAGGCGCCGCGATGATGCGTGCCGTCGATGTCGCCGCGGCGCATCGCTTCGCGCAGCAGCGGCGCCAGCGCGAAGCGCGGCGGACGCGCGGGATCGCCGGCCGTGGCCAGCGCCTGCCAGCCCTCCAGCACGCTCGCGTCATAGACGCCCACGCCGGCGAAGGTCAGCTTCGGTTCGCCCGCGTCGTGCAGCCGCCCGGCGGCGTCGAGGGTGAAGTCGCCCTGTGGATGATGCGCGGGGTTGTCCACCATCACCAGGTGCGCCGCGCCACGCGGTTCGGCGGGCAGGGTGGCGAAATCCAGATCGGTCCAGATGTCGCCGTTGATGGCGAGAAAGGGCTGCGGTCCCAGCAGCGGCAGTGCGTTGAGCATGCCGCCGCCGGTTTCCAGCGGGGTGGGGCCTTCATAGGCGTAGCGAATGCGCAGACCCCAGCGCGAGCCGTCGCCCAGTGCGTCGGGAAACTGCTCGGCCAGGTGCGAGGTGTTGATCACCACGTAGTTGACGCCGATGGCGGCGAGCTTTTCCAGGTGCCAGGCGATCAGCGGCTTGCCGCCGGCAACCAGCAGCGGCTTGGGTGTGTGGTCGGTGAGCGGGCGCATGCGTTCGCCCAGCCCGGCGGCAAAGATCAGCGCGTGCCTCATGCCGCCGCCACCGCGCGGGTGAGGTCGCGTTCGCCGGCGTGGCGCGCCAGCAGATCGGCCAGCGGCTCCAGCTCCGGGTAACCGGCGGCCACGTCGATCACGTAGTCGAACACGCGCGGCAGGTCTGCCAGATAGCCGTGCTTGCCGTCGCGGTAGTGCAGCCGGCAGAAGATGCCCAGCACCTTGATGTGCCGCTGCAGGCCGGTGAGGTCGAACCAGCGCAGGAAGGTGGCGGCGTCCAGCGCTTCGTCGATCAGCCCGGTCTGCCGCAGCTGCGCGCGGTAGCCCTCGGCCCAGGCTTCCACGCGCTCGCGCGGCCAGGTGATGTAGCAGTCGCGCAGCAGCGAGGCGAGGTCGTAGGTGATCGGGCCGGCCAGCGCGCCCTGGAAATCAATGATGCCGGGACTGCGCAGCGGCGCCGCGTCGTCGATCACCAGCAGGTTGCGGCTGTGGAAGTCGCGATGCACGAACACCACCGGCTGCGCCAGCGCGTTGTCCAGCAGCACGGCAAAGGCGTCATCCATCGTGGCCTGCTCGTCTGCGTCAGGTGCCACGCCGATATGCCGGCCGAGGAACCACTCCGGCATGATCGCCAGCTCGCGCGCGAGGAAGGCGCGGTCGTACGGTGCCAGCCCCTCGATGCCGCAAGTCGACTGCATCCGCAGCAGCGCGGCCAGCGCGTCGCCGTAGAGGCGGTCGACACTCGCCTCGGACAACTCGGGCAGGTACATCCGCGTGCCGAGATCCTCGATCAGCAGGAAGCCGCGTTCCAGATCGGTGGCGCGCACCTCCGGCACGTGCAGCCCCGCAGCGGCAAGGCGCTTGCCCAACGCCAGCCACGGCGCCGGATCTTCCTGCGCGGGCGGCGAATCCATCACGATCCAGCTGCGGCCGTCGTGATGCGTGCGCCAGTAGCTGCGGAAGCTGGCATCGGCCGAGGCGCTTTCGAGCGTCAGCGAGTCATCGCCCAGGGTGCGGCGGAGCCAGGCGAGGCGGTCGGCGGCGCGGTCGGCGGTGGTCATGGGTAGGCGTGCGGCGGCAAAGCGCTGAGTCTAGCGGAGGGCCGGGGACGCATCAGCCGTTGCGCTTTGCGGCTGATGCGTCGCGGCTGAAGCCGCTCCCACAGAAGTCGCAGTGTGCCGTTGTGCCTTGTGGGAGGGGCTTCAGCCCCGACGCGCGTCGTACGTGCCGACGCAGCAACTCCATGCCTCTTTCGCAGTGCGACTCAGAGGTTGTAAGCCCGCTCCTCGTGCTCGGACAGATCCAGGCCCACCTGCTCCTGCTCGGCATCCACGCGCAGGCCGATCGAGAGATCGAGCAGCTTGAGGATGGCGTAGCTCAGCGCCGCGCTCCACGCGATGGTGAAGCCCACGCCCTTGGCCTGGATCCACAGCTGGCCGCCGAGCGAGGTGACGTTGCCGAAGCCGCCCAGCGTGGCCGCCGCCAGCGGGCCGGTGAGCAGGCCGCCGATGATGCCGGCGATGGCGTGCACGCCGAACACGTCGAGCGAGTCGTCGTAGCCCAGCTTGTTCTTCAATCGCGTGGCGGTGAAGAAGCACGCCGCGCCCGCGAGCAGCCCCAGCACCAGCGCACCGCCCGGTCCGCAGGTGCCCGAGGCCGGCGTCACCGCGACCAGCCCGGCCACCGCGCCGGACACCGCGCCCAGCACGCTGGGCCGCTTGTGCATCAGCCACTCCACCGTGGTCCAGCCGATCACCGCGCCCGCGGTGGCGATCTGGGTCACCAGCATCGCCATGCCGGCGCTGCCGTTGGAGGCCACCGCCGAGCCGGCGTTGAAGCCGAACCAGCCCAGCCACAGCAGGCTCGCGCCGATCACGGTGTAGCCCAGGTTGTGCGGCGGCATCGGCGTGGTCGGGTAGCCCTTGCGCTTTCCGATCACCAGACACGCCACCAGGCCGGCAATGCCCGCATTGATGTGCACCACGGTGCCGCCGGCGAAATCCAGCACGCCCAGGTCGCCCAGCAGCGAGCCGGGGCCGCTCCACACCATGTGCGCCATCGGTAGGTAGACGAAGGTCAGCCACAGGCCGGTGAACCACAGCAGCGCGCTGAATTTCATGCGTTCGGCGAAGGCGCCGATGATCAGCGCTGGCGTGATGATGGCGAAGGTGAGCTGGAACATCACGAAGACGCTTTCCGGCACCGTGTTGTACAGCGAGTCCGGCTTGAGCCCGGCCAGCATGAAGCGGTCCAGCCCGCCGATGATCGAGTGCAGGTCGACCTGGCCGGCGTGCATGCCGGCGGTGCTGAAGGCCAGCGAATAGCCGTAGACCATCCACAGCACGGTCACCAGCGCGGTGATCGCGAAGCACTGCATCAGTATCGACAGCAGGTTCTTGGCGCGCACCATGCCGCCGTAGAAGAGGGCGAGCCCCGGAATCGTCATCAGCAGCACCAGCATGGAGGCGGTAAGCATCCAGGCGGTGTCGCCGCTGTCGAGCTTGGGTGTCGCGCCTTGCGCGAAGGCGGGCAGGGCGAGCAGCGCGCCGGCGGCGAAGGCCAGCGGGCGGCGCAGGGCGAGCAGGCGATCACAGCGCATCGGCGTCGACCTCCTGCGTGCGGATGCGGATCACCTGCTCCAAGTCGAACACCATGATCTTGCCGTCGCCCACCTTGCCGGTGCGCGCGGTGGAGCTGATCGCCTCGATCGCGCGCTCGGCCTGCTCGTCGCTCACCGCGATCTCGATCTTCAGCTTGGGCAGGAAATCCACCACGTACTCGGCGCCGCGGTACAGCTCGGTGTGGCCGTGCTGGCGGCCGAAGCCCTTCACCTCGGTGACGGTCATTCCCTGCACGCCGGCCTCGGCCAGCGCCTCGCGCACTTCGTCGAGCTTGAACGGTTTGATGATCGCGGTGATCCACTTCATGGCGTGCCTTGCTCCCCGTGCGGCCGTGGTTTGCTGCGATACAGCAGATTGCGTGCCAGCACGGGAGATCCGCCGCCGGACGAGGCGCAGCCTTGATGCAGGCGATGCCTCCGCGCGGCGATCCGCACCGACACGCCCGCTCGCGGTGCGCCCACTTGCCCGATCGTGGTGCAACCAGCTGCCTGCGGCGCCGTGTCCGGATTGACCGCAAGGGCGTCAATCCGTACCATTTTGGTCTTGATTCAACGGGCGGGCCGCCATGCTCCGTGTCAGCCGACTCACTGACTACGCCACCGTGGTGATGACCTGCATCGCCGCGCATCCGGAGAGCGTGCTCAGCACGGCGCAGATCGCCGAGGAGACGCATCTGGAATTGCCCACCGTGAGCAAGCTGCTGAAGTCGCTCGGCCACGCCGGCCTGGTGGAGTCGTTCCGCGGCGTCAACGGCGGCTATCGCCTGGCGCGTCCGGCCACGGCGATCAACCTGGCCGAGATCGTCGAGGCCATGGAAGGGCGCATCGGCATGACCGAGTGCGGCACCGACGGCCAGTGCGATCGCGAGTCGCAGTGCGGCGTGCGCGGCAGCTGGCGACAGATCAACCACATCCTGGACAACGCCCTGCGCGGCGTGAGTCTGGCCGACATGCTGCAGCCGCCGGCGCGTCCGGCGCTGGCAACCATCGCCATCAGCGAGATCAAGGGCAGGACCACCGCATGAGCCGCCAACCGAACGAAACACTCGCGCCGGTCGACAACGCCGAAGTGATCGAGGCGCTGGGCCGCCGCTACGCCGCCGGTTTCGTCACCGACATCGAAACCGACTACCTGCCGCCTGGCCTGGACGAAGGCACCGTGCGCGCACTCTCCGCGCGCAAGGGCGAGCCGGAGTGGATGACCGAGTGGCGCCTCAAGGCCTATCGCCACTGGCTCACCATGCCCACTCCCGACTGGGCCAAGCTCAAGGTGCCGGCGATCGACTACCAGGCGATCAGCTACTACGCCGCGCCGAAGGAAGGCCCCAAGTCGCTAGATGACGTCGACCCGAAGCTGCTGGAAACCTACGAGAAGCTCGGCGTGCCGCTGCACGAGCGCGCCAAGCTGGCCGGCGTAGCGGTGGATGCGGTGTTCGATTCGGTCTCCGTCGGCACCACCTTCCGCAAGGAGCTGGCCGAAGCCGGGGTGATCTTCTGCTCGATGAGCGAAGCGATCCGCGAGCATCCCGAGCTGGTGCAGCAGTACCTGGGCTCGGTCGTGCCCGCGGGTGACAACTACTTCGCCGCGCTCAACTCGGCGGTGTTCTCCGACGGCTCGTTCGTGTTCGTGCCCAAGGGCGTGCGCTGCCCGATGGAGCTCAGCACCTACTTCCGCATCAACGCGATGAACACCGGGCAGTTCGAGCGCACGCTGATCGTGTGCGAGGACGGCGCCAGCGTGTCGTACCTGGAAGGCTGCACCGCGCCCATGCGCGACGAGAACCAGCTTCACGCGGCCGTGGTGGAACTGGTGGCGCTGGAAAAGGCGAGCATCAAGTACTCCACCGTGCAGAACTGGTATCCCGGCGACGAGAACGGCGTCGGCGGCATCTACAACTTCGTCACCAAGCGTGGCGACTGCCGCGGCCATGACTCCAAGATCAGCTGGACCCAGGTGGAAACCGGCTCGGCGATCACCTGGAAATACCCCAGCTGCGTGCTGCGCGGCGACCGCTCGGTGGGCGAGTTCTACTCCGTCGCGCTGACCCATCACCACCAGCAGGCCGATACCGGCACCAAGATGATCCATCTGGGCCGCGACACCAAGTCGAAGATCGTCGCCAAGGGCATCTCGGCCGGCAAGAGCTCCAACAGCTACCGCGGCCTGGTGAAGGTGGAGAAGGGCGCCGAGGGCGCGCGCAACTACACCCAGTGCGACAGCCTTCTGATCGGCAAGCAGTGCGGCGCGCACACGTTCCCGTACATGGAAGTGAAGAACCCCAGCGCGATTGTTGAACATGAGGCGACGACGTCGAAGATCTCCGACGACCAGCTGTTCTACTGCCGCAGCCGCGGCATCGGCGAGGAAGACGCCGTGTCGATGATCGTCGACGGCTTCTGCAAGCAGGTGTTCAAGGAGCTGCCGATGGAGTTCGCGGTGGAGGCCAAGAAGCTGCTGGAAGTTTCTCTTGAGGGTGCTGTGGGCTAGGCGGACATCCACATACCCACCGGACGTCATTTCCGCGAAAGCGGGAACCCATTTTGACTCTGGCGGCACAAGACAATGGATGACCGGCATCCGCCGTTGAAAATCACCTCCCGCGTTCGCGGGAATGACGCCGAGGCAGGTCCTGGGCGCGCGAAAAAAACTGGACACACCAACATGCTCATCATCGAAAACCTCCACGCCCGCGTCGAAGGCAAGGACATCCTCAAGGGCCTCAGCCTCACCGTGAGGCCGGGCGAAGTGCACGCCATCATGGGCCCCAACGGCGCCGGCAAGTCCACGCTGGGCAACGTGCTGTGCGGCCGCGAGGGCTACGAGGTCACCGCCGGTTCGGTCAGCTTCAACGGCGTCGACCTGCTGGCGATGGAGCCCGAGGCGCGCGCCGCGGCCGGCGTGTTCCTCGCGTTCCAGTATCCGGTGGAAATCCCCGGCGTGAACAACACCTATTTCCTGCGCACCGCGCTCAACGCGCAGCGCCGCGCGCGCGGCGAGAAAGAGCTCGATTCCATGGCCTTCCTCAAGCTGGTGCGCGAGAAGCTCAAGGATCTGCAGATCTCCGACGAGCTGCTGCACCGCGCCGTCAACGAGGGTTTCTCCGGCGGCGAGAAGAAGCGCAACGAGATCTTCCAGATGGCCGTGCTGGAGCCCAAGCTGGCGATCCTCGACGAGACCGATTCGGGCCTCGACATCGACGCGCTCAAGCAGGTCGCCCACGGCGTCAATGCGCAGCGCTCGCCCGAGCGGTCGGTGCTGATGATCACCCACTACCAGCGCCTGCTCGACTACATCCAGCCCGACTTCGTGCACGTGCTGGCCGACGGTCGCATCGTGGAAAGCGGCGACAAGACGCTGGCGCTCAAGCTCGAAGCGCAGGGCTACGCCTGGCTGCGCGAACACGGCGAACCGGCGGGGGCTTCGGCATGAGTCAGGCCGCGGCCATCACGCCCTTCGTCGCCTCGCAGCGCGACGCCGAGCTGCCGCTGAGCGGCATCGGCTGGCTGGATGCGGCGCGGCGCGACAACCTCGATGCGTTCCTCGTCGCCGGCCTGCCCGACACGCGGGTGGAAGCGTTCAAGTACACCGCACTGCGCGCGCTCGGCCAGCGCAGCTTTGTGCTGGGCGATGCGCACCTCGCCACGCGCATGGTCGATCCGGCCACGCTGCAGCTGCCGGGCGTCGACGGCCCGCGGCTGGTGTTCGTCAACGGTGCGCTGCGGCTGGATCTGTCCACGCTCGACGCGCTGCCCGCCGGCCTCACCGTGCAGCCGCTGTCGCAGGTGCTGGTCACCGACGCCGAGCCGCTGCGCTTCGCGCTGGCGCGGCATTACCGCGAGGCCGGCGATGCGTTCGCCCAGCTCAACGCCGCGTTCGCCAGTGACGGCGCGTTGCTGCGCGTGGCCGCCGGTGCGCAGATCAGCTCGCCGGTGCACCTGTGCTTCGTCGGCGCTGCGGCCGAGGGCGATGTCGCCTGGCACCTGCGCCACGTGATCGAGCTGGGCGAGGGCGCCGCGCTCTCGCTCATCGAACACCACGCCACCAGCGGCGCGCATGCCCACCTCGGCACGTCGGTGGCCGACGTGGTGGTGGGCGAGCGCGCGCGCCTGCAGCACGTGATCGTGCAGGCCGCCGCCGAAGGCAGCACCCTCGTGCGTCGCACCAGCGTGCAATTGCGCGCCGGTGCCCACGCCACGCTGCACGCGCTGGAGCTCGGCGGTGGCCTCAGTCGCCACGAGCTGCAGGTGGAGCTGGCCGGTGACGGCGCCCGACTGGAAACGCGCGGCGCCTTCGTGCTGCACGGTCGCCAGCATGCGGATACGCAGATGCTGGTGCGCCACACCGCGAAGCACACCGCCTCGGACTCGATATGGCGCGGCGTGGCCGACGATCGCGCGCGCGGCGTGTTCCGCGGCGCCATCTACGTCGCCCCCGGCGCGGACGGCAGCGACGCGGCCCTGAGCAACAAGAACCTGCTGCTGTCCGGCAGTGCCGAGATCGACACCAAGCCCGAGCTGGAGATCCACGCCGACGAGGTGAAGGCCGCGCACGGCGCCACCGTCGGCCAGCTCGATCCGCGCGCGCTGTTCTACCTGCGCTCGCGCGGCATCCCGCAGGCGCAGGCGCGAGCCATGCTCACCGCCGCGTTCTGCCGCGCCGTGCTGGACGACCTGCCGAACGAGGCGCTGCGCGAACATCTTTCCGAACTGGTCGCCCAACACCTCCCGCAAGACTGACGTCTCACTCCCTCTCCCCGCGGGGAGGGGGCGGGGTGAGGCGCCAACCTCGCCGGAAACCCGAAAGAGCGCCGCCGCCAACCCATCGGACACGCCATGAACGCCGCTGCCAAAGCACCCGCCCTCGACATCCAGCGCATCCGCGCCGACTTCCCGCTGCTGTCGCGCTCGGTGCACGGCAAGCCGCTGGTGTACTTCGACAACGCCAACACCAGCCAGAAACCGGCCTGCGTGATCGAGGCGGTGGACCAGCACTACCGCCTGCACAACGCCAACGTGTCGCGCGCCGTCCACCTGCTCGGCGAGGAGGCCACCACCGCCTACGAAGGCGCCCGCGACAAGCTGGCGAAGTTCATCAACGCCACCTCGCGCAACGAACTGGTGCTCACCTCCGGCACCACCCAGGCCACCAACCTGGTCGCCTACAGCTTCGCGCTGCCGCGCCTGCAACCGGGCGACGCGATCCTCACTACGGTGATGGAACACCACGCCAACATCGTGCCGTGGCAGCTGGTGGCCCAGCGCGCCGGCGCCACGGTGAAGGCCGCGCCGATCAACGAGCGCGGCGAGCTGATCGTCGAGCGTTTCGTCGAGCTGCTTACCCCGGAGGTGAAGCTGGCCTGCGTCACCCACGTCTCCAACGTGCTGGGCACGGTGAACCCGATCCGCGAGATCGCCCGCGAGTGCCGCAAGCGCGGCATCCCGCTGCTGGTCGACGGCTCGCAGGCGCTGCCGCACCGCCCGGTCGACGTGCAGGCGCTGGGCTGCGATTTCTACGCGCTCACCGGCCACAAGATGCTCGCGCCCACCGGCACCGGCGCGCTGTGGGCGAAGAAGGAACACCTCGACGCGATGCCGCCGTTCTTCGGCGGCGGCGAGATGATCCGCGAAGTGCGCTTCGACGGCACCACCTTCGCCGAGCCGCCGCACAAGTTCGAAGCAGGCACGCCCAACATCGCCGGCTTCGTCGGCCTCGGTGCGGCGATCGACTACTACCGGTCGCTCGGCTTCGAGGCGATCCACGCCCACGAGCAGAACCTGCTCACCTACGCCACCGAGCGCCTGCGCGAGATTCCGGGCCTGCGCATCTTCGGCGAGGCGGCCGAGAAGGAGGCCGTGATCTCGTTCCTGATCGAAGGCGCCCAGGCCACGGATCTCGCCACCCTGCTCGACCTGCAGGGCGTTGCCGTACGCTCCGGCCACCACTGCGCGCATCCGCTCATGCAGTTCTATGGCGTGCCCGCCACGCTGCGCGCCTCGTTCGCTTTCTACAACACTCGCGAGGAAGTGGATGCCTTCGTCGAGGCGTTGGTGAAGGTGCGCAAGCTGTTGATGTGAGGGGCAGCGAGCGCTTTTGCCGCATGTTCTCCCTCATCGTCATTCCCGCGAATGCGGGGCTCTCAACAGACGAACGTCTGGTCATCCATCTGGCCCTTTGCCCCCGGATCGAATTGGATTCCCGCTTGACCAGCCATTCGGCTGTTGAGAGCCGCGGGAATGACGTTCAACCGCAGCCTCTCGGCGCCTCGCCGAGCTCCGTCATCAGGCGTCTTTGCACTCAGCTGGACCAGAGGCACGAGATCCTGGCTTGACCAGCTTGCGCAGTTGAAAAGCTCTCCGCCGGGATGACGAAGATGAGGCTTCTGGGATGTCCACGTGGATTCGGTCCATCGAGTCGACGGCAAACAGGGCCGGCACACCGCCTCCACACCGCGCAGAACGCGACCAATCCCTGACCCCAGTCAAACCACAACCCCACCGCCGCGCTACGCTGTCACCCACACACGACGGTACCCCCATGCTCGCCTCGCTCCCCGCCTTCCTGCGCATCCCCCTCGCCATCGTGCTGCTGATCCTCAACACGATCGCGCACGTGCTGCCGCTGTTCGCGCTCACCTTCGTCAAGCTGCTGTTGCCGTTGCAGGGGGCGCGCGTGGCTATGTCGCGCGTCCTCGTGGCCATCGCCGAGAGCTGGATCGCCGTCAACAGCGCGCTGTTCGACCTGTTCACCCGCACGCAGTGGCACGTCGAAGGGCTGGAAGGCCTCAAGCGTGACGGCAACTACCTGGTGCTGTGCAACCACCAGAGCTGGGTCGACATCCCGGTACTGCAGAAGGTGTTCAACCGACGCATCCCGTTCCTGCGCTTCTTCCTCAAGAGCCAGCTGATCTGGGTGCCGCTGCTCGGGCCGGCGTGGTGGGCGCTCGATTTCCCCTTCATGAAGCGCCACTCGCGCGAGCAACTGGCCAAACATCCCGAGCTGGCCGGCAAGGACCGCGAGACCACCCGCAAGGCCTGCGAGAAATTCCGCCACATGCCCGTGTCGGTGATGAACTTCGTCGAGGGCACGCGCTTTACCCGCGCCAAGCACGACGCCCAGGGCTCGCCGTACGCCCACCTGTTGCGCCCCAAGGCCGGCGGTGTCGCCTTCGTGCTCGACGCCATGGGCGAGGGCCTGCACGCCATCGTCGACGTCACCATCGTCTACGCCCAGGGCGCTGGCTCCATGATGGATCTCATCGGCGGCCGCGTGCGCGACATCCGCGTGCACATCCGCCAGCGCGTCATCGATCCCGCGTTGCGCGGCGACTACGAGAACGACCCGGCCTTCCGCGAGCGCTTCCAGGCGTGGATCAATGCGCTGTGGGCGGAGAAGGATGCGGAAGTGGGGGTGTTGCTGGGCCCGTAGCGATGCCGATCAGCCTAGAGTTGCAGATGGCAGTTGCATAAAGGGGCGGGTCGCTATTCGAGACAGAGGGTGCGGTTGAGCCCTTGTGCAGTTTCGCTTGCCTTGCTCCGTTGCTCGCGTCCCATCAACAGGCGCCATCCCAGGCAATAGGCACACCCGATCGGCCGGGTGTCTCCAAGGCTCCCGCCTGCTTTTCAGGACGAACCTAGCGCGTTGTATCAGTCATCTCCTGCAGGGACGCTGCTGGTGGAAAAGCTCTCGCGCGGCATGGGCTCAGAAGGTCTCCGGTTGCGGCACGCGACATGACCATCAGCCTATCGACGCTATCGGCTTCGCAAACGCATCATTCCGTCTCCCCATCAAACATGGCAGCGGCATCGCGCTCGTCACCGCACAAAAGGTGGACGAGGCGCGATCACGCTGTCAGTAGAGGATTGCCGACATGAGTAGTGCCGTATCGCGAAAGCGCCAACGCCGGGTTCGCCGTATGGCGATGTTGGCTGTCCTGGTTTCCGCCTTGCAGCTGACTTCTTACAGCGTATGTGCAGAAGCGCCTACCGATCCGCGTGCAGTGCTGCGCGATGCTCGCCAGTTCCTGGGCAAGGATGCGGTGAAGGACGATCGGTTCGTCCGCATAGGAGGTATTGAGCAGTGGATCAGCGTGCGTGGGCGCCACCGCGATGCCCCCATCCTTTTGTTCTTGCACGGTGGTCCCGCCTTTACAACGATCCCAAACAGCTACCTCTATACCGCCGAGTGGCAGGAGTATTTCACTGTCGTGCAGTGGGATCAGCGCGGAGCGGGCAAGACTTTTGGCCGCAATCCGGATCTTTCGGCGTCGTCGCTCAGTATCGACAGGATGCTGAAGGATGCTGAGGAGGTCGTCGCTTACCTGCGCAAGACCTACCAGTGCCAGAAAATTGTTCTCGTTGGGCACTCATGGGGTTCGATCCTCGGCTTGATGCTCGCCCAGCGTCACCCGGACTGGTTCTACGCCTATGTGGGCGTAGGCCAGGCGACCGACGCACATCAGAGCGAGGCGATGGGTTATCAGGCCACGTTGGCCGCTGCAATTGCGGCTGGCGACAGCGAGGCGGTCAAGGAACTGAGGGCGATAGCTCCGTTCCCGGATCAACACGACCCCACAGCCGATCTCGCCCACCTCGCTACTGAGCGTAAATGGTTAGCCAAGTATGGCGGGGCTGTCTGGCGCACAGACCAAGCCGCGCTCGACCGCGCCGGTCTTCTCAGTCCGGATTACACGGGCACTGACTGGGCGGACCGCAGTAGGGGACTCGATTACAGCCTCGGCGCTTTGTGGCCAGAAATTACGCGTGTGAACCTTTCGACCATCCGGCACATCGATTGTCCCGTCATCCTCTTGGAAGGGCGCCACGACCTCAACGTCAACGCACAACTCGCCGACCGCTGGCTCAGCCAGCTCACTGCGCCGGTTAAGAAGCTGGTCTGGTTCGAGGACTCCTCGCACATGGTATTCGAGGAGGAACCTGGCAAGACGCTGGTGACTCTGGAGCGCGAAGTGCTGCCACTGACGCGAAGGAAAGAGGGCCCAGCAAACTAATGCGGTCGTCTAGGGAAACCTCGGGGTCAGGCGAACTGGAAATGCAGCGCGCCTCTCGTTAACGCCTTGGCCCCGAGGGCTCACGAAGCCGTCGGGGTGCTTGCAGATAAAGGGGCGACAAAGCATGCCTGAGGCATGCGCTCAGCCCTCACGGCTCCAGATAGAAATCCAACGGAATCAGCTGCACCGCCCAGTCGCCTTCCTCGCCGATCTGCGCGGCCGGGTGCATGGAGGCGATGCGCAGGGCCTCGTCTGCGTCGTCCGCTTCGATGATGAACAGGCCGCCCACCACTTCCTTCGACTCGATGTAGGGCCCGTCGGTGATCTGCGTCTTGCCGTTGCGCGGGCGCAGCGTGCGCCAGTTTTCCAGGTCGCCCAGCGACGCGGATACCAGCACCTTGCCGGTGGCGCGCATCTTCTCGTCCAGCGCCGGGCACTGGCTGACGATGGCTTTGACCTGCTCTGGCGGCAGCGCGGCGAATTTTTCGGGGGTGAAGTAGGCCAGGCCGAGGTATTTCATGGGTGGTCCTTTTGGGTGGGATGCACTGACGACGAAGCGGGCGATGGCAAATCGACCATGCACCGAGAGCTTTGTAGCCCGTCTTCGCCGGCGTGTCCCCGGTGCCTTGCATGAGGCCAGCCGGCGGGCCCCCCTTCCGGGCCAGCGTAAACCCGTCGCAAGAACCTGCCCCACTGCGCCTTTCCACCTCACCTAAGTCGAGTTGTGCGCGCCCCGGCGCTCGTCCACAGTGAGCAGCCGTTCCGGCCAGCCCGGAAGCCGCCCGCGCGTCGCGCGTGCCGGCACCAGCATCGACAGCAACGCGCTCCTGCCGGGGCGCATCGGGGAGAACCATGAAGACTCGTCGCGATTTCCTGACCCAGGCGCCGCTCGGCCTGCTGGGTGCCGTGGTGGCCGGTGGCGCGCTGGCGCAAACCGGCGAAACCACCACGCCGCCGCCCGGTTCGCCAGGCGCGTTCAACACGGCGCCGCCGGTGGGCCCGAAGCTCACCACCGCCACCTTCGCCGAGGCGGAGAAGCTGCAGCAGGTGACGATGACCGAGGCGCAGCGCGCCATGGCCGTGGCCAACTGGCCTACCTCCATGGCCGGCCTGCTGGAGCGTCGCACCGGCCCGCGCAAAGTCGCACTGGAAGAAGGCCTGGCGCCGGCCACCACCTGGTTCCCGGCGATGGGTCGCGCGCACGTCGGTCCCGCGCACGACCGCTTCGCGCCGTCCAAGGTGGCCGCCACGCCGCTGCCGGCGAAGGACGAGGACATCGCCTTCGCCTCCGTCGCCCAGCTCGGCGAGTGGATCCGCACGCGCCAGCTCACCTCCACGCGCTTGACCAGGATCTACCTCGATCGCCTCAAGCGCTTCGATCCCCAGCTGCGCTGCGTCATCACGCTGTGCGAAGAGCACGCATTGAAGCAGGCCGCGCAGGCCGACAAGGAGATCGCCGCCGGCCACTACCGCGGCCCCCTGCACGGCATGCCGTGGGGCGCGAAGGATCTGCTCAACACCGCCGGCATCGCCACCACCTACGGCGCCGAACCGTTCAAGGATCGCGTGCCGAAGGACGACGGCGCCGTCACCCGCAAGCTCAACGAAGCCGGCGCCGTGCTGGTGGCCAAGCTCAGCCTGGGTGCGCTGGCGCTCAACGACATCTGGTTCGGTGGCCAGACCATGAACCCGTGGCTGCCGCAGGAAGGTTCCTCCGGCTCCAGCGCCGGCCCGGCCTCGGCCACCGCGGCGGGCCTGGTGGCGTTCGCCATCGGCAGCGAAACCCAGGGCAGCATCATCAGCCCGTGCATGCGCTGCGGCACCACCGGCCTGCGCCCCACCTACGGCCGCGTGCCGCGCACCGGCGCCATGACGCTGTGCTGGACGATGGACAAGCTCGGCCCCATCGCCCGCACCGTGGAGGACACCCTGCTGGTGCTCAACACCATCCGCGGCACCGATCCGGGCGACAGTGCCAGCGTGGCCGCGCACCTGGACTACGACGCCGGCGCGTCGATCAAGGGCCTCAAAGTCGGCTACTTCCCCGCGTGGATGAAGGAAGCACCGGCGACGGATCTCGACCGCGCCGCGCTCGACCAGCTGCGCGCGCTCGGCCTGGTACCCACCGAAGTGTCGCTGCCCGACTGGCCCTACGACGATCTCAACCTGCTGCTGTTCGCCGAAGCCGGCGCCGCGTTCGAAGAGCTTACGCTCACCGGCCGCGCCGACCTGCTCAGCGAGCAGACGCCGGACGGCTGGCCCAACCTGTTCCGCGAGGCGCGCTTCCTCTCGGCGGTGGACTTCGTGCAGGCCGATCGCCTGCGCCGCAAGGTGGCCCAAGAGATGGCGCGCGTGATGGGCGAGGTCGACCTGCTGCTGGTGCCGTCCCTGCGCGACGAGATGATGGTGATCTCCAACATGACCGGCCAACCCTCGCTCACCCTGCGCACCGGCTTCGTGGAAGTGAACCAGGTGCGCAGCGACTGGGCGCCCGACCCCAAGCACCCGCGCCCGATGCTGGCCAAGCCGCACCGCGTGCCGTACGGCGTCACGCTGATCGGCCGCCTGTTCGAGGAAGGCACGCTTGGCCGCGTGGGTCGCGCGCTGGAGGCGAAGGTGAACGTGGCCAGCGAGCGCCCGCCCGGCTTCTGATCCGGGTCCGCTGGGGCTGGGCGGACGGGCAGCCCCGAGGCGGCTTGCTGCGCCAGCGCACGGTTGCAGGGTGACCTCCCTGCAGCCGGCGCCTGCGTGGTCGCCGCGGACACAGGCACAATGGCCGCGCCAGGCGATCCTGGCGTCCTGCCTTGGAGGCCTGTATGGCCGTGCACCATCGGTTTGTTTCCACGCTCATGCTCCTCGCGGTGGCGCATCCTGCCGGCGCGGTCGCAGCAGCGGTGCCATCACGCACGGCAGAAGAGCGGGCGGTGCTGGCCGAAGTCGACGCGACGCTTGCCGCGGTCTCGGCGCGCGACCAGCCCGGCACGCTTCGTCACCTGCGGTCCAGCGGCAATGCCACGGTGCTGCTCCATCAGCCGGACGGAAAGGTGGTGATACGCAACGCGGCTCTCGCCGCCTATGCCGACGCCACGCCGGGTCCGGAACGCTACGCCGAGCGCATGCACGACCCGCAGGCACGGGTGCACGGCGACATTGCCGTGGTCTGGGGGCGCTACAGCTTTGCGGTCGACGGCAAGGTGGCCCATTGCGGCTACCAGCAGTTCGATCTGGTGCGCGAGGCCGGGACATGGAAGATCCAGAACGTGACCTGGTCGGTGGAGCGCACTGGCTGCGACAGCTGATGGCGCCGGCGCAGTCGTATTCGGCGTCGTGGGCATTACCGTCGCAGACGCGCCAGAAATTGCCAAACAGGGATATTGGGTGAGTCTTTGCGTTTATCGTTTACCGATATACAACAAGGCCATGATCGGGAGCTTCGCCGACAAGGACACGGCGGCCCTTGCCCATGGCGAGCGTGTACGCCGCTAGATCAACATCGAGAGCGTGGCCCGGCGCAAGCTGGCCCAACTCCATGCCGCCGCCACGCTGGACTTCATGCGAGTTCCGCCAGGCCATCGGTTGGAAGCCTTGAAGGGCGATCGCAGCGGGCAGCACAGCATCCGCATCAACGACCAGTTTCGTGTTTGCTTTGTCTGGAAGGATGGGGACGCCTTCGGCGTGGAAATCACGGATTACCATTGAAACGAGGTGACCACATGGCCCGCAAGACTCTGCTTCCACCGGTACACCCCGGCGAGATCCTGCGCGAGGAGTTCATGAAGCCATTCGGCCTTTCGGCCAATGCGCTGGCGACCGCCCTTGGCGTCACCGCCGCCCGCGTGAACGAGATCGCCAACGAGCGGCGCGGTATCACCGCCGACACCGCCCTGCGGCTGGCCGCGTACTTCGGTACGGATGCCCAAAGCTGGATGAACCTGCAAAAGAACTACGAACTCGAATGTGCCCGCCGCGAGCTGGCCGCCGAACTGAAGCACATTCGGCCGCGTGCCGCGTGATGCCGGAGACTCCCGCACCATTCCCCCATGCCGCTGTGCTGGCCCGCCTCGGCGCCGGCGACTTTGCGGGCCTGCCGGCGGAGTTCGTGGACACGCCGCCAAAGCGCGAGGCGCTGCATGCGCTGCTGAAAGCGAGCGAGGCCGTGCATCGCGCGGCGGTGAGCACCACCCAGGTGGCCGATGCGCTGCGTCGCGATCAGAAGTTCGTGCGGCCCGGGCCGCCATCGCCGCACCTGGTGCGCCTGCGGCAGCAGCAGGCGCAGGCGAGGCAGGCAACGAATCAGGCGCGGCAGGCGTTCATCGTGGCGGCGGATGGGTGGGTGCGGGTGTTTGGGCTCACCGTGCCGGCGCGCAAGAGCCTGGAAGTGTTTGCCGAGCAATGGCTGGTGGCGAATGCGCCACGCGATGGTTCACCTTGATCCCTGGCCCAATGCAGACACACTTTCGCCTATGAAAGACATCCTGGTCGCCACCGCGCTCTCGGCATTCGTTGTCGCCTGGTGCGTAGCTGTCATCGCATGGTTCTCAGTCATCGTCTTTGCGTCAAAGCGGCGCGGCGGGCCAAGCCGGGGGTCACACTTTGGGGGTGGGAAACGCTCTGGAATCCGGCAAACGCTCTGCTCAAACCGCAGTTGCTGACGCCTGAGGGGCTGGTCTATCGCCGGAAATGCTTCATCGCAATCGCGGTATTTGTCGTCTGTGTGGGCGTTCCGCTTGTGGTAGCCGCAATCGTCGGTGCGCTGAAGTGATCGAAGATGCCCGCTCGAACGAAGCGCTCGTTGCCTAGCGGAAACTGACCCCGGTGTTGGCCGTGGCAATCTGCAACTCAATCGCTTCAAGCCGCCTTGATCAAGAACTCGCTGGCGGTGACCACCGGACGCACCGTTCGCAGTTGCCGCCGCATCTCCACCAGGCCATAGCGCTCCATGGTCTTGAGCGTGCGCGACAGGTTGCTGGCAGCGCGGCCGGTGAATTCAGCCAGCTGCCGCAATGACTCGGGCTTTTGTTCGCGGATGACGCGCAGCAGGGCGAGATTCTCGTCGGACAGCACCTCGGCCAGTGAGCGCATGGAGGTGAACCAGATCTTCGGTTCGGTGGCGCGCGGCTGGCGATCGCCGCGCGCAATGGCCAGGGCGCGCGCACGGATAGCCTGCTGGGGCGCGATGCCGATGATGATCTTTTTCGAGACGTCGTCTCCTCAGCTGTGCGAGCGACTTCAAACGCACTCCCCAATCTGCCGGGGCACCCATGTCGGTGCCCCGGCGTAACGCATCGGCGGGCGGGAGACCGCCATGACGCCCGCTAGTGGTACATCGGCTGCGGCTGCTCGGTGTGCCACGCACCGCTCGACGGCAAGCGCTCGGGTAGTGCGAGGTAGGCGGCGTGCTCCTCCTCCACGCCGGGCCGCGTGCCTCGCCGCGGGTTCAGCCGCTGCGTGTCGTCAACGGCATCGAGGATCTCCCGCAGCTTGTCCACATCGCGATAGATGGCATCGCCCATGGTGGAAAGCGTCGCCTTGTCGTACTCGGCGTGGTCGGCACAGGTGACCACTTGGGCGAGCGCACGCAGGCTGCTGAGCAGCAGCTGCATCTCGTCGATCTGCTCCAGGGTGAGGCCGTAGCTGTAGCGTTGGGCCGCTGCGGGTTCGGCGGTGTCTGCGCCCTCGGTGGGCGTCTCCGTCTCTTCGGAGTCCGCAGCCGTCTCGGCTTTGGGCGCTTCCTCCGACGCTCCCTCACCACGTTCCGCCGGCCAGGAGAGCTCATCCAGCACCAACCCTATCTGCTCTTCGATCAGCTCAAAGCAGATCGCTACCTCGCCCGGGCGAATCTCGTTGTAGCACTCGCTGTCCTCGTCCGGCCGCCGAGGTCGGGCCAGGTTGGTGAGGAAACCCACGTACTCGCGCAGTTGCTTCAGCCGTAGCTGGGTGTCCTCCGGCAGGAAATAGCCGGTGACATTCCGATCTTCCGAATCGATGGTCGACATGCTTGCCTCCTCGTTCCATGAAGTACCCGCACGCCGGGGTGGCGACGGGAAGTCGGGAGGCTAGAAACCGCGTACAGACGGCGGGCGTATTCCCCTTGCGGGTGTTGTATTAGCCGCCCTCCCGACGCAGATGTCACGTCGGTTGCACCTGCAAAAGCGCAGGCACAAAAAAACCACCGGTTTGACGGAGGTGGGTACCGCTGTACGAGGAGTTTCTAGGCTCCTTGGGATCGAGTCTGCTACTGGGTTGGAGGGGAGTCAAGGTTGATTCGTAACCACCAATCTTGTCCGAGCAGCGACCGGAAGAGTTGCGATAGGCGGCCCGTGCCAACCAAGTCAACCTTGCCCGATGGCCTCTCTCAAGCTGCCAATCGAAGAGAGCGTTCAATATCTGTTGACGCCGAAAGACAGTATCGAAACACTGGCGCCGCTTCCCGACGGATCGAGGAACTTATGCTGAAGCGACTGAGCGTACTGCTGCTGGTCTTGCTTGCGCTGCCGGCGTTTTGCCAGGAAGGGTGGAGGGATAAACAGGGGCGTCCGGTGCCCGAGACCGATTCGCGTCGGTCGGTCAACGGATTCGGGGGCTCGCTGCTGGTTACCCCAGACGCGGATTGGAAGGCCAAATGGGAAACGCCGTCCGACACCGTCCCACACTTTGACGAGGCAAAAAGTGTCTCGAGAGGGCGGCAAGTTTTTTTCCTGATTTTCTTTGCCAATCCGCTCCTGAAAGACGGCCGGGTCGCCGACATCACGTGCGACATTGATGTAGTCCGGCCCGACGGGAAGCCGACGTTCCATCAACTCGATGTGCCCTGCTACAAGGGCATCATCAACGAACCAGTAAGCCATACCTTCCTTTCGACGGCGGTTGTCGGATGGACGGGTGATCCCGGCGATCCCTCGGGTACGTGGGTGTTGCGCGTGTTGCTTAAAGACAACGTACGGCACGCCAGCGTGCCCCTTCGTACTTCGTTCGAGCTTAGATAAAGCGACGGAACCCTCGAGGGCGAAAGTTAGATAGCCGGGGAGCTCTCGGGTGGCTTTCGACCCTGAGCCGCCGTTGAGCAACGCCAGCCGGAAGCTGCCATTGCCCCCAAGTGACCACAAAATGAACAGAGACTGGGTTCTTCAAACACGCGAGACGCGCCGATCCTTTGCGAACGCGACATGGGTACCGCTGCGCGCATTACAGAACGTTGAGCAGGGCGAAGCTCGGGTTACTCAAGTTGGCTATGTCAGCGAGTTCTTCGGCTGTGGATCAGTCGCGTTCCCTCCACAACACCGAGAAGTCGCAGAGAAACTGAGCTGGCGCGATCTCGGCATTGGTCATAGCGTGCAGCCGTACGCATATGAGGATGGCTACTACTCGCCGATAGACCAGTACCAGTACAACGACAAAGAGCCGATTGGAGTTGAGCTGGTATTCGTGCATGACCAGCCGGTTGTCGGAGGAACAAAGTGGATACTGAATCCAGATCTTGTCATCGCGCTCCGCCTAGTTAAGGAAGGCAACAACTGGGTGAGGCCGGAGGAAGATTTCGTTGTCGTCGCTCGCGAGTTTTTTGACGACGATGGCAACCACCAGCTTATCGAGATCAAACGGGAGTTTCTGATCGACTATCTTGCCGCCAGAGGTCTTGCGCTACGTCTCTCCTACTATCGGCAACGTGTTGAAAATGTAGCCTCGCTTGAAGGCACTGAGTACGAAGGGCTGGAGAGCCATCAGAACGATCGAGATGGCGGTCGCTTTGAACTCCTCACTCGGAGCCTCAATGACGTCTATGGCGGACGCTGGGCGTCGTTCCGCGTCTGGAGAACTGATGTCGATGAGGAAGAGGACGCTCCCGTATTGGGGCCGGAGAGAGACGACAACACAGAATCCGAACAGTCGGAAGGCGTTCGATCCGGGCCCGACGGAGTCCGCGTTGAAGGTGAATTCTGGAAAGATGAGTGGATCGATCATCGAGGCCTGAGCGTGCGGGTGCGCGGTGACACTGATCAATCTTTGCCGCACTTCATCATTGAGACTGATGGAACAAGGGCAGCATCCTCAGCGCTCGACTCTGAAGATATCGGGCGCTGGCTATGGTTTCGCACAAGCGTAGTGACCGATTTACTCGGCCGACGAGGTTTCTCCCTCAAGTGGTACACCGCAGAGACTGGTGCCATTGGGTCTACCTCTGGCTACGCCACGCATTTCGGCATCAATTCCGCTGACTTGCTAACTGTCTACGCCTACGATATCGCACGGCTTGCAGCGTGGGAGCAGCATATCTGGGCAGCACACAACGTTCCACCCGATGGGAAGGTTTCAGGAGAACTGCTATCTGCGCAAGTTAAGACGCAGCCGGCGTCTACACATGCCGTGGAAGAGTTGCTCTTTGTGAGCATGCGAATGCTCGAACAGGGCTTCCGCGACAAGTTTGGCGTTGAGCTGTTCAACCACAGTATCAACGACGAGTCGGCTATGCAGCAGGTATCTCGCTTTCACAGCAGGGACCGAGCCTCATTGCTGCATCTCGCGAAGGAGATCATCCGAGTCTTTTCGGATCGCATGAACGTTCGAGAGCTCCGTAAAATCTCGACTCACAAGGAGAAGGACAAGCTTGCCTCCAACAAACTCCTTCAGGACGTCCTAGCCAAGCAGGTCGGGGAGGAAAGAGCGCGAACGGTGCTTGGTCCAGTGATCGGCGCTTATGAGATGAGAGTCGGCGATGCTCATCCGACTGGATCGAAAATTGGGGAGGCCCTGAAGCTTGCCGGGATCGACGAGAGTCTCTCGTACCTGCGCCAGGGCGAGCAACTTATCCACAACGTCGGGCATGCCGTGTGGTGGATCGGCAAGCTACTCTTCGAGAAGAACACGAGTCCGTGAGGGCGTCGCGGATGCCGCATAACAAGTCGGTGGACTCGGACATGTTGTGGCAAGACGCTGCTCATCTTGCGTGGGACGTCCGCTTTCATTTGCGGTGACCCGGCTGCTCCTGGCCGATTACGGCCCTTGCAGGCTCGATGGCACCCTGGCGAGCTGCGAAATTCAGAGACCAGTCCATAGCCGACGGTTAACGAACACCGAGAGACGTCAATTTAATGGAAACTGCGGGATTTGGTGGCTGTACGATGTCGGTGAAGGGGAAGGTTGAGATAGTCGCGCACTGCGAGGAAGGTAAGTGATGACACATGGCGGAATGCGCATAACCCAAGATCAGCAAACAAAGGTTGCTAAACACTACGAGCTTGTCCACGGCCGTCTAGGTGAGTGTTATGCCGCGCTCATGCTCTTCAAGGAAATCGAGGAGCTGCGCCAAAAAACGCCTTTCCTGATTGATCCAAATGTTCGATACGGAGATTTCTGGCGTGAAGTGCACTTCTGCGCCCTTTCGAAGGTAATCATTGATATCGGCGCCCTTGTCGATGATATGGATAACTCTGCATCGTTACAATCACTTTACAGGCTATGCGTTCGCCTACGTAAGACGCATTGCATTGATGCGAAGTCTCGCATAGATTCCGTCCGGGATACCTGGGGGAGATATAGGAGTAAGCTGATTGCGCATACGCATCATAATAGAAAGTCCTTGATTGAAGAATTCAGAAGCCAAGGCTTTACTATTGAGAAGATCGAGTCCGAAATTGATCAGCTCTCTTACGCTTTCACTATATTGCATGCGGAGCTTAGCGGAGTTGAAGTTCCAACTTTCGAGGACATTAAGCGCTTCGAGAGTGGCTTCGTGGCCACTGGTGAGCGTGTGCGGCAGGACACAAAAGCATTCCTTGATGCCATTGAACCGCACTTGCCAAAATACGAAGGCATCCCGGGTTAGGAGCGTGACTTGCGCCGAGATCTTGGCGGCTCGTTAGTGTCACCGCAGTCTGTACATGTTACTCGGTGCCGATCAGTGAACGTCCGCTGCTGGCCGAAAGCAGCCCAATGCTGGACGGGAGCCGGGTTTATTTTCAGTGCAATGGCCCGGGCCGAACCGCCGGGCCGACATGGGCTTTTCAGCTCCCGTCGGTCTGCCTTCGCTACACCTCCCACCCCGTAGCCCCAAGGTCATCCCCCTGCCACACGCCCGATGCACGCTCGCTGGACCTTTCCTCCAGCGGAGACGCACGATGATCCGATGCACGCGTGTTGCCTTGTTTGCGGCCCTTGGGTTGGCGATGGCTGGTCCGGCATTTGCCGGGGTGGATCTGATTGCGACGGGCCAGCTCGACGGTCATGGCGGTGACCTGGCGTATCGCACGTCCGGGCCGCTGGAGAACAACGTGCCCGGCAACGTGCTCGGTGGTCTGGGCTCGGGCCTGGCCTATGCCGGCTGCAACACCTTTCTCGCGCTGCCCGATCGCGGCCCGAATGCGGTGGCCTATGACGCTCTGGCGGACGACACCACCTCGTACATCGACCGCTTCCAGACGCTGCGCATGACGCTGGCGCCCAGCGCGCCGGGCGCGGCGCTGCCGTTCACGCTGTCGCCACGGCTGCGCGATACCACGCTGCTGGCCGACTTGTTTCCGCTGTACTACGGCGACGGCACCGCGGTGAACCTGCCCAACGGCCGGCCTGCGCTCAATCGGCCATTCCGCAACTATTTCACCGGCCGCTCGGACAACGCTGCGCCGGGTCTGCCGTCCAGCTCGCCGTTCAACGCGCGGTTGGACCCGGAAGGCATCCGCGTGAGCGCTGATGGCGAGTCGGTGTACGTGTCGGACGAGTACGGCCCGTACATCTACCGCTTCGATCGCCGCAGCGGCGTGCGCACCATGGCCTACCGCCTGCCCGCGATGCTGGGCGTGGCGCACACCGCGCCCACCGGCGATGCGGAGATCGATGGCAACACCAGCGGCCGCCTGGCCAACAAGGGCATGGAAGGCCTGGCGATCTCGCCGGACGGCCGCACGCTCACCGGCATCATGCAGAGCCCGCTGCTGCAGGACGGTGGCAAGAACGCCGCCACCACACGCATCGTGCAGCTGGACCTCGCTACCGGGCGCACGCGTCAGTACGCCTATCCGCTGACCAACGTGGGCAGCGCGAGCAAGCCCAAGTACACCACCGTGAGCGAGATCGTGGCGATCAACGACCACGAGTTTCTGGTGGACGAGCGCGACGGCAAGGGCCTGGGCGATGGCAGCAGCGCCAAGTTCAAGCACCTGATGCGCATCGACCTCAGTCACGCGCAGGACGTCAGCGAACTCAGCGGCGCGGACGCGCTGGCCGCGGCGGCGGTGAGCAAGCAGGACTTCCTCGACCTGGTGGCGGTATTGGGCGCGCACGGCGTGGCGCCGGAGGCGATCCCGGCCAAGATTGAGGGCGTCGCGTTCGGCCCGGACGTGGTGCGCGACGGTCACCGCGTGCACACGCTGTTTGTCGCCAACGACAACGACTTTCTCCCCACGGTGACCGACGATGTCTACCCGCAGGGCGTGGACAACCCGAACCGCTTCTTCGTGTTCGGCTTCGACGACGCGGACCTGCCGGGCTACCAGCCGCAGCGCTTCAACCGCGCGCACGGCCGGGGCCACGGCTTCGGCCACGACGACGAGCGCTGCCGCGGGGAATAAGGCCAGCGGTTCGCGTCCGCTTCCCAGCATGCGTTTGAGAGCACCCTGTCCACTGCGATGGGCAGGGTGCTCCGTCTAAGAAGCCGGGCCGGGGGCAGCGGCGACGTTTTCAGCGCGGGCCTAGAGAAGGGGCGCGCTGCACCCTGCCCGGGACGCTTCGCAGGCGGCCTCCTCCCGGGCCGCTCTCCGTTGGCCATAATCGCCGCATGTCCACGGAGCATCCCGATTTCCAGGTCCACAAGCTGCTCAGCACGCCGATGGTCGAGCTGCGCGACGTGGTCTGTGCGGGCAGCTGCCGGCACAAGAGTGCGATCGAGCGCGCCAGCCGCACGCACCTGGTGTTTCCCTACCGCGGCACCTACGTGCGCCACGTGGACGCGGACGACGCGGTGGCCGACGCCAGCCAGGTGCTGTTCTTCAACGCGGGCGAGGATTACCAGATCAGCCACCCGAACGCGGGCGGCGACGCCAGCCTGTCGATGACCCTGGACGAGGTGCTGCTGCGCGAGATCGCCCCGGCCGAGCTGCTGGCGCCGGGCGAGCCGCTGCGCTTTTGCCAGACGCGCTTGCGCATCGATCCGCGCGCGCAGGTGCTGGTGGCCTTGCTGCGCCACTCGCTGCGCGAGGGCGTGGCCGAGCCGCTGGAAGGCGAGAGCCTGGCGTTGACCCTCGCGCACCGCGCGTTGGCGCCGCGCACCACCCACGCGGCCGGCGCCAGCCAGGCACGGCAGCGGCTGGTGGATCGCGCCAAGCTGGTGCTGGTGCGCGACCTGGCGCGGCGCTGGACGCTGGCCGAGGTGGCGGCGGAAGTCGGCGTGTCGGCGGTCTACCTCACCCAGAGCTTCCACCAGGTGGAGGGCGTGCCGCTGTACCGCTACCAGCTGCGGTTGCGCCTGGCGCGCGCGCTGGATCTGCTGCGCGACTACGAGGATCTGGCCGCGCTGGGCATGGAGCTGGGCTTCTCCAGCCACAGCCATTTCACTGCGGCGTTCCAGAAGATGTACGGGCGCACGCCCAGCGAGTTCCGGCAGATCGCGCTGCGGCGCTGATCGCTAAAGTTTTCGACAGCCGCCGGAAACCGCCTGGGGTCTACTGGCTCCACCCCACCCGGGGTCTACCACCTTCCTGCCCGGAGCTCGCATGTGCGAGACGGCCGGCGAAGGTTTCTCTTCCCGCTTTGAAGGAGAACCGACATGAGCAAGCGAACCTGTGCTGCCTGCGACTACGAACTGGACGACACCGCGATCCAGGTGCGTATCGGCGGGCAGACCGTGGAGGTGTGCTGCGACGAATGCGCAGCGAAGCTGAAGGAGGCCTACGCCTCCGCGCAGGCATCGCACCAGGCCTGAGCCGCCCCGGCTCGTGTCCGCACTCTGCCGGGCGCACGGCGCCTTGCACGGCTCGGGCACGAGCCTTTCCACGAGGATGGCGCGCTGCGTGCGGCCAGCCCCGTCCAACGATTCCCACGATGATTCCTTGGAGACTGGCGTGACCCCACAGAACGAGAAGGCCCGGCTGTTCCATTCCCTGCACGTGCGCGGCCAGCCGCTGGTGCTGTTCAACGCCTGGGATGCAGGCAGCGCGCTAGCCGTCGCCGAGGCCGGTGCCAGCGCAGTCGCCACCGGCAGCTGGTCGGTGGCCGCCGCCAACGGCTTCGCCGACGGCGAGCAGATGCCGTTTGCGTTCGCGCTGGACAACCTACGCCGGATCGTCGCCGCGGTCACCCAGCCGGTCACCATCGACCTGGAAAGCGGCTATGGCGAGACGCCCGCACACGTCGCCGCTACCGTGGCCGCGGCGCTCGATGCGGGCGCCGTCGGTTGCAACCTGGAAGACAGCTTTCCCGCCGACGGCAGCCTGCGCGACGCGGCCGATCAGGTCGAGCGCCTCACTGCCGCGCGCCAGGCTGCAGAGAAGACCGGCGTAGCGTTGTTCATCAACGCGCGCACCGACGTGTTTTTCCAGAAGCCGGCCGAAGCGCACGACATGGACATGGTGGACGAGGCCCTGCGGCGCGCCCGTCTTTACGCGGACGCGGGGGCCAGCGGCTTGTTCGTGCCCGGCGTGGTCGCCGAGCCGCTGATCGCACGCCTGGCCGAAGCCTCGCCGCTGCCGCTCAACGTGATGGTGATGCCCGGCGTGCCCAGCCGCGCGCGCCTGGCCGAGCTCGGCGTGGCCCGCATCAGCCACGGCCCCGGCCCGTATCGCGGTGCCATGCAGTGGCTGACCGAAGCAGCCCGGGCTGCCATGGCCTGAGCGGCGCGCCGCAGGTCGACGGTGCATGTCGATTTCCCGGCCGGCAAGGATGCCGGCGTCGGCACATGGTTTCGTGCGGGTCGCTCAGTGCAGGTAGATCGTCGGCCCGAGCACGGCCGCAAAAGCGGCGGTAACCAGCACACCCAGGACGAGCACCACCGGCTGACGGTCGATCTCGAAAGGCTGCGCCGGCAGGTCCGAACGGCGGGAATAGGCCACGTTGAACAAGCCAGCGGTGCCACCGAACGACGCGGCGACTGCCGAGGTCAGCGTGATCACCAGGCCATGCGGATTGAACAGGCCGACCAGCAACGCGCTGACCCCGCCGACCACATACACCGTCATCGCGATCTGTCGCTTCACGTGGGCGGCCTGGTCGCCACCGCCCAACATCACCCCGAGCATGCGGAGGGCAGCGCGAACGACCCCGATGTAGGCCAGCAAACCCACCGCGAACAGCGCCACCCGCCACAGCCAAGGCCAGGGCAGCGGTCCCAGGCCACCACCCGCACCCGGTCCCCAGTCGCCGAGATTCGTGGCGCCGGAAAACATCCAGTAGCCCGCGGCCACCATGCCTTTCACGGCAAACACCATCCACGCCGCCAGACGCGGCAGCGGACGGATCGTCCGGCGCCAGATCAGATAGGCCAGCACGGCCAGCACGACATCCACGCCGGTGCCGGCCATCGCAACGACGCGGCTCGACCATCCTTGGGTGCCGGGGCACTCGACGTAATACGCGCCCAGCTCGCTGGGGTGGTGGCCGGTGGCGACGCACGTGACGGCGTGGCCGAGCAGCTCGTGCGCCATGGTGAGCAGGGGCAGCAGCAACAGTGCCAGGCCCACCAGGGTCCACCGGTCGACCCACGGCTGGGTGGATGTGTGGTTCTTCGCCATTGCGTGCTCCCCTCGGTACTGGTCGAGAGGATCGCCCGCGCGCCCGTCGCCATCCACTGCGGATCGCAAGGCGACAGTGGTGACAGATGTCAGGAGCAGGCGGCGCGCCACCGATGGCGGCCGGAGAAACGCGAGGGCCGGTTCACCGACTAGGCAACGGTCACAGCAGGCCTTTCCAAGAACGCGCTGTGGATTTTCTTTCGAGCCACACGGGGCACAACGCCTCCACCGCTTCCATCAGCTCGACCGAGTCGGACAGATCGCTTTCTGCTGGCGGTGAAACCGACGACGTCGCCCCCGACCAGCGGCTCGGCCACCCGATCAGAAGGACGCCTCGGCCATTTGGGCGAGGAGCTCATCGAGCCATTTCCTGGGTCAATTCATCTGGAGCGCCACGGGCTCGGCCAGGGTCCCCGGACGGAGGCAGCGCCCGATCAATGCCATCTCCGCCTCAAAAGCTCCGCCCCCTGCGACGCGCCCAGGCAGGCCAGCAGCGCCAGCACCCACGGATTGCCGGCCACCGACCACGCGGCCGGATCAGCCTGGAACCAGCTGCCGCCTTCGAGCACGGCGACGATGAGGCCGGCGATGACGAGCGCGGCCAGCAGCAGGCGGGTGAGCTGTTTCTCCAAACCGGTTTCCGGCGCGGTGGCGACGGTGGGCACGCGGCCGGCTTTCGCGGCGAGTTGTTCGGCGAAGTCGGCGGGCAGGGCGATAGCGTCGTCGGCGCGCAGGGCGGCGTCGATCTGGCGGTAGGCGCGAGTGCGCGCGTCATCGGCGGCGGGCTCGCCGGTGCGGGCGGCGTGCATGGCGCGTTCCTGTGCCTGCCACTCGCGCTCGGCGGCGGGGTGGCGGAAGAAATCGATATCGCGATGCTTGCTCATGGTGTGACTCCCAACCGGGCTTCCAGCGTCTCGCGCAGTTTCAGGCGCGTGCGGAACAGGTGGCTCTTGATGGTGCCAGCGGCCAGGCCGGTGACTTGCGCGATCTCGGGAATGCTCAGCTCGTCCAGATGGTAGAGCGTGAGCACGGTGCGCGGCAGCGGGGGCAGGGTGTCGATGGCCGCGTGCAGGTGCGCGCTCATCTCCTCATCGGCGCAGCTCACTTCCAGGTCGTAGCCGTCGCCGATGGTGTCCAGCAGCGAAAAATCCTCGTCGTCGCCCAGGTGCGGATCGACCAGCGCGATGCGCTTGCGCTCCAGGTGGCGCAGGGCGACGGTGTAGGCCACGCGGCCGATCCACGATTTCAGCGCGCTCTCGTAGCGGTACTGGTGCAGGTTCTGGTGCACCTTGAGAAAGGTGTCCTGGCACAGCTCGCGGGTGTCTTCCGGGTGGCGCACCATGCGCTGGATGATGTGCCAGCACAGGCCCTGGTACTCGCGCACGAGGCGCGCGAACGCACCTGG
This sequence comes from Dyella ginsengisoli, assembly GCF_044904665.1. Lineage (NCBI taxonomy): Bacteria > Pseudomonadati > Pseudomonadota > Gammaproteobacteria > Lysobacterales > Rhodanobacteraceae > Dyella > Dyella ginsengisoli. Next base: position 1,323,212 of record NZ_JADIKM010000001.1, read on the forward strand.
CGCATTGGCCAGTACGGCATCCACGAGGGCGCGGTCGTCGGTCATCGGGGGCGAGCTTCCATCGGGGCGTAGATACGCGCATGTGCCGGACGGTTGCATCGGGGTGGGGTGACTTTTGGGAGGGAGGGGCGGGCGCCCTTCGACTTCCTCGCTCCTCAACGCCGTGGCCATCCATGGCCACTCCCCGCGTGCGCTTCGCTACGCTCAGGGAGAACGGTGGGGTGAGGCGTCCGAGGGCTTACTCGCTCGCCAAGGAGCCCGAGCACTGCTTTTGTTCGTCATTCCCGCGAAAGGCTCCTCCCGCTTTCGCGGGAATGACGTCCGTATACCGGGTGCCATCTGGCGGGGGGCCAGGACCCGCGCCGGAGTCCATCCAGGCGAGCTGGGGCGGGCCGCGAATCCGGATGCAACCGCCGCCGCGGCGCCCGTATCTATGGCCCCGTCACCCAACCCAACGGAGCACCCCATGATCGACGGCAACCTGATTCCCATTGTCCTGTTTCTGTGCATCACCTACGCGATCAAGTCGGTGGTCGATGCGCGCTTCCGCCAGAAGATGGTCGGCGCCGGCGGCTCGGAAGAGCTGATCCGCTCGATCCTGCAGGGCGAGGAAGTGCGCCGCCGCCACGCCTCGCTGCGCTGGGGCATCATTCTGGTGGCGCTGGCTGGCGGCTTCGCGCTGATCCAGCAGGGCGACTGGCACGAGCTCACCCCCGGCATGATCGCCGTGCTCGCCGGTGCCACCGGACTGGGCAACCTGGTGTACTTCGCGGTCGCCCGCAAGATCGGCTGATCGCCGCGCTGCGACCGCGTTCTGCGGCCCGCGGCACAACGCGCCGGCGCACGCTCCGCCGCCGGCGCGGCTTCACCCCCCATCCCCCCCGCGCATTCCGTGCCTTCGCGTGTGGCACGGCGGAGCCGTGCGCGCCATTTCTGGAACATCCCATGCGCAAGACCCTCGTCGCTCTGCTGTTTGTCCTGCCTTTCGCGGCCCCGGTGGCCGCCACCCAGTACCTGCGGTTGGTGAACGCCACGGACTCGCCGATCGTGGCGGTGGAGGCCACGCCGGTGGGCACCGCACAGCGCGGACAACTGTCGCTGGCCGAGCGTCCGCTGCATCCGGGGCGCGAACTTGGTGTGGCCTTGCAGGGCGTGACGCGCTGCCGCTACGACCTGCGCCTGGTCTATGCCGACGGTCGCGAAGTGCTTACGCGCGGTTTCAACGTGTGCCAACGCTCCCATACGCAGCCGGCCACGCTCACGGCCCGCTTCGACGAGGCCTGAGGCGGCGTCAGCGCACGCGCTGGCCGGGGTGCTCTCCCGTGGCGTAGCGCGCCATCGCCTCGGCGAGAAAGTCGAACAGCGTGCGGTGGCGCGCGCTGCGGCGCAGATCCTCGTGCATCACCAGCCAGGTGGGCAGCACCGGCGCGATCATGTCGGCCAGTACCGCCACCAGCTGGCGGTCGCGCGCCGCCAGCGGCACCTGGCAGAAGCCGATGCCGAAGCCCGCGCGCATGGCGGCCAGGCCGGCCAGGTCACTGTCGGTGCGCAGGGCGAAATGCTCGCGGGCATAGGCCAGGCCGGCCGGACGCATAGCGCGTACGTAGGGCGGCTCGTGGTCGAAGCCGATCAGCGCGTGCTCGGCCAGTTGATCGGGCCGCTGCGGCGTGCCGTGCGCCTTGAGGTAACGCCGGTGCGCGTAGAGGTTCAGCACGATGGTGCCGACCTTGCGCGCCACCAGCGCCTGCTGGGTGGGCTGCACCATGCGCACGGCGAGGTCCACGTCCTTGCGCAGCAGGTCGGCGGACTGGTTGGACAGCACCAGCTCGATCACCACGCCCGGGTGCTGCTCGCGAAAAGCGGCCAGCATGCCGGGCAGCACCTCGCCGCCGATCACCTCGCTGGCGCTGATCCGCACCACGCCGCGCAGCTCGCCGAAGCCGGCGCTGGCAGCGCGGCGCATGGCGGCGGAGGCCGAAGCCATCGCCTGGGCGTGCGGCAGCAGCTCGTGCGCCATCTCGGTGGGAGTGAGCCCCTGCGGCGAGCGGGTGAACAGCGCCACGCCCAGGCGCTGCTCCAGCGCGCGGATGTGCCGGCCCAGGCTGGGCTGGGTCATGCCCAGCGCGCGGGCGGCGGCGGACAGGCTGCCTTGAGCCATCACGGCGAGAAAGGAGCGGTGCAAGTTCCAGCCGGGGTCATCGATGGCCATGCGTATTTGTATGGCAGAAGTTCATCGTTGCGCAATTTTCTTTGATCCACGCCGGGCGCAGGCTGGTCTCACCTTCAACGCGGGAGCGGGACATGAACACGACACGCACGGCCCTGGTGGTAGGCGCCAACGGCGGCATCGGCCAGGCGATGATCGAGGCGCTGCGGCGCCACGGCTGGCAGGTCCGCGCGCTGGTGCGCTCGGCGAAGCACGACGACGCGCAGGTGGACTGGCGGCTGGGCGACGCGATGAACGCGGCCGACGTGCGCGCGGCCGCCGAGGGCGTGCAGCTGATCGTGCACGCGGTGAACCCGCCCGGCTACCGCGACTGGCAGCGGCTGGTGCTGCCGATGGTGGATAACACCATCGCCGCGGCCTGCGCGGTGGGCGCGCGCATCCTGCTGCCCGGGACGATCTACAACTTCGGTCCCGACGCCTTCCCTCGCCTCAGCGAAACCTCGCCACAGCATCCGACCACCGCCAAGGGCGCGATCCGCGTGGAGCTGGAGCGTCGGCTGGCCGCGGCGGCGGAGCAGGGCGCGCGGGTGCTGATCCTGCGCTGCGGCGATTTCTTCGGGCCGCACGCGGGCAACAGCTGGTTCGCGCAGGGGCTGGTGCAGCCGGGCAAGCCGGTGCGCACGCTGCGCTATCCCGGCACGCCGGAGCACCGCCACGCCTGGGCCTACCTGCCGGACGTGGCCGAGACCGCGGCGCGCCTGCTCGACCGCGAGCCGGAGCTGGCGGCGTTCGAGCGCTTCCATTTCGGCGGCTACTTCGTCGACGGCCGCGAACTGGGCGATGCGGTGCGCCGCGCCAGCGGCGACGCGAACGTGCGGCTGGGGCGCTTTCCCTGGTGGTTGGTGACGCTGGCGTCGCCGTTCGTGGCCACGCTCAGCGAGCTGCGCAAGATGCGCTACCTCTGGCGCACCCCCATCGCGCTGGACGACCGCAAGCTGGTCGGGTTTCTCGGCGACGACTGCTATACGCCGCTGGAACAGGCCCTGCGCCGCACGCTCGACGGCCTGGAATGCCTGCCGGCTGCGGGCACGATGGCGGCGCAGGCCGCCTGAGCGGACCGCCGCCGCATGCGGCGCAGTGCGGCGGCGGACTATCATCGGCGGATGCACGCAAACGAACTCGCTTTCCGGGCGGCCACCGCCGCCGACATTCCTGCCGTGGTGGCGCTGGTGGAATCGGCCTACCGCGGTGAATCCGGCCTGCGCGGCTGGACCACCGAAAGCCACCTGCTCGACGGCCAGCGCACTGACGCGCAGGACGTGGGCGAGGCGATCGCCCGCCCCGACAGCCTGGTGCTGCTGGCCGAGCACGACGGCGCGCTGGTCGCCTGCTGCCATCTGGAGAAGCAGGACGGCGCGGCGTACTTCGGCATGTTCGCGGTGGACCCCACGCGCCAGACCGGCGGCGTCGGCAAGCGCGTGATCGCCGAGGCGGAGCAGCTGGCGCGCACGCGCTGGGGCGTGGACCGCATGCGCATGACGGTGATCGTGCAGCGCGAGGAGCTGATCGCGTTCTACCAGCGCCGCGGCTACGCGCGCACCGGGCAGATCAAGCCGTTCCCGTACGGCGACGCGCGCTTCGGCATTCCGCGTCGCGACGACCTGCGCTTCGAAGTGCTGGAAAAATCCCTCGGCGAGGTGGCCGCATGAGCGCGCCGCCGGGCTGGGTGAAGGTAGGCACGCGCAGCGAGATCCTGCCGGGCGAATACAAAGTGGTGTGGGACGGCGACACTGCCATCGCCGTCTACAACATCGACGGCACGCTCTATGCGGTGGAAGACGTGTGCACCCACGACGGCGCGGAACTCGCCGGTGGCGAGGTGCACGGCTTCGAGGTGGAGTGCGTGCGCCACGGTGCGCGTTTTGACCTGCGCACCGGCGCCGTTACCTGCCCGCCGGCGTACGAGCCGATCGCCTCGTTCCCGGTGTTCGAGGAAGGCGGGTTGGTGTTTACGCGGGATGATCGTTGACCGGGCGTTGCCCTGGGCATGACAGCGCGTGGACAAAGGTGACGGCGAGGTGATCAAAATCAACTCGCGGTGTGGGTTGGCTCCGTAGATTCCCCGTGAAAGGGGTGCTCAGCACGGGGTTAGACCATGGATAGCAACGGTCCCGACGTATGTTTTGGAATGGCGAGCCTGGAGCCACGGTGGGTGGCGCCGGACGCCTCGTCGTTGCGGGCGCGGCCTGAGCGGGGGTGGTCGATCGGTCGGGCGATCGGCCGGATCGCGCGATATTTTCGCCGGCGCGCTACGCGCGAAGCGGCCGCTACGCCCGCTTCCGCCGGTTCGTCCGATGCCTTTGCCACGCCGATGACGTACCTGCCGCATTCGTGGTCGTGCACTGTGCGCTTGATGCCGCTGCCGTCGGTCCCGTCGAAGGCGAGCCTCACGGCTGTAACGCTCTATCGGGAGCGGCGCGCCAATCGTGGTGCCGCGTACACGCTGATGATGTTGCCGTTGACGCTGGTGCCGCCATCGATCGCCTCGCAATGGCACGGGCAGCCGCCTTCGACCTACGTGGGCTCCAGGCGCCCGTCGACCCATGCACGGGCTGCGCAGTTCGCGGCTGGGCCCGCTCGGGAGTGGCCGGAACACCACGCTGGCGGACAGGCGCAGCTGCAGGCATGGCGCGGCGAGCGGCGTGGTGTGGCGGCGCGCGGCACCTCCGTGGCTGTGCAGTACCCGATGGCGGAGAGCGGCACCGTCGACTCGGCGATGAGGTGCCGCGCGCAGCGTGGCCACGATGCCCTGCAAGCAGGTGATCTGGCCCGCGCGCAGGCCGAGCTGGCCGACGTCGACTTTGCCCGCAGCGAGGCGGGTGTGGCGCTGCAGTGTGCGGTGGCGCAGCGGGCGATCTATCTGGGCGATGCCGCACGCGCCGTGGCGATTTTCACTGCGCTGCAGGTGGCGGGCCATGCGCTGCAGCCGGCCGAATACCGGCAGTGGTTCGCCCTGCTGCTGCAACTGCGCAAGCTCGACGCCGCGCATGCCTTGCAGCACGCGCATGCCGAGCTGCAGGCGCCGCTGCAACAGTTGGCGATGGCGCACGCCTTGGCCGACGCGGGACGGGAGCCAGAGCTGGTGACCTACCTGGCATCACGCCAGCCGGCTTTCACCCGCGAGGTGCAGGAGCGCCAGTGGCTGTATCTGCTGACCCACGTGGAGACGCGTCGGCCGGACCTGCTCGCCCGCTTCCGCGTGCGCTTTGCCGCCAACCGTGACGTGCAGGAGCGGCTGGTATCGACCGGTGCGCTGGCCCGCAACGGGCAGGGCGCTGCGCGGCATGCGCTGGCGCCCGTGGCGGCGGCCGGTGGTTTCAGCGAGGCCCGCTTCGGTCTGGCGCTGCGCGCAGGCCGCTTCGACGAAGCGCAGCGCTGGTGCCCACGCGCGGAGGCCAGCGTTCGCGCGATGCATTCGGTCGCCTGATCGACGGCCGCGCCCGCCACGCTGCCCCTGCAGGCTGTCCGCCCGCTGGTGCGTTCCGCGCTGTGCGAACACGCGGCCTGATGCTCCCCTGCGCGATGCCACGCAGACACCCTCGTGCCTGGTGACGCCAACCGGATGGTGCGGCCAGGACGAGGCGAGCTCGCGGCGACGGCCCTGATCCGCGCAGCTACACTGCGCGCGGCCAATCAGGGGAGTCGCCATGACCCAGCGGGTCGCTCGTGCGGGGATCGTCTTCGCGCTGTTGTTCGTGCTGTACCAGTCCGCCGAAGGTGTCGGTGGACGCCTGCTGCACAGCTTTCCGGTGCAGGCGTCGCTGATGCTGGCGTGCGTGCTGGTGGCGTGGCCGCTGTCGCGCTGGCTGGGTTACCGCGGCTACGGCGCGTACGCGCTGGATTGCGCGCCGGCCTCGTTCGTCTGGCTGGGCGCCGGCCTCGTCGTTGCCTGCGCCGCCAAGGGGCTGGCGATCGGCGTGGGCGAGAAGCTGGGCATCTATGCGGCCACGGGCGCGTCGTTTAGCGCGGCCGGCTTCGCCGCGCTCGGCGCGGGGCTGCCGATGCTGCTGCTGTCGACGTTCGTGCCGTCGATCGCCGAGGACATCCTGGCGCGCGGTTTCTGGTATCGCGCCGCGGGCATCCGCTGGCGTCGCGGGCTCGCCTTCGTGGTGTTCTCGGCGGGCTACTTCGTGCTCAACCACATCTACCGGCTCGACCGCGGGCCGACCGAGTGGCTGATGATTTTCTGCATGGGCCTGGCCTACGCCACCGCGCTGTGGCGCACCGGCACGCTGTGGGCCGCGGTGGGCCTGCACTGGGGCTGGAACCTGGCCAACGGCGTGCTCGATCCGCTGCTGCCGGCCGACACGCTCGATGTCCACGGCAGCAACCTGCTGACCGTCGCCGTGCACCTGCTGCTGGTGGCGTTGCTGCTCGGCGTGCCGGCATCGCGCCGGCATGCCGCTACGGATGCCAGATGAAGGCCAGCGACTCGGACCACTGGTTGGCCGTGCCGAACTGCTGCACCAGCGGACTGTTCGCCGCGCCACCGAGCAGACGGCCGTAGACCAGCGCCAGCGCCACCCCGGTGTGGTGGCTGGTGGGCACGAACAGGTCGTACTCCAGCGAGGCCATTTCGCTGCCGCCGGACGGATGCCAGGGCGCCACCCCCAGCGCCGCGGCCGACGCGTTGCCGAGGCCGAAAAAACGGTTCATCGCCGCGCCGTTCATCAGTGACCAGCGCAGCGTGGCCGCTTCCTCCACCGGGCCCAGTGCGGGCAGGTCGGTGTCGACGTAGAGGTTGAGGTATGCGCCGGCGCCCTGGGTGTCGTGGCTGAGGTTGGCGCCTACGTCCATCGCCTTGTTGATCTGCCACTCCAGGTAGCCTCCCAGGTTCACCCGCGGCGACAGGCTGGGCACCTTGCCGCCCAGCGCGCCCAGGTCGCTGCGCTCGCGGCCCCACTGATAGCCGCCGTACAGCCCCCCGCGCACCGCCGGCCCGTGCAGGAACTCCAGCTCCAGCCCGTCCAGCGTGGAGAAGCTGCCGACGCCGGGCAGCTCGATGTCGATGTAGGGCACCGGGTCCTGGCGATCGTTCTTCGCGCCGGGCCAAGCCGGCATGCGCTGCACGCCGGCGCCCGCGGCGAGCACCGCGTTGTCGGTGGCGGTGCCGGCCAGTGGCCAGAGGGCGGGCAGGGCGCATGCCAGCAGGAGGATGAAGCGGGGGCGTGGGGGCATGGGCAAGTCGGTGGTCGTGGGGTGTCCGGACGTTCGTGCGTGCGGCACGGAACGTCGCAAGAAAGGGAAAGGGCATGGAAAGACTGGCCGCCTAGCCTTTCGCCATGCCTACGAATGCCTCAACGCCTGTGCCCCTGTCCGGGTGGACAATCCTGTGTGATTTCGACGGCACCATCGCCGTCGAGGACGTGATCGACTCGCTGCTCGACCGCTACGGCCGCCCCGGCTGGGAAGCGCTGGAGCAGGACTGGCGCGCCGGCCGCATCGGTTCACGCGAGTGCATGAGCGGCCAGGTCGCCCTGCTCGACATGAGCCGTGAGCAGCTCGATGCCCACCTCTCCACGTTGTGGATCGACCATGCCTTCCCCGGCTTCGTCGCCCGGGCCCGCGCGCTCGGCGTGCCGATCCGCGTGGTCAGCGACGGGCTCGACTACGCCATCCACAAGATCCTCGGCCGCTACGGCCTGGACGACCTGCCGCTGGCCGCCAACCACCTGTCGCCGGCCACCCCGCCGCAGCGCTGGCAGCTCACCTCGCCGTTCCAGGCCGAGGGCTGCGCCAGCGGCACCTGCAAGTGCGCCTGCGTCGAGCGTGCCCGTGCCGATGGCGCCACCCGCACGCTGCTGATCGGCGACGGTGCCTCGGATTTCTGCGCCGCCGACCGCGTCGATTTCGTCTTCGCCAAGCACCGCCTCATCGAGCATTGCCGCGCCGCCGGCATCGCCTACGTGCCGATCACCGGCTTCGAGGACGCGCTGGAATTCCTGCCCAAGCTGCTCGACGGCAGCCTGCTGGAGGCCGAAACGGCCCCGCACGTCGCCACCACCCCCTGATCTCCCGTTCCGGACACGCCATGAACATCTTTGACAAGAACACCGCCGTGATGATCGACGACGCGCAGCTGCTCGCCGACGAGGCCAAGTACAGCTCCTTCGGCGACACCGTGCACTACGTCGATCCGCCGAAGATCTTCCGCACCTGCAACGGCAGCTACATGTACGACACCGAGGGCACGCCGTTCCTCGACCTGCAGATGTGGTACTCGGCGGTGAACTTCGGTTACGCCAACCAGCGCCTCAACAACGTGCTGAAGAACCAGATCGACCTGCTGCCGCAGGTGGCCAGCCAGTACCTGCACCAGACCCGCATCGAGCTGGCCAAGACGATCGCGCTCGACGCGAAGAAGAAGTTCGGCCTCGACGGGCGCGTGCACTTCAACGTGGGTGGCGCGCAGGCGATCGAGGATTCGCTCAAGCTGGTGCGCAACTTCAAGAACGGCAAGAGCCTGATGTTCGCCTTCGAGGGCGGTTACCACGGCCGCACGCTGGGCGCCTCGTCGATCACCTCCAGCTACCGCTACCGTCGTCGCTTCGGCCACTTCGGCGAGCGCGCGATGTTCCTGCCGTTCCCGTACCCGTTCCGCCGCCCGAAGGGCATGACCGCGGAGGAGTATTCGGAAAACTGCGTGAACCAGTTCGCGCGCCTGTTCGAGACCGAATACAACGGCGTGTGGGACCCCAAGACCAACCAGTGCGAATACGCCGCGTTCTACGTCGAGCCGATCCAGGGCACCGGTGGCTACGTCGTCCCGCCGATGGGCTTCTTCAAGGGCCTCAAGAAGGTGCTCGACCAGTACGGCATCCTGATGGTGGTCGACGAGATCCAGATGGGTTTCTGGCGCACCGGCAAGCTGTGGTCGATCGAGCATTTCGGCGTGACGCCGGACGTGGTGGTGTTCGGCAAGGCGCTCACCAACGGCCTGAACCCGCTGTCGGGCCTGTGGGCACGCGAGGAGATGATCAACCCGACCATCTTCCCGCCGGGCTCCACCCACTCCACCTTCAACTCCAACCCGCTGGGCACCTCGCTGGGTCTGGAAGTGATCAAGATGGGCTACGAGCTGGACTACGAGACCACCGTGCCGAAGAAGGGCGCGCACTTCCTCGAAGGCCTGCGCGACCTGCAGAAGAAGCACAAGGAAATCGGCGACGTCGACGGCCTGGGCCTGGCGCTGCGCGCCGAGATCTGCACCGAGGACGGCTTCACCCCGAACAAGGCGCTGCTGGACCGCATGGTCGACATCGGCCTGGCCGGCGACCTGGAGCACAACGGCAAGAAGATCGGCCTCGTGCTCGACGTGGGCGGCTGGTACAAGAACGTGATCACCTTCGCTCCCTCGCTGGACATCACCCACGAGGAGATCGACCTGGCGATCGCGCTGCTCGACCAGCTGCTCACCAAGGCCAAGCGTACGGCGTAAGCCGGTGCGACAAGTCTTTAGAAGCGAACCGTGTCCCATGGCCGTCATTCCCGCGGAAGCGGGAATGACGGCTCGAAGACACACCCCACCCCAAGCGAACGGACCCGACCATGACCGAGCCACTCTCCGCCGACGCCGTCCGCGACCAGGTGTTCGCGATCATCGCCAAGCAGGCCAAGATCGACGTGGCGACGATCACCTCGGCGTCCACGCTGAAGGATCTCGGCGTGGCGTCGCTGGACGCCATCGAGGTGATCTTCGACATCGAGGAGCACTTCGACATCACCTTCCCCGACCAGGGCACCAACTTCGACACCGACACCGTGCAGCATCTGATCGATGCGGTGATGGCGGCGCAGGCCGCCAAGGCTGACGGATCGGCATGAACGACGCCGCATCCCGCGCCATCGCCATCACCGGCATGGGCGCGATCAGCGCCTTCGGCGAGGGCGCCGAAACGCTGTGGGCCGCACTGCGCGAAGGGCGCAGCGGCATCCGTCCGCTGCGCCACGAACGCGCTGCCGACCTGCGCGTGCGCGTCGCCGCGCAGGTGCCGGAGAGCTTCGACCCGGCCGCGCATTTCCCCGAGCGCCAGCTGTCCATGCTCGACCGCACCTCGCAGTTCGCGCTGGTCGCAGCGAACGAGGCGATCGCGCAGTCGGGGCTGGATTTCGCCGCCAACGGCCTGGGCCTGCGCACCGCGGTGGTGGTCGGCACCGGCGTGGGCGGCGAGACCACCCAGGACGAGCAGAGCCGCCGGCTTTACGCGGAGAATGCCTCGCGGCTGCATCCGCTGAGCATCGTGCGGCTGATGACCAACGCTCCGACCAGCCAGATCTCCATGGCGCACGGCTTGCGCGGCCCGGCCTTCGCCGTGGCCAGCGCCTGCGCCTCCAGCAACCACGCCATCGCCCAGGCCGCGCTGATGATCCGCGCCGGACTGGTCGACGTGGCGGTGGCCGGCGGCACCGAGGCCTGCCTCAGCTTCGGCGCGATGCGCGCGTGGGAAGCGATGCGGGTGCTCGCCGACGACACCTGTCGCCCGTTCAGCGCCAACCGTCGCGGCTTGGTGCTTGGTGAAGGCGCCGGCGTGTTCGTGCTCGAATCCATGGCCCATGCCCGCGCGCGCGGCGCGCAGGTGCTGGGTGTGCTGGCCGGCGTGGGCATGAGTGCCGATGCCGGCGACATCGTGGCGCCCGATCCGGCCGGCAGCGCGTCGGCGATGACGCAGGCCCTGGCCGACGCCGGGCTGTCGCCGGGCGACATCGACTACATCAACGCGCACGGCACCGGCACGCCGGCCAACGATCCCACCGAAACCACCGCGATCCATCACGTGTTCGGTACGCATGCGCCGAAGCTGGCGGTGTCCTCCACCAAATCGATGCACGGCCACGCGCTGGGCGCCTCCGGTGCGCTGGAGCTGGTGGCGGTGCTCGGTGCAATACGCGATGGCGTGGTGCCGCCCACCGCCAACCTGGACGCGCCTGATCCGGCGTGCGACCTCGACTACGTGGCCAATACGCCGCGCGAGCTGCGCGTGCGCGCGGCGCTCAGCAACTCGTTCGCGTTCGGCGGGCTCAACGCCGTGCTGGCGGTACGCGCTCCCTGACCTCCGGGAAGCTCGCTGCAGCGGACGCAACCATGCCTTATCTCGCCCAACTCGAACCGGAGATCCTGCTGCGGCAGTTTCTTGCCCATCCGCCGGAGGGCTTCGTCGCCGACACCACGGCCTCGGGCATGCCCACCTTCGTGGCGCCGTTCGACCTGCTCACCACCGCCGACGACGCGCTGCGACAGCGCATCACGCGGCTGCCCGGATACGGCCGCTGGGGTCGGCTGCTGCGCTGGCGCACGCGCTTTGCCGGCAGCACCGTCACCGAGTTCGCGCCACTGCCGCGCGGCGTCGCGCCCGAAGCGCTGGCGCGTGAGCTGGTGCAAGGCCACGGCCGCGACTGCGCCCTGCTGGTGGTGAAGGACATCGCGCCGGAAACCCCCCTGCTCGACGTGGCCGACGGTCAGCGCGCCAGCGCCTTCGCCCGCGCGCTGGAAGACGCCGGCTGCGTGCTGCTCGAAGGCATGGCGCTGGCCTGGGTGCCGATCGACTTCGACAGCGAGGATGACTACCTCGCCCGTCTCTCGCGCAGTCGCCGCAAGGAGATCAAGCGCAAGCTGCGTTCGCGCGCCGACCTGCGTATCGAGGCCTGGCCCACCGGCTCGCCGGTGTTCGAGGATGCTGCCCTGCGCGCGCGCATCCACGCGCTGTACGAGAACGTCTACGCGCAGAGCGAGATCCACTTCGATCACCTCACGCCGGCCTTCCTCGACGCAGTGCTGCGCGAGGGCGGCAACGGCGGCGTGGTGTTCGCCTATTTCCACGGCGATGCGCTGATCGGCTGGAACCTCTGCTACGAGCACGCCGGCAAGCTGGTGGACAAGTACATCGGTCTTGCCTATCCGGCCGCGCGCGAGCACAACCTGTACTTCGTCAGCTGGATGGAAAATCTCGACTACGCGCGACGACGGAACCTGAGCCACTACATCGCCGGCTGGACCGACACCGCGGTGAAGCGCCAGCTCGGCGCGCGCTTCTGTCTCACCCGCCACGCCGTGTACGTGCGCAACCCGCTGCTGCGTGCCATCTTCCGCCGCATCGCCCACCACTTCGAGAGCGAGCCGGTGCAGCCGGCGCCCGCCATGGAATCGGCATGATCCGCCCCATCGTCCTGGATATCGACCACTCCGTCGGCCCGCTGCCGAAGCGGCTGGTGGTGCCGCTGGAGCACTGGCAGGAGGCGCTGCGCTTCGGCTGCACGCTGCGCACGCTCGCGCGCTTCCGCAGCGTGCTGGACGACACGCTGCCGGCCGAGCACGGCACCGTGATGCTGGGCAGCGGCGACTTCCACCATTTGAGCTGGCCGCTGATCGAGCGGGTGAAGCACGCCGCGCCGTTCCAGGTGGTGGTGCTGGACAACCACCCGGACAACATGCGCTACCCGTTCGGCGTGCATTGCGGCTCGTGGGTGCGCCGCGTGGCGATGCTGCCGCAGGTGAGTCACGTGCACGTGGTGGGCATCGGCTCCAGCGACATCGGCGCCGGCCACGCGTGGGAAAACTACCTCGCCCCGCTGCGCGCCGGGCGCCTCAGCTACTGGAGCGTGGGCGTGGACGTGCGCTGGGCGGCCAAGGCCGGTCTCGGCCCGGCCTTCCATGCGTTCGAGAGTGCAGATGCACTGGTCGATGCCTTCACCGCGCAGCAGCTTGTCGCACCGCAGCCCGCCTACCTGTCGATCGACAAGGACGTGTTCGCGCAGGACGTCGCGCGCACCAACTGGGACCAGGGCAGCCTGCAGCTCCACCATGCCACCGCCATCATCGACAGCCTGCGCGCCGGTCTCGTCGGCAGCGACATCACCGGCGAAATCTCCGCCTACCGCTACAAGAGCTGGTGGAAGCGCCGCCTCTCTGCCATCGACGACCAGCCGGAAGTCGACCCGCGCGAACTGGCTCAGTGGCAGGCGCAGCAACATGGGTTGAATGAGGCGTTGCTCGGGGCGATCAATGCCTTGGGCGCGGTGAGCGCCTGACCCGCGGCACACGCCAGAGGAAGCCGGCGCTTCCGTCGTGCGGCTCCCTTCCAACGCCCTTGCAGGATCAGGCGCTCGCGCGCCCAATCACCGCGCAAATTCGCTCGAAGTCCGCCTCGTCCAGCCACGCGCTGTTGCTGATTGTCAGCGCACGCTGGGCGAAGTCGCGCGCGTGCGGCATGGCGTCTTGCGGCACGCGATCGGCGAGGTAGGCGTAGTCGGGGAGGGCGTGGACGAACAGGCGGCTGACGCCGAGGCCCGCGGTCCACAGTTCGGCCAGCGCGGCGTCGGCTTTTGCGGCGGTGGGCATCAGCAGCAGCAGGAAGGGCCAGCTGCCGATAGTGCCCGCAGCCTCGTCGAACACGCTGATGCCGGGCAGGGCGCGCAGTCGGGCCACGCGTTGCAAAGCGCGGGCGCGGTTGGTGATGAGGAAATCGGGCAGGCGCGCGGCTGCGCGCGTGCCGACGCCGCGGCGCCAGCGGCCGACGCGATGGAACGGAATCTGCGGCGCGAAGTCATCGCCCACGGCGGCGACCGGATCGCCACGCCGCAGCGCGCGGCGCAGCGGCACGCCGTAGGCGAGGCCCAGCAGCGACGGGCGATACAGCGCGGCGAGCCCCAGCAGCTCGACGCTGCGACGCAGCTCCCAACCCGACGCCGGCGGCACGATGGCGGCGCTGACGGCGCGCAGTTCCTCGCGCAATGCGTCGTCGCGGGTCACCAGCAGCCCGCCTTCGTAGATCGACAAGCCCTTGCCCGCGGCGAGGCTGAAGAAGCCGATGTCGCCGTGCAGACCCACGCTCTGTTCGCCGTCGCGCGCGCCCAGTGCCTGCGCGGCGTCCTCGATGACGAAGGCGCCGGTGGCGCGGGCGATCTCCAGCGGCGCATCCATGTCGGCAACGAGGCCGGCGAGATGGGTGGGGAGGATGGCGAGGGTGTCCTCGCGGCAGGCCTGCGCCAGCGCCTGCGGATCGAGATCCCAGTGGCCCGGGCGCGTGTCGCACAGGCGCAGCGTGAGGCCCATGCGGTGCACGGCGATCGCCACCAGCGGACAGGTGTAGGCCGGAGCCACCACCACGCGGCGATCCGGCGCGCGCGCTTTCAGCGCATGCAGCGCCACCAGCAGCGCCGCAGTGCCGGAGCATTCCAGCTGCAGCGGCGGCGTGCCCAGCTGGGCGGCGAGCGTTGCGGTAAGTGCATCGCGACGCGGCAGCAGGTCCGCGGCCTGCAGCGGCAGGCCGGCGGTGGGCGGGATCTCGCGCAGGCGGCGCATGGGGCTCAGGCGCCGCCGGGACTGTCGTGCGGCGCCGCCTCGCGTTCGGCCAGGCCCAGGCAGACGATGCCGGCGAGGATCGCCGTGGCGCCGAGCAGCTTGGCGGCGGTGAGCGGTTCGTGGAACAGCCACACCGACAATGCCATCACGCTGATCACCTCCAGGTGCGAGGCGGCGAAGGCAGGGCCGATCGGCGCGTGCTTGAGCAGGCTCATCCAGGTGAAGAACGCGCCGAGGTAACCGAGCACCGCGCCGTACACCCACGGCTCGCCGAACAGGCGCAGCAGCCAGGCGAGGTTGGCTTCCACCGGCAGGGCGTGGTTGCCGGCGAGCTTGAAGGAGATCTGCGTGAGCGTGTCGAAGCCCATCAGCAGGGCGAAGCCGATCAGGTAGAAGCGCTTCATGCGCCCGCTCCCACGATCGCCACGCCCAGGCTCACCAGCAGGATGCCGGCCACGCGCAGGCGGGTGAGTTTCTCGCCGAACAGGAACCGCCCGGCCACCATGATCGCCACGATGTTGATCGATCCCAGCAGCACACCCTCGGACAGCGGCAGCAGCGAGAGGAAGGCGATCCACACCAGGAACTCGAACACGTAGCAGCCCACGCCGATCCAAAGCCACGGGCGCGCGGCCATGTATTTCCAGCGGGCGAGTCCGTCGCCCGCGGCGCGGTCACCGGCGGCGGCCTTGAAGGCGAGCTGGCCGCCGGTGTCGAGCACCACGTTGGCCAGCCACAGGATGATGGTGAGCAGGGGCACGACCTGCCTCAGGCCGCGGCGCGTTCGGCGGTGCGGCCGGCGACGATGGCATCGAAGAAGCGCGCCGAGCGCTCGATCAGCGTGCGGCGCTCCTTGTCGATGGTGATCATGTGATAGCTGTCGTTGAGCAGCAGCAGCTCGGTGGGGGCGCTCACGCCGCGCAGCACCAGTTCGGCATTACGCACGCTGGCCACGTCGTCCTCGCTGGCGTGGGCGACGAGGCAGGGCGAGGTCACCTTCGGCAGCTGACGTCGGACGTTTGCCGAGAGCTGGTACAGGTCGGCCAACGCGTGCCACGGGTTGCCGAGCAGGCCGGCTACGGTGCTGTCGCCCGAGCGCATCGCGGCGGCGACCTGCGCGCGCAGGCGCTCGTCGCGCAGGCCGTAGGGCGGCTGCTCCTCGAACGCGCGGTCGCGACCGAGGCCGAGCTTCTTCACCAGTGGCAGCAGGAAGCTCAACCGCGCCGACCACGGAATGCTCCAGCCGTCGTAGCGGAAGGTGGCGCCGTACACACCCACGCCGGCCACCTGCTGTGGACGCTCGGCGGCGAGCTTGAGCGAGAGCAGCGCACCCATCGAGAGGCCGCCCACGAACAGGTGGTCGACGTGCTGCAGGAGCTTGTCGGCGGCGGCTTCGACGCTGGCGTACCAGTCGCGCCAGCCGGTGGCGAGCAGGTCCTCGACGTTGCCGCAGTGGCCGGCCAGCTGCATGCCGTACACGGTGAAGCCGGCGTTGTTCAGGCCCTTGGCCAGCAGGCGCATTTCCATCGGGGTGCCGGTGAGGCCGTGGATCAGCAGCACGCCGCGGCGGTCACCTTCGAGCATGAAGTCGGTGGGTTGGATCATGGGGACATCCTGGGCGGTGAGGCTGTCGTGCCTCGGCTTTTCCATGGCTCAAGCGAGCAGCCGGACAGCTTTGCTCGTCATCCTCGCGAACGCGGGGATCCACTGCCTTTAAGCGAAGATGGATCCCCGCGTTCGCGGGGATGACGTCGTAAAGACCTGGACACTTCATCGCAAGTTCGTGTCAGTGGCCTTTCGTCGGGGTGGGCGCTGCCGTTGGGGCGCCGAACCGCACCAGCACGCGCTGGCCCACGCGCACGTCGGCCGGCGGCGGGGCGTCGAAGGCCAGTACGCAGGCCACGGTGCGGGCGTTGGCGCGCAGCTGCGGGTCGTCTTCCAGCGTGGACGGGCCCACCACGCTGCCGATGCGCAGCACGTGCGCCGGCCAGCTCTGCGTGCTGCCGCCGCCGTCGGCCGCCACGCTGGCGGGCATCCCGATTTTCACGGCATCGACGAAGGATTCGCTCAGCTCGGCGCGCACGATCGGCGGGGTCAGCGGCAGCAGGGTAAACAGCGGGCCGCCGACGGTGGTCGACACGCTGGCGCCGGTCTGTGCGGCGACGCGCACCACACGCGCATCGACCGGCGCGCGCAGCGTGCGCAGACCCAGCTCGTAACGGGCCTCGTCGCGCTTCTGTGTGGCCATCGCCACGGCGGCATCGGCGGCGGCTTGCTGGGCGACCAGTTCGTTGGCGCTGGCCGCCGCGGCATCGGCGCTCTGGCCGTCGCCGGCACCGGCCTTGGCGGCGGCGGCGAGGCGCTGGGCCTGCACCCGCACGGCGGCCAGCTTGCCGTCGAGCAGCTGGCGCTGCGCCTTGGCCTGGGCCAGCTCCGCTTCGGCCGCCTGCAGCTGCAGCTGGGCCGGCGCGGGATCGAGCGTGGCCAGCACCTGGCCCTTGCTCACGCGGTCGCCCTCGTGCACGGCCACGCCGGTGAGGGTGCCGTCACGCGGTGTGCCGAGCACCAGCAGGCCGCCTTCCACGTCGACCCGACCGCGCGCCACCGCGGCATACGCGGCGGTGGTGGACGTCGCGGCGGGCGGCGGCGATTCATGCGAGCAGCCGGCGGCCAGCAGCAGGGCGGCGACGAGGGCGGCGAGGCGCAGCGGTTTCATGACGCGGTTCCTGTGTCCATGGCGGCCGGCGGCGCGGGGCGCCGGTCACTGAGAATGCGACCATCTTCCATCGCCAGCACGCGGTCGGCGTGGCGGATCAGCCGCGGATCGTGGCTGACGCACAGCACGGTGGTGCCGTGGGTGCGTGCGATGCGGTGGAGGATGTCGATGATCATCTGGCCGTTGGCGGCGTCGAGCGCGCTGGTCGGCTCGTCGGCAAACAGCAGTTCCGGCCGCTTGGCCAGCGCGCGGGCGATCGCCACGCGCTGTTTTTCGCCACCGGACAGTTCGCTCGGGCGCAGCTGCATGCGCGGGGTCATGCCCACTTCCTCCAGCGACTGCACGGCGCGCTCGCGCGCCTGCTGGCGGGACAGGCCGAGGTAGTGCAGCGGCAGCTCCACCTGCTCGCGCGCGCTCAGTGCGGGGAACAGGTTGAAGCCCTGGAACACGAAGCCGGTGTGCAGCAGGCGGAAACGTTCCAGCGCGCGGCTGTCGAGCTGGCCCAGCTCGCTGCCCAGCGCGGTGACGCGGCCGGCGTCCACTTTCTGCAGGCCGCTGAGGATCGCCAGCAGCGTACTCTTGCCGCAGCCGGACGGGCCGGAGATCAGGGTGAGTTCACCGGCGTCGATACTCAGCGACAGGCCGTCCAGCACCTGCGTGCGCACCTTGCCGGAGACGAACGCCTTGGCGATGCCTTCGGCGTGCAGCGCCGGGCCGGCGGCGGGGCGGGCGAGCGCGTTCATCGCAGCAGGCTCGCCGGATCGGCGCGGCGCAGGCTGCGCATCGCCACCAGGCCGGAGACGGCGGCCAGCGCCATCGCCAGCACCACGCACAGCAGGGTGATCGGGATGCTCAGCACCACCGGCACGTCCTGGCTGCGCGCCAGTTCCAGCAGCAGCACGCCCAGCGCGGTGGCGCCCAGCAATCCGATCGCCCCTACCCAGAAGGCCTGCTCCAGCACCACCCAGCGCAGGTTGACCACGCCCACGCCCAGCGCGTTGAGCGTGGCGTACTCGCGTACCGAGCCGGCCACCGCGGCCATCAGCGTCTGGCTGGTGATCACCGCGCCGACCAGGAACACGATGCCAGCCAGGAACACCACGCCGGCGCCGGCGCCGGTGTCGAGCATCCAGTACAGCACCGAGCGGCGCGCAAACGATTTGGCCGTCCATACGTCGTACGGACCGAAGCTGTTGTCCCCGCGCAGGCGGGCCGCCACGGCATCGGCGGTGGCCGGATTGCGCAGCGCGGCGACCAGGTAGGTGGGGCGGCCGGCATCGGCCGGGTCGGTGTCGAGCCGGCGCGCGGTGTCCAGCGAGCTGACCACGTTGACCCCGCCCAGCGCGCGCAACCCGCTGCTCACGCCGACCACGCGCACGCGGTGGCCGTTGATCACCGCGTTGTCGCCGATCGCCACGCCGAGCTTGTCGATGTCGGCGCGGTCGACGATCACCGCGTCCGGCTCGGCCAGTCGCGCACGCAGTGCGGGTGGCAGGGTGCGCGAGAACATCAGGCCGTCGGCGCGCGGATCGATGCCGGAGACGAACACCGACTCGCCACCGGTGTCGTGCGCGCCGCGCCAGTCGGCGTCGATCCACAGGAACGGTTCGACGTGGCTGACCTCGGGGTCCATGCGCAGGCGCATCTCCACGTCGGGATCGATCGCGCGCCCGAGGTTGACGCTCTGCGTGCCGGGATAGCCCACCCACAGGTCCGCGGTGGAACCGGTGATGTACACGCTGGCGCTGCCGAAGATGCCCAGCACCAGCGCCGCCTGCAGCAGCTGCAGCAAGCCGGCGAAACCCACCGCGAGGATCGCCGGCAGGAAGCGGCGCCATTCGTAGACCAGGGTCTTGCGGGCCAGCGCGACCATCAGTGCGCGTCCGCGGTTTTGGTGTCGCTGTCGGCGTCTGCATCCGGCAGCGGTGCGCCGCCGAGCGCCTTGTACAGGCTGACGAAGGCCAGGTCGCGCGCCACGGTGGCGTCGGTGAGCGCGAGGGACGATTGCGCCAGCGCGAGCTCGCTGTCGAGCTGATCCGCCGGCGAGGCCAGGTGCAGGTTCACGCGCACGCCGGCGGCGTGGGCGGCGCGCGCCAGGGCGGCGTGCGCCTGCGCGCTCTGCTGCTCCCGCTCATGCTGCTGCCGAAGCTGGCCCAGCGCGGTTTCCACCTCGGCCACGCCCTGCAGCACGGCCTGGCGATAGGCGTACATGCTGGCCTTCAGTTCGTGCTTGCGGGCGTGCAACTCGGCTTCGCGGGCGCCCCAGTCGAACAGGGGAATGTCGATCATCGGGCCGGCGGAGAGCAGCGCGTTGTCGCGCGTGCGGCGATGGGTGGTGAGGTTGGTCGACCACACCAGCGAGCCGCCGATGCCGATGCGCGGATACAGGTCGGCGCGCGCCACGCCCGCGTCGCCCGCGGCGACGAGCACGTCGGCTTCGGCGCGGGCGATGTCCGGACGGTTGCGCAGCAGGTCGGCCGGCGCCTGGGTAAGCGACTGCCCGCCCAGCGCCGGCAGCGGCGCGGTCGCGAGCCAGGCCGGATCGGGTTCGTTGCGACCCAGCAGCACGGCGAGCTGCTGCGCCAGCGCGTCGGTGGCGGCGCGCGGCTCGGCCAGTGCGGCCTCGGCCTGGGCCAGTGCGGCCTCGGCCTCGTCTACCGACTGGGTGGAGGCCAGCTGGAGTTGCGCGCGGGTGCGCAGCAACTGCCACTGCTGCTGGCGGGCGCCGCGGATGGCGGTGAGCGTGGCCTCGCGCTGCTGTGCCGCGCGCAGTTCCAGCCAGTTGCGCACCACCTCGGCCACCAGCGTCACGCGCACCTGCTGCAGGCTGGCCGCACTGTTGTCGAGCTGGCCGCGCGCCTGGCGATGGGTGGCGGTGCCGCGGCCGAACAGGTTGAGTTCCCAGGTGGCATCGAAGCCGGCCACGAAGAACGAGGCGCTGGCATCGGGATCGATCGCGTCCTCGGTCTTGGCGCGCAGGCGTGGCCGGTAGGCGACGTCGGCGCTGCGGGTCATCGCGCGGGCGGCGAGCAGTCGCTCCTTTGCCTGCGCCACGTCGAGGTTGTCGTGCAGGGCGGTGTCGACCAGCGCGTCGAGTGCCGGATCGTGGAACGCGTGCCACCAGCCGTGCAGATCCGCCGGCGGCGCGGCATCCACGCTCTGGTGGCGCCAGTGCGCCGGCACGGGCGCGTCGAGCTTGGGCATGGCGATGCCGGTGCAGCCGCCGAGCAGCACGACAAGCGCGGCGGTGAGCGTTGCGCGCGCGACCCGGACACGTGAAGGATTCATTTCAGCCCCGGTCCGCCACCCGTCGACCCGTGCCGGCGGTGCAGCGGGGGAGGTGGGTAGAACGGACGCCGCGGTGGCGCGACAGGTGGGGCAGACAAGCGGGGAGGGGCGTCATGTCGAAAGTTTCCACGCCGAGGGTTTCATCAACTTTTCGCCGGTGCCGGAAACTGTACGCTGATCCGCAGGCCGCCTTCGGGCGCGTTGCCGAAAGCGACCTGGGCGCCGTGCCGGTGCGCGATCTGCTGCACGATCGCCAGCCCCAAACCCGTGCCGCCGGCCGGTGCGTCGGGCGCGCGGAAAAACCGCTCGCCCAGCCGTTCCAGTGCTTCGGCCGAGACGCCGGGACCGGTGTCTTCCACTTGCAGCAGCACGCCGCCGTCGGGCAGCGGCAGCAGCGTGACGGTGGCGCGCGCGCCGCGGCCGGCGTAGCGCAGCGCGTTGTCGATCAGGTTGTCCAGCAGCTCCTGCAGGGCAGGGGCGTCGCCGAGCACCCACACCGGACCGGCGGGCCCGTGGTAGCCGAGGTCGATGTGGGCGCGGATCGCCTCGGGGACGCGCTGGCCCACCGCCTGTGGGATCTGCCGCGCCAGATCCACCGGCACGTGCGACGAGCGTTCGGTCCACGGGCTCTGCGCCCGCGTCAGCGCGAGCAGCTGGGTGGAGGTGCGGGCGGTGCGCTGGGTGAGCTGGTCGATGTGATCCAGCGCATCGTGGACGGTGGCCGCATCGTGCGCGGCACGGGCGCGATCCACGTGCAGGCGCAGGCCGGCCAGCGGCGTGCGCAACTGGTGCGCGGCATCGGCGATGAAGCGCTCCTGCAGCGAGAGCATGGCGCGCAGGCGCTCGAACAGGCCGTCGATGGTGCGCGTGAGCGGCAGGATCTCCACCGGCACGTCCTCGCCGGTGATCGGTTCCAGCTCGTGCTCGCGGGCGGCGAGGCGGTCGGTCAGCGGTTGCAGGATGCGCAGGCCGCGATTGATGCCCAGCCACATCAGCGAGAGCGCGCCCAGGATCAGGATGGTCTGCATCGGCACGGCCAGCAGCAGGATCTCGCGCGCGCGCTGCTGGCGGTCGTGCAGGGTCTCGGCGATGGTCACGGTGAGCACGTCGCCCGGATCGTCCGGCGCGCGCAGGCTGAGCGAGGCGGCGCGCAGGGTGCGGCCGGACAGGCGCGAATAGAACAGCTCCGGCGCCGCGTCCGGCGCCGGAGCAGGCGGCTCCGGAAACGTGCCGTTGCCGCTGAGCAGGCCCCGACGGCTGCTGCGCACGCTGTAGTAGTTGTGGCTGTCCGGGTCGTATTCGATGAGGAAGCGCGCCTCGGCCGGCAGATCGCCTGAGACCTTGCCGGAGCGGAACATCTGCGCCAGCGTGCGCACGTCGTCGGCGAGGTCGGCGTCGTGCACCTCGTTGGAGTAGTTCAGCGCCACGCCGTAGGTCACCACGGCATCGATCAGCAGCAACAGCAGCATCGGCAGCAGCAGGAGCAGCAGCAGGCGCCGCCGCAGGCTGGGGCGGCGGTGGGCGCGCGACTCATGCATCCGCGCTTTCCTCCAGCAGGTAGCCCAACCCGCGCACCGTGCGCACGTTGGCGCCGCTGCCGTGCAGCTTGCGGCGCAGGCGGTGGATGGCGATGTCCAGGCCGTTGTCGGTGAGCTCCTGGTCCCAGTTGCACAGCGCTTCGACCAGTTGGGCGCGATTGGTGATGCGGTCGGGCCGGCTGGCCAGCGCTTCGAGCAGGCCGAACTCGCGGGCGGTCAGTTCCAGCGGCTGCTCGTCCACCCAGGCGCGATGCCCGGGCACGTCCAGCCGCAACCGGCCGATGCGCAGTTCGGTGGCGCCCTTGGTGGCGGAGCGGCGCAGCAGCGCGCGCACGCGGGCCTCGAATTCGGCCAGTGCGAACGGCTTGACGAGGTAGTCGTCGGCGCCCAGATCGAGCACCCGCACGCGCTCGGTGAGCCCCTCGCGGGCGGTGATCACCAGCACCGGCACGCCCGAGCCACGCTGGCGCAGGCGATGCAGCACCTCGCTGCCGTCGAGTGCGGGCAGGCCCAGGTCGAGCACCAGCAGGTCGTGTGCGGTATCGCGCAGTGCGGCATCGGCCTGCGCCCCGCTGGTGACATGGTCGACCGCATGTCCCCCCTGGCGCAGCGATGCGGTGATGGCGGCGGCGATGGCGGGGTCGTCTTCGGCAATCAGGATGCGCATGGAGGCACGGCAGGAAGGGGGCAAGGGTGACGCCGGGTGGGGCTGAACGCGCTCAGACCGATCCCGGGCGGGCAAAGTTGCATCGAAACATCTTGCACCTTTCACGACGCCTTCGTGACTTTTGACAGGGGGTCTTGTCGCTGTCCCGGGCTTGCCCCAGTCTGGCGCATTGCCTGACCACAGGGGGAATCATGGCGTCTTCGAAGCGATCCGGCGGGCTGCTGCCCGCCTTGCTGTTCCTGCTGGCGTGGCCACTCGGTGCGCTTGCCCAGCAGGCCGCGGTGTCCGCACCCGCACCGGCCGCCGCCAGCACGACCGCACCGGCGCCAGCGGCGTCGGTACCCGATGCACCCATTCCGCTGGCCGCTCCCGATGCGGCAGCGGTGAGCGTGCCAAGCGCGCCCGGCGCCTGGGGCGGCGAACGCAGCGGTAGCGAGCCGACACTGTCCGACCGGGTGGTGAGCTACCGTATCGAGGCCGAGCTGGATGCCGCCAAGCATGCGGTGCACGGCACCGAGCAGCTGCAGTGGCGCAACCGCAGCGACCGCGAGGTGCGCAGCATCTACATGCACCTGTACCTCAATGCGTTCGCCAACCAGGGCAGCACCTTCTTCACCGAGCGCGGGGTACTCACCGCGCACGGCAGGGGGCGCGGCAACGCCAGCCTGGAAAAGGGGCAGTGGGGCTGGATCGACCTCAACAGCGTGCGCCAGGCCGACACCGACCTGAAGTACACCTTCGTGCAGCCGGATCACGGCCCGGCCACCGATCGCAGCGTGGTGCGCATCGATCTGGCTCAGCCGGTGCCGGCCGGCGGCACGCTGACGCTGGATATCGACTTCCTGAGCCAGCTGCCGCGGGTGGTGGAGCGCACCGGCTGGTTCGGCGACTTCAACCTGGTGGCGCAGTGGTTCCCGAAGATCGGCGTGCTGGAGCTGCCGGGCGAACGTGGCGCCACCGAGGTGCGCTGGAACTGCCACGAGTTCCACTTCAACAGCGAGTTCTACGCGGACTTCGGCCTGTATGACGTCAAGCTCACGGTGCCCTCGGACTACACCGTCGGCGCGGTGGGCGAGCTGCAGGGCCAGCCGCAGAGCGACGGCGGCAAGACCACCTGGCACTTCGTGCAGGGCGACGTGCACGACTTCGCCTGGGTGGCGGCCAAGGGTTACAAGACGCTGGACGGCACGTACGAAGGGCCCGGCAGCCCGAAGGTGGCGGTGCGGGTGATCTACCCGCCCGAATACGTGGCCAGCGCGCAGCTGGTGCTGAAGGCCAGCATCGATTCGCTGGGCTATTTCTCCAGGACGCTGGGCGCGTATCCGTATCGGACGCTCACCGCCGTGGTGCCGCCGTACAACGCCGGCGAGGCCGGCGGCATGGAGTACCCCACGTTCTTCACCGCCGACGGCTTCAGCGACGTCGAGCCCGGCACGATCAGTCAGTACATGATCGATTTCGTGACCATCCACGAGTTCGGCCACGGCTATTTCTACGGTTTGCTCGCCTCGAACGAGTTCGAGGAGCCGATGCTGGATGAGGGCCTCAACGAGTACTGGGACCAGCGCATGCTGCGCGAGCGCAAACAGGGCATCGACCTGTCCACGCCCTTCATGAACTGGCTGGGCGTGACGCCCTCGATGGACGGCTTCACTCAGGAGCGTCTTACCGCGGGGCTGCGCCAGCCGGCCGACCCGATCGGCGAGAACGCGTGGGATCGCCTGTCCTCGTCCAGCTACGGCACTGTTTACTCGCGCACCGCCACGGCGATGCACGACCTGGAGGAGCGGCTGGGCAAGGACGTGATGGAGAA
Organism: Dyella ginsengisoli; assembly: GCF_044904665.1. Classification (NCBI taxonomy): domain Bacteria; kingdom Pseudomonadati; phylum Pseudomonadota; class Gammaproteobacteria; order Lysobacterales; family Rhodanobacteraceae; genus Dyella; species Dyella ginsengisoli. Next base: position 1,347,759 of record NZ_JADIKM010000001.1, read on the forward strand.
GGGCTTTGCCGAGTACTACAAGCGCTGGCGCTTCCGTCATCCGTCGGTGGCCGATCTGCGCGCCACGCTGATCGACGTCTCCGGCAAGCCCGACGTGGTCAACCAGGTGTTCGACCAGGTGGCCTACGGCACGGCCTGGGTGGATGACGCGGTCACCGCGATCGACACCGAAGAGGTGACGCCGCAGGCCGGCACCTTCCTCAAGGACGGCCAGCGCAGCGAGCTCGATACCGCGGCACTGGACAAGCAGCTCGACAAGCAGCGCGCCGACTGGAAGAAGGCGCACCCCAAGGCCAGGCCCGGTGAGGGTCCGTTCCCCTGGCGCAGCACCGTCACGGTGCGCCGTTACGGCGCCGGCGCGCCGCAGACGCTGCGCCTCACCTATGCCGACGGCGGCCACGAGGACCTGCGCTGGAACGATGACCGCCGCTGGGTGCGCTTCGTGGTGACCAAGCCGTCCAAGGTGGTGTCCGCCGAGCTCGATCCGGCGCAGACGGTGTACCTGGACGCGAACAAGCTCAACGACAGCTACGCCAGCAAGCCGGACGGCAGCGCCGCCCGCCGCTGGGCGGCCGATGCGGCCGCGTTGCTGCAGAACCTTTATTCCTTGCTGGGGACCCTCTGATGGCCAGGATGAATTCGCGCCGGGTGGACCTCGGCTCGCTCGTCACCGCTCCGTTCGCCGCCATGCAGTGGCGCCTGCTGCTGCTGTGGGTGGTGGTGCTGCTGCTGCCCACGGCGGTGGTCAGCCTGCCGCTGTGGAAATCGCTGGGCGGCCTGCTCGATCACTCCGTGCATGCCGCGGCGTGGGCGCAATCCTTCCACGCCATGATGTTCGGCGACGTGATCATGCAGCTGGCGCAGAACAGCGGCTGGCTGAGCGGGGCCGGCCTCGCCGGCCTGGTGGTCACCGTGGTCCTGCTGCCGCTGCTGCACGGCATGGTGGTGGCGGCCGGACGCGCCGGTCGATCGCTCGGATTCGGTCACCTGCTGCAGAGCGGCCTGATCGAGTACGGGCGGATGTTCCGTCTGATGCTGTGGTCGGTGCTGCCGTATGCGGTGATGATCGGCTTGGGCGGGATGGCGATGTCGGTGGCGCGCAAGCAGGCCGATGTCGCCACGCTGGAATCGCAGGCGCAGGTGGCGCAGCACGCCGCGCTGTGGGTGCTGGGCGCGTTGTTCGTGCTGGCGCAGGCGGTGGTGGAGTCCTCGCGGGCGGCGTTCGTCGCCGACGTGGGTCTGCGTTCGGCCACGCGCGCACTGGGCCGCGGCGTGATGCAGGTGCTGCGCCGCCCGCTGAGCACCTTGCTGAGCTATGTGCTGATCAGCGCGATCGGCCTGGCCATCGCGCTGGCGCTGGGCATGTGGCGCGTGCGCACGCCGGCACTGGGCGCGGGCGGTTTCGTGCTGGCGCTGCTGATCAGCCAGTTCGCCGTGGCGGTCACTGGCTGGATGCACGCCGCGCGCGTGTTCGCGCTGGCTCGCGTGGCTGGATCGCTGCTGCCGGCCCGTCGTGGCGGAGGGCTGCCGCCGGCGCTCTGAGGCATTGCACGACGACGCCGGTGCACCGCGCCGGCGTCGTCAGCCGAGCGTATCGAGGGTCAGTGGATCGACGCCGCGCGCGTCGATCTTCAGCAGCAACACTTCACCGCCGCCGTCGATGCGCAGCCGGCGCGCGTCGTCGTCGGGCAGCCACATCGGCCGGTCGACCGGCAGTGGCCAGCGCGCGTCACCCCATTGAACCTCGGCCCGCCCGGCCAGCAGCCACGCCATCCAGCGGGCGCCGGCGGGAAGCAGCATGGGGCCTTGCAGCGGTCGGGCGATCAGCTCGGCCGCCACGCCCTCGCGGAGGTGCAGGCTGACCACGCGGGTGGCTTCGGCGGGCAGGGCGCGGCCGGTAAACGGCCCGCGCGCAACCTGCAGGCGCAGCAGCGCGCGGGAGTGGCCGTCGTGCTGGTGCAGTTGCAGCGGCGCATCGAGCGGCGTGATCTGGCCCGGTTCCCCGGGGCCGGCGGGGAGTTCGGCGCCCGCTGCCAGCGTGTGCAGGGCGAGTTGCCAGTGCCAGTCATCGGTGTCTTGCGGCGGCTCGCCGGTGACGGTGCCGAGCAGTGGGTGGGATGCCCCGCCCGCGCTTGTCGTCGGGCCGTCAGGCCATGCATCGACCGGTATCGGCCCGACGCTCATGCCCAGGCGCGGCGCGGCTCGCGGATCGGCGGGTAGTAGGCGAACAGGTGCGTGTTGCAGCCGTAGAAATCCATGTTGTCCACGTGCTCGCCGCCCAGTCGCTCGGCCACGCGGTCGGAGGCCTCGTTGCCGATACGCACGAGGCTGATCACGCGCTGCGCGTGCATGGTGTGCCAGGCGAAGTCCAGCACCGCTGCTCCGGCCTCGGTGGCGTAGCCTTGGTGGCGATGTTCGGGCTTGAGCATCCAGCCGAGCTCCAGATCCGGCCAGCCTTCGGGAAACATCAGGCCGGCGCGGCCGATGAATTCGCCGGTGTCCTTGCGCTCCAGCGCCCACATGCCGCAGCCGCGCAGCTGCCAGTGGCCCAGCAGCATCGCCAGCGAGCGCCATGCATTGGTGCGATCCAGCGGCTGGCCGTCGCCGATCCAGCGGGTGCTTTCCGGGTCGGCCAGCATCGCGGCGTAGTCGTTGAAGTGTCGCTCGGTGAGCGCGGTGAGGCGCAGGCGGGCCGTTTCGATGGTGGGAATCTGGGACATGGCCATTCGGTAATCAGCGACGGCTATCCAGCAATCGGCTGAGCGCGAGGGTACTTGAGGCCAGGGCGTCCTCCCAGGCGAAGCCCGTGATTGTCTCACCGGTGGCCGAATCGACAAAATCCTCCGCTTCGCCGGGCGGCAGCAGGTGGCGGTAGTCGACCGTGACTTCGGTGCCGGCCGGCAGGTCGGCGAGCGCGAAGATGAAGCCCAGGTGCCACAGGCCGGTGGGTGAAAAGCTGTGGTTGACGTAGCACTCGTCGGGCCAGTCGGGCGAGACGGTGTAACGATCTTCGAACCAGCGGGCGCTGGCGTAGCGCAGGGGCGCCAGTTCCGGCGAGCTGGTCAGTTCGTCGTGGCGACAGGTGCGCTCGATCGCGTCCGGGGCGGTGATGATGCTGCCGGCGCGGACGGCCTCGTCGAGAAACAGGCCCTGGCCGGCACCGCCGATGGTGGAGGCGGCGATGCGGTAACGCGGAAGAATCATGGCAGGCGCGGCGAGCTGGGCCCGGATCGGGCGCGCCGGAGTGTAGCGCAAGCGTTGCGGGCCATGAGGGGCCCGCAACGCCGCCCCATCCGTGGGTTGGGGAGTCCTTTGGGGGTTACTTGGCGCCGGCCGCGGCCTTGCTCTTGGTCTTGGCTTTGGCGGCCTTCGGCGCCTTGGCCGATGCGCCGGCGGCATTGCCGCTGAACTGGATGGCCTCGCTGTTGCGCTTGAGTGTGGCCGGGCCCATGCCCTTGACCTGTGCCAGATCGTCCAGCGTCTTGAACGGGCCGTGCGCGTCGCGCCAGGCGACGATCGCCTTGGCCTTGGCCTCGCCCACGCCATCGAGCGAATTGGCAATGGTGGCCGCATCGGCCTTGTTGATGTTGACGGGAGTGGCGGCGAACGCGGGCAGGGCGATGGCGAACGCGAGCGCGGCGGCGAACAGGGAACGAAGCATGGCGATCCTCCGTGATGCATGACTGGAGCCGTGATTGGCCCGGTCACTGTGCCCTCGCGCGTCGCCCGGCGGCTGCCGGTGCAGGCCTTGCGTGCTGCGTCATCCGGGCAGGTGCGGCTGTACGCATGCGCTGACTGCGGCGTCAGGTGCGGCGGGCGTCGGGGAGGGCGCTGATACAATGACGCACTTTGCTATATGCGTGGAGTTGCCGATGGATACCACCCGCCTTTCCCGATTCGTCAGCGGACTGTGGGACGACGAGATCGTGCCGCAGCTGGTGGAGTACATCCGCATTCCCAACAAGTCGCCGATGTTCGACAAGGACTGGGTCGCCCACGGCTACATGGACCAGGCCGTCGAGCTCATGTCGACCTGGGCCAACGGCAAGCTGGCCGCGTTCCCCGGTGCCACGCTGGAGGTGGTGCGGCTGGAAGGGCGCACCCCGCTGATCTACATCGAGGTGCCGGGCGAGGGCGACGACACCGTCGTGCTCTACGGCCATCTGGACAAGCAGCCGGAGATGACTGGCTGGGCCGACGACCTCGGCCCGTGGAAGCCGGTGATCAAGGGCGACAAGCTGTATGGCCGGGGCGGCGCCGACGACGGCTACGCGATCTTTGGCTCGCTCGCCGCGCTGCTGGCGCTGCGTGAGCAGGGCATCGCGCACAGCCGTTGCGTGATCCTGATCGAGGCCTGCGAGGAGTCCGGCAGCTACGACCTGCCGTACTACGTGGACCACCTCGCCGAGCGCATCGGCAACCCGTCGCTGGTGGTCTGCCTGGATTCGGGCTGCGGCAACTACGACCAGCTGTGGCTCACCACCTCGCTGCGCGGCATGACCGGCGGCGAGCTGACCGTGCAGGTGCTGGAGGAGGGCGTGCACTCGGGCGATGCCTCCGGCGTGGTGCCGTCGAGCTTCCGCATCCTGCGCGAGCTGCTGTCGCGGCTGGAGGACCCGGCTACCGGCAAGATCCTGCCGCAGGAGCTGTACGTGGACATCCCCGCCGAGCGCATTGCGCAGGCCAAGGCCTCCACCGAGGTGCTGGGCACGGCGATCTACGACAAGTTCCCGTTCGTGGAAGGCATGCGGCCGGTCACCGACGACCTGGTCGAGCTGGTGCTCAACCGCACCTGGCGGCCCCAGCTGGCGGTGACCGGCGCCGGTGGCATGCCGGCGCTGGAGAGCGCGGGCAACGTGCTGCGCCCGCAGACAGCCGTGAAGCTGAGCCTGCGCGTGCCGCCGACCTTGAATGGCTCCCGCGCCGGCGAGTTCGTCAAGCAGCTGCTGGAGAAGGACCCTCCGTATGGCGCCAAGGTGAGCTTCAAGGTGGAGAAGGACGGCAGCGGCTGGAACGCGCCGCAGCTCTCGCCGTGGCTGGCCGAGGCGGTGAAGGAGGCCTCCGAGCACTATTTCGGCGCGCCGGCGGCGTACATGGGCGAGGGCGGCTCGATTCCCTTCATGGGCATGCTGGGCGAGAAGTTTCCGCAGGCGCAGTTCCTGATCACTGGCGTGCTCGGCCCGCATTCCAATGCGCACGGCCCGAACGAGTTCCTGCACATCCCCACCGGCAAGAAGGTGTCGATGGTGGTGGCCGAGGTGGTGGCGAAGCATTACGCGCTGGGAGCCAAGGGCTGAGCCCTCGGCTTCCTCTCGCCATCGGGGAGAGGAGGCCAGAGCGAAGAGCCGCATATCCATGGACTACTCCTACCTCAGCGCCAACTGGACCGCTGTCCGCGCACGCGTCGCCCAGGCCTGCCGCGACGCCGGGCGTGAGCCGTCCGAGGTTGCCATCCTGCCGGTCAGCAAGACCTTCGGCGCCGAGGTGGTGCGCGCGGCGGCCGCGCTGGGGCTGCACCGTTTCGGCGAGAACCGCGTGCAGGAAGTGCGCGAGAAGGCGCCGCTACTGGCCGATTGCGGCATCGAGTGGGTGATCATCGGCCCGCTGCAGACCAACAAGGCGAAGGATGTCGCCCGTCTCGCCCACGAGGTGCAGACGCTGGACCGGGTGGAGCTGGCCGAGGCGCTGGACCATCGCCTGCAGATCGAAGGCCGCGCGCTCGATGTGCTGTTGCAGGTCAAGACGTCGCCGGAAGAGAGCAAGCACGGGCTGTCGCCGGACGACCTCGCGCCGCTGCTCATGCAGCTGCGACGCTTCGACACCCTGCGGGTGCAGGGCCTGATGACCATCGCCACGCATACCGACGACACGGCCGAAGTGCGTCGCTGCTTCCGCCAGCTGCGCGAGTTGCGCGACGCCATGACGGCGGACGGCCACGCACTGCCGCGGCTGTCGATGGGCATGAGCGGTGACTTCGCGCTGGCCATCGCCGAGGGCGCCACCGAGGTGCGCATCGGCAGCGCCATCTTCGGCATGCGGACCGCGACGGTGAGCTGAATCACGTTTGCGCAGGGCAAGGCTGAACGAGACGCCCCCGCAATACTGGCCATCAGGGTTCACTTAACCCCGATCCAACAACCCCGCCGGATCCCTTTGCTAGTTTCGCTGGGTTGTCCCGACGCCGGCGTGCTGGCGAAGGGTTCTGCAAGCCCGCCAAGCTCGTGAGGGGAGTTCGTCCCGCATGCCATTGAAGTCATTGACCGCGCTGGCCGCGCTGGCCATCGCCGTGTTTGCCGCCCCGCTGCAAGCCGACGAAGCCCCCGCCGCCCAGCTGCCGATGAACATCGTGGCGGCCCCTCTTGCCGATGCCATCCCGCTGGTGAGTCCCGCCAATGCGCTGGCGCAGTCCGTGCTGCCGGCCGATCCGTCGGCACTGTTGGTCGCGCCGGCCCAGGTGACGCCGGTCGATGCCGTCACCGATCTGCGCAAGACGCTGGTCGACCTGGCGATGACCCTGCGCCACATCCGCTACGTGCGCGGCGGGCGCGATCCGTCCACCGGCTTCGACTGCAGCGGCTTCGTGCGCTACGTGTTCGCCCACGCGGTCGGCCTGCACCTGCCGTCCAATTCGGCCGCGCAGTTCCTCGCCGGCCTCAAGGTGAACCGCAAGGACATGCAGCCGGGCGACCTGGTGTTCTTCCGCACGGCCGGCCGTCGCGGGCGCATCTCGCACGTGGGTATCTACATCGACAACGGCCGGTTCATCCACTCGCCGTCGCGCGGTCAGACCGTGCGCGTGGACAACCTGGCCGACGCCTACTGGGCGCGGCATTTCGCCGGCGCCAAGCGGCCGGAAGGGATCGCGCAGATCGAGCCGGTCCCCGGCAAGGGCTGAGCTGGCGATCGTCATACACATCCGACACGGCCGCCGCAGGGCGGCCTTTTTTTGTCCGTGTGCCCGTGCGCGACGTGTCGCCGCCGGTTGCGCGCGGCAGCCCACGGCCCCATGTCGAACAGCCGTGTTCCCGTGATTTTTTTGGAGTGCCCATGCCGCTTGCCCCGCTGCTCAACCTGCCCGGCGTCACCGCCGAACCCGAGGCCGCCACCCACGGCTACGTGTTCAACCACACGATGATCCGCGTGAAGGACATCGCCGCCTCGCTGGATTTCTACACGCGCGTGCTCGGCTTCACGCCGGTGCATCGGCAGGAGTTCGCCGAGGCTGCATTCACCATCTACTACCTGGTGCTGCGCGCCGATCGCGAGGCGATTCCCGAGGACGACGCGGCGCGCCTGCAGTGGGTGCTGGGCCAGCCCGGCGTGCTGGAGCTGACCTACAACCACGGCACCGAGCAGCAGCCGGACTTCCATTACCACAGCGGCAACAGCGAGCCGCGCGGCTTTGGCCATCTGTGCGTGACCGTGCCGGACGTGCATGCCGCCTGTGCGCGCTTCGAGGCGCTCGGCGTGCCGTTCCAGAAGCGCCTGGCCGATGGGCGCATGAAGCACATCGCCTTCATCAAGGATCCGGACGGCTACTGGATCGAGATCCTGCAGCCCGCACCGCTTGCGGTGTAATTACCGCCGCCTGCGCACCGGATCAGGGCGCCGCCTGCACGCGAACCGACGGGACGGCGCGCGGTCTGTGATGCCGCTGCCGCCCGCACCCCCAAGGAACATCCATGCCGATCTCCCTCCCGCCGGTCACCCGCAATCTGCTGATCGCCAACGTGGCGGTGTTCCTGCTGCAGCAAGTGATGCCGGGCCTGCTCGGCTGGCTGGCGCTGTGGCCGCTGGGCAGCGGATTGTTCGAGCCGTGGCAGATCGTGACCAACGGCTTCATGCACGGCGGCGTCGCGCACATCGCCTTCAACATGCTGGCGCTGTACATGTTCGGCGGACAGATCGAGCGACTGTTCGGCGCGCGGCACTACACGATCTACTACTTCACCTGCCTGGTGGTGGCCTCGTTGCTGCAGCTGGTGGTGCTGCGCTGGTTCCTGCATGACATCGACACGCCGACGGTGGGTGCCTCCGGCGCGATCTTCGGACTGCTGCTGGCGTTCGGCATGATGTATCCGCACGAGAAGGTGTACTTCATCCTGCTGCCGATCCCGATGCCGGCGTGGCTGTTCGTGATCCTCTACGGCGGGCTGGAACTGCTTTCCGGCGTGTTCGGCTGGATGCCGGGAGTGGCGCACTTCGCGCACCTGGGCGGCATGCTGGGTGGCTGGCTGCTGATCCAGTACTGGCGCGGGCGCTTCCCGATCAAGCCGCGGCGACGATTGCTGCGCTAGGACGATGCGCGACGCGCGCGCCGCGCACTGCTGAGCCGGTGAGCTCCCGGACTTCGGCGATAGCGGGCGTCAGCGTCGACTCTTGGCGGCGGTCGACGGATGTCGTCGAGAGGCGTTTCGACTTCGCTTGCCTGCGCAAGCGACGCTCAGCGCAAACGGGTGGCGTGTGCCGGTGATGGGCACGCATCCCGTTGGATCAAAAGCAACAACGGCGGCCGATGACCGCCGTTGTTGTTTGCATCGGCGCAAACGCTCAGCGCAGCGCGAGGAAGTCCGCGCTGACCACGAAGCGCACCGCATCCAGTCGCAGCCGCGACTTGGGCAGGGCCTCCAGCAACGCATCGCGCTCGGCCTGCACTATGGCGATTTCGCCGGCGCTGATCGACGGATTCACCGCACGCAGCGCGTGCAGGCGAGCCAGTTCGGTATCAAGCGTCTCGGTAGCCAGCGCGGTGGCTTCGGTCACGCGCTCGGCGGCACGACTGCCGGCAGCGGCTTCCGCCTTCTCCAGCATCGGCGGTACCAGCTTGTTGAGGAACTTGCGGTAGCGCGCCACCTCGATGCTGCGGTCAGCCGCCTTGCGCAGCGCGATCTCGCTGGGCTGGAAGTCGTCGCGCTCGGCGAGCCTGGTGTCGATGGTGACGACGATAGGTAGCGTGGGCAAAAAGCGCTCGGCATCGAGTCCGCGGTCGGCCACGCATTCGAGCAGGTAGACCGCCTGCAGCAGTGCGCTGCGCGGACCGAGCACGTCGTCGACCATGAAGGCCGCGTTGCCCTGTTCGCCGGAGAGCGTGAGATCCATCGCGCCCATCACCAGCGGGTGATCCAGCCGCAGCAGCGGCAGCTCCTCGCGGGCCAGCGCGAGGTCGCGATCGAAAGTGACCGACACCGGGCCGTCTGCGAAGCCGGGCAGGGCGTCGGTGGAGAGATATTGCGGATCGAGCAGCAGCACCTTCGGCCCGAGCTCCTCGGCGTGGATGCCGAACTGTTCCAGCAGGCGCTGCACGAAGGCATCGCGTGAGGGATCGACATCCTCGCGGCGGAACGCCTGACTCAGCTCCTCGGCGTGCAGGTCGCGGCTGGCGGCCAGCTCCAGCAGGTGGTCGCGGCCGGCGCGGATCAGCTCGGCCAGTTCCTCGTGGGTGGCGTGCGTCTCGGCGATCAGCACGTCCAGCTCCTGGTCGCGGCCGTCCGCACTACGGGCATGCTCGCTGGCCAGCTCGGCCAGCGGCTCGCCGTAGCGGCGCAGCAGCTCGCGGCCGTCGGCCGGGCTGGAGCGGAACGCGTCCAGGCCCTCGTCGTACCAGCGCGCCAGCACGTGCTGCGCGCTGCCCTCGACGGCGAGGATGTGGATGGCGATGTCGTGCTGCTGGCCGATGCGGTCGAGGCGGCCGATGCGCTGTTCGAGCAGGTCCGGATCCAGCGGCAGATCCCACAGCACCAGGCGGTGGGCGAACTGGAAATTGCGTCCTTCCGAGCCGATCTCCGAGCACAGCAGCAGGCGCGCACCGTCGGGCTGGGCGAAGAACGCCGCGTTGCGGTCGCGCTGGATGATGCCCAGCCCTTCGTGGAAGCGCGCCAGGCCGGCGCCGGTGCGCGTGCGCAGGGCCTCTTCCAGCGCCAGCACCTTGGCCTGGCTGCGGCAGATCAGCAGGAACTTGTCCTGCGGGTGTTTCTCCAGCAGGTCGACCAGCGCCTGCAGGCGTGCATCTTCACTGTAGTCCAGCGCGAGGATTGGCGCGGGCTGCTGGATATCGGCGTGGAACTCGGCCAGCAACGACTGGCGCGCGCCGTCGTCCAGCAAATCCGGATCGAGCAGGTGCCACACGGGCACGCGCTTGGGAAAGCCACCGATGCCGGCGCGCCGGTTGCGGAACATGGCCCGGCCGGTGCCGTGGCGGTCGATCAGCGCGGCGAGGATGGCGCGCGCGTGCTCGGGCTTGATCGTCTCGGCCAGCTGCGCGGTGAGCTCGGCGTCGCCGGCCAGCGCGGCGGCCAGCATGCTGCGCTGGTCCACGCTGAGCGGCTGGTTTTCCAGCAGGCGGTCGGCCACCTGCGACAGCGCCTGGAAGGTGTCGGCCTCGGCGAGATAGGCATCCAGGTCGCTGTAGCGCTGCGGATCGAGCAGGCGCAGGCGGGCGAAGTGGCCGCTGCGGCCGAGCTGCTCGGGCGTGGCGGTGAGCAGGATCACTCCGGGCGTCTGTGCGGCGAGCTTTTCCACCAGCGCGTAGCGCGGGCTGGCCGCTTCCGGTGTCCACTCCAGATGGTGCGCCTCGTCGACCACCAGCAGATCCCAGCCGGCATCGAGCAACTGCTGCGCGCGCTTGGGCGAGGACTCCAGGAAGCCGAAATCGGCAATCACCAGCTGCTCGTCCTCGAACGGATTGCTGCCCGGCTCGGACTGTTCCAGCGCCTCGCAGCGCTCCTCGTCGTAGATCGCGAAGCTGAGGTTGAAGCGGCGCATCAGTTCGACAAACCACTGATACACCAGCGTGTCCGGCAACAACACCAGCGCGCGCGTGGCGCGGCCGGTGGCGAGCTGGCGGGCGAGGATCATGCCCGCTTCGATCGTCTTGCCCAGGCCCACTTCGTCGGCCAGCAGCACGCGCGGCGGACGGCGCGCCGCGGCGATGCCGGCCACGCGCAGCTGGTGCGGCACCAGGCCCACGCGCGCGGCGGCGAGGCCCCAGGTGGGCGAGCGACGGGCCTCGGCGCGGCGACGCAGGGCGTCCAGGCGCAGCTCGAACTGCGCCACCGGATCGGTGCGCCCGCCGATCAGCCGATCGTCGGCCTGGCTCACGCTCTGCTCGTCGTCGAGCTGGCCTTCTTCCATCTCGCGGCCTTCGCCGCGGTAGACGAACAGGCCCTCGCGCACGTCCACGCGCTCGACCAGGAAAGAGATGCCCTTGCCGGCGATGCGCTGGCCGGGACGGAACTCGGCGCGCACCAGCGGCGCCGATTCCATCGCGTAGGGCCGCAGTACGCCGGCCTTGGCAAACAGCACCTGCACGCCGCGTCCCTCGACGCGCAGCACGGTGCCCAGGCCCAGTTCGGGTTCGGCGGTGGAGATCCAGCGTTGACCAGGTACGAACATTGCGAAACCGCGTGGTGACAAAGGCCGACGATTATCCGCCCCTTGTCGCGCGCAGGGAACAGCAAGCGACAATCAGGTCTCGGACCATTCGCGCAGCAGGTTGTGGTAGACGCCGGTGAGCTGCAGCACCGCCGCCGTATCGGCGCGGCTGGCACGCAGCGCCTGGATCGCCTGGTCGAGCTCGAAAAGCGTGCGGCGGCGGCGCTCGTCGCGCACCAGGCTCTGCACCCAGAAGAACGCCGCCACCCGCGCGCCGCTCGTCACCGGTGCGACCCGATGCAGGCTGTTGGCCGGATAGACCACAAGGTCGCCGGCCGGCAGCTTCACCGCGTGCTCGCCGTAGGTGTCGCTGACGATCAGCTCGCCGCCGTCGTAGCTGGCCGGATCGGCGAGGAATAGCGTGCCGGCGATGTCGCTGCGCAGCTGGTTGCCATCGGGCAACGCCATCACTGCGCCGTCGACATGGAAACCGTATTCGCCGCCGCCCTCGTAGCGGTTGAAGCGCGGCGGCAGCATGCGCAACGGCAGCGTGGCGGCGTGAAACAGCGGATGCCGCGCCAGCGCCGACTGCACCTGCGCAGCGAGTGCGTGGCGCAGCGCCGAGGCGTCCGGCAGTTGCCGGTTGCGCTTCACTTCGCGGCCCTGCGCGCCCACCGTCTCGCGGCCGTCGGTCCAGTCGGCGTCGTCCAGCGCCCGTCGCACCTGGGTCAGCTCGGCAGGATCCAGCACGGCGGGGAGGTGCAGCAGCATGGTTCTCGGTCCGGTCAGAAGCGGAAGTTGGCGGTGAGCATCGCCGATCGCGGCGTGCCGGGCGTGTAGCGATAGCCGCTCTTGTTGATCGCGGCCACGTAGCGCTTGTCGAACAGGTTGTACAGGTTGAGCTGCACGCTCAGGTGCTGGTTCACCGGCAGGCTGGCCACGGCATCGAACACCCAGTACGCCTCGGTGGAGGTCGGCGTGCCGATGGCGCCATCGGTGCCGCGCTTGAGCCCGCCCACGTAGCGCGCGCCGCCGCCGAGGGTGAGGCCGGAGGTCCAGCGGTAGGTGGTCCAGCTGGTGAAGGCCTGCTTCGGGGTGTAGGCGAGATCGCGCGAGCCGTCGCTGCTCACCACGGCGCCCTTGAGCACGGTGGCATCCATCGTGGTGAAGCCGGCGCTGATCGCCCAGTGCTCGGTGAGCCGGCCGACCGCGCCCAGTTCAACGCCCTGCACGCGCTTGCGGCCGATCTGGTAGTACTGCTGGTCCACCGGATCCTGCACCAGCTCGTTGCTGACGGTGGTGCGATAGAGCGCGCCGGTGAGCAGCAGCTTGCCGGCGAGCACGTCCCACTTGCTGCCCACTTCCACCGTGCGGGCCTTCTGCGGGTCGAGGCTGGGGTTGTCCGCGCTGTTCGCCGCGCTGCTCAGGGTGAGCGTATTGCCGCCCGGCGGCTCCTGCGATTGCGCGACGTTGACGTAGATGCTGCCGTTCGCCGCCGGCTTGTACAGCACGCCGAGCTTGTAGTTGGGGAGGTTGCCGGAGGTGCGCGTGTCCAGCCCTGTCACCGGCGTGGCGGCCGGCAGGTTGCCGCAGGCCGGCGCGTTGCGTGCGCCGCACAGCACGGTGCTTTCGAAGTCGGTGGTGTAGTGGTCGAAACGTGCGCCGGCATTGATCTTCCAGCGTTCGCCGAAGCTCAGTGTGTCGAAGGCGTACACCGCCGCCGTGCGGGTGACGCCGCGACTGCGCGCGCCGGTGCGACCCACCAGCAAGCCGCCGACGTCGGCATCGGGCGCATACAGGTTTGCCGCGGGGAGCTTGCTGCCGCCCAGTGCGGCCTGGCCGATCGCGCCAGCTTCCTCGCGCGTCAGTTCCACGCCCAGGCTCAGGTCGTGGTCGACGTGGCGGCCTTCGGCATGTACGCGCAGATTGGTCTGGTTGGTGAGGATGCGGTTGGTCTGGTCCTTGAACGTGGGCAGGTCGCGGGTGATCGTCCAGGTGGTCGGATCGGAGGGCTCAGGCGTGAGCAGGTTGGCCGCGGTCGTGCGGTAGGAGATCAGTTGGTAGTCCTGGTGGGTGCGCGCCCAGCGTGCGGTGTTCTGCAAAGTGACGTCGGGCGAGAAGTCATGTTGCACGATGGCGGTGAGCATGTCCGAGCGCACGTCATCGTGATCGCCCAGGGTGCCGTAGAAGTTCGACGGGTCGACCGGCGCGGCGTCGTCCAGGAAAGGGCGCGTCGGGTCGGGCGTGCCGTAGCCGGGCAGGCCGATGGTGGGGACGCCGCCATCAGGACGGTTGTGCTGGGTGACGTGCAGCGCATCGAGATAGACCCGCGTGGCCGTCTTCAGGCCGAACGCCAGCGAGGGAGCCACGCCCCAGCGCTTGTTGCGCACGTCGTCGCGGCCGGGCACGCCGCTGTCCTGGCCCAGCACGTCGAGCCGGAAGGCGGCAGTGGGCGACAGCGTCTCGTTCCAGTCGGCCGTGGCGCGGCGCTGGGTGGCGCTGCCGTAGGCGATGGAGCCGGACAGCGCATCGCTCGCCATCGGCTGCTTGCTGACCAGGTTGATCGCGCCGGTGGGCGCGGTGCGGCCGTAGGTGGTGCCGTCCGGACCTTTGGTGACCTCGATCTGTTCGAGGTTGAACACGTCGCGCGAGTAGGAGCCGAGGTCGCGCACGCCGTCGACGAAGATGCTGCCGGAGGTGTCGAAGCCGCGCATGGTGATGCCGTCACCGGTGGTGGTGGTGCCGTTCTCGCCGGCGTAGAAGGTGCCCACGCCCGGGCTGTTGCGCAGCGCCTCGGTGAGCGTGGTGGCGCCCTGCTGCTCGATCAGGTCGCGACCGATCACCTGCACGGTCTGCGCGGTATCCAGCAGCGGCTGGGTGTACTTGGGCGAGGACAGTTCGTCGACGCGGTAATCCGGGCCGCGGTTCGCCTCCACCTTCAGGCCCGGCAGGCTGCGTGCCTGGCTGACCTGGGCAGTGGTTTCCACGTCGGTTGCCATGACGAGGGAGGGGGCGAGTGCCAGCCCGGTGAGCAGGGCGGCGGTGGTGGGAAGGGCGTGCTTGCGCGACGTGATGAAAGCCATGCGGATTCCTTGCTGCAACGGTCTGCCGCCGGGGATGCAGGCGGCCGCTGCGCAGGCCGGCCGGCACCGTTCCGCGCGGCCGGCTGGCCGTGCGGAGGGAGGCGGAAAACGGGTGGTGCGCTGGCGACGGGAGCGGGCTGGGCGCGGAGTCGCCATGGTACTCAAATGAGAATGATTTGCAACACGAGCGTCGCGGCGGGCACAAAAAAACCCCGCACTCGCGTACGGGGCTTCGGGCATCCGACACCGCCCGAGGGCGGTGTCGTCAGCGCTATCGCCTTACCAGATCTTCACCTGCTGATCGCCGGTGCGCACCATCGCGTCGCCCGGCTTGCACTGGAACGCCGCCGCGAAGGCCGGCATGTTCGACGGGGCACCGATCGCGCGCAGCGAGGCCGGTGCGTGCGGATCGGTGTTGAGCTGCAGCAGCGCCTGCTTCTCGCGGATGCTGCCGCGCCACACGCGCGCCCAGTTGAGGAAGAAACGCTGGTCCTGGGTGTAGCCGTCGATCTTCTTGCCGGCTTCTTCCGGATGGTTCTTCAGCGCGACCTGCAGTGCGTCGTAGGCCACGGCGGTGCCGCCCAGATCGGCGATGTTTTCGCCCAGGGTCAGCTTGCCGTTGACGTGTGCGTCCGGCTTGTCCTTGATCGGCGTGTACGCGTTGAACTGCGCGACCAGCTTGTCGGTGCGGGCGTCGAACTTGGCGCGGTCTTCCTTGGTCCACCAGTTCTTGTTGTTGCCGTCGCCGTCGAACTGGCTGCCCTCGTCATCGAAGCCGTGGCTGGCCTCGTGGCCGATCACCGCGCCGATGCCGCCGTAGTTGATCGCGTCGTCGGCAGTGGCGTCGAAGAACGGCGGCTGCAGGATCGCGGCCGGGAAGTTGATCGTGTTGTCGGTCGGGTTGTAGTACGCGTTGACCGTCTGCGGGGTCATGCCCCACTCCTTGCGGTCGGTCGGCTTGCCGATCTTGTCCACGTCGTAGCGGTAGTTGTACTTACCGGCGGCCATCACGTTGGCGTAGAAGTTGTCCGGGGTGATGCTGAGGCCGGACCAGTCGCGCCACTTGTCGGGGTAGCCGATCTTGGGCAGGAAGGTGTTCCACTTGGCGATCGCCTTTTCCTTGGTCTCGGCGCTCATCCAGTCGAGGTTCTCGATGCGCGCCTTGAGGGCGTTGCGCACGTTGTCGACCAGCTCCTGCGCGCGGGCCTTGGCCTCGGGCGTGAACTCCTGCTTGACGTACAGCTCGCCCAGCGCCATGCCCATGCCGCCGTTGACGGTGCCGAGCACGCGCTTCCACAGCGGCTTCTGCTCCGGCTGGCCGGAGAGGGTCTTGCCGTAGAAATCGAACTTGTTGTCCGCGAACGCCTTGGTCAGGTACGGCGAGGCGTCGTCGGCCACGTGGAAGCGCAGGTAGGCCTGCCACTGGCTCACGGGAGCCTTGGCCAGCAGCTTGTCGAACTCGGCGAAGAACTTCGGCTGCGACAGCGAGAAGCCCTTGTCGATGGTGACGTCCTGCGCCTTGAAGAAGTTCTCCCAGTTGAAGTGCGGGGTGACCTTGTCGGCGTCCTTGACGCTGACGAAGTGGTACTGGGCCTTCGGGTCGCGCAGCTCCACCGGGGCCAGCGAGGCCTTGGCCAGCTCGGTCTCGAACGCCATCACCTGGTCGGCCTGCTTCTTCGCGTCATCGGCGGACACGCCGGTGAGCTCGAGCGTCTTGGCGATGTAGTCGAGGTAGGCCTTGCGCTCGTCGGCGTGCTTCGGATCGAGGTAGTAATCCTTGGTCGGCAGGCCCAGGCCGCTCTGGAAGGTGTAGCCGATCTGCATGTCGGCGTGCTGGAAGTCGGCGCCCGAGCCGAACGAGAACACCTGCTGGTCGCCATCGGCGAAGCTCTTGACCAGGTAGTTGGCCACGTCGGTGCCGTTCTTCAGCGCGGCGATCGCGTCGAGCTTGGGCTTGATCGGGTCGAAGCCGGCCTTCTCGCGGGCGGCCTCATCCATGCCGGACTGGTACAGGTAGCCGATCTTCTGCTCGATCGAGCCGGCCGGCGCGCTGGCGGCGTTCTTGGCGGCGTTCTCGACGATGGTGTGCTGGGTGTTGAGGCTGTCCTCGGCCAGCTTGTCGAACGCGCCCCAGCGGCTGCGATCGTTCGGGATCGGGTTGGCGGCGACCCACTTGGCGTTGACGAAGCCGTTGAAGTCCTGGCACGCGTTGATGCTGGTATCGATGTCGCTCACGTCGAACACGCTCTTGGGTGCCGGCGCGGCAGCCGCGGTGGCGGCGGTGCCGGCCTTGGCCGGAGCGGCAGCCGGAGCGGCGGCCTGTTCCTGCTTGCCGCAGGCGGCGAGCGAGAGCGCGAGGCTGACGCCGAGCGCCAGGGGCTTCATGTAGTTTTTGGTCATGGATATCTCTCTGATGGAACGGAAGCCGCCACGCGGGCGGACGACGGGTGGAAAAAGGCGGCGGCCGGATCGCCACGCTGGGCGATCCGGCCGTCGAGGGCGCTTACCAGATCTTCACCTGCTTGTCGGCCGGGCGGACCATCGGATCGGTCGGCTGGCACTGGAACGCGGCGGCGAAGGCCGGCATGTTCGACGGCGCGCCGATGGCGCGGAATTTCTCCGGCGAATGCGGATCAGCGTTGAGGTACACCATCTGCGCCTTGTCGCGGATGTTGCCGCGCCACACGCGCGCCCAGTTGAGGAAGAAGCGCTGGTCGGCGGTGTAGCCGTCGATCTTGGCGGTGGCCTCCTCGGGGTGCTTCTTCAGCGCCGCCTGCAGGGCGTCGTAGGCGATGTTGAGGCCGCCCAGGTCGGCGATGTTCTCGCCCAGGGTCAGCTTGCCGTTCACGTGCAGCTCGGGGTGATCGACGATCGGCGCATAGCCGTTGAACTGCTCGACCAGCTTGTCGGTGCGGGCGTCGAACTTGGCGCGGTCGTCCTTGGTCCACCAGTTCTCGTTGTTGCCGTCGCCGTCGAACTGGCTGCCCTGGTCGTCGAAGCCGTGGCTGGCCTCGTGACCGATCACCGCGCCGATGCCGCCGTAGTTGATCGCGTCATCGGCGGTGGCGTCGAAGAACGGCGGCTGCAGGATCGCGGCCGGGAAGTTGATCGTGTTGTCGGTGGGGTTGTAGTACGCGTTGACCGTCTGCGGGGTCATGCCCCACTCCTTGCGGTCGGTCGGCTTGCCGATCTTGGCGATCTCGTAGTCGTAGTTGAACTTCGACGCCGCCTGCATGTTGGCGTAGTAGCCGTCCTTGCCGATGGCCAGGCCGTCCCAGCTGCGCCAGTTGTCGGGATAACCGATCTTGGGCAGGAACTTCGACCACTTGTCGAGCGCCTTCTGCTTGGTGGTGTCGCTCATCCAGTCGAGGTTTTCGATGCGCGCCTTGAGCGCATTGCGCACGTTGTCCACCAGCTCCTGCGCGCGGGCCTTGGCCTCGGGCGAGAAGTACTTGGCCACGTAAAGCTGGCCCAGCGCCTCGCCCATCGCGCCGTTCACGGCGTTGAGCGAGCGCTTCCACTGCGGCTGCTGCTTGGGCTGGCCGCGCAGGGTCTTGCCGTAGAAGTCGAACTGCGCATCCACGAACGGCTCCGACAGCGCCGGCGCGGCGCTCGAGATCATCCGTGCCTTGAGGTAGGCCTTCCACTCGTCCAGCGGCGCCTTGGCCAGCAGCTGGTCGAACTCGGCGAAGAACTTCGGCTGCGACAGCGAGAAGCCCTTGTCGACGGTGACGCCCTGCGCCTTGAAGAACGCGTTCCAGTCGAAGTGCGGAGTGATCTTGTCGGCCTCGGCCACGCTCACGAAGTGGTACTGGTTTTCCGGCTTGCGCATCTCCACGCGGGGCACCGAGTGTTTCGCCAAGTCGGTCTCGAACTTCATTGCCAGCGCGGCCTGCTTGCTGGCGTCGGCGGCGCTGGAGCCGGTGAGCTCGAACAGCTTGGCGAGGTACTTCACGTAGGCGTCGCGCAGATCCTTCTGCTTGGGATCGCTGTAGTAGTCCGGCGTGGGCAGGCCCAGGCCGCTCTGGCGGCCGTAGGCGATCTGCATCTTGGCGTCCTTGAAGTCCGCACCCGAGCCGAAGCGGAATACCGCGCCATCGCCCTTGGCGAAGGACTGGCCGAGCCAGCCGGGCAGGTCCTTGTTCGACTTCAGCGCGTCGATGCCGGCCAGGTCGGGCTTGAGCGGGTCGAAGCCGGCCTTGTTGCGCGCGTCCATGTCCATCGAGGAGTGGTACAGCCAGCCGATCTTCTGCTCGATCGAGCCGGACTTGGCGCTGTCAGCGCCCTTGTCCGCGGCGTCCACCAGGTCGTGCTGGTTGGCGAGGCTCTTCTCGTAGAGCACGTTGAACGAGCCCCACGAGGTCTGGTCATCCGGAATCGGGTTGGCGGCAACCCACTTGGCGTTGACGAAGCTGTTGAAATCCTGGCAGGCCAGATTCGGCTGGCCCAGCTCGCTGACGTCGAACACGCTCTTGGGCGCGGTCGGCGCGGCGGCGGCCACCGATGCCGCCGTGGTGGCCTTGGCCGGTGCCGGCGCCGGGGCGGTGTCGTCGTGCTTGCCGCAGGCGGCGAGCGAGAGCGCGAGGCTGACGCCGAGCACCAGCGGTTTCATGTACGGCTTGGTCATGGATGTCCCTCAGTCGAAAGGTGACCCGCAGGCAAGGCGCGCCGTGCAGGCACTGACCGGCCCCCCCGGGCGGCAGTCATGACTTTTCACGCTAGGTCAAGAGTCATGGGTCAGACAGTGTCAAAGGTCAGGGGTAGGGGCGGGCGGCCTCGCGCCGTCGGGGGCCGCAAGGGCGCGCAGTTGCGCGGCATCCAGCCGCAGGATCGGGTAGGCGCCCACGGCCTGGCTGGTGTACCAGGGCGAGCGCTCGAAGAAGTACTCCAGCCGCGCGCGCGGACTGGCGGCAAAGGCGGCGTCGCTGGCCAGGCGGTGCTGGAAGTCGGCCTTCAGCGCCGGATCCTTCGCCAGCATGTCGCGGGCGAGCTGCTCCAGCACGCGGGGCTCACCGTATTCCTTCGGCTCGAAGATCGCATCGAGGTCGCCCCAGGCCAGCAGCGAATCGGGTGCCTGCGGTTCGAGCAGGGCGATGGCGACGTTGGCGGCGCGCTGGTCCATCAGCACGATTACCGAGCCCGGTGGCAGGGCGACCTCGCGCGTGACCGGCGTGACGGCGACGTCGCGCAGCATCACCTGGCCCTCGAACGGCGCGTCGGCCCAGCGCGGATGGTCGAGCTGGTAGCCGCCCGCGTGGACGGTGACGGCGTGGTCGATGCGCTGCATGGCGATGCCGTGGGCGGCGAGGCGATCGATCACTCCGGTCCACGGTGCCGGCACCACGTAGGCTGCCGGCGGCGCGATGGAGATGTCCGGCAGCAGCTCGTTCCAGTTCGGGATGCGGTAAGTGCGCGGCGTGTGCGGGTCGTAGCGGATCCAGTCGGCGCCGGAGATGTCGCTGTGGGTGAGCGTGAAGGCGTAGCCCTTCAGCTCGTACGGCGTGGAATCCGGCGAGGCCTTGAAGGTGATCGGCACCTGCGCGCCGGGCTGGCTGGCGCGCGCGATCACGCGCGCGTCGGCGGTGGCGTTGGTCGCCAGCAGCGGCGCCGGCGCCGCGTCGATCTGCGCCAGCAGCTGGCGCACCAGGTCGTAGGTGGCGCGCACGCGCACCGCGTACGGCTTGAGCATGTGCGTCTCGATCAGCAGCGCGGGCCGATTCTGCAGGGCGGCGTAGCCGGTGGAAAAGCGCGGCCCGGAGCCGAAGTTGACGATGCCCTTGCGCGGATCGCGCCCGTCCTTGAACTCCAGATAGATCGAGGCGAGGTGGCCGCGCTTTTCGTAGGCCGGAATCGCCGCGGCCATCAGTGCCTGCTGCCAGGCGGCCAAGCCGGGGTCGAGCTTGTGCGGGTCTTCGGTGTACCAGGTGAGGTCGTAGGGGTAGTCCGCGCCGTCGGTGGTGTGCACGTCGATCAGGAAGTCCGGCAGCCAGCGCTGCCAGAGCTTCAGCCATGCGCGCATCTCCGGCGCGTCGGCCTTGATGTAGTCGCGGTTGAGGTTGAGGTACTGCGACTGGCCGCGGAAGCCCTGGCGCTCGGGGCCGTTCTGGTTGATGCGGTGATAAGGCGAGCTGTTCTCATGGCCGTCGACGCTGAACACCGGGATGAATACCAGCACCGCATGGTCGAGCAGGTGCGGCCACTTGCCGGTGACGGCGATGTCCCGCAGCAGCATCAGGCCGGCGTCCTTGCCCTCGATCTCGCCCGGATGGATGCCGGCCTGCAGCAGCACGACGGGTTTGTGCGCAGCGCGTGCCGCATCGGGACTGAAGGTGCCATCGCCGCTGGCGATCACCGCCGTCATCGGCCGGCCCTCGGGCGTGGTGCCGAAGGTGACCAGCTTGAGCTTGTCCGGCGCGGCACGCTGCAGCCGCTGCAGGTAGGCGAGCGTGTCGGCATAGCTGGGCGTGGTGCGGAAGTGGGTCGCTTCGGCGGGCGTGGTCCAGTCGGCGGCGTGGGCGCCGAGGGCGGTCAGGCCGATCAGGCAGGCGAGGATCAGGCGGCGCATGCGGGTGACGGTGTCCTGGTCATGAGGCGGGATCGTGGGAGCGCACCCGTGGATCGGGTTCGGGGCGGGCTCTGTGCGCGAGTGCATTCCGCCACGTGGCAAAAGGCATCACGCACAGGGCGCGCTCCTACAGGGGAAGGGCGCGGCTGGCGGGGAGTGTGTCGGGGGCGACGGCGCCGCCGGAGATGATGAAGGCCATCGCCTGGTCCATCGTCCAGTCGGTCGGCGTGAGTTCGTCCACCGGCACCACCACCAGGTAGCCGCCGGTGGGGTTGGGCGTGGTGGGGATGTACACCGCGGCCATCTCGCGACCGCTGCCTTCTTCGGTCATCACCCGGGTGACGAAGCCGGCCACCTTCATGCCGGGGCGCGGGAAGTCGATCAGCACCACGCGCTGCACGCCCGACGGCTTCTGCTGCAGCACCGTCATCAGCTTCTTGGTGCCGCCGTAGATGGTCTGCACCAGCGGGATGCGCGCCAGCAGGTTGTCGAAGCCGTCGAGGACGCGCTTGCCGACGACGCGGGTGGCCACCCAGCCGAGCAGGTACAGCGCCAGCACCGTGAGCACCAGCGCCATCAACGCCAGCGTCCAGCCGTGATCGAGTGCGGTGGCGGCGTCCGGCGCGGCCAGGCCCAGCGCGCGGCGCACCAGCGTGGCCATCGGCGCGCCCAGTCCGGCCAGCACGCCGAACACGAACTTGAACACCAGCCAGGTCACCCACAGCGGCAGGAAGGTCAGCAGGCCGGTGAGTACGAAGCGTTTGACGCGCAGGGGTCGCATCGGGACGGCATCCTCGGGAAAGAGATCGCCCGATTGTAGGGGCCGGCCCGGCCATCTGCCGGCGAGGCTGCGACCGGCTGTGATTTTTTTCGCCGCCGTGCGAATCATGCTGGCAACCAGGGAACAGGCCTTCGCATGAGCAAGCCCAGCCACCAGCCGTCGTTCGAGGCGCTGCTGCACGAGCACCGCGGAATCATTCTCAAGGTGGCGGCGGTCTATGCCCGCGACCGCGAGGACCGACTGGACCTGGCGCAGGAGATCCGCGTGCAGCTGTGGCGCTCGTTCGGCCGCTACGATGCGAGCCGCTCCAAACCATCGACCTGGATGTACCGGATCGCGCTCAACGTGGCGATCTCCTACCGACGGCGCGACGGCGCACTGCTGACCGGCCGCGTCGAGTCGCTTGAAGAACGCCACCTGGATTCCGTGGGCGATGCGCCGGGTGAGCGCGAGGAGGACGAACGCCTCGCCGCCCTCTACGCCTTCATCGGCGAGCTGGATGCCCTCAACCGCGCGCTGATCCTGCTCTACCTGGAGGACCGCAGCTACGCGGAGATCGCCGAGGTGCTGGGCATCAGCGAAACCAACGTCGCGACCAAGATCGGTCGCATCAAGCAGAAGCTGCGCGGCCGGGCGGCCGCGCTGGCCACCACCGGAGCATGAGCATGGAACTGGATGAGATGAAGCGGGCCTGGCAGGCCCTGGACCGGCGCCTCGCGGCGCAGCAGGCGATCCAGTGGCAGGGGTTGCGCGATGGGCGTCTGGCGCGCATGCAGCATCGGTTGCGGCCGCTCGCCTGGTGGCTGGTGGTGCAGATCCCGCTGGGCGTGGCACTGATGCTGTGGGGCATCGCGTCGTGGTCCGCTCACCTGGGCGATGCGCGAGCGATGGCGCCGGGCGTGGTGATGCAGGTGTTCGGCCTGCTCTCGGTGATGATCCCGGCGCGCACGCTGGCGCTGTTGCGCGGGATCGACTACGCCGCCCCGGTGCTGGAGATCCAGCGCCACCTTGCCGACCTGCGCGCCTGGCGCGTGCGCGTCGAGGGTCCGGTGTCGGCGCTGCTGGGCAGCGTGATCTGGATTCCCGCGCTGCTCATGCTGGCCCAGGCTGATGGCGACCGGTTCGGGGTGAGCCTGTGGGATCACGCCCGGCCCGGCCTGCTGGCATGGCTGGTGTCCTCGGCGCTGGTCTCGCTGGCCTTGGTCGGCCTGGGTTACCTGCTGCTGCGCCGGCTCGGCCGTCTGGAGTGGCTGGCCAACCATCTGGCCGGGGCATCGTTGCGTCAGGCGCAGACCGAACTCGACGCGCTGCGGCAATTCGAGGAGGAGGCCGCCTGACCGGCCGGCTCAGCGCGCGCGCGGCTTGAGCCGCACGTAGATCTGCTTGCGCACGCGGGCGATCACTTCGCCCGATGCCGTGGTCACATCGGTCTCGAACCAGCGCAGCACCTTGCCGCCGTCGGCCGCCGCTGCGCGCAGTTCCTCGACCACCGCCTGTTCCAGTTTGAAATGCGCGTAGACGTCCTCGCGGCCGGGCGCGACGAAGTCGATCGCGCCGGCCTTGTCCCACACCAGGTAGTCGCTGCCGAGTTGGTGCATCACCAGCAGCATCCAGAACGGGTCGGTCATCGCGAACAGGTTGCCGCCGAACTGGGTGCGGACGTAATTGCGGTTCCACGGGCGCAGCCTCAGCACGACGCGCGCCTCGCTCCAGTCGTCACTTACCTTGAGCACGCGGATGCTGTTGCACAGGAACGGCGGCCACAGGTTGAGCAGGCGGCGGAAGGTGCTGGGGCGCATCGGCGGGCTTCGCAAAGCGGATCGGCAGCCGAGTTTAGCCGACACATACGTTTGCGTATGGATGGCGCGGCCGCGCCTTCGTGTCCCGCTCCGCAGTGGTCGCGATCAGAACAGCAGCGAGGCCATGCGCCGACGGTAGCGGCCGACCAGTTCGGCATCGTCCAGCGTGGCAAAGGCGGCGAGCAGGCGCTTCTTGGCGGCGCCGTCGTTCCAGTCGCGCGCTTTTTCCAGGATGGCGAGGAACTGGTCCAGGCCGGCGGCGGCATCGTCCTCCAGCAGCAGGCGCACGCCGAGCAGGTCGCGTGCGGCCCAGTCGGCGGGATCGGCATCCACCCGCTGCCGCAGCGCGGCGAGGTCCGGCGCGCCGTCGAGCGCGCCGGCCAGATCGAGCTGGCTGCGCAGACGTACCGCTCGTGCGTCGGTGGCGAACTTGGCCGGAAGGGCATCCAGCTCGGCCCGCGCGCCAACGACGTTGCCCACGCGCATCAGCGCGAGCGCGAGATCGAGCTTCAGCTCGTCCTGCCCCGGGGCGGCGGCGATCGCCTGCTGCAGTCGGTTCACCGCCTCTTCCGGCGACTCGATGGTCTCGGCCGCGGTTTCCTCCTCGGCCGGCGCGCCCTCCAGCGGCTGCACGTGGCGCGACAGGAATTCGCGCAGCTGCCCCAGTGGCAGGGCGCCGGCGAAGCCGTCGAGGATCTGCCCGTCCTTCACCAGCATCACGGTGGGGATCGAGCGGATGCCGAACATCGCAGCCAGCTGCTGGTGGGCGTCCACGTCGATCTTGCCGAGCCGGAACGCGCCGTTGTACTCGGCGGCGAGCTGCTCCAGCAGCGGGCCCAGCGTCTTGCACGGCTCGCACCAGGTGGCCCAGAAGTCGACCAGCACGGGCGTGCTCAGCGAGGCCTGCAGCACGTCGCGCTCGAAGTTGTCCTGGGTGACGTCGAAGACGTGCGGGAGGGCGGAATCGGTCACGGTGATGCTCCAGGCGGCGATGGCGCCCGAAGATCTGGGCATCGGCCAGCATATCAAGGCCCATGCGTGGCCGGCGGCGGTCGCGCGGAGTTCAGCGCCGGCCCGTCAGATTTGCGAGAATCCGCAGGATGACCTGCTCGGAACACGGCACCACACGCATGGGCACGGCCACGCCAACGACCACCGCCGGGCTGCTCATCTGCGAGCACTGCGACACGGTGTACCGACGCCGTCCGCTGGCCCGCGGCGAGGTGGCCTGCTGCGAGCGCTGCAATTTCGTGCTCGAACGGCATCCCCGGCTCGGCCCCGACCAGCTGCTCGCGCTCACCGCCACGGCGATGGTGGTGTTCGTGCAGGCCAATGTCTGGCCGATCGTCACGCTGGAACTCAACGGCCGGCCGAGCAGCACCACGCTGTGGGGCACCATCATCACGATGTGGCAGCAGCACGCCGAAGTGGTGGCCGTGCTGGCCGCGCTGACGCTGTTTTTTTTCCCGCTGCTGAAGATGACGCTGTTCGGCTGGGTGTTCTGGTTCGCGCGCCGCGGCGAGCGCGGACCGGGATTTCGCGGCGCGATGATCGCGCTGCACTACCTGCGGCCGTGGACGATGAGCGAGGTGTTCGTGCTCGGCGCGATGGTGGCGATCGTCAAGGCGCGCGTGTACTTCGACGTGGTGCCCGATCCGGGCATCTTCGCTTACGGCGCGCTGATGCTGCTGATCACCGTGTTCGGCACCATCGACCTGCGCCAGCTGTGGGACGTGACGCGGGAGCGCCGCGGGTGAGCGCGCTGCCGCGTGCCGGCGAGCTGGGCCTGATCGGCTGCCACGTGTGCGGGCTGGTGTGCCGCGACACGCACACGCACGACCTGGACTGCCCGCGCTGCGGCGCACAGCTGCACCGGCGCAAGTCGGCCAGCATCAGTCGCACGTGGGCGTTGCTGATCGCCGCCTTCATCTTCTACCTGCCCGCCAACCTGCTGCCGATCATGCGCACGGTGAGTCTGGGCGACGTGGACGACAACACCATCCTCAGCGGTGTGGTGGAGCTGTGGGTGAAGGGCTCGCCCGACCTGGCGGTCATCGTGTTCACGGCCAGCATCGTGGTGCCCATGCTGAAATTCCTGGTGCTGGGCCTGCTGCTGATCAGCGCGCAACGTGGCAGCGTCTGGGCGCAGCGCCAGCGCGCCATGCTGTACCGGCTGGTGGAGTTGATCGGCTACTGGTCGATGCTCGACGTGTTCGTGGTGGCGCTGCTGACCGCGCTGGTGCGCTTCGGCGTGCTCAGCCAGGTCGAGCCGCTGCCGGGGGTGATCTACTTCGGCCTGACCGTGGTGGCGACGATGCTGGCCTCGATGAGCTTCGATCCGCGCCTGATCTGGGACAACAGGGACAACGATGACTGAAGAAACCACTCCGTCCGGCGACGACCTGCCGCAGCCCGTGGTGCACCGGCGCCGCTTTGGCGCCTCGCTGATCTGGCTGGTGCCGATCTTGGCGGCGCTGGTTGGCCTGTCGCTGGTGGTCAACAGCTGGCTGCAGGCCGGGCCGAGCATCACCATCACGTTCAATTCGGCCGAGGGGCTGGATCCCGGCAAGACGCCGGTGAAGTACAAGAACGTGGTGATCGGCAAGGTCACCCGCATCGGCTTCAGCCCCGACCGCAGCAAGGTGCGCGTGAAGGTGGCGCTGGAGAAGAGCGCCGAGGATTTCGCCATGGCCGACACCCGCTTCTGGGTGGTGCGCCCGCGCATCGGCCTGGGCGGGGTGTCCGGCGTCGACACGCTGCTGTCCGGCGCCTTCATCGGCGTGGATGTAGGCACCTCGAAAGAGGAGCACTTCAACTTTGTCGGGCTGGAGCAGCCGCCCGCGGTGACCTATGGCGCGCCGGGCAAGAGCTTCGCCCTGCACGCGGACGATCTCGGCTCGCTGGACATCGGCTCGCCGGTGTATTTCCGCCGCATCCAGGTCGGCCGGGTGTCGTCGTACGCGTTGGACAAGGACGGCAAGGGCGTCACCTTCCAGATCTTCGTCGACGGTCCGTACGACCGGTTCGTCAGCCGCTCCTCGCGCTTCTGGAACGCCAGCGGGTTGGACGTCTCGCTCGGCGCCAACGGCCTGAAGGTGAATACCCAGTCGCTGGCTGCGGTGCTCGCCGGCGGCGTGGCGTTCCAGGATCCGCCCGGGCCGCACGACGCGAGTGCGGCGCCGGAGGGTTCCACCTATCGCCTGTTCGACGAGAAGGCCACCGCGATGGCACCGCCGGACGGTCCGCCGCAGTACGTGCGCATGCGCTTCGACCAGTCGCTGCGCGGGCTGGCGGTGGACGCGCCGGTGGAGTTCCTCGGCATCAACATCGGCCGGGTGGTGTCCATCAACATGGACTACGACGAGAAGCGCGAGCGCTTCCCGGTGACGGTCGGGGCGGTGATCTATCCGCAGCGGCTCGGCCGCGCCTACGACAAGCTCGCCGCGCTGGCCCAGGCGCAGGGTGAAGGCGGCGACCTCGCGCCGATGGTCGGCAAGCTCGTCGCCCACGGCCTGCGCGCGCAGGCCCGCACGGGCAACCTGCTGACCGGCCAGCTCTACATCGCGATGGACTTCCTGCCGAAGGCGGCCAAGGTGGAGTTCGATGCCTCCGCCAAGCCGCTGGAAATCCCCACCGCGCCGGGCAGCTTCGACAAGCTGCAGGAGCAGCTGGCGGAGATCGTCGACAAGGTCCACAAGATCCCGTTCGACAGCATCGGCGTGCATCTGGACGACTCGCTGGCCAACCTCGACAAGACGCTCAAGCAGGTCAACGGCGAGGTGCTGCCGGAGTTCAAGGGCACGCTGAAGGACGCCCGCAAGACGCTGGGCACCACCAGCAGCGCGCTGTCGTCCGACTCGCCGCTGCAGCAGAACCTGCAGGGCACGCTGCAGGAACTGCAGCGCATGGCGCGCTCGCTGCGCGTGTTCAGCGATTACCTCGGCACGCATCCGGAGGCGCTGATCCGCGGCCGCAAGGCCGATCCTGCGCCGTCCAGACCCGCGCCATCCAACCCGCCCAAGCACGCTGCCGGGAGCCAGCCATGACGTGCCTGATCCATCTGCTGTCCCGCCGCCTCGCGCCGATCGCCGCCGCGCTGGCGCTGGGCGCCTGCGCGTCCGCGCCCACGCATTACTACACGCTCATCGCACCCGCCGCCGAAGCACCGGCCGCGACGTCGCCGGGGCTGCCGTTCGAGCTGCTGCCGGTGAGCGTGCCGCCGCAGGACGACCAGCCGCAGCTTGTGATCCGCCAGGGCGGGCAGGGCGTGGCGCTGCTCGACGGCCATCGCTGGATCGCCCCGCTGGGCGACGAGATCCGCGGCGCGCTGTCGGCCGACCTGGCGCAGGCGCTGGGTCGCCCCGACGTCAGCGGTCTGGCGCATCAGGATGCCCGCGTGGCGCGGATCAAGGTCGACGTACGGCGCTTCGATTCGCAGCCCGGCGGCTACGCGCTGCTGGAGGCGGCCTGGAGCGTGCGCGTGCTCGGCGGCGATGCGCCCGAGCGCACGCTGGCCTGCACCAGCCGATTCAACCAGCCGGTGGCCGGCGGCTATGACGCCCTGGTGCAGGGCCACCAGCAGGCGCTGGGCCGGCTGGCTGGCGAGGTGGCGGACGCGGTCCGCGCGCTGGCGGCCGGCAGCGCGCGCTGCCCCGGCGCCTGAGCGCCCGGAATCCCGCCGGCGCAGGCTTGGCGGGGGCTCGGCGCTTGGGCTAGGCTGGCCGGCTTCACGCAGCGGCGGACCCACTGGCCGCAGACGCTGCCGCATCACGCATCAACGGCACTGGACACATGCAGAACATCGACGATCAGGGTTCCTCTTCCGCCGGCGCCGAAGCGGGCGAGCACGGCTACCGTCCGCAGGCGGTGGAAGCCGCCGCCCAGCAGTACTGGACGCACGAGCGCGCCTATGAGGTAACCGAGGACGCCCGCCGACCCAAGTTCTACTGCCTGTCGATGCTGCCGTATCCGTCCGGTGCGCTGCACATGGGCCACGTGCGCAACTACACCATCGGCGACGTGATCAGCCGCTTCCAGCGCATGCAGGGCAAGAACGTGCTGCAGCCGATGGGCTGGGATGCGTTCGGCCTGCCGGCCGAGAACGCCGCGATCAAGAACAAGACCGCGCCGGCCGCATGGACCTACCGCAACATCGACAACATGCGCGGCCAGCTGCAGCGCATGGGCTTCGCCTACGACTGGACGCGCGAGTTCGCCACCTGCCGCCCGGAGTATTACCGCTGGGAACAGCTGATGTTCACTCGGCTGATGAAGAAGGGCATGGCCTACCGCAAGAACTCGGTGGTGAACTGGGACCCGGTCGACCAGACCGTGCTGGCCAACGAGCAGGTGATCGACGGCCGCGGCTGGCGCTCCGGTGCGCTGGTGGAGAAGCGCGAGATCCCGCAGTGGTTCCTGAAGATCACCGACTACGCGCAGGAACTGCTCAGCGGACTGGACACGCTGCCTGGCTGGCCCGACGCGGTGAAGACCATGCAGCGCAACTGGATCGGCCGCAGCGAAGGGCTGGAGATCCAGTTCCAGGTCGAGGGCGGCGGCGAGCCGCTGAGCGTTTTCACCACGCGCCCGGACACGCTGATGGGCGTGACCTTTGTCTCCGTCGCCGCCGAGCATCCGCTGGCGCTGCACGCGGCGGCGATCAACGAGCGGGTCGCCAACGTGCTGGCCGAGATGAAGCACGGCGGCGTGTCCGAGGCCGAGCTGGAAACCCAGGAGAAGCGCGGCGTCGACACCGGGTTGAAGGTGATCCATCCGCTGACCGGCGAGCCGATCCCGGTGTGGGTGGCCAACTTCGTGCTGATGGGGTACGGCACCGGCGCGGTGATGGCGGTGCCGGGCCACGATCAGCGCGACTGGGAATTCGCCAAGAAGTACGGCCTGCCGATCAAGATGGTGATCGTGGATCGCTCGGTGCTCGATGCGGTGAACGAGATCCAGCACGACCTGGCGCAAGGCGTGGGTTCCAACCCGATGCGTGCGGCGCTGCGCGGGCGCAGCATGGACGCCTACGACAGCTCTTCCGCCGTGCGCGTGGTGGAGGATTTCGAGCGCAGCATCCAGGAAGTGGGCGCGTATACCGAACGCGGCATCGTGGTGAATTCGGGCGAGCTCGACGGCATGGAATACGCCGAGGCGTTCGAGGCGCTGGCGGCCCGCTTCGAGCGCGAGGGCAAGGGCCAGCGCCGCGTCAACTGGCGCCTGCGCGACTGGGGCGTCAGCCGCCAGCGCTACTGGGGCTGCCCGATCCCGGTCATCTACTGCGCCAGCTGCGGTGCGCTGCCGGTGCCGGAAGACCAGTTGCCGGTGGTGCTGCCCGAGGACGTGGCGGACGTGTATTCCAAGGGCGGCGGCGTGCAGTCGCCGATCAAGGCCGACCCGGAATGGCGCAAGTGCGCCTGCCCGCAGTGCGGCGGCGCGGCCGAGCGCGAGACCGACACCTTCGACACCTTCATGGAGTCGAGCTGGTACTACGCGCGCTACACCAGCCCGGGTGCGAACGAACAGGTCGACGCGCGCGCCAACTACTGGCTGCCGGTGGACCAGTACATCGGCGGCATCGAGCACGCGATCCTGCACCTGTTGTACTTCCGCTTCTATCACAAGCTCATGCGCGACGCGGGGCTGGTGCAGTCGGACGAGCCGGCCACCAACCTGCTGTGCCAGGGCATGGTGATCGCCGAGACCTTCTACCGCGACAACGCCGACGGCTCGAAGGACTGGATCAATCCGGCCGACGTCGAGATCGAGCGCGACGAGAAGGCGCGCGTGGTCGGCGCGAAGCTGAAGGCAGACGGCCAGAGCGTGCACATCGGCGGCACCGAGAAGATGTCCAAGTCGAAGAACAACGGCGTGGACCCGCAGAGCATGGTGGACAAGTTCGGCGCCGACACGGTGCGCCTGTTCTCGATGTTCGCCGCGCCGCCGGAGCAGTCGCTGGAGTGGAGCGAGGCCGGCGTGGAGGGCATGGCGCGCTTCCTGCGCCGGTTCTGGCGCGAGGTGACCACGCATGCGACGCAGCCGGATCATCCGGTGGTCGATCCCTCTGCGCTGGATGCCGGGCAGAAGGCGCTGCGCCGCCAGCTGCACGAGACCATCCAGAAGGTCACCGACGACTTCGGCCGCCGCCACGCCTTCAACACCGCCATCGCCGCGCTGATGGAACTGCTCAACGCGCTGGGCAAGTTCAGCGACATGAGCGAGCAGGGGCGCGCCGTGCGCCACGAGGCGCTGGAGGCGATGGTGCTGCTGCTCAACCCGGTGACGCCGCACCTGAGCCACGCGCTGTGGCAGGTGCTGGGCCATCCCCAGGCCGTGCTGGAAAGCCTGCCCTGGCCGCGCGTGGACGAATCGGCACTGGTGCGCGATTCGCTCACGCTGGCGGTGCAGGTCAACGGCAAGCTGCGCGGCACCATCGAGGTGCCGGCGAGCGCGTCGAAGGACGAGGCCGAGGCGCTGGCCCGCGCGCATCCGCAGGTACTCGCGTATCTTGAGGGCCTGACCGTGCGCAAGGTGATCGTGGTGCCGGGCAAGATCGTCAACATCGTCGCAGGATGAAATCCATGAGCCGCTTCGTGAAGCTGTCGTCCCTGCTGGTCCTCGCCCTGCTGGTGTCCGCGTGCGGATTCCATCTTCGCCAGAGCGTGGCGCTGCCGCCCTCGATGCAGCGCATCCACCTCACCGTGAGCAACGGCGGCGACCTGCAGCGCAACCTGGCGCGCGCCCTGCGCAACGCCGGCATCAGCATCGAGGATGCCGGCGGTCCCGGTGTGGCCGAGCTGGCCGTGCCGCAGGCGAGCTTCAGCACCGACACGTTGAGCATCAGCGGCGGTGCGCGCGTCACCGAATACTCGGTGCACTACCAGGTGCGATTCGGCGTCACCGATGCCGCCGGCGAGGTGCTGCTGCCGCCGCAGGACATCCAGATGTCGCGCGAGTACAGCTACGACGCCACCAACACCATCGGCAACGATGCGCAGGTGGAGGAGATCCAGCGCAGCCTGGTCGACGACATGGTGCAGTCGATCCTGTTCCGC
This sequence comes from Dyella ginsengisoli, assembly GCF_044904665.1. Classification (NCBI taxonomy): domain Bacteria; kingdom Pseudomonadati; phylum Pseudomonadota; class Gammaproteobacteria; order Lysobacterales; family Rhodanobacteraceae; genus Dyella; species Dyella ginsengisoli. The sequence continues at coordinate 1,379,411 of NZ_JADIKM010000001.1, forward strand.
CTGCAGGCGGCCGCCAGGCGCGCCGACGCGGCGGCGGCCGGCACGCCGTAAGCCATGCCACTGGCGCCCGCGCAGTGGCAGAAGACGCTGGCCGGCGATCGCCTGCACAGCGTCTACCTGCTGGCCGGCGAGGAGTTGCTGGTGCTGGAGGCAGCCGACGCGCTGCGCGCGCAGGCGCGCCGGCTCGGCTACAGCGAGCGCGACGTGCTCGAAACCGGGCAGCACTTCGACTGGGACGACCTGGCCCGCTCCGCGGCCGGCATGTCGCTGTTCGCCACGCGCCGCCTGATCGACCTGCGCCTGCCCACCGGCCGCCCCGGCGTCGAGGGCGCCAAGGCGATCACCGCGTTCTGCGAGAACCCGCCACCCGACGTCACCCTGCTGATCACGGCGACCGACTGGAGCAGCAAGCACGACGGCGCCTGGAGCAAGAAGCTCGACGCCGCCGGTGCGATGGTGGTGTTCAGCGCGCCGCGGCCGCACGAGTGGGCCAGCTGGATCGGCGCACGGCTCGCCTCGCGCGGGCTCAGCGCCACGCCCGACGCGGCCGCGCTGCTGGCGCAGCGGGTGGAGGGCAACCTGCTAGCTGCCGCACAGGAAGTCGACAAGCTGGTCGTGCTGCACGACGGCAAGGGCCGCATCGGCGCCGACGAGATGGAATCGCTGGTGGCCGACAGCGCACGCTACGACGCGTTCAAGCTCACCGATGCCGCGTTCGCCGGCGACGGCGGTCGTGCGCTGCGCGTGCTGGCCGGCCTGCGCGCCGAAGGCGAGGAGCTGATTCCGATGATGGGCTGGGTGGTCAACCAGCTGCAGCTGGCGCTGCGCCTGGCCAACGCGCGCGACTTCGCCGCACAGGCCAAGGCCGAGCGGCTGTGGCAGTCGCGCGAGCAGCTGTTCCGCCAGGCGCTGCGCCGCGCGCCGCGCGAACACTGGCTCAAATGCCTCGCCCGCGCGGCGCGCATCGACCGCATCGCCAAGGGCCGCGAGTTCGGTGACGCCTGGCTGGAGGCCGAGCGCCTGATCGCCGCCATGGCTGAACCGCGAGCGGCCGCCGCGCTGGCATGAAGCCGCTGGCGATCCTCGGCGGCACCTTCGATCCGGTGCACATCGGCCACCTCTGCGTGGCGTGGGAGGCGAGCGAGCTGCTCGACGCCGAGGTGCAGCTGGTGCCCGCCAGCGTACCGCCGCACCGGCCGCCACCGATCGCCTCCGTCGAGCAGCGCGTGGCGATGCTGCGAGTCGCGCTGGCTGGTCAGGACCGGCTGGGCCTGGACCTGCGCGAGCTGGAGCGCGCCGGTCCTTCCTACACCGTGGACACGCTCGCTGAGCTTCGCGCCGAGTACGGTGCACGTCCGCTGGTGCTGCTGATGGGCGCCGATGCCTTTGCCGGACTCACCAGCTGGCACCGCTGGCCGGAGCTGTTCGATCTGGCGCATGTCGGCGTGCTGAGCCGTCCCGGAGATCCGCCGGCGTGGCCCGAGGCGTTGCGTGCGGCGGTGGACGGACGACGGGTGGAGACTGTCGACGCCCTGCACACGCGTTCGGCCGGCTCCGTGGTGTTGCTCGACGTGACGCCTCTGGCCATCTCCGCCACGCGCATTCGCGACCTGCTTGCCGGCGGGCGCCTGCCGCGCTACCTGCTTCCGGACGGCCTGTTCGGCGAGCCCGAACTCCTGGCCGCGTATCGCTCATCCCGGCGCGGGTGACAGCAGTCCTGGATGCGTGTCTCGCGATCGTGACGCGACGTTTATCGGCTTGATTCATCGGTTGTTTTCGGCGCAAGGACAGGCATCGCTTCTGGCGCCGTGGAAACCGTGACCGGGAAGGGCTGAATGATCCGCCGGCTCCGTGTTTCGCCTGCCGATAGTCCACGGTTTCGAGCCCGGATCTTCGTCCTGAGAGCACCGTGCGCCGGATCAGGGTGGGCTTCTGGCCACGATTTCCGTGATTGCGTCGGTTGCCACCGGCGTCGATGGGCATGGGGTCGAGCGGTCTGCGCCGATCCGGGCATCAAATAAGTTTGGCCGTCTAGATGGCCATGTAATGAGCGTCTTGATGGTGCCGGCGGCCGCAAATGGAGTGGGAATTTCATGACACTGGTTTGACACGATTGTTACTGCGTGGTTAATTCGCCGCCTCGTCTTCATCCCCCGTTCTGACGGACCACTCGGCTCCGCGGTTCTCGAAGGCGATCAACAAGAGCAATACCCACCCGGCTCTCGGCATCGCCTCGGCATGTCGCGTCGTGCTTTTTTTCGCCCCTCGTGGGCGATGTTTTCACTTGCAGGAGTTTGGCTTTACATGAAGATCGGATCCAACAAGCTGTCGCTTGCCGTGAAGTTCGCGCTGGCCCTGAGTGTGGGCGCAGTCGCTTCGGCGGCCTTCGCCCAGGACACTGCCCCCGCTGCCGACCAGCAGCCGGACGCCTCCAAGGCCCAGCAGATGCAGTCGATCACCGTCACCGGTTCGCGCATCCGCAGCGTCGACGTGGAAACCCAGCAGCCCGTGTTCGTGATGTCGCAGGACGACATCAAGAAGACCGGTCTCACCACGGTCGGCGACATCATCAGCCGCATGTCCATGGTCGGCACCCCGGACTTCACCAGCGCCTCGGTGCTGGCGTCGAACTCCGAGCAGGGCGGCTCCTACGTCGACATGCGCAACCTCGGCGCGCAGCGCGTGCTGGTGCTCGTGAACGGCAAGCGCTGGTCGACCAGCGTGGCCGGCTACACCGACGTGTCCAACATTCCCGCCGCGCTGATCCAGCGCGTGGAAGTGCTGAAGGACGGCGCGTCCTCGGTGTACGGTTCGGACGCCATCGCCGGCGTGATCAACTTCATCCTCAATGACCACTTCCAGGGTGCCCAGCTCGACGGCACCTACGGCGTGAACCAGAAGGGTGACGGGGAGACCACCAATTACAGCCTCACCCTCGGTCAGAACAACGACAAGGGTTCGATCGTCTTCAACTACACCTACAACAAGCAGGGTCCGGTGTGGGCGAGCAAGCGCGCGCTGACCAACGGCAACGATGGTCCGAATCACGAGAACCGCCTGTTCCTGGGCCCGTGGGGCGAGCTGTATGACCCCGTCTCGGGCACCGACATCGTGCTCAACCACGCCAACGGCGTGGGCGCCTCGCCGTCGAACGATCCGGCCAGCTACCACGCCTGGGACGGCCGCGTTGACGATGCCTTCAACGCCTCCAGCCAGATGCTCGAGCGCACGCCGACCACGCTGAACTCGATCTTCACGCACGGCACCTACAACCTCACCGACAACGTGACCTTCAAGGGCACGGCGATGTATTCCGAGCGCCACGCGTTCTCGCAGATCGCCGGTTATCCGTTCCAGCCGGGCGCCTTCTCCGACCCGGTGCTGCTGTCGGGCCAGAGCTACTACAACCCCTATCCGGGCACGGATTTCCAGGTCTACCGCCGCACCGTCGAGCTGCCGCGCCAGACCCGCAACAACACCAATACCGCGCACCTCGATGCCGGCCTCGAAGGCTTTTTCAACGTCGGCGAGCACGAGTGGAACTGGGATGCCGGCATCGCCTACAACCGCTCGGAGGGCACGCTGGCCGGCTCGGGCAACCTCAACCGCCAGGCCATGGCGCTGGCGCTGGGGCCGTCGTTCCTCAATGCCGATGGCGTGGTCCAGTGCGGTACCGCCGCCAACCCGCTGCCGCTGGGCACCAGCCTCAACCAGGGCCAGTGCACGCCGTTCGACATCGCCGGCGGCCCGACCGCCTCGACCGCCGACGCGCTGAAGTTCATCAACGCGCTGACCACCACCCGCTACGGCTCGAGCGAGCGGTCGGCCACGGCCAACATCACCGGCGGCCTGTTCAATCTGCCGGCCGGTGAGTTCAGCTTTGCCGCGGGCGTGGAAAGCCGCCAGGAGAAGGGCTACCTGTACCCGGATCTGGCCAGCCAGTCGGGCAACACCACCGACCTGGCCGCCAACTCCACCGCGGGCCGCTACCGCGTGAACGAGGGCTACGTCGAGTTCAATGCGCCGATCCTGCGTGACCTGCCGGGCGCCCAGTCGCTGTCGGTGGACGTGGCCAGCCGCTATTCGCACTACAGCAACTTCGGCAGCACCACCAACAACAAGTACGGCTTCAGCTGGAAGCCGATCAACGACCTGCTGGTGCGCGGCAACTACGCCGAGGGCTTCCGCGCCCCGACGCTGGACGACACCTTCGGTGGCGGTTCGCAGAGCTACGACACGTTCCTCGATCCGTGCGACACCGTGTACGGCGCGGCGGCCACCAACGCCCAGGTGGCTGCCCGCTGCACGGCCGCCGGCGTGCCGGCCGGCTATCGCCAGCTCAAGCAGGACAAGACCGCGATCACCAGCGTCAACGGCGCGCAGGGCCTGACCGCGTTCAACGCCGGTGCCGGCAATGCCAACCTGCAGCCGGAGACGGCGACCACCCGCACGCTGGGCCTGGTCTACAGCCCGAGCTACGTGGCCGGCCTGGACATGTCGCTGGACTGGTACAAGATCCGCGTCGACAACCTGATCTCGCCGATCAGTGCGGGTTACGTGCTGGACCAGTGCTACCTGCAGGGCTCGCAGCAGTACTGCGGCCAGTTCGGTCGTGATCCGGACAACAGCCAGGTGGTCAACCTCAACCGCGGCAACGCGAACCTGGGTTACCTGGAGACCGAAGGCTACGACTACTCGGTGCGCTACCGCCTGCCGGAGTACTCGTTCGGTCGCCTGGTCGCGCAGGTAAGCGGCTCGTACGTGTCGAAGTACCAGTCGCAGAGCTCGCCCGATGCGGTGGTGGCCGAGTCGGTCGGTCAGTACCCGATCTACCGCAACCGCGCCAACATCTCGCTGGACTGGTCGAAGGGTGCCTTCGGCGCGACGTGGACCACGCGTTACTACAGCTCGATCCGCGACGTATGCTACAGCGCCAGCGAGTGCAACCAGCCCAACTACACCAGCCCGAGCTGGGGTTACACGGGGGCGAACCGCCACGGTGCCACCGCGTTCAACGATGTGCAGGTTCGCTGGAACGCGCCGTGGAACGGCCAGTTCCGTCTGGGCATCAACAACGTGTTCAACAAGCAGCCGTCGGTGAACTACCTGGCGAACCAGCTGGGCTACAACAGCGCTTCGTCGGTGGACCCGAACCTGGACCTGGACCGTTACTTCTACGTTGGTTACACGCAGAAGTTCTGATTCACCCAGGGATCAGTGCAGTAAACAGAAAGGGTGGGCCGCAAGGCCCACTCTTTTTTTCATGGCGCGATTTTCTGCGTGCTGCGGCGGCTCAGGCCGACGTGCGCGGCACGAAGCGAAGCGCCACCGAGTTCATGCAGTAGCGCAGGCCGGTGGGGCGCGGGCCGTCGTCGAACACGTGGCCGAGATGGCTGTCGCAGCCGGCACAGCGGATCTCGGTGCGCACCATGCCGAAGGTGGTGTCGCGCTTTTCGATCACGTTGGCCGCGGCGATCGGCTGCCAGAAGCTCGGCCAGCCGGTGCCGGAGTCGAACTCGGTGGCGGCATCGAACAGCGCCGTGGCGCAGCCGGGGCAACGAAACAGGCCGGGGCGGTCGGGCTTCTCGTGCTCGCCGCTGAAGGCGCGCTCGGTACCGTCCTGGCGCATCACGTAGTACGCCGCCGGGGAAAGGCGGCGACGCCACTCAGCCTCGCTCAGCACCAGGCGTTTGACCTTGCACGGGCCCAGCGCGCGGCCATCGTCGGCGAAACACTGCAGCGTGACCATCCCCGCCGCGTCCGGGGCGGCGGCGGAGCTGTTGTCGCGGGCGAACAGCCGGGGCATGAACGTCAGCCCGCCGAGCGCGGCCAGTGCACCCCCGGCCAGCGTGGCGCGCAGCAGGCGACGGCGCTCCAGCATCACGAGTTCCTGGGTTCGGGACATGCGTGTTTCCTCACGATCGTCGGGTGATCCACCGGCCCTTTCCATTCGCAGACGGGGCGTGCGCGGTTACCTCCAGAATCTACGCAGTAACCGGGACGCAAGATGCAGCGAAACGCAGACAGGCCCTTCCCCGGAACGCCCGATGTCCGCCGTCTTGACCAACGCCCTCGCGATAGGCGTAGATGACGCCCTTGTATGGCACAGGGACGCAGTCCGGCGCGTGGATGATTCATCGCTCAGCGACAACCAGCAGGCGGACCTGCGCCGCGCCGCGTGGATGGCGGCTGCGCAGGCGGGCGACCGTGCCGCCTACGAGCGCGTGCTGGGCGAGTCGGTCGGCGTGATCCGCAGCGTGGCGCGCCGGCAGGGCGTGCCGGTGGATCTGCTCGACGACGTGGTGCAGGAAACCCTGATCACCATCCATCGCGTGCGCCATACCTATGACCCGTCGCGGTCCTACCACGCCTGGCTGGCCGCCATCGCGGCCCGGCGCAGCATCGATGCCTTGCGCCAGCATGGCCGTCGCGATCGCCGTGAGCTGCACGAGCCGCTGGCGGTCGAGAATTTCGCCGAAGAGGGCGAAGCCAGCGACGCCACCGAACACGACCAGCGTGCCGCCGCCCTGCGCGAGGCCATCGCCACGCTGCCGCCGGGCCAGCGCGAGGCGGTCGAGCACCTGGGCCTGCGCGAACGCTCGCTGGCGGAAACCGCCGAACTCACCGGGCGCTCCACCGGCGCCCTGAAAGTGAACCTGCATCGCGCCCTCAAGGCGCTGCGCGGGCGACTGCATGGAGATTCCTGACTTGGCCGACGCGCCTTCCCACGATTCGCTGATCCACGCGCTGGGCGCCGAGCTGGCGCCGGTGCGCCGCCTGCGCTCGCCGCTGCAGCGCGCGATCGGCTGGACGGTGCTGCTGGCCGCGCTGGCCGCGCTGCTCGCCCGCCATTACGGGCTCACACCCATGCTCACCCGCTGGGCGGGCGCGCCGGATCTCGCCTGGGCCGGCCTGGGTGCGGTGCTTACGGCCATCGTCGCCGGCTGGGTGGCGTTTTCGCTGGGCGTGCCGGGGCGCTCGGTGCGTCGTGCCTGGCTGGTGCTGCCGCCCGCCTTGCTGTGGATCGGGGCCAGCGGCATGGGCTGCCTGCGCGAGTGGGTGGCGCCCGATACCGAAGTGGCGACACTGGCCCAGACGCATGGCTGCTTCGGCTTCATCCTCGCCTTCTCGCTGCCGTTGTCGGTACTGATGGTCTGGCTGCTGCGACGCGCCTATCCGCTGCGGCCGGTGCTCACCGCGGTGATGATCGGGCTGGCCAGCGCGGCCGCGTCGGCCAGCCTGCTGGAGATCTGCCACGAGTTCGACGCGGCTGCCACCGACCTGGCCATGCACACGCTGGCGGTCGGCCTGGTCATCGGCGCCAACGCCCTGTGCGGCGGGCGACTGCTGCGGCGCCGCTGATTCCATTGGCGTAACCGGCCGCTTCACGGCGACGAAAGAGGGGGGTGCAGCGCTGGCTGCACACCCACTTTCAGGAGAACGTCACATGAAAAACATCAGCAAGCTCGCGCTCGGCCTCGCCTGTGCCCTGTTCGCCGGCAGCTTCGCCACCGCCGCCCTCGCGCAGGATTCGATGGCCCACGACAGCGGCTCGGCGATGAAGGACGACGGCATGAAGCATGATTCGATGAAGCACGACTCGATGAAGCATGACGCCATGAAGGGTGACGCCATGAAGCACGATGCGATGAAGGGCGACGCGATGAAGGGCGACGGGATGAAGCACGACGCCATGAAGAAGGACGACGCGATGAAGGGCGATGCCATGAAGGGTGATGCCATGAAGAGCGGCGGCATGTGATTGCGTTCGGGCTCCGGCGCCCAGGCCGGAGCCCGTCGCCCGACCGGCGCGCCTGCGCGCCCGTTCAGGATCCCGGCCCGCGCCCGGCGTCGGGGCGCCACGGAGGGGCGGTATACTTCGCCAGCGTGATTCCGCGCTGCGATTTGCACCGAGGCTCTCCCTCTTGGCTACCTCTTCCCGCACCGACAAGTCGGTTACCACTTCCAAGCTGCGCCAGCACGTGATCAACGCGCTGGAGGAACTCAAGGCCAAGGACGTTCGCGAGATCGACGTTCGCGGTCGCACGTCCATCGCCGATCTGCTGGTGATCGCCTCGGGCACCTCGGCCCGGCACGTCAAGTCCATCGCCGACGAAGTGGTGAAGTTCGCCAAGAAGGCTGGCGTGATGCCGCTGGGCGTGGAAGGCGAGCAGGAAGCGGAGTGGGTGCTGGTGGACCTGGGCGATGTGATCGTTCACGTCATGCTGCCGCGCATCCGCGAGTTCTACGGTCTCGAACGCCTGTGGACCGTGGGCGACCGCGAGCACGATGCCAGCGCGGCCAGCGCCGGTTGAAGGTTTTCTGTGGGGACAGCACTGTGGGCAAGGACTGTTCCTGCGACCCGGCGGCCACGAAGCACGCAATGCTTTGAGAACATCCTTCCGATGAATAGCCACGCCAGCTGCCGCTCACCTTCGTCCCCCTCGATCTGCTCGGGGCGAAGCTCTCTCCAGCGGGGAGCGGGAGCGAACGTAGCGCTGCACGCCGCGTCGCTTGATTGAAGCGGGCTCACGATGCGCGCCCGCCTGATTGCCGTTGGCGAACGCATGCCAGGCTGGGTGGCCGAGGGCTTTGCCGAATATCGCAAGCGGCTCTCACACGAGCTGCCGCTGGAGCTGATCGAGCTCAGGCCCGGCGCGCGCGGCAAGGGGCGTGACGATGCCCGCGCGATCCTCGACGAAGGCGCCGCGATGCTCGCGGCGATTCCGCGCGATACCCACGTGATCGCCCTCGACGGTCGCGGCAAGAGCTGGTCCAGCGAGGAGCTGGCGGCCCAGCTGGGCCAGTGGCGCATGGCCGGCCGCGACCTCGCCTTCCTCATCGGCGGACCGGACGGCCACGCGCCGGACGTGCTGGCCCGCGCCGAGCAGCGCTGGTCGCTGGGGCCGCTCACCTTGCCGCACATGCTGGTGCGGCTGGTGCTGGCCGAGCAGCTGTATCGCGCCACCACCATTGCCGCCGGGCATCCCTACCATCGTGCCTGAGTCGCCGACCGGGACACCGGTAAGCTGATGGCTCCATTTGACGACGAGTCGCCCATGACGCTCTCCATCCGCCTTGCCCATGTCCACGATCTCGATGCTCTCGCGCCGCTGTTCGACGCCTACCGCCAGTTCTACGGTCAGGCTCCCGACCTGTCGCGCGCACGCGCCTTCCTGGCCGAACGCTTCGCCCATCACGAGTCGCTGATCCTGCTGGCCGAGCGTGACGGTGCGGCAGTGGGGTTCACCCAGCTCTATCCGCTGTTTTCCTCCGTGCGTACTGCGCGGGTCTACCTGCTCAACGATCTGTTCGTCGCCGCTTCGGCTCGTCGCGCCGGCGTGGCGCGCGCGCTGCTCACGGCCGCAGCCGAGCATGCGCGGGCACTCGGTGCGGCGGGCCTGAGCCTGTCCACCGCGCTGGACAACGCGCCGGCGCAGGCGCTGTACGAGTCGCTGGGCTGGGTGCGCGACCGGCAGTTCTGCGAATACAGTCTGGCGCTCTGACCTCGCCGCCAGCGGATCGCGCCATGCTCTACCTCGCTTCCCAGTCTCCCCGTCGTCGCCAGCTGCTGGAGCAGATCGGCGTGGCCTTCCAGGTGATCGACGTCGAAGTGCCGGAAGTGCGCGGTGCCGGCGAATCGCCGCGTCATTACGTCAGCCGCGTGGCGCGCGACAAGGCGCTGGCCGGCCTGGCTGCGGTCGCCGATCCCCACGCCGTGGTGCTGGGCAGCGACACCGAAGTGGTGCTGGACGACGAGGTGTTCGGCAAGCCCGCCGATGCGGCGGATGCGGCAGCCATGCTGCACCGGCTGTCCGGTCGCACGCACGAAGTGATCTCGGCCGTGTGGGCAGTCACGGCCGATCATCAGGACAGCGAGCTGTGCGTCTCGCGCGTGCGCTTCGCAAAACTGGATGACGCCACCATCGCCACCTACGCCGCCACCCGCGAACCGTTCGGCAAGGCTGGTGCCTATGCCATCCAGGGCCGCGGCGGGGTGCTCGTCGAGCATCTGGAAGGCAGCTATTCCGGCGTCATGGGCCTGCCGGTGTTCGAGACGGCGCGGCTGCTCGCGCGATTCGAGCACCGGCGTCGCTGAGTCCCGGGGTCGGGCTCAGCCCGGCGGATGCGTCATCACGAACCAGCCCGCCACGGCGAGCAGGTTGTTGATGCCGTGGGCCATCACGGCCGGCCACAGCGAGCCGGACTTGAGGCGCAGCCAGGCGCAGCCGATGCCGAGCAGGGCGAGGTTGGGCACGGCGTACCAGCGCCAGCCGAGGTCGGGCAGGTGGACCATGCCGAACAGCAGTGCGCTCAGGCCGATGGCCAGCACGATGCGCGCGTTGCCGACGGCGGGGAGCATTGCCTGACGCTGGCGAAAGCCGAGCAGGGACGAGAACAGCACGCCGCGGAACAGGGCTTCCTCCACCAGCGGCCCCAGCGTGACGGCCGACAGCGCCAGCACCACGCGTCCGCCGAGCGAGGCGCTTTGCCCCATCTGCGCAATGCTCTGGGTCACCGGGTGGCTGCCGGCGAGCAGGTGGGTGAGCATCCCGCCGATGACCGGTACCGCCACGCCAAGCGCCAGCGCGGCGGCGTAGAAAGCCACGCTGGAGCTCGGCGCGAAACCGAAGCCCTGCCACGCCTGCGCCAGCCGCCACTGGCGCGGCCAGCGGCGATGCACGATCCACAGGGTGACCGAGGCGGCGATCAGCAACGTGGCCGCGGTGACCCCGGTACGCAGGTCCGGATTGCTCATGGCGACCTGCAGCGCGTGGAGCGTGTGGTCGCCGCCCGTCTTTGCACCGCCGTGCGCAAAACCGATGCGCATGCCGACCACCAGCCCGACCAGCGAACCCGCCGTGAAGCCGACCGCCAGCTGCAGGGCGAAATACAGCGCCAGCAGGCCGATCGCCTCGCCGACGCCGGGCGCGCGCACCGGAGCGGGTGGAGCCGGTGGTATCGGTGGCGGGGCGGCAAACACGTCGGTGGCGGCATTCACGGGGAGCAGGATTCCTTTCGGCGGACGGGCGCGCTGACGCTAGCGGTTGGCGTCGCCCCGGTGCAATCCCTGCCATCGGTCATGGTGCTGCGGGGCTGCTTGTATAGTGGAGCGTCACTGCACGGAGGACACGCGCGCCGAGGCGCCGCCCATGTTCGCATTCGACTGGCTTGCCGACCCCACCGCCTGGGCCGGTCTTCTCACCCTGGTGGTGCTGGAGATCGTGCTGGGCATCGACAACCTGGTGTTCGTCGCGATCCTCGCCGACAAGCTGCCACCGGTGCACCGCGACCGCGCCCGCATCAGCGGCCTGGCGATTGCGCTGATCATGCGGCTGGTGTTGCTCGGTGCGATGAGCTGGCTGGTCAAGCTCACCACGCCCATCGCGCAATGGCAGGGTTTCTCGCTGTCCTGGCGCGACATCATCCTGCTGCTGGGCGGCGCATTCCTGCTGTTCAAGGCCACGCTGGAGCTGCACGAGCGGCTGGAGGCGGCGGACGTGGGCGAGGGCGGCACGCGCGCGCCGGCAAGATTCTGGCTGGTGGTTGCGCAGATCGTGGCGCTGGACGCGGTGTTCTCGCTGGACTCGGTGATCACCGCCGTGGGCATGGTCGATCACCTGTCGGTGATGATGATCGCGGTGGTCGTCGCGATGGTGCTGATGATCAGCGCCAGCAAGCCGCTGACCGCCTTCGTCAACGCGCGACCCACGGTGATCATCCTGTGCCTTTCGTTCCTGCTGATGATCGGCTTCAGCCTGGTGGCGGAAGGCTTCGGCTTCCACATTCCCAAGGGCTACCTGTACGCGGCGATCGGCTTCTCGATCATGATCGAGGTGTTCAACCAGACCATGCGGCGCAACCGCCAGCGCAGCCTGCTGGGCAGCGCACGGCACCTGCGCGACCGCACTGCCCAGGCGGTACTGCGCCTGCTTGGCGCCGGCGGCGCGGAGGAGGACGGCGAACCGGCCAAGCCATCCGCCGGCACCGACGAGGAAGCGCCGGCGGTGGCGGTGTTCGGCAAGGACGAGCTGTCCATGGTGCAGGGCGTGCTGGATCTGGCCCAGCGGCCGGTGCGCTCGATCATGACGCCGCGTCCGGAGATCCGCTGGATCGACCCGCGCGACGACCTGCCGACCGTGCGCCGCGAGCTGGCCGAGGCCGGCCACGGCTGGCTGCCGCTGGCGCAGGACGACCTCGACAATCTCATCGGCGTGGCCTCCACCCGCGACCTGATGGCCAGCCTGCTCGACCACGGCCGCATCGACCTGGACAGCGTGGTGCGCAAGCCGCTGATGGTGCTCGAATCGCTCAGCGTGTTGCGGCTGATCGACGAGTTCCGCCGCGCGCCGCTGCAGGTGGCACTGGTGGTGGACGAGTACGGCAGCCTGCTCGGGCTGGTCACGCCCAGCGATGTGCTGGAGGTGATCGCCGGCGAGTTTCCCGATGCGCTGGGCAGCGATCCTTCGGCCCGCCAGGACGAAGACGGTGCATGGCTGTTCGACGCCGGTCTCGACGTGCGCCGCGCCGAACAGTTGCTCGGCCAGCGCCTGAACGTGGACGACAGCTTCTCCACCCTGGCCGGCCTGGTGCTGCAGCAACTCGGGCGTTTCCCGCAGGTGGGCGACGGCGTGGTCGCTGACGGCTGGCGCTTCGAGGTGATCGCGATGGATGGCGCCCGCATCGACCGTCTGCGCGTGGTGCCGGCCACCGCTGCCGGTTGAGGGACGCTCAGCCGACCAGCAAGGCGCGCACCACGCCGATCGCCGCCAGCACCAGCACCGCCAGCCAGGCCAGCGTGCCGGTGACGAAGCCGCCGCCGCGTTTGGCCGGATCGGCCAGATAGGCGCCGAAGTACCACACGCGTCCCACGATCCACACTAGCCCGGCGATCCCGGCCCAGCCGGCAAAGCCGTGCGTGGCCGCGAGCCACAGCGTGGGCAGGAACAGCACGGTCTGCTCGATCGTGTTCATCTGCACGCGATAGGCCCGCTCGAAGCCTTCGTGGCCGCTGGTGGCCGGCGCCTTGATGCCGTACTTGCCGCGGGCACTGCCTACCGCGAACACGGTGGCCGCGAGCAGCAGCACGTTGAGCAGGGTGACCAGGGCGGGCAGTTGCTGGAGCATCGTCAGTCCTTCGGGTTTGCGCGGCGCAGGTGCCGGGTGCCGATCGTGGCAGGAGCCGGGGCGAGGCGCTATCGTCGCCAGGGACACGCCGGAAGCGGCGAGGGAGAGCAGGCCATGCGTTGGCAGAAAGGGCGTCGCAGCGACAACGTGGTGTTCGATGACGGCAGCGGTGGCGGCGGGCCGCGCTTCGGCGGCGGTCGCGGGCTGGGGCTGGGCGGCATCGTGATCCTGGCCATCCTCGGGTTGGTGTTCTTCAAGGATCCGACTGCGCTGCTCAACCAGGTCGACACCGGTGGCGGCACGGCGGCACCGGCAACCACGCCGGCCAATCCCAACGATCCGCAGGTGGATTTCGTGCGCGCCATCCTCGGCGACACCGAGGACGAATGGGGCCAGATCTTCGCCCAGCAGGGCCGCCAGTACGAGCAGCCCAAGCTCACCCTGTTCTCCGGGCGGGTGAACACCGCCTGCGGCGCGGCGACGGCGGCGGTGGGGCCGTTCTACTGCCCGGGCGACCGCCACGTGTACCTGGACCTGGCGTTTTTCCAGGAGCTGCAGGACCGTTTCCACACCACCGGCGATTTCGCCCGTGCCTACGTGATCGCCCACGAGGTGGGCCACCACGTGCAGAACCTGCTGGGTGTGTTCGACAAGGTGGACGCCGCGCGTCGCCAGGGCGCCACGCTGCAGGGGGCGAACGGCCTCTCGGTGCGCCAGGAACTGCAGGCCGACTGCCTCGCCGGCGTCTGGGCGCACAGCGCCGAGCAGCGCAACCAGTGGCTGGACCCGGGCGATCTGGAAGCCGCGCTCAACGCCGCCAGCCAGATCGGCGACGACACCCTGCAGCGCGAATCGCGCGGCGAGGTGATGCCGGACTCGTTCACCCACGGCACCTCGGCGCAGCGCGTGCACTGGTTCAAGGCCGGCTTCGACAGCGGCGACATGGGCCAGTGCAACACGTTTGCCGGCCCGGTCTGAGGAGCCCTGCAATGTCGGGCATGGCGCTGGGAATTCCCATCAGGCTGGCGATGGGCATGGGCAGCGGCATCGCCATCGGCGTGGCCAGCGGTGCGCAGGCCGGCCGTCGGCAGGTTTGCAAGGACGTGGCAGCGTGGCTGCAGCAGCACGGCGTCGTGTTGACCACGCCGGACGGCGGCGCGGTGGATGCGCCGGCCCTGCTGGCGGTGGTCGCCGGCAAGCCCGGCAACCGCGGCTAAACGCCGCCGTGCGCAGCCGGGCGATGGCACGCTCCGCCGTGCCCGCCCACGATCTAGAATCCGCGCGCTGCGCGCCTCGGGGTGCGCCACTCCCGGTCGGTCCATGCTGCATCCCTGCCTGCGCTGCGGCGCCTGCTGCGCCCATTTCCGCGTGGCCTTCCACTGGTCGGAGGCCGAGTCGTTCCTCGGTGGCGAGGTACCCGCCGAACTCACCGCCAAGCTCGATCCGCACCGGCTGGTGATGCGCGGCACCGAGTCCAAGCCGGTGCGCTGCGTGGCCCTGCAGGGCGAGGTGGGCGTGCAGGCGAGCTGCGGCATCTATGCGCAGCGGCCCTCGGTGTGCCGCGAAGTGGCGCCATCATGGGAGTTCGGCGAGGCCAGCGCGCAGTGCGACAAGGCGCGTCTGGTGCACGGCCTGCCGCTGCTGACGCCGCAGGACTGGATCGATCCCTCCGGTGCGGGTGCACCGCCGCTGCCGCGCAGCGCCTGAGCGTCGAACTCGCGGGGCGCGCTGCGCGTCACGCGAATTGACGTCTTTCGCGTCGTCCATTTCTCCGGGTGGGATGGTTTGCAGCCGAAGGATTACGCCCGTAATCTTCATCGAAATTACGAACGTAATCCGAGGGTGGCAATGGCAAACCAGCGCGAAGCAAGGTGTGCAAGGCTGGCGATGAGCGGCTTGGCGACGTCGCGATCGGTGGTGGCATTCATGCTGCTGGCCGGGCTCGCCGCTTGCTCCAGCCATGCCGTGCGTCCCGATACCCCGCCACCCAACGAGGGGGACGCCTCCTGGCACGCGGTCGAGCAGCCGGAAACCGTGCACTATCAGCTCGCCATGGGCGAGGTATCCAGCGGCGCTACGGCCTTCCAGCGCGTCACCCCGATCTATCCGGTCGCACAGCTGGCAGCCTGCCCGCCCGCGGTGGAAGTGACCGCCAAGCTGATCGTCGATCGCGCCGGCAAGGTTACCGACGTGCGCCCCGGCAACGCTGCCTCCGCGGAAGCGGATCTCGCGCCCTACCTCGACGCTACGCGGACGGCCGCGCTGCGCTGGCAGTTCAATCCGCTGCAGATCAACCACTGGGCCGCCGACGCCAATGGCGAGAGCCACGTGGTGGACAGCCGCACCGAGCCCTTCAGCCTGGACTACCTGTTCCGCTTCACCTGCCACGCCGGCAAGGCGCAGGTCACGGTCGGCGACAAGCTGGCATCGGGCTGATCAGGCGGCCGCATCGAAGCGATAGATGTCCATCGCCAGGATGCCCAGGTCGACGCCGGCATCCAGCCGCTGCGCCCGTGCGCCTTCGCCCGCGACGCCCATCGCCACGAACAGCGGCAGCAGGTGCTCGTCGGTGGGGTGCGCGCGTTCGGCGAACGGCGCCTGCCGGCGGTAGTCGAGCAGGGCCGCGGTATCGCCGGCGGCGAGGCGCTCCTCGATCCAGCGGATGAAAGGCCGCACGTACGGCGCCTCGCGTTCGGTGCTGTAGCCGGCGGCCAAGTCGTGCAGGTTGTGGGTGATCGAACCCGAACCGATCACCAGCACGCCATCCTCGCGCAAGGAAGACAGCGCGCGACCCACTGCCAGCAGGTGCGCCGGACCGCCGCGCGGCTGGATCGACAGCGGCACCACCGGGATATCGGCCGCCGGATACATCAGCCGCAGCGGTACCCACACGCCGTGGTCCAGCCCACGCGAGGCATCCACGATTGCCGGCAGGCCGGCCGCCGCTAGTCGCTGCGCGACCTCGCGGGCAAGCGCCGGGTCACCGGGTGCCGGATAGCGCACCTGGTAAAGCGCCGCCGGAAAGCCGCCGAAGTCGTGCACCGTCTCCGGTTGTGCGGCGGCACCCACCTGCGGGCTGCGCGCGAGGTAATGCGCGCTGGCCACCACGATCGCGCGCGGACGCGGCAACGCCGCGGCCAGCTCGGCCAGTCGTGCGCCGGTGGCGCCGGGCTGCAGCGCGGTCAGCGGCGAGCCGTGGGAAACGTAGAGGCTGGGCAGGGCGGTCATGGCGGACTCCGGTCGATGCACCCAACATAAGGGCATCGCGCGGATTTTCGTCGTCGCCTCGCGCAACAGCCTGTTGCGCGAGGCGAACGCCCGCGTCAGTTGCCCGCGAGCGCCTGGCGCAGCGGATCGAGCAGCGCGCCGTAGCGTTCGGCGCGGGCGGTATCGCGGCGCAGCGGCTGACGCACCTGGGATGCGCTGGGCGTGCGCACGCTGCGCATGGCGCGGTGGTAATCGAGGCAGGCTGGGTCGAACGGCAGGCCGCAGAACGCCAGCAGATCGCGGATCTCGCGCTCCGGGTCATCCAGCAGCGCCTCATAGCGCTGAATGCGCACACGCTGCGGCTGCTCCACCTGCCAGGTCGCCATCGCGCGCTGGTAGTCGCGGGTGTAGGTGCCGATGTCGCCCAGGTCGCAGGCGAAGTGCGGCAGTCGGTAGAACTGCTGCTTGAAGCACGACCAGCCCGCTTCCAATGCGTCGCGCCGTGCGTCGACGATGTGCGCCCCCGGCAGCATCGCGCCGAGCAGGCCGGCATATAGCCAGTTCTCCGGCAACTTGTCGGTGTGCCGCGGGCGCTGCGTGCGCCAGCGCGCGGTGCGTTCCAGATAGCGTCGGCCCAGCCGCTGCCAGTCATCCGCGCTGGCCGCGGGCATCCACGCCAGCAGTGGTTGCTGGTGCCGGTTGGACTCCTCGGCGATCACCGCCTCCAGGTCGTCCAGTTCGCTGGCACCTTCCACCTGCGGATGCGCGGCGAGGATCTGCTCGAACAGTGTGGAGCCCGAGCGCGGCAGGCCGACGATGAAGATCACTTCGCGCCCCAGCGTGGCGTCCAGCGGCGCAGGCAGGTGTTGGCTCGCGTCGAGCACGCGGGCGACGTGGGCGGTGAAGGTCGGCGCGTGCCACGGTGCCAGTTGACGCATGCGCGCGTTGGCGGCGGCGAGCGCGGCGAAGGCTTCCGGGTGACGATCGCGGTCTTCCAGCGCCTTGCCCAAGGCGAAGCCCATCGCGATGCGGTCGCTGTCGGCCACTCCCGGGTGCTGCACAAAGGAGGACAGCGCGGAGATGTCCTCATCGCCAAGCGACTGTGTCTTGATGTTGGCCAGCCCGCGCCAGGCGTCGCCGCAGGCGCCGTGACGCGCCAGCGCGGCGCGGTAGTGCACAGCCGCTTCGTCGAAGCGACCCAGGTGCACCAGCGCGTCGCCGGCGAGGATATGCGCCGGCAGCAGGTCCGGCGCCAGCGCGGTGGCCTGCTCCAGCGCGCGCAGCGCCTCCTCGCTGTCGCCCAGCTGCTGCAGGTTGCGACCAAGGTTGAACCAGGCCATCGGGTAATCGGGCGCGGCCACGCAGGCCTGTCGCCAAATGACGAGCGCATCGTGCATGTCGCCACGCTGGGCCAGCGCGCTGGCCAGGTCGTTGAGCACCAGCGCATCGTTCGGGGCCAGTGCGAGAGCCTTGCGCAGGATGGTGACGGCGTCGTCGATGCGGCCGCGCCGGGTGGCCGCGATGCCCTGCATGCGCAGTACTTCCGCGTGTCGCGGCGCCAGCCGCTGCAGCGCGTCGAGCAGGCGGTCGGCGGCGTCGAGCTGGCCGTCGCGGATCGCCCGCGCGGCGGCATGCAGCTGCTCGCGCTGCGACACGGACAGGCCGCTCAGGCGCGGATCGAAACCGGGGCGGGGCGGGGCGGGCGTCATGCGGCGAGCGGGGCGGGAATCATCCGCTGATGGTACGGGGCGATTGCTCGTCCGGGCGAGCGGTGCATAGCGTGAACGGCCTGCCAGAAAAGCGAAACCCGCGCCGGGCGCGGGTTTCGTGGGTCGAGCGAAAAGCTCAGTACTTGCGGCGGGGCGGCTTGCCGCCGCTGCTGCCGCCGGGTCGCGGCTTGCCCTTGAAGCCGCCCGGACGCGGGCCGGTGGTGGAGCGCGGCGGCGGACGGTCGGCGGCGCCGTCGTCCTTGCCGTCCCACTCGTGGATGCGCAGCTGATGCTGCACCACCCACACCTTCTTGAGGTGCTCGAACACTTCCTTGGGCATGCCGTCGGGCAGGTCGATCAGGCTGTACTCGCCGCGGATGCTGAGGCGGCCGATGAAGCTGCTTTCCAGCCCGGCCTCGTTGGCGATAGCGCCGATGATGTTGCCCGGCTTCACGCCGTGGTCGTGGCCGACCTCGACGCGATAGGTGCGCTTGCCTTCCTCGGTGACGTGGGCGCGCTGTACCGGGCGGGAAAACGATTCGCGCGGGCCGGCATCGCGATCGCGCGGCTCGCGTTCGCGCTCCGGGCGGGCACTGCGCTCAGGCCGGTCGCCGCTGCGCTCACGCGGCTCGTGCTCGCGTGCCGTGAATTCGCGCTTGGGCGGCGGCGTCAGCAGCAGCGGCTGGTCGCCCTGGGCGATGCGCGCCAGTGCCGAAGCGATCTCGATCGCCGGCACGTTGTGTTCCTGCTCGTATTGCTCGATCAGCTGCTGGAAAAACTCCAGCTCGCCCTGCGCGAGGGTGTCGCTGATGCGCTGCTTGAAGCGGCCGATGCGCACGTCGTTGACGGCCTCGACGGTGGGCAGCTTCATTTCCTCGATCGGCTGGCGGGTGGCGCGCTCGATCGCGCGCAGCATGCCCTTCTCGCGCGGCGTGACGAACAGGATCGCCTCGCCGTTGCGCCCGGCGCGGCCGGTGCGACCGATGCGGTGCACGTAGCTCTCGGTGTCGTAGGGAATGTCGTAGTTCATCACGTGGGTGATGCGCTCCACGTCCAGACCGCGCGCGGCCACGTCGGTGGCCACGAGGATGTCGAGCTTGCCGTCCTTGAGCTGCTGGATCACCCGCTCGCGCTGCGGCTGGGCGATGTCGCCGTTGATCGCGGCGGCGGCCAGTCCCCGCGCCTGCAGCTTCTCGGCCAGCTCTTCGGTGGCCTGCTTGGTGCGCGCGAAGATGATCATCGCGTCGAACGGCTCGGCTTCCAGGATGCGCGTGAGCGCGTCGAGCTTGTGCAGGCCGCTCACCCACCAGTAGCGCTGGCGGATGTTCGCCGCAGTGGTGGTGGAGGACTTGATGGTGACCTCCACCGGGTCCTTCAGGTGCTTCTGCGCGATCTTGCGGATCACCGTGGGCATGGTGGCCGAGAACAGCGCGACCTGGCGCGTCGGCGGCGTGGCCTCGAGCACTTTCTGCACGTCGTCGATGAAGCCCATGCGCAGCATCTCGTCGGCTTCGTCGAGCACGAGGTACTTCAGCTCGGAGAGATCCAGCGTGCCCTTGTCCAGGTGATCGATCACGCGCCCGGGCGTGCCCACGATCACCTGCACGCCGCGGCGCAGCGCCTGCAGCTGGGGGCCGTAGCTCTGGCCGCCATAGATCGGCAGCACCTGCAGGCCGGGCAGGTGGGTGGCGTATTTCTGGAACGCCTCGGCCACCTGGATGGCCAGTTCGCGCGTGGGCGCCAGCACCAGCGCCTGCGGCTTGCCGGGTTTGAGCTCGATGCGCGAGAGGATCGGCAGCGCGAACGCGGCGGTCTTGCCAGTGCCGGTCTGCGCCTGGCCGAGCACGTCGCGCCCTTCCATCAGCGGCGGGATGGTGGCGGCTTGGATCGGCGAGGGCGACTCGTAGCCGACGTCGGCGAGCGCGCGCAGGATGTTCGGACTCAGCCCAAGCGCGGCAAAGCCGGCGGCAGCCGGGATGGAGTCGGGAGACGGGGATGACATCGGGGGAACCTCGGGGTGGCACGCCGGACGGCATGCGGGAGAATGGGCGCTATTGTAGCAGTCTGCGGGCGCGCGGCCCGCCTCGTAAAACGTTCAAGGCACAGGAGATTCAGGCATGGCAAAGCGTCTGGTGGGAAAGGTCGCGCTGGTGACGGGCGCCTCCTCGGGCATCGGTGAGGCGACCGCGATCGCGCTGGCGGAGGAAGGCGCGCGCGTGGCGGTGACGGCGCGCCGCCGCGACCGGCTGGACCAGCTTGCCGTGCAGCTCACCGCGCTCGGTGCCGAGCCGCTGGTGCTGGAGGCGGACCTGCTCGACGAGGCCGAGGCGCAGCGCGTGGTGCGCGATACCGAGGCGCACTTCGGACGTCTGGACGTCCTCGTCAACAACGCCGGCGTGATGTATCTGGAGCCGGTTGCCGAGGCCGACCTCGGCCGCTGGCGGCAGATGCTGGAGCTCAACGTGCTCAGCCTGATCGCCTCGACGCAGGCGGCGTTGGCCGGCATGACCGCGCGTGGCGACGGCCACATTGTCAACATTTCCTCGACCGCCGGGCGCGTGGCCAACCCGAACGCCGCGGCCTACTCGGCGACCAAGTTCGGTGTGGTGGCGTTTTCCGAGGCGCTGCGGCGCGAGGTGTACAAGCACGGGATCCGCGTGAGCGTGATCGAGCCGGGCGTGGTGGAGACCGAGCTGCGCGACCACATCGGCCATGCCGCGACCAAGGACGCGCTCAACGCCTGGGCCGACAGCATGCGCCAGCTGCAGTCGCGCGATGTGGCCGAGGCGATCGCGTTCTGCGTGACGCGCCCGCCGCACGTCAACATCAACGAGATCCTGATGCGCCCCACCGACCAGGAGCGCTGAGCCTGGCGACGGGTCGGGGCGTTCGCCCGTGCGGCTTATGATCGACATCTTGCGGTGATTCCATGGAGGTGGTGATGGACGGTTTCGAGACTCTTTCCGAGCAGGCCTGTTTCGGCGGCGTGCAGGGCTTCTACCGGCACGCCTCGACCAGCTGCGGCGGACCGATGCGGTTCGCCGTGTACCAGCCGCCGCAGGCGGTGCAGGGCAAGTGCCCGGTGCTGTACTACCTGGCCGGCCTCACCTGCACCGAGGAGACCGCCACCATCAAGGCCGGCGCGCAGCGACTGGCCGCGCAGTTCGGCCTGGTGCTGGTGATGCCCGACACCAGCCCGCGCGACACCGGCATCGAGGGCGCCACCGGCGACTGGGAATTCGGCGAAGGCGCGGGCTTCTACGTCGACGCCACGCAGGCGCCCTATGCCGGGCGCTTCAACATGCATCGCTACGTGGTGGAGGAGTTGCCGGCGCTGGTGGCGCGGCACTTCCCTGTCGATGCCGCGCGCAGCAGCATCTTCGGCCACTCGATGGGTGGCCACGGCGCACTCACCATCGCGCTGCGCCACCCGGAGCGCTACCGCTCGGTCTCGGCGTTCGCACCCATCGTCGCTCCCAGCCAGGTGCCGTGGGGCCAGAAGGCTTTGCCGCGCTACCTCGGCGACGATCCCGCCGCTTGGGCCGACTACGACGCCTGCGAACTGGTGCGCCGGCAGACCTTTCCCGGCACGATCCTCGTCGACCAGGGCGAGGCGGACAAATTCCTCGAAGCCCAGCTCAAGCCCGAGCTGTTCGACCAGGCCTGCGCCGAGGCGGGCCAGCCGCTGCTACTGCGCCGCCATCCCGGTTACGACCACAGCTACTGGTTCATCAGCACTTTCATGGAAGACCACCTGCGCCACCACGCTAGCGCGCTCGGCCTGTTGTAGGAGCCCGCTCGCGGGCGATGCTCTGGCTCTGATGCCACATCAAAGCGAAAAGCATCGCCCGCGAGCGGTCTCCTACTGGGTGATGTGCTGATGCGATCACGGACAGCAAAAGGGCGGCGCCTTGCGGCGCCGCCCTTTTTCATCGCCGTGTGATCAGGCCTTCGCGGCCGGACGACGCGAGCGGCGGCGCGAGCGGTTGCCTGCCGCGTGCTCGGCGCTGGCCTGCTGCACGTGGCCATGCGGGCGGTGGGACGACGCGTTCTTGCCGTTCGACGGGCGCGAGGACGACTGCCGGCCCTGGCGCTGGTTGCCGCCTCCTTGCACAGGACGCGGGGCACCGGCATCCAGCCGCAGCGGCGCGGACGGCTCGAAGCCTTCCACCGGGGTGATCGCGATGTCCTGCTTCACCAGCATGCGGATGTCGCGCAGCAGGCCGGATTCGTCGTGGCTCACCAGCGACACGGCCAGACCCTCGGAGCCGGCGCGACCGGTGCGGCCGATGCGGTGCACGTAGTCCTCGGCGACCATCGGCAGGTCGTAGTTGATGACGATCGGCAGCTGGTCGATGTCGATGCCACGCGCGGCGATGTCGGTGGCCACCAGCACGGTGACGCGACCGGTCTTGAAGTCGCTGAGCGCGCGGGTGCGGGCGTTCTGGCTCTTGTTGCCGTGGATCGCCGCGGCGCGGATGCCGGACACATTGAGGTAGGTGACCAGCTTGTCGGCGCCGTGCTTGGTGCGGCTGAACACCAGGCTCTGGCGGCGGCTGTCCTGCGACAGCACGTGCAGCAGCAGGTCGCGCTTGCGCGCGGCGTCGACCGGATGCACGTGGTGGCTGACCAGAGGTGCGACCGTGTTCGGTGGGGTCACCGACACTTCGCGCGGGTCGGTCATGAACTGCATCGCCAGCGCCTTGATCGGCGCGGCGAAGGTGGCCGAGAACAGCAGCGTCTGGCGCTTCTGCTTGGGCAGCGCGTTGACGATGCGCTTGAGTGCCGGCATGAAGCCCATGTCGAGCATGCGGTCGGCCTCGTCCAGCACCAGCGTGTCGATGCCGGTGACGTCGATGGTGCGCTGCTGCATGTGGTCGATCAGGCGGCCAGGGGTGGCGATCACCACGTCGACGCCGCGGCGCAGCGCGTTGATCTGCGGGCCCATGCCGACGCCACCGAAGATGGTGGTGGTGGCTACTCGCACGTACTTGCCGTAGTCGCGGAAGTTCTCGTTGACCTGCGCGGCCAGCTCGCGGGTCGGGGTGAGTACGAGCACGCGCGGGCGGCGCGTCTGCGTGTCGCCGCCCTGCAGCAGCTTGTGGATCACCGGCAGGGCGAACGCGGCGGTCTTGCCGGTGCCGGTCTGCGCGGCGGCGAGCAGGTCGTGGCCGGCGATCACCAGCGGGATGGCGCCGGCCTGGATCGGCGTGGGCTCGGTGTAGCCCTGGTCGGCAAGCGCGCGCAGCAACGCGGGCGCAAGGCCCAGCGATTCAAAAGACATGGAAACTCCTGGAGTGGTCTGCTGCGCTCCCTGATACCGCGCGGCGGACGATGAATTCGACGACCGCACATCGAAAGCGATGGCTGGTCGGGTGCCGTGCGCGCTACCGGGGTGGGGGAAAGGGCGAGGGCATGGCCATCGCCGCGATGTCCGCAAGGGAGTCGGGGGCGTCTACGAGCCGGCGTAGTGTAGCCGATCCGGCGCAGCCGTGCTTGCGGTGCAGCATGGAGGGCGGGGGCGCTGTTGCGCTGCGCCTCTTCGGCCGCGCGGGGGCGTCATCGGGGCCGGCATCGACAGGCTCGCCGCGATGCGGCACCACAGAAGCCTCCATGGTCGTACAGTGGGGCGCGGCCGGCGGCTCGACCGGTCAGCATGGCCCGGCATCCCCTCCAGGGATGTGCAGGGCTTTCCACATTGACCTGAAGAAAGGAGGCAGAGAAATGGTCCACGTGAAAGCAGGCCTGCTTGTTGCCCTGGTATGCGCGTTGTGCGCGATCCCGGCGGTGGCTGCGCCGAAGTTGCAACCAGGCGTCAAGGACGCCGGTGCAACCGATGCGCCCTCGTTCGAGGATCTGGACAAGAACCACGACGGCAAGCTCGTGCGCAGCGAGATGCCGAAGGATGTCGACGCCCTCAAACAATTGCGCGCGCATTTCCGCGAGGCGGATCTCGACGGCAACGGCTGGTTGTCGAAAGAGGAGTACCAGCGCTACGTCTCAAACATCATTTCTGCCGGAGTGTGATGGACCGTCCACCGGACCGGATGCGTCATGCGACCCGGGCGAGGTGCGGGTCACAAAAAAGCCGGCCCTCGCGGGCCGGCTTTTTCTTTACTCGATGAAGCGGTTGCTTACCTGCAGGTCACGCCCACGGCCGTGAAGGCCGCTGCCACGTCGCTGGCGGAATAGCCCAGGTCGGCCGCCGCACTCTCCACGCCGCAGGCGCCGGAGTCGAAGGTCGAGGTGGACGTCCAGTACAGCGCATTGGCGCGTTCGAACACTTCGAACGCCTTGCGCGTGTTCCACGTGCTCGTCTTGGCCAGGGTGCAGTAGGCCTTGTTGTAGACGCCGCTGGAGTAGTGCACATCGAGCGTGCTGGTGTAGTTGGCCTCGTTGTCGATGGAACGACCATCCAGCGTCGGCGTGCACATGTAGCGCAGCGCGGTGCCGTTCTTGAAGATCTCCGCGCCCACCAGCCAGTCGTTGCTGCCACGGTCGTAGTACTCGGCCGCTTCGCCGGCCATGTCCGAGAACGCCTCATTCATGCCGCCGGACTGGCCGGAGTAGGCGAGGTTGGAGTGCTGCTCGGTGAAGCCGTGGCTGATCTCGTGACTGGTCACGTCCAGCGACACCAGCGGATAGAACGTGCTGGCGCCATCGCCGAAGTTCATCGACGAACCGTTCCAGAACGCATTCTCGTAGTTGCGGTTGTAGTGCACGTTCATCACCAGCTGGAAATTCAGCGGCGGGGCGCCGAACCAGTTGTTGTACATGTCGTGCACCACGCCGCCGAAATGATGGGCGTCGTTGATCGGCGAGTACGCGCCGTTGATGGCGTCACCGTCGCTGTTGGGGCAGGTGAAGCTCCACAGCGTGCCGCCGGTGCGCTTCTGGTGCAGGTTGTAGGTGGCGACGTTGGTGTTCTGCATGTAGCAGGTGCTGCCCGACTGCTGCACGCTCAGCGCCGCGTAGTCGGTGCCGTAGAAGTACTCGCCGGTCTTGAGGTTGCCACCGGGGCCGGTCGCCGTGGTCGGCGTGGTGGTGCCACCGCCGCCGCCACCGCCAGGGCGCCCCTTGGTGGTGAGGCCTTCCCAGCTGGCGATCACTTCGCCGCTGTTGGCGTCGATCAGGGCGGTCGGGCGGGTGGGCTTGCCCTGCGCGTCGGTGAAGAACGAGGTCAGGTAGGCCAGACGGGCCTTGCTGCCTTCGGCATACACGAACAGGTCGTGCTTGACGTTGTGCAGGTCGGATGGCGACACGGCGTTGGCGCCCACGCCGAACGGCAGCAGGCCGGCGCGCTGGCGCAGGGTCTGTACGGCCTGGTCGGCGCTGATCGTCGGCGCGGTGGACGCGAGGTCGAAGCCGACACCGCTGGCCAGTCGGCCCTCGGCGCCGAGCACATTGCCGGCGCCGTCGCGCTCGACCACCACGGCATGGCCGTACACCGGCACGTGGCCGAACATCTGCTGTTCACGGGTCTTCAGGGTGCCGCGGACCGTGCGGCCCTGGGCCTGCGCGGAAAGCGAGGACTGCGAATCCAGCCCCAGGCGTGTGGCCAGGGCGGCCGGCGCGAGCTTGCCCATGGCGCCGGCGTGGATGGTGGTGGGCGTGGCGGCCTGGGCCGCAGAGATTGCAACGAGGCCGAGCGCGCCAAGCAGCGCGCCGACGAGCGGCTTTTGCATCATGTATCTGTACTCCCCGATTGGTGATTTGGCGCCTCGGCCCTCCCGGCCTCGGCGCCTCGACCGTCAGGCGGTAAGCGGCCGGTCCCCACCGGTCTGACGCGTGACCCGTCGACCCTACGCGCGTAATTCCTTGCGAGTCAATTGGCCAATTTCGTAGGGACGTGCGCCCCGTCACGCTGTGGGCTGCGTGCTAGCCTCCCCGGCTGCCCAATCTGGATCAGGAGCCTGGAATGTCCCTCGTTGCCGCACTGCGCGGACTCGACACGACTCAGCGCCACACCGTGCTGGCCAGCTTCCTGGGCTGGACGCTCGACGCGTTCGACTTCTTCCTGCTGGTGTTCGTGCTGGACGAGATCGCCACCGAGTTCCACGTCGGCCACACCGAGGTCACCCTTGGCATCCTGCTCACGCTGGCGGCGCGGCCGATCGGGGCGCTGCTGTTCGGGCGGCTGGCCGATCGCTACGGGCGCAAGCCGGTGCTGATGGTCGACGTGCTGATGTTCTCGGTGCTTGAGCTGGCATGCGCCTTCGCGCCCTCGCTCACCGCGCTGCTGGTGCTGCGCTTTTTCTTCGGCATCGCGATGGGCGGCGAGTGGGGCATCGGCGCCTCGCTGGCGATGGAAACCGTGCCGGCGAAGGCGCGCGGCGCGGTGTCCGGCCTGCTGCAGAGCGGCTACCCCTGCGGCTATTTCCTCGGCGCCCTGGCTTACTGGCTGGTGTTCAGCGTGTTCGGGCTGGGCTGGCGGGCGATGTTCGTGGTGGGCGCGCTGCCGGCGCTGCTGGTGCTGTACCTGCGCGCCAAGGTGCCCGAGTCGCCGGCCTGGCAGGCGGCGCGGGAACAGGGGCCGCACCGCGGCGCGGTGGCCGCCATGCGAGGCAACGGCAAGCGGCTGCTCTACATGATGCTGCTGATGGCGGCGTTCAACATGTTCAGCCACGGCTCGCAGGACATGTATCCCACCTTCCTCAAGTCGCAGATGCACTTCGATGCCGGCACGGTGGCCGTGCTCACTATGGTGCTCAATGCCGGCGCCATCGTCGGCGGGCTCACCTTCGGCAGCTGGTCGGAGCGGGTGGGGCGTCGACGCGCGATGGTGGTGGCCGCGCTGCTGGCGCTGCCGTGCATCCCGTTGTGGACGTTTGGCGGCTCGGTGGTGCTGCTGGGCATCGGCGCGTTCCTGATCCAGGTGATGGTGCAGGGCGCCTGGGGCGTGGTGCCGACCTACCTCAACGAACTGGCGCCGCATGACGTGCGGGCGACGCTGCCCGGCTTCGCCTATCAGCTGGGCAATCTGCTGGCTGCGGGCACGGCGTCGATCCAGGCCTGGCTGGCGGCCGAGCGCGGCGGCGACTACGCACTGGTGATGGCGGCCTGGATGGCCGCCGTGGCGCTGGCGCTGGCGTTCCTGGCCTGGCGCGGGCCGGAAGTGCGCGGGGTGTCCTTCGAGCCCGGCCGCTCCTGATAGAATCCCGGGTTTGCAATCGCACAAGAGACAGGCAATGAAGGCTGGCAAGGACAAGGTGATCTCGCTGCACTACACCCTCACGGTGGACGGCGAGAAGGTGGAAAGTTCGCACGATCGCGACGAGGCGCTGTGGGTGCTGCTCGGCCACGGCCAGCTGATTCCGGGGCTGGAGACGGCGCTGGAAGGCCACGAGGCCGGTGAGTCGCTGCAGGTGGACGTGGCTGCAGCCGACGGTTACGGCGAGCGCCAGGAAGGCCAGATCCAGCGCGTGCCGAAAAAGTATTTCCAGCAGGCGAACAAGCTCAAGCCCGGCATGACCACGGTGCTCTCGCTCAAGCAGGGCGGCCAGCGCGTGGTGACCGTGCACAAGGTCGGCATGACCACGGTGGACGTCGACCTCAACCACCCGATGGCCGGCAAGACGCTGCACTTCGACGTGACCATCAACGAAGTGCGCGACGGTACCGAGGAAGAGATCCAGCACGGCCACGCCCACCCGCCAGGCGCCGAAGCACACTGAGTGCGCTTCAAACGGAAAAAACAAAACGGCGCCGCAAGGCGCCGTTTTTCGTTCTCCCCTTCTCCCACGGCGAGAAGGCTGGGATGAGGGGTAAGGCTTGCCTCAAACTGCTCTTGTTGTGGCCTTCGCAGTGAAAGCCTCGCGGACTAGGCCCGCTACCGGCTCAATCCAGCAGCCGCTTCCCGAACTCGAAATGCTCGCGCCAATAGGGCCCGTCGATGTCGTCCAATCTCACCGTGCCGCCCGAGTTGGGCGCGTGCACGAAACGCCCCTGGCCGACGTAGACGCCCACGTGGCTGATGCCGCTGCGGCTGCCGAAGAATACCAGGTCGCCGCTGGCCAGTTCCGTCATGCGCTTCACCTTCTGACCCATCTCGGACATGGCGCGCGAGCTGTGCGGCAGCGCGATGTCGGCGGCGTGGCGGTAGATGTAATCCACCAGACCGCTGCAGTCGAAGCCGGATTGCGGCGTGTTCCCGCCCCATTTGTACGGCGTGCCGACCAGCGCCATCGCGCGGAACAGCACGTCATTGGCCACTTGGGCGGTGGCCGCCGAGGGCGCGCGCGCTGGCAGGTCGGCCAGCGCGGAGTGCGAGGTCTTGAAGGTGGGCTCGCGCCGGTGCGGTGCGCTGGAGCAGGCGGCCAGCAGCAGGGCCGCCGCTGCCATGGATACCCAGGGAAGCTGGCGTGGCAGGGACCGGGTGGCGCGGGGGCGGGTAGTCATACAGCAGGCCCGACGGAAGGTGCGTCGAGCCTACCAATCCATCAAAAGACTTTCAAATCAGTGCTTTTCTGGCTTTTTTGCATTTTGATTCTCGGAATCTGCCGCGGGTGCGGCATCGGGCAGCGTGTCGATCTGAAATTTCACCGGCACCCGCGCGTAGCTCTCGATCGGCTGGCCGCCCTTCATGGCGGGATTGAAATGCCACTGCATCGCCGCATCGCTGGCGGCGGCGATCAGGTTTGCCGAGGTCGTGGTGCTTGCCTTGGGGTCGTAGTCCACCGCCTTGACGGTGCCGTCGGGGTTGACCAGCACCTGCAACATGACCGTGCCTTTCTCCTTGTTGAGGATGGAGGCCTTTGGGTAACGCGGCTGCGTACGGAGATTGGCCTGCAGATCCTGCGTGGCCCGGCCGCTCGGGTCGGCGACCCGCGGCGACGCCTGCGCAGCCAGGCAGATGCCGCCGATGACACACGCCGTGGCCAGATACCCGGCGAGGCGGCGTGCGGTGGGGGTGCGATCGCGTCGAATCATCATCAGGCGTTCCTTCAGTTGCGGCTCGGCGAGCCAGGGGATGAGCACCGGCGCGGCGTCCATGCCGGTGCTGGCGAGCAGGGTGCGGGCGTAGTTGCCCGCGTCGTGTGTGTTGCGATGCAGAGTGCGCTCGTCACAGGCCAGCTCCTGGTCGAGCCGGAAGCGCGGCAGCGCCAGCCACGCCAGCGGGTGGAACCACAGCAGCGCGGCGAGGATTTCGGCCAGCAGGCTCCACAGCGGATCGCGGCGGGCGAGATGCGCCTGCTGGTGGGCCAGCACCAGCACGCGCTGTTCGGCACCGAAGCGCCGGGTGAAGTCCGCCGGCAGCAGGATCAGGCTGCGCCACGACCACAGCACCGCCGGTCCCCGCGAATGCAGGCGCAGGCGACGCGGGTCCAGCGTGGGATGCTCGTGTCGGCAGTGCGCCAGCAGCTCCGGCGGCAATGGGCGACAGCGGCGGCGCAGTCGTGCATAGGCGAGCGCCAGGCGCAGCAGGGCGAAGGTGGCGCCGACCAGCCACAGCGCCATCCACGGCACGCCTCCCGCCACGGCGGACCCCGGCAATGCCGGACTGGCGAGCGTGCCCGGCAGGACGATCACCGGCGCCAGCAGCTGCCAGCGCGCGGGCAGCGTCGGCAGCCACGGCAGCGCGCCGAGCAGCACCGGCCACAGCCAGAGGGTGAAGGCCGGACCGGCGCCGAACAGCTTCCGCGCGGGCTTGCGCAGCGCCAGCACGAGCAGCAAGCCGGCGCTGAGGTCGATCAGGCTGGCGAGCATCTCAGCGCTCCTTCCTGTCAATGGCGTCGATCAGCACCCGCAGCTCGGCGATGTCGCGCTTGCTGAGTTTCTCGTGGGTGGAGAAGTGCGCCAGCAGCGGCGCGACGCGACCGCCGAACACCCGATCGAGCAGGCTGCGGCTCTCGCTCGACTGCCACTGCTCGCGGGTGAGCAGTGGGCTGTAGAGATAGCGCCGCCCGTCGCGCTCGGCGCTCACCGCGCCCTTGCCGAGCAGGCGATTGAGCAGGCTGCGGATGGTCTTCTCGTGCCAGTCGGTGGTCTCGCCCAGCTCGGCGACGATTTCCTCCGAGCTGCGCGGCGCGCTGTCCCACAGCACGGCCATCACTTGGCTCTCGGCATCGGTGATGGTGGGAATTTCGTGGCGCATGACGTGGCTTCCATGTGGATTACGGGTGTAATCCTTGATTGAAGATTACACATGTAATTTGTCGCGGCGCAAGTGGCCGATCTCGTCTGCCGCAACGTTGACGTTCGAGCGGTGATACTGCCGATTGGCTCTTTGTCGGTGGAGGCTTCATGACGCAGCTCTGCGATCTCATCGTGCTGGGCGCCGGCTCCGGCGGGTTGGCGACGGCGTTCCGTGCGGCGCACCACGGGGCGAAGGTGGTGCTGCTCGATCCGGCGCCGCCCGGAGGCACCTGCGTGCACCGGGGCTGTGTGCCGAAGAAGGCGCTGTGGTACGCGGCGCAGCTGGCGCAACAGCAGCCGCTGGCACGCGAGTACGGCTTCCACGGGGCGGGCGGGACGCTGGATTGGGAGCGCTTCCGCCAGCTCCGCCAGGACTATGTAGACGGCATCACCACGCGCTACGAAGAGCGCCTGCAAAAGGCTGGCATACAGCGCGTGCCCAACGCCGGTCGACTGGTCGACGCCGGTACCGTGCAGGCCGTCGACGGCACCCGCTGGCAGGCGCCGCACGTGGTGATCGCCACCGGCGGTCGACCGCGCCGGCTGGACATTCCGGGCTTCGACCTGGGTTGGGTCTCGGATGACCTGTTCACCCTGCGCGCGCTGCCGGGCCGCGTGGCGGTGGTCGGCGGCGGCTACGTGGCGGTGGAATTCGCCGGCCTGCTGCGCGCGTTCGGCTGCGAGGTGAGCCTGCTGGTGCGCGGGTCGCTGCTGGACGGCTTCGATGCCGAGCTCACCGACGCGCTGGCCGAACGCATGCAGCACGACGGCATCCGCATGATCCGCCCGATCGAGGTGCGCGGCGCGCATCGCGATGCACAGGGACTGCGGCTCGACGGCGACGACATGGACGCGGGCGGCCCGTACGACGCGGTGCTCTGGGCCGTCGGTCGCGTCCCCAATACGGAGAGCCTCGGCCTGGAGGCGCTGGGCATTGCGCTCGGTCGCCAGGGCCATGTGTCGGTGGACGACTACCAGAACACCGCTTGCCCGGGCATCTACGCGGTGGGCGACGTTACCGACCGCAAGGAGCTGACGCCGGTGGCGGTGGCGGCGGGACGACGGCTGGCCGACCGGTTGTTCGGTGGCGAGCCACGGGCCCGGCTGGACTACGACAACATCCCCAGCGTGCTCTTCAGCGAGCCGCCACTGGCGAGCGTGGGCCTGGATGAAGCCCGGGCGCGCGAGCAGCACGGCGATGCGGTGCGCTGCTACCGCAGCCAGTTCACGCCCATGCAGCTGGCGCTTGCGGGGCGGCGCGAACCATCGCTGATGAAGCTCGTATGCATGGGCGACGACGAGCGCGTGGTCGGCATCCATGCGCTGGGTCCGGGAGCCGACGAGATGCTGCAGGGTTTCGCCGTGGCGATGAAGCTGGGCCTGCGCAAGCGCGATCTCGATGCTACCGTGGCGATCCATCCCACCTCGGCCGAGGAGCTGGTGCTGATGGGCTGAGCGTGGCGTCACGCGTCGCTACACTGTCGGCATGGACCAGCCCATCATTACCCTTTCGCGCGGCACCGCGCCGCTGCTGATCAGCCTGCCGCACGACGGCAGCGCGATTCCCGCCGACATCGCTGCGCGCATGACGCCGCAGGCGCGACGCTCACTCGATACCGACTGGCACGTCGGCCGGCTGTACACGCCGCTGGCGGAGGCGTTGGGCGCCAGCGTGCTGCGGCCGTCGCTCTCGCGTTACGTGGTGGATCTCAACCGGCCGGCCGATGGCCACGCGCTGTACCCGGGGCAGCGCGAGACCGGGCTGGTCCCGACCATCTCGTTCGACGGCACGGCGCTGTATGTCGAGGGCGACGAGCCGGATGCCGGCGAAGTGGCGCGCCGCGTGGCCCAGTACTGGCAGCCGTACCACGAGGCGCTTGCCGACGAGCTGGCGCGGCTGGTGCGCGAACACGGCCACGCCGTGCTGTGGGAGGGCCATTCGATCCGCAGCCGCGTGCCGATGCTGTTCGACGGCCGCCTGCCCGATTTCAATCTCGGCACCGCCGATGGCGCCAGCTGCAGCGCACCGCTGCAGGCGCGGCTCGATGCGGTGCTGCGCGGGCAGGGCGGCTACAGCCACGTGGTGAACGGCCGCTTCAAGGGCGGCTACATCACCCGCCACTATGGTCGGCCGGCGGCGAACGTGCAGGCGGTGCAGCTGGAATTGGCGCAGTGCACCTACATGGACGAGGACAGTCTCGACTTCCTGCCCGAGCGGGCGGCCGGCGCGCAGGCGCTGATCGGTGAACTGCTGCGCGCCTGCCTCGCCGCTGACTAGCCCAGGTTCAGCCGGGCTCGCCGACGCGGCTGGCCAGACGCTCCAGGCCCGCTTCGTAGCTCGGCCAGATCGCGCCGTGGCTGTCGATGTGCACGCCCAGGTCGTTCATGTGGCCGTTGGTGAGGCTGTAGCACCAGGCGTGCACGCTCAGCGGCTGCCCGCGCTCCCACGCGTCCATGACCATGGTGGTGTGGCACACGTTCACCACCTGCTCCAGCGCGTTGAGTTCACACAGGCGCACGTTGCGGTCGGCCATGTTCTCCAGCCCGGTCAGCATGGCGTGATGCTTCTTGGCGACGTCGCCGACGTGGCGCAGCCAGTTGTCGACCAGCCCCATGCGGCGTTCGTCCAGCACCGCCTGCACGCCGCCGCAGCCATAGTGGCCGACCACGATGATGTGCTCCACCTTGAGCACGTCGACGGCGAACTGGATGGTGCTCAGGCAGTTGAGGTCGGTGTGCGAGACCACGTTGGCGACGTTGCGCTGCACGAAGATCTCGCCCGGCGGCAGGTCGACGATCTGCGTGGCCGGCACGCGCGAATCGGAGCAGCCGATCCACAGGTACTTCGGCGACTGCTGCTTGGCCAGCCGCTCGAAGAAGGCCGGATCGGATTCGCGCACCGTTTCGGACCAGCGGCGGTTGCTGTCGATCAGGTCCTGCAGGGGGTTGTGACTCATGGGAGATCCTTAGTGGGCGCAGCAGCCGGGCGGCGGCCCGCAGCCGTGCATGGTAACCCGGCGATGCCGATTGGCTCAGCGCTGGCAGCGCAGGCAGGCGTAGAACGGTCGGCTGGAGACCATCGACTTCTCGATCGGTGCCAGGCAGCGCGGGCACGCCTCGCCGCCGCGTTCGTAGGCGCGGAAACGGAACGGGGTGTCCTGCAGGTGGCCGGCGCCACGCTTGCCGCGGGTGCGGTAGGAGCGGCGCGGCAGGTCTAGGATCGCTTCGGCCAGCGCGGCGATTTCGGCCTCATCCAGGTCGCACGGGCGCAGTTGCGGCCCCAGACCCGCTTCCCACAGGATCTCCACTCGCAGGTAGTTGCCCAGCCCGGCGACGAAGGCCTGGTCGAGCAGCAGCGCACCGAGGCGCCGGCGGGCGAAGCGCCGGTCGCGCAAGCGCGCGACGACGGTGCCGGCAGTCAGCGACGGATCCAGCGCATCCGGTCCGATGCGCTGCAGGAACGGATGCTCTTCCACCTGGTCGCTGGGCCACATCTCGATGTCGGTGGCGCTGTACAGCAGGATCGCCTTGCGCTCGGTTTCCAGCGCTACCCGCAGGCTGCGGCCGGTTTCCGGCGCGCGACCGGCAGCGGCCACGCGCCACACGCCGTAGAGCTGGTTATGGCTGTACAGGGTGACGCCGTTGTCGAAGCGGGTGAGCAGCGCCTTGCCGCGCGGGGTGATCGACTCGATGCTGCGCCCGAGCAGCGGCTGCTCGTAACGCTTGAGCGCGTCGAAGGCGAACCACACCCGCGTCAGCGGTGCACCGACCACGGCGGTGGCGAGCGCATCGGCGGCGCGACGGATCTCGGGACCTTCGGGCATCAGCTCAACGCCCGCGTGCGGCCGCCGTCGACCGCAATGCTTACTCCATTGACGTAGGCGGCGGCCGGCGTGCAGAGGAAGGCGACCATCGCGGCCACTTCCGCCGCTTCGCCGAAGCGCTTGGCCGGCACGCTGTCGATCAGCCCCTGCGCCACCGCCTCGATGCTGCGTCCGCTCGCCTGCGCCTGCGCGGCCAGCAGGCTGTCCAGCCGCGCGGTGCGGGTGTAGCCGGGCAGCACGTTGTTCACGGTGATGCCGTCGGCCGCCAGCTCGCCGGCCAGCGTCTTGGCCCAGCCGGCCACCGCGGCGCGGATCGTATTGGACACGCCCAGTCCCGCGATCGGCTCCTTCACCGAGGTGGAGATCACGTTGACCAGCCGACCGTAGCCCGTGGCGCGCATGCCGGGGAGCACGGCCTGCAGCAGGGTCTGCCCGGCGAGCACGTGCTGGCGGAAGGCCATCTCGTAGGCGGCGCGATCTGCCCCGTGGGCGCTGCCGCCCGGCGGGCCGCCGGTGTTGTTGATCAGGATGTGCACCGGGCGGATCGCGACCAGCTGCTCGATCGCCTCAGCGAGGGCGGCGGTATCGCCCATGTCGACTTGGCGCCAATTGTGCAACTGAGCCGCGTGATGCCGCGGGAGACTCTCCGCCACGGTCTGCAGCGCATCAGCCGAGCGGGCCAGCACCGTGACGTTGGCGCCCAGTTCGGCCAGTTCGACCGCCGTGGCGCGCCCGATGCCGCCGGAGGCGCCGCAGACCAGGGCATGTCGTCCGCTCAGGTTCAGATGCATGCGCGGTCCTCAATGGCGGAACACGAGCCTAGCGGGCGCTCCAGCGCAACACGAAGGCGGCGATCAGGCAGGCCCAGGCGAGCAGCGGAAAGATCCGCCACAGCGTGCGCCAGCGGTTGAGCACGGCGTCTTCCAGCGCCGGCAACACCGGCGAACGCAGTGCGTTCTGCAGGCGGATCCAGCGCAGCGGCGCGCGCACTGCCACGCCGCGCTCGTCCTGCGCGATGATCTTCCACTGGTCCGGATGCGCCTCGCGCAGGCGCCGGGCGACCTGCATTAGCGCCACGTAGTGCAGCAGGAAACACGCCACGCCGGCCAGCAGCAGGCCGAGATAGATCACGCCCAGAGGCATTACTTGGTGCTCCCGATCCAGTGGGTGGGTAGTGCGGTGCTCAGCGTCTTCAGCAGGCCGTCGCCCTTGGGTGCCTCACCGCAGATCGCCTGGTCGACGGCGGTCTTGTAGCTGTCGTTCATCAGGCCGACCCACACCGTACCGTCCGGACCGTGCGGGATCTTGAAGCTGCCCTTGGAGGTCATGTTCACCGGCGCCTCGGCGGAGAATGCGGCGGGCGACTGCTCCCAGTAGGTGTCGCCCGATTGCTGGTCGGCGGAGGAGTAGATCACCAGATAGCGCGCCTTGGGGTTGTCGATGGTGGCGCTGCCGAACGCGCCGGTGCTGGATTTGCTCCAGCCCATGTACTCACAAAGCGCGATGTCCTTGCCGTCGATCGGCTGGAACGCCTCGTCGAGTACCACGGTGGTGGGCGCGAACAGGTAGCTGGAGTGCAGCCAGCGGCCGTTCAATTCCGACTTCACCGCGATGCGGTAGGGCATCTTCACGTCGCTGGGCAGCTTGAATGCGAGGAAGTGACTGCGCACGCCGTTGAGGTTGGCCACCGGGCTGTTCGGGCCCAGCTCGAACTTCTTCGGCCGCCACGGCAGCAGGTTGCCGTAGGAGAAGTCGGCGAAGCTGGTGCAGCAGGGCGTGGCGTCCTGCAGGTGCTGCTTGGCCAGCTTCAGCGCATCGCCGGTATCGGTCGGCGGGCGCAGGTTCGGCGGCACGAACACCTTGGCGCTGTGGCACGCGCCCAGCAGCAGGCACAGGGCCAGCGCGATGACGAGAGCGGAGAGTTTTGGCAGCGTTCGCATGGCGTGACCGGTCAGAACTCGGCCGAACCGGCCGCGCGCGGGTAGGGGATGGCATCGCGGATGTTGGACAGGCCGCACACGTACACCAGCAGGCGCTCGAAGCCCAGCCCGAAGCCCGCGTGCGGCACGGTGCCGTAACGGCGCAGGTCGCGATACCAGCCGTAGGTGGTCTTGTCGAGGCCGAACTTGTCCATGCGCGCGTCGAGGTAGTCCAGCCGCTCTTCGCGCTGGCTGCCGCCGATGATCTCGCCGATGCCGGGTGCCAGCACGTCCATCGCCGCCACGGTCTTCTCGTCGTCGTTCAGGCGCATGTAGAAGGCCTTGATCGCTTCCGGGTAGTTCATGACGACCACGGGACGGCCGATATGTTTCTCGGCCAGGTAGCGCTCGTGCTCGGTCTGCAGGTCGACGCCCCAGGCCACCGGGTATTCGAACTTCTGCCCGGACTTCTTCAGGATCTCGATGGCGTCGGTGTAGTCGATGCGCTCGAACGGCTGGGCGATGAAGTGCTCCAGCTTGGTGATGGCATCAGGCTGCACGCGCTCGGCGAAGAACGCCATGTCATCGGCGCGCTCGTCCAGCACCGCCTTGAAGATCGCCTTGAGGAACGCTTCGGCGCAGTCGGCGTCGGCGGCCAGATCCGCGAAGGCGATCTCCGGCTCCACCATCCAGAACTCGGCCAGGTGGCGCGGGGTGTTGGAGTTCTCGGCGCGGAAGGTCGGGCCGAAGGTGTACACCTTGCTCATCGCCAGGCAGTAGGCCTCCACGTTGAGCTGGCCGGATACGGTGAGGAACGCCTCGCGACCGAAGAAATCCTTGCGGAAGTCGATCTTGCCGTCCGGCAGGCGGGGCAGGTTGGCCAGGTCCAGCGTCGACAGGCGGAACATGTCGCCGGCGCCCTCGGCGTCCGAGGCGGTGATGATCGGCGTGTTGATCCAGAAGAAGCCCTGTTCGGTGAGGTGGCGGTGGATCGCCGTCATCATGGTGTGCCGTACGCGGGTCACGGCGCCGAACAGGTTGGTGCGCGGACGCAGGTGGGCGACCTCGCGCAGGAACTCCATCGAATGCTGCTTCGGCTGGATCGGGTAGGTTTCCGGGTCGTCGACCAGTCCGGTGACGATCACCTCCTCGGCCTGCACCTCGAAGCTCTGGCCCTTGCCCTGCGAGGGCACCAAGATGCCCGTGACGATCACGCCGGCACCGGCGGTGAGGTGCTTTACCTCGCTGTCGTAGTTGGCCACGGTGGCCGGCACCACGGCCTGGATCGGGTCGAAGCAGGAGCCGTCGCTGACGTTCACGAACGAGAGACCGGCCTTGGAATCACGCCGCGTGCGCACCCAGCCGCGCACGGTCACCCGGCTGCCCGCCTCCAGCGCGCCTGAGAGAGCCTGCTTCACGCTGCACACCGTCGCGCTGACCAACGCCATGGATTGAAACTCCTGCTGCTGCGCCGCATCTGGGCACATGAATGATGAAGAAGGGTGGCGGCAAGGGCGCCGACAACGATCGGAGGCCGGCCAAACCCGCATGATAATGTAGGTTCTGAGCGCCCCGCGACCCTTTCCCCGCCGACACGTAACCGATTGCACGCCATGACCATCTCGATCACTCCCGCCGCCAGCCAGCGCATGCGCCAGTTCCTCGCGCAGACCCCGTCCGCCCGAGGCGTGCGTTTTGGCGTCAAGCGCACCGGCTGCTCCGGTTTCGCCTACGTGGTGGATCTGGCCGACGAGCTGGTTGCCGACGACCAGGTGCTCGACATCGACGGCGTGCAGGTGGTGGTCGACAGCAAGAGCCTGGCGCTGGTCGACGGCACGGTGATCGACTTCCAGCGCCAGGGCCTCAACGCCAGCTTCGTGTTTCACAACCCCAATGCCACCGGCGAGTGCGGTTGCGGCGAGAGCTTCACGGTCGGCTGAGCGGCCCCGGCGGGCGCCGTTCCCCGCCGCAAATCAAAAGCTTGCGCCCACTTGTGGCGCCACCGTACAATTCCGCTTCTGTCTGCGCCCGATCGGCGCCGGATGGAACCTTGCCTCACCGCACCGACGGGAGGCTGTCAGGCCCGTGAGGGCCGCATCCACAAGGAGTCAAACCCAATGACCCTGCGTCATTACGAAATTGTGTTCCTGGTCCATCCGGACCAGAGCGAGCAGGTTCCTGCCATGCTCGAGCGCTACAAGGCGCTGATCGAGACCGACGGTGGCAAGATCCACCGCCTGGAAGACTGGGGCCGCCGTCAGCTGGCCTACCCGATCGTCAACCTGGCCAAGGCCCACTACGTGATGCTCAACATCGAGGTCACGCAGAACGCCCTGAACGAGCTGGAGTCGGGCTTCCGCTTCAACGACGCCGTGCTGCGCCACCTGTGCATCCGTCGTGACGAGGCCGACACCGAGCCGTCCTTCATCCTGAAGTCGAAGGAGAAGGACGACGCCAAGGGTTCGCGTCGCCGTGACGACGACAGCGAAGGTGAGGGCGACAGCCGCCCGCGTGGTCGCGACCGCGACGACCGCGACAACGATCGCGACAGCGACTGATAGGAGCCCATAGCCATGTCCAAGTTCTTCCGCCGCCGCAAGTTCTGCCGTTTCACCGCAGAAGACATCAAAGAGATCGACTACAAGGATCTCAACACCCTGCGCCAGTACGTGACCGAGAACGGCAAGATCGTTCCCAGCCGCATCACCGGCACCAAGGCCCGCTACCAGCGTCAGCTGGCGACCGCGATCAAGCGCGCCCGCTTCCTGGCCCTGCTGCCATACACCGACAACCACGACGTTTGATCGTGGCGCGCGGCCGCCCCCTCGGGGCGGCCGCGTGAGCAACTCCTTCGGACAACCGTCCACGGCTGCGCCGGGCCACACCGGTGCTAACGAAAAGGAACGACCATGGAACTGATTCTTCTCGAGAAAGTCCGCAACCTCGGCAACCTTGGCGACAAGGTCAGCGTGAAGCCGGGTTACGGCCGCAACTACCTGCTGCCGCAGGGCAAGGCCGTGCCGGTCAATGCTGCCAATCTCGAAGCTTTCGAGAAGCGCCGCGCCGAGTACGAGGCCAAGGCCAACACGCTGCTGGCCGACGCCGAAGCCCGCAAGGCCAAGCTGGCTGACGCGTCGGTGACGATCACCGCGCACGCAAGCCCGGAAGGCAAGCTGTACGGCTCGGTCGGCCCGCGTGACATCTCCGAGGCCTTCGAGGCTGCCGGCCTGACCATCCACAAGGGTGAAGTGATCCAGGGTGAAGGCCCGATCCGCCACACCGGCGAGTTCGACGTCGTGATCAGCCTGCATGCCGACGTCCAGACCACCGTCAAGGTGATCGTGGTCGGCGAGAAGTAAGTCCCGCCTCGCGCCGGACTCCAGACGGGCGCCGCAAGGCGCCCGTTTGCGTTGGAGCGGAATGCCGCCAGGCCGCGGCTTATCCACGCCAAACCACAGCTTATCCACAGACTTGTTGTCTCGTGCCCTGCGATGGCGGCGCGTATCCTTGCCGCGTGCGCGCTGGTTTGCGCCGCCCATCCTGCGAGTATCCCGATGTCCTTCGTGCCCGATCGCAAATCCACCGGATCCAGCGTGGAATCGCTGCGCGTGCCGCCGCACTCCATCGATGCCGAGCAGGCGGTGCTGGGTGGCCTGATGCTGGCGCCCGATGCGCTGGACAAGGTGGCCGACCGGCTCTCCGAGGGCGACTTCTACCGCAAGGATCATCGCCTCATCTGGCGCGCCATCACCGAGCTGGCGAACAAGGGCATGCCCTGCGATGCGGTGACGCTGGGCGACTGGTTCGATGCGAATGGCCTGGCCGAGATGGTCGGCGGCGCCAGCTACCTGGCCGAGCTGGCCAACACCACGCCCAGCGCGGCCAACATCGCCGCCTACGGCGACATCGTGCGCGAGAAATCGATCCTGCGGCAGCTGATCGACGCCGGCGTGTCGATCAGCGAGGACGGTTACCGGCCGGAAGGCAAGGGCGTGCAAGAGGTGCTGGAAAACGCCGAGCAGCGCGTGTTCAAAATTGCGGAGTCCGGCACGCGCGGCAAGAAGGATTCGGTGTCGATGCGCGAGGCGGTCAAGGACGCCTTCCGCCTGCTGCACGAGCGCTACCAGAACAAGGGTCAGCTCACCGGCATCTCCACCGGCTTCAACGACCTGGACGAGCTCACCTCGGGCTTGCAGCCGTCGGACCTGATCATCGTCGCGGCGCGCCCCTCGATGGGCAAGACCGCGTTCTCGGTGAACATCGCCGAAGCCGCCGCACTGCGCGGCAAGAAGGCGGTGGCGATCTTCTCGATGGAAATGTCCGCCTCGCAGCTGGCGCTGCGACTGATCTCCTCGATCGGACGCATCCACGCCCAGCACCTTCGCAACGGCGACCTGGCCGAGGAAGACTGGCCGCGCGTCACCAACGCCATCGCGATCCTGTCCGAGGCGAAGATCTTCATCGACGACACCCCCGGCCTGTCGCCGGTGGAGCTGCGTTCGCGCGCGCGCCGCCTGCACCGCGAGCACGGCGGGCTGGGGCTCATCGTGATCGACTACTTGCAGCTGATGCAGGTGCCCGGCAACAAGGAGAATCGCGCCACCGAGATTTCAGAAATTTCGCGTTCACTCAAGGGCCTCGCCAAGGAGCTGAACGTGCCGGTGATCGCCCTGTCGCAGTTGAACCGCTCGCTCGAGCAGCGCGCCGACAAGCGTCCGATGATGTCCGACCTGCGCGAATCCGGCGCTATCGAGCAGGACGCCGACGTGATCATGTTCATCTACCGCGACGACTACTACAACAAGGAATCGCCGGACAAAGGCCTCGCCGAAATCATCGTCGGCAAGCAGCGCAACGGCCCCACCGACACCGTGAAGCTCACCTTCCTCGGCCACTACACCAAGTTCGAGAACTACGCGCCGGACTCGTTCGTCGGATCGTTCGATTGACGCGCCGGGGAAGCCAGTGATTCGTCACATGGTCACGCTCCGTGCCCCCTCTCCCCCGGGCGCTGCCCGGGGGAGAGGGTTGGGGTGAGGGGGCTTTTGCGCCTCTCCCTCCAATTACTGATGCCCATGCCTCATTTTTCGCACTCATGAGCCGCACCACCGTCGCCACCATCCACCTGGGCGCCCTGCGCCACAACCTCGCGCTGATCCAGCGCACGGCCGCACCGGCGCGCGTGATGGCGGTGGTCAAGGCCGATGCCTACGGTCATGGGCTGGAGCGCGTGGCGCGTGCGCTCGACAGCCAGGCCGAGGCGTTCGCGGTCGCGGCGCTGGGCGATGGCCTGCGCCTGCGTGCGGCCGGGCATCGCCAGCGCATCGCGGTGCTGTCCGGCCCCGACCAGCCCGGCGACATTGCCGAGATGCAGCGGCTGGACCTGGATGCGGCGATCCATCACGAAGCGCAGCTCGCCTGGCTGGCCGAGGCCTCGCCGCGGCGCGGGCGGTTGCGGGTGTGGATCAAGATCGACAGCGGCATGCACCGACTGGGCTTCGCGCCGGAGCAGGTGGCCGCCGTGCATGCGCGGCTGGCCGCGATGCCGGGCGTCGATCCGCAGATCGGCCTGCTCACCCATTTCG
This sequence comes from Dyella ginsengisoli, assembly GCF_044904665.1. Classification (NCBI taxonomy): domain Bacteria; kingdom Pseudomonadati; phylum Pseudomonadota; class Gammaproteobacteria; order Lysobacterales; family Rhodanobacteraceae; genus Dyella; species Dyella ginsengisoli. Next base: position 1,420,918 of record NZ_JADIKM010000001.1, read on the forward strand.
CCGAGTCGGAAGTGTTCGACGGTGCGGTGACCCGCGAGCAGATCGCACGCTTCAACGAGGTGACCGCCGGGCTTGATGGGCCGCGCTCGCTGGCCAACTCGGCCGCCGTGCTCGGCTGGCCCGAGGCGCGCGCCGACTGGGTGCGTACGGGCGGCCTGCTGTACGGGCTGTCGGTGGTGGACGGCAAGAGCGGTAGCGACTTCGGTTACCGCCCGGCGATGACGCTGTCCACCCGCCTGATCGCGATCAACCGCGTCCGCGCCGGCGAGCGCATCGGCTACAACGGCACCTGGACCTGTCCCGAGGACATGCCGATCGGCGTGGCGGCGATCGGTTATGGCGACGGCTACCCGCGCAGCGCGGTGGCGGGCACGCCGGTGCTGGTGGGCGACCGCCGCGTGCCGCTGGTCGGCCGCGTCTCGATGGACCTGATCACGCTGGACCTGCGCAATGCGCCCGCCGCGAAGGTGGGTGATCGCGTCACCCTGTGGGGGCCGCAGCTGCCGGCGGAGGTCGTCGCCGCGCGGGCCGGCACCATCAGCTACGACCTCACCTGCGGCATGACCCGGCGCGTGCTCTTCGTCGAGGACGAGGGCTGAGCGGCCATCGCGCCGACAGCGCGCCGCGTCGCCGGCGTCTCGCGACCTGCGATGCGCGCACGCTAAGCTCGTCGCTTCGCTTTTCATTGTCCGGAAACACGCATGGCCAAGGCCAAGACCGCCTACGTCTGCACCGACTGCGGTGCCGAGCACTCCAAGTGGCAGGGGCAGTGCGTCGAGTGCGGGGTGTGGAACACGCTGTCGGAAATCGTGCTGCAGCCGGCGGCCAAGTCGGTGGCGGCGCAGCGCAGCGTCGGCTACGCCGGCAAGGCGGCCGGATCGCCCGTGGTCACCCCGCTCACCGCGGTGGCGCTGACCACCGAGGCGCGCAGCTTCACCGGCATTGGCGAGCTGGACCGCGTGCTCGGCGGCGGGCTGGTCGAGGGTTCGGTGGTACTGATCGGTGGCGATCCGGGCATCGGCAAATCCACCCTGCTGCTGCAGATGTTGGGCACGCTGGGCGAGCAGTTGCCCAGCGTGTACGTAACCGGCGAGGAATCGCTGGCCCAGGTCGCGGCCCGCGCGCAGCGGCTGGACCTGCCGCTGGCGCCGCTGAACGGGCTGGCCGAAACCTGCATCGAGCGCATCCTGGAGCAGGTGTCGGCCAGCCGTCCGCGTGTGCTGGTGATCGATTCGATCCAGACCATCTGGACCGAGCTGCTCACCGCGGCACCGGGTTCGGTGAGCCAGGTGCGCGAGTCGGCGGCCAAGCTCACCCGCTTTGCCAAGGAAACCGGCACCTCGGTGTTCCTGGTCGGCCACGTGACCAAGGAAGGCGGCATCGCCGGCCCGCGCATGCTCGAGCACATGGTCGACGCGGTGCTGTATTTCGAGGGCGAATCCGGCTCGCGTTTCCGCGTGCTGCGCGCGTTCAAGAACCGCTTCGGCGCGGTCAACGAACTGGGTGTGTTCGCGATGAGCGAGAAGGGCCTGCGCGAGGTGCCCAACCCCTCGGCGATCTTCCTGTCCACGCACTCCGGCCCCACCTCGGGCAGCGCGGTGATGGTCACCCGCGAGGGCACCCGACCGCTGCTGGTGGAAGTACAGGCGCTGGTGGACCAGAGCTCGCTGGGCAACCCGCGTCGCGTCGCACTGGGCCTGGAGCAGAACCGGCTGGCGATGTTGCTGGCGGTGCTGCACCGGCACGGCGGCGTGGCGGCCTACGACCAGGACGTGTTCGTCAACGTGGTCGGCGGCATCCGCGTGCAGGAGACCGCCGCCGACCTGCCGGTGTTGCTGGCGGTGCTGTCCTCGCTGCGCGACCGGCCGCTGCCGGACAAGACCATCACCTTCGGCGAGGTCGGCCTGTCCGGCGAGATCCGTCCGGTACCCAACGGCGAGGAGCGCCTGAAGGAGGCCGCGCATCACGGCTTCCGCCGCGCCATCGTGCCGAAGGCCAACGCGCCGAAGAAGGGCAAGGTGGGCGAGATGGAGGTGGTCGGTGTGGAGCGGCTGTCCGAGGCGATCGACGCCTGCCGCTGAACGCGATGCTCCTACGGGGCGAACACCACCGTCTTGTGGCCGTCGATCAGCACGCGGTCGTCCAGCACCAGCCGCAGCGTGCGTGCCAGCACGCTGCGTTCGATGTCGCGACCGATGCGGATCATGTCCTCCGGCGTGTCGCTGTGGCTCACGCGCTCGATGTCCTGCTCGATGATCGGACCTTCGTCCAGCTCGGCGGTGACGAAATGCGCGGTGGCGCCGATCAGCTTGACTCCGCGCCGGTGCGCCTGGTGATACGGCCGCGCGCCCTTGAAACCGGGCAGGAACGAGTGATGGATGTTGATGCAGCGGCCGGCCAGCTTGGCGGTCAGCTCGTCCGATAGCACCTGCATGTAGCGGGCGAGCACCACCAGCTCGGTCCCCGACTGCTCGATCAGCGCCCACACCTGCGCTTCCTGTGGGGCCTTGTCGGCGCGGTCGGTGGGCAGGTAGTGGAAGGGAATGCCGTCGAAATCCAGGTGGCGATAGGTGTCGCGCGGATGGTTGGCGACGATGCCGACGATGTCCATCGGCAGCTCGCCGATGCGCCAGCGGTACAGCAGGTCGGCCAGGCAGTGGTCGAACTTCGACACCATCAGCAGCACGCGGCGGCGCTGGTCACGCGGACGCAGCGTCCAGCGCATGTCGAAACGCTGGGCGACCACCCGGAAGCCGGTACGCAGGTCGTCCGCCGCCACGTTGGACTGGCAGGGGTGGAACACCAGCCGCATGAAGAACTGACCGGTCTGTGCGTCGCCGAACTGCTGCGCTTCGAGGATGTTGCTGCCCTGCGCGGCGAGGTGGCTGGAGACGGCGCCGACGATGCCAGGGCGGTCGGGGCAGGACAACGTGAGGACGAACTGTGTCGCGCCCTCGCCCATCTCAGAGCCCCCGGTGCAGGACCAGTTCCAGCACGGCCTTGGTGCCGAAGAACGCCAGTACCAGCAGTGCCATGCCCGACAGCGTGAGGTTCACCGCGCGGCGCCCGCGCCAGCCGTGCTTCCAGCGGCCGTAGAGCAGGGCGCCGAACACCAGCCAGGCGATGATCGACAGCACCGTCTTGTGCACCAAGTGCTGGCCGAACAGGTTGTCGACGAACAGAGTGCCGGTGACAAGGGTCAGGGTGAGCAGCGCGAAGCCGGCGCCGATCAGCTGGAACAGCAGGGTTTCGGTAAGTGTCAGCGGCGGCAGCGCACGCAGCCACGGGCCGAACTGGCGATGGCGCAGGCCGCGTTCCTGCACCGCCAGGCCGATCGCCATCACCGCGGCGATCGACAGCACGCTGAAGGCGAGCAGGGCCACGGTGACGTGCAGCTTGATCTGCCAGTCCATCGGCTGCGGCAGCGTGGGCGGGGCGAGGAATCCGTCCACCGCCACCAGCAGTGCGGACAGTGGGAACACGATCACCCCCAGTGCCGCCACCGGGCGGGAGAGATTCACCAGCAGGGTCAACGCGGACACCACGCAGGCGACCAGCGACAGCGCGGCGAAGAAGTGCAGGTCCAGCGCGCCGCGATGCATGCCCAGCAGGATCGCCGCGTGCAACAGCACCGCGAGTGCGCCGACGGCCAGCGGCCAGCGGCCGGTCGGTCGGTTGTCCCCGAGCAGCGGCCAGGCCAGTGCGCCGGCAGCGGCAAGGTAGAGAACGATGGCGAGGGTGCTGAGGACGGGAAGCATCATGGCCGGGCAGTGTCGCACAGCGTCCGGCGCCGTTGCAGGGGCTTCATTCGCCGGCAAGGTGTGCCGCTGGCTATAATCGGCAACTTTCCGCGCCACGGTTTTCACCCATGTTCGAGTCGCTCAGCCAACGCCTGTCCGCCACCGTCAACCGCCTGCGCGGCCGCGGCCGGCTGACCGAGGAAAACATCCGCGAGTCGCTGCGCGAGGTGCGCATTGCGCTGCTCGAGGCTGACGTGGCGCTGCCGGTGGTGCAGGCGCTGATCGAGCGGGTCAAGGTGCGCGCGGTCGGCCAGGAAGTGCTCAAGAGCCTGTCACCCGGCCAGGCACTGGTGAAGGTGGTCAGCGACGAGCTAACCGCAGTGATGGGCACGGTCAATACCGAGCTCAATCTCGCCCAGACGCCACCGGCGGTGGTGCTGATGGCCGGCCTGCAGGGTGCCGGCAAGACCACCACGGTGGGCAAGCTGGCGCGCTTCCTGGTCGAGCGCAAGAAGAAGCGTGTGATGGTGGTGAGCTGCGACGTCTACCGTCCGGCGGCGATCGAGCAGCTGCGCACGCTGGCCGAGCAGGTCGGGGTGAGCTTCTTCCCCTCCGAGGCCGGCCAGAACCCGATCGATATCGCCAAGGCCGCCATCGCGGCCGCACGGCGCGAGGTGATCGACGTGCTGCTGGTCGATACCGCCGGCCGCCTCAGCATCGACCAGGCGATGATGGACGAGATCAAGGCGCTGCATGCCGCGATCACGCCGGTCGAGACGCTGTTCGTGGTCGACGCGATGACCGGCCAGGATGCGGCCAACACCGCCAAGGTCTTCGCCGAGGCGCTACCCCTGACCGGCGTGGTGCTAACCAAGACCGACGGCGATGCTCGCGGCGGTGCGGCGCTGTCGGTGCGCTACGTCACCGGTCGGCCGATCAAGTTCCTGGGTGCCGGCGAAAAGCTCGATGCGCTGGAGCCGTTCCACCCCGATCGCGTCGCGCAGCGCATTCTCGGCATGGGCGATGTGCTGTCTCTGGTCGAGGAAGTCGAGCGCAAGGTCGACCAGGAAAAGGCGCAGAAGCTCGCCACCAAGGTGATGAAGGGCAAGCGCTTCGACCTGAACGACATGCGCGACCAGCTCGAGCAGATGAACAACATGGGTGGCCTGGCCGGCCTCATGGACAAGCTGCCGGGCATGGCCAGCGTGCCGGACAGCGTCAAATCCAAGGTCAACGACAACGAACTCAAGCGGATGGTCGCCATCATCGGGTCGATGACCAAGAAAGAGCGCCGCCACCCGGACCTGCTCAATGGCTCGCGCCGCGCCCGCGTGGCGCGCGGCTCCGGCACCCAGCCGGCCGACGTCAACCGCCTGCTCAAGCAGTACATGCAGATGGAAAAGATGATGTCCAAGCTGGCCAAGGGCGGCACCAAGGGCCTGATGCGGCAGATGCGCGGCGCCATGAAGGGCATGGGTGGAATGGGCGGCGGCATGCCGCCGATGCGCTGATCAACCGGGGTATCCCGCGGCCCTCGACCCCGCGCCTTTGCTCCCCTACAGGGCGAACGTCATCCCCGCGCAAGCGGGGACCCATTTTGACTTTGGCCCCAAGAGCACAGTGGGTCCCAGCGTTCGCGGGGATGACGTTCGCTTCGTGGCGACCTTACCCAGCTGTATGGGTGATAGGAGCGGACAGGCCAGCATAGTCGCCCAAGGGCTTCCCTTTTACCGAAAATCCACTAAAATGCCGCGTTTACCGCGCACGGTCTCGTGCGTGCGGCCGGCAATTCCGGCAACTCTGGAGCTTTTACTATGGTCAAGATTCGTCTTTCGCGCGGTGGCGCCAAGGGCCGTCCGTTCTACCACGTCGTCGTGACCGACCAGCGCAACAAGCGCGACGGTCGCAACATCGAGAGCGTGGGCTTCTACAACCCGGTCGCGGCGGGCAAGGACAAGCGCCTTGAGCTGAACGTCGAGCGCGTCAAGGAGTGGGTCGGCAAGGGTGCGCAGCTGACCGACAAGGTTGCTGCCCTCGTGAAGGAAGCCGGCAAGCAGCAGGCTGCCTGAGCATGACGGCAGCCGGTCGGCGCGTCCTGATGGGACGCATCGTCGGGCTGCACGGCGTGCAGGGCTGGCTCAAGATCGAATCTTGGTCCGAGCCCCGCACGCGGATTTTCGATTACCAGCCCTGGCAGCTCTCCGTGGCGCCGGGCGAGATGATCGAGGTGACGGGCATCAAGGGCCGTCCACAGGGCAAGGGGCTGATCTGCTTTCTGCCCGGCGTGGATAGCCGAGGGAAGGCCGCGGCGCTTGTTGGGCAGGACATCTTTGTCGCCCGCGAGCTGCTGCCGCCGCCGGGTCAGGATGAGTATTACTGGGTCGACCTCGAAGGGCTTGAGGTCGTCACCACGGAAGGCGTCGCGTTGGGTCGGGTCACTCACCTGTTCGCGACCGGGGCCAACGACGTGGTGGTGGTGCGGGACGGCGAGCGCGAGCGGCTGATCCCCTTCATCCAGGGCAGTTACGTGCGCTCGGTGGATCTGCAGGCCGGGCGCATGGTGGTGGACTGGGATCCCGAATTCTGAGCCCGCAGACTGCTGCTCGGGAGTGGAGGATCTGATGCGCATCGATGTCGTCACGCTGTTTCCCGACTTCATGCGCCAGTGCGCCGCCGTCGGTGTGGTGGGACGCGCGCAGCAGCGCGAGCTGTTGCAGGTGGAAACCTGGAACCCGCGCGACTACGCCACCGACAATTACCGTACCGTGGACGGCCGCACCTGCGGCGGCGGACCGGGAATGGTGATGCTGATCGAGCCTTTGCGCGCGACCCTCAAGGCCATGCGCGAGGCGGCACCGGAATCGGTGCACGTGATTTACCTCAGTCCGCAGGGAGCGCGGCTGACGCAGGGCCGGGTGGAGTCGCTGGCGAAGCTGCCGCGGATCGCCCTGCTGTGTGGACGATACGAAGGTGTGGACGAGCGTCTGCTGGCACACGAGGTCGACGAGGAGCTTTCCATCGGCGATTATGTGTTGTCCGGTGGCGAGTTGGGTGCCGCGGTGGTCATCGACGCCGTGGGCCGCTTGCAGGACGGTGCGTTGAACGACGCGCAGTCGGCGCAGCAGGATTCGTTTTCGGACGGCCTGCTGGATTGTCCGCACTACACGAAGCCGGTGCATGACGCACTGGGTGACGTGCCGGCAGTGTTGCTGTCCGGCGACCACGCGGCCATCCGCCGCTGGCGCCTGAAGCAGTCGCTGGGACGAACCTGGCTGCGCCGCCCCGACTTGCTGGCGCGACGGACCCTCGATAAAGAGTCCGCTGCGCTGCTGGACGAATTCCGCCGCGAATATCTGCGGCACAACGATGCGGCCAACGCGTGACCGCAGTTATTGCATTTGACACAGGTGTTGCCATGAACAAGATCATCGAACAGTTCGAATCCGAGCAGATCACCCGCCAGCTGCCGGACTTCGGCCCCGGCGACACCGTGGTGGTCAACGTCAAGGTGAAGGAAGGCAACCGCGAGCGCGTGCAGGCGTTCGAGGGCGTCGTCATCGCCAAGCGCAACCGCGGCCTGCATTCGGCCTTCACCGTGCGCAAGATCTCGCACGGTACCGGCGTGGAGCGCGTGTTCCAGGCGCACAGCCCGACCATCGAATCGGTCAGCGTGAAGCGCAAGGGCAAGGTGCGCGGTGCCAAGCTGTACTACCTGCGCAACCTCGAGGGCAAGGCCGCTCGCATCAAGGAAGACATCGCCGCCGCCGCTGCCGCGAAGGCTGCTTCGAAGGCTGCTGCCGCCGCCGAGTAATCCAGCCCACGCAGGGCAGGAAAAAAGCCGCGGAGGGCAGCCTCCGCGGCTTTTTGCTGTGCGCTCGTCCGGATTCCGGCGGCGCGGCACCGGTTGCTCGGGTCAGTTGACCAGCCGCTGCGGCTCCTGCAGGAAGTTGCCCTGCACGAAATCCACGCCGCAGGCGAACAGCAGCGACGTGCTGCTGGCGTCCTCCACCCATTCGGCCACGGTGACGCGATTCATCTCGCGAGCCTGATGGCAGATTTCGGCGATCTTCTTCTGGTTTTCCGGGTGCTGCGGCAGCTGCGCCATGTAGGAGCGGTCGATCTTGAGGTAATCGGCGTCCACGTGGTTGAGCAGCTGGAACGAGTTGAGGCCCGAGCCGAACTGTTCCAGCGCGAAGCGGCCTCCGAGCTTCTTCCAGCCGGTGACGAACTCCTGTGCGGGGCGCAGCAGGGTCACCACCTTGCTTTCGGTCATCTCCAGCACGATCTGGCCGTTCTTGAGCCCGGCCTTGCGGATCTGCTCGCCCAGCCAGGGCAGCAGCGAGGCGTCTTGCACCGAGTCGGCAGTGAGCTTGACGAAGAACGTGGTGTGAATGCCCTGGCCGTCGCGCGCGCGCAGGATCTCGATTGCCTTGTTCAGCACCCAGCGGTCGATTGCCACGCTCAGGCCGTGCTGCTCGGCGATCGGCATGAAAAAGCCCGGCAGCACCTCGCCCTGCGGGCCGTTCATGCGCAGCAGGATTTCCGAATACTCGCCCTCGGCATCCTGCAGGCTGATGGTGTGCTGGTGATAGAGGACGAAACCGTCGTTGGCCAGCGCCTGTTGCAGCAGCTGCAGCCAGTAGCGCTCGCGCTCGGCGTCGGCCTTTTCGCGCGCCGCCGGATCGTGCACCTCGACGCGCCCGCCGCCCTGGCTGACCGCATTGCGCAGCGCCTGGTTGGCCTGGTTGAGCAGCAGCTCCGCGTTGGCATTCTTCTCGCCCAGCAGGCTGCCGCCGACGCTGATCGACACGGTGATGGACTGGTTGCCCAGGTCGAAGATCTCCCCGGCGATGCGCTGCTGCAGGCCGGCGATCCAGGCTTTCACCGCTTCGTCGTTACGCTCGCGCAGCACCACGCCAATGGTGTGCTCGGCCAGCAGGCCGGCCACGTCGTCCGTGCCCAGCCCGCTGCTGATGCGGTTGGCGAAGGCGGCCAGCAGTTCGTCGGCCTTGCCCATGCCGACGCTGTCGATCAGGCCGTTCCAGTTGTCCGGCTCCACCAGCAGCAGGCTCTGGCCCTTGGTGCCCTTGGCTGCGGCGGTGACCGCATCGTCGATGAATTCCAGCGTGCGGGCGCGGTTATACAGGCCGGTGACCGGATCGCGCTGCAACTGCTCGACCAGCTGCGGATCGACCTGCTGGCGGCGGAACACGATCTGCAGGCACGGCTCGCCCTCGAACGTGGCGTGGGCGAATTCGATGGTGGCCTGGAAGGTGGAGCCATCCGAGCGTCGTGCCTGCAGTTCGATGTGCTGCGCAGCCTTCTCGTTGCGCGCATGGCTGCGCAGCAGGTTCTTGAACTCCTCCGCGTCGCTGCTGCTGATGAGGTCGAGCACCGGCAGACAGAGCAGATCGTCGAAATCCTCGTAACCGAAGGTATCCAGGTAGGCCTTGTTGGCGCGCACATGCATGCCGTCGTGGACGAAGGCGATCGGATCGGTGGACGAATCCAGCAGCGCATCGGCGCGGCGCTCGGATTCGCGCAGGGCGGCCTCCAGCAAGCGTACCTGGCGACGAGTTTGCAGCGCTTCATGCTCGCGCTGCAGCACGGTAAGCAACTGCTTGGGCTGGCTGCGGATGGCGATGCCGCGCACGCCCGCATTGAAAAGGTCGGCGACCACCTGGTTGTCCATTTGCGCCACCAGTGCCACCAGCGCCAGGTCGCGGCCGTGGGCTTCGAGCTGCTGCGATACCTCGCGGACCGACATCTTTGCCGGCACCGGGTCGTACAGCACGATGTCCGGCACCAGCTCGTCCAGCGCGGTCTGGATTTCCTCGGCGCTGGTCGCCCGCGCGGGTCGCACGGCAATGCCGCCGTTGCGCAGCAGGCTGATGATCTGTTCGGCGTCCTCCACCGGAGTTTCGACGAACAGGATCTTGATGACGGAATCTTTTTTCATGGACACATCGGGCGACGGGTGGAGCACCGACCGTCGCGTCGAAGGGCGCGAACGGGACGGGACGTAGGCAAGGTTTGTAGCGGATTCCGGCACAGGCCGCCAGCGCGGTGCGATCTGCCGGCGACGCCCGTCGCGTTCACAGCGGGCGCTTGGACCTGTCGCCGGCCACTTCACGCACTAGTCGTGGCACCAGGTAGCCGGGAAGGCGCGCGCGCATGGCCTCCACCAGTGCCAGCGCGCGCCCGTCGTCCACCTCGAAATGGGCAGCGCCCTGCACGCGATCGAGCTGGTGCAGGTAATACGGCAGCACGCCCGCGGCAAACAGTCGCTCGGACAGGTCGACCAGCGCGTCCTCGTGGTCGTTGATGCCTTTCAGCAACACGGCCTGGTTGAGCAGCGTGGCGCCGGCTTCGCGCAGGCGGGCGCAGGCGGCATCCACCGCCGCGTCGAATTCGTTGGCATGGTTGGCATGCAGCACCACCACCTTCTGCAGCGGAATTGCGGCCAGCCAGGCGAGGAAGGCGTCGTCGATGCGCTCCGGCAGCACCACCGGCAGGCGCGTGTGGATGCGCAGGCGGTTGACGTGCGGGATGTCGGCCAGCCCGCCCGCGAGTTCCTCCAGCTTGCTGGTGGCCAGTGACAGCGGATCGCCGCCGGAGAGGATCAGCTCGGTGATGCCGGGATCGCTGCGCAGATGTGCCAGCGCCTGCCGCCACTGGCCGGCCGCGGCCATCTCCTCGCCGTAGGGGAAGTGCCGGCGGAAGCAGTAGCGGCAGTTCACCGCGCAGCTGCCGCTGGCGATCAGCAGGGCGCGGCCTTCGTACTTGTGCAGCAGCCCCCGCGACTCGCGCGCGGCCAGGTCGCCCACGGCGTCCATCGAAAAGCCATCGACCTCGGCCAGCTCCGCCAGTTGGGGCAGCACCTGCAGCAGCAGGGGGTCGCGCGCATCGCCATGGCGCATGCGCGTCACGAAGCCTCGCGGCACGCGCAGCGCAAAGCCGGCATCGTTCGGCGGCAGTTGCGCAGCCAGCTCGTGCAGACCCAGCAGCGCCAGCAGCTCGGCCGGATCGGTGACGGCCTCGCGCCAGAGCTGGCGCCAGTCCGGGGCGGGCGACGATAGGCGGGCGCTGGGGCTTGCGGTTATCATGGTGGACCCTGGAACGGGCCCAGAAGCCCGGCAAAGTCCTCATTTTAGCCGCCCCACGGGGTGGAATTACCTCTGGAGCAGATAGCGCATGGCGACCCTTGGCCTCAATGACGTCAAAACGGGCAAGAAGATCCTTCACAACGGTGATCCGTGGATCATCACCGAGGCGGACTTCATCAAGCCGGGCAAGGGCCAGGCGTTCACCCGCATCCGCATCCGCAACCTCAAGGACGGCCGCACCACCGAGCAGACGCTGAAGTCCAGCGACTCGTTCGAGGAGGCCGACGCGGTCGACACCGACATGCAGCTGTCGTTTATCGACGGCATCGGCAAGGACCGCGTCTGGCACTTCATGAACATGGAGACGTTCGAGATGATCCCCGCTTCGCTGGCCGCGATGGGCGATGCCTGGAAGTGGCTCAAGGGTGAGGAAGAGTGCGTGGTCACCCTGTTCAACGGCGGGATCATCGCCGTGCAGCCGCCGAAGTTCGTCGAACTGAAGATCACCGAGACCGATCCGGGCGTGCGCGGCGATACCTCCGGCGGCGGCGGCAAGCCGGCCACGCTGGAAACCGGCGCCGTGGTGCGCGTGCCGCTGTTCGTCAATCAGGACGAGATCATCAAGGTCGATACCCGCACCGGTGAGTACGACAGCCGCGTCGGCAAGTGATGAACCGGCGCGCGGGTGATGCCTGTGCGCCGGGCATTTCGTCATCCACTGGAACGACGATGTGACAGACCCGGCATGATGCCGGGCCAGCATGGGGCGGCCACCGCGAGGTGATCCGCCCCATGTCGTATTCAACTTCTTTTGCAAGCGAGTGCACGATGAGCCAAACCTCTCCCCAGCCCGTCGATCTGCTCATCGAAGCCCGCTGGGTGGTGCCGGTCGAACCGCATGCGGTGGTGCTGGAGCACCACGCCGTGGTGGTCGACGCCGACCGCATCGTGGCGCTGCTGCCGATCGCCGAGGCGCGCGCCGCCTACGCGCCGCGCGAGCGGGTCGAGCTGGGCGAGCATGCGCTGATCCCCGGCCTGATCAACAGCCACACGCACAACCCGATGACCCTGCTGCGCGGACTGGCCGACGACCTGCCGCTGATGACCTGGCTGCAGGACCACATCTGGCCGGCCGAGGCGAAGGTGATCGGGCCGGAATTCGTGCGCGACGGCGTGGAGCTGGCGGTGGCCGAGATGCTGCGCGGCGGCACCACCTGCGCCAACGAGAACTACTTCTTCCCCGACGCGATCGGCGCCACCTATCGCAAACTCGGCTTCCGCGCCGTGGTCGGCCTGCCGGTGATCGAGTTCCCGACCGCGTGGGCGAAGACCCAGGACGAATACTTCGAGCGCGCCGGCGAGGTGCATGACAGTTTCCTCGGCGACGCGCTGGTCAGCACCGCGTTTGCGCCGCATGCGCCGTACACCGTGTCCGACGCCAGCTTCGAGCGCATCCGCGTGCTGGCCGACCAGCTCGACATCCCGGTCCACCTGCACCTGCACGAGACTGCGCACGAGGTGGACGAGGAAAAGAAGAAAAGCGGCCTGCGCCCATTCCAGCGGCTGCAGAAGCTGGGGCTGGTGAACGACCGGCTGATCGCCGTGCACATGACCCAGGTGACCGATGCCGAAATCGCCGCCTGCGCCGAGGCCGGCGTGTCGGTGGTGCACTGCCCGGAGTCGAACCTCAAGCTCGCCTCCGGCTTCTGCCCGGCCGAGAAGTTCCGCCGGGCCGGCGTCAACCTCGCCGTGGCCACCGACGGCTGCGCCTCCAACAACGATCTGGACATGTTCGGCGAGATGCGCACCGCGGCGATCCTCGCCAAGGCTGTGGCGCAGGACGCTTCCGCCTTCGATGCGGCTTCCGCCCTGCGCGCCGGCACGCTCAACGCGGCGCGCGCGATAGGGCTGGAAGACAAGGTGGGTTCCATTGAAATCGGCAAGCAGGCCGATCTTGCGGCCGTGCGGCTGAGCGACCTGGAGACCCAGCCGCTGTTCCACGTGGCCTCGCAGCTGATCTACGCCACCGGTCGCCACCAGGTCACCGACGTGTGGATCGCCGGCCGGCGCAAACTGGCGGCCCGCCAGTTGGTGGACATGGACGTGGACGCCATCCTCGCCCGCACGCGGCAGTGGCGCGAGCGCATCTCGGCTGCATGAGCGCGCGTATACGGAGACACTGCCGATGAATCTTTTTCTGGTGATGCTGCTGCGCCGTCCGGTGGTCGATCCGGCGGCGATTGAAGCGCACATGGTCTTCCTCGACGCGCTGCGCACCGAGGGCCGCGTGGAGCGTTCCGGTCCGTTCGCCGACAAGAGCGGCGGCGCATATCTGCTGCGCGCGGCTGACCTGGCCGAGGCACGGGCGCTGGTGGCGCGCGATCCGGCCCACACCAGCGGCGGCTGGGATATCACCATCCACGAATGGCAGGCGCGCTGAGCGCCGCCCCGGAGTCAAGCCATGCACAACCCGCACGCCAACGTGAGCCTCGAGGAAATCGCCCGCTTCGACAAGCTGGCCGCGCGCTGGTGGGACCCGGACGGCGAGTCGCGCCCGCTGCACGATCTCAATCCTGTGCGTGCGCAGTATGTGGCCGAGCGCGTCGCGCTGCAGGGCGCGAAGGTGGCCGACGTCGGCTGCGGTGGCGGCCTGCTCAGCGAGGCGCTGGCGCGTGCCGGCGCGCAGGTCACCGGCATCGATCTGGGCGAGAAGGTGATCGAGATCGCCAGGCTGCACCTGTACGAATCGAACCTCACCGTCGACTACCGCGTGCAGTCCTCCACGGAGCTGGCGGCCGCCGAGCCGGCCGGTTTCGATGCGGTGTGCTGCATGGAGATGATCGAGCACGTGCCCGATCCCGAGGCGCTGGTGCACGACCTGGCGGCGATGCTCAAGCCGGGCGCGCGGCTGTTCATGTCCACCCTCAACCGCACGCCGGTGGCGTTCGGTGCGGCGATCCTGGGCGCCGAATACCTGATGCGCCTGCTGCCGCGCGGCACGCATCACTACGCGCAGTTCCTCAAGCCGTCCGAGTTGGCGCGCCTGCTGCGCCATGCCGGGCTGGAGCTGGAGGACGTCTCGGGCCTGGCCTACAACCCGCTCACCCGCAAGGCCTGGCTGAGCCGTGTCACCGCGGTCAACTACGTGCTGTGCGCGCGCAAGCCGGCATGAAGCCGCGGCCCGCCCGCATCGAGGGCGTGCTGTTCGACCTCGACGGCACCCTGCTCGACAGCGCGCCCGACCTCTACGCCGCGCTGGTGCGCCAGTGCGCGGAAGAGGGCGTTGCCGCACCGGATTACACGACGGTGCGCGAAGTGGTCTCGCGCGGCTCGCGGGCGATCCTGCGCTGCGCCTTCGCCGATCGCGGCGAGCCGGCGATCGAGGCGCTGGTGCCGCGCTATCTCGATTTGTACGAGGCGCTGGTGGCACAGGACACGCACGCCTTCGCCGGCGTCGAGGCTCTGCTCGCGCAGTTGGAGGCGCGTGGCATCCGCTGGGGCGTGGTCACCAACAAGCCCGGCTTCCTCACCGATGCGCTGCTGGCGCGCATCGGCTGGGATGCACGCGCGGCCGCCGTGGTGTCGGGCGATACCCTGCCGGTGAAGAAACCCGATCCGGCGCCGGTGCTGCTCGCCTGCGAGCGCGCCGGTATCGACCCGGCGCGCAGCGTGTTCGTGGGCGACGACCGGCGCGACGTGATGGCCGGCGCCGCCGCCGGCCTGTACACCGTGGCCGTGCGCTGGGGCTATCTCGACGGCGGCAACCCGGACGACTGGCAGGCCGACTGCGTGATCGATCATCCGGACGAGCTCACCACGTGGTTCGCGGCCGAGGTGTCGGCATGAGCGATACCGGCCACGGCGCGCTGCAGAGCTACGTCGACAAGTGGCTGGCGGTGCAGCCGCAGCAGCGCGTGGCGCTGGCCTTCGTCGATCCGCGCGAGCACGCCGGCCACATCGCGCTGGCGGCGCTGGAACAGGAACTGCTCGGCGCGGCCTACGGCATTCGCGAGCCACAGGTGGCCGCGGTCAAGTTGAACTGGTGGGCCGAGGAGCTGGCCGGCGCCGCGCAGAGTGGCGGTCGTCATCCGTTGACCCAGGTGCTGTTCGACGACGAGCGCGCCCACGCGCTGCCGGCCGAGCGCTGGCTGGCGCCGGTGCGCGCCGCCATCACCCAATTGGAAGACGGCACGCCGGCGGATTTCGCCGCGCAGCTGGCCGCAGCGCAACCGCTGCACGGCGCGCTGGCCGAGCTCGAGACGGCGTGGTGGTTCGGCCCGCAGGCGTCGTCCGAGCGCGCGTCGCGCGTCGCGGTGCTGGCGCATCTGCTGCACGCGCTGCGCCGCCTGCACGACGACGCCGAGCGCGATCGCCTGCCGCTGCCGATGACGCGGCTGGCCCGGTTCGAGCTCGCGCGTTCGGCGCTGCGCACGCGCAGCGAGGCGCGCGACCAGGCGATTCGCGCGCAATTGGCCGATCTGGCCGCGGCGTGGCGCGAGGCGGCGCAACTGCCCGGACCGCTGGGCGTGTTCCGCGCGCTGGAGGCGCGCCAGGATGCGCGCCTCGTACGCGCGGCGCAGCGGGCGGATGATCCGCTGCGCACGCTGCAACTCGGGCTGGAGGGAGGCAGCTTCGGCAACACGCTCGCCGCCTGGAACGCAGCACGCCGCTGGCGCCGGGCCGCCGTGGGCTGAGATCGCGGTTGCCTGCGGCCAGCGGACGCAGCGTTTCCCGCATCCGCCTGTTGTGCTGGCAGGCACTGCCCCAAAATAAGCGCTTCGACGCGAAACCCTCGCACGATTGCTCCAGGACACGCCCATGCACAGCCACGAGAACACTGCCCGCCTGATGCCCGATGTCGCCCATCAGGCCCAGCCGCATCTGGCCGGCGCGCTGGACTGGGTCGGCATGGACGGCATCGAGGTGCCGGTGCGCTTCGACGCGGGCGATGGCGACGTGCAGCGCGCCAGCGCGCAGGTCGGTGCCTTCGTCAATCTCACCCGGCCGGACAAGCGCGGCATCCACATGTCGCGGCTGTATCTGCTGGTGGACGAGCACCTGAGCAAGCGCACGCTGGATGCGGCGATGATCGAGGGCCTGCTGGGCGCGTTCCTGGAATCGCACAAGGATCTGGCCGACCGGGCACGCATCAGCATCCGCTTCGACCAGCTGGTGCGTCGCGCCGCCCTGCGCAGCGCCAACAGCGGCTGGCGCGCCTATCCGGTGTCGATCGAGGCGAGCCTGGGTGCCGACGGCTTCCGCATGGAGTTGGGCACCGAGGTAGTCTATTCGTCCACCTGTCCGGCATCGGCCGCGCTCTCGCGCCAGCTGATCCAGGACCAGTTCGCCAAGGACTTCGCCGAAGACGCCGCGCTGGATCGCGCCGCCGTGCTGGCGTGGCTGGGCAGCGAGCAGGGCATCGTCGCCACGCCGCATGCACAGCGCAGCGTGGCGCGCCTGCTGGTGCGCTTCGACAAGGACGCGCCGGTCAACCTCATCGCCCTGCTGGACCGCGTCGAGCAGGCGCTGGGTACGCCCGTGCAGACGGCGGTGAAGCGGGAGGACGAGCAGGCTTTCGCACTGGCCAATGGCGGCAACCTGATGTTCTGCGAGGACGCCGCCCGGCGCATCCAGCGCGCGCTGGATGCCGACGCCACGATCGCCGACTTCTACGTGCGGCTGGAGCATCAGGAAAGCCTGCATCCGCACGACGCCGTGGCCTACGCCAGCAAGGGCGTGCCGGGCGGTTTCGGCAGCGGCGACTGCACCTAGGAGCCTGTCAGACTTTGGTCGGTCGGGCTGCAAATCAGGCGGCGCGGTCCATATTTCCACCGCTTCTTGGCCCATAGAACCACTATGGGCCGGCGAATCGTCGAAAATCTGTCCTCGCGCAGCCCGATTTTCGCCTCGACCACCAAAGTCCGACAGGCTCCCAGCGCTCGCCTCGCTCAGACCGCTGCGTAGGTCCCCGCCAGCAGCGTGACGGCGACAAACAGCAGCAGCGTGAGCACGCTCGCGACCACGTAGCCCCACGGATCGCCCAGCCGCCGCGCGCGCAGATACAGGTAGACGGGCGCGCCCGCGGCGCCGAGCAGGATCATCCACCAGTACGCGTTGGAAGGCGTGCGACCGGCGCGCCTGAAGGTTTCCCGGTCGTGGATCGCCAGTCCGATGTAGCCCAGCAGGGCGACCAGGCCAGCGCCCGGCATCGACGACAGCACCAGCAGCCCCAGCGGCAGGCACGCGATCAGCCAAGCAGGCATCGGGTTCACCGGCGCTGCGTGGATCGAGGCCGATGCGCTATCGCCGGTCGCTGAAGGCAGCGGCACGTCGGCGGCGAACAGTGTGCTCTCCACCGGCGCCCACGCCGCCATGCCGTCGCACCAGACCAGGGTGCCGGCCGGCATCCGGCCGTCGCGCAGGCGCTGGCGGATCGTCGCCTCGTCGACCGGACCCACGGCGCGCGTGCCGTCCTGGTAATGCCACGGGGTAGCGGACATGCGTGGATGCTCCGTGCCTCAGTGATCGCGCAGGCCCGGCAGCAGCAGCGGATCGAGCCGCGTGCCGAACCAGTTGAAGCCCCAGTGCAGGTGCGGCCCGGTGGCACGGCCGGTCATGCCGGACAGGGCGATCACCTGGCCCTGCCGCACCCGCTCGCCGGCGCGCACCTGCAGCTTCGACAGATGGAGAAAATTCGAGCTGAGCCCGAAGCCGTGGTCGATCAGCACGGTACCGCCGGTGAGGTACAGCGCCGGCGCGGCGAAGGTCACCACGCCGGCGGCCGGCGCGCGCACCGGCGTGCCCACCGGCACCGCGATGTCCATGCCCGAATGCGGCGCGCGCGGATCGCCGTTGTAGATGCGCTGGTTGCCGAAGCGTCCGCTGACGCGCCCGCGCACCGGCCAGACAAAGCCGTGCAGGAAATCCTCGCGCGCATCGTCGCGTTCGCGCGCCGCCGTCACCTGGGCCTGCTCGCGCGTGATGCGTGCGGCGATCGCCGGCGGCGGGTTCACCGTCTTCGGTGGCACGCCGTTGACGCGTTCGATCGGCCAGTTGCGGGGCGTCACGGTGATGCGCACCGTGCGTCGTCCGTCATGCCCGTTGTCGAGCGTGAGCACCAGCGGGCCGGCTTCATCGCGGCCGGCGCCGAACACCACGCGCCCATCGGCGCCGACGTGCAGCGACGTGCCGTTGAGTCGTGCCGTGGAGCCGGCAGGCAGATGCGCGATCACCAGCTGGCCCTGCGAGATCGTGCGTGGCAGGGCGTTCGGTGCGGATGCCCGGGCCGGTGACAGCATGGACAGCAGGGCGAAGGCGAGCATCGCGCCACTCGCGCGGTGCCACGGCTTCATCGGCACGAGCTTCGCCGCGCGCCGCGCCGGATGGTTCTTCCAGGCCGGCCGGTCAGTGATCATGAGGGGGCTCGTGGATGTCGTGATCCCCGCAGCGACGAAAGACGACGCGGTCGGGCACGGGATCCTCGCCGCCGCTGCACAGCGGCTGGCAGCGGGCCAGCCGCCACAGCGTCAGCGCACCGCCGCGCAGCGGACCGAAGCGCGCAACGGCAATCCGTGCATAATCGGAGCAACTGGGGTAGAAGCGACAGCGCTGCCCCAGCAAGGGGCTGAGCCAGCGTTTGTACAAGCGGAGCAGAAGCAGCAGGAATCGGGTCAAGACGGTTCACGCGGCCGAGACGGCTGGCGGTTCGTAGTGCGCCAGTATTCCAGAAAGCGCGCTTGCTGGTGTAAGGCACATGGGCTATAACACCCGGCCGCCACGGCCAAAACGGTGAAGGGAAATGGCGAAAACCACGCGTAGTTCGACCGCCGGCAAGGCGCAGAAGAACAAGCCTGCGGCCACGGCAAAATCCACCAAGCCCGGGAAGGCGAAACCCGTTGCGGCCGCCTCGCGCGGCGCCAGCAAGGCGGCCAAGTCCACACCGAAGAAAGCCGCGGCCTCCAAGCCCGCTGCCAAGAAGACTGTGAAGAAGGCGCCCGTGAAGGCCGCGCCCGTGAAGAAGCCGGTCGCCAAGAAGGCTGTAGCGAAAAAGCCGGTTGCCAAGAGCGCGCCGGTGAAGAAGCCGACGGCCAAGAAGGTTGCGGCGAAGAAGCCGGTCGTCGCCAAGAAGGCGCCGGCCAAGAAAGTTGCCAAACCCGTCGCCGTGAAGAAGGCGCCGGCCAAGGTGGTTGCCAAGAAGGCGGCACCCGTCAAGCCGGCTCCGGTGAAAAAGGCTGCGGTGAAACCCGCTGCGGTGAAACCCGCGCCGGCTCCGGTCGCGGCCAAGCCTGCGTCGGTAGCCAAACCTGTCGCGGCGAGCCCGGCCCCCGCTCCGGCCGCTCCCGTCAAGGGCAAGGTAGCCAGCGCCGTGGCGCTGGCCACTCCCCGCGTGGCCACGGCCACCGCCAGCCATACTCCTCCCAAGAAACAGAAGTCCCAGTCGTCCTCAATGAATAAAGCTGCTGCAATTTCCGACAATGGCGTGACCAAGGAAGACGGGCGCTACGCGCTCCCGGCGACCACCACGATCGAACTGCCCAAGGGCTACCGCCCCTCCGCCGACGAGGAGTACATGAGCCCGCGACAGCTGGCGTACTTCCGCAACAAGCTCCGCGACTGGCGCGACCAGCTGGTGGAGGAGTCGCGCCAGACCATGGAAAACCTGCGCGACGAAGTGCGCGACGTGGGCGACGAGGCCGAGCGCGCCACGCGCGAGACCGAGAACTCGCTCGAACTGCGCACCCGCGACCGCTACCGCAAGCTGATCTCCAAGATCGACAAGGCGCTGCGCCGCATCGAGGAAGGCCGCTACGGCTACTGCGAGGAGACCGACGAGGAGATCGGCGTGGATCGTCTCGACGCCCGCCCGATCGCCACGCTCTCGCTCGACGCGCAGGAGCGCCGCGAGCACCTGCAGAAGCAGATGGGCGACTAGGCCTACGCGGCATCGCTGCTTGTTGACGAAGCCCCGCCCCGCGCGGGGCTTCGTCTTTTGCGGGATCTCAGATCAGTCGCTGGTAATGCGTCAACTCGATGGCTGTTCGGCCGGGATCGGACTCCTGGCGGGTTTCCGAGGCGGTGTGTGGACATGCGGGGAGGGCCGCAACCGTCGTGTCGCGCATTCGCGCACACGCCTGGCGCCCTCAAGTGACGGTTTCCAGACCGCGATGGCCCGGGCGAGGCTTGCATGTGCCACATATATCGGTAATTCTGGATATATGGATAACAACGACGCGCTCGCCACGCTGGCTGCCCTGGCCCAGCCGACCCGGCTGGCGGTGTTCCGTCTGCTGGTGGCGAACGAGCCGCACGGTCTGCCGGCCGGCGACGTGGCGACAACTCTCGATGTGCCGCAGAACACCATGTCCACGCACCTTGGCGTGCTGGCGCGTGCCGGCCTGGTGCATGCCGAGCGGCACAGCCGCTCGATGATCTACCGCGCCCAGCTCGACACGCTGCGCGGCCTGATGCTGTTTCTCGCCCGCGACTGCTGCAACGCCCATCCCGAACTGTGCACTCCGCTGCTGGCCGAACTGGCCTGCTGCCCACCTGCCAAGGCCACTCCATGACCGATCGCATCTTCAACGTCCTGTTCCTGTGCACCGGCAACTCGGCGCGCTCGATTCTTGCCGAAAGCCTGCTCAACCAGCTGGGCGAGGGGCGCTTTCGCGCGTTCTCGGCCGGCAGCCAGCCCAAGGGCGAGGTGCACCCGCTGGCGCTCAAGCTGCTGCGGGACGTGGGGCATCCGGTCGATGGCCTGCGCTCGAAGAACGTCGACGAGTTCGCCGCCGCCGACGCGCCGGTGATGGATTTCGTCTTTACCGTCTGCGACAACGGCGCTGGCGAGGTCTGCCCGATCTGGCCGGGGCATCCGCTGACCGCGCACTGGGGCATCGCCGATCCGGCCGCCGCCAGCGGCACGCCGGAGCAGCGCGAGCAGGCCTTCCACACCGCATTCCGCCTGCTGGCCAACCGCATCCGCGCCTTCACCGCCTTGCCGCTGGCCGGGCTGGAGCGCGAGTCGCTGCGCGCGCAGCTGCAGCAGATCGGCCGCAGCGAGGGCGCCAGCGCCGCGACCGTGCCGGTGGACGTGGTGATCTACCACAACCCCGAGTGCGGCACCTCGCGCAACACGCTGGCCCTGATCCGCCACTGCGGCTTCGAGCCCCACGTGATCGAGTACCTGAAAACGCCGCCCAGCCGCGCGTTGCTCGCCCAACTCGCCGCGCGCACCGGCGAGCCGCTGCGCGCGTTGATCCGCGATAAGGCTCCGCCCTATGCCGAGCTGGGCCTGGACGACGCCACGCTGTCAGACGACGCGCTGCTCGACGCGATGCTCGCTCATCCGATCCTGATCAACCGTCCGCTGGTGGTTTCGCCGCTGGGCGTGGCGCTATGCCGGCCGTCCGAGCGCGTGCTCGACCTGCTGCCGCTGCGTCCGCGCGGCGCCTTCGTCAAGGAGGACGGCGAGGCGGTGCTGGATGCCCAGGGCCGTCGCGTCGGCTGACCTCTTTTAACTCTTTCTGGATTCACCGATGACCGACGCCGCCCCGCGCCTTCGCCTTTCGTTTCTCGACCGCTACCTCACCGTGTGGATCTTCGCCGCCATGGCGCTGGGCGTGCTGCTCGGTTCGGTGTTCACCAGCTTGCCCGCGGCGCTCGACCGCCTGAGCATCGGCAGCACCAACATTCCGATCGCCATCGGCCTGGTGCTGATGATGTATCCGCCGCTGGCCAAGGTGCGCTACGAGGAGTTGCACCAGGTGTTCGCCGATCGCCGCCTGCTGTGGCTGTCGCTGCTGCAGAACTGGGTGATCGGGCCGCTGCTGATGTTCGCGCTGGCGGTGATTTTCCTGCGCGACCAGCCCGAATACATGACGGGCCTGATCCTGATCGGCCTGGCCCGCTGCATCGCCATGGTGCTGGTTTGGAACCAGCTGGCCGGCGGCGACAACCAGTACGTGGCGGGGCTGGTGGCGTTCAACGCGATCTTCCAGCTGCTTACGTTCGGTGCGTACGCGTGGTTCTTCCTCAGCGTGCTGCCGCCGCTGTTCGGGCTGGCCGGGCAGGTGGTGCCGGTAGCGTTTTCCACGATTGCCGGCGCGGTGCTGATCTACCTCGGCATCCCGTTTGCCGCGGGCTGGTTGAGCCGGCGCGCACTGATCCGCGCCAAGGGAGAGCGCTGGTACGTCGAGCGATTCCTGCCGCGGATCGGGCCGATCACCCTGGTGGCGCTGCTGTTCACCATCGTGGCGATGTTCAGCCTCAAGGGCGGCGAGCTGCTCGCGCTGCCGCTGGACGTGCTGCGCGTGGCGCTGCCGCTGGTGGTGTACTTCGTGGTGATGTTCGCGGTGAGCTTTGCGATGGCGCGCTGGGTCGGCGCCAATTACCCGCGCACCACGGCGGTGGCGTTCACCGCGGCGGGCAACAACTTCGAGCTGGCCATCGCGGTGGCGATCGCTGCGTTCGGGCTGGCGTCGAAGGTGGCGTTCGCCGCGGTGATCGGACCGCTGGTGGAAGTGCCGGTGCTGCTGGCGCTGGTGCATGCTGCGCGGGCGATGCAATCGCGCTTTTCGGTGGCGGCGGAGACGCGCGCATGAGCCGGCTGCGCACCCTAACCGATCCCGATTTGCTGCCGGCCCTGCACCCGGAATTCGCTCATCGGCGCCCCGCACTGGGCTTGGCGCCCGATCAGCCGCCGCCGCGCATCCTGCTGCTGTACGGCTCGCTGCGGCAGCGTTCGTTCTCGCGTCTGGCGGTGGAGGAGGCGGCGCGGCTGCTGCAGTTCTTCGGCGCCGAGACGCGCATCTTCGATCCGTCCGACCTGCCGCTGCCCGACCAGGTGGCCGGCGACGATCATCCGGCGGTGCGCGAACTGCGCGAGCTCTCGCAGTGGTCGGAAGGGCAGGTGTGGTGCAGTCCGGAGCGGCACGGCCAGATCACCGGCGTGATGAAGGCGCAGATTGACCACCTGCCGCTGTCGATCGGCTCGGTGAGGCCCACCCAGGGCCGCACGCTGGCGGTGATGCAGGTGTCCGGCGGCTCGCAGTCGTTCAACGCGGTCAACACGCTGCGCCTGCTGGGACGCTGGATGCGCATGTTCACCATCCCCAACCAGTCCAGCGTGGCCAAGGCGTGGCAGGAGTTCGACGAGTCGGGGCGGATGAAACCCTCGGCCTACTACGACCGCATCGTCGACGTGATGGAGGAGCTGGTGCGCTTCACCGTGCTGCTGCGCCCGCATGCGGCGCAGCTGGTGGATCGCTACTCCGAGCGTCGCGAGTCGAACCAGCCGGTAGCCACGACCGCGATCGGCGAGACGTTGGCGCGGATGTAAGCCTGTCCCGGCTTACGTCAGTGCGGCGGCCGCGTGGCTCTTGATCCTGGCCAGCATCGCGGCCAGCCCGTTGGAGCGCGTGGGCGAGAGGTGCTTGGCCAGGCCGATGGTCTGGATGAATTCCGGTTCGGTAGCGACGATTTCTGCCGCCGGTCGATCCGAGTACACCCGCAGCACCAGTGCGATCAGGCCGGAGACGATGGCCGAGTCGCTGGTTGCCTGGAAATGCATCTTTGTGGCATCGCCGCCGGGCACCAGCCATACCATCGACTGGCAGCCGTGCACGCGGTTGGCCTCGGTCTTGGCCTCATCGGGGAACGGCGGCAGCTGCTTGCCCAGGTCGATCAGGTACTGATAACGCTCGGTCCAGTCGCTGAAGAAGGCGAACTCCTCGGCGATCTGCTGCTGGGCGTCGTGGGCGGTGGCGGTCGTTTCGGTCATTCGCGCATTATCGCGCTCAGGCCCGCTGGAAGCGATCTGGTTGCATGGGTCAGGCCTTGGCAACGCTCCAGCGCGTGCCCTGCGCGCCGTCCTCGATCACCACGCCCATCGCCGTCAGCTCGGCGCGGATCGCGTCGGCGCGGGCGAAATCCTTCGCCGCACGCGCGGCGCGACGTTCTTCCAGCAGGGCCTCGACCCGTGCGCCGTCGACGCCGTCGGTGCCGCGCTGGAACCACGCTTCCGGCGCCTGCTGCAGCAGGCCGAGCAGGGTGCCGCCGCCGAGCAGGGCGGCCTTGGCTGCCGGCGTGCCCGACTGCCGCGCCGTATCGGCCAGCACCGACAGTTCGGCCAGTGCCTGCGGCGTGTTGAGGTCGTCGCACAGTGCTGCCTCGATGCTCTCGGGGACCGGCAGCGCGCCTTCGATCATCGGTACCGATTCCAGATCGCGCAGCACGCGGTACCAGCCGTCCAGCGTGCTGATCGCCTGCGCGATCGCGTTGTCCGACCAGTCCAGCGGCTGGCGGTAGTGGCCGCGCAGCAGCAGCAGGCGCAGCGCCTCCGGCGGGTGCTGCTTGAGCAGCTGGTGGACGTGCAGCACGTTGCCCAGCGACTTGGACATCTTGCGACCGTCGAAGGTGAGCATGCCGTTGTGCATCCACCAGCGCGCGAAGGTCTTCCCGCCGTGGGCGCAGGTGGATTGGGCGATCTCGTTCTCGTGGTGCGGGAACTGCAGGTCGATGCCGCCGGCGTGGATGTCGATGGTTTCGCCCAGGTGCGCCGCGCTCATTGCCGAGCACTCGATATGCCAGCCCGGGCGGCCGCGGCCCCAGGGGCTGTCCCAGCCGGGTAGCTCGGGCGTGGACGGTTTCCACAGCACGAAGTCGGCGGCGTTCTTCTTGTACGGCGCCACCTCGACGCGGGCGCCGGCGATCATCTCTTCAGTGTCGCGGCCGGACAGCGCGCCGTAGGCGGCGTACGAGGCCACGTCGAACAGCACGTGGCCCTCGGCGGCGTAGGCGTGGCCGCTGGCGATGAGCGTCTGGATCATCGCGATGATCTCGCCGATGTGCGCGGTGGCGAGCGGCTCGACGTCGGGCGGGGCGATGCCGAGGGTGGCCATGTCCTCGCGGTAGGCGGCGGCGAAGCGGTCGGTGATCGCGCTGATCGGCACGCCCTGTTCGAGCGCAGCAGTGTTGATCTTGTCGTCCACGTCGGTGATGTTGCGGGCGTAGACCACCTGCGGGTAGTGCCGTCGCAGCAGTCGCACCAGCACGTCGAACACCACCGGGCCGCGCGCGTTGCCGATGTGCACGTAGCTGTACACCGTGGGACCGCACAGATAGACGGTGACGCGCTCGGGGTCCAGCGGCGCAAACGGCTCGGTCCGGCGACTGAGGCTGTTGTAGAGCGAAATCGGCATCGGCGGGAGGTCCACGGCGGCAGTCGCCCGGCCAGCGGCGGGCAAAACACGGCCGGGCATCTTAACAAGGCCTAAGCTGCCGCGGCGGCCCGGGCCGTTCTAAGCGTGGATTCAGAGTGAATTTGCTCGAATGCAGCACGGCCCAACAGGGGGCCGGCTACTTCTCCCGAGCTGGAGTCCGCAATGACCAAGATGTTGTTTTCCGTGCTGGCGCTGACTCTGCTCGCCGGCGCCGTCCACGCGCAGGACCGTTACGGACCGCCCGCGGGCCCCGGTGGCGACGATGGCAGCCATTACGGCTGGGCCGACGTGTTGCGGGTCGATCCGAATTATGCGGTGGTGCGCACCGAAGCGCCGCAGCAGGAGTGCTACGACCAGCCGGTGGTGCGTCGCGAGGGCGGCAATTCCACCGCCGGCACGGTGCTCGGCGCCATCGTGGGTGGCGTGCTGGGCAACACCGTCGGCAAGGGTGACGGCCGCAAGGCGGCCACCGTGGCCGGTGCCGTGGCCGGTGGTGCGATCGGCCACCGCGCGGCCGGCAGCGGCCGCGAATACGAGGATACCGAGACCCGCTGCCGCGAGGTGAGCCGGGTCAGCGAGCAGCGCCGCATCACCAGCTATGACGTGGAATACCGCTACCGCGGCGAGGTGTACACCTCGCGCCTCAACTACGACCCGGGCGAGCGCCTGCGCGTGCGGGTGAGCGTGGAACCGGCCGACTGACGGTACCGCTATCGAAGGTCACGACCGCCGCCTCCGGGCGGCGGTCGCGTTTTCGGACGTCGTCCCGCAAATTTTGTTGCACGGCAGCGAAATTGCCGCCATGATTCGGTTTCCTCACCCGAGTCCGCCATGTCCACAGCCGTCTATACCGCCAACGTCCTCACCAGCGCCCGCATGGCTGCTGGCATGACGTCGCGTGCGCGCCGACCGCTGGTCCGACATTCGGCCGGGTAGGCTGTCGCGCGCTGCTGTTCATGTGCAACGACTGAAAAAACCCGGCCCTCGCGCCGGGTTTTTTCGTTTTCGATTCACTTCACGCGGATCCGTCCGCGAATGGCAAGACCGGCCATCCATGGCCGGACTATTCATCAAGAGCGATGTCACCTATGACCCTTCGGCATTTCATCACCACCCAGGACTACAGCCGCGCCGAGATCGACGCGCTGCTGGAACAGGCCGCCGTGTTCAAGCGCTCGCCGCGCGGTCAGCAGCTGGCCGGCAAGTCGGTGGCGCTGCTGTTCTTCAATCCCTCGATGCGCACCCGCACCAGCTTCGAGCTGGGCGCGTTCCACCTGGGCGGCCACGCGATCGTGCTGGCGCCCGGCAAGGACGCGTGGCCTATCGAGTTCGAGGTGGGCAGCGTGATGGACGGCGACACCGAGGAGCACATCGCCGAGGTGGCGCGTGTGCTGAGCCGCTACGTCGACCTGATCGCGGTGCGCGCCTTCCCGAAGTTCCAGGACTGGCAGGTGGACCGCCAGGACAAGGTCATCAAGGCCTTTGCCCAGTACGCGACCGTGCCGGTGATCAACATGGAAACGATCACCCATCCCTGCCAGGAGCTGGCCCACGCGCTGGCGATGAAGGAGCACCTGGGCAGCCTGCAGAACAGGAAGTACGTGCTCACCTGGACCTACCACCCCAAGCCGCTCAACACCGCGGTGGCCAATTCCGCGTTGCTGATCGCCACCAAGATGGGCATGGACGTGACCCTGCTGTGCCCCACGCCCGATTACGTGCTGGATGAGCGCTACATGGCGTTTGGCCGTCTGAATGCCGAGCAGAACGGCGGCTCGCTGAAGGTCAGTCACGACATCGAGGAAGCCTACTCGGGTGCCCACGTGGTCTACGCCAAGAGCTGGGGCGCGCTGCCGTATTTCGGCCGCTGGGAGCAGGAAAAGCCGATCCGCGACGCGCACAAGCACTTCATCGTCGACGAGGCGAAGATGGCGCTCACCGACCACGGCCTGTTCAGCCACTGCCTGCCGCTGCGCCGGAACATCAAGGCCACCGACGCGGTGATGGACGCGCCGTACTGCATCGCCATCGACGAAGCCGAGAACCGCCTGCACGTGCAGAAGGCGGTGATGGCGTCGCTGATCGGCCAGGGTTGAGTCGGCCGCCATGTATCAGCCCCGGCATTTCGTCGAGACGCGCGAGGACACCCTGCACGGGCTGATCGATGCGCATCCGTTCGCCACGCTGGTGGCGAACGGGGCCGCTGGCATGGCGGTGAACCACCTGCCGTTCGTGCGGCAGGGCCAGGTGTTGCACGGCCACGTCGCGCGCGGTAACGAACTGGCGGCAATGGATGGCGCTGCGGCGCTGGTGATCTTCCACGGTCCGCAGGGCTACGTGAGCCCGAACTGGTACCCAAGCAAGCACGCCAACGGCGGCCGCGAGGTGCCTACGTGGAACTACGCCGTGGCGCACGTGCACGGCCGCTTGCGCGTGATCCACGATGCCGACTGGCTGCGCGCGCTGCTCGATGGACTGACCGATCGTCATGAGGCCAGCGAGCCTTCGCCCTGGAGGGTCGCCGATGCCCCGGCCGATCACGTGGAAAAGTTGCTCGGTGCCATCGTCGGCATCGAGATCGCGATCGAGCGCATCGAGGGCAAGTTCAAGCTCAGCCAGAACCATCCGGATGCCAACCGCACCGGTGTGATCGCCGGCCTGATCCGGCGCGGGCAAATCGACGACCTGGCACTCGCCGCACTGATGCAGAAACAGGAGGAAGGCCGCGCATGAACCGCCCCCACCGCTATCGCGTCGACGTGGCCTGGACCGGCAACCGCGGCACGGGCACCGACGGCTACCGCAGCTACAGCCGCAACCACGTGATCCGCGTGCCCGGCAAGCCGGATCTCGCCGGGTCGGCCGATCCCACCTTCCGCGGCGACGCCGCCCGGCACAACCCGGAGGACATGCTGGTGGCCGCACTCTCCACCTGCCACATGCTCTCCTACCTGCACATGGCGACGGTCGCCGGCGTGGTGGTCACCGACTACACCGATGCCGCCGAGGGCAGCATGGTGACCGAGGGCGACGGCGGCCGCTTCACCGAGGTCGTGCTGCGCCCGGTCGTCACCATCACCGCCGCCAGCGACCCGGCCAAAGCCGAGG
This sequence comes from Dyella ginsengisoli, assembly GCF_044904665.1. Taxonomy (NCBI): domain Bacteria; kingdom Pseudomonadati; phylum Pseudomonadota; class Gammaproteobacteria; order Lysobacterales; family Rhodanobacteraceae; genus Dyella; species Dyella ginsengisoli. The sequence continues at coordinate 1,449,088 of NZ_JADIKM010000001.1, forward strand.
CCGCGCACGAGGCCGCGCATCACGCCTGCTTCATCGCCAACTCTGTGAATTTCCCGGTGCGCTGCGAACCGCGCATCGTCGTCGCTTCTGTCTAAACCTTTTCTTTCCAGGATCTGCAAGCCATGAGCAAAGACATCGTCCTCGCCTTCTCCGGCGGCCTCGACACCAGCTTCTGCGTGCCCTATCTGACCGAGCGCGGCTGGGCCGTGCACACCGTGTTCGCCGACACCGGCGGCGTGGACGCCGAGGAGCGCGCGTATATCGAGGCGCGAGCGAAAGAGCTCGGCGTGGCCAGCCACGTCACCGTGGACGGCGGCCCCGCGATCTGGAACGGCTTCGTGAAGCCCTTCGTCTGGGCCGGCGAGGGCTACCAGGGCCAGTACCCGCTGCTGGTGTCCGACCGCTACCTGATCGTCGATGCGGCGATCGCTCGCGCCAAAGAGCTGGGCACCAGGGCGATCGCCCACGGCTGCACCGGCATGGGCAACGACCAGGTGCGCTTCGACCTGGCAGTGAAGGCGCTGGGCGACTACCAGATCGTGGCGCCGATTCGCGAGATCCAGAAGGAGCACACGCAGACGCGCGCCTACGAGCAGGCCTATCTGGAGGAGCGCGGCTTCGACGTGCGCGCCAAGCAGAAGAGCTACACCATCAACGAGAACTTGCTGGGCGTGACCCTGTCCGGCGGCGAGATCGACCACTGGAAGGCGCCGGGCGAGGGCGCCCGCGGCTGGTGCAAGCCGCGCGCCGAATGGCCGTCCGAAAAGCTGACCGTCACGCTCGGCTTCGAGCAGGGTGAGGCGGTGTCGCTCAACGGCGAGAAGCTGCCGGGCGCGACGCTCCTGGCCAAGCTCAACGCGCTGTTCGCGCCGTACGGCGTGGGCCGCGGCATGTACACCGGTGACACCACGATCGGTCTGAAGGGTCGCATCGTGTACGAAGCGCCGGGCCTGATTTCGCTGCTCGCCGCGCATCGCGCGCTGGAAGAGGCCGTGCTGACCAAGCAGCAGAACCGCTTCAAGCCCGAGGTGGCGCGCAAGTGGGTCGAGGTGGTCTACGAAGGCTTCTTCCACGATCCGGTGAAGACCGACCTTGAAGCCTTCCTCGCTTCCAGCCAGTCGCAGGTCAATGGCGAGGTGGTGCTGGAGACAAGCGGTGCCCAGGTCACGGCGGTGGAAATCCGCTCGCCGCACATCCTCAACGCCAAGGGTGCCACCTACGCACAGTCCGCCGACTGGGGCGTGGAAGAGGCCGAAGGCTTCATCAAGCTGTTCGGCATGAGCTCGACGCTGTGGGCCGAGGTCAATCGCTGACGCATGGACGGCACTTTACGCATCGATACGTCACGGGAGGCGCTGGATCGGGACATGATCCACGCCTTCCTCGCTGAGCAGGCCTACTGGAGCCGGGGCATCCCGCGCGCCACGGTAGAGTGCGCCATCGAAGGCTCGCTGTGTTTCGGTGGCTACCTCGACGGACGCCAGATCGCGTTCGCGCGGGTGGTCACCGATGGCGCCACTTTCGGCTACCTGGCGGACGTTTTCGTGCTGCCGGAGCACCGTGGGCAAGGCCATGCCACGACCCTGATGGCGGCGGTGATGGCGCATCCGCAGTTGCAGGGGCTGCGCCGCTTCAGCCTGGCGACCGGCGATGCGCATGCACTGTATGCCGGCTTCGGTTTCACCGCGCCGGCGCGGCCGCAGACCTTGATGGAAAAGCTCGATCCGGACGTCTACACACGAACGCCAGGCAGGCCATGACCCCTCTTCTGCAATCCACCCTGCAACATCTTGAGGCGCTGGTCGGTTTCGACACGCGCAATCCGCCGCGCGAAATCGGCACCGGCGGCATCTTCGACTACATCCGCGCGCAGTTGCGGGGGTTCGAGGTGACCGTCACCGACTACGGTGCCGGTGCGGTCACCCTGCACGCGGTGCGTGGTGTGCCGAAGCGGCTGTTCAACGTGCACCTGGACACGGTGCCCGACTCGCCGCACTGGAGCGCCGACCCGCACGTGCTGCGCGTGGAAGGCGATCGCGCCATCGGCCTGGGTGCCTGCGACATCAAGGGCGCCGCGGCTGCATTGATTGCCGTAGCGAATGTCACCGACGGCCCGATGGCGATGCTGTTCTCCACCGACGAGGAGGCCAACGATGCGCGCTGCATCGCCGGCTTCCTCAAGGAATTTCCCCCTCTCCCGCTGGGAGAGGGTCGGGGTGAGGGTACGGACGGAGCGGAGCGTTCTGGCGATGCCGAACCCTCACCCCAACCCCTCTCCCGGGGGGAGAGGGGCTTTTGCTACGACGCGGTGATCGTGGCCGAGCCGACCAAGGGCGAAGCCGTGCTGGCCCACCGCGGCATCCATTCGGTGCTGATGCGCTTCGCTGGCCACGCCGGCCATGCCTCGGGTGAGCAGAAGCCCAGCGACAGCGCGCTCCACCAGGCGGTGCGCTGGGGCGATGCGGCGCTGGATTTCGCCGCGGCGCAGTCGCATGAACGCTTCGGCGGGCTGACCGGCCTGCGCTTCAACATCGGCCGCATCGACGGCGGCATCAAGGCCAACATGATTGCGCCGACCACCGAGGTGCGCTTCGGCTTCCGGCCGCTGCCGACGATGGACCCGGAGCGCATGCTGGAGACCCTGCGCACCCTCGTCGAGCCGGCGCCCGCCGAGTTCACCGAAACCTTCCGCGGCGATTCGCTGCCGGCCGGCGACACCGCTACCGCCGAGGCGCGCCGGCTGGCTGCGCGCGACCTGGCCGACGAGCTGGAGATCCCGGTCGGCAACGCGGTGGATTTCTGGACCGAGGCGGCGCTGTTCTCCGCCGCCGGCTACACCGCGTTCGTCTACGGCCCGGGCGACATCGCCCAGGCGCACACCGCCGACGAGTGGGTGGCGCTCGACCAGCTGCAGCATTACGTCACCACCATCCATCGCCTCGTCGCACGCGGCAACGCGTGATGCCGTGCCGACTCCCGACACCCCAACGACTGACGCCATGACCACCGGTTCCAACACCCGCAAGACCATCGTTCGCCTGCTCTCGGCCATGGGCAGCGCGAAGGAGATCCAGCAGTACCTCAAGCGCTTCTCGCAGCTCGACGCCAGCCGTTTCGCGGTGGTGAAGGTGGGTGGCGCGGTGCTGCGCGACGAGCTCGCCGACCTCACCTCCTCGCTGACCTTCCTGCAGCAGGTCGGCCTCACCCCCATCGTGCTGCACGGCGCCGGCCCGCAGCTGGACGAGGAACTGGCCGCCGCCGGCATCGAGAAGCAGACCGTCAACGGCCTGCGCGTGACCAGCCCGAAGGCGCTGGGCATCGTGCGCCGCGTGTTCCAGCAGCAGAACCTCAAGCTGGTCGAGGCGCTGCAGTCGATGGACACGCGGGCCACCTCGGTGCCCTCGGGCGTGTTCATGGCCAGCTTCCTCGACCGCGACACCTACGGCATGGTTGGCAAGGTCGACAGCATCAATCTGGCGCCGATCGAGGCCAGCCTGCGTGCCGGTTCGATCCCGGTGATCGCCAGCCTCGGCGAGACGGACGAGGGCCAGTTCCTCAACATCAACGCCGACTTCGCTGCCAACGAACTGGTGCGCGTGCTGCAGCCGTACAAGATCGTGTTCCTCACCGGCACCGGCGGCCTGCTCGACGACCAGGGCCGGCTGATCGACTCGATCAACCTCTCGACCGAGTTCGACCACCTGATGGCGCAGCCGTGGATCAACGGCGGCATGCGGGTGAAGATCGAGCAGATCGCCGACCTGCTGGACAAGCTGCCGCTGTCCTCGTCCGTGTCGATCACCCGCCCGTCCGAGCTGGCCAAGGAGCTGTTCACCCACAAGGGTTCGGGCACCCTGGTCCGCCGCGGCGAGAAGGTGCTCACCTTCGACAGCTGGCAGGGCGTGGACCAGCCACGGCTGCGCGAGCTGATCGAATCCAGCTTCGGCCGCAAGGTGGTGCCGGATTATTTCGAGCGCACCACGCCGTACCGCGTGTACGTGAGCGAGAACTACCGCGCGGCGATGATCCTCACGCTCGAACAGGTCGATGGAAAGCAGGGGCTTCCCTACCTCGACAAGTTCGCCGTGCTCGACGAGGCACAGGGCGAGGGCCTCGGCCGCGCCGTGTGGCAGGTGATGCGCGAGCAGCATCCACAGCTGTTCTGGCGCTCGCGCCACGGCAATCCGATCAACCCGTTCTACTACGCCGAGTCCGACGGTTGCTTCAAGCAGGCGCGCTGGAAGGTGTTCTGGTACGGGCTGGACGGCTTCGCCACCATCGAGCGCTGCGTCGCCCACTGCTCCACCCGCCAGCCGACGCTGGTCGACTGACATTTCGGAAAGAGTCATGACTGCTGCACGCAAAACCCTTGGCATCGTCGGCGCCCGCGGCCACACCGGCGCCGAACTCATCCGCCTGGTCGCCGCGCATCCGGCGCTGGAGCTGGCGTTCGTCTCCTCGCGTGAACTCGACGGTCAGCGCGTGGCCGACCACGTGGACGGCTACGTCGGCGAGCTTCGCTATGCCAGCCTCGATGCCGAGGCAGTGGCGGCGCAGGGCACCGACGTGGTGGTGCTGGCCCTGCCCAACGGCAAGGCGGCGCCGTATGTCGAGGCGATCGACAAGGTGAAGCCGGGCACGCTGATCCTCGATCTGTCCGCCGACTACCGCTTCGACAGCAGCTGGTACTACGGACTGCCCGAGCTCACGCGTGAGAAATGGCGCGGCGAGAAGCACATCAGCAACCCCGGCTGCTACGCCACCGCGATCCAGCTCTCCATCGCGCCGCTCAAGGACATGCTGGCCGCGCCGCCGGTGTGCTTCGGCGTATCCGGCTACTCCGGTGCCGGCACCACGCCCTCGGACAAGAACGACCCCGAGAAGCTGCGCGACAACCTGATGCCTTATTCGCTCACCGGCCACACCCACGAGAAGGAGGCGAGCCGCCACCTCGGCGTGCCGGTGGAGTTCATGCCGCACGTAGCGCCGCACTTCCGCGGCCTCACCGTCACCACCAACCTCTACCTCGCCCGCAAGATGAGCCGCGAGGAAGTGATGCAGCGCTTCCACCACGCCTACGACGCCGAGCCGCTGGTGCACGTGGTCGACGAGGCGCCATGGGTGAGTGCGGTCGCCGGCCAGCATCACGTCGACATCGGCGGCTTCGCAGTCTCCGCCGACGGCAAGCGCGTGGTGGTGGTGGCCACGCTGGATAACCTGCTCAAGGGTGCGGCGACTCAGGCGCTGCAGAACATCAACCGGGCGATCGGTGTGGACGAGTTCACGGCGATAAGGCAGGAGTGAGCGAAAAAGCGAGGAGTGAGTGCAGAGGAGTGAGGAGTGAGAGAGAAGCAAAAGCTCGCCTCTCGCCTACCTTGCCGCCACCGACTCTGCTCTGTTCTCTTCTCTTCATTCCTTCCTCTTCACTCGCTCCTGAGCTCTCCGCTCTTCTCTCACTTCTCACTCCTATCGACTCACTCCTATGTCCCAGCCCCTCTGGCAAAAATCCGGCATCCAGATCGACCCGCGCATCATGCAGTTCCTCGCCGGCGATGACGTGATCCTCGATCGCGAGTTCTTCCTGCACGACATCACCGCCAGCAAGGCGCACGTGGAAGGGCTGGCGAATATCGGCGTGGTCAGCGCCGACGAGGTGGCGGCGCTGAAGCGCGAGCTGGACGTGCTGGCCGAGGATTTCCGTTCCGGTGCGTTCGTGCTGGATGAGCGCTACGAAGACGGCCATTCCGCCATCGAGGCGCGCCTCACCGAGCGGCTCGGCGACGCCGGTCGCCGCGTGCACACCGGGCGCAGCCGCAACGACCAGATCCTGGTGGCCACGCGGCTGTGGCTGAAGGACAAGCTCGCCGAGCTGGAAGCGCACTGCCGCGCGGTGGCCGAGGTCTGCCTGGAACGCGCCGCGCAGCCCGCGCTGCCGCTGCCCGGCTACACGCACCTGCAGCGGGCGGTGGTGTCGTCCACCGCGATGTGGTTCGCCGGCTTCGCCGAGGGGTTCATCGACAACGCGCTGCGCGCGCGGCAGACGCGCGACTGGATCGACGCCAACCCGCTCGGCACCGCCGCGGGCTATGGCGTCAACCTGCCGCTGGATCGCGAGCACACCACGCGCGCGCTGGGCTTTGCGCGCATGCAGGTGTCGCCGATCTATGCCCAGCTCTCGCGCGGCAAGTTCGAGATGGCGGTGCTGGAGGCGATCGCCAGCGCCATGCTCGACCTGCGCCGGCTGGCGTGGGATTTGTCGCTGTTCACCACGGCGGAATTCAACTTCGTAGCGCTGCCGTCGCAGTACACCACCGGCAGCTCGATCATGCCGAACAAGCGCAATCCGGACGTGGTGGAACTGCTGCGCGCCAGCTACGCCAGCGTGGCCGCGGCGCGCTGCGAGATCGAGCAGTTGCTGTCGCTGCCGTCGGGTTACCAGCGCGACCTGCAGTTCTCCAAGGGCTCGCTGTTCCACGGCGTGCGTCACGGCCTGATGGCGCTGGAGCTGCTGCCGGGCCTGCTGGCGCAGATGCAGTGGAACGAGGCAATGATGCGCGGGGCGATCGAGCCGGCGATGTACGCCACCGACGTGGCGATCGAGCAGGCCGCCGCCGGCGTGCCGTTCCGCGACGCCTACCGCGCCGCCGCCGAGACGGCCGCATCCGCCGGCACAGGCCGCACGCCCGAGGCCAGCCTCGCCGCGCGCACCTCGCCCGGAGCCGGCAACGCCCTGCGGCTGGACGAGCTGCGCGCGCGGCTCGCCGCACTCGGCCGGTGAGGTAAAGCCATGGCCACCGTCAGCACCGCCAACGCAGCGCATTACGTCTGGGGCCGGCAGTGCGACGGCTGGCATTTGCTGGAAGGCGACGACCTCAGCGTGATCGAGGAGCGCATGCCGCCCGGCACCGCCGAGGTGCGCCATCGGCATGCGCGCTCGCGCCAGTTCTTCTATGTGCTGGAGGGCGAAGCCACGCTGGAGCTCGACGGCGTCGATCATCGCCTCGCCGCGAGGCAGGGCCTGCACGTACCGCCCGGCCCGGCGCATCAGATGCGCAACGACTCCGGTGACGAGCTTCGCTTTCTGGTGGTGTCGTCGCCGCGCAGCCACGGCGACCGCGAGGTGGTCGATGGCTGAGCTGCCCCGTCAGCCACTGCCCGCATGGCGACGCGCGGTGCTCAAGGTCGGCAGCAACCTGCTGGCGGCCGATGGCGGCGGGCTCACGCCTGACTACGCGCAGGCTCTGGCCGCCTTCATCGCCGACAGCCAGGCGCAGGGCAGGGAAGTGGTGCTGGTGTCGTCCGGCGCGGTCGCGGCGGGTCGCGCCCTGCTGCGCGCGCGGGCCGTCCCCATGGGCGACCTGGCCGAACGGCAGGCGCTGGCTGCGCTGGGACAGGCGCCGATGGTTGCACTGTGGCAGTCACTGTCGGCGCGGCCGGTCGCGCAGGTGTTGCTCACCCACGACGACCTGCGCAACCGCCGCCGCTACCTCAACGCGCGCGCCACGCTGCGCCAGTTGCTGGCGATCGAGGTGCTGCCGGTGATCAACGAGAACGACACGGTGGCGGTGGACGAGCTCAAGCTGGGCGACAACGACAATCTCGCCGCCATTGTCGCGGCGCTGGTGGATGCCGACCTGCTGCTGATCGCCTCGGACATCGATGCGCTGCACAGCGCCGATCCGCGTCGCGATCCGGACGCGCGGCCGATTCCGCGCGTGGACGAGATCACTCCGGCGGTGCTGGCGATGGCCGGCGGCAGTGGCAGCGCAGTCGGCACCGGCGGCATGCGCACCAAGCTGCAGGCGGCGCAGAAGGCCGCGGCGGCCGGCATCGCCACGGCGCTGTTCAACGGGCGTGATGCCGCCACCGTGCAGGCGTTGGGGCAGGGCGAGCTGCGCGGCACGCTGTTCATCGCCGGGCAGAGCCGCATGCAGGCGCGCAAGTACTGGCTGCTGCACGCGCCCTGTGACGCGTCGTCGATCCGGGTCGATGCAGGCGCGGCTCGCGCGCTCGCCGCCGGTCGTGCCTCGCTCCTTCCCGGGGGCGTGGTGGAGGCGCTGGGCGATTTCCATCGCGGCGACCTGGTGGAAGTGGTCGACCCTTCCGGTCGCGTGGTGGCGCGAGGCCTGAGCCAATACGGTGCGGTAGACGTGCGACGCCTCGCCGGTCGGCACAGTCGCGACATCGACGATCTGCTCGGCTACAGCTACGGACCGGCGATCGTGCATCGCGACGACCTTGCGCTGGTTTCGGCGTAGAAGATATGGACGTCCATACGTCCGAAACGTTTTCGCTCCCGCGATGGAGTTCCGCGGCAAGGGTTGAAATACACGAACCTGCCCAGACCCTTTAGAGGTGGTATCTGGTGAGGAAGTCGGGGAAATGACGCAACTGAGGGCCTTTCGGCAGCAATCCGTGCCACCGTGGCGGCGCGCCGTACTCAAGGTGGGCAGCAGCCTGATCGCTGCCGATGGCGGTGGCCTCAGTACGCGCTATGCGCTGGGGCTGGCGCAGTTCATCGCCGCCTGCCACGCCAGCGGCCGCGAGATCGTACTGGTGTCGTCCGGCGCGGTCGCGGCCGGACGCGTGCTGCTCAAGGATCATTCCGGCGAGGACACCAGCAATGCGGCGCGCCAGGCGATGGCCGCACTGGGCCAGACCCAGACGGTGGGGCTGTGGCAGCGCCTGCTCGACATTCCGCTGGCGCAGGTGCTGCTCACCCACGACGATCTGCGCAACCGGCGCCGTTACCTCAACGCGCGCGCCACGCTGGGCGAGCTGCTTCGCCATCGCGTGATGCCGGTGGTGAACGAGAACGACACGGTGGCGGTGGACGAGCTCACCCTAGGCGACAACGACAACCTCGCCGCGATCATCGCCGCGCTGGTCGACGCCGACATGCTGCTGATTGCCACCGACATCGACGGCCTGTACACCGCCGATCCGCGCAGCAACCCCGATGCCGAACCGGTCAACGAAGTGCCCGAGCTCACCCCCGAGATCATGGCGATGGCCGGCGCTGCCGGAAGCTCGGTGGGTACCGGCGGCATGCGTACCAAGCTGGAAGCGGCGGAGAAGGCCGGCGCCGCGGGCATCGAGACCATCCTTTTCAACGGCCGTGACAGCGAGGTGGTGAGCCTGCTCTCGCGTGACCTGCTGCACGGCACCCTGCTGCGCACCCGGGCCACCCGCCTGCAGGCGCGCAAGTACTGGCTGCGCCACGTGCCGGCGGTGCCCGGTCACATCGAGGTGGACGCCGGCGCCATGCGTGCGCTCAGCGACGAGGGCGCCTCGCTGTTGCCCAAGGGCATCCTCGCGGCCGAGGGCGAGTTCCAGCGGGGTGACATGGTGGAGATCGTCGGCCCCGGCGAGAACGGCTCGCTGCAGTCCTTCGCCCGCGGCATCAGCCAGTACAGCGCCATGGAAATCAACCGCATCGCGCGCAGCCACACGCGCGACATCAAGACCCGGCTCGGCTACAGCTTCGGCGAGAACGTGGTGCATCGCGACGATCTCGCGCTGGTGCGCGAGCTGGACCTGACGACAGGAGACATCTGAGCATGAGCGATATCCGAACCCGAGCCCTGGCCTGCCGCGACGCCGCCCCGGCGATCGCCATGCTGGACGCCGACGCCCGCCGCGCGCTGCTGCGCGACATGGCCGCCGCGGTCGATGCGCACGCCAGGGCCATCCTCGACGCCAACGCGAAGGACATGGCCGGCGCCGCCGACAAGGGTGTGCAGGGCGCCATGCTGGACCGGCTGAAGCTGGACGCCAGCCGCGTCGCCGCCATCGCCAACGCCGTGCGTGAAGTGGCCAACCTGCCCGACGTGGTCGGCCAGGTGACGAGGCGCGAGATCCGTCCGAACGGCCTGGCGATCGAGCGCGTGCGTATCCCGCTCGGCGTGGTGGCGATGATCTACGAGGCCCGTCCGAACGTGACCGCCGATGCCGCCGCGCTGTGCATGAAGGCCGGCAACGCGGTGATCCTGCGAGGCGGCTCCGAGGCGCTGCATTCCAACCTGGCCATCGCCGCGGCGCTGCACGAGGCGATGGACCGGCACGGTGTGCCGCGCGAGGTGCTGACGATCATGGACGACCTGAGCCGCGAGGCGATGGTCCAGCTGCTGCAGCTGAGCGACATCGTGGATCTGGCCATCCCCCGCGGCGGCGAGGGCCTGATCCGCTTCGTCACCGAACACGCGCGCGTGCCGGTGATCAAGCACTACAAGGGCGTTTGCCACCTGTACGTGGACCGCGACGCCGACCCCGACGTGGCGATGGACCTTCTGCTCGATGGCAAGACCACCCGCACCGGCGTGTGCAATGCGCTGGAGACGTTGCTGGTGCATCAGGACATCGCGCCAAGCTTCCTGCCGCGCGCCGCCGAGGCGCTGCGCGCCAAGGGTGTGGAACTGCGCGGCGATGAGGCGAGCCGCGCACTGGCGGGCGACATGAAGCCAGCGACCGAGGACGACTACGCCGCCGAGTTCCTCGACCTGATCCTCGCCGTCCGCGTGGTCGACAGTCTCGACGACGCGATCGCGCACATCCGCCGCTACGGCTCGGACCACACCGAGGTGATCGCCACCCGCAACGAGACGACAGCGGCACAATTCGTTCACGCGTTGCGCTCGGCGGTGATCATGGTCAATGCCTCCTCGCGCTTCTCCGACGGCGGCGAGCTGGGCCTGGGCGCGGAGATCGGCATCTCCACCACCCGACTGCACGCCTACGGACCGATGGGCGCCGAGTCGCTCACCATCGAGCGTTTCGTGGTGCGCGGGGAAGGGCAGGTGCGGCATCCGGAGAGCCGCACAGGTTGAGGCTCGGGCGGGCATGCAGCGCGGGCTGTTGTAGCGGGGCTACGGGACACGGCGTGCCGTATGCGACGACGGTTTCCAATGCGCCGGCTCATGCCGGTTGCCGATGCCCGGGTGTCTGTTGACGCCTATTCGGCCCGTACCGTCATTCCCGCGAAAGCGGGAATCCATCTCACTGCAGCCTCAGAACCCCGGTGGGTGACCGGCCGACCGTCTCTTCATCTATGTGGCTGATGCGTCGCGATGAACATGGATTCCCGCTTTCGCGGGAATGACGGAGAGGAGGGCTTGGCGCTGGCGTGCTGCTGGCTGGAATTCACCGGGCGATCCGGTGACAGCGCACTCGAAACGTTTTGACCCAAAAAGAAGGGCGCCCATGGCGCGCCCTTCGTGTTCCCGGGGAAGGCCGGGGATCAGTAACCCGCCGCTAGCCCCGCCGGCCGGCGCCGATCGTTGGCACCTTCCAGCAGGCCGGTCTTCGGGTTGCGCAGGATCGCCTCGTCGGCGCCCCAGGACTGCACTTCCTTGAACTTGTAGCCCATGTCCTCCAGCTCCTTCTTCACCGCGTCGGTGAGCAGGCCCGGCTCGACGATCACGGCGTCGGGATACCACTGGTGGTGCATGCGCGGGGCGTTCACTGCCTGCTGCATGTTCATGCCGTAGTCGATCACATTGGTGATGCTCTGCATCACCGTGGTGATGATCGTCGAGCCGCCGGGGCTGCCGGTGACCATGAACAGCTTGCCGTCCTTCAGCACGATGGTGGGGGCCATCGAGCTGAGCGGACGTTTGCCACCCTCCACCTGATTCGCCTTGCCCTGCACCAGGCCGAAGGTGTTCGGCACGCCGGGCTTGGAGGTGAAGTCATCCATCTCGTTGTTGAGGAAGAAGCCGGTGTCGCCAGCGATCTGGCCCACGCCGAACAGGTAGTTGATGGTGTAAGTCACCGCCACGGCGTTGCCGTCCTTGTCCACCACCGCGTAGCTGGTGGTGTTGGTGCCCTCGGTGGCGCCGAGGCTGCCCTTGATCTCCGTCGACGGCGTGGCCTTGGTTGGGTCGATGGTCGAACGCAGCTGGTCGATGTGCTTGTCCGAGAGCAGGGTGTCGATTGGGTTCTTCACGAACGCCGGGTCGCCCAGGTAGTTGTTGCGGTCGGCAAAGGCGCGACGTTCGGCCTCGATGGTGAAGTGCAGCGCGCGAGCCGAGCCGTAGCCCAGATCCTTCAGCGGGTAGGGCTCGAGCAGCTTGAGGATCTGGCAGACGGTGGCGCCGCCGGAGCTGGGCGGCGGATCGGAGACCACCGTATAGCCGCGGTAACCGCACTTGATCGGGGTATCCCAATGCACCGTATAGTCGGCGAAGTCCTTCATGCTCAGCAGGCCGCCGTTGGCGTCGCTGGCGGCCACTACCTTGCGCGCGATGTCGCCGTGGTAGAAGGCCGAGGTGCCGCCCTTGCTGATGGTCTCCAGCGTCTTTGCCAGTTGCGGCTGCACCAGGCGGTCGCCGGCCTGGTAGGGCTTGCCGTCCTTGAGGAAGGTTGCCGCCACGTTCGGGAATTTGGCGAAGTCCTTGGTGCGCTGGTCGAGGATGTTCACGTCACCCTGCTGCAGCACGTAGCCTTCCTTCGCCAGCCGGATCGCCGGCGCGATCACCTGCTGGCGCGAGAGGCGACCGTACTTCTTCAACGCCTCGTCCATGCCCATCACGGTACCTGGCACGCCCACGCCGAGGTAGGTGCCGGTGCTCTTGCCCGGCACCACGTTGCCCTTGTCGTCCTGGAAGATGGTGGGGCTCGCCTTCAGCGGCGCCTTTTCGCGGAAGTCGAGGAACACGTCCTTGCCGTGCGCCGGGTGGATCAGCATGAAGCCGCCGCCGCCGATGTTGCCGCAGCACGGATGCACCACCGCCAGCGCGTAGCCCACCGCCACCGCGGCATCCACCGCATTGCCGCCGCGCTTGAGGATGTCCACGCCGACCTGGGTGGCCAGGTGCTGCGCGGAAACCACCATCGCGTGCTTGGCGGTGATCGGCTTGTCGCTGGAGAGATCGGCCAGCGTGGTGGAGGCCGCCGTGGCGTCCAGCGCCTGCTTGGGAATGCTGTCCTGCACGGTGGCGGACTGGCCCCAGGCCGCCAGCGGCGCGGTGAGCAGCAGGGCTGCCAGGCCGGGGAGAAGGGTATGTCGCATCGATGGCTCCGGAAGATGATGGGGACGGGCGTGCCGGTTCCGATGGTACCGGGCGTCGCCCTGGCATGCTTCCCTGCGTGCGTCCATGCACGTTCTTGCGTGGCTACGGGCGATGGACGGCTAAACCGCCAAACGCCCGCGAGCAGAATGGATCAGCGCCCCGCGCTCCACGCACGCACCGCCTCGGCAAAAGCCAGACACTCGGCGAAGCGGTTGTACAGCGGCGCGGGCGAGATGCGGATCACGTCCGGCTCGCGCCAGTCACCGATGATGCCGCGTTCGACCAGGTAGTCGAACAACGCGCGGCCGCGCTCGCGCCCGCCCAGTACGCGGATCGACAGCTGCGCGCCGCGTTGTGCCGGGTCGGCCGGGGTGATGATCTGCAGCAGATCCGCCAGCTGCGTATTGACCAGCCACTCCAGGTAGCCGGTGAGGCGCAGCGATTTGGCGCGCAGGCGCTCCATACCCGCGCGACGGAAGATCTCCAGCGAGATGCGCAGCGGCACCATCGCCAGGATCGGTGGATTGGACAGCTGCCAGCCTTCCGCGCCCGGCGTCGGGTCGAAGTCCGGCGCCATCTGGAAGCGGTTGTCGCGCCGGTTGCCCCACCAGCCGTGGAAGCGAGGCAGGTCGGCCTGCGCGTGGCGTTCGTGCACGAACACGCCGCCGACCGCGCCGGGGCCGGAGTTGACGTACTTGTAGTGGCACCACACGGCGAAGTCGGCGCCAGTGTCGTGCAGCGCCAGCGGCAGGTTGCCCACCGCGTGGGCCAGGTCGAAGCCCACCGTGCAGCCGCGCGCGTGCGCCAGCGCGGTGATCGCCTTGAGATCGAACGCCTGGCCGGTGCGGTACTGGATACCGGGAAGCAGCACCAGCGCCACGCGCTGGCCGTGCTCGGCCAGCGCCCGTTCGATGGCGGCCATCGTCAGCGTGCCGTTCGGGCCGTCGCCCTCCAGCTCGATCAGCGCGTCGGCCGGATCGAAGCCGTGGTAGCGGATCTGCGATTCCACCGCGTAGCGGTCGGTGGGAAAGGCGCCCGCCTCGACCAGGATCGCCGGGCGCTCGGCGGTGGGGCGATAGAAGCTCACCATCATCAGGTGCAGGTTCACCCCCAGCGTGTTCATGGCGACCACTTCGATGGGCTTGGCGCCCACCAGCGCGGCGAGGTCGTCGCGCAGGTAGTCCTCGTAGTTCAGCCACGGCGCGCGGCCCTTGAAGTGGCCTTCCACCGCCAGCTCGCCCCAGTAGTCGAGCTCGGCGCTGAGCGCGGGGCGCACCGCGCGCGGCTGCAGGCCCAGCGAGTTGCCGCAGAAATAGAAGCCGTCACGGCCCTCGTGCGGCGGAATCAGGAACTCGTCGCGAAAGCCGCGCAACGGGTCGGCGGCATCCTGCGCCTGGGCCCAGGCGAGGTCGGCTTGGTACGTATCGGACATGGATCGCTTCCGGCAAAGACGATCCCCAAGGGTACAAGCTCGGGCGCGCCAGGGTCAGCGGGCGAGACTATTGGCCACGTCGCTGCAGCCCTTGTCGAAGGCCGCCTGCCACGCTGCGCCCGCCTGGGTCGAGGCCGGGCGCAGGCAGCGCAGCTGGATCGCGCGACCGTCGCGGAACCAGTAGTGCTCGACGTAGGCGATGGTCTCGCCGCTTTCCTTGGCGGTGTAGAGGTAATCGTTCGGCCCGTTGGTGTTGCTGACGCCGCGGATCGGCTGGTAGCCGGGCAGGGCCTGCGCCTTGGCATTGGCGTCGCTCACGTAGCGCTGGTAGCCGCCGATGTCGCCCACCTGCTTCACCGTCACCGTGACGCGCGCCAGCGTGTTGCTCGCGGTGGGCGAAGGGTCGGGCACCTGGAACACCCGCACCTCGGGGTCGCCCTGCGTCTCCATGATGCCCATCCAGTTGGCCGGCGTGGTGAAGGTGATGGCACCGTTGGCCATGCTCACGTCGGAGGCGAGGGCCGGGCCGGCCATCAGCAGGGCGGCGGCGAGGGCGGCATGGCGCAGCAGTTTCATGCGGACTCCGGGAATACGGTGGCTGGATGGGCTGCGCCGGGGCGCTGCATCGGCGAAGAATAATGGTTTGCGACGGCGGCGGGCTCGATCGCGGTCACAGCGATGCGCGGTCGCGCGCCCCGACGAGGGTGCCGGACGGGGCGTTTCCGTACCGCCCGGTACGGGGCGGGCCGTGCGGCTGTCGCACGGCCGTGCTTATACTTGAGAGCTGACGCTGGCCCGGCGTCACTGCAGGGGGAACTGCATGAACGAGGCACGCAGGCAGCGCTACACGCGCGCCAAGCCGATCGCCTTTGCCGCGATGGAGCTGGATGCTGCGCAGCGGGATGCCTACGTGGACGCCGCCTGCGGTGGCGACGAGGCGCTGCGCGACGAAGTGCAGTGGATGCTGGAAGCCGCCGACGACACCAGCGAGGCGCCCCTGCTGCTGCCGTTGCTGGGCGACCTGCACGACGCCAGCGGATCGAGCGTTGCCGGCGCCGGCGCCTGCCAGTACCGACTGGTGCGCCAGCTGGGTGAAGGCGGCATGGGCGTGGTGTACCTGGCCGAGCGGATCATCGACGAAGGCACCGCCGAGGAAATCCGCCAGCGCGTCGCGCTCAAGTTCATCAATACCGGCAGCCTGCTCGCTCCCGGAGTGCGCCGGCGCTTTGCCGAGGAGCGACGCATCCTGGGCTCGCTCAGCCATCCGGGCATCGCCCACCTGATCGACGGCGGCAGCACGCGCGACGGGCGTCCCTTCCTGGCGCTGGAGTTCGTGCAGGGCGAGCGCATAGACCAGTGGTGCGAGCGCCACCAGCTGTCGCTGCGGCGCCGGGTGGTGCTGTTCCTCAAGGTGTGCGCGGCGGTGCGGCACGCGCACGAGCGGCTGGTGATCCACCGCGACATCAAGCCGGCGAACATCCTCGTCACCGCCGATGGCGAACCGAAGCTGCTGGACTTTGGCATCGCGCGACTGCTCGACCAGGTCGGTGGCGTGGCCACCGCGCAGACGATGACCATGCAGCGCGCGCTCACGCTGGCCTACGCCAGCCCCGAGCAGGTTCGGGGGGAGCCGCTGGGCACGCGGGCGGACGTCTGGTCGCTGGGCGTGGTGCTCTACCAGCTGGTCTGCGGCGAGCGCCCGTTCGGCAGTGCCCAGGGCGATTCGCCGCTGGATATCTCCAACGCCATCGTGACCGGGCGCGTGCAGCCGCCCAGCCGCCGACTCCGGCGCGAATCCGGCGCGCCCGTGTCCGCCGGCCGCGAGGTGCCGCCGGACATCGACGCGATCGTGATGAAGGCACTGCGGCGCAATCCCGAGGAGCGTTACGCCACCGTCGGTGAAATGGTGGCGGACCTGGAGAACTTCCTCGACCTGCGCCCGGTGCGCGCGCGGCGCGGCCATCGCCTGTATCGCGTGGGACTGTACCTGCGCCGCCATCGCGTCGGCCTCGGTGTGGCGGCGGTGATGCTGGCCATGCTGGTGGGCTTCGCGGTCGAGCGGGAGGCGCAGTTGCGTCGCGTCGAGCTGGAGCGCGACAAGACGCAGGCCATCGCCGATTTCATGCAGGAGCTGTTCGAGAACGCCGATCCGACCCACGCCGGCGGCAGCCACGTCACCGTGCGGCAGGTGCTCGATCGCGGCGCGGTCACGCTGGCCAAGCGCACCGACATTGCCCCGGAGGTTCGCGTGCGCCTGATGCTGTCGATGGCGCGTTCCTACAACCAGCTGAGCCTGGGCGCTCCGGCGGTGACGCTGATGAAGCAGGCGCTCGAACTGGAGAAGGGCTACAGCCCCGGCTTGCTCGAGCGCGGCCGCGTCTATGCGGAACTGGGGCGCGGCTACTCCACCATGCTGGATCAATCTTCCGCCATCCCGGCGAACGACCGGGCGATCGGCCTGCTGTCGAGCGCACCGGGCGAGCACGGTGACGAGATCCTGCGCGTGCAGATCAACCAGCTCTACAACCATCTGGGCGTGCAGGACATTTCCCTGGGCGACGTGCGCCGGCAGATCGACGCCATCGTCGCCAGGCTGGAGCGTCAACCGCAGCGCCACGAGCCGGAGCTGCATCTGCTGGCGCTGGCCGTGCTCGCGCTCACGGAGGGGGCGCAGGGGCAGGATGCCCAGGCCATCGCGGTCGCGCATCGGGCCGTGCTGGAGGCGAACAAGCTGTTCGTGGCCGATGACACCAACCAGCTCTACTACCGCTTCGTCGAGGCGCTGGTGTCGCTGCGCACGCAGCCGCAGCAGGCACTGGAAGGCTTCCGTCGCGCGCTCGCCGATTACGACGTGCTGATCGGCACATCCAGCCCGTCGCTGGCCGCGTTGCTGAGTTATTTCGGCGGCGCGCTGGTGCAGATGGGGCGCACCAGCGACGCCGTGCAGGCACTGGAACGCGCCAGCCGGATCGCTGGCGACTACGCCGCCGACACGCCGGACTTCTACTTCAGCACGCTGGATGCGCTGGCCGCGCAGTACCTCGAAATGCAGCGCTACGCCGATGCCGGGGCGCTGGTGTTGCCGCACCTGGACGCGATGCGCCAGCGCGTGGCGAGCGGATCGGTCTGGGCCACCACCAATCTGGCCGAGGCGCTGAACGTCACCGGCGCCGTGGCGCTGCGGCGCGGGCAGGCGGCACGGGCGCTGGAGCAGTTCCGCCGCGCGCGCGACCTGCTCGGCCCCCGCGAACAGAAGACCTCGCCGGAAAGCTACGCGGCCGCGCTCGCTGGCCTCGGCCAGGCCTCGCTTGCCCTCGGCGACCAGCGCCAGGCGGCGGTATGGCTGGACGCGCTGCGCGGTTTCAACGACAGCGCGCGCCTTGCGCTGCCACATCCGGCGGCGATCGATGCGCAACTGTTGGCCGTGAGCCTCTCGCTGGCGCGGGGGGAGTTCCAGCAGGCGGCTTCATTGGCGGCGACGACCGCGGCACAATCGGACACGCGATGGGGAGCCTGCAGCCGCCGCTCCCAGGCCTTGCGGCAGCTTGAATCGGAGGCGCGCCACGGCATGGGCGTGGCTCCGGCGGGCGTGTCGTGTGCCGCGGACAACCGTATTGCCATGCACTGACCAGGGTCGACGTCTGTATGAACGTGGTGGACAAGCAATCCGAAGTGACCCGCCTGCTGCATTCGGCGCAGGCGGGCGATCCGGACGCCATGGACGAGGCGTTGCGGCAGATGTATGCCGCGCTGCACCGGCTGGCCGGCGCACAGCTGCGCCAGAACTCCAGCGAGCGCACCTTGAGCGCCACCGCGCTGGTGAACGAGGCCTACCTCAAGGTGTTCGGCGGCAACGGCTCGCCGGCCTGGGAAAACCGCGGCCACCTGCTTGGCGTGGCCGCGCGCGCCATGCGCGAGGTCCTCATCGATGCCGCACGCCGCCGGCAGGCGTCGAAGCGGCCGCAATACGCCGACCGCATCGAGCTGTCGGAAATCTCCGGCGCGCTGACCCACGAGGTCGACTACGCCGCGCTGCTGGAGTGCATGGAGGCGCTGGAGCAGATCGATCCGCGTCAGGCCAACATCGTGTCGATGCGTTTCTTCGTGGGTCTCACCGCCGAGCAGATCGGCACCGCCATGGGCATTTCGCCCGCCACCGTGCAGCGCGAGTGGCGCCTCGCCCGGGCCTGGCTGCAGCGCGAGCTGCAGGGCTGAACCTTCGCCGGCCCGTTCGGGCCGGCCTCACGATGCCCTTCGCATGCACCAGCCGGATGTGCTCGTGCAAGGGGCGACTTTTCGCGCCTTTCTATTCGCTGAACTCAACCTGAACTTCAGATCGGCGGCCTGACCAGTTCGGCCGCGCCGGCGCGCACTAACTCCATGGAAGGGCTTGCAACCGCCCGGCGGAGGGTTCGCCCAAGGCGGTGCCGTGCTTGTCACGGTCGCCGGTGGCGGCCGGTTCCACATCTGCAGCAGGGGGACATGCCATGACGTCATGCATCGCGTTTGCGGCGGGGTTCCGCGGCGAGCGTTCGGCTGCGTCGGCCGTGCCTCCGATCCGTCCTCATCACCGGTAGACCCTGTTCGAAGGAGACACAAGCATGGCCAAGCAAAGCAGTCAGAAATTCATCGCGAGAAACCGCGCGCCGCGCGTGCAGATCGAGTACGACGTCGAGGTCTACGGCGCGCAGAAGAAGGTGCAGGTGCCTTTCGTGATGGGCGTGATGTCCGACCTGTCCGGCGCCAACAACGCCGAGCTGCCGGCGATCGAGGACCGCAAGGCGATGGAAATCGACGTGGACAACTTCGATCAGCGCCTGCAGTCGATGAAGCCGCGCGTCTCCTTCGCCGTGCCCAACACGCTGACCGGCGAGGGCAACCTCAACGTCGACATCACCTTCGAAAGCATGGACGACTTCTCGCCAGCCGCCGTGGCGCGCAAGGTGAGCTCGGTCGCCAAGCTGCTGGAGGCACGCACCCAGTTGGCCAACCTGGGTACCTACATGGACGGCAAGGCGGGTGCCGAGAAGCTCATCGCCCAGGCGATCAACGATCCGGCATTGCTGCAATCACTGGTGTCGGCGCCCAAGCCCGGCGACGACAAGGACGGGGAGTAAGCACACATGGCAACCGAGAAACTGGCCGAACAGGGCGGTGCGACCGCCACCGTCGAAGCGGGCGACTTCGCCGCTCTGCTGAGCAAGGAATTCAAGCCCAAGAGCGAGCGCGCCAAGGAAGAGGTCGAGTCGGCCGTCCGCACGCTGGCCGAGCAGGTGCTGAGCAAGTCCGACATCGTCTCCGACGACGTCACCCAGACCATCAACGCCTATGTGGCCGAGCTTGACCGCAAGATCAGCGAGCAGCTGAACCTGGTCATGCACCACGAGGATTTCCAGAAGCTCGAAAGCGCCTGGCGCGGCCTGCATCACCTGGTGAACAACACCGAGACGGATCAGCAGCTGAAGATCCGCGTGATGAACATCTCCAAGAAGGAGCTGGGCAAGACGCTCAAGCGCTACAAGGGCACCGCGTGGGACCAGAGCCCGATCTTCAAGAAGATGTACGAAGAGGAATATGGTCAGCTCGGTGGCGAGCCCTATGGCTGCCTGGTCGGCGACTACTACTTCGACCACAGCCCGCCTGACGTGGAAATGCTCGCCGGCATCGCCCAGGTGGCCTCGGCGGCACACGCGCCGTTCATCGCTGCGGCCAACTCCAGCCTGATGGGCATGGAGAACTGGAATGAGCTGTCCAACCCGCGCGACCTGGCGAAGATCTTCTCCACGCCGGACTACGCCGCGTGGCGCTCGCTGCGCGAATCGGAAGACGCCAAGTACCTCGGTCTCACCATGCCGCGCACGCTGGCCCGCCTGCCTTACGGCGCGGCCACCAATCCGGTGGAGGAGTTCAACTTCGAGGAAGACACCTCCGGCGCCGACTCGTCCAAGTACACCTGGCAGAACGCCGCCTATGCGATGGCGGTGAACATCAACCGCTCGTTCAAGGAATACGGCTGGTGCTCGCGCATCCGCGGCATCGAATCCGGCGGTGCGGTGGAAGGCCTGCCGGTGCACGCCTTCCCCAGTGACGACGGCGGCGTGGACATGAAGTGCCCCACCGAGATCGCCATCACCGACCGCCGTTCGGCCGAGCTCGACAGGATGGGCCTGATGCCGCTGGTGCATCGCAAGAACTCGGACATGGCCGCCTTCATCAGCGCGCAGTCGCTGGCCAAGCCGGAGGAGTACGACAACCCGGACGCCACCGCGAACGCCGCGCTCAGCTGCCGCCTGCCGTACCTGTTCGCCGCCAGCCGCTTCGCGCATTACCTGAAGTGCATCGTGCGCGACAAGATCGGCTCGTTCTCCAGCCGCGACCAGATGCAGAGCTGGCTCACCAACTGGGTCATGAACTACGTCGACGGTGACCCGGTGAACTCCAGCGAGGAGACCAAGGCGCGCAAACCGCTGTCGGCCGCCGAGGTGGTGGTGGAAGAGGTGGAGGGCGCCCCGGGGTACTACACCTCGAAGTTCTTCCTCAAGCCGCACTACCAGCTGGAAGGGCTCACGGTGTCGCTGCGGCTGGTCTCGCGCCTGCCGTCGGCAGCCAAGGCCTGATCGACATCCGCGCAGGCGCTGGCGTTGACCGCCAGCCGCCTGCACGGGCGAGCAGCGACAACACAAGGGCGCGACAGGGGACGGTCGCTTCCCGGGCGATGTTCACGACGGTCGAAGGCCGGCTTTCGTTCCCACGCAAGAAAAGCGTCAACCACGGATCGACCGGTGCGGGGACGTTCCCGAACGGCGTCATCCATCCATCACAGGTGATCGAGGAGAGGTTCCATGGCATTCGACATGCACATCAAGTTCGGCTCGGGCAAGGTCAAGATCGAGGGCTCGTCCAAGCACGCCAAGCACACGGGTGAGGTTCCGATCCTTGCCTGGTCGTGGGGCGCCAGCAACACCGGCGATCTGCACGGCGGCGCCGGCGCCAGCGGCGGCAAGGCCAACGTGCAGGACATTTCCATCACCAAGTACGTCGACAGCTGCTCCAACGCGCTGTTGAACGCGGTGTGCACCGGCGGTCGCATCGACCAGGCGTGGCTGTACGTCACCAACGCCACCGGCGAGCAGACCGATTTCCTCACGCTGGAACTGAGCGAAGGCATCCTGGTGACCTCGTACTCCACCGGCGGCTCTGGCGGCGAGGATCGCCTCACCGAGAACATCACCCTGCACTTCGGCAAGTTCAAGTACTCGTTCCAGCCGCAGGACGACAAGGGCGCCAAGCTCGGCGGCGCCAAGGACTTCACCTACGACATGCAGAAGGTCGCCGCGGCCTAAGGGCCTCGGCGCAGCGTCCTCGTCCCTCTCGTCAACCAAGGCTTTTGCGTGGATAACACCCCCGAAAACATGCTCAAGGAAGGCCGGCTGGACGAGGCGCTGCAGGCCCTCACCGCACAGGTGCGTGCCAACCCGGCGGATGCCAAGCGCCGGGTCTTCCTGTTCCAGCTGCTCGCGCTGCTGGGGCAGTGGGAGCGGGCCCAGAATCAGCTCACCGTCGCTGGCGAAATGGACCCGCTCAATGCCTTGATGGTCGGCGCCTACAACGTGGCGCTGGCCGGTGAACGCGAGCGCGTCGAGGTGCTGGAGGGCCGGCGTGCGCCGGTCATCATCGGCGAGCCGGCGCAGTGGGTGGCCCTGCTGCTGCAGGCGCTCAAGCTCAATGCGGAAGGTCGCCACGAGCAGGCCGCCGCGCTGCGCGAGCAGGCTTTCGAACAGGCCGAGGCCATCGGTGGCTCCATCGACGGCACCGCGTTCGAATGGATGGCCGATGCCGATCCGCGGTTCGGCCCGTGCCTGGAAGTGATCACCAAGAGTGGCTACGCGTGGGCGCCGTTCTCGCGCATTCGCGAGCTCACCTTCGAAGCGCCGAGCGATCTGCGCGACAAGATCTGGGCGCCGGTGCAGATCACCTGGGCCAATGGCGGCCAGGCGGTCGGTTTCGTGCCCGCCCGCTACCCCGGGGCAGACCGCTCCGGTGACGGTGACATCGTGCTCGCCCGCCGCACCGACTGGCTCGACCTGGGCGACGATTTCCAGGTGGCCCAGGGGCAGCGCATGCTGGCGACCGACGCCGGCGAGTATCCGTTGCTGGATGTCCGTTCCATCACGTTCAACGCCGGCTGATGGAACGCGTGTCATGGCCGAGCTGACCACCCAGGAACGGTTGCAACCCTCGTTGCTGGACCGGCTCACCGACGACGAGCCGGGCAAGCACGACGAAAGCCGCGACAAGCGCGTGATCACCGCCAACCGCCTGCGCGAATGCGTGACCCGCGATATCGCCTGGCTGCTCAACTGCGTGAACCTGGGCGCCGACGAGGCGCTGGCCGACTATCCCGAGGTCGCCCGCTCGGTGCTCAACTTCGGCATTCCCGACCTCACCGGCACAGCCCTGGCCGGCGTCGACGCCGCCACGCTGCAGCGCCAGCTGCGCGCCGCACTGCTGGCGTTCGAGCCGCGACTCACCGCCAGTACCCTGCGTGTCACGGTGAATACCGACAGCACGCGCATGGACCGGCAGTCGCTGGTGTTCAACATCGAGTCGGAGATGTGGGCGCAGCCGATCCCGCTGAAGCTCTACCTGAAGACCGAGGTGGACCTGGAAACCGGCGCGTTCCGCGTCTCCGAAGGCTTCGGCTGATGAGCATGGATCCGCGCCTGCTGCGCTACTACAACCGCGAGCTGCAGCACGTCCGCGAGATGGGCGGCGAGTTCGCGCGCGAATACCCCAAGATCGCCGGGCGGCTCGGGCTGGAAGGGTTCGAGTGTGCCGATCCCTACGTCGAGCGCCTGCTGGAAGGTTTTGCCTTCCTCGCCGCGCGCGTGCAGCTGAAGCTCGACGCGCAGTATCCGGTGTTCACCCAGCACCTGCTGGAAATGGTCTACCCGCATTACCTCGCCCCGGTACCGTCGATGGCCGTGGTGCAGCTGCAGCCCGACCTGAAGGAGGCGGCGCTGGTCACCGGCCACACGGTGCCGCGGCACACCGCGTTGCGCAGCCAGACCGGCCGCGACGATCGCACCGCCTGCGAGTACCGCACCGCCCATGACGTCACGTTGTGGCCGCTGGAACTGTCCGAGGCCAAGTATTTCGAGACGCCCGCAGCGCTGGCGGCGGCGGGCGTGCCGATGCCCGATGGCAAGGCGGTGCGCGCCGGCCTGCGGCTCAAGTTCCGCGTCACCGCGGGTGCCCCGGCCCATGCGCTGGCGCTGGACAAGCTGCCGGTATTCATCGCCGGCGCCGACGAACTGCCCAAGCGGCTGTACGAACAGCTGCTGGGCAATGCGGTGGGCTACGTGGTGCGCGCGGCGGGCCCGTCGGGTGACATGCTCGCCACTACGTTCCCGGCCGATGCCATCCACACCCGCGGTTTCGACGACAGCGAGGCGCTGATCCCCTACACGGCGCGTTCCTTCAGCGGCTACCGGCTGCTGCAGGAATACTTCGCCTGTCCGGAGCGGTTCCTGTTTGCCGAGTTCACCGGCCTGCGTTCGGTGCTGGCACGCTCGCAGGGCAGCGAGTTCGAGATCGACGTGCTGTTCGATCGCAGCATCGCCCGCCTGCACAACGCGGTGGATGCGGGCAACTTCCGGCTGTTCTGCACGCCGGCGATCAACCTGTTCCAGCGCCGTGCCGACCGCATCCACCTGCAGGCCGGCAAGACCGAGTACCACGTGCTGGCCGACCGCACGCGGCCGATGGATTTCGAGATTCACTCGGTCAGCGAGGTGGAGGGCTTCGGCGACCGGCAGGAGCCGGAACTGCGCTTCCAGCCGTTCTACGGCTGCGACGAGCGCACCTGGCACAGCGGCACCGCGGCGTTCTATACGGTGCGCCGCGAGCCGCGCCTGCTCTCCGCCCGCCAGCAGCTGCACGGGGCGCGCTCGAGCTACATCGGCAACGAGCTGTTCATTTCGCTGGTGGACGCGCGCGATGCGCCGTTCTCCACCTCGCTGCGCCAGATCGGCATGCAGCTGTTGTGCACCAACCGCGACCTCCCGCTGCAGATGCCGGTGGGCAAGGGCGCCACGGACTTCACCATGGAGGCCGGCGCGCCGGTGCAGGCGATCCGCTGCGTGGCCGGGCCGACCAAGCCGCGCGCGCCCACCGCCACCGGCGAGACCGCGTGGCGACTGCTCAGCCACCTGCAGCTCAACTACGCCTCGCTGCTCGGCGAAGGCGGCGAGCAGGGTGCCGCGGCGCTGCGCGAGATGCTCACGCTGTACTGCGACGAGTTCGACTCGGGCGCGCGGCGGCAGATCGAGGGCGTCAAGGCGGTCGGCACCACGCCGATCGTGCGGCGCATCCCGGTGCCCGGCCCGATCAGCTTCGGGCGCGGGCTGGAGGTCACGCTCACCTGCGACGACGGCGCCTTCGAGGGCACCGGCGCCTTCCTGCTCGGCTCGGTCATGCAGCACTTCTTTGCGCGCTATGTCTCGGTCAATTCGTTCACCGAGACGGTGCTGCGCACCCTGGAACGCAACGAGGTGGCCCGATGGCCGGCACAGCTGGGCAAGCGCCAGATCCTGTAGCGCTGCTCGACGCGCTGCACGAGCACCCGGAGCGGTTCGACTTTTTCGACGCGGTCCGGCGGATCGAGTGCGCGTATCCGCAGCATCCGCGCCTGGGCGAGTCGACCAAGCCGTCGGAGGATCCGGTGCGGCTGTGCCACACGCCGTCGCTGGCGTTCGCGCCGAGCATGCTCGATCGCGTCGAGAAGGCCGCGGACGGCAAGCCGGCACGCCTGCACGGGCTGTTCTTCGGCCTGTTCGGCCCCAACGCCGCGCTGCCGCTGCACCTTACCGAGTACGCGCTCGACCGGCAGATCAACGCGCGCGACAAGACCTTCACCGCGTTCGCCGACATCTTCCATCACCGGATGATGAGCCTGTTCTACCGCGCCTGGGCCGATGCGCAGCCGACGGTGCAATACGACCGACCCAAACAGGATCGTTTCGGCACCTACGTCGGCGCGCTGGTCGGCCTGGCCACGCCGCACGTGACCGATCGCGATGCGCTGCCGGACCGCTTCAAGCGCTTCTTCGCCGGGCGCCTGCTGCAGCAGGCGCGCAATGCCGAGGGGCTGCAGACGCTGCTGCAGGATTTTTTCCGCATCCCGGTGCGGGTGGTCGAATTCGTCGCCGAATGGATGCGCCTGCCGAACGAGGCGCATCTTCGGCTCGGCGGTTCGGCGCAGATGGCTTCGCTGGGGCGCACTGCCGTGCTGGGCGAATTCGTGTGGGGCGCGCAGCAGCGCTTTCGCCTGCGGATCGGACCGCTGGACAGCGTGCAGTTCCACCACTTCCTGCCTGGCGGCGAAGCGCTCGACCAGCTGGTTGCCGCGGTGAAGACCTATGCCGGCGAGGAAAAGGCCTGGGACGTGCAGCTGGTGCTGCGCCGGGACGAGATTCCCGCCACCCGGCTGGGCCAGGCCGGTCGCATGGGCCTGACCACCTGGATGGGCCAGCCGCGCCGCTCTACCGATGCCGACGACGTCGTGCTCCGGCCCACCGGATGAACTCGATGCCGCGCCCTTCGCTTCATCCCACCCATTCGATCCACGCCCGCGCCTTGTGCGTGGGAGTCACCCGCTAACGTCGCAAGGATTCCAGCACCATGGCAGACATCAGCCGCAGCGCCCTGTTCGGCAAGCTCAACAAACTCGCCTACCGCGGCATCGAAAGTGCCACCGTGTTCTGCAAGCTCCGGGGCAACCCGTACATCGAGCTGGTGCACTGGATCCACCAGATCCTGCAGCTGCAGGACTCGGACCTGCACCACATCATCAAGCAGTTCAACCTCAACCCCTCCAACCTGGTGCGCGACGTCACCGACGCGCTGGACCGCCTGCCGCGCGGCTCCAGCAGCATCTCGGACATCTCCAGCAACGTGGAGGAGGCGGTGGAGCGCGCCTGGGTGTTCGCCACGCTGATGTTCGGCGAGGCGCAGGTGCGCACCGGCTACCTCGTCGTCGGCATCCTGCAGACGCGCAGCCTGCGCAACGTGCTGGTGGGCATCTCCAAGGAGTTCGAGAAGATCAAGCTGGAGACGTTGACCGATCAGTTCGCCGAAGTGGTCGGCGGCTCGCCCGAGGACAACCAGACCGCGTCGGACGGCTTCAAGATGGGCGGCGCCGTGCCCGGCGAGGCCAGCGGTGCGATGGGTCCGGCACAGATGGGCAAGCAGGAGGCGCTCAAGCAGTTCACGGTGGATCTCACCGAACAGGCGCGCAGCGGCAAGATCGACCCCATCGTCGGGCGCGACGAGGAGATCCGCCAGGTGGTGGACATCCTCATGCGCCGCCGCCAGAACAATCCGATGCTGGTCGGCGAGGCCGGCGTAGGCAAGACCGCGGTGGTCGAGGGTTTCGCGCTGCGCATCGTCGCCGGCGACGTGCCGCCGATGCTCAAGGACGTGGAGCTGCGCACGCTCGACGTCGGCCTGCTGCAGGCCGGCGCCAGCATGAAGGGCGAGTTCGAGAACCGCCTGCGCCAGGTGATCGAGGAAGTGCAGTCCAGCCCGAAGCCGATCATCCTGTTCATCGACGAGGCGCACACGCTGGTGGGCGCGGGCGGGGCAGCCGGCACCGGCGACGCGGCCAACCTGCTCAAGCCCGCGCTGGCGCGCGGCAACCTGCGTACCGTCGGCGCCACCACCTGGGCCGAGTACAAGAAGCACATCGAGAAAGACCCCGCGCTCACCCGCCGCTTCCAGACCGTGCAGGTCGACGAGCCCAGCGAGGAGAAGGGCATCCTGATGATGCGCGGCGTCGCCAGCGTGATGGAGAAGCACCATCGCGTGCAGATCCTGGACGAGGCGCTGGAGGCGGCGGTGAAGCTGTCGCACCGCTACATCCCCGCGCGCCAGCTGCCGGACAAGGCGGTGAGCCTGCTCGACACCGCCTGCGCCCGTGTGGCGATCAGCCAGCACGCAGTGCCGCCGGAAGTGGACGACACCCGCAAGCGCATCCAGGCGCTGGAAACCGAACTGGCGATCATCGCCCGCGAGAAGACCGTGGGCGTGAACGTGGCCGAGCGCGAGGCCGCGGCCAGCGAGAAGCTGGCCACGCAGAAGGCAAGGCTGGAGAAACTCGAGGCGGACTGGCAGGCGGAGAAGGCGCTGGTCGAGCAAATCCTCGCGATCCGCGCCAGGCTGCGCGGCGACGCCGCGCCGGTGGAAGGCACCGGCAGCTCGCTCGAGGCCGGTGCCAATGCCGAGGCCGTCGCCGAAGCGGTCGCCACCCCGGCCGCATTCGACGAGGCCGCCCGCGCCGCCGCGCTCGACGAGCTGCGCGGCCTGCAGTCGCAGCTGGCCGAGCTGCAGGGCGACAGCCCGCTGATCCTGCCCACCGTGGACTACGTCGCCGTGGGCGCGGTGGTCTCCGACTGGACCGGCATCCCGGTCGGCCGCATGGTCAAGAGCGAGCTGGAAACCGTGATGAACCTGGCCAGCCTGATGGCGCAGCGCGTGATCGGTCAGGACCACGCGATGGAGATGATCGCCAAGCGCATCCAGACCTCGCGCGCCGGGCTGGACAACCCGAACAAGCCGATCGGCGTGTTCATGCTCGCCGGCACCTCCGGCGTGGGCAAGACCGAGACCGCGCTGGCGCTGGCCGAGGCGCTGTATGGCGGCGAGCAGAACGTCATCACCATCAACATGAGCGAGTTCCAGGAGGCGCACACCGTCTCCACGCTCAAGGGCGCGCCCCCCGGTTACGTCGGCTACGGCGAGGGCGGCGTGCTGACCGAGGCGGTGCGTCGCAAGCCGTACTCGGTGGTGCTGCTGGACGAGGTGGAGAAGGCCCACCCGGACGTGCACGAGATCTTCTTCCAGGTGTTCGACAAGGGCGTGATGGAGGACGGCGAGGGCCGCCAGATCGACTTCAAGAACACCCTGATCCTGCTCACCACCAACGCCGGCACCGACATGATCGCCGGCCTGTGCAAGGACCCGGAGCTGATGCCCGAACCCGACGGCATCGCCAAGGCGCTGCGCGAGCCGCTGTTGAAGATCTTCCCGCCGGCGCTGCTCGGTCGCCTGGTCACCATCCCGTACTACCCGCTCAGCCCCGAGATGCTCGGCCAGATCGTCAAGCTGCAGCTGAACCGCATCAAGAAGCGCATCGAGGGCCGCTACAAGATCCCGTTCGAGTACGGCGACGACGTGGTCAAGCTGGTGGTCGAGCGCTGCACCGAGAGCGAATCGGGCGGCCGCATGATCGACGCCATCCTGACCAACTCGATGCTGCCGGACATCAGCCGCGAGTTCCTCAACCGGATGATCGACGGCAAGCCGATCGAGCGCGCCAGCGTGGGCGTGAAGGACGGGGAATTCAGTTACGCGTTCTGACCCGCCTGGTGCTTTGGGTAGGGGTAGCGGTCCGGAGGCGCTGTGACTGCAGCGTCCGCGGCGCCGCCCCTTGTCGGCGGCAGCGGGCCATGGCGACCGCCATCGAGTTCGTCCAGGAGAAGAAGCTATGCGACTCAACGAGGGCCAGACGGGTGCCTGCCACGCAGGCGGCGAGGACATCGTCTACCCGGAAATCAATACCTGCATGACCCTGACCGTCGTCTACAAGGACCCGGCGTACGTCATCGGGCGGCATTTTTCCCGGCCGGTGCAGGGGATGAAGAGCGTGGCGCCGCTCGAGGTCGTGCAGAACATGCGCTCCAAGCAGGCGCTGATCGGGACGGTCTCGGCGATCTACCTGATCGGTGCGCGGAACGTCTGGGACGGCACGACGATTGCGCCGATATACGGGTTCATCGGCGAGCTGGACGAGGAGTTCGGGAAGCTGCAGGAATTCGATACCACCACCTGGAACAGCGTGAACATCAAGTTCGGGTATCTCGGCGACATCGTGGTGGCGCCGACGGCGAGCGGACGGATAGGCACCGGGCAACCACCCACCCGCTGGTCGTGACGCGACAGCCAGCGGTCGAACGCGTCCCCGGCGCGAGCCGTCCAAGATCGGACGCATGAAAGGAACAAGGCCATGGCCAACTACAAGTGCAAGAACGACAAATGCAACGAGGTAGTCACCGCAACAAAGAAGCCGGGCAAGTGCACGAAGTGCGGGAAGAACAAAGGGTGGGACCTGGTAGTAACGGCCACCACCACCGGACGCGACACCTCCGACGTGCCCGAATGGGACAACGCGGCGACCACCGCGCTGACGGCGGCCAACCTGGTCACCGGTAGCGCGCTTTCCACGCTGGGTGGCCAGCACGGTCTACCGAACGCTGCCTGCCTGGGGGCGGTGTACGACGCCATTGAGGTGCCGGCCGGCGGCAGCGATCGCAACGCGATCTACTTCAACGCCTTCAGCGCCAACTACGACAACGACACCAGCAAGCTGGCCAAGACCGATCTGGCCGCCAACGCGCCGTTCGCGATCAACAGCACCGCCTCGCACTGCGCCGAACGCGCCTTGTGGAAGAGCATCTCCGGCAGCCTGACCGGCGTGACCCTGCTGGGCATCGGGCAGACGACACGCCCCTGTCTGCTGTGCTGCGCTCGCTACCGTGCGCTGGCGGCCAGCAAGAACATCACCATCCTCATCTACTTCGACAAGAAGTACGACAGCCTGCCTGGCAATACCTGGCTGCTGTTTCCGGCGACCGCCGGGACGGCGATGTACACGAGCTGACGAGGCGTCGCAGCGAGCCGCTCATCCAACGCCCCGAACACGCAAGGACGCCCGTCATGTGCACACCCGTTTTCACCAAATCCGCTCTCAGCCGCACCTGGGTCAACAAGGTCACCGCCACCGTGGTGACCAAGGCCACCGTGGTGTTGAACTCGACCAACCTGGGTGGCGGCAGCGGGCCCAGCAATCTGATCAATCCCCCCGGCTGGCTCGACGGCAGCTGTCCGGCCCATCACAACCGCGGGCACCTGATTGGCAACGCGCTGGGCGGCAAGGGCGACGATGCCGACAATCTGGTGACGCTGACCTCGGGCACCAATCACCCCTTCATGTACGAGTTCGAGGACGCGGTGAAGCGCTTCGTGCTGGCCCATCCCGGTGTCGACTTCCAGTACGAGGTCGAGTGCAACTACGACAAGGAGAACTACACCGCACTGACCGGCTACGACATTCCCGGCGCCAGCGGCAATCCGTTCTGCCTGTTCCCGGCACCGGCCTTTCTCACGCTGTCGTTGAAGAAGAACCAGGTGCTGCAATCGCTGCAGACCATCAGCGGCTACCTGCCCAAGCCGCCGCCGGATCTGGGGACGCTGGCGGCCGTCACGTCGCTGCGCATCCCCAATGGCGGTTACAAGCTCTATTCCGGTGCCACGCATACGCTCAGCAATTGCGCCTCGGTCGCCACCGATCCGTCCAACAACGCAGGTCTGAAGCTGGCGGCGAAGAACTACGCCAAGGCGTTGGGTCATGTGAGTTGAGCATTTCGGAGCGCTGGATAGGGATGCGCAGGCATGGCTCTGGCTGGGGCAGTGCTGCTTTTCAACAAATGGCGTCGATGCGGCCCGCTACCGCGCCAGCCTGATTCTGGCGCTGCGGGTGTACAGCACCGGGGTGATGGCCGCATTCGCAACAGGCCAATGTTTTTTTCCCGCTGGCAAGTCAGGCGGTCGGTCAGCGTGGCATGCGGATGGATCGGGCCTGTCGTCGACTCGCCCGGAATGTTGTCAAGGTTGATGAAGGGCAAAGGAGGGATCGAATGCCGACCATTACCGCGGATTTCAATCACGGTCATAACCACGGCCCCATTTTCTCGCGTGGCGAAAATGCCGTTGATCGTCCCGTCAATGACAGGCGGGCGCCATCGATCAACGTGCGAGCCTACGCGCCGGCCTTGTATGCGCATATCAACGCCGTGAACCGACTCAGACGCTCTCCATGGGCATGCGCTGAAGCGCAGGCGCTGTCCAAGTTGCTCTGGTACATCAGGCGTGCCGGTTACGTCATCGACTTGAGCCGGATCACGTTTGGACGCCCCACGGGTTATGACGGCGCCGAGCTCTGGACACCCTGCGAAAACTGCCTTGAATGGCTCGAGCAGGCCGGTGGCTGGGGGCCGGACGTCACCTACCGGATCAGGCCGGAGTTGCAATAGGCCGCTGCCGATTTTCTGCGGGAATCGAGCTACGTGTCGCCGGTGTTCAGCTCCTTGGCGCTCGCGTTACCGCTGCCGGGAAACCGTGTCGGGATCGAGCGCTGATCGGAGAGATGAAGTCCAATGCTTTCGAGGGAGATACCCGATGGCGAGGTGTCCTGAGTGCCGCGAGAACCTGACCGCCGACGGCATCGGCCATGCGCGGGACTGTTCCCGATGGCGGGGGCGGGCTCGTCTCACGCCGAGTGATGCCCAGGAACTGCGGGAGGAGCGTCGGCGGCAGGAGATCGCGCAACGCGAGCGCGAGGCGGAGCGTCGCCGCCAGATCGTCGCCCGGACCAGCGCGGCGCTGCTGGGGGCGGCGCCCACCACCAGCTCCAGCCGGTCCTCCCTCGATGACGTGGCCTACAACGTGCATAACGCCTATGACTGGCAGGGGCGCGGCGATCAATGCGTCACCGCGGTGGTGCGCAAGAGCAACGGACGTCATGTGGTGTTCGCGCAGCGTTTCATGACCGCGATGGAGGAGTACGGCACCCGTCATTACGCCGATCACGACCTCACGTTCAAGCCGGGTGGTGGCTCGCATCTGCATGCGGAGATGTATGCCGTACTGCACTACCTGCTGCGCGGCAAGCACCCGGGGCGCGAGATCGAGCGCATCGGGGTCAGCAAGCCGATCTGCCCGCTGTGTCGGGCGGTGCTGACCTATCTCGGCATCCGGTTTTCGGAAAGCTGGGTGACCGCGGAGGCCAGTTCGCACTGGCTCGACCCCTGGAGCCTCTTGCCGTCGACTTGCAAGCCGCCGGTCAAGCACTGGCGGAAGGACGAGGACCCGGACGATGGCGTGGGAGGTGGCGGTGGCAGCTCCTTCTCGTCGCCGATCACGGTGTGAACGCTGTTCGTGCAGTCGGGACGGGCGAGCGCAGGCCCGCTTGGTGGCACCACGC
The DNA here is from genome assembly GCF_044904665.1 of Dyella ginsengisoli. NCBI lineage: Bacteria > Pseudomonadati > Pseudomonadota > Gammaproteobacteria > Lysobacterales > Rhodanobacteraceae > Dyella > Dyella ginsengisoli. The sequence continues at coordinate 1,481,630 of NZ_JADIKM010000001.1, forward strand.
GTATCCTCCTGCCGCGCCCGGGTTCCGTTGCATCCCGGAAAGGCGCTGACGGGATTTTCCGCTGTTTTGCGCACTCCCCCTTGAGAGGACCACATCGCTGCCCTGCGGGGAAGCATGCGCCGGGATGGCATCGAGCGGGATCCACGGCGCGGGGTTTCCCCTTGCGCCGGGATCCGGGGCATGGCGTCGACGACGCTCAGGGCGGGTGAGGGGTGGGATGAACATCGAGAGCATGTCTGCACGGCACGCGGGCAACGCGGTGCTGCTTGTGTATGGGCGGCCGGAGCATCGTCATGTCCGGTAAGCCGCTCAGTCGTGAAGAATTCATGGCCCTGGGCGAGCTGGCCAAGGCGCGCCGCCAGCTGGTGGTGAACATGTTCGGCGGCACCAAGCTGGTGTTCGGCACGTCGAGCAAGCTGTCGACGACCAAATCACTGGCCTCGAACGTGAAGTCGATGAAGTCTTCGGTCAGCAAGCTGGCCAAGGGCGGCAGCACGGCCAGCAAGGCGGTGAGCCTGCCGGGCATGCGCGAGGCGTTCGAGGGCTTCATGGTGGAGTGCGCCGACGTGCACAACATCCAGGACGTGATCGAGGCGATCGGTGGCGAGGTGTTCAAGGAACTCGTCTCCGAGGTGACGCCGATCCTCGGCGTGGTCACCAGCGCGGTGAAGCTGGCCAAGGCCGGCAAGGCGGTGGCGCAGGACGGCTACAACCTCTACAAGAGCGACGGCTACAAGCAGGGCTTCCGCATGGGCGATCCCTACGCGGCGGCCGAAGCCATCCAGGTGATCATCAAGCGCGACCTGGCCCAGCACTCGGTGAAGCTGGCCCAGCAGGGCCTGGCCACCGGTGCCAAGATCGGCGGACTGTTCGCCGACTTCGGCACCGCCACCACGGCCGGCATCGGCGTGGCCAACGCGATGGCCAGCCTGGGCCTGACCCTGGTCAGCCTGGGGCTGGACATCAAGGACATGCGCGCCGGCAACAAGCGCCTGGCCCAGCCCAACGCGCTAGATCTGAGCGTGTTCAACGAAAGTCCGATCCTCGGCTGCTACCTGATCACCTGCGCCGACACCTCGGCGGTGGCGAACATGTTCGTGGCCGACATTGGCCTGCCGGGCTGGATGGACCGGGTGGAGGCGATGAAGAAAAAGCAGATGGAGCCGCTGATCAAGATCGCCAGCAAGAACATCGCCTCCTCGCGCCTGCAACTGGAGGGGCTGGCTTCGGACAAGGGTACGCACGTGAAGAAGGGCTTCTTCGCGAGCGTCAAGAGCAAGGCGCTCAAGCAGCTGCATCTTTCCTAGTCGCCACGGCCTTCGGCTGCCGTGGCGACGTGCAGCCACGCCTATCTGCAATCACCGGCCGGCGCGGAGCCGGTATCCCTTGGAGGTTTTTTTCATGAGAGTCGCGCTCGTCGCTCCGGCGGCCGATCAATCACTCCCCGAATATTGCGTGGGGCAAGCGTCCAGGACGTGCGTCTATCCGGGCATCGCGCAGTGCTTCGCGATCGCCGGCTGGACCAAGGCCGGCATGCTCTGTACCCACGTCAGTCCCGGTGCGACCAGCGAAGAAATGGATGCCACCTTCGAGCACCTGCGGAACCTGGGGGGGCGACCAGGCTCAGCGCTGGTACGTGGTGGGCCCGTTCACGGAACACTTCGCCGTGGCCAAGGCGCAATGGCGCTCGGTCGAGGCGATCAAGAAGACCTTCAAGCAGCAGCTGAAGAACAAGAACGCCGAGCGCTGGATCCTCGACGTCACCGCCGAACGCCAGGCCTTCAGCTGGGGCATCGACATCCAGGCCACGCCGTGCGACTGGGCGCCGGTGATCTATTTCGACTACAGGAAATGGGGCTCGAAGGGCGGCTGGACCGATCTGAAGGTCCACAAGTTCGTCCGCTTCTGATCGCCGACCTCATCAGTGCATATGGATGTGCAGGCCGGGGTGCTCTCGAGAGGAGGCGGTGATGCGGGCGTCACTGGCATGCCGAGCGCCTTGCGCGTGTCCTGGAACAGATCGGGGGCGGGGCCGGTCTTTCCAGTGCGTTGGCGAGGGAGCGCACGCCGACGCGGCTCCCCGTGATTCGAAGAGATCAGCTTCTCCAGTTCTCCGATCCATCCATCCATCCATCCGAGGCGAACGATCATGAAACGACTGGCCAAGGCGACCGGAGCCGGACTCCGGCACTTCTTCGGGGCGCGCGAGAGCATCAGCCAGCAGAAGAACCTGGCGCGACAGTTCAAGGCCGCCGATACCCGCGTCAGCAAGACGAAAATCCTTGCCGTCATGGGCATGTATGCCGTGTACAAGGGGTCGCCGATCGGACTGGGCAAGAACATCGCCGACAGCATCAAGGTCGGGCGATGGAAGCACAGTGACCTGAAGCGGCAGCAGGAAGAGGTGGATGCCTTTCTCGCCGGCACCGGGATGTCGCCGCAGGGCATCGCCGCCGTGTCGCGACTGGTCCGCCAGGGCGCCTCGGGCGACGACGTCTACGCCAACCTGTCTCCGAATGACGCGCAGATCCTCGCGGGCATCGAAAACGATCTTCATGTCGAAGCGGGTCATTGCGTGAACTTCTGAGCCTGCCGCAGAGGGGCCACCGGCCCGCGGATCGTCGCGCCCGTCGCTGGCCGCGGTCGCGGGCGCGGTGCCCACTCCATGTCGGGTCGGCCACGGGGGCAGGGCGGCGCCCCTGACGGGCCGCTGCCCGCCGCAAGCCCGGGTTCGATGCAACGGCATGCGTGCCGGACCACGACGGAAGAGGCCTTCGCGAGTAGGTTCCCCCGAGGGGCGTTTCCAGGGCGTGGCATGGGCAACGCCGCCGACGAGCGGCAAGTGGCCCGGTGATCAAATCCACCGGCCTTTTACGCACCTGACTATGGAGCGCCATGTCGTCCCGCCAAACGGGATCGGCGCGGCTGCGCAGAACCAGGGGGAGGTGCCGGATGTTTCAGCCATGCCGTTCATACGCATTTGCCGCGCGCATCGCCGCGCGTCGGAGGCATTGAGCCATGCCGCCCGCCGCCCGCCTCACCGACCTGCACGTCTGCCCGATGGTGACCGGGGTGGTGCCGCATGTCGGCGGCCCGATCACGGCGCCGGGCAAGCCGACGGTGCTGATCGGTGGCCTCCCGGCCGCCCGCCTGGGCGACATGGCCACCTGCGTCGGCCCGCCGGACAGCATCGTGATGGGCTCGCCCAAGGTGCTGATCGGCGGCCAGCCCGCGGCGCGCATGGGAGACAGCTGCGCGCACGGCGGCACGATCGTGCTCGGTTGTTTCACGGTGTTGATCAGTTGAGGAAGGCCTGCATGAATGCCGCCACGCGTCCGTTCCGTCGCTCGCGCAAGGCCGCCAAGGCCGCGCCCAAGCCGTATGCGGCCGTGCTGCAGCGGGCGATCCAGGCGCACCAGGCGGGGGATCTCGACGCCGCCGAGCGCCTGTATGGCGAGGTGCTGGACATGCAGGTCGCGCAGCCCGATGCGCTGCATTTCCTCGGCGTGCTCTGCCACCAGCGCGGGCGCAGCGACGAGGCGCTGGTGCTGATCGGTTCGGCGCTGAAGATCACCCCGCGCCATCCCGACGCGCACAACAACCTGGGCAACGTGCACAAGGAATGCGGGCGGCTGGCCGATGCCGAGCGCTGCTATCGCCGGGCGCTGGAGTGCGGCCCCGGGCACTACCAGGCGCTGAGCAACCTGGCCGTGGTGCTGGAGGCGCAGGAGCGGCTGGACGAGGCATTCGAGGTCTACACGAAACTGCTGCAGCAGGCGCCGGGCTACGCCCACGGGCACTACCGGCTGGGCCTGTTCCTGCGCAACCACGCGCAGAACGAGGAGCACCTCGAACAGTCGGCCGAGTGCTTCCGCCAGGCGTTCCGCTGCGACGACCGCAACGTGCGCGCGCTGGAGGGCGTGGGCATCGCACTGTACATGCTCGGTCGCCACGAGGCCGCCGCCGAGGTCTATCGCGACTGGCTGGTGCGCGAGCCGGACAATCCGGTTCCGCGGCACATGCTCGCCTCCTGCGGTGCGGCCGAGGCGCCGCCGAGGGCGGCGGACGACTACGTGCGCGACGTGTTCGACGGCTTTGCCGACAGCTTCGACGAGCAACTGCTCAACAACCTGGGCTACCGCGCGCCGGAAGTGCTGGTGGACTTCCTGCATGAGGTGCTGCCGGCCACGCCGGCGGCGCTCGATGTGCTGGACGCCGGTTGCGGTACCGGCCTGTGCGCGCCGCTGCTGCGCGAACGCGCCCGGCGCCTGGTCGGTGTGGACCTGTCCGGCGGCATGGTGGACAAGGCGCGCGCCCGCGGTGGCTACGACACGCTGGAAGTGGCCGAGCTGACCGCTTGGCTCGGCGCGCGCCACGACGAGTTCGACCTGGTGATCTCGGCCGACACCCTGGTGTATTTCGGCGAGCTTCGGCCGGTGCTTGGCGCCGCCGCCGGCGCGCTGCGGCCGGGCGGCTGGGTCGGCTTCACGCTGGAGGCGATCGACGGCGAGGGCGAACTGGCCGAGCTCACGTCCAGCGGACGCTACCGCCATTCGCGCGCCTACGTGGAGCACGTGCTGATGGCGAGCGGCTTCGACGACATCACGATCCGCGCCGACACCCTGCGCCGCGAGGCGGGCAAGCCGGTGCTGGGCTGGGTGGTGCGTGCGCGTCGCGTATCGACGACGGCCGTCGGCTGAGCCGGGCGCCCTGGAGAAACCACCGATGGCCCACGCAATCACCGTACACAGCGACATCGACAGCTCCCTGCTGTTCGTGCGGATGCGCGCCAGCGAGCAGCTGGGGCGGCTGTTCGCGTACGAGCTGGACCTGCTGAGCGAACACGCCACGGTGAAGCTGCGCAAGCTGCTCGGCACGCCGATGGCGGTGACGCTGAAGACCGACGACGGCTACGAGCGCCACTTCCACGGCATCGTCCGCGAGGCGGCGCAGACCGGCTTCGAGACGATCAGCAAGGTGCGTTACACGCGCTACCGCGTGCAACTGGTGCCCAAGCCCTGGCTGCTCACGCGCAAGGTGGACTGCCGCATCTACACCGCCAAGAGCGTGCCGACCATCGTCAAGGACCTGCTTGGCGAGATCGGCTACGCCGATGTCAAACTCAGCCTCAGCGGCGACTACGCGGCGCGCGACTACTGCGTGCAGTACCGCGAGAGCAGCTTCGACTTCATCACCCGCCTGCTGGAGCAGGAGGGCATCTACTACTACTTCACCCACACTGCCAGCACGCACACCATGGTGCTGGCCGACGCGCTGGGCGCGCACGCGGCGATCAGCGGCTTTGCGCAGATCCCGTACTGCCCGCCGGTGGACTACGGCAAGCGCGAGGCCGCCTCGGTGTCGGTGTGGAGCGCGGCCGAGAGCGTGCACGCGCTGAAGTGCCAGCTCACCGACTACGACCCGCTCAACCCCAAGACCTCGCTGCTGGGCACCGAGAACATCGACGACGGCAGCAGCTTCCACGGGGTCTCCGGGCTGGACGTGTTCGACTATCCCGGCCTGCACGCGACCGCCGACGACGGCCGCCACTACGCGCAGGTGCGGGTGGAGGCGCTCAACGCGCGGCATCTGGCGTTCGACGGCCAGACCAACGCCTGCGGCATGGCCGCCGGCGGCCTGTTCACCCTGAAGGACTTCCCGCTCGCCGATCTCAACCAGGAATACCTGGTGACCACCACCACCATCGAGCTGTGCGATCCGGGCTACCACGCCGGGGCGGAGCAGGGCGACGAGCCGTTCCAGTGCCGCTTCGAGGCGGTCACCTCCAAGACGCCGTTCCGCAACCTGCCCAGCGTGGCCAAGACCCGCGTGGTCGGCCTGCAGACCGCGGTGGTGTGCGGCAGCGATACCGACGAAGAGATCGCGGTGGACAAGTACGGCCGCGTGCAGGTCACCTTTCACTGGAACAAGCCGGACAAGGACAAGGCGCAGAGCTCCTGCCCGGTGCGCGTGGCCTCGCCGTGGGCCGGCAAGAACTGGGGCGCGGTGAGCATTCCGCGCGTGGGGCAGGAGGTGGTGGTGAGCTTCCTTGAAGGCGATCCGGACCGTCCGCTGATCATCGGCAGCGTCTACAACGCAGACAACATGCCGCCCTACACGTTGCCGGACAACAAGACCCAGAGCGGCATCAAGAGCCGCAGCCTGCTCGGCGCGGCGGACGATGCCAACGAGCTGCGCTTCGAGGACAAGAAGGGCTCCGAGCAGTTCTTCATCCACGCGCAGAAGGACATGGTCGAGGAAGTGGAGAACGACCACACGGTCACCATCGACCACGACGAGACCAGCACGATCAAGAACGACCAGACCCTCACCGTGAAGCACGACCAGACCACCACGGTGGAAAACAACCAGACGCTCACCGTCAACAACGACCAGACCGAGACGATCAAGCACGATCGCAAGGTCACCGTGCAGAACGACGACAAGCTCGACGTCTCGATGAACGGCACCACCAGCATCGGGCAGAAGTTCAAGCTCAGCGCCGGCACCGAGATCGAGCTGGTCACCGGCGCGTCGAGCATCGTGATGAAGAGCTCGGGCGACATCGAGATCAAGGGCCTCAACATCAAGATCACCGGCAGCGTCGGCGTGAAGATCGAGGGGCAGGTGGAGGTGGGCATCAAGGCCGGCGCCACCATGGACCTGGGCGCCGGCGCCACGCTCAAGGCGCATTCGGACGGCATGCTCGAAGTGGCCGGCACCGCCATGACCACGGTCAAGGGCACCATGACGACAGTCAAGGGTGACGCCATGACCCAGGTCTCCGGCGGCATCATCATGATCGGCTGACCGGGGAGTCACGCATGTCGGCAGTCATCCACGCCTCGGTCCAGATGGAACTCACCCCGGACGCCAGCGCCCGGCTGCGCGCGGACATGTCGCCGCAAACGGCGGTGCAGGAACTGCTCGCCGCCGGCCAGGTGCAGGACGCGCTGAAGCTGCTCGCGCGCCTCATGCCCAAGCGCTACGCGGTGGCCTGGCTGTGCCAGTGCGCGCGCGACCAGCCGCTGTCGCAGGAAGACCGCATCGGCGCCTCGCTGGCCGAGCAGTGGGTACGCGAGCCCAGCGAGAGCAACCGCCGCGCCGCGTTCGAATTCGCCCACGCCGGCGGCTACAAGGCGCTCGGTGCGTGGATCGCCGCGGCGGCGGGCTGGTCCGGCGGCAGCCTGGCGCCGGCAGCGCAGGAAACGCCGGTGCCACCGGCCGAACACCTCACCGCCCGCGCCACAGTGGCCGCGATCAACCTGATGGCCGCACTGGATGCCACGCAGTTCGAGGCGCGCCGCGCCAGCTACATCGAGCGGGCGATGAGCCTGCTGCACGCCGGGGCGAGCGACGCATGAGCGCAGCGGCCACGGATCGCCAATACGAAGCCCGAGCGGCACGACGCGGCGCGCAGACGCCGGCGTGCCCGACCGATGCAGGAAAGGGGAGCTGAGCGTGTCGACGATACCTACCTTGTTGCTGGCGGTGACCGGAACGCACGCCGCCCAGTTCGGCAGCCGCAGCCAGAAGGCGTTCGAAGGCCGCGACGGCAGCATCGGCCGCTCGGAAGATTGCGACTGGGTGCTGAGCTCCTCCGGCGTGTCACGCGTGCACGCGATGATCCGCTGCCTCAACGGCATTTATTTCATCGAGGACCGCAGCACCAACGGCATGCTGCTCAACGGCGTGCCGCTGGTGAAGGGCGAGCCGTCGGCGCTCAAGCACGGCGACCGCCTGCAGATCGACTCGTTCGAGGTCTCGGTGAACGTGCAGGCCGCCGCCCCGGCCGCACCGGCGCCGGCCCCGGCGCCCGCGCCGGTGGACATCTTCGCCACCTCGCCGCCGCCTTCTGCTTCGCCGTTTTCCATGCCACCCGCGCCGTTCCCCGCACGCGCCGCAGACCCGCTGGACGATTTCCTCGACCTCGGGCTCGGCCCGGTGGCACCGGCAGGTGGCGCCCGCGACAGCGGACTCATCCCGGATGCCTCGCCGCTGGGCGGCGCCGACCTCGATCCGCTGAGCTTTCTCGACGCGCCGTTCGCGGCGCCCGCGGCCGCACCCGCCGGCGCGCCGCCGGCCACCCCCGGCTGGAACCACAGCTCGGGCATGGAAGACCACTTCCGCCCGCCGATCACCGAGGGGCAGCGCCAGGCGCAGGCTCTGCCGGAGAACTGGGATCTGACCATGGGCGATTTCGCCCCGCGGTCGCCCGCTCCCGCGCCGGCACCCGCGCCGGCGTTTGCGCCGCCGCCGGCTGCTCCGTTCGCGCCACCGGCGGCCGTCGCCGCGCCGACGCCGATGGCAGCCCCCACGGGCGTGGCACCGCTGCCGCCCGACGTGCAGCAGATGCTGAGCATCGTGGTCGACGGCGTGATGGACGTGCTGCGCGCGCGCGCCGAGATCAAGAACACGTTCCGCCTGCCGGTGACGATCATCCAGCGCTCGGAGAACAACCCGCTGAAGTTCGCGCCGAATGCGGACGAGGCGCTGCAGAAGATCCTCTCGCCGCCGAACGCCGCCTTCCTCTCCGGCCCGGCCGCGTTCGACGACGCCTTCGACGACATCCGCTGCCACCAGATGGCGATGCTGGCCGGCGTGCGCGCCGCGTTCGAGTCGCTGCTGGCGCACTTCGGCCCGGACCGGCTGGAGCAGGAGGTCGATGGCGGCAAGCGCTCGGCCTTCGGCGGCAAGGCGAAGTACTGGGAGAAGTACCGCGAGAACTTCGAGGGACTGATCAAGAACCCCGACGACTGCTTCCGGCGCCTGTTCGGCGACGAGTTCGCGCGGGCCTACGAGGAACAGCTGGCGCGGCTGAAGTCGGCGCGGCGCAACAGCGCGCGACGGTAACCGCATGCACGACGCGTCGGTGCCATGCCGACGTCGAACCTTTTCGAGATGGGCGCAAAGCGAATGACGCAGAACAACAAAGTGGTATGGAGCGAAGGGCTGTTCCTGCGGCCCCAGCACCTGCAGCAGCACGAGCGCTACCTGGAGCGCTTCGTCGAGCTGCGCGCCGGGGCGCTGCGTCCCTACACCTGGGGCTTCACCGAGCTGGAGCTGGAGACCGACCTGCTCGCGGTGGGCAAGCTCGGCATCAAGCGCGCGCGCGGCGTGTTCCCCGACGGCACGCCGTTCGCCATGCCCGGCGACGACCCGCTGCCGCCGGCGCTGGACGTGGACGGCAACTGGCGCGACCAGACCGTCTACCTCACGCTGCCGCTGCGCTCGCCGACCCAACCCGACAGCGGCCGCCCGGAAGCGCCGGCGGAAAAGCTCTTCCGCTACCGCGTGCGCGAGGCCGAAGTGCGCGACGCCTCCGGCAGCACCGACGGCACCGCACTGCTGGAAGTGGGCGGCATGACCAGCCGCCTCTTGCCCGAATCGCAGCCGCTGGAAGGTCTCACCCGGCTGCCGCTGGCGCGCATCGTCGAGTGCCGCTCCGATCGCCGCGTGATGCTCGACGAGGGCTTCATGCCCAGCGGCTTCAGCGTGGAGGCGGTGCCGCGGCTGGTAACCTTCCTCACCGAACTGCTCGGCCTGTTGCACCAGCGCGGCGAAGCGCTGGCCAGCCGCGTGGCGGTGACCGACCGCGGCGGCGCGGCGGAGATCGCCGACTTTCTGCTGCTGCAGGTGGTCAACCGGAGCCAGCCGCTCGTGGCGCACCTGGCCGAAGCGCCGCTGGTGCATCCGGAAGAGCTGTACCGCGTGATGGTGATGCTGGCCGGCGAGCTGGCCACGTTCACCGCGTCGGGCAAGCGGCCCGGCGCGTTCCCCGCCTACCGTCACGATTCGCTGCGCGAGAGTTTCGAGCCGGTGATCGTGGCCCTGCGCAACAGCCTGAGCGCGGTGATGGAGCAGACCGCCACGCCGATCCCGCTGCAGCAGCGCAAGTTCGGCGTGTGGGTGGCAGTGGTACCGGACCTCACCCTGCTGGACACCGCCGCCTTCGTGCTGGCGGCCAAGGCGGATCTCAAGTCCGAGGACCTGCGCCGGCAGCTGCCGGCGGTATCCAAGATCGGTCCGGTCGAGAAGATCCGCGACCTGGTCAACCTGCAGCTGCCGGGCATCGGCGTGAGCCCGATGCCGGTGGCGCCGCGGCAGATTCCGTACAACGCGGGCTACCTGTACTTCGAGTTCGACAAGCATTCGCCGATGTGGCGCGAGTTGAAGACTTCCGGCGGCATCGCCTTCCATTTCGGCAGCGAGTTCGCCGGTCTCGACCTGCAGCTCTGGGCCATCAGGGGAGGTTGAGCACATGAACACACCGAACGGCCCCGGCAATCCGCCTATCCCCGACGACGCCACCGTGGTGCGCCCGCGCGGGCAGGCCGGTGCAGCGCCCATGCCCGCCGCGCCAGCTCATGCACCGCCGCCCGTCGCCGCGCCCGCTGCGGCGCGGCCGATGGAGGCCGCGCGCGCGGACATCAGCGAATTCCTCGGCGGCGGCATGAACCCGCTGGTGCAGACTGCCAGCCCGCTGCTGCTGCTGGGCGTGCAGTTGCGCCACAGCGTCTCGCCGCCGGACGCCACGCACCTGCGCGACCAGGTGATCGCTCAGGTGCGCAAGTTCGAGAGCCACGCCACCGCCGCCGGCCTGCCGGCGCAGACGGTCACCGCGGCGCGCTACGTGCTGTGCACCATGCTCGACGAGTCGGTGCTCAACGCGCCGTGGGGCGAGCAGAGCGGCTGGGCGCAGAAGACCCTGCTGGTCACCTTCCACGGCGAGTCGTACGGCGGCGCCAAGTTCTTCCAGATCCTGGAGCGGCTGTGCGCCGACTTCAGCCGGCACATCGACCTGATCGAGCTGATGTACCTGTGCCTGGCGCTGGGCTTCGGCGGGCGCTACCAGATCGAATCGGGCGGTCGCGCCAAGCTGGCCGACATCCAGGAAGACCTCTACCGCCGCATCAAGGCGCAGCGCGCGCCGGCCGCCGATGAGCTGGCGCCGCACTGGCGCGGCATCGAGGACCGGCGCAATCCGCTGATCCGCTACGTGCCGCTGTGGGTGATCGCGGCGGCCGCGGCGTGCGTGCTGCTGGTCGCCTTCGTGGTGTTCTACACGCGGCTCAACGCAGCCTCCGCACCGGCCAGTGCGCAGATCGCGCAGATCGGCCTGGACAGCGCCACGCCGCCGGATACCCGCGCGTTGCCGCCGGTGCCGCACAAGAGCCTCAAGCAGCTGCTGGCACCCGAGGAGCAGGCCGGCAAGCTCACCGTGGACGAGCAGCCCGACGGCACCGCGCTGGTGCGCCTGGGTGCGGCGGACATGTTCGCCTCCGGCGGCGTCGACGTGAGCGCCAGCGAGCTGCCGGTGCTGCACGCGATCACCGTCGCGCTGAACCAGGTGGCGGGGCGGGTGATCGTGGTCGGCCATACCGACGACCAGCCGATCCACTCGCTGAAGTTCAAGGACAACTTCGAGCTGTCAGCCGCGCGCGCGCGCTCGGTGCTGGAGATCCTCAGCCAGGGCCTGGACAACCCGGCGCGGATGGAATCGAGCGGCGCGGGTTCCTCGCAGCCGATCGCGCTGCCGCCGAATCTTCCGGCCAACCGCACGCGCAACCGGCGTGTGGAAATCAAGTACATCCCGGAGGGTTGAGCACGTGAAAAAGTTTCTTTCCCTGCTCAAGTCCGGCTGGTTCATCGCGCTGGTCGGCCTGCTGCTGCTGTCGCTGCTGATCTGGCTCGGTGGCCCCTACCTCGGCATCGGCGACAGCCAGCCGCTGGCCAGCCCGGTGACGCGGCTGGTGGTGATCATCGTGCTGCTGGCGGTGTGGGTGGTGGCGCTGCAGATCCAGCAGATGCGCCTGCGCAGCAAGACCGCGCAGATGTCCGGCGACATCGCCGGGCAGGACGCCGGCGCGGCCGCGGCCGGCGCCGGCGACGACCGCAGTGCCGGCGAGCGCGCCCAGCTCGCCACGCGTTTCCAGGAGGCGGTGGACACGCTGCGTAAAGCCAAGCACGGCGGCGGCAATCTCTACACGCTGCCGTGGTACGTGGTGATCGGTCCGCCGGGCTCGGGCAAGAGCACGCTGCTGCAGAATTCCGGACTCAACTTCCCGCTGTCGGACCGCTTCGGCAAGCAGGCGCTGCGCGGCATCGGCGGCACCCGCAACTGTGACTGGTGGTTCACCGACGAGGCGGTTTTTCTCGACACCGCCGGGCGCTACACCACCCAGGATTCGGACAAGAACGCCGACGCCTCGGCCTGGGCCGAGTTCCTCAAGCTGCTGCGCCGCTACCGCAAGCGCCGGCCGATCAACGGCGTGGTCATTGCGATGAGCATGTCCGACCTGCTGGTGCTGGACGACAACGCGCGCTACGAGCACGTGCAGGCGGTGCGCCGTCGCCTCGACGAGCTGGCCGAGCACCTGCGCATCGGCGTGCCCGTTTACCTGGTACTGACCAAGTGCGATCTGATCGCCGGCTTCAGCGAGTTCTTCGACGATCTCAATCCGGAGCTGCGCAGCCAAGTCTGGGGCATGTCGTTCCCGGTCAACAAGACCATGGACGGCACCGCGGCCAAGGCGTTCGCCGACGAGTTCCAGATCCTGCTGGACCGGCTCAACACGCGCGTGCTCGATCGCCTGCACGCCGAGAACGACCGCAGCCGCCGTGCGGCGATCCTGTCGTTCCCGCAGCAGCTCGGTGCCTTGCGCGACGTGGCGCGGCAGTTCGTGGAGGGCGTGTTCGCGCCCAATCCCTACGCCAGCCAGCCGCTGTTGCGCGGCGTGTATCTCACCTCGGGCACGCAGGAAGGCGCGCCGATCGACCGCATGATGAGCGCGGTGGCGCGCACCTTCGGCGTGGACGCGGCGAAGGTGCAGGCCAAGGGCGCGCAGCAGCGCACGTTCTTCGTCGAGCGGCTGCTCAAGGACGTGCTGTTCAAGGAGTCGGGCTTCGCCGGCACCAACCCGAAGCTGGAGCGGCAGAAGATCCTGCTGCAGGCGGCCTCGTATGCCGGCGTGCTGCTGGCCACGGCGCTGCTGTTCGTCGGCATGGCCACCAGCTATGGCCGCAACCGCAGCTACCTGGGCAAGGTGCAGCAGGCGCTGGCCGGCTATCCGGTGAAGAACGACCTGGCCGCGGCGACCACCCAGAAAGCGTATTTCGCGATGGCGCTGGAGCGGCTCGAAGCGTTGTCCGGCGTGCAGGACGTGGCGCAGCAGTACCAGGGCCACGTGCCGTGGCTGATGCGCTTCGGTTTGTATCAAGGCAAGGCGGTGGGCGGCGAAGTGCACGACGCCTACCTGCGCGAACTCAACGGCATCCTGCTGCCGGGCGTAGCCTCGCAGTTCCGCTCGGGCCTCACCGGCAACGCCAGCGATCCGCAGGCGCTGTACTACTACCTCAAGGGCTACCTGATGCTGGGCGAGCCCAAGCACCAGGACCCCGCCCAGCTGGAGGCGCTGACCACCATCGAGTGGCGCAAGGTGTTCCCCGGCGACGACGTGCTGCAGACGGCCGCCGCCAAGCACTTCCACGCGCTGGTCAATGAGCCTGGCCGCATGCGTGCGATCAGCCTGGACAATGGCCTGGTGGAACAGGCGCGCGCCACGTTGCGCACCGCCGACCTCTCGGCGCTGGTCTACGGCAGCCTCAAGCTGTCGGCCGATGCCGGCGAGTCATCGCCGCTGCAGCTGGACAAGGCGCTGGGCCTGCTCGGCAACGTGTTCCGCCGCCGCAGCGGCACCTCGCTGTCCACGCCGTTGCCGGCGCTGTTCACCCAGCCGGTGTTCGCGCAGGAAGTGAGCAAGGGCATCGAGCAGGCGGTGACCGATTTCACCAAGGACGACTGGGTATTCGGCGCCAGCACGATCGACGCGATCGGCAAGGCGCGGCTGCAGCAACAGGTGCTGGCGCTGTACCAGACCGACTACATCAAGACCTGGGACGATCTGCTGGCCGACCTCGAGCTGCAGCCGATCGCCAGCATCCAGGACGCCAGCGCGATCGCCGCCAAGCTGTCCGGCCCCAGCTCGCCGCTGAAGGCCCTGCTCGGCGTGGTGCGCGACAACACCCACGACCTGCTGCGCGCGCCGCCGGAAGACGGCGCCGACAAGGCGCTGGACGCGGCGAAGAAGGCGGCCGAGAAGAAGGCCACACAGAGCGCGCTCAGTCGCGCGCTGGCCGCTGCAGCCGGTTCGACGCCTGCCGCGACGACAGAGAAGCCGGGCGATGCGATCAGCGCGCACTTCGACACGCTCAACAAGCTCAGCGAAGGCGCGCCCGGCGCGGCGCCGATCGACCAGACGCTGGGCGTGCTCGATCAGCTCAGCAAGACGCTGCTGACCATGACCGATTTCAGCAGCGGCGCCGGCCAGCCCAATCCGCAGCTGCTGCTGGCACAGCAGGCCGCGGCGCAGCTGCCGCCGCCGGTGTCCGGCTGGGTCGCCGCGCTCACCGGCAAGAGCCAGGCGCTGTTGGCCAGCGGCACCAAGGGCGCGCTGGATGACCAGTTCCAGCAGGCCGTGGCGAAGGACTGCGCCGACTTCACCCGGGGCCGCTACCCGTTCGCGCCCAACGGCAAGTCGGAGATCCCGCTGCAGAACTTTGCCGAGCTGTTCGGCTACGGCGGCCAGTTCGACGCGTTCTACAAGCAGACGCTGGAGAAGCTGGTCGACGCCAGCGGCCGCAACTGGCAGTGGAAGACCGGCCCCGGCGCGGTCAGCGGCTCGCCCGGCATACTGGCGCAGATGCAACTGGCCGACTCGATCAAGCAGATGTACTTCCGCAATGGCAGCGCCACGCCGGAGGTGGATTTCACCTGGCAGGCGCCGCAGCTCGATGCGGGCATCGGCAAGCTGGTGATCAACGTCGAAGGCCAGAAGTACGAGTACACGCCCGGCGGCGCCATGAGTGCGGCGATGAAATGGCCCGGCCCGCAGCCAGGCCAGGTTTCGTTCACCGCCTACGACACGGCGGGCAACCTGATCAGCAGCGTCGATTACCAGGGCGACTGGGCGTTCTTCCGTGCGCTGCAGGCGGCCGGGCTCACGCGCCAGTCGGACCTGCGCTTCGCCGCCTCGCTGAACTTCGGCGGGCACGTGGCAAGGCTCACGCTGCAGGCCAACAACCTGAAGAACCCGTTCCTCAATACCGACGTGCAGCGCTTCCGGTGCGGAGGCTGAGCGATGCCGAATCCAACAGGGGGGATTCCGGCATCCGTGGGCTTCTTCGGCAAGCTGCCGGGAGCGGGTGACTTCGTGCAGCGGCGGCTGCCGGCGGATTTCGTGGAGCGCTGGGACCGCCACTTCGAACACGCCGTGGCGGCGAGCCGCGAGCGCCTCGGCGAACGCTGGCACGACGCGTGGTACGCCAGCCCGGCCTGGCGCTTCGTGCTGGCGCCGGGCGTGTGCGCCGACACCGCCTGGGCCGGCGTGATGGCACCGGCGTCCGACCGCGTCGGACGCTGCTTTCCGATGGTGATGGCCGCGCCGCTGGGCGCCGAACGCGCGGCCGTGGCACACACGCTGCGCGAAGCGCAACGCTGGTTCGACGCGCTGGAGCATGCCCACGCCGAGGCGCGCTATCACGGTTCGGCGGCCGAGGCGTTCGATGCGCGGCTGGCCAGCCTGCCCGGTCCGCTGGAGGTGCTGCGCAGCGATCCGGCCGCCGCCCTGCAGGGCATCGACTGGCGCACCTCCGCGCACTGGCGCATGCCGCTGCGCGTGCACGGCCACGATGAGGCCTTCCTGGAGACGCTGTGGCAGCAGGTCGCCACCGCCGGGCCCGCATGGTGCCTGTGGTGGACGCACGGCGCCGGCGCGGTGCCGGCCAGCGCCATGCTGACCCAGGGCCTGCCCGCGCCGGCCAGCTATGCGGCGTTTCTGGATGCCGGGCACGCCGACGACAGCTGGCGTTCGCTGCGATCCTTCGGTGCGCCGGCGCCTGCCGCCGCGCCCGCGCCAGCTGCGGCACCGCCCTCGCCGGTCGCGCCGCCCGCGCCTGTGGCAGCGCCGGAGCCGGTGCGGGTGCCCGCCGCGCCAGCGGTCGCGCCGACGCCGCTTCCCGACGATCTCTCCGCCTTGCTTGAGGGCATCGGTACCCCGGCACCACCGGTTCCCGACGACATCACGGTGCCGGGCTTCGGTCGCGCCGCGCCCGCAGCGGCCACTCCGGCGCCGGCCGCGGTATCAGAGCCCGCATCAGCCCCCGCCGCGCGCGCAGCGCCGGTCTCGGTGAGTCCGCCTGCTGCTGCGGCGGCGGCGACACCAGCGATGCACACGGTGTATCGCAGTCCCGAAGGCGCGCTGACCGTACTGGCCGCCGATGACGGTGCGCACGATCCGCGCTGCCGCGGCGCCGCCACGGCGCAGGCGGTGGCGGCCGCGATGCAACCGGGCGACTTCTCCGGTGGCATGCAGAAGCTGCGCGAGCGGCTGCTGGCCCGCCACGGGGCGCTGCAGGCGACCAGCGAGGATCTGATCGATCCGGTGATGGAAGACGCGGCGGTGATCGCGCTGCACACCACCGGCCGCTGGGCGGCGTTGCTGCGTATCGGCACCGGCGAGGCGTGGCAGTGGCGACGCGGCCAGATGCGCCCGGTGTTCGCCGGCGAGAGCGCGTCGGCGTCGGCCGGCGTCGACACGCTGCTGACCAACCGTCGTGGGGCGGTGGCCGTGGGCCTGGGCGGTGCCGGCGAGCCGCAGTGCGACGACATCGTGTGCGCGGTGGAGCCGGGCGATCGCTTCCTGCTGCTGTCCACGCGCCGGCTGATGGCGCTGGACCCGGCGCTGCTGGCGCAGGCGCTGGCGTTACCCGACTGCGACAGCGCCCGCGCGCGCATCGCCCACGCCTGCGCGCTGGGCACCGATCCCTCGCCGTGGCCGCTGGCCGTCATCGAGATCGCGTCATGACGAACTCCTACGTTTCGGCTGGCCTCAGCGTCACCGGCAAGGTGCGCCGGCACAACGAGGACGCGATCCTCGTGCGCGACGACCTCGGACTGTGGGTGGTAGCCGACGGCATGGGCGGCCATTCGGCCGGCGACTATGCCAGCGCGCTGATCGTCGACCGCCTCGGTGCGCTCACCCGCAGCGGCAGCGTGTTCGATTTCATCGAGGCGATCGAGGACGCGCTGGTGCAGGTCAACACCGACCTGGTCACCACGGCCAACACCCGCGGGGTGGACATCATCGGCTCCACCGTGGTGCTGCTGGTGCACCACAAGGACTTCATGCTCTGCGGCTGGGTCGGCGACAGCCGCGCCTACTGCGTGGAAAACGGCCGCCTCGAACAGGTCAGCGCCGACCACGTGCACGGCATGAAGGACGACGTGACCCAGTTCGGCGGCCTGCCGGCGCAGCCGCAGGCGGGCGCCGGCGTGCTCACCCGCGCGATCGGCGCCGAAGACCAGCTCTTCGTCGACTGGCAGATCGCCGGCTGCCGCGCCGGCATGCAGTTCGTGCTGTGTTCCGACGGCATCAACAAGGAAATGTCCGATGTCGAGATGGAGGCGCAGTGCCGCCCGCACGACCCGCCGCAGACGGTGCTGAACAACCTGCTCGGCATCGCGCTGGGCCGGGCAGCACGCGACAACGTTTCCGCCGTCGTCGTGCGGCTCCAGGATTGATCAAGACCCCTCATTCATGAATTTTCTCAACGAACTCATTGCCGCCTACCAGGCCGACAAGCTGCAGCTCTCGACCCTGCTCGACGTGCTTGCCTCGCGCGGTGCGCAGCCCGAATCGATCCATCGCGAGGAAGCGGCGCTGGTGCAGCGGCTGGGCGACGAAGGCAGCCTGTCGAGCGAAGCGGTCGAGGCGCTGCTCGCGCGGCTGCGCTCGCTGCAGGGCAGCACCTCCCGCCCGGCGGTGGCCGACGGCGACGCCACCGTGATCCAGCCGTCCGCCGCGGGTTCCCGCGCGGCGCCGGACGACGCCACCGTGGTGCAGGCCGGCGGCCCGCCGCCGATCGCCGCGGGTGACGACGATGCCACCGTGGTGCAGCCGGCCTCGGTGTCCCGCGCCGGCCCCGACGATGAAGCGACCATGGTCAAGCCCGCCGCGCCGCCGCGCCGCGGCGATGCGCAGGCCACCAGCGTGACCGGCACGCAGGGCGCCACCGGCACGGGGACCAGCAGCAGCTTCAACACGGACAGCTGGCAGCAGATGGCCGACGCCGAGGGCGGCGACTACGCCAGCGTCGGCAGCGTGCTGAAGGGCCGCTTCCATCTGGAGAAGGAGATCGGCCGCGGCGGCATGGGCGTGGTGTTCCTGGCCCGCGACGAGCGCAAGGTGGAAGCGCGCGACCGCGATCCGTACGTCGCGGTGAAGGTGCTCAACGACGAATTCCGCCGCCATCCCGATTCGCTGATCGCCCTGCAGCGCGAATCGCGCCGCTCGCAGTCGCTGGCGCACGACAACATCGTGCGCGTGTACGACTTCGACAAGGATCGCACCATCGTCTTCATGACGATGGAGTACGTCGACGGCTCCGACCTCAAGCAGCTGATCCGCGAGAAGGCCTACAACGGCATGCCGCTGGCCAAGGCGCGGCCGCTGATCGAGGGCATGGCCTGGGCGCTCAAGCGCGCGCATGCCTCCGGCGTGGTGCATTCGGACTTCAAGCCCGGCAACGTCATGGTCACCCGCGACGGCGTGCCGAAGGTGTTCGACTTCGGCATCGCGCGCGCCGGCAAGCACATGGGCGACCAGGTCGGCGAGCAGACCGTGTTCGACGCCGGCACGCTCGGCGCGCTCACCCCGGCCTACGCCAGCCTGGAGATGATCCAGGGCAAGGAACCCACGCCCAGCGACGACATCTACGCGCTGGGTTGCGTGGCGTTCGAGCTGCTCACCGGCAAGCACCCGTTCGACAAGGTCAGCGCCGAAGTGGCGATGAAGGAGGGGCGCAAGCCGCCGCCGGTGCCCGGCCTGACCAAGCGGCAGTACCAGACGCTGTGCGACGCCGTCGCCTTCAACGGCGACAAGCGGTTGAAGAGCGCCGCCGACCTGGTCGAGGGCCTGCGCGAGGTGAGCCTGCGCGAGCGCGTGGGGCCGTACGTGGTGTTCGGTTCGATCGGCCTGGTGATCGTGGTGGCCGGCGGCTGGGGCTTGCGTCACTACCTGCACCAGCGCGACGTGAACGAGGTGATCGCGCGCTTCCAGCTGTCCGATCCGCAGCACTACGCCAACGAAGACCAGGCCGTCAGCGCGCTGGGCACGCTCGGCGACGACGAGCGCACGCGGCTGGTGATCGACCAGGGCGAGCTGATCCAGTCGTTCCTGCTCGACCGCATCGACAGTTACTGGAACCCGTCGCGGCAGCGCTACGATTACGCCAGGGCGCAGCATGTGTTCCAGCTGCGCGACCAGCTCAAGCTGTATTCGCCCAAGCTCGACCTCAAGCGCGGCGCGATCGAGCAGGAGCGCAACGATCTGCTCAACCAGCTCGACACGCGGCTGGCGCAGCGCATCGATGCGGGAGCGATCTTCACCGACCAGCCGGACAACGCGGTGGCGATCCTCGCCACCATCCGCGCGATCGATCCGACCAGCAGCCTGCTGAAGAATGCCGAGCTCGAGCTCAAGTACGACGTCGCGATCGGCAATGCGCTGGCGGCCCACGACACCGCGCAGGCGGGAGACCAGCTGAAGCAGGCGCTGGCGGTGTTCCCCGACTCCATCCGCCTCAAGCAGCGCGCGGCGCAATTGGCCGCGGCCAGCCAGAGTGCGGCGGCCAGCACCTCGGCGGTGGCGTCGGCGGCAGGCCAGAGCGTGCCGCAGGCGCATCAGGCGCTGGCCGCGTTGGTGGCCCGGCCCACGCTGGATGCCGAGTGGCAGGCCGGCGTGACCCGCGCCATGACCACGCTCGCCGGCGACCACGGCGCCCAGACGCAGCAGCAGGTGTCCGCGCTGGCGACGGCCATCGCGGCGCAGGTCGCCACGCAGAGCGATCCACTGCAACTGCCGCAGGCGCAGGAGGCGGTGGCGCTGGGGTTGAAATACGCGCCGGCCTCCGCGCCGCTGCTGGCCCAGCGCGATCGCCTGGACGGCCTGCAGAAGGCTGTGCAGGCACGGCTGGATCAGGAAAGCGCGGCAGCGGAAGTCACCGCGCGCATCGAGTCGATGAAGCGCGCCGCCGCGGCCAACGACGTGGCCAAGGCGCAGGAGGCGCTGGCGCGCATCCGCACGCTGCAGCCGGACAGCGATTTCCTCAAGCAGGACGGTCCGAAGCTGCTGGCTGACGCCTATCTCGGCCAGGCCGCCGCCGCGGTGCAGCGCGGGCGCTACGCGTCCGCGTCGGACGCGCTGGCGCGGGCGATCAAGGCGTTGGGCAACCGCGACGACCTGCGCCAGGCGAAGGCGCGCTACGACGTGCTCGCCGACATCATGAAAGCGCGCACGCAGGGCGCTTCGGCTGCCGACCTGGCGCGCATGCGCCAGCAGCTGACGACGGCGCGCAAGGACGATCCGAACGCACTCGCCCAGCTCGAGTCGGCGATGAAACTGCGCGGGCAGCTGCCGCAGGGCAAGCTGGCCGACCTGCTCGACAGCCTCAAGCCCGGCGAAGCGGCGACCGCGACTCCGGTCTCCGCTGCCCCCGGCACCACGCCCGCCGCGCCGGCCCCTTCGGCTGCCACGGAGGCGCAGGCGCCGAACACCTCCGGCACGCCGGCTGGCACGCGCCCGGCGGCGGGAGCGGCGAAGGCGCCGGTTGCGGCCGGGCAGCCGGGCCCCGTTGCCGGTGCCACGGCAACGGCGGTCGGTGGTGCCGATCCCTGCGGCGACCCGGCGCTGGTGGGCAAGGGGCGCATCTGCGCCGATCAGATAGCCGGCAAGCGCGGGCCCGCGCTGGTGGTGGTGCCGGGACTGGGCGGCGGGCGTCCCTACGCGCTGTCGCGCGCCGAGGTCAGCGTGAGCGACTTCAACCGCTACTGCACCACCACGCACCAATGCACGCCCAAGGCGGTGGAAGACCGTCTCTCCGGCAGCCTGCCGGTCACCAACATTTCCCTCGCGCAGGCGAAGGCGTATGCCGCGTGGCTCAGCCAGTCCAGCGGCTTCACCTACCGGCTGCCGACCGATGCCGAATGGCTGGCGGCCGCGCGCGCCGGCGGCGGCTGGAAGCAGGCCGCGGACAGCAACTGCGTGCCGCCGACCGCCGCTGCGGACGACGGCTCGGGCGCGCCGATCTCCTCGCTGGGACGCAGCCCCAATCCGTGGGGCCTGGTGAATCTCACCGGCAACGTGTGGGAGTGGGTGGTCAGCGGCGGCGCGGTCTCCGTGCGTGGCGCCAGCTTCACCAGCTACTGGTCCGACTGCACGGTCGACGCGCACCGGGCCGACGGCGGCAACGCCCAGAACGACGTCGGCCTGCGCCTGCTGAGGGAACTCAAATGAACGAGCGCGAGCGCCGTGCCAACCAGAGCCTGCGGACGCTGGACGAAGCGCACCGCAACGGACGCATCACCCGCGAGGACTATCGCGCGCGGCGCCGCGCCCTGCTCGGCAGCCTGTGCGACAGCGACGGCATCACTGCGCGCAACGCGCTGACGCCGGCCGCCGCCGCTGCACCGCCCCGCGGCGGCGATGCGAAGCGCATGGCGGCGCCGACGGCGGACATGGCCAGCGCGCTGTTTCCGGATCGTCGGCGGCTGGTCTGGCGGCTGGGGCTGATGGCTTTTGCGGGGCTCGGCCTGTGTGCGCTGCTGCTCTACGCGCTGCTGCTGGCGGGCCACGGCTGAAGCACCGATCGCAACCGGGCGTGACCAGTTTTGTGACGTAGTTACGCATTACAGGGGGAGTGCTGGGATCTTGAGCGCGTCGGCAATCGGCGGCGCAGTCAGACCGGTGGGGCAAGGGGGCGACATCCGGCATCGGCACAGCCGATCCCGGGGTGGTCGGCCGAACATCGAAGGGGATACGCGTCGTGCGGATGGCTTCTCTGGCAGCAGCCCTGGCGTTGGCATTGACCAACAGCCAGGCGTGGGCGCAGGACGTTCCGGCGGCAGCAGCGCCCGGCGACGGCGCGACGGCGGCTGCGGCCGCACCGTCGCAACAGATCCTGGTAAGCGGCGTACCCGCCGGCAGCGATGCCGCGACGGTGCAGGGCATTGTGCAGGCGGGCTACGCGCAGGCTATGGCCGCCGCGGGTCACCCTGCTGCGTTGACCCAGGCGCAGCTGCAGGCGGCCGCCGATGCCATCACCACGGCGCTGAAGGCCGCCGGCTATCCCGATGCGCATGCCTACCTGCCCGAGCAGGTGCTGGCCTTCACCGTGCACGACGCGCCCGCGCCCGCCGTGGCGCAGGCGCCTGCCGCCGCGGAACCGCCCGCGCCGGCAGCGAAACCGCCGCTGCCGGACAACGTGGTGCCGCCGGTGCGCGACCGCGGCGCAGCCTCCGCCCAGACGCTGGCGGTGCGGGGCTTTCGCATCCAGGGCGTGGGCGATCATCCCGATGCCGGCATCACGCCGGCCAGCATGCAGGCGCTGGCCGATGCGCAGCTGAAGAAGCTGGGCGGCGGCGCCACGCCCGCGCAGCTGGACTTCGCCCAGCTGCAGCAGGTGGCCGATGCGATGACCGACACCTACCGCAAGGCGGGCTTCATCTTCGGCACCGCGTTCCTGCCCGCGCAGACCGTGGGCAACGACCATGTGGTGGAGATCCGCGTGCTCGAGGGCACGCTCGGCCGGGTGATCGTCAAGGGCAACAAGCGCTACCGTGCCAGCGCGATCGCCGCGCCGGTGCTGCCGCTCAAGGGCAAGGTGCTGCGCAAGGGCGACGTGGACACGGCGCTGCTGTATGCGCGCGAGTTGCCGGGCGTGTCGGTGAGCTCCACCTTCCAGCCTGGCGAGAAGACCGGCCAGACCGACCTGTTGATGGTGGCCAACGAGGCCAAGCGCCCGTACACCATCACCACCGGCGCCAACAATTACGGCACCGAGCTCACCGGCCGCTACCGGGCGCAGTTGGGCGTCACCTGGAACAGTCCGCTGGGCATCGGCGACAGCTTCACCGCCAACGTCGACTACGCGATGGATCCGCGCAACAACGTCTACGGCGCGCTGGCCTACCGCGTGCCGACCGTGGCGGTGCCGGGCCTGAGCGGCGTGATCGGTGCCACACGCAGCGAACTGCAGCTGTCCAACGGCACCTTCGCCGCGCTGGACGTGAAGGGACCGAGTTCGTCGCAGTACGCCGGCGCGGACTGGAAATTCGTCAACACCGATACGCTGCAGATGCAGGCCTCGCTGCACTACATCCGCGAACGCTCCAAGCTCACCAGCATCGGCATTCCGCTCTCGGACGAGCGCTTCGACGTGGCCGAGCTGGCCTGGGCGATGAACCGCACCGACCAGAAACTGCACGGCATCGACCTGCTGCAGGTGAGCGTGCGCAAGTCGATCGCCGACCGCTCGGTCGGCCCGGACCTGGTCAGCCCGAACCACGCGAGCAGCTTCCTCAGCACGCGGCTGTCGTACACGCGCCTGCAGTTCCTCACCAAGTCGCAGCGCGCGTATTTCAAGCTGGGCGGGCAGTGGACGAACGACGCGCTGGCGCCGCTGGAGCAGTTCGTGATCGGTGGACCGGACAGCGTGCGCGCCTACTCGATCGCCGACGGCCTGACCGATCGCGGCTACTACGCCTCGCTGGAATACCACGTGGACGCGCCGGGCTTCGGCGACAAGGTCTCGCCGTTCTATGCGCGTCCGTGGCGTGAGTTGCTGGAGCTGGAAGCCTTCGTCGACTACGCCCGCGGCTTGCCGGCCGGCGCTGATCGCGCCGATTCCAGCGCCATCACCTTCAAGGGCGTGGGCGCGGGACTGATCTTCCGCCTGCCGCGCTTCCACCGCTTCGAGTTCCATCTGGACGGCTCGGTGCCGATCGGCGGACCGGATGCCTCGGACAAGAAGGGCTACCACATCTATTCGCGCTTCGGCTTCACGTTCTAGAGCCTGGTCATGGTCTCTACGCCTCCCGCGTTCTCATCGAGTGGTCGCCAGTGCGTGGTGCGGGGCGCCGGGCCGGCGGGTGATCGGTTCGAACCGCGTGCTGCCGCATGGCGGCCGCTCGATGACAACCCGCAGGGCCGGGCCTGTTTGCCAGCATGCCGGCGTCATCCATCAGTCGTGGACGGACGTCCACTCCCTCCTTCTTCCTTGGCCCGCGCGCAAACAGTTTCCTGCGCGGGGGACTTGGAGACCACGAACACGCTCTAGCAGGCGACGACCATGCACAAGCACTCCGACGCAACGCCGGGCACCTCCCGCATGACGACCCGCCCAGGCGCATCGCTGCCTAGGCGCAAGGCGCTGCCGCTCTACCTGGCCATGGCGCTGGCCGCCGGCTCCGCGCTGGCGCCGGCGGCGCATGCGTCCAGCGTGGTTCCCGGCGGGATCAATACCGGCACGGTGTCGGTCGGCGCGCTGACCTCGCCGACCGGCGGCACGGTGGTCGGCGGCATCGGCTCGATCAGCCAGGACGGCAGCACCACCGTCATCAACCAGATCTCCAACAAGCTCGCGCTGGACTGGCTCACCTTCAACGTCGGCAAGGACGCCACGGTGCTGTTCAAGCAGCCCTCGTTCACCGCGGTGGCGCTGAACCGCATCCTCGACCAGAACCCCAGCCAGATCTTCGGCCGCATCAACTCCAACGGCCAGGTGTTCCTGATCAACACCCACGGCATCATCTTCGGCTCCACCGCGCAGGTGAACGTGGGCGGCCTGGTGGCCAGCACGCTGGACCTCACGCCTACCGACTTCCTCGCCAGCCACTTCAACCTCGACGCGCACGGCGGCATGGCCGGCGTGGTCAACCACGGCACCATCGCGGCGGCCAGCGGCGGCTCGGTGAGCCTGCTCGGCGGCAGCGTGGCCAACGACGGCCTGATCCTGGCCAACTACGGCAACATCAACCTCGATGGCGCCGACAAGGCCGTGCTCGACTTCGACGGCAACGGCCTGATCAACATCCAGGTCACCGGCGAGCTCAAGCAGCGCCTGGACGCCAACGCCGCCGTGAGCAACAGCGGCACGCTGCAGGCCGACGGCGGCACCGTGGTGCTGCAGGCGTCGGCAGCGAAGGACCTGTTCACCGACGTGGTGAACAATGCCGGCGTGATCACCGCCGGCGGCATCAGCACCGACGGCGGCACGGTGCGGCTGGTGGCATCCGGCGGCAACACGATCAGCAGCGGCAGCATCGATGTCTCCGGCGTGCATGGCGGCAGTGCGCAGGTGCTGTCCGATGCCAACGTCGGCGTCACCGGCAAGATCGACGCTTCCGGCACGCAGGGCGGCGGCAGCATCCGCGTCGGCGGCGGTTGGCAGGGCGGCGAAGGGCTGACCACCGCCAACGTCACCTACCTCGGCCCGGACGCGGTGCTCGACGCGGACGCCACGCAGTCGGGCCACGGCGGCTCGGTGGTGCTGTGGGGCAACCAGGGCAACAACTTCTACGGCAGCATCAGCGCACGCGGCGGTGCGTCGGGCGGCGACGGTGGCCGGGTGGAGACCTCGTCCCACTATGGCCTGAATGTGCAAGGGCGCGTCGATGCATCGGCCTCCGCGGGCACAGCCGGCAACTGGTTGATCGATCCGTACAACGTGACCATCCAGAGCGGCGCCGGCACGCTCACCTCGCCGTTCACGGCGACGGCGGACTCGAACATCCAGGTAAGCGCGCTCAACAATGCGCTCACCGGCACCAATGTCACGGTCTTCACCGGCAGCTCCGGCACCAGCAACGGCGACATCACCGTCAATGCGTCGATCCAGCCGACCGCGGGCGACAACTCGCTCTATCTGGAAGCAGCAGGCGGCATCTACGTCAACAGCAACATCACCGCCAATGCGTCCCATACGCTCAATCTGTACCTGTGGTCGAACTATGGTGGCGCCGCAGCCGGAACGAGCTACGTCAGCAACGCCGCATGCGCCGTCGGCGTGAGCTGCGTGGTGGCCGTGGGCGATACCGGCAATGCCGCGATCGCCACCAATGGCGGGCTCGTCGACATCCGCACGGGAACGGGCGGCGGCGCCTTCACGCTGGGCAACGGAAGCAAGACCGGTTCGATCAATACTGCTGGCGGTGCGCTGACGGTGCAGGCCACCGGTATCAGCCAGCTCGCGGGTTCGAACACGATCGCCGCAGGCGCGGCCACACTCGACGCCGGTGCCGGCGCCATATCGCTGGGCAACGCCGGCAACAATTTTTCCGGCACGGTGAGCCTCGCCAACAGCGGCGCCAACAACGTGACGTTGAGCAACGGCACGCATGCGCTGGATCTGGGCGCCTCGACGGTGGGCAGTGGCACGCTGAGCGTGTCGGCCACCGGTATCAGCCAGTCCGGGGCGATCGTGCAGGCGGCCTCGGCCGGCGCGGCCTCGTTCAACGCTGGCGCCGGTGACATCTCTCTAGGCAACACCGGCAACAACTTCACCGGCACGGTGAGCCTCGCCAACAGCGGCGCCAACAACGTGGTGCTGGACAACGGCACGCACGCGCTGGATCTGGGCGCTTCGACGGTGGGCAGCGGCACGCTGAGCGTGTCGGCCACCGGCATCACCCAGTCCGGGGCGATCGTGCAGGCAGCCTCGGCCGGCGCGGCCTCGTTCAACGCCGGCGCCGGTGCGATCTCTCTAGGCAACACCGGCAACAACTTCACTGGCACGGTGAGTCTCGCCAACAGCGGCGCCAACAACGTAGTGCTGGACAACGGCACGCACGCACTGGACCTGGGTGCCTCGACGGTGGGCAGCGGCACGCTGAGCGTGTCGGCCACCGGTATCAGCCAGTCCGGGGCGATCGTGCAGGCAGCCTCGGCCGGCGCGGCCTCGTTCAACGCTGGCGCCGGCGCTATAGCGCTGGGCAACGCCGGCAACAACTTCACCGGCACGGTGAGCCTCGCCAACAGCGGCGCCAACAACGTGGTGCTGGACAACGGCACGCATGCGCTGGACCTGGGCGCCTCGACGGTGGGCAGCGGCACGCTGAGTGTGTCGGCCACCGGTATCACCCAGTCCGGCGCGATCGTGCAGGCGGCGGGCGCGGGCGCCGTGGCGCTGGATGCCGGTGCCGCGGCGCTGGTGCTCGGCGGCAGCAATGATTTCAGCGGTGCCGTCACCGCCTCGGGCACGGCGATCACGCTCAACGACACCACGGGGCTGGACCTCGCCGGACTGACCTCGGCGGCCAACAATGCCGTCACGGTGAGTGCAGGCGGACCACTGACCCTGGGCGCCGGCATTACCACCATCAATACCGGTACGGCCGATCTCAGCCTGTCCTCCGGCGGCGCGCTCGCCATCGGCGCCACTCTGGCTGGCACCAACATCGCGCTCACCGGCACCACCGGCCTCACGCTCGGCAACGACGTGACGGCTACCGGCACGCTCAACCTCACCAGTAGCTCGGGCGGCATCGCCCAGACCGCCGGCATCCTCACGGTGGGCGGCACCACCGACGTACAGGCCGGCAGCGGTTCGATCACGCTGGGCCAGCTCAACGTCTTCAGTGGTGCCGTGAGCCTGGGCACGACCGGTGCCGGCAACGCGAGCATCGTCAACGGCAGCGGCGTGCTGACGCTGGGGACGGTGGCTGTGGGCGGTGACCTCGACGTCGCCTCATCGGGCGGCATCGGCCTGGCCACCGACATCACCACGGGCGGCGCGCAGACCTACCACGACGCCGTGACACTGGGTGCGGACTTGACCCTGGCAAGCAGCGGTGCCGGCGCGATCGGCTTCGGTTCGACGGTGGACGGCGCCCATGCGCTGAGCGTGAACACCGCCGGCACCACCGGCTTTGGCGGCGCCGTGGGTGGCACCACCGCGTTGACCAGCCTGACCACGGA